>NZ_NFLF01000034.1 GCF_002160765.1 Lachnoclostridium sp. An138
ATAACTGGCTGCAGTAATCGAAACCGATCTCTGCCGGAGTCTTATCCGGGGATTTCTTCGATTTCCCGGGAAGTGCGTCATACCAGTACCTTCTCATATGGGCAAGGCAGCCGCAGCGGATGACATCCTTCAGCTTATTGTAACCGCTGAAGCCATCACAGGTAAGGTACCCGGAGAATCCTTTCAGGAATTCTTCCGCATGGTATCCGCCCCGGCTGGGCTGGTAATCATACAGACGGATCGGCGGCAGCCCGTCATTTCCGGAGCCATACAGCCACATATAGGACTTGGACTGTGCCGTTTTCCCTTCCTCCTTCAGTACCTGGCAGGGTGTTTCATCTGCATGGATGATGTCCCTCTTCAGCAGATGCCGGTGAAGCTGTTCATACACCGGCTCCATATAATCTATGCCGCATTTGATGACCCAGTTCGCCAGTGTCGCCCTGGAAAGCTTCACTCCAAGCTGTTTCCAGTCCGCCTCCTGGCGGTAAAGCGGGACGCTGTTCACATATTTCTGGTACATCACGTAAGCAACCGTGGAGGGAGATGCCAGGCTGTGCTTGAGCAGGGGGCTTGGTGTTTCAGCCCCAACGATAACGGAAGCGCCGTCTTTTTTACATTCCGGACAGCCAAGAACTTCCTGGACATACTGGACCCGTTCCACTTTTGCAGGGATGATCCGCAGTTCTTCACGGACAACCTTTTTTCCGATGACTTCCATCGGGGTATTGCAGTAGGGACAGTTTCTGTCCTCATCCGCTACCGTGCAGGGAACTTCGATCACAGGCAGCCCTGCAAGGATCTCTTCCCTGGTGGCCTTTGGTTTCTTTGCCTTACGATGATAACCACCAACAGCTTCTTCCAGAGTCGGTTCCGGGACAGAAGGATCCGCAGCGGCTTCTGCCTCATTGAACAGATCCATCTGTCCGGGAAAGGTATCCTTTTTTGTTTTTTCACTGGAAGATGCGAATAGCTTTTTCTTCAGATATTCGACCGTTTCATTGAGATTTGCGATCGTCTGGTTCAGCTGTGCGGTCTGCTCCTCATGGCTTCTGGCCATCTGCTCGATCGTACGGCGCTGGCTGTCCACCAGCTGACGAAGGGATTCAATTGTCTCTTTTTGAAGCTGTATGAGCGCTTCCATTTCTGACTGCGGCATTAAGGGACCACCTTTCTTTTTGCTGGTTCCTATTATACCGGAAATCCGGCAGAAAAGCGAATTCTCCGCCGTACTGCCGCCGTCATTTTGACGAAAGGAAAATGTGGAAAACACATAGCTTTGGCGAGATATTCCCTATGAAGAACGTTGGGTTTTCCACACGCAAACGGTACCCCTGGAAAAATGGGAACCGTTATCCTCCCGATCTCCCGGCGGTTCCATCGTTATGTGGATAACTCATCCGCAGCGTTTTTTCTGCCCCATAAGGGGAAGAAAAAATTTCTCCCTTTTGCACAAAGGTCAGAAATCCTTTCTCCCGGCAGGCCGGATTGCTTTGGGCTGATCAATGGAAAGCCCTTCTAAGAGCCAGCGGTATTCCTGCCGGGTAAGATTCCTTACTTCGGAAGAATCCCGGGGCCATTGGAACCGCCCATTATCTAAGCGTTTATAATAGAGACAGAATCCATCTTTTTCAAAATGAAGCGCTTTGATCCGGTCACAGCGTCTGCCACAGAAAAGGAACAGGGAATTGCTGTAAGGATCTAATTGATAGGTATCCCGAACGATTGCCATCAGGCCATCGATACTTTTTCGCATGTCAGTGTAGCCTGTCACAAGGAAAAATTTGGCCACACCGGACAATTCACCTAACAAAGCTGCCGCAGGGCAAGAAGAGTATTCCGGATCACATCCGCCCCGGCCTGTTCATGGATTTCAATACGGATGCCCTGCATTTCCAGACAGATCGAGGGTGTATGTAAAGCTGTGGTATCTGAAGGATGCTGTTCCATTTCCCAGAGTGGGATCTGCACGACTTCCTGTTTCTGCGCAACAGCATCCACTGCTTCCGGAACCTCACAGGCCTTTTTTCGCAAAGTCCGGACATGATAGTAAAATGTGCTGACAGGGATCCCATTTTTTATGCACCATTGGCGGTCGGTAAGCCCGCTGGATCTGCACTGGGTGATCAGATTTAACCAATGTTCATCATTTAAAGTTGTACTCACTTGATTCATCTCCTCCAACGTGAGATTTTGGAGTAATCAGGTACAACAAAAGCGACTCAAGATGTGAGATTAAAGCGTAGCTTTTGCAACTCCGAGAACCGGATAGGAAGTGAATTACTCCAAGTATCTGAAGTATCTCACAAAAGTTGGAGTTTGACTATCCGGTTGGTTATAAAGCGCTTACTCTGTAATCAGGTATAACTGTGAGATGCCGAATCATTTCTCTGTTCGAAAGCAATTTTCCCTTCCTTTTCTGAAATCCGGCAGTTCGGGTCAAACGGCCTGCAGAAATCTTCCGCCGTTACGCCCACGCAGAAATCGGCCCGGAAACAGAGATTCTTAAGAATTGTTTAAATACGGTCTGATGCTATTGACAATCATATATTATATATCATATAGTATAAATAACTTATAATACTATACAATATATAATATTATAGAACACAATCTTATCTAAACAGCGGTAAGGGGAGGATTGCATGGTATTTAATACGGGAGCCGCGCTCTTGGATGCAATCGTGCTGGCTGTTGTTTCCCACGACGCCGAGGGAACTTATGGATACAAGATTACGCAGGATGTCAGGCAGGCCATTGATATCTCGGAATCTACGCTGTATCCGGTTCTGCGCAGACTCCAGAAGGATGGATGCCTGGAGACATACGATATGGAGTACGCGGGGAGAAACCGCAGGTATTACCGGATTACGGACGCGGGAACAGCCCAGCTCAATTTGTACATGAGCGAGTGGAAAATTTATTCATCAAAGATATCGAAATTGTTCGAGGGGAGTGAAAGAACATGAGCAGAAAGGAATTCATGGAAAGGCTGGAGAAGCTCCTGTGGAATATTTCCGAGAGTGAACGGGAGGAGGCCCTTCAATACTATAATGATTATTTTGATGACGCCGGAGAAGAAAACGAGGCGAAGGTGATTGAGGAACTGGTAAGCCCGGAACAGGTGGCGCAGAAGATTAAGGCCGGGCTTTCGGACGCGGCATCTGAGTTTTCTGAAGAGGGATACCGGGATACCCGGTTTGAATCAAAAGACGGAGAGCTGTCGGCCGGCCAGGCTGGCGGAGAAGACAGCGGCAGGAGTGCTGGCAGAAAGAAGGACACGAACTTCTGGAAGATTCTGGCCATCGTTCTCCTCTGTATTTTGCTGCTGCCCGTGATTCTGCCGGTAGGCGGAGGTATTCTGATAGGAGTGCTCGGTCTTGCGGCTGGAATAATAGCGCTCTTTATCGGAATCGTCGTAGCAGGCTTCGCGATTCTGGCGGCCGGGCTTTTTGTGGCGGGAATCGGAGTCGCGCAGGCATTTGCGACGCCTGCCGTGGGCATTGCGCTGGCAGGCACGGGCTGCCTTCTGACAGCTCTGGGAATCCTGCTTTCGCTGGTTATGATTTGGTGCTGCGTCAAGGTACTCCCCTGGATTATCCGGGGAATTGTAGGACTGATTAGCTATCCCTTCAGAAAGGCAGGTGCGGGAAAATGAAGAGATTTATAAAATTTTGCCTGATTCTGGCGGCGGCTCTTGCCGTTATAGGCGTGGCCGGAATAGGCGTGGGAATGGCTATGGGAGCCAGACCCGGACAGTTTCTGAACCTTGCTCATTATGAAGGAAGTATCTTCCGCTGGCTGGAGAGGCGGACAGACCGTCTGGATGCCTGGTCGGAGGACCTGGAAGACAGCGCGGAAGACTGGTCAGATAATCTGGAGGACAATGTGGAAGACTGGTCAGATGATGTGGAGGACAGCGTAGACCAGTGGGTAGATGACTGGGAGCACGACTGGGAGGATGCCTGGGAGCATGGAAACAGGGAACACCATGGCTGGGATGGAGCCTCAGCCGCCGGACAGCTTCAGGCTCCGTCGGGAGACGGGCTGGATACCTTTGAGGACAGTTTTTCAGCGGGGGACACGGACCGGCTGGAGCTGGATCTGAATTTTGCGGTAGTCCGCATTTACGCAGGAGAAGAAGGCAGTGACATTCATATGAGCGGCCGCAATGGGAGAGATTATTTTGAGGTCAGCCAGAATAACGGGACGCTGAAGCTGACAGACAGCCGTACCTGGGAACAGCAGAAAAGAGACCAGGCTCTGGAGCTGGAGCTCTGGCTTCCGCCCCGGATGCTGGATGCGGTTGATCTGGACGTGGGAGCTTCTGATGTGCAGATTGAAGAGCTGAAGGCTGACCATGTCCGAATTGACGTGGGAGCGGGGCTCCTGGCAGTGGAGCGTGTGGACTGCGCTGAGGCGGAAGTGGATGCCGGTGTGGGAAGCGGAACGCTGAGACAGCTGAACGCGTCGGAGAAAGCGGTGCTGGATGTGGGAGCGGGAGAACTGATCGTAAACCGGTTTGAAGGGAAAGACATCGATCTGGACTGCGGAGTAGGAACTCTGACCGTAACGGCGGCCGGGAAAGAGGCGGATTACAATTACCGGATAGACTGCGGAATCGGGACGATTCAGGTGGGTTCTCAGAGCTTTTCGGGGCTGGACCGCAGCCAGACCATCGACAACCAGGCCGGGAAAACGGTCAGCGCAGACTGCGGAATCGGCATGATTACGCTGGATTTTGAGTGACATAAAGCAGAATTTGGAATAGAACAAAAACGGAAAAGAAAGAAAAAAGAGAGAATCAGGAGGAATGGAACATGGAACAGAAAAAACTGTATCGTTCGGCCACAAATAGAACTATCTGCGGAGTATGCGGAGGAATTGGAGAATACCTGAATATCGACCCGACGCTGGTGCGGCTGATCTGGGCGCTTTGCTCTGTGGCAAGCTGCGGAACGGCGCTGCTGGTTTATATCATTGCGGCGGTTATCATGCCGGAACAGCCGATGTAAAAGCATAAAACGGTACGGGTGCGGGCGTCTCAGATTCTGAGACGCCCGCCCGGCTTTTCTCATAGTGCCCGGGCAGAAAGCGGTTGCGCCCTCAGGGGAACTTTGCTATACTAAAAACGCGGAAAATACGGGCAGAATACCCGCCGTGCCGGCAGAAAAGCCCTGCTGGAGCTGCGGCCGGTTCCGCAGAATATATTATAGAAAGAGGTGGGAAAATGGTAGAATTCGATCAGTTTAAATACACACTGAACGGCTATCAGGGACCATTGGTGGAATTGAGGGATTCACTTTGACCTGGCTAACAAGGCAAAGAGAATCGAAGAATTAGAAAGAGAGATGGAGGCTCCCGGCTACTGGGACAATCCGGAGAAATCCCAGGAGGGAATGAAGGAGCTGAAGAATCTGAAAGATGAGGCGGAGGACTACGCGGCCCTTCAGCAGCAGTACGAAGATATTGAGACGCTGATTGAGATGGGCAACGAGGAGAACGACGCGTCTCTGGTTCCGGAGGTGCAGCAGGAGCTGGAAAGCTTTGCGGCGAAGCTGGATTCCATGACGATCAAGACTCTGCTTTCCGGAGAGTATGATCGAAATAACGCGATTCTGAAGCTGAACGCCGGCGCGGGCGGCACGGAGAGCTGCGACTGGGCAGGGATGCTGTACCGGATGTATAACCGCTGGGCCGAGCACAAAGGCTTTACGGTGGAGGTTCTGGATTATCTGGACGGCGATGAAGCCGGAATCAAGTCTGTGACCTTCCAGGTGAACGGCGAGAATGCTTACGGCTATCTGAAATCGGAAAAAGGCGTGCACCGCCTGGTCCGCATTTCTCCCTTCAATGCCCAGGGCAAGCGGCAGACTTCCTTTGTGTCTCTGGACGTCATGCCGGAGATTAATGATGATATTGATATCGAGATCCGGGATGAGGATCTGCGGATCGACACCTACCGTTCCAGCGGCGCGGGCGGCCAGCATATCAACAAGACTTCCTCGGCTATCCGCATTACGCATCTGCCTACGGGAATCGTGGTGCAGTGCCAGAATGAACGGTCTCAGTTCCAGAATAAGGACAAGGCCATGCAGATGCTGAAAGCCAAGCTGTACCTTCTGGAACAGCAGAAGAATTCAGAGAAACTTTCCGATATCCGCGGCGAGGTTAAGGAGATCGGCTGGGGCAATCAGATACGCTCCTATGTCATGCAGCCCTATACGCTGGTCAAGGATCACCGCACCGGACAGGAGATCAGCAATGTGAACGCCGTTCTGGACGGAAATATCGATCCGTTTATCAACGCATATCTGAAATGGATTACGGTTAAGCCCGACGAAAACTGAAACAGAATATTTTCCCTTGCAATCTCCTCCTAAATGTGCTACTATTTTTTCTGTCGAATCCACACAGGAAGCACAAATGTTTTTGAAGGACGAACACGGAGGAGAAAGATGTCGGAAAAGAGCAAGTATTTTGTTGTAAAGCAGAAGGCTGTGCCGGAGGTGCTTTTGAAGGTGGTGGAAGCCAAGCGCCTGCTGGAGTCTTCCAAGGCCATGACAGTGCAGGAAGCCGCGGAGCAGGTGGGAATCAGCCGGAGTTCCTTCTATAAATATAAAGATGATATTTTTCCCTTTCATGACAATTCGAAGGGGAAAAGTATCACTTTTATTTTACAGATGGATGATGAGCCGGGACTGCTTTCCCTGGTTCTTCAGACGATCGCTGAATATAAGGCAAATGTGTTGACGATTCACCAGACGATCCCCATCAATGGGGTGGCGTCCCTGACGCTGACGGTGGATCTTCTGCCGATCACAAAGGACGTCTCGTCCATGATTGAGCAGATTGAGAGTCAGCCGGGCATTCATTACCTGAAAATACTGGCAATGGAGTAAGAGAGTAACGAGCAAAGGAGCGTAGAAGAGATGATTCAGATTGCGGTGATGGGCTATGGAACTGTAGGTTCCGGCGTAGTGGAGGTATTGAACACTAACCAGGCCAGCATCAATAAGCGTGCAGGCGATGAAATTAATATTAAATATGTGCTGGATCTGCGGGATTTTCCGGGAGATCCGGTAGAATCCAAGCTGATTCATGATTTTGAGACCATTGTAAACGATCCGGAAATAAAGATTGTAGTGGAAGTAATGGGCGGCGTGGAGCCGGCCTACACCTTTACCAAAAGATGTCTGGAAGCGGGAAAGAGCGTGTGCACTTCCAATAAGGAGCTGGTAGCCCGCCACGGAGCGGAACTGCTGGAGATTGCCAGAGAGCGGGAACTGAATTATCTCTTTGAGGCCAGCGTGGGCGGCGGAATTCCGATTATCCGTCCCTTAAATTCTTCTCTTACGGCGGATGAGATCACAGAGATCACAGGTATCCTGAATGGAACCACCAATTATATCCTGACGAAAATGAGCTACGGCGGCACGGATTTTGACACGGCCCTGAAGGACGCTCAGGCAAAGGGCTACGCGGAGCGCAATCCGGAAGCGGATGTGGAAGGCTATGACGCCTGCCGCAAGATTGCGATTCTGACCTCTCTGGTCAGCGGCCGCCAGGTAGATTATGAAGATATCTATACGGAAGGAATCACAAAGATCACAGCGGAAGATATCAAATATGCGAAAAAGATGGGCCGGGCGGTCAAGCTGCTTGCCATGAGCAAGAAGGAGGACGGTAAGTTCTTTGCGATGGTGGCGCCCTTCCTGATAGGCGAGATGCACCCCCTTTACAGTGTGAACGGTGTGTTTAACGCGATTTTCGCCAAGGGGAATGTGCTGGGAGACGTCATGTTCTATGGAAGCGGAGCGGGCAAGCTGCCTACAGCCAGCGCTGTTGTGGCCGACGTGGTGGATGCCGCCAAGCATCTGCACCGCAGCATTATGACCTTCTGGAGCACCAGGAAGCTGGAGCTTACGGATATCAGCAACGCGAAGAGACGCTTCTTTGTGCGGGCAAAGGGCGACGGACAGACGGACGCTATCCGCATGGCGGAGCTGTTCGGCCCCATCGAGCTGGTGAACGCGGATCTGGAAGGCGAATTCGGTTTCATTACCGGGGCGATGACAGAGGCGGAGTACAAAGAGCGCGCGGCAAAGACAGATGAGATCATTCATATGATCCGAGTGGAAGGATAGGAAGGCCATGAAATATGTGATTGTACTTGGAGACGGCATGGCGGACGAGCCCATTCCGGAGCTTGGGGGCCTTACGCCGCTGGAATATGCGAAGACGCCTGCCCTGGATGCGATGGCTCCTGTCTCGGAGATTGGACTGGCCTGTACGATTCCGGAGGGCATGAGTCCGGGAAGCGACACGGCCAACCTTTCCGTGCTGGGATACGATCCGAGGCAGTATTACACGGGCCGCTCACCCCTGGAGGCTTTGAGTATCGGCGTGGACATGAAGCCCGATGATGTGGCTCTTCGGACCAACCTGATTACAGTTTCCGATGGAAACGAGCCCTATGAGGAGAAGGTGATTATCGATCACAGCTCCGGAGAGATCAGCACAGAGGACGCGGCGGTTCTGCTGGACGCAGTCCGGAAAGAGCTGGAGGATGATACGTATCATTTCTATGTGGGAACCAGTTACCGGCATCTGCTGATCTGGGAAAAAGGCAGTGTAGTGCCGCTGACACCGCCCCATGACGTGCTGGGTCAGAAAACGGGCGCTTATCTGCCGGCAGATGAAAAGCTTCTGGAAATGCAGAAAAGAAGCTATGAGATCCTGTCCTGCCACCCGATCAATCTGGAGCGGAAGCGGCAGGGCCTGAATCAGGCCAATTCCTGCTGGTTCTGGGGGGCGGGCACCCGGCCTGCGCTTGTCTCTTTCGAGGAAAAGAACGGAAAAAAAGGAGCCATGATCTCGGCGGTAGACCTGCTGAAGGGAATTGCCGCAGGCGCGGGAATGACCAATATCCAGGTGGAGGGGGCCAACGGCCAGCTGCACACCAATTACGAGGGAAAAGCCCGGGCGGCGGCTGACGCGCTTTTGAAGGATGGCTTTGATTTTGTCTACGTCCATGTGGAGGCACCGGATGAGATGGGCCATCAGGGAAGCTGGGAGCGGAAGGTGCAATCCATCGAATACCTGGATCAACGGCTGATAAAGCATTTGAAGGAAGCGCTGGATGCTTCGGGAGAACCCTACCGGATGATGGTGCTTCCGGATCATCCCACACCGATCCGGGTGCGGACGCATACCAGCGATCCGGTTCCCTTCCTTCTGTATGACAGCACGAAAACGCAGAATGGACAGGACGTATACAGCGAAAAGGCGGCCCGGGAGAGCGGTCTTACAGTGTCCCGGGGCTGCGAGCTCATCGACAGGCTGTTTGAAAAGACAGAGATCCGCTGAGCATGTCCCGGGGCGGACAGCTCCAAAGGCAGCAGGCTCTGCGGAAATCATGTTATATAAAAAATGAGGAGAACAAATCTATGCTGATAGTGAAAAAGTTTGGCGGAACCTCCGTAGGAGACAAGGAGCGTATTTTCAATGTGGCAAGAAGATGCGCGGAGGACTTTAAAAAGGGCAACGACGTCATTGTCGTGCTTTCCGCAATGGGAAAAACCACAGATGAACTGATCGCGAAGGCGAAGGATATCAACCCGGACCCGCCCAAGCGGGAGCTGGACATGCTGCTTACCACAGGCGAGCAGGTATCCGTGGCGCTGATGGCCATGGCCTTTGATACCATGGACATTCCGGCGGTATCACTGAACGCGTTCCAGATAGCGATGCACACCACCAGGGTGCATGGAAACGCCCGTCTGAAGCGCATCGACACAGACCGCATCATGCATGAGCTGGAGCACCGGCGCATCGTGATCGTCACCGGCTTCCAGGGTGTGAATAAGTATGACAACTATACGACCCTGGGACGCGGCGGTTCCGATACGACAGCGGTAGCCCTGGCGGCCGCCCTGCACGCGGATGCCTGCGAAATTTACACAGACGTGGACGGCGTGTATACGGCAGATCCCCGGGTGGTGCCGAAGGCCCGCAAGCTGGATGAGATTACCTATGATGAAATGCTGGATCTGGCGACGCTGGGAGCCGGCGTGCTTCACAACCGTTCGGTGGAGATGGCAAAGAAATATGGCGTGCAGCTCGTGGTACGTTCGAGCTTAAATGATCACGAAGGAACAATCGTTAAGGAGGAAACAAGCGTGGAAAGAATGTTAATCAGCGGAGTGGCGCTGGACAGAAATACAGCCAGAATTTCAGTGATCGGTCTGAAGGATGAGCCGGGTATCGCCTTTAAGCTTTTCAACCTGCTGGCAAAGGATAATATCAATGTGGACGTAATCCTGCAGTCCATTGGACGTGAGAACAGCAAGGATATCTCCTTTACCGTATCCCGTGACGATGCGGACAACGCGGTTAAAATCCTGGAGGACAATATGAACCGCATCGGCGGCAAGAGCATCTCCTGCCGGAAAGACGTAGCTAAGGTTTCCATCGTAGGAGCCGGCATGATGTCCAATCCGGGCGTGGCCGCGAAGATGTTCGAAGCCCTGTACAACAACAATATCAATATCAGCATGATTTCCACTTCCGAGATCCGCGTAACTGTTCTGATTGATGAGAGAGACGCGGAGCGCGCAGTGAACGCCGTCCATGACGCGTTTGGCCTGGAGGAATAGGTTTACTTGTTAAACCATTAAGAGAGTGTCCCATCATGGCGGAAAGGATTTAATTCCGGCTGCCGTCATGGGAAAAAACTGAACTCCTGATTGAGTAAGGAGTTCAGTTTTTTTATATGCAAAACGGAAGTAACGGTTCAGCAGGGCTGAGGCGTATTGCCCCTTGTACATCGACGCTAGCTACAGCAGGGGACTGTCTTGAAAAGAAAAGGTACAGGGATTGCATTAACAGGAGCTATTATGCCGCTTTTTATGCGATTAAAGCAGTATTAGCGCTGGAAGAAAAAGGATTTCAATCGACATAAAGATGCAGTTGCTTATTTTAATCATCATTATGTAGCGGAAGGTGTATTTTCCGGAGAGCTGGGCAAATATCTTGGACGTTTGAAGCAAAAAAGAGAAGCGAGTGACTATGACGATTTCTATGTTGCGTCATATGAAGAAACGATAGAGCAGTTTCAGTATGCGGAGAAAATTATTGCGGAAATAAAAAAATATATTTCCAATTTATACAGGTAATATATCTGTCTGCCATATACAACATGGAGTATAAGGAGACAAACCAGCATAGAATTCCGGATTTGATAAAGTCCCGAATCTTGCGGGTTCGTCTCCTTTTGCATGTCAGTGGTCAGAAATTGATAGTTCCCGACAACTCCTTCTGTATGCCAAATACCCCTGTCCAAATCGGGTCCGTCACTGCAGGCAGGACAGGCAGTATCTGCAGTCTGTTTTTGAATCAGGTCTGGTCTGTTTTTACAGCGGGAACAGTCCCAGCACCAGCGCTGTGATGATGAAGAGAACGAACATCGGAAGCGCGTATTTCATAAAGGTCTTCAGATAATCGCCGAAGTTCATCTCGGTACGGTCAATCAGCAGGAACAGCCAGGCCACGGTCGGGCTTCCATACCGGATTGCCTGTCCCATGAAAGCAGCCATGGTGATCTGCATGCCGGAGATGCCGAATTCCGCAGCGATGGGAACGATAACCGGAAGGATGCCGAAGTAGTAGGCGTCAACCGGGAGAGCCCAGCAGGCCACAGCGCCGACGATGGCAAAGATAATCGGGATATGGGAGCCCAGGGATTCCGGAATCAGACTTGCCATATTGGCTGCCATAGCGTCTGCCATGCCGCTTTCAGTCAACACGCCCATGAAGCAGCCTGCCGCGAAGATGATAACAGCTACGGAGATGGTATCGCCGCCGTTGGCGGAGACACGTTCTCTCTGGTCCTTGAAGCTGTAGTTCACAGCCAGAACAACAGCAGTACCGATAAGGAACAGCAGAGCGCCGCTTGCCACGCCCATAATCAGGGCAACCAGAAGGGCGATGGTGAAAATCAGGTTGAAGAAGAACAGCTTGGGCCGCTTGGCTTCCTTGTCTGTCTCAGTGATGGTGGCGCACATTTCCTCGATCTGCTCCGCGGTAATGATTTCACTGGAATTCGGCACGTAGCCCAGGCGCTTCCGCTCGGATTTCCCAAGGAAATAAGCCAGGATAATGATATAAATTTCGCCGACGATCAGGACCGGAAGGAAGGTGCGGAATACTACGTTCACATCCACGCCGATGACGGATGCTGCGCGTGCCAGAGGTCCGCCCCAGGGCAGGCAGTTGCCGATGGAACAGGGCAGAATAATCATCATAGCCAGATAGGACAGCTTCATCTGCATCTTCTTGAACAGCGGCAGGAAAGCGGCCGTCACGATCAGGATGGTGGTGGTTCCGTCGCCGTCCAGCGTTACGACGCTGGCCACCAGAACTGTAACCATCATAACCTTCAGCGGGTCGCCCTTCGCCTTCCGGATCAGGAAGGTACAAAGGGGATCGAATAGTCCCACGTTCATCATCAGGCTGAAATACAGCACAGCGAACAGGATCATGATACCGGAATTGACAGTTCCCAGGCTTACGGAACCATCTGCGTCCGTAGTATAGAACAGACCGCCCCTGATCCAGTCAAAGATGTCTGTAAGCGGAGAGCCTGTGGCAATGCAGGCGACGATGCCGCCTGCGACTGCGGCGATAATCAGGCCTGTGAAGGCTGACATTTTCTTGGAACACACAAGAACCAGAAACAGTATAATCATAAAATAAGCTGTAAACGCTAACATAAAACCCCTCCATTTCTTTTGCAGACTTTCGTCTATTTACCTTCCAGCATTTCTGTCACCCAGCCGGGAGCAAGATTGGGAAGTTCACGTCCCTCTTCCCTGCATCTGCGGTATTCCGCGATGGCTGCCCGGCGTTTTGTCTCGTAATCCCCCTTCTTTTCCGCTGCTTCCAGCACTTCCTCCAGACGTGCCCGGGGAACGACGGTGACGCCGTCGTAATCACCCACTACCAGGTCTCCGGGAGCTACCTTTACGCCAGCGCAGGTCACGATGGTGTTGATTTCGCCGGGGCCTTTTTTCAGAGGGCTTCTCTGCATGAAGCCTTTGGCATAAATCGGAATATCCAGAGCGGCAAGGCCCGTCTTATCGCGTACATAGCCGTCCACCACGATGCCGGCAAGGCCAATGGCGTCAGCCGCGCTGCCCATCAGATCGCCCATGTAGGCCCGTTCGGTATAGCCCTTGCCTGCCACTACCAGCACATAACCCGGTTTTCCCTGATAGATAGCCACATGAACCGGGAAATTGTCGCCATCCTCCGTGTCTACGGTGCAGGCGGTGCCCACCATGAATTTGCTCTCATCCAGAGGCATCAGGGAAGCGTCCATGCAGCCGTTTCGCTCGATACCCAGAGAAGCCATTCCGTCGCAGAGCTGTGCGGGGCTTAAAGCCTTGACACGTTCAATCAGTTCATCCGGAATCAGCTCCGGAAGCTCATGATAATTTGCGTTGCTCATATCGTAATCCTCCTTTTATGATTCTTTGTTTACCCAGAGACGAATCGCGTCCTTATAATCCATATTTCCGCTGGGGTCCATCTTCTCCGCCCAGTGCTCCTCTGCCAGAGCGTCCAGTTTAGCCACCGTGGCTTTTGACATGGAAGCGTCCACGCCCAGGGCTTCCAGGGTGGCCACCACGTCCCGCATCTCGGCGCTGCGCCGCTCTGCGTGAATCATGGTCCGCGCGATAAAGGTGTTGGACAGCTTTTCTACGGTCTTTCCGTTCAGAGATTCGCTTAAGGATTCGGTCAGCGTATCCAGGACGCCGTATTTTTCTGCCGCCGCGTAGGACTCGAACATCAGCTGGGGCAGTCCCTTCATGACGACGCTTTTCAGCATTTTGATGGCGGATGCTCCTCCGGCGGGGGCATCCAGAACCGTCAGCTTCATGCCGCAGGGGCTGAACGCGTCGCAGAAAGCCTTTGCGCCGTCTCCGGCCAGGAACATGGGAACCTTGTGGCGGTTGCCGGGTACGGTGCCCATGACGCCTGCGTCACAGAAGCGTACGCCTTCTGCCCGGGGAATTTTGTCGATCTCTTCCTCTACAGTGGGAGAGGCGGAGTTCAGATCCACGTACACCTGTCCGCTTTTCAGCTGGGGAATGATGCCGGAAGCCACAGATACAGCCACCTTGGCGCTGTTCATGGAAGCGATGAACCGGCCTTCCGCACAGGCCTCCTCCAGGCTGATCAGCGGAACCTTTGCCTCTTCGGCGCGCTGATGAATCAGCTTCCCACGCTGAGGATCGTCCATAAATGCGTCATAAGCAGCCATGTTTGTGAAACCTTCGGATGCCAGACCCAAAGAAATATTGTAGGCTGCCTCGCCAAATCCGATAAATACAAGCTGATATTTCATAATTCTCTCCTTTCAGTCAAAAACAAAAGTAAAAACAGAATGGGCTTTTGCTGGAAAAAATGTGGGAAAATAGACAAAAAATATTTGATTGTTAAATTAAAAACAATGCAAAATATCAAATATATTCTGTGCAAACCCATGATTTTACATATATTTTTGACAATTTGATGAGATCATAGTAATATAGGGAATGGATGAAATCAAACAGGGAATTCTTTGAAAGTTAACAAAGAAAATTTGTGAAGGAGCGAAAAATGGACCTGATTAGTCTTTACTATTTTTCAGAACTTGCAAAGGAACTGCATATGACGCATACGGCAGAGCGGCTGTTTATCTCTCAGCAGACGCTGAGCAACCACATCCGGCGGATGGAAGAGGAACTGGGGGTTCCGCTGTTTAAGAGGAAGCCTTCCCTGTCGCTTACACTGGCGGGGGAACTTGTGCTGAGGTTCGCTCAGAAGGTGGGCCGAGATTACGGAAGGCTGCAGGACGCGCTTTCTGATATTGAGGGGCAGGAACGGGGAATGCTGAAAATGGGCGCCAGCATGGTCAGGCTCAATGCCTGTCTGCCGGAGATCCTGCCTGATTTTACGCGCAGATATCCTCAGGTAGAGCTCCGGGTGACGGACGCTATCTCCTCCAGGCTGGAGCCGCTGGTGCTGGATGGAAGTCTTGATTTTGCGATTGTGCTCTCAGGAACGGAAAATCCTCAGCTTCACAGCAGCCACCTGATTCACGATCAGCTGTATCTGTGCGTATCGGACCGGTGCCTGAGAAGATATTATGGGGATGACGCGGAAGCGCTGAAAGAAAAAGCGGAAAACGGAGCTTTTGTGCAGGACTTTGAGAAGCTGCCTTTCTGCATGATGACGAACCGTATGGGGCAGATGCTTCAGAACTGCTTCAATGAAGCAAGCGTTATTCCTCATGTATTCAGCAAAAGCTCTTATTCTCAGCTGGGTATGTCCATCTGCAACAGGGGGTTGGCGGCCTGCGCGGCTTCTCAGATGAATCTGGCTGGCCAGCTGGAACAGATGTCTGAAGACGTCAGCATTTTTCCTCTCCGGGGAAAGCAGGGGCTTTTGTCCCTTCCGCTTTCTCTGATCCAGATGAAGGACAGAGTCCTTCCCCTTTATGCCAGATTTTTTTTGAAGCTTTTGATCCAGTATTTTTTCCGGGTGGAACAGACGCCGGTGATTCGGCTCGGAAAGAGCGGTGAAGAGGAGATGAAAACCGGCGTATAGAAAATACAGAGGCAGAATGCCGGGAATTTACTCGAAGGTTTCCCGGGCATTCTCAACCTTTTCTTCTTCCGCCTCAGCCGTCTGCCCGCTCAGCTCCAGATATACCTCTCCCATAGTGGTGTGGAAATAGGGCTGAATCCACAGGAAGCCGATTCCCAGAGAGCCGATTCCCAGAAGGCACAGGGGCAGAAAACCGAGCCAGAGCCGGAAGACGCGTCCCCGCTGTCCGCGGGTCAGACCGCGGCTTGTGCGCAGAGCTTCCCGGGCGGAACTGTCCGGGCGGTCCAGCAGCACATAGACAGCCAGACAGTAAGGAAGGGCAAAGAGAACAGCCGGGATCAGGGCAATCAGAGCCAGCAGAACGGTCATGCCGATCAGGTAGGGCAGATTGTCCGGTATGTCTGTCAGATCGATGAACAGAGGAATGCGCATATAAAAGTACAGAGACGGCGCAAACCAGATCAGCGTAACCAGGTACCGAAACGCGTAAGTCAGGATAAAGGTGTCCGGCTGATTACGGAATGCGTAAAACAGAAGTCCCCGTTCCCGAAGAGGCTGCTTCCGGCACAGCGAATAGAGAAAACGGATGAGGCCCGCTTCCAGAAGAGCTCCAAGCAGAAGGATGATGATGTAAAGAACCAGGTACAGGACCAGATTCTGAACACGTGTCGAAGGATAGAGGCCGGTGGCCTGGATCAGGAGAGCCAGAGCGGTGGTCAGGAGCGTCAGACTGAGGGTCAGGCTGACTGCGGGAAAATAATTCCCGGTGAGGGCGGCGCGCGCCCTCCGTTTCATCTCTTTGGGTATGATTTTCATAAGGAGCCTCCTCCTGTGGTCATAGAATTCAGGTACTGCTTCATAAAATTATCCATCGCTTCCATCAGGGCGTCCGGATCAAGAACCGTCTCCCAGCCAAACATCTGAACCAGCATATACAGCCCGGCAAGGGACATCAGGAGCAGGAGCGCATAGACGCACAGGGAGAAGATGGATGTTCCAAGTCCCACCTTGGCCTGCGTCGGAAAATGTTCGCCGCTGCCTTTGGACAGGTGTGCAAACAGGATTGCCATACAGCCTAAAACCAGTCCCAG
Organism: Lachnoclostridium sp. An138; assembly: GCF_002160765.1. Taxonomy (GTDB): domain Bacteria; phylum Bacillota; class Clostridia; order Lachnospirales; family Lachnospiraceae; genus Laedolimicola; species Laedolimicola faecalis. Next base: position 16,746 of record NZ_NFLF01000034.1, read on the forward strand.
GAGCATGGAGCCCGGGAGGAAAAAGAAAACAATGCAGATAGCGGATATGATTCCCATAATCTGAGACGCGGAAGCCATAGAGTTCCCTCTGGGACGCGGATATACGGGTTCTGTCATAGGATTACCTCCTGTAAAAATCTGTAATTTATAACCGGAAAAGCAAACAATGTTCGTGAATTCCGTTTTCAAATTCTTTTTCTATACTAGCACAGGGCGGAAGGAAACACAAATGCTTCTTGCGGAAAGAAGGGTTTTTGCCTATAATAAGTGAGAATCCGTATCCGGATAAAAGGAGACAGACAGATGGACATTTTGAAAAAACTGAAAGAGGAGCTGGGCATTAAGCTCTGGCAGACAGAGGCTGCGGTGAAGCTGATTGATGAAGGAAATACGATTCCGTTCATTTCCCGCTATCGAAAAGAAGCCACAGGCTCCCTGAATGATGAAGTTCTGCGGAATTTAAATGAGCGCTTGGCCTACTTAAGAGGTCTTGAGGATAAAAAGGCGCAGGTGCTGGGAAGCATCGAGGAGCAGGGAAAGCTGACGGAGGAGCTGAAAAATCAGATCCTGGCGGCAGAGACCCTGGTGGCGGTAGACGATCTGTACCGCCCCTACCGGCCGAAACGGCGCACAAGAGCCACGGCAGCAAAGGAAAAGGGGCTGGACGGGCTGGCGGATATCATCCGGCTTCAGCTTACGAAAAAGCCGCTGGAGGAGGAAGCGAAGGCTTATCTTTCCGAGGAAAAGGGCGTGCTGACCGTGGAGGAGGCCATTGCGGGGGCCGGGGATATTCTGGCGGAGGCCATTTCGGACGAGGCGGATTACCGGACCTATATCCGGAAAGCTGCTTTTGACGAGGGACAGCTCTGCTCTGAGGCGAAGGATGAGAAAGCAGAGACCGTTTACGAGATGTATTATCACTACGAAGAACCTGTAAAAAAAGCGGCGGGACACCGGATTCTGGCGCTGAACCGGGGCGAGGCGGAGAAGGTTCTGACGGTCCGGGTCGAGGCGCCCGAAGACCGGATTCTGCGTTATCTGGAAAAGAAAATTGTGGTCCGGGACAACCCTTATACCACACCGGTGCTGAAAAGTGTAATTGCGGACAGCTATCACCGGCTCATTGAGCCCTCCATTGAAAGAGAGATTCGAAATGAGCTGACGGAGAAGGCTGAGGACGGAGCTATCCGGGTCTTTGGAAAGAATCTGGAGCAGCTTCTCATGCAGCCCCCCATTGCCGGCCAGGTGGTCCTCGGGTGGGACCCGGCGTTTCGGACCGGCTGCAAGCTGGCTGTGGTAGACGCTACCGGAAAGGTTCTGGATACGACGGTCATCTATCCTACCGCACCCCAGAATAAGGTGGCTGAGGCGAAGGCAGTGCTGAAAAAGCTGATTCAGAAGTACGGCATTACCCTGATTTCGGTGGGAAATGGCACGGCTTCCCGGGAATCGGAAAGAGTGATTGTAGATCTGATCAAAGAACTGCCTGTTCCGGTGAAGTATGTGATTGTGAACGAGGCGGGAGCTTCCGTCTACTCTGCCAGCAAGCTGGCTACAGAGGAGTTTCCCAATTTTGATGTGGGACAGAGAAGCGCGGCCTCTATTGCCAGACGCCTTCAGGACCCGCTGGCAGAGCTGGTGAAAATCGATCCGAAATCCATCGGCGTAGGCCAGTATCAGCATGACATGAATCAGAAGAAGCTCAGCGAAGCGCTGACCGGCGTGGTGGAAGACTGTGTAAACAGGGTAGGCGTGGATCTGAACACGGCTTCCGCCTCCCTTCTGGAGTATGTCTCCGGAATCAGCAAGACGCTGGCAAAAAATATCGTGGCCTACCGGGAGGAGAACGGCCGTTTTCAGAACCGCAGACAGCTTCTGAAGGTGGCCAAGCTGGGTCCCAAAGCCTTCGAACAGTGCGCAGGTTTCTTACGCATCACCGGAGGGGAGAATCCTCTGGACGCCACCAGCGTCCATCCGGAGTCCTATGAATATGCGGAAAAGCTTCTTGCTTCCATGGGGCTTTCCAGAGATGATCTGTCCAGAGGCGGCATTCAGGGGCTTTCCAAAAAGGTGCGTGATTATGGAAAGCTTGCGGAGAAGCTGGGAGTCGGCGAGCCGACTCTGCGGGATATTGTCAAAGAGCTGGAGAAACCCGGACGGGACCCGAGAGATGAGATGCCGCGGCCTATTCTGCGGACAGATGTGCTGGAGATGAAGGACCTGACGCCGGGCATGGTTCTGAAGGGAACGGTCCGGAACGTGATTGATTTCGGGGTGTTTGTGGATATCGGCGTCCATCAGGACGGTCTGGTGCATATCTCCCAGATTACCGATCGGTATATCAAGCATCCGCTGGAGGTCGTGAGCGTGGGCGACGTGGTGGATGTGAAGGTGATGAGCGTGGATCTGCAGAAAAAGAGGATCGCGCTGACCATGAAAGGGATATAGGTCAGCTTGCAATCTGTTTTCCGGTATACTATAATGAGAACGGATTTTGACAGGAAGAGGCAGAAAGAAAAATGACGTATGAAGAAGCGAGAGCTTTTATAGACGATACAGCCAGATACGGGGCGGTTCTGGGGCTTGACTCTGTGACGGAGCTGATGCGGCGGCTGGGCAATCCCCAGGATGAGCTGAAGTTTGTGCATATTGCGGGAACGAACGGAAAGGGCTCGACGCTGGCCTATATTTCTACGATTCTGAAAGAAGCCGGGTACAGGGTAGGACGGTATATTTCTCCGACTATATTTGATTATCGGGAACGGATTCAGGTAAACGAAGAGTACATAACGAGAGAAGGAGTGGCACGTCTGGCCGGCCAGGTCCGGGAAGCCTGTGAGCAGATGGTGCAGGATGGTTTTTCCCATCCGACCACCTTTGAGGTGGAGACGGCCATGGCCTTTCTCTGGTTTCGGGAAATGAACTGCGATATTGTTGTGCTGGAATGCGGTATGGGAGGCCTGACAGACGCTACCAATGTGGTGAAGACCACGCTGGTATCGGTATTTGCGGAGATTGGCCTTGACCATATGGGATTTCTGGGAGATACCATAGAGGAAATCGCCCGGGTAAAAGCCGGTATCATAAAACCCGGCATAAAAGTGGTCAGTGCGGCTCAGCGCCCGGAAGCGCGGAAAGTTCTTTTGGAAACCTGCCAGGAGATGAAAGCAGATTTCCGGGAGGTCAGCCGGGAAGAGATTCGGGATATCCGCTATGGCTTTGAGGAGCAGAGCTTTACCTATAAAGGAATGAAGGGACTGAAACCGGGACTTTTGGGAAGCTGGCAGATTGATAACGGGGCGCTGGCTGTGGAAGCGGTACTGGCTCTTGGAGAATGCGGGTTTCCGGTGACGGAAGAGCAGATGCGGAAAGGGCTGGCACGGACAGTCTGGCCCGGCAGATTTACCGTAGTGGACCGCCATCCGCTGTTCGTGGTGGACGGCGCCCACAACCGGGACGCGGCAGACCGGCTGAAGGAGACACTGGATCTCTATTTCCCGCATAAGCGGAAAATCTTTATCGCGGGAGTGCTGGCGGATAAGGAATACGACTATGTCATGGGCCGGCTGGCGCCTTTGGCAGACAGGGTGATTACGGTCATGACGCCGGACAATCCCCGGGCTCTTCCGGCAGAAAGCCTGGCGGAGGATGTGAAAAAATACAATGACCGGGTGGAAGCCGCAGGCAGTCTGGGTGACGCGGTCCGCAGAGCGCGGGCCTATGCGGGGGAAGAGGATCTGATTCTGGCCTTCGGGTCCCTGTCCTATCTGGGGGAGCTGATCCGTCAGGTGCGGATGATGCCGGGAGCCGGTGTCTGAAAAAGTGGATTTTGTACATCAGATCCGGTACCATCAGAACCGGCGGCAGTGGAAAGAAAGGGAAAAAGATGAGAGATTTGGCAGAGCTTCGGCTGGAGATAGACAAGATAGACAGGCAGATGGTGGAGCTGTTTGAGCAGCGCATGGGTATCTCCCGGGAGGTTGCGGAATATAAGGTGGCTGTGGGAAAAAGGATTCTCGATAAAGAGCGGGAAAACCAGAAAATTGAGGCAGTGAAGGCCCTGACCCACAACGAGTTCAACAGACACGGGGTGGAGGAGCTGTATAAGCAGCTGATGGCCATGAGCCGGAAACTTCAGTATCAGCTCATGGAAGAGCAGGCTCTGGGCCGCCTTCCCTTTGTAATGGTGGATAAGCTGGAGAAAGAGAATGTCAGGGTGGTTTACCAGGGGGTAGACGGGGCCTATGCCCAGCAGGCCATGTTTGCCTTTTTCGGAGAAAACGTGAACCATTTCCACGTGGAGCGCTGGCGGGACGCCATGGATGCCATTGCGGAGGGCATGGCAGATTACGCGGTGCTTCCCATCGAGAATTCTACGGCGGGTATTGTCAATGACAACTATGATCTGCTGGAAGAGTACGACAACTATATCGTAGGAGAACAGATTCTTTCGATTCAGCACGCTCTTCTGGGAACGCCGGACGCAGAGCTTTCTGATATCAGAACCGTGTATTCCCATCCCCAGGGGCTCATGCAGTGCGCCAGATATCTGGATGAGCACAGGGACTGGAAGCAGATCAGTCTTTTGAATACAGCGATGGCTGCCCAGAAGGTGGCGGAGGAGCATGATAAATCTCAGGCGGCCATTGCCAGCACCCTGGCAGCAAAGCAGCACGGACTGAAAGTGCTGGAGGAGGGAATCAACCGCAGCGGCGGCAATTCCACCCGGTTTCTGATTGTGACCAACCAGCCCATTTTCTGCCGGGACGCAGAGAAGGTCAGCATCTGCTTTGAGGTGACCCATGAGAGCGGATGCCTTTACAATGTGCTTTCCCATTTTATCTATAACAATCTGAACATGTGCCGGATTGAATCCCGTCCCATTGCGGATCGAAACTGGGAATACCACTTTTTTGTGGACTTTGAAGGAAATTTAAATGACAGCGCGGTAAAAAATGCTCTGCGGGGAATCCGTGAGGAAGCGCTGAATTTAAAAATATTAGGAAATTATTAAGGAGGAATCAGAATGAATCCATATGTAATCATGACCGACACCACAGCGGATCTGCCGGAGAGCTACATTCGGGAACATCAGCTTGCGATCCTTTCCTTAAGCTATACGATCGAAGGGAAAACATATGACAGAGAAAATCCCCTGGATGTGGGGGAATTTTACGCGAAAATGAGAGGCGGTTCCATGCCGACTACCTCCCAGGTGAATCCGGAGCAGGCGAAGGAAGCCTTTACCGCCTGCCTGGAGCAGGGGCAGGATGTGCTTTACATTGCATTCTCCTCGGGCTTGAGCGGCACCTGCGGCAGCGGCATGATTGCAGCAGATGAGATTCGGGAAAGCGGTCTTTATCCGGACCGGAGGATTGTGGTGATCGATTCCTTAAGCGCGTCCCTGGGCGAGGGCCTGCTGGTCCACAAGGCGGTGCTTCTGAAGGAAGTTGGAAAGTCTCTTGATGAGGTGGCAGACTGGGTGGAGAAGAACAAGCTGCATCTGTGCCATAATTTTACTGTGGACGATTTGTTCCATCTGCACCGGGGCGGCCGTGTCTCCAAGGCGACAGCCATTCTGGGGACTATGATCAATATCAAGCCCGTTCTTCACGTGGATGACGAAGGGCATCTGATCGCCATCGGAAAGGTCCGGGGCCGTAAGAAATCCCTTTCCGCTCTGGTAGACCGCATGGCGGACCAGATCAAGGGATACGAGGACCAGAATGATGTGGTATTCATCAGCCACGGCGACTGCGTCGAAGACGCGGAATATGTCAAGAAGCTGGTGCAGGAGCGCTTCGGCATCGAGAAGTTTATCATCAATCATGTGGGGCCGACTATCGGCGCCCATTCCGGCCCGGGAACCGTGGCGCTGTTCTTTATGGGGAATCCCAGATAGAGAGCTGCGGAAGACACGGAGACAAAAAGAGGTGGCAGCCGGGAAGAAAATTTCCGGCTGCCTTTTGCGTTGCAGGAAAAATCAATTTCCAAAATAAAGTGGTTATTTCCGATTATCGGATTTATAAGGTGTTTTGGCTACAGTAGCCCGGATCATGGTCTGCCGCTGGCCTTCGGAACCGTAGAGAACCAAAACTTCAGTTCCTTCTTTTGCATATTCTGTTTCCAAATCTGCCAGAGCGAGCATTTTTTTGAACTGACAGCTGTAGCCGCGGTTGGAGGCTAATCCGATCATCTGATGTTTCTGGTTGAAAACAGGGATAAATTGAGGGCAGGCAGCGGAATAATCGGAAGTGTTTACCGGAAGGGGCATCTGCTCGAAGGGCTCGTTATCCGGATCAAACAGGGATGCAAAAATGTTGATACAGTCTTCACTGTTCCACTCTAGGGTTACACATTTTGTTTTGGGGTTTGCCTGCTCCTCGAGGAGGATTGATTTGCCTGGGAAATCCCTGGTCTTATCCATAAGATGATCCCACCCAAAGTCAACGGGAGATCTGTGAAGAGCTTCCGCACCTGGAACGACTGCGGGGATAAAGTCTACCCAGATTGTAGGGAAGTAAGCCTGCAGATGATTCAGCATCAGGCTTCTCATGCCCAGTTGGCGGAGACCGAATTCTTTTCCGACTTCCACAACTGCGTTCCATATCACAGAACCGTCGGAACTGCGGCCGAACAATTCGTAGCCTATCTCACCAGACATGCCGCCCCGGTAAAGGCGGACTTTTTTTCCGGCGATTGTTACATCACGAAAAGTGATGAAAGGCAGATCGCTGATGTCTTCTCCCGTAAGTTTTTCTATTACAGCGGTGGAAACAGGACCCTGCACATGGTAATTAAAAATTTCAGCGGTCAGATCCTCTACCTTTACGTTACAGTCTTTTGTCTGGATCATTCGTCCCTCGGCCACCATGGTGCCGCCGGTACAGAGAATCTGATCCTCTGCTTCACGGAATGCGATACCGTCACCGATAATTTTGCCGTTGGGAAGAACGGAAACAATATGGCGGCCTCTTCCGACGGAAAATTTCCGATAGCCATTGATGGTGCTTTGTTCCATACACTTAATGACATCAGGACCGGTGATACGGATTTTGTTTAACCAGGACCAGTCTCCGATATAGCCGGTTTTGGAAATGGATTTGCACTCGTCCATCCACCCGGTGAATTCAAAGGCGCCGAATACATTGTGCAGTGCGCAGTAATGCTGGATTCCGGAATTGGGATCCATACCTGTATCCTGGCCCTGCACAGCAGGGGTAAAAGCAGGGGATTTTCCCCCATAGAAGGAAAGCTCTGTATTGTCTTTTTCCGCCCAGCTTTTTCTTACTTCGTCCATATTCAGTGAATCAAATAGTTTCATCGTACAACCCTCCAAATTATTTCTTGATAATTCTATTGTAAAATAACTGCAGAAAAAGGGTTATGATACTTTGCGTATAGTTACAGTTTTGACAGGTAAAAATAATTCGCACTAAATCCATTGAAAATACACAGCTTCATTGCGAAAATAGAGATGTTACAAAAAACTTTTTCGCAGTGAGGTTGAAATGGGAAGAAAAGAA
>NZ_NFLF01000035.1 GCF_002160765.1 Lachnoclostridium sp. An138
AAATATCGCCCGCCCCTATGCAGTGGGACGGAAAAACTTTTTATTCCACGATACCGTAAAGGGTGCCCGGGCCAGCTCCATCATTTACAGTCTGGTGGAAACTGCCAAACTCAACAATCGGAACATCTATGCTTATCTGGAGACCGTACTGCTCTATATGCCGGACTACAAAAATGAGCCCGAGGGTATAGAAGAGCTGATGCCCTGGTCTGACATGATACAGCAAAGATGCAGGATTGAATCAAAAAGTTGAAGTTGGAGCGTTTTACTTCAATAATAGTAGAACGTGGTTTAAAAAGATAGCCGTTGTATTATTAAGCGCTTACTGTTTTCTGGGCTTTGTGCTTGCAAAATGCTTGCAAATATGGCATTTGACGAGAATTTATATGTTGCCAGAGAGACAGAGCCGAAAGGCTCCGTTTTTGCGTTGTGGGAGTAAAAATTTTAGCAGAGGAAGGGGGCGTAAGATTTTATTGTCAAAACACTTGACATACACTTGATATACACTGGACAATCACTGAACAATGGGGTGACAACGTATGTGCAATACGCACAAATAAATAATTTAAAACCGTATAATAAATATAAAAATAGCACAAAAAATGCTTGACTTTTTACGAAGTAGAACATAATATAAAAAAACGATTAGTGCTTTTTTATAATTCATAAACGGAAAAGGAGCGGTGTATATGAGTACAAGACAAAAAGGTCAAGAGTTGTTTATCCGGGCAGACAAGGTAATGACTGACCTGCAAATTTCAAGACCCTTAGCCTATCGCTTAATCAAAGAGTGGAATTCGGAGTTATTTGCAATGGGTTATACTACGATTTCCGGACGTATTCCCAGAGCCTTCTACGAAAAGAAAATTTATGGAATGTCAGTGGAAAAAAAGTAGAGGTACAACTCATGTCGATTATAATTATGGGAAGTGAAAAGCAGAGAGAAGCCCCTTTTTTTGCAACTATCCAATTCTATTATCAGAAACTCGGAACGATCTAATCATGCATTGGGGGATATTGGTTAGGCTTCTGATATTTTCTAAAGATTGGAAGTTCAGCATAAGAGGATATCAGAAGGCATATCCGATGTCTGGGGACAACGGCACCTGTGCTATCTCAAACAGCACCGCAGAGTATTCTATACCAATCTGCTCACAAGCGGTAAGCTGAACAGTTACCTTGCCGATATTGACACACAGGCGGAAGATATGTTTCTTCGGCTAGTAGAGCAAATAGCGGAGGTCTTTCTCTTCGGTCAGTACTGGTGTATGGGTATCCAGCACTTCGTCTATTTCCTCACAGTGTTCTTCAAATACAAGGCCGTATTTCTTGCCATTCACATCTTTTTCAAGGTCGGAAAGATAGGAAAGCAGATTGACTGTGATCTCATTCTGTGGCGCAGCAGAAATAAACGCCCGAAGGGCTTTGATTTTATTTAGCAAGTCCTCACGCTTTTGCTTGGATATATTTGTGCTCATTTTATTCCTCCCGATTAAATCCATTTGCTGTTGGCAGCAGACCAACACTCGGTAAATGTTTTATTTTCTACTGCCGCCGTAAACGGCTTTTCAAGAAAAATCCTTATTGTTTTCAGAATGGTACTGTAATCGTCTGTCTTGGTATTGATCTTGCGGACAAACGCCTTCCACTTCTTCTGCATGGCAGCATCATCGGCAAAGCTTATGACCTGCTTGAATTGCTCCGGCGAGAAGTTGTGTTCACGGTTTGAAAAGGTCTTTTTGAGTGCTTCAGTAAACACTCCGCCATTAAAATCAAACTTGTTGGCGATGTAATAAAGATCGTAGTAGTCTTTCATTCGGCTGGAGAATTCCATCAGGCTCAAGATGGCGTCGAGTTTCTCCGCAACAGTGGTTTCAATAGAGTAAGTATTTACCGTTGGTGATTCAAAATCTGGAAGCTGCGTTGGTATCTGGCGCTTTTCCGGTTTCGGAACGATGACATCTCCCACACCGAAGTCAATGCTGAACGGCGTTCGTGTATTTTTGATACGGGCAACGATAGATGCACCGATTCCCGCATACTTTTTATTGATGGCAATAGGCGCAACATCCTTAATCTCAAAGGTTACAAAATCATTGCCGGTAGGGACTGTTATGATTTCTTCCAGAAGGGACTTTAATTGTTCCGCCGTGCTTGGTACTTGTCGAAGCAAAAAGTCCACATCCACCGTTACCCGGCTGTCAAAGTTGGTCAAAGAATAAAGAAACAGCCCGCCTTTTAGCACGAGATTTTCAGCATATTTGGATTTCTCTAAACGGCGGAGAAATTCTTCCTGACAAAAAAGCTGCAAGCAGAGCTGATAACTTCTGCCGCTTTCAGCAGCTTTACTTTTCAGCCGTGCAAGCACGGAAGCGGCAATATCAGCCATTAAGCAACACCTCCATCACATCCATCAATTTTTTATAAACCCGCATTTCCTTTGCGTAACTGGAAAGATTGCTCAGGTTCTTCTTTTTATCGGCAGCATAGGCATTGAGCGCCTTATTAAACATTTCGTTGTCCAGCTTTGTGCGGTATTTGAAACAGTCGCAAATGGTGCGTTCCCGATCATAAACAGCAAGCTGCACTCCATTAAAATCCCCACTTGTTTTTCCGATTTCAAACAAGGTGGGCTGTACAAAATACACCTTTGTCGCTAAAGAATCGATATGCAGCCTTGTCCGTGAAAAGGTACGGGGGACGGCAATTGACCATTGCCGGGGCGAAAAGTCGCTGTAACCATAATAAAACAGCGCCGATTCCACACATACGACGCTTTCGGGAAGGAGAGAGGCAAGTACCTGTTCTTCCTTTATATCTTCCTGCTCAGCGAGCTGGTAATAGCCATGTCTGATACGCTTGATATATCCCTCTTTGCATAGGTTGGCTACATCATAGTTAGAAAGCCCTTCGGAGACAAAATCAGCGGTTTTTGCAATGCCGTCGTTGTTATTTATTATGTTTTTAATGGTTTCCTTTTTGTCCACTTGTTCACCAACTTTCAAGCTACAGCTTATTGATACTGTGTTCGGAAAATACTATACCACAGAAGCGTCCCGCTATCAACAATTTTTAAAACACAGATATAAGATATTGTGGAACTAAAATTTGAAATTTTATTGCAATATAACTTGAAATCTGCTACGATATTTTGGACGAGATGATATTGCTCCGTGCTAAGGAAGGCAAGTGTTATCAGCCCCCGATAACAAACTGATAACATTAGCCCATATGGGGAGGATAATATGGATACATCAAATAATCAAAAGCACCAAGAATACGGCAGAGAATTATCTCTAAACAAAGGTGATTAGGCTTTGTCGAGTTTGAATAATCATATTTAAAAAATAGTCCAGAATGTGAGTCTTGGACTATTTTCGTATAGTCTTTAGCCTGTTGAAAGCAGCTGTGCATTGTGCAGACACTTTTAAGGGGCGTGGCGAGTCAAGAGTCCAGGGGCTGGGAATTATCTGGGAACTGTCAGATTTGACATTTAGAAAAAAAGGAGAGGATGATAGATGAGGTGTCCATATTGTGAAAGAGAGATGCGTGAAGGCCAGCTTCATGCTGTAGGCAGAGGACCGGCATTGGTCTGGAAAGATGACGAGGAAACTTTACGCCTCAATACAGATCCAGATATGGTTGCAAGAACACTCGGAGACCGAATAGCGGCATATCGTTGTGATTATTGCAAAAAGATTATAGTAAATTATGAATAGCTTCGCCTGCCATTAAATCACCTGAAACTTGCAGGCATTCCTGCCCGAATAGCCAAAACTATCGCGAGTACGCCAACGACAAAAATCGCGAACCAAATCCCTATCTTTTTGGATCTAAGCTCAAATTTCTCTTTGGCGATTTTTTCAAGTATAATTCCCATAACTACAGAGAATGCAAAGATACAGCCCCAAATAGCCCAGCCGTAGTGTCCGTGTCCGTATGTGCTCCCCGCCGGATTATGGCCGCATAGTTCGCCAATCAGCAGAGCAATTGCAAAGCCGAATAGCGTAGTAAATGAAAAATATTTTTTCCCGAACAATGCGGGGATTGCAGATATTGCCATAGCAACCCAGAAAATATGCTGGTGGAGTAACCAGCCATATAAATAGCGTAACTGCTGCGGATCATTTCCAAATAGCCATTCCGTTACACTCATCTGCGATTCGTCTGTTCCGAAAATGCGTCCTGCCAGATAGATTACGATGTATCCGCCTATAACAGCCAATGTAAGGAGCAGATTCGACTTCAGTCTGGTTCGTCGGTTTTCGGCTTTCTTTCTTTTATCCATTTTGTAGAGGTGGTAAATCTGTTCTGCCGGAGATGTTCCGGTTTCCTGGGAAGCAAGCAGTAAGTCGACCGTTGTGCCCAAAATCTCTGCCAGCTTGAACAGGTTTTCGGTATTAGGTGCAGACTGGTTTGCCTCCCATTTTGTAACGGCCTGGCGGCTCACGCCAACCAATTCGGCTACTTTCTCCTGCGACATACCTGCGTTTTGCCGACAAGCCTTGATTTTTTCTCCCAGTGACATAAGTTGCACCTCCTTTTTGCTGTAATCGTACTTGAAATTTGCTCTTTTGGCTACCAACTATATGGCAACTATCGGTTGCCATACAAACATTGATTCTAATCCTAGTATACATGATTGCTATCGTCGTTGTATACCCTTGTCGATTAAGGCTGTGATATAATGTCGTCAGACATTATATCTGTAAATTGCGTCTGAAGTCCAGGTTTTTCCTTTTATATAAGGATAACCGCAGTTTGATAAGACGTTTTCCAGTATCTTAACAGAATGCGGATCTGCCTCAATTTCCGGCGAGGGTGCTATATAATGATAGCTTGTGCCTTCATCCCGGACGGCAGAAACGGGAATAATGAGTTGGTCTTTTACACTGTCATCGTCCAATACTCCACAGGAGCCGAACAAAACAAACTTCTTAGCACCCATAGCAACAATTTCTTCAAATCCTACAACACAGGCGGGCGCTCCTACTCTGGATAGATAGAAAGCAATGTCTGTATCTTTATAACGGATTTTGTAAACCGGTATCACACCATTTGCAGTATATAGTTCTGCTATCTTTTGAGTGGTGTTTAACGAAGAAAACTTTTGAATAATATTTTCTGAAAATGTAGAAACACATATCTCTGGAAAGCCATCAATTTGTTTCGTTGTATCACAGGGACTGAATAAAGCCGGTTCGCCTAAAGCGTTTGCAATTTTTAAAAGCTGGTCAGGCTTGGGATGACGGCTATTATAATAGCTGCCATTTTATTAGCCATTGAATAATGAAGATATTTCTATATTGACATACATCTCCCCAAAAGGCAAATAAAACTCAGAAAATAGGCTGCTCAGAGAAATCAGTAGAAAACAGATGCTTCAGAAGTGCTTTAAATGCTTAACTTATGGATAAACAGCCGGGAATGTGGTAATATCAGAGGGCAAAGATAAAAACGCAGCGTAAGAGAAAAGCTCTTACAGAGCCGGAAGGTAGCCCGGCCGCACCGTATCTGTATGGTGTAAGTAACCCTCCCTCCTTAGGGTCGTCCATTCTTTGTTCATTACAATCATTTAAGGAGGACTTGTCATGGACAAAGTATCGTGCAGGCTGTCAGTATTTTTTGAGGAACCATTTTGGATAGGCGTGTTTGAGCGTATATCGGAAGGCCGGTTATCTGTATGCAAAGTAACATTCGGCGCGGAGCCGAAGGATTATGAGATGGCGGATTTCGTTCTGAAAAATTACTATTGGCTGCGATTTAGTCCGGCTGTGGCAGCTGATGTAAAAGAGGCCGTCCGCAATCCGAAACGGATGCAGCGCGAGGTGCAGAAACAGGTACAGAATACCGGGATAGGCACGAAGTCGCAGCAGGCTTTGAAATTACAGCAGGAGCAGTGGAAAACGGAACGTAAGACTGCGGGCCGGGAAAGGCGGGAAGCAGAGAAACAGCGTCGGTTTGAACTGAAACAGCAGAAAAAGAAAGAGAAGCACAGGGGCAGATAGTGCCCCTGCTTCTAAAAGCAGTCTGACAGGAACCGGAAAAACTTTTATGGTTAATCGGAAATGTTAATCTGCGTTGCTTGCGGCAACGGGCAGGTTCTCATACAATGGCAGTAACAACAAATAGAAGGAGGCTGCCTTAAATGTTAAACGAAAATATAAAAATGCTGAGAAAATCAAAAGGACTTTCTCAGGAAGAACTGGCTGTTAAGCTGAATGTGGTTCGCCAGACGATCTCCAAATGGGAGAATGGGGGTTCACTTAGATAAAGATACCACATCAATCCCACGCTGACTTTTGCTCAACCGATACAGCCGGAGGGCTGGATAACAAGAAAAGGCGGTATGCGCCCCGTGGAGGGGTAGCGTACCGCCTTTTCTTGTGGGGGTTTCCAAAGGGGGCAACGCCCCCATTTGGCACACGACTTTGCGAAGCAAAGTGTAGTGTGTTATACGCTCTGTCGGCGTTGCCGTGAAAATGCCGTTGCCGCCGGGGAGGGCAAGGGCATTTGAAGCGGCAGGAAAACAGGGCTGTGCTTGCGTGGCGTAGAGCCGTAAGCACAGGTCTGGTTTCAACAGCAGACTGGGCGTATATGAAATCCCCCGTCCCTCGTCCTACGCTCCGACTTGTGGACAAAGTGTCCCGAAGTTGTGGCTACACTCCCGGAAAAGTAACAGGACAGCGGGCAACCGTCAAGGCTGAAATGAACGGGCTTACACCCGGCCTTGACCGCCACCCGCCGTCCCGCTGAATGGGTGAACAAGGCGACCAATCCCTCAAAGTGCTTGGCCGCTCTCTTTCTGATTTTGGAGCGTTTCTTTTCTCATAATGAAATGGGCGGGAAGCCATTTTAGGGGTTTCCTGCCTTGATTGCCCATCTGCAAAGACAGGCGGGACTGTCAACGGCGGCGCATGAAATACGCCGTTCATCTTGACCGTTGACTACCCCGGCTGGCTTTGCTATTTCTCTGATAAATGAAATTTCGATTTTTAGAAAGCGTTTAAGATAACAATGCGGCTCCACTTGAAATTTTTTCTTTTACTGCCAAAACAGCCTCTTGGATAGAATAGGTTGTCGTTTCTATAACATTCGATTCATATATCCCCAAATTACAAAATTGCTCCCACATTGTTTCTACTAATTCAACATTTGTTTTTCTGTCTAATTTTGAGCGTTCCACAGCTCGTTTCATAGTTTCTTCTTTACTGGCTCTTAAAACAATATAGTGTACTTCATAATCTTCTCGAACAAGGGCTCTCCATGGTTCTAAAAACCACGGCCCGACAATTCCATCTACAATTACATCATATCCGCCGCGGGCATAGCGCTTTGCAGCTTCTAAAAAGGCTTCAATGACAACTAAATTTTGTTCGTTGGACTCTGGTAAATGCGGCGGTATTGCTCCTTTGCTTAAATAATGAAAAAAGTCGTCTGTGTGCATATGCACAGATTTATCCATGTTCGATTCTTTTGCGACAATCGACGCAGTTGTTGTCTTTCCTGTTCCCGGCGAACCTGTAATCACAATAATTCTTCCTTGATTCATCTACATTCTCCCTCGCAATTCAGATTTACCGCTCTCTTTCTGATTTTGGAGCGTTTCTTCTCTCAAGATTGAAATGGGCGGGAAGCCATTTTAGGGCTTTCCCGCCTTGATTGCCCATCAGCAAAGACGGGCGGGACTGTCAACGGCGGCGCATTTATGCGCCGTTCATCTTGACCGTTGATTGGCCCCGCTAACTTTGCTACTCTGTTCTAAGTAATTCCTCAATTTGTTTTTTCATATATTCTACAAGTGCCATCGCTTCCTTTTCTACTGTCTCCCATTCATCAGACAAATTTCCCAAATAAGCTTCCTTTGCCGTTGTTAGCAGGGGGGGAAATCTCTCCGGCAATTTTAAAATTACCCATTTTGCGGCAACATCTTTTGTCGTGATTTCTTCTGTTACTAAAGTAAACCACATTCGTGATAAGGTTAATAACACATTTCTTTCATCACCCTTAAAGCTGGAAATCAAACCAGGTAAAGAAAACCGAATTGCTTTTTTAATTTCGTGAAATGGGATAGCGGGAATAAGCTCTTTGCTTTCCGCCCCCTTCAAAGTTATGCTATTTTTTCTTGCTTGCCATAATAAAATCATTATATCTGGGTCATTGCAGGCTTGCGGATATTCTCCTGCTTCCATCTCTCCCCTTAGCCATTCACCATACATATACTGACATTTTGGCGGAAATTGCAACGGAACAATATCAGATTGATTGATAATAGTTACCTCTAAAGGTCTTTTTTCAATACAGCCTACGGAGCCAGAAATTTTCAATAATTGCTTTGTTAGATCTGCTCTGATTGAATTACTCAATTCTTGTTTAGTAATTATCAGTATATCTATATCACTATCTGGACGCAGCCCATTCATTGTTGCTGAACCATATAAATATATCCCCAATATTTGACCTTGTAATATGGTTTCTGCTATTGAAATAACTTGATTTACTTGTTGTGGAAATTCATTTATATTCATTGTAACTCCTATATGTATTTATTTTTACTCCTCAACAACTGATAAAACAGCGTCTAAGGCTAATTCTAAGGCTATGGATATACTTGTTTTTCCCCATTCTCTTTCTTGGTATTTATGAGGGTCTGCAAGAGTATCGGCTGAAAAAAGCAGCATAGCCCATGTAACTTTTCTAAATTTTGCACACGCCGCCAATGCGGAACATTCCATTTCTACTACTTGACATCCCTCTTCTTTCCGATACTGAACCATTTCTACTGTTTCTCGATAAAAACCGTCTGTTGTCCATGTTTTAACTTCCCAATATGGTATATTCTTTTGGCTTAAAGCAGATTCAATCGCATTTATACCAGCCTTTGAAATCTCTACTTCTCGGGAGGGAGGAAGATAATGGTAAGATGTTCCCTCATCTCTCAATGCAGAAACAGGTATCAAAAATCTATTTTCCGGGATGTCTTCCAATACGCCGCAAGAGCCGACGGAAATAATCTTTGTTACACCCCCTGCAATTAAATATTCTAAAACTTGGACGGCAGCAGCACTTCCCACAGGAGCCGGACATAGACATATTTTCTCCTGATTATAAAGACATTCATAAATAGGATATCGTCTTGTTGCACTTTCAAATTCATCTATCTGTATTCCATCATGGGTATGTGCATAATTTTCAACCTCGTCTCCTAAAAAAGCAAACACTGCTTTTGCAGGAAAACATTTTTTCCCATTTCCCGGCTGAAAAACAGCTTTTGATGCGGTATCGTACTCTAAAACAGGGTAGTCATGCTTTACTAATGGCATATTATTATCTCGAATAACAGGCTATTATTCTATTCCTTTCATCATCTTTTTTGCCAACTGCTTGAACAGGTCGGCAGTTTCTTCATCCATCGGCGTAAGCTGTCCGATCTGTCCGGCAACCATCGCCGCTACATCGTCAATGGAAAGCGGGTTTTGCTTCTGTTCCGCCAATGCGTCCCGCATGGCTTGGAACATCGCGGCGGTCACAGCTTCTCCCGGCTGTTCCCCGTTGTCAATGTCTTTCTTAATATCCCGCAGGATAGCAAGGAACACATTTTTGATTTTCTCAATCTCCGCCTCATGTTCCCCCATCTTCTGGGCGTTCAAAAGCTGTAAATCCTGCTTTGCTTCCGCCCGGTGTTCCGGGTGTTCTTTCATCAGGTCGGACAGGGAAGCCGTTGCTATCTCGATAAGCTGGTTTCTTGCTGTTATGCCTTTTGCCGCTGTGTCCTGAAAATAAATCCGTATCAAATCTATCAGCTTAGGAAAATTCCTGTGTTCCAACAGGCGGTTGAGGATTTGCACATCAACAGCACCCGTCACGAGCCCCCTCACGGCTCCCTCGGACAAGCCTAATTCAGAAATATCGTAGCTTTTACGGACGCTCACGGTGGATAAGCCCAGTATGTAGTCTGTCGATACCTTAAATTCCTTTGCCACGCCTATGAGAATATCACTGCTGACCGTTCTCGTTTCGCCGCTGACAATGCGGCTCAACTGGGAAGCGGAAACCCCTATCTTCTCCGCAAGTTCCTTTTGTGTGATGTGGTTCCCGTTGCATAAATCGGAAATCCGCTGTCCGGGTGTTCCGGGTAAAGCCATAGATACGCACCTCCTCCGCATACTTCCATTATACAGAATGATTGCAAAAATGCAATTTCCAAAGTGTAAACTTCATCAAAATGCAATTCTCGCAAAATTCCGGGGATTGCATTTTTTTCGTGTAGACTTAGGGTAGTTCATCGATGGACAGCACCTTGAAAACAGAATGACCGTCCGAAAAGGAATACCCCGGCTGGGGAAGCACCGCAAGGAACCGGACTTCGAGACAAAATGTCCCGAAGCTGCGGGGAGCGTGCCAACGCTGGAACACGCCGCAGGAATGGGGCAGGAAACCTTTTCGGGGAGAACGGCAACGGAAAGCAAAATGGAGGGAACGCATGAGAGATAACCCCTATAAAGACTTGCCGCCACTGGAACGCAGGCCGGACGGTTCCCTTTACCGCATGACACCGGCGCAGAGAAAACAGGCGGCCAGCCTGATACGCCGGGAGTGTTGTTGCTGTGAGGACGGCAACTGCATTGTCCTTGATGATGGGGACACCTGCACCTGCCCGCAGACGATTTCTTTCTCGGTCTGCTGTAAGTGGTTCCGCTGGGCGGTCTTGCCGCTGGACGGGACGTTGGAAGCGGAGATTTTCCGGGATAAGGACTTGAAACGCTGTGCGGTCTGCGGCGGCGTGTTCGTCCCCAAATCTAACCGGGCAAAATACTGCCCCGGCTGTGCCGCCAGAGTTCACAGGCGGCAGAAAACAGAAAGTGAACGGAAAAGGAGGTCTGCTGTGGACAGTTAGGAGCGAAAAAAGCCTTGATTTATCAGGCTCCGCAAGCCCCAAAACGGGGCAGGTGGTATAAAGTATCGCCCGCCCCGGAAAACGGGCTTCTAACCGTCCACAAAATGCGCTATGACAAATACCATCTATATCCATCAGCCGGAAAAGGCGTTCAGCTTCACCCGGCTCCCGAATTTCCTCTTTGAAGCCCCCACATTCAAGCCCCTGTCCAGCGAGGCAAAGGTTCTGTACGCCTTTATCCTGCGCCGGACAGAGTTATCCCGCAAGAATGGGTGGGCGGATGACTGCGGACGGATTTTCCTGTATTACCCCATCTGCGAGGTGGTTGACCTGCTCCACTGTGGGCGGCAGAAAGCGGTGAACACCCTGCGGGAACTGCAATACGCCGGACTGGTGGAAATCCAGAAGCAGGGCTGTGGAAAACCCAACCGCATTTTCCCAAAATCCTATGAAGCGGTTCCAAACACCGACTTCAAGAAATCCCGTTCTGGTACGCCGGAGGGCTGAAAACCGTACCCATGAAGTACGGAAACCGCCCCCCCTGAAGTACGAAAACCGGACGGTATATAGAAATACAAAGATTAAAATGATTTATTTATATCCATTCCATTCCTATCGTATCAGAGATAATTCCGGCGGGATTTTCCCTGTGGAAAACCCCGGATAGGAAAGGAATGGGGAAAGGAGCAGAATGGCACAACACGCAATTTTACGGTTTGAGAAGCACAAGGGCAACCCGGCAAGGCCGCTGGAAGCCCATCACGAAAGACAGAAAGAACAGTATGCCAGCAATCCCGACATTGACACAAGCCGGAGCAAATACAACTTCCATATCGTCAAGCCGGAAGGACGCTATTACCACTTCATTCAGAGCCGTATCGAGCAGGCCGGATGCCGGACGAGGAAAGACAGCACACGGTTTGTCGATACGCTGATAACTGCCAGCCCGGAGTTTTTCAAGGGGAAATCCCCAAAGGAGATACAGGCGTTCTTCCAGCGGGCGGCGGACTTCCTCATTGGACGGGTAGGACGGGAAAATATCGTGTCGGCGGTGGTACACATGGACGAGAAAACGCCCCACCTGCATTTGACCTTTGTTCCGCTGACAAAGGACAACCGCCTGTGTGCAAAGGAGATTATCGGCAACCGGGCAAACCTGACGAAGTGGCAGGACGATTTTCACGCCTATATGGTGGTGAAATATCCCGACTTGGAGCGTGGGGAGAGTGCCAGCAAGACAGGCCGGAAGCATATCCCCACCCGGATTTTCAAACAGGCGGTTTCCCTCTCCAAACAGGCCAGAGCCATTGAAGCCACCCTTGACGGCATTAACCCGCTGAACGCCGGAAAGAAAAAAGAGGAAGCCCTCTCCATGCTGAAAAAGTGGTTCCCGCAGATGGAGAACTTCTCCGGGCAGTTGAAAAAGTACAAGGTCACAATCAATGACCTGTTGGCGGAGAATGAGAAGTTGGAAGCAAGGGCAAAGGCCAGCGAAAAAGGAAAGATGAAAGATACGATGGAACGGGCAAAGCTGAAAAGCGAACTGGACAATTTACAGCGGCTGGTTGACCGTATCCCGCCGGATATACTGGCGGAACTGAAACGTCAGCAGCGGCACACGGTAAAGGAAAGGTGATAGATATAAGCAGAAATTTTCGCCGCCTCTGTGCGGCATTGTACCTTGAAAACTGAATATGGAGGACACTGGATGGCAAAAAGCAAAAGCGATATTTTTACACCCCGGACAGGGCAGGTCATACAAGCAGAGAACGGCACGCAGTATTTTGTATGTGGGAACAACCGTATAAAAATCTCCGAACACTTCGCCGCAGGCGGGAAG
>NZ_NFLF01000036.1 GCF_002160765.1 Lachnoclostridium sp. An138
TAAAAAAGTGCTTACCTTACGATGTAAAAATCTGCTTACTAAGGTATGTAAAAAACTCCTTACCATACGGTGTAAAAAACATCTTACCTAACAATGTAAAAAAGTGGTTGACATTTGCATCTGCCCGGTAAGAGCTGCGAAAAGCCGTCCGACCGCCGCTGCCGCCGCAGATAACATATTGATAAATTTACTCAGAATAGGAGCAATTACATTCAATATTGGCGCAAAGGCTGTCGCAAAAGAGTTCTTAAGCTGTGTCAGGCTTGATTTCAGCATAGAAAGGCTCTTGTTCGTTGTGCCGGAATACTTCGCCAGGTTTTGAAATCCTTCTCCGATTGATGTAAAGATCCCGGAAAACGCCCGGAAGGCCACACCCATCAGCAGGCCGTTTTTCAGCATTGAGCCCAGCGAATACCCTGCCTTGTTACTGTTTTTATGTACACTTAATATTCCTGCTGATAGACGTTTAAATCCGCCTATAATACCTTTTCCTGCCATCTGCGCAAAAGATAACGCCGCTTTAAATGTAACCTTTATTAAACGTTTCACGCCGCTGAATATGGTCAAAAGCGTCCTCTTAAGAAGACCTGACTGCAGAGCTGCAGTTAAAGCACTTTTCGCATATTCCGCTACTGTCATCCTCAAACGAGAAAAAGATGAAGCCAAACTATTGTTTGTGCTTTGTAAAACCTCCTCCTGTCCTGTCAAAGCTGACACATTGGCAGAAGCCCCACTCACTGCTCCTGAAGCTCCCACATTCTGACCAGCCATATTCATCTGCTGGAGCTTTATCCTTGCCTCATCAAGTCGCTTATTTAATGCCACAATCTCGGCAGCAATCCCTCTGTACATACTGTCATTTTCTGAGCCTCCCAAATCCAAAAACATCTGCTGTTCCTTATTGAGCAGTTCCAGCCGTTCCTCCAGTGTCTGAATTTCTGTCGCAAGAGCTCTATACTCCTGTGTCGGGGGTGACTGCATAGCAGTTTGCTGTTTGATTGATTCCAAAGCTGTTTCTGTACTTTTTGTCATAGCTTTGCTGATAGAATCTCTCTGGTTTGATACAGAAGATGCCATCCTTTTTACAGCTTTCTTGACTTCCTCTGTACCTACTGCAATTCCATTCGTATCTACTTGTGTATCTATTGTTATTGTACCGTCCGCCATATTACATCTCCTTTAACCATTTATCCGCTAAATCGCTAAACTTATCAATAAATTCATCCATCTGTTTTATTCCTGGTATATCTGTTCCAAAAGTCTTTTGACACGCATTCTCATCTTCAAAAAAATCATTAAACGCACTGGCCACCTTCTTTCGGTACATAGTTGTATCTATAGATTCGCCTGGCATCTTCCCTCGTATCGCTTTTTTGTACGCTATCATAATGCGGTTTGAAAATGCCTTAAACCGTTCCGGCCGTGAAAAATCAACCTGAAGGTAGCCGCCTCGCACTTGAATTGTCTTAAGCATCTTTGCCATTTTCTTTTCCTCCAATCCTGTCATATATCACTGCCAATTCAAGCATCACAATAAATAGCATAATGTCTGCCAGTATTAATAAAATTCCCATAATCATTTTCCAATCTCCTTAATCCTGCGCGCATCGTGTCTATAAACTAAGAATTATTTTCCAATTCCAGAGCCTTTAAAACCAGGTTCGCAGAATAAAATATAGCATTAGCCTCTTTTGCAGTGATTTCACCATTTAATACCATATTATTGACACGAGCTAAAGAGCGTCTCACTTGCGTTGCTGTGTTCCAGCGGAGTTTTTTCTTCTTTACCCCAGCTTCCCTTTGCTGCATTAACTGTGACAGTCGATACCTTTCTGCTAAATCGCTCATACACCAATCTCCTCCGTATCTATAATCGTTATGTCCTTTTGAGGAGGATACATTTCCGCAATTTGTCGTAACTGCTTATAAACTATATCCTTCTTTTTTGAACATATCCGAATGCTGCTGGCTTCGTATCTTGACCTCTCTCGTCCTTTTTCCTGAAGCAAGAGCAAACCTTCATACTTTTTCTGCTCTTTCAGGTATGAAATCATTGCAAGAACTACAAAATATTGTTCGCTTTTTCCTGCTTTCAAAGCTTCCATTTGCATTATATCTCCTTAAATTTTGTCATATAGTTTTGACTGTCTGCCTCCAGAATCAAGGAATTTACTGCTATATACCATACCCCAAACTATCACATCACCTCATCTTTCCCGATTCCATTTCCTCTAATTCTGGTATTTGCACTGTCATCTTTTCTCTTGCCGGATAGAGCAGATTAAACTCCTGAAGCATTTTCACCAGCGTTGGCACATTGTTTGCATACAGTACCGCCCCCAGAGGCTTATTATCCTGCTTGTCCCGCGTCCGATGAAACATAACCATAGCAGCAAAAGCCCTGCGCTCCCTGTCCCATTCCACCGTGATAAAGTTAATCCGCAGATACTTCCCTTTTGCTTTTCTAGGCTCAAGTACAATTTCCCGCATTGCGTCCCGTCCTCCTATCCCTTATAATCGAAATAGGCCAGACCGCCGCCCCTGCTGCTGTTGAGTTCTCCTGCTCCCGGCAGGGGCTATTTCATTTCATTGCGAATATCCTTTGCCGCGGTATCTACAACAGAGAGCAGCCGATGATACTTTACCCGGACAAATCCGCTATAAAACAGACTTCGCAACTTTCTTAAAATACCTGATAAAAAGGAACGGTGGTAAGCCTCTGCCGCCACAAGCTGCCGTATCTGCTTATCTCCGCATTTGACATATAGCTTTATCAGATTGATGGCTTCCAGTTCCCGCCGCCTCAATGCCCCCAGTTTTCAGGATAAGCCCAAGGCTTAAAAACGGCGCTTCAAGCGGCTCTCTGGTCTTAATTGCAATAAAAACTTTCTCTCTAGAATTCATCTCTTGTCCTCCACACTATCAAAAATCTGCTCCAAAATAGCCTTTAATTCTCCCGCTTCTTCCTCTGTCAGCACCAGACCTTTTTGCATCCGATCATCCTGTCGATTCCAGCGGCGCAAATCCAACTTGGCGGGCGCACCATTATAACTGATTCGATTAAGTTCCAGAGTGAACCGCCTATCTGCACTCTCGCTTATTGTTGCTATATGTTCCGTAATCTCATAGCGAAACTCTTTCATCTAAAATCCTCCACACTTTAAATTCGGCTCGTCTCTCAGTAAGAAATGCCAACAATAAACCTGCCAGATATGGCTATATATAGTATATCTGTCCCGTTTTAGGACAAGCAAAACACTTTAGTCTGCGAAACGGTTGTCCCACTTTAGGACAAGCAAATCTTCTATTTATGCCTATCTTGTCCCGTTTTAGGACAAGTTCTGGCCTTTACTTGTCCCGATATGGGACAGCCAAATAAAATTTATGGCGGTATGTAACGCTTCCAATCTTCTGAAAACTCATATATATTTGGCTTCCGCAAATTTGCATTACATTGTTTTACTCTAATAAATCCTTTAGAAATCAATTCCTGCTTCACATTCTGAAAGACAGTATTTCCAGCAATCTTCTTATACTTCGACCTTGGAAATTCAAATTCCTTTGCCCCTCCAGCCTCTAAGAGCATTTGGGCATAAACTCGAAAAGCCTTGTCCGACAGCGACAACATAGCCGGATGAAGTATCTGAGAGTTTCCAAGACGAATATATCGTTTTTCTATTCCGTCTGGCTTCTCAGTCTGCCACGGCGGGAAAGGCGTTGGTTTACGTCTCGCCATTCTCCCCTGTCTCCCGTAATAAAATGTGTTGCCCTTCAGGAATATCCAGAAGCCTCTTTGCGCTTTTAATTGCCGCCAGAGTATTCAATGCTCTGCTTTTCATTGTCCGTATAAAGTCCTCTACCTCCTGACGATTCCCTGGCCTCCAATATCCCGGCGTACCTCCTGAACAAATTACTGCTCCTGCTGCCCGTTCCTCTGCAATTTTCCCCTGAAGTTCACGGGCTGAATGACATCCCGATAGTCGTACAAGTTCCGGTGTGGAAATTGCATTCTCCCGTCCAACTGGAAGAAGGTCATATATTACAAAATCCATATTGCTCCCTTCCGCCGGAAGCGTTATAATAATATCGAAATGAATGGCTTCCAGCTATATTATTTTCCTTCATTAAGTGCACCAAACAGATGAGGGATTTTTTATTACTGTTCTAAAAATTTCAATCTTCATTCCCCCGAAAGACTATCAAGATACTTCTCCACAATAGAAACTTTATATAATGTTCTCCGACCAATTTGTATTTTGGCCCCTGCGTCCGTTCCAATCTTAACCGCTGTTGCTCTGCCACAATTAAGCATTCCTGCCAACGTCTCCGCATTAACTGTCAAAAACTGCTTATTTTCCCTATCAAGCGTCTTTCTCATAAATAATCGTCCTTTCATCAGTATTTGTCCGTTGCTTTATTTCTTCACTAGTGATATTATAATATTAAGCTTATCCTTATTATTTGTCTAATAGTTATAAATCTAAGTTTAATTTAAGAATGAAAGGAATTTATTTAATGAAAAAACCTATTATTAAACCCGAACAAGGCAAACGCCTTAAGGCCGCTTTAAAATATAGAAATAAATCTCAAAAATGGCTCTCCGATAATGCACATATATCGCAACCTACAATTTCTGATATTATCAATGGAAAAGTCAGACTAACCGAACAGAATGCCCTATTATTTTCCAGAGTATTAGATATTAGTCTAAAGTATTTATTATTAGAGAGTGACTACATTACTTCTGAAGAAAAAGCTGCAGATAGGTGGCAATCATATTCTAAAAGAGAGCAATTATATCTTCAAATACTGGAGCTTCACGGGTACGAGTTAATCACTACTGTTTCTGAACTAGAAGAAAAAGTTTCAGATTCGTTTTTTATCAAGCAGTGGGTGATTAAAGATGAATGGGGAAAATCGACAACTTTGCATCATGTAAATTATGATCGTGCAAGAATAATATTTTTGTATGATCAGAAGGCCAAAAAATTGTCTCCTCCCATTCTTATGAGCGAATTTTGGGAGATGATTTCAAACATTGATTATCATTTTTTATGCTGCCTGGAACGGCCATTTAGGAAATACAAAGACATGATAGAATATAGCATCCCCTTAGGTAAAAAGCCCAAAATATAATAAAACAGGCATCCATTACCAAATTGGTATTGAGTGCCTGTTTTACTGCTCCGCAAATAAGATCTCGCCTGTATTCTCGTCATAGGTTATAAGTTTTGACTTTCCTGAAACCCCCAGCTTTTGATAATATTTATGGTATCCTTCAATAACATTCTTCCGTAATGCCATTAATATAGCAATACTTTCTGGAGCCTGACTGCTTCTTTTTAACTTATATAGCATTTCATATTCACAAAGCAAAATTAGCAAATCTTCTGGAACCAAGCCAAAATTTAATGATTTAGTTACCTTGAACAGTTCTTTAGAATCTATGATTTGACTTTTTTCTTCTTCTCTTTTTGTTTCACCTGTAGTGAAAGAAATTGTTTCCTTTGTTTTGGTATGAGTTAGTGAAATAATGGGGTATTTTTCTAGAGGCAGATCTGAAACATCCTTTCTAAAAAATTCCTGCTTAATAATATATTGATATAAAGGTGCATAAACTTCTACCAAAATTCTTTCATAAAAATTTTTGTTCTTTTCATACCAATATTTTGCGACTCCGACCACTGCCGAACCCACCAACATGATAGTTCCAATAATCGGAATAACATATTCAACCACAATTTCAAGCCAACTCATGCCCTCATTAGCATTTCTGAAATACTCACATAATAACCATAATAATTCTGACATATCTTTCCTAATTAATGTATTCTATTAGTACCACTTAAGTACCACTTTGCATAAAACTTGATAAATGTAAATAAAAAGAAAAGTCTAGGAACACTACGTTTCCAAGCTTTCTTAAACCATGATAAACTATGATAAATGTACCACTTTCAAAGTTTTGTTTTACGAGTGGAAGGTCTCGAACACTCGATTCATTTTCGCGGAGCCGTGAGCCAGTCGGACGCGCTGGCGTGTCCATCTGGCGAGCGCCGTGAGACCGGATGCCGGAGGCATCAGGTCTACGCCGGGAATCGGCGGCAGGCCCGTAAGACCTTGGTTTTTATGGGCATATCTGCGTGTCATAGAATATCACAGACAGCCGGAAAAATCAAGAGACTGCTGATACTCCTTCGTGTCCGTTT
The DNA here is from genome assembly GCF_002160765.1 of Lachnoclostridium sp. An138. GTDB lineage: Bacteria > Bacillota > Clostridia > Lachnospirales > Lachnospiraceae > Laedolimicola > Laedolimicola faecalis. The sequence goes on from NZ_NFLF01000036.1 coordinate 6,210, forward strand.
TTTCTCGTTTTTTTCGTTTCACCGCGCCAAAGCGCTGAATTGACGTAGTATCTGTTCTTTGATAAGATACGTATGTACGCTTTTATGCTTGTATTTCTGTGCTTATAAATAGGAAGAAAGCGTCTGCATTACGTCCGTAAAAGCGGTTTTACCTGTCTGCGGACACAAATAAGAGGGAGAAATAAGAGAAATGGAAAAACGAGAAACCTTCGCGTCCCGGCTGGGCTTTATTCTGATTTCAGCCGGCTGCGCCATTGGACTTGGCAACGTGTGGCGTTTTCCGTACATCACCGGAAAGTACGGCGGAGCCGCATTTGTACTGATTTATCTGTGTTTCCTGGTAATTCTGGGAATTCCGATTATGGTCATGGAATTTTCCGTAGGCCGCGCAAGCCAGAAATCCGCAGCCAGAAGCTTCCATGTACTGGAACCGAAAGGGACCAAATGGCACCTGACAAGCTACGTGGCTATCGCCGGAAATTACCTGTTAATGATGTTCTACACTACCGTCGGCGGCTGGATGCTGGCTTATATCGTCAAGATGGCTTCCGGAACCTTTACGAATCTTACTCCGGACGAGGTAGGCGGAGTCTTCAATAATATGCTGGCAAATCCCGGCGAAATGACCTTCTGGATGATTGTAACTGTCGTAGTGAGCTTCGGTGTCTGCAGCATGGGACTTCGAAACGGCGTGGAGCGCATCAACAAAGCCATGATGAGCCTGCTTTTTGTGATTTTGATCGCATTGTGCATCCGAAGCGTAACTCTGGAAGGAGCCGGCGAGGGACTGAAATTCTATCTGGTTCCTGATTTTGGAAAGATGGCGGAGAACGGTATCGGAGAAGCTGTCTACGCGGCCATGGGCCAGTCCTTCTTCACCTTAAGCCTGGGAATCGGAGCCATGGCAATCTTCGGAAGCTATATCAGTAAGGAGCGCCGCCTGACCGGTGAGTGCATCAATATCTGCGTTCTGGACACTACGGTTGCTCTGCTGTCCGGACTTGTCATCTTCCCGGCATGCTTCGCCTTCGGCGTAGACCCCGGGGAAGGACCGGGCCTTGTGTTCGTCACTCTGCCGAACGTATTTAACCAGATGCCGGGCGGACGCCTCTGGGGCTCTCTGTTCTTTGTATTCATGAGCTTCGCGGCGCTGTCCACAGTTATCGCCGTGTTTGAGAATATCATCAGTTTCGCCATTGACCTCTGGGGCTGGAGCCGTAAAAAGGCCATTCTGGTAAATCTGGTTGTCATTCTGGTTCTGTCCATGCCCTGCGTGCTGGGCTTCAATGTATTAAGCAGCATTCAGCCTCTGGGCGCGGGAACCACGATTCAGGATCTGGAGGACTTCATTATTTCCAACAACCTGCTGCCCATCGGAAGCGTGCTTTATCTGCTCTTCTGTACCAGCCGGTACGGATGGGGATGGAAGAACTTCATTGCGGAAGCGGACGCCGGAAAGGGTATTCAGTTCCCGAAATGGGCCAGATTTTATGTAACCTACATTCTTCCGATTATCGTAATTGCAATTTTGATCATCAGCTATATTCAGAAGTTTGCGTAACCCTTGGCGGAAAGATAGAAATCAAATATATTTCCAGGAAATTCCCGGCCCGGTCAGTTTCCCGGGCCGGGAATTTTACTGTGACGCAATAACAGAGCCGATAACCGTATTTCATCTTACGTGTTATCGGCTCTGCGTCTGTGCGCCCGGCTTTTGGATAACCGTGGCATGCCGTCGTTTTAGTTGATTAAACTTTCCTGTTTACACTTGGGACAGAATAGCCGCTCTGTTTTATCATGCGCTTCCAGAATCTATGGCCTTCCTTTTGGGAAACCAATCTGGAAAAATCCTCAAATGTATCACCCAAAATCCGGCCGCTCACATAAGAAAAACTCCCTTGGGCTCCTGAAACTCATAAAACTCCGAAGGCACTTCCAGATTCTCGGTGATCTTCACCTGAGCCTCCGGGGTCAGAGCCAGCACCTGGTGCCAGATTCCCTTCTTTAAGCAGACCGGCTTATCCAGCACAAAAGCCCGGTAATCCTCCGGATTCTCATGCTCTGCCACCAGAAGCACCGTGATGCCCTTCAGGGGCTCAAAGCTTTCCTTGGAAGTAGGATGGTTCTCCACCACCTTGATTTCTTTGGAGGAGTAGCGGAATACCGCTACCCTCCACGGCTGGTCTGTTTCCGTATCTACAATATAAAAAGTGTCACCATAATTTTCCGGAAATTCCAGCACTGTCCCGTAAGCCTTAAAATTTTCCGCGGTAATACTCTCCAGTCTTGTCATTACAGCTCCCCCTTTGCCAGTTCCTTGTAAATCCGACAATTCTGGTGGTTAAAATCGTATTCCAGAGCCTTGTCAAACTCTTCTACGGCCTTTTCTTTCTGTCCCATTCCCAGATTTGCCAGTCCCATCAGGTAATAGCAGTGAGCCTTGTTTCTCTTATCCATATCATCCTCGAAAATCAGGAAGTCGGGAAGAGATACCGCAAAGAAATCATTCTTCACCACATCATTCAGATGACGCTCGCCGTAATCCATCAGTTTATTGAAGCAGGCATGGGCTTCCTTTGTCTTCCCAAGCTTCTGCTTGGCCAGCCCCTTATAGAGAATCATGTCCGCAGGCTGGTCATAGTAATACATGGCCCCGGCCGGCTCGTTATCTCCCAGCTCTGCCAGATGGAAGCACTCCTCTGCTCCTTCTTTTCCAAGAGCTTCCTTAACAAGTCCCAGGTAATAGTAGAGATTGTTATCCTTGGTTCCTTCCAGCTTTCCTTCTCCCAGGTTTTCCGGATACACCAGGGCTTTTTCCAGTTTTTCTTCCGCTTCGCTGTAAGCGCCTGCGGCGATATCCTTCTTCGCCATTTCCAGAAGCGCAATCTTGTACTGTCCGGAGATACGTCCTTCCGCTCCTTCCCAGGGACGGAAGGAATGGCTCATGATGATCTCGTATGCCTTTTCCGGCTTTCCTGCCAGGTTGTAAAGAGTAACATACTCCAGCATGACATCGTCACGCTCTGTAATAATGTCCTTATGGCTTTCATAAAGCTCCAGCCGCTTCTCAAAAGGCATACCCAGCTTTTTATAGAGCTGATCCAGCTCCAGAAGGACTCTGGCGTCTGTCTCGTCAAGGGCGAAAGCTTTCTCCAGCTCCTGCTTTGCGCGCTCCGGATCATTCTGCTTGTTGTAATAAGCCAGAGCCAGGTTCCTGTGCACGGTAGGATAACCGTCGTCCAGCCGGATGGATTTCTCCCAGAGTTCTGCGGCCTTCTCAAACTGCAGCTTGTCATAGCACAGGCAGCCCAGATAGTAATAGGCCTTTGCTCCCTCCGGATTTTCGGCAATGGCTGTCTCCAGCACCGCGATATCTTCCAGCTTGTTGGGGAAGCAGTACAGCGGCGAGGCCGCCTCTGCTCTTTCAAATGCTTCTTTCGCCCCAGCCTCTTTTCCCAGCTTCAGCAGATATGCGCCTTTGTAATAGAAGAGCATGGGCCATTCCTTCGTGCAGCCGTCCAGCACCTCTACGGCCTCCTCGTAGAAGCCTGCCTCCGCGTAATCCCGGGCTGTCTGCAGATAACTCTCGTGGAAATCACGCATCAGCTTCTTCATCTCTTCTCTGCGGGCTTCCTTTTCCTCAGAAGGCGCATTCAGCACCGCCTCATATCTGGATACATAGTCAAAAGGATCTGTTTTCAGATTTTCCGCAATCCAGGCGCTGTTCTCTCCGTCTCTTCCCAGCACCCGGAGCACTGCTGCCTTCAGGCCCCGCGCTTTGATGTTGTGGGTGTTCTTGATAAGTCCCTTCTCCACAAAATCAAGAGCAGACTCGTAATCTCCTTTTCTGCAGGCAATGACAGCCAGATAATACCAGGACATCTCCTGCTGCTCATTCGTCCAGGTCGCCTTGTAGAAGCTGTCGAAGGCCTCGTCGTATTTCTCCTGATAGAACTGGCTCAATCCCAGATTGTAATAGGATTCGCTGTCATAGGGATTGGGGCTTCTCCAGGTAAGACGATGGATAGCTGCCTTAAAATACCCTTCCGCCTCCGCAAAACGGCCTCTCCGCAGCAGCAGCATTCCGTAGGCATTATTGATGCGGATATCATATTTATCCCGCTTTAAGCCCTCCAGGTAATAGGGATCGGGAAGATAGGTGGCATGGCGGTGCTGCTCAATATGCTGCGCCGTCAGAAGCAGCTCCTCGTTGGTCATAATCTCTTCCGGGTCCTTCGCGGCCTCCGCCGGCTTCGCCAGCTCCGGAATTCCCTCGTCCTCAGGCTGGTACTCTACCAGCAGACGCTCTCCTCCATATACCAGCACCTGGATATCCTGCGGCTTTTCCGCTCCCACAGGGATATCCTTTTCATAGATGTCTGTGGGGGACAGCAGCGTCTTTTCCCGATATACCTCTTCTCCCTGTTTCTTAACTACGATCTGCGCATCCTCATACCGCTCTGTAGCATAGACCACCACATGGATATGATCCTCTGCAGTCTCCAGATTCAGAGCCGCATGGATGGACGCATTCTTTACAGCTCCCACCTTCTTATAAGGCATAAAATACTGCTTGAAGGTCTTTTCCTCAAAAGGCTTCAGCCAGGTGAAATCCGGCTGGTTCTCGGTGAACACGCCGGTCATCAGCTCGATGTAGGGACCATCCTCGTCAGTCAGGTTTCTGTCCCAGGCCTTTCCGAAGTCTCCGCAGCCCCAGGTCCACTGCTTCTTTCCGGGAGAGATATGATGGTCCGCCACATGAAGCAGGCCGGCCTCTTTCTGATAGTCATATCCGCCCACGAAATCATAGTCGGAATGCTCCGCCATATAGGAGGTAGGAACCGGGATATTCTTATAGCGGGAAATATCTACTCCCTCACTGTAATCATGTTTATAATATACGCCCTTGGCAATGGGGAAACGGGACACGTCACGCTTGCCATGGTCCATAACCGAGTGCACATCCGGCGGGAAAATGGACTGAGTATAATCATTGACAGCCACTGCCGGATTCGCCCACCAGAGGAAAGTCTGGGGCATGGAAGTCCGGTTGTAAAGCTGGCCGCGGATCTCTATGTAAGCCTTTCCCGGGTAAAGGGTAAACGCTGCGATACCCTTCGTTCCGTACATCTGATCCACATCGTTCACCAGCAGGGTTTTGCTTCCGTCTTTATTTTCCTGAAGCTTATAATCCACCGGCATATAGGTGGTCGGTCTGTGGTGCTGGGGCCAGTTGAATTCGATTCCTCCCGAAATCCAGGGACCTGCCAGTCCTACCAGCGCCGGCTTAATCACATGATTGTAGTATACAAAATCATAGTCATTGGTCTTATCATAGGCTCTCTGAATCCTTCCCCCCAGCTCCGGCAGAATCATCACTTTGATATACTCATTTTCCAGGAATACCGCCTGATACTCCTTATCTGTCTTCACTCTGCTGATTTTCTCAGTAGTTGGATAAGGATAGACCTTTCCGCTGCTCCCCTGATAAACTCTTTTTTCCAGGAACATGGGATTTTTGTCCGGTTCTCCCACCTCGTAGGTAGGAATCACAATCCTCTCTTCCCAGATTTTTACTTCACCCATTTTCACGTATCCTTCCTTTCAAAAAT
>NZ_NFLF01000037.1 GCF_002160765.1 Lachnoclostridium sp. An138
TGTACTGGATATGCACTTTGTAGGCTTCATCTTCGGTCATGGAAATTCCCCCTCTCTGATAATAGTGCGGGGCGGCAGCACTCCTTGCTGTCGCCCCTTGATTGCCTACCAGCAAAGGCTGGCGGGGCTGCGGGCGGCGGCGCGTATGCGCCGTTCATCTTGACCGTTGACTGGCTCGGCTGGCTTTGCTATTTATAAAATTGTTCAACAAAATCCGTATCCTTTAGTTTGTCTTGTACATCGTTGCTCCACTTCTCCTGTTCAAGCAGATTTGACAAGGGAGCGCCGAATATATCTTCAATTTGCGTTCGTTCAAAGGAATAGCTATCACCGGAAAAGTTATAGGTTATCCCCGACAAATTATCAATCGCCGCCATAGCCGCAACGGTATTATAGATTAAATCTCTTTGTACCTTATCCTCTCCGATATTCCAAACAGTATCAAGATAGTTCACTGTTAAAGTACAGTCATCAGAATTGATTTCAAACTGCCTTGGAATATTGTTTAATGGTAAATTTCCAAATAAGTCTCTATCATTGTTCGCGTCCCCCAAATATGCAGTCCTATAATCTTCAATCGCAGAAATGTCATGTGTTAAAGCGTCCGTCTGATTTTGAGCGTAAGCTTCTTGTTTTGCTTGATTGGCGGGAATAATCCAAAACTGGATTACGCAGAACAAAACAACTGCAACAGCGAGAAGTCCGATAATAATTTTACTTTTCTTATTCATCTTCATGCCCCTTTCTGCATTTCAGCAGTATTCTTGAAAAGCTGCTGATTGTAATAGGAATGATAATGGTCAATAGCGGCAGATAAAACCGCACTGCAATATTTGCCATTTGATATGGGCCTGTAATATTCAGAGGTCTGCCAAACCAAATATCACTTCCAAATGTCAATGCTGCCATCGTTCCGACAGCTACAAGAAAAAATGCACTCCAAATAGTCCATGCGACTTTTTTTCTGTGTTCACTCGCTGAAAGCGATAGAAAAGCAATGACATTTTCTTTTTTATCTTTGCTCAGAATGTAAGCGCAGCCGGAAATGATAACACATAAAAGCCCGATATAGCTGGTTAGCGCATAATGGGTAAAGAGAAGCGGCAAGGAAAAAATCCAAAAAACAATACAGTTGAGCAATAGCGTTTGCATACATTCCAAATGATATTTGCCAACATCGGTAAGCTGATTTCCGTCTATCAGATAATCAATCGCTGACAAACTTTCCTTTGCTTTCTCGGTTGCCTTTTCTGCACTCAATCCCTGTGCAATCAAATCGTCCCGCTTTGCAATCATATTGCTCAATATTTCTTCCTTTAGGTCTTTTACCTCCGGTGTTAAACGCTGATGCCGGAATAATCCGTCAATATATTTTTGTAAATCTATCATTCGTCCTTACCTCCTTGCAGAAGCATAGTAATAATTTTTTTTGCGTGTAGCCATTCCGAAAGTGCTTTTTCATAGGCAGCGTTACCGCTGTCCGTAATATGATAATACTTTCGTCGCCCGCCTTGCGATTGGTCGCCCCAATAGCTAACAATATGGCCTTGTTTCTCAAGACGCTTTAGGCTTGTATATAAAGACGGCTCTTTCAATTCATATTCATTATTGCTGTTCATGGATACAGCTTTCATAATCTCGTAGCCGTAATTGTCGCCATCTCTTAGTATTTTAAGAATGATGGTATCTATATGCCCACGGATTAGATCGCTGTTGATGTTCTGCTCCGGCATTTGCTTCACCTCCATGCACATTATATCCGATATTACTATGTGTGTCAATGTACTATTTCACAAATTGCTTATGTAATCTTGTTTCTATCTCTGCGTTATACGAAATAGTAGGGCGGTTGTCTGTAATATTATAGTACTACTTTACCGTACATGAGCATTTCCTCAAGTAACACTTTTACCTACATACAGCAAGCGGCGATACCCCTGCTCTGGAATATCGCCGCTTGCGTTCTCATATATCGAAACTTGTCACATCAAGGTTCTTTCAAAAATGGTGTAGTAATGGTGTAGTAAGCGCCTTTCCGCTTCGTGAAACCATTGATTTTACTGGCTTTTCAGGGACTTTTCAAGATATTGCCGTGGCACACAAATAGTATTTTTATCATGTTCGTATTTCTCCTTATATTATTATAAAACGAATATCCCTGCAAACAAAGAATAGTCAATATCATACAAGTTTACATTATCACTCTTTGTCATTGTAGTTATTTTATCACGTACTTAGTACCTCTTCCCCCCGCCTTCAATTTTTACAACACCTTTTTACTCATTTCTTTCAGTAACTGTGTTGTCTTTGATTTGCCAAATAGGGCATAAGGATTAATTTCGCTAATTGATTTCAACATTGTCTTGCTTAAAATCTTATATACCGTTAAATTCAGATTTTTCTCAAAAACAGAAAGTACAATCTTAATTGTATTTTCCGCCACTTCAAAGTCCGGCTGTTTTAATCCTCCTTCATAAAGTTGTTTTATTCGCGTAATTCCCGTACCAAATATTTCGACAAACCCCAACCTGTAAAATACATTTGCAAGATTTCTGTTTCTTAGAACTGAAAGTTTTCCCGATAAGTATTTATCCTCTGTTATTCCAGACGGCAGTCCTCCCGGAGAAATAATTTCTATTCTGTCATCAAACATCGAAACTTTTATCTGTAACTCCACATCCTCAATCGTATTTTTTTATGATTAATTTTGTGACTGTTTTGAATTATTAAGTTTTAAAAACCTGTCATTTCTAACGACACCTATGTAACGTGTAAAATAAAGCGTATTTGGCTGAGTTAGGATCTATGAAATCCCTTTGTATTGCTTCTTTGGTTTCTTTGTGAAGTAAACTGTACAGCTTTGTTTCGGACATATATTTACACATCGATAACAAAGAGTACAATTTCCATTTTGTTTAACCTTTCCATTTACTAATTCAAGATTATGCATAGGGCATTTTTTAACGCATAAACCACATCCTATACAAGAATCGTCTGTACGAAAAGAAGCTCTGGCCTTTGCTTCCATTTTAGGATATGCTATGTTTTGCGTTTTTCCAAGTATATTGGAGAAAGCATTCCAACCTCTCTTTTTTACGACACCTTTCTGAATGTCAGAACAGACTTTATCTAACTTTTCAAGAGCTCTCAATGGTTTTTTTGTTTTTTCTTTCTCTGTCATTGGAAATAATGCAAAGTTGCAAATATTATTAGGCATTTTAAAATGTTCTGCATAACGAACCCTTCCGTCACAATTAGGGATTAAACGAGCAAATGCCTTTGCACCGTCTCCTGAAAATAACATTTGCGTGCAAAAAATTATCAGCTTTTTCCTTTCAAAAAACTGCATATTCTTTTTTACAAATTCTCTCATGATTAGAGGAACACAAGAACCATAAATCGGATAACATACTGCTATCGTATCGACTTTATCAAATATCTGTCCAAAATCTATATTTTCTTCAATACTATGTGCTTCAATCTGCATCCTGTCAGCAAACTTTTCTGCAATATATTTTGAATTCCCTGTCCCTGAAAAATATACAATAACCATGTTTCATAATTCTCTCCCTGCTCTCCAAAAGATTTGAAAACCGCCAAACGACAGCGGAGTTTTATTGAATTGCTTAACGGCTCATGTACAAAATGGGGTAGGGATTTCCCTGTTCATCGAGGTCTGTTCTTTTGTAAACTCGAAAGCCCATGTGTTCATAAAAACCTTTTGCCTGCGGATTCTGTTCATTTACAGTCAACTTCTCAATGGAATAGTTTTCAATCCCATACTGGATTAGCCGTTTTCCCAGCCCTTTTCCTCTTTCTTCCGGAGCGATGAACAGCATTTCCAGAGTATCGCCTTCAATCCCCATAAAGGCCACCGGACAGCCTGCTTCATCTTCCGCAATTATCAAGTGGGCAATTCCATTCAATGCCTTCGGCACATATTCTTTTATATTCTTGATTTCGCTGTCCGATAGGAATAGATGGGTAACCCTTACAGAGTCTTCCCAGACTTCGACCAGTCGATTTATGAAATCCGGCTTCCTGTCTTTTACTTCTGCTATTTTCATAGTTGCCTCCGTGTATTCAGAAATTCCATTGATACGAGTTTGCCATATCAAGATATTGAATGTGTACTGGATATGTGCCTTATGGGCCTCATCTTCAGCCATGGAAGCTCCCACTTTCTGGCAAAACCATGTTGAGAATAGCCTTTAAGGTTGTACTTTTACCAATCAAACCCATAATGTGGCTAGATGTCTTACTTAATATGGAATTCTGAAATAATCCAAATATGCCTTATATTTATCCTGTGCAGTCAGGCAGGTATCCATCAGATAACCTTTTTCATTGTTCCATTCTTTTAATCCACGATAATAGAACATTTTGAAATTGTCCTCGATAATAAACGGAACAATATTATATTTCAGGCATTCCTTAAACATAATCAGTCTGCCCACACGCCCATTGCCATCCTGAAATGGGTGAATTCTTTCAAACTTCACATGGAAGTCCAAAATATCTTCAAATGTCTTTTCTTCTTTTGCGTTATACTCTGTCAGCAGCGCTTTCATCTTACCGGCAACTTCTTCGGGCAAGGCAGTATCCATGCCGCCCACCTCATTGGGCAGTTTCTTATAATCCCCCACTGCAAACCAGTCTTTTCTGGAATCGCTGGTTCCGCTTTTCAAAGTCAGATGAAGCTCCTTGATAAACTTCTCAGTCAAAACAGCTTTTGCATGATCGATAATCATATCAATACATCGAAAATGATTTGCCGTTTCAATCACATCGTCCACATTGAGAACTTCATTCTCTACGCCGATGGTATTGGTTTCAAAAATATATCTGGTCTGATCATGGGTCAGACGACTTCCCTCCATATGGTTTGAATTGTACGTTAAATCAATTTGTGTCTTATGGTAAATACCACCCTGATATTTACTCACTTTCTGTTCCTGCAAGATATCCAGCAGTGTAAACGGATGTTCTTTCTTTTTGTTGGAACGCTCTGGTTTTTCGGCGTTCTCCGGAATATTCCAGGTCTTTCCGGTAAGAAAGGCACCCTGCACACGTCCGTGAGCACAGTAGTTTCTCACACTGCGTTCCGATATATTCCATTTTTTTGCTGTTTCAGCAACTGAAAGGTACCGCATCTGCTTTCCTCCGTTATCAATCGAATCCTATACTATACGAATCTACATTAATAGTATATCATATTACCGGCAATAAATCCATTAATCTCTCTGAACTATCTGACATATTTTTGCCGATTCCGGAAGTTTCACTTACCACAGCATAAAAAGAACCGGACTCCACAGGCGAGTGAAATCCAGTTCTCATTTTTATCCATATATAATTTCGTTCAGTACAATTTCTTCCGCACAGTGATAAATACTGTTACCAGCCCTTATCCACTCCATCTGATTGTGCTTTTTCAATTTCTCAGTCACAGATTTCCCATCTGGAAACGGGACTCCCCTACACCCTCGTCGTCCACTGGCTACAGTCCCACACTCTGGTGGCAAGTCCCTCATAAAACTCCGGCTCATGGCATACCATCAGAATACTTCCCCTGTAAACCTGAAGCGCCCTTTTAAGCTCCTCCTTGGCGTCCACGTCCAGATGGTTCGTGGGCTCGTCCAGCACCAGCAGATTGCTGGCACGGTTGATCAGCTTGCAGAGGCGCAGCTTGGCCTGCTCGCCGCCGCTGAGCACTTTTACTTTACTCTCAATGTGCCTGGTGGTCAGGCCGCATTTTGCCAGGGCAGAGCGAACTTCAAACTGGCTGAAACCGGGAAATTCCTTCCACAGCTCTTCAAGCGTCGTGGTTTCGATGTCCTGGCTCATTTCCTGCTCAAAATATCCGATTTCCAGATAATCGCCCAGCTCCACGGTTCCCGAAAGAGGCGGAATCAGGCCCAGGATGCTCTTCAGCAGTGTGGTCTTACCGATGCCGTTGGCTCCTGTAAGGACAATCCGTTCTCCCCGCTCCATCTGAAAATCCAGAGGGCTGGACAAAGGCTCCTCATATCCAATCACCAGATCGTGAGTCTCCACCAGATAGCGTCCCGGTGCCCGGGCCTCCAGAAAATGAAATTCCGGCTTCGGCTTCTCCGCCGCCAGCTCAATCACATCCATCTTGTCCAGCTTCTTCTGCCGGGACATGGCCATATTCCGCGTGGCCACGCGGGCCTTGTTTCTCGCCACGAAATCCTTCAGCTCCGCGATCTCCTTCTGCTGGCGGTTGTAGGCCGCCTCCAGCTGAGCCTTTTTCACCGCGTAGACCTCCTGGAACCTGTCGTAATCTCCCACGTAGCGGTTCAGCTCCTGATTGTCCATATGATAAATCAGATTGACGACGCTGTTCAGAAAGGGAATGTCATGGGAAATCAGGATAAACGCGTTTTCGTAGTCATTCAGATACCGTTTCAGCCATTCGATGTGAACTGTGTCCAGGTAGTTTGTGGGCTCGTCCAGAAGCAGAATATCCGGCTTCTCCAAAAGAAGCTTTGCCAGAAGCACCTTGGTCCGCTGACCGCCAGACAGCTCTGTCACATCCCGGTCCAGCCCGATGTCCGAAAGCCCCAGGGCGCGCCCCACCTCTTCCACCTTCGTGTCAATCAGATAAAAATCATGGGCGGAAAGAAGCTCCTGAATCACTCCGGTCTCCTCCATATAATAGGCCATCTCCTCCTCGGATGCCTCCGCCATTTTCTCATACATTTCATTCATCTGCGCTTCCAGCTCAAACAGAAATCCGAAGGCAGAAGCCAGTACATCCCGGATGGTCATCCCCTTTTCCAGGACCGTATGCTGATCCAGATAGCCCACCCGGACATTCTTCGCCCACTCAATCTTTCCCTCATCCGGCTGCAGTTTTCCGGTGATAATATTCATAAACGTGGATTTTCCCTCGCCGTTGGCCCCCACCAGGCCGATATGCTCTCCCTTCAGCAGCCGGAAGGACACATCATGAAAAATGGCCCGGTCTCCGAAGCCATGGGTTAAGTGTTCTACATTTAAGATACTCATTGGTCTTGTACTCCTTATAAAATCCTGTCAGAGGCACGGCCTTTTCCGCCTGCTGCCCCGGTCTGCGCAACTTATCATATCATCTTTTTCCCTGCCATGCTATAATAGCAGATAATACCGCAAAGGGGAACCATTCATTGAGAGAAACGAAAAGAAAAAAGTTCTGGAAAAGAATACTGACTGCCGCGGCGGCGGTCCTGGCCGCCGCCGTTCTGGCCTGCGTGTTATATATAGGAAACTATTATCATGCAGAGGAATCTGCCCTGGAAGCTGCCGCTTATTCCGGCCAGGGCATCACCGTCTCCGAAGAGGATGACCGGATTATCTTCACGCCCGACAGCCCCCGGGCCGGACTTATCTTCTATCCGGGCGGCAAAGTCCAGTATGAGGCCTACGCGCCACTGATGGAAGCCTGCGCGGAACAGGGACTTCTCTGCGTTCTCCTGCATATGCCCGGAAATCTGGCTGTGCTGGACGTAAATGCCGCAGAGGGAATTCCGGAAGAATACCCGCATATCGAGTCCTGGTACATGAGCGGCCACTCTCTGGGCGGCTCCATGGCGGCCTCTTATCTGAGCCGCCATCCCGATAATTTTGAGGGCCTGATTCTTCTGGCTGCCTACTCTACAGCGGACCTGAAAGACAGCGGCCTTTCCGTCCTGTCCGTCTATGGTTCGGAGGATGGAGTGATGAACCGGAACTCCTATGAAATATACAGAGAAAATCTCCCTGCAGATTTTACAGAATTCATAATTCCCGGCGGCTGCCATGCTTACTTCGGGTGCTATGGCGCGCAGAAGGGCGACGGCACACCGGAAATCACAAATGAAGAGCAGATTCAGCTTACAGCGGAAGCGATCGGCGAATTCACGAAATAAATCCATCGAAATAAATCAATTAAAATAAATCAATTAAAATAAATCAATCGAAATAAATCAACTCATAAAACAAATCAGGAGGTGGACACTCATGAACCAGAACTCTCAAAGTCCCCAGAAACAACATACCGCTCCTCTCCCGTCAGAGAACGGAACATTTTCATCCGGAACCCCGGGCAGCCAGGGCAGGCCGGAATGGAAGGTCTGTTTTGACGGAAACTTCTGGAGTTCCCAGGGTCAGGATCAGGCCGGCGCAGAGCTTCGAATCGGAGAACCGTTCCAGTGGGCCGGCCGCCACTGGCTGCTCCCGGCCGTCTACTCCTGCGGCGAAGGACTTGTGCTCGATCTCTGTATGCGCATAGAGCCCCGGGAAATGGATGCCTTTATGGAAAAATGGGACCTGACTCCGGAAAATGCTGACTATGACCGCTTTACCAGAGAACAGCAGATGGAAATTGAACTGAACAACCCTCTCCACCTGAAATTTTATCCGGAGCTGGAAGTAAATGGCCGGAAGCTGACGCTTTCCCACAGCTGCGCTGTGCATTATCTTCCCTGGCTGTCCGAAAAATATCCGGACGAAGCCGCAGCCTGGGGACTGGAAGCAGCACCGGCTGCGAAACATTACGGACTGGACCCGGCATACGGATGGTGCATATCCCGGCACGCTTTTCTATGGGAAGGCAGCCGCTTCTCTCAGATTGACAGTCTTCTCCTCTCGATGGAGCCATATCCGGTCGATATTCCCGGCCCGCGCTTTACGGCTGCTCCCGGAGACACTATCTCATTTATCCATCCGGCAGACGGATGCCAGTGTACGCTGACTGTTCGGGATATTTCCCAGGAGACGCTGGATAAAACCCGGCTGGAAGAGCTGGAAGATCCTTTTGAGTTTCCGCCCCATTACACGGTCCTGACCTATACGCTTTCACCGGAATCCGAAAACGGCATCACTGTGGCTGGCTGCAGTGACGGCGATCAGCCAAGAAGGAAAGCTGTTTCTCCCGATTCTGGCGGTTCTGCTTCCGGAGGAAGCGCCGCAGCCATCGGAATTATCGGAGGCGCAGTCATTCCCGTCGTTCTTTCTGATGCCAGCGTGGAACAGCAAAAGCTCCACGCCGTCTGCTCTCTCCCACGCTTTGAGCCTGTGAAGGAGACGGAATGGAGCATCATTTTTCATGAAAAACGTTTTAAAACAGGAGTGTTTCATTTTGACGTAAAAGACTGCGTCATTTAAAATCATATCGGAGCACGGCACAGTTTTCCACGCCAAAGGCCGCGTATTCCGCATTGGTCATCTCGTAAAAATAAGAGTGTACGACTCTGGAAATACCATTGTGGGCCACCAGAATATAAGTCCTGTCTCCCGTCTCGTCCCGAATCTCATCCAAAAGATTGTAGATTCTCTGGGCCAGCCGCAGCATGGACTCGCCGCCCTCATAGCGGCAGCAGAACTCTCCTTTTGCCTTCTGAAATTCCTTTCCGTCCCGGGGCGCAGCCTCCCATTTCCCGAAGCACTGCTCTTTCAGGCGCGGCTCGACCCGGGCCGGGATTCCGGTGATCTCAGAGATGTGGCGGGCTGTCTCCGCAGCCCGCACAAGCGGAGAATACAGAATTTCATCCGCCTGGATTCCCTCTGCCAGAATCTTTTTCCCGGTCTCCACCGCCTGCTGATGCCCTCTCTCTGTCAGCTCAATATCTGTGGAACCGCAGATTTTATTTTCCACATTCCACACAGTCTCCCCGTGACGGACAAAATAAATGCTTTTCATACTGTCCTATTTTACCTCTACCAGCTCAATGCTGATTATTCCGGGGCTCTTTGAGCCACCTGTCCGAACTTTGAGAGCCACCATTCCGGAGAATGAGAGCCACATATTCCGGTAATTCAGAGCCACTTTACAGGCTCTATTACATAAATT
>NZ_NFLF01000038.1 GCF_002160765.1 Lachnoclostridium sp. An138
TAGTTGAAATCCAGCTTTTGCGAATCTGAGAACCAGAGAGGAAGTGAATTACTCCAGCTATCTGAAGTATCTCACAAAAGTTGGAGCCTGACGATCCGGCCGATTATAAAGCGCTTACTGAAAAACGCTGTAGGAACTATACCTATGGCGTTTTTTCATGCCCAAAACTGTCCCAGAAGGAGTCAAAAATCCTATGTTTTTTCTCCCACAGTCAGCCCAAAGGCCCCGCCCGTAGTTTTTCCCCTCCGGGGCATCCAGGCGGCATAGAGGTCGTCTTTTTCCTAAAAACAAACACTTTTCCAAACCGCCGAAGGGAGGTGATACTATGGCAGTATTTCGCATTGAGAAAACCCGCGACTACACGGTGATGTCCAACCACCACCTGCGCAACGCGGGGCTGTCGCTGAAATCCAAAGGGCTGCTCTCCATGATGCTGTCCTTGCCGGAGGACTGGAACTATACCACCAGAGGCCTTGCAAAAATCTGCAAGGAGGGCACGGACAGCATCGGCTCCGCCCTGAAGGAGCTGGAGCGGGCCGGGTACATAGTCCGCAACCGCCTCCGGGACAGCAAGGGCAAGATCGTGGATGTCGAGTATGTCATCTACGAGACGCCCCATCCCCCGGACACGGGCCAGCCGTGTGAGGACGAGCCGGATACGGCTTGTCCAGATACGGAAAACCCGGATATGGATAACCCATGTCTGGAAAACCGGCCACAATTAAATAAAGAGAAAAGAAATCCTGAAGAACAAAATACTGATTCACCAAGTACGGAAGGATCAAATCCTATCCAATCAAGCCCCCAAACCCCCGCAGGGGCCAAACGGACTGGACGGGATTGGATGCGTGAGCGAAAGAGCTATCGGGAACTGATTTTGGAGAATATCGAGTATGACTATCTATGCCGGGATGACCGGCTGGATCGGGATATGCTGAATGAGCTGGTGGAGCTCATGGTGGATACCGTATGTTCCCGCAGGGAGACGATCCGAATTTCCGGGGACGACTATCCGGCGGAGGTGGTCAAATCCCGGTTCCTGAAGCTGAACAGTTCCCACATCGAATATGTGTTGGACCGTATGCGGGAGAACACCACCTATGTCCGCAACATCAAGAAATATCTGCTGGCTGCCCTGTATAACGCCCCGGCCACCATCGACAGCTACTATGCGTCCCTGGTGAACCACGACCTGTACGGCAGCGGAGAAAGGAGATAATAGGCCATGCAGGAAGAAGTCACCCAGCGCACCGTTGCCCTCTGTGTGGAGGCCACCAAGCTCTCCGCCGGGATGCTGCAACAGGCCATGAAAAAAGTGCTGGACGAGATGCAGAAAGGAGTGACCGGCCACAAGACCAAGCTGCACCACGGCAAGCAGACCCTCCGGCAGCTGATGAAGCACAACACCGGCGTTTCCAACATCGAGATTACCGATCAGAATATCCGGGCCTTTTCCGCCACCGCCAAGAAATACGGCATTGACTTTGCACTGAAAAAGGATACCAGCGGCGAGATACCCCGCTACCTGGTGTTCTTCAAGGGCCGGGATGCCGACGTCATCACGGCGGCTTTTCGGGAGTTTTCCGCAAAGAACCTGGAGAAAGAGAAAAAGCCCTCTATCCGCAAGGAACTGGCTCAGGCAAAGCAGCAGTCAAAAGTCCAGCACCGCCAGCGGGAGAAGGTCAAGACCAAAGACCGGGGTGTGGAATTATGACGGTTGACTTGAAGAAGGTTCTCATCCTCAACCTTCCATATCTGCTGTTCGTGTATCTCTTTGATAAGCTCTGCCAGGCGGTGCGCCTCGCACCCGGCCTTGACGCCTCTGAAAAGTTCCTGCATTTGAGCCAGGGCTTTACGGAGGCGTTTTCTTATGCGGCACCAAGCCTGCATCCGCTGGACCTGCTGGCAGGTATCGCCGGGGCGGTCATCGTCCGGCTGGCGGTGTACGCCAAAGGCAAGAACGCCCGCAAATACCGTAAGGGCATTGAGTACGGTAGCGCCCGGTGGAGTGCATAATCTTAAGTGTAAAGAACTCTACATGGACGCACAGGAGGATATGCACATGAATGATTACAGCAAAATCACAGCCCTTTACTCCCGCCTTTCCGTAGGCGACGAGGACAGGGACGGCGGCGAAAGCAACTCCATACAGAACCAGAAGAAGTTTTTGGAAAGCTACGCCAGACAGCTAAAATTGACGAATATCCGGCACTACATTGATGATGACGAAAGCGGCAGATTTTTCGACCGTTCCGCCTACTCCCGCATGATAGAGGACGTAGAAAACGGTAAAATCGGCGTGTGTATTATGAAAGACATGACCCGCTGGGGGCGCGACTATCTCCAAGTCGGCAACGCTATGGAGATTTTCCGCAGAAACAACGTGCGCTTTATCGCAGTCAACAACGGCATAGACAGCGAAAACCCCGATACATTGGAGTTTGCCCCTTTTATCAACATCATGTCGGAGTGGTACGCAAAGGACATCAGCAAGAAAGTGAAAACGGGCATTAAGACCAAAGGCGTGAGTGGAAAGCCGATTGCCACCGAAGCGCCCTACGGCTATATCAAAGACCCGGACAACAAGGATTTTTGGATAATCGACGAGGAAGCCGCCGAGGTTGTGCGCCTTATTTTCCGTCTGTTTATCGGCGGGAAGAACCGCAACCAAATCGCCGTATATCTGAAAAACGAGCAAATCCCTACCCCCACTTTCTACATGAAAGACCGGGGACGGGGAACGTGTAAAAACAAGGCGCTCAATGAGGCCAACCGCTATAAGTGGAACAAAGTCACCTTGACCCATATCCTCACGCGGCAGGAGTATTGCGGTGATGTTGTCAACTTCAAGACCACAAAGCACTTCCGCGACAAGCGGAACCACTATGTAGACCGGAGCCAATGGCAGATAACCGAAAATGTGCATGAGCCGATTATTGACCGCGCCGACTTTGAAACCGCACAGCGGATTTTGGAAAACGCGCCCGTCAGACGCCCCAACGGGGACGGGGAAATCCACCCTTTGTCGGGCTTGCTTTTCTGTAAGGATTGCGGCGCAAAAATGCACATCCGCATAGATTACAGGAACGGCGGCAAGCGGCATGTTGCCTATTGCAGCGAGTATCACAAGGGGAAAGCCAAAAACCCCAAGTGCCATTCCCCACACATCATCGACGCGGACTTGCTCATGCAGACCGTCGCGGAAGTGCTGAAGAAAATCGAGGACTACTCTATCAGCAACCGGGCGGAGTTTGAAGCCTTAGTGAAAAAGAACCTTGCCATGCAGCAGACCGACCAGACCAAGAAGCAGCAGAAACGTATCCCGCAAATCACGACACGCCTTGAACAGATTGACAAGGTGCTGAATAAGCTCTATGAGGACAACGCCCTCGGCACGATCCCGCAAGACCGCTACGAGCAAATGTCGCAGAAGTATTCGGAAGAATACTACACACTGAAAACGGAGCTTGCCACGCTCCAAGAGCAGCTATCCGCTTATGAGAACGCGGGAGGACGGGCGCAGAAGTTTTTGAAACTGACGGAACGCCATGCCGCCTTTACCGACCTTACCCCCGCCATTCTCAACGAGTTTATCAGCAGGATTGAAGTGCATGAGCGCGACCAGAAAAGGGCGAGATACGCAATCCAGCACATCAGCATATATTTTAACTATATCGGCAGGTTTGAGAACGAAGTGACGCAGCTCGCAGAGCCGACCGAGCAGGAAATCCGGCAAATGCGGGAGGAAATCGAAGAAGCCAAAAAGGAAAAGAGCCGCGCCTACCACCGGCAATATTCAAGGGAGTACCGGGCGCGAAACCTTGAAAAGCAACGGGAGTATGAGCGTATCAAGGCGCGGGAATACCGGGCAAGGAGAAAGGCGCAGACCGCCGCCGCACAGCCCGCACTGTAAACAGAATAACCGACAGCCGAGAGGGGATTTTCCAACTACGGGAAATCCTCTTTTTCGCGCCCGGAGAAAGGAGCCGCCTATGGCAGAACAGAACGGGACGCCCACCGCGCCCCGGAACCCCGACAGTATCATCACAACGCAGAGGAACGGGCAGACCATTGTTGCGGAGTTATTTTTCAATCACAGCAGCACAGAAACATTCCGCGACAAGCTGCTCAAACTGGTACTTGCCGACAGTTCGCGTTTATCCGCGTCTGACGGTCAAGAGCCGGAAAAAACAGAAATCTTGCGATAACAGCCGCCCCGACGAACCATTCCCCGTCCGGGCGGTTTTTATCGTCAAAAACGCTGTTTTCTCCAAGTCAAGAGCCGGAGAAAACACCCGAAAAATGCCCCTATTGCGTAACAGGGGCGCAGGAAGGAGCTTGCATGAGAACAGGGCTTACCAAGCAGGAAAAGACCACCGATATTTGGTTTGACGAGAAAGACCCCCTTATCCATATCCGCACCCACAACACCGCCTTGAAAAAGCGTCTGCTTGCATACAGCCGCCGCTACCCGGCGATCTGCCAGCAGACCGACGCAGACCCGGAAACGGGCTGCATGGAGTTTGACATTGAGAAAGGCCGTTTCTCTTTCCGTCTGACCGCCCCATACAGTGAGGAACGCCGCCGAGCCGCCAGCGAAGCGGCGAAAGCTACCGCGAGCAATCTCACGCGAAATGTGGTATAATTTTTTTGAAAAAATTTTGAGATTAATGTAGTATTCGCCGCTAAAACCGTAGTATATAGGTGAAGCCGGAAAGGAGGCGGTGAGATGATAGACGATGAAAAAATCATAGAAATGTTCTTTGAACGGTCAGAGCAAGGCATACGAGAGCTGGACATTAAATACGGAAAAATCTGTCACAATCTCTCATACAACATTGTGAATAGCAGACAGGACGCGGAGGAATGTGTCAACGACGCTTACTTAGGCGCGTGGAACGCCATTCCCCCGGTACACCCTAACCCGCTGCTCAGCTACATCGTAAAAATCGTTCGGAACATTTCACTCAAAATCTATTGGAGAAAGGAAGCAGCCAAACGAAGCGGACATTACAAAATTGCTTTGGAGGAAATTGAGGGCTATATCGCAGACCAAAAAACCGTGGAAGATGAAATTGAAGCCAGAGAGTTAGCCCGTATCATTGGAGAATTTTTGGACACGCTGACCCTTGAAAATCGCGTCATTTTCATGCGCCGCTATTGGTTTGCCGACAGTTACAAAGACATAGCCGAGTTTGTAGGGCTTTCGGAGAAAAACATCTCCGTCCGGCTGACCCGTATCCGCGAGAAAATGAAACAATACTTGATAGAAAGAGAGGTGTTCGTATGAACGCGAAGAAGTTTTCCGACGCAATGAGCGAACTTGATACCAAATATGTTGATGAAGCTCTCAACTATAAAAAGAAAGCTAAAAAGACAGGTTGGATCAAGTGGGGCGCTATGGCGGCTTGCCTGATAATGATTGTGGGAATTGTTTTCTGGAGCCCAACAACTCATGACGGTAGGCGTGTAATTAGCGAATATCATACTAATTCGTCTGGCAGTTATGCTACTCCCTCTCCGGGAGAAGTGGCCTTTACAAGCGCAGTGAGAGAAGCCCGCGAAAAATATGAGGGGAAAAATGTGAGTTTCTTGCTTGGCTTTTCCGTATTCAAAGATGATGGGGAGAAAGTTGTAGAACTTTCAGAAGAAGAACGGATTGCAGAGTATCAACGGCTCATTTCACTGGGTTATGAGCTTTACACAGCCGAATGTTGGACATATCAAGGAAAAGGCGAAAAATTATACTACACTGTTGTTGTTGGCTATTTTACAGAAAGCGAACTATCTCTTTTTGCAGGAAACCCGGAATATGGTTATATGTTTGATTTTGTAACTAATGGAGATGGTTCCAGTATTTCTGCTAAAGAAACAGACATTATTACGAATTTTCCAACCAATCATTCATAAGAAGATAGGTGTCTTAACGGGGGTGTCGTAATGAAAAAAATCATTGAGGGGAAATTTAATCTTCTAATTAGCATTGTGCTTTACTGCCTTTCTGTTGCAATTTTTTTGATAAGCCAGTTGTCTATTGTATCTGGCACATTTATGAGTGGAAGTGTTTTTAGCTATAACTATCCTTTAAGAGTAGCAATGAATTGCTTAGCCATTGTATGTGCCGCTATTGCAGCTTTTGGAAAAACAAAAAAATGGATATTGGCAATTAAAATACTGTTGTCTGTATTCATTATTGCTTTCATATTGATTTTCGGAATGAAGAATAATGTTATGGCCTAAACGGAAGGAGGTGCGTATTGGAAGAAGAAAAATGGGTGCTATGCCCGATCTGCAACAACAAAACTCGAATTAAAGTGCGCCCCGATACGGTGCTTGAAAACTTCCTCCTGTACTGCCCCAAATGTAAGCAGGAAACAATCATCAATGTAAAAGAGTATGTCACATCGGTTATCAAAGAACATGGCGAACAGCCATAACTAATTCAATAGCCATTTTGGACAGGAGCAGCTATTTTCGCACAGAAAACGGCTGCTCTTTTCTTTTGCCTATGAGCAGAAAGGAGCGACCACCCATGACGAAACCGAGGGAGAAAACCCGTGAGGAAGTGACCGCCGAGATTGAGGACGGAAAGAAGAAAATCCGACAGCTTGAAAACCGGGAAAAGGTGTTGCGGCAAAAGTTGTCCCAAGAGGAACGCCGGACGCGCAGCCACCGGCTGATCGTCCGGGGCGCGGTCTTTGAGAGCATTGTGCCGGAAGCCAAGACCATGACCGACGAGGAAGCCACCGCCTTTCTCCGGCTTGCCTTGACGAGCGAGCCAGCACAGGAGTTTTTGAAAAAGCGAGCCGGGAACGGGAACGCGGAATAATCCCTTTGGAACAAAGGGCGCAACTATACACCACCTGAAGGTAGTGTGTTGCGCCCTGCCGGGGGCTTCCTGCGGAAAGCGGATGATTGCCCGTAGCGTTGCTCCTGCCAATCATCACAGGGGAAGCTACACTTCCCCTGCGCTGGCTGCCGCCAGCTACCCCTTTGTGGACTTGCCGCCCGGAAACACCTTGCGCTGCAAGCTGTTCCCGTCCAGCAAGTTTACAATTCATCTGTTCCCAAAAGCAACCGATTATAGTATAATACAGCCAGCGACAAATTGGAATTTTTATAGGAGGAATTGGGGATGGAACATGATATAAATTTAAACATTCATTACACTGCGCCGAAAGAAGTTTGGGAAAAAATCAATATGGTGTATGCTTCCATGCCGTACTGGGCAGGAAATAAAGATGAACCGCAATGGGTAGGGGAAGATATAGATTTGCGAGCTTCTGTTGAACCTAGCGGGGTACAAATTTGGGGAAATATGCCTGATGACATTTGGGAAAAATGGTATTCAACACTAAAAAAGAAATTAACAGAACTTTTAGGATATGAAATTGGAGAACCTGAAGATGGTTACGAATTTAAATGTTTTGAGTAACTAACTTCCAGTTTGTTAAGCAGACAAATCCTAATTTATGGGGCTGTCCATCATCGGGCCACCCTGACCTGAACTATCAAAACTGAATACCAGCCACCACCGGCGGCACCATCGAGCAGGAAATCTTGAAATGATATGCTCCCTTTATGAGAGACAGTGAAAAAAATAAACTGTAATCATAAAGGGAGCAATTCTATGTCGCAAAAAAGTAAATTAAATGCAGAAGAAAAAGTCGAAATTATCAGG
>NZ_NFLF01000039.1 GCF_002160765.1 Lachnoclostridium sp. An138
TGATTTGTAGTATACCGGGTTCCCTATGAACAAGAATTATAACGAAAAAATAGGCTCAGGAAAACCATTTTCATAACGTTTTGTGCCTGAGCAAAGCGAAAGGAATGGATATAAACATGTACAGAATCGGAATCTGCGACGATGACAGAATTCTCTGCTCTGAGCTGGAAGAGCAGATTCGCCGCATCTCAGGAAAAATGGGGGTAAAAGCTGAGACGGAGGTCTGGGAGTCGGGAGAGAGCCTGAGAGAGGATCTGGAAAAGAGCTTCCGGCTTGATCTGCTGTTTCTGGATATTGAGCTGGTACAGGCAAACGGCGTCGATGTGGGGAGATTTATCAGGAATGAGCTGAATGATATGGAGATGCATATCGTCTATATCTCATCGAAGCAGAACTACGCGATGCAGCTTTTTAAGATTCAGCCGCTGGACTTTCTGATAAAGCCGGTGCCGGAGGACCAGTTAAGAGAGGTACTGTCCCGGAGTATCCGCCAGAGACGAGACAGCGGCGGTTATTTTGAATACCAGAAGGGCGGCTCAGTTCTGTGTGGTAAATCAGGATTTTATTGCGGAATATACGTATGAAACAGTGAGATTGACGGACGGAGAAGAACTGAGTATCAGCAGGCCTTACCGGAAGGAGATCCGCGGAAGAATCAGGGAACGTGAGAAGGGCCGCCGGGCGGCAGACTGGAGGAAAACAGGTATGCTAACTCCGATTACGGAAATGACAGAGCAGGAAATAAGAGAAATCGGCGATGCTTTTGCAGATTATGTCTATGAAGACGGAGAAGAAGGGATGTTCTCCATCTTCGGAAGCAGAGAAAAGGTCAGTCGGTATATCTGTGCCTTCGCGCGGGCGGCGCTCAGATGCGGCTGGATATGGGCAGTAGGAGAGAACAGGGAAGGATTTCTTGCTGTCAGCAGCTCTGACAATCCGGTTCCGGCTTCCATTATGGCTGGCTTTTTGTGGAACTGTCTGCGTATTCTCGGTCTGAAAGACGCGTTTTATCTGGCAAAAAGTCTGAATGCGGGCGGAAGAACGCTGGAAGAGAGCATGAAAAAAGCAAAACAGCCTTTTATGAAAATTGAGATGCTCTGCATCAGAAAGCCCTATCAGGGACAGGGGCATATGCGGGAGGCTCTGGAGGCGGTTTTCCGGATGGCGGATGAGAAAAAGGTCTCCTGTATTCTGGATACGGACGGCCGTCTGAAAATGGAGAAATACTGCCATTTTGGCATGCGGCTTGTGCGGACCAGGAGGATAACAGAAACTATACGCATGTATGATTTGCTCAGAGAACCAGAGACGGAACGGCCGGAAAATATTTATGGCAGTTTTCCGGAAAAGGATGCGGAAAAGCCAGAAGTTAGTTAAAAAATAGACAAAAAATGACCGGCATAACCGTGGCTTTTTACAACAAATTTACCAAAGAAGCCTTGACAAATATTGCAAATGTGTTACACTAGAAATGTGCGCAGGGTTTGGTCGTTGACCACATATCCGGCGCATATTTTACGTTCAGGCATGAGCCCTGCAGGACGTAAAAGCGCCGGGGAGAGAAACTATATAACAGGAGGAACATTGCAATGGCGAAATGGGTGTATTTGTTTAAGGAAGGAAACGCTGGCATGCGCAACCTTCTCGGAGGCAAGGGAGCGAATCTGGCCGAGATGACAGGCCTGGGACTTCCGGTGCCGCAGGGGTTCACAGTGACGACAGAGGCGTGTACCCAGTATTATGAGGACGGAAGACAGATTAACGATGAGATCATGGGCCAGATTATGGAGGCCATGGCAAAATTGGAAGAGATGACAGGAAAGAAGTTCGGAGATAAGGAAAATCCGCTTCTGGTTTCCGTACGTTCCGGCGCGAGAGCATCCATGCCCGGTATGATGGATACCATCCTGAATCTTGGACTGAATGAGGAAGTAGTGGAAACCCTGGCAGAAGCATCCGGCAATCCCCGCTGGGCCTGGGACTGCTACCGCAGATTTATCCAGATGTATTCCGACGTGGTGATGGAAGTCGGAAAGAAATATTTTGAAGAACTGATTGACAAGATGAAAGCGGAAAAAGGCGTGAAGCAGGATGTGGAGCTGACCGCAGAGGATCTGAAGGAACTGGCAGGCCAGTTCAAGGCTGAGTACAAGGCAAAGATCGGCTCTGATTTCCCGTCTGACGCAAAAGAGCAGCTGGTAGGCGCTGTGAAGGCCGTATTCCGTTCCTGGGACAACCCCAGAGCGAACGTATACCGTCGTGACAATGATATCCCCTATTCCTGGGGAACCGCTGTCAACGTACAGATGATGGCATTTGGAAACATGGGCGACGACTGTGGTACCGGCGTGGCATTTACCCGTGACCCGGCTACAGGTGAGAAGGGACTGTTCGGCGAATTCCTTACAAATGCGCAGGGCGAGGACGTGGTTGCAGGCGTCCGGACTCCGATGCACATTTCCGAGATGGAAGAGAAATTCCCGGAGGCATTCAAGCAATTTAAGGAAGTATGTGATATTCTGGAGAAGCACTACAGAGACATGCAGGACATGGAGTTTACCGTAGAGCATGGAAAGCTGTATATGCTTCAGACACGTAACGGAAAGAGAACCGCTCAGGCGGCTCTGAAGATTGCCTGCGATCTGGTAGATGAGGGCATGAGAACTGAGGAAGAGGCAGTAGCTATGATCGATCCCCGTAACCTGGATACGCTTCTTCATCCCCAGTTTGACGCGGCCGCTCTGAAGGCAGCCACGCCTATGGGCAAGGGCCTTGGAGCTTCTCCGGGAGCTGCCTGCGGCAAGATTGTATTTACGGCAGACGATGCGGTAGCATGGGCAGAGAGAGGCGAAAAGGTAGTTCTGGTTCGTCTTGAGACTTCTCCAGAAGATATCACGGGCATGAAGTCCGCTCAGGGTATCCTGACTGTCCGCGGAGGAATGACTTCTCATGCAGCTGTAGTTGCCCGCGGTATGGGTGAGTGCTGCGTATCCGGATGCGGCGATATTGTCATGGATGAAGCCAATAAGAAATTCACTCTCGGCGGCAAGGAATTCCATGAGGGAGATCCCATTTCTATCGATGGTACCACAGGAAATATCTATGACGGAATCATTCCGACGGTAGACGCTACGATTGCAGGCGAATTTGGACGTATTATGAGCTGGGCGGACAAGTTCAGAACCATGAAGGTCCGCACGAATGCAGATACGCCGGCTGACGCAAAGAAAGCGGTAGAGCTGGGAGCAGAAGGAATCGGACTGTGCCGTACAGAGCACATGTTCTTCGGCGAGGGAAGAATCGACGCGTTCCGTGAGATGATCTGCGCGGAGACAGAGGAAGAGAGAGAAAAAGCCCTGGAGAAGGTTCTTCCTTATCAGCAGGGAGACTTCGAAGAGCTGTATGAGGCTCTGGAAGGAAATCCGGTTACCATCCGTTTCCTGGACCCGCCTCTTCATGAGTTCGTTCCTACAGAGGAAGAGGATATCAGGAAGCTGGCGGAAGCTCAGGGCAAGACAGTGGAGCATATCAAGGCGATTATTGACAGTCTCCATGAGTTCAACCCGATGATGGGACACCGCGGCTGCCGTCTGTCCGTGACCTATCCCGAGATTGCAAAGATGCAGACAAAGGCTGTCATCCGCGCGGCTATCAAGGTGAAAAAGGCTCATCCGGACTGGAATCTTGTGCCGGAGATCATGATCCCGCTGGTGGGAGATGTGAAAGAGCTGAAATATGTAAAGAAATTTGTGGTTGAGACTGCAGACGCTGAGATCGCGGCGGCAGACAGCGATCTGAAGTATGAAGTAGGTACGATGATCGAGATCCCCAGAGCCGCTCTCATGGCGGACGAGCTTGCCGGGGAAGCTGACTTCTTCTGCTTCGGTACCAACGACCTGACCCAGATGACCTATGGCTTCTCCCGTGACGACGCAGGCAAGTTCCTGGTTGCTTATTATGAAGCGAAGATTATGGAGAATGACCCGTTTGCGAAGCTGGATCAGAACGGCGTGGGCAAGCTGATGAAGATGGCTGTCGAGGCAGGCAAGGCGGCTAATCCGAAGCTGCATGTGGGAATCTGCGGCGAGCATGGCGGAGATCCCAGTTCCGTAGAATTCTGCAATTCCATCGGACTGGACTATGTATCCTGTTCACCGTTCCGAGTACCGGTTGCGAGACTGGCAGCGGCTCAGGCAGCGATTGCCGCAAAATAAAGGAAAACGGATCAGGTTATATAATATATAAAAACGAGCGCACTGTCGGAAACGGCGGCGCGCTCATTTTTATGACTTCCCTATTAAAATAACAGTTGAAATAACAGGGAAAAGATGATATAGTCTATTTACCTACTGGATAAATAGGTAAAATACAGGCCGATGAAAGGAAGAAACTGCCATGAACAAAAGACACTACAGATTTGAGACACTTCAGCTTCATGTAGGACAGGAGGAGGCGGATTCAGCGACAGGAGCGCGCGCTGTGCCGATTTATCAGACTACCTCTTATGTATTTCAGAATTCGGCGCATGCTGCCGCCCGCTTCAGCCTGGCTGACGAGGGAAATATTTATGGAAGGCTCACAAACCCCACTCAGGAGATTCTGGAGAAAAGGATCGCGGCATTGGAGGGAGGGACGGCTGCTCTGGCGCTTGCATCCGGCGCGGCGGCCATTACCTATGCGATTCTGGCGCTTGCCCCTGATGGCGGCCATATTGCCGCTCAGAAAACGATTTACGGCGGAAGCTACAATCTGCTGGCCCACACACTGCCCCATTATGGAATACGTACCACTTTTGTGGATGCCCATAATCTGGAAGAGCTGGAACAGGCCATACAGGCGGATACAAGAGCAGTCTATCTGGAAACGCTGGGAAATCCCAACAGCGATATTCCCGATATCAGCGCGGCAGCGGAAATTGCGCATAAGCATGGGATTCCGCTGGTAATTGACAATACTTTCGGAACGCCCTATCTGATTCGGCCTATCGAGTACGGGGCTGACATCGTAGTCCATTCTGCTACGAAATTTATCGGGGGACATGGAACAGCCCTTGGCGGAATCATTGTGGATTCCGGAAAATTTGACTGGAAGGCGGCTGGAAAATATCCGGGTATCGCAGAACCAAATGCCAGCTACCATGGAGTCTCCTTTGCGGAAGCGGCAGGTCCTGCGGCTTTTGTAACCTATATCCGCGCGGTTCTGCTCCGGGACACAGGAGCGGCGATTTCCCCGTTTCATGCCTTTCTGCTTCTGCAGGGGACAGAAACCCTGTCTCTGAGACTGGAACGGCATGTGGAGAACACAAAGAAAGTCGTAGAATTTCTGGCCGGGCATCCCCAGGTGGAGCGCGTGAACCACCCGTCTCTTCCGGAGCATCCGGATCATGCCCTTTATGAGAAATATTTTCCCAATGGAGGAGCTTCCATTTTCACCTTTGAAATAAAGGGAGGACAGAGAGAAGCGCATAAATTTATCGACAGCCTGGAGATTTTTTCCCTGCTGGCAAACGTGGCAGATGTAAAAAGTCTGGTAATTCATCCGGCCACAACCACCCATGCGCAGCTCACGAAAGAAGAGCTGCGGGATCAGGGCATCCGGCCGAATACTATCCGTCTGTCCGTGGGTACGGAACACATTGACGATATTCTGGCGGATTTGCAGCAGGGATTCGACGCAGTAATAAGAATGAACGAATGAAGGAAGGACAGGAGGAATGAACATGAGCAGAATTTATACATCTGCCGATCAGCTGATCGGAAAAACACCCATTCTGGAGCTTACGGGAATTGAAAGAGAGCTGGGACTGGAGGCCCGGATACTGGCAAAGCTGGAATACCTGAACCCGGCCGGCTCTGTGAAGGATCGAATTGCAAAGGCGATGCTTGACGCCGCGGAAGCTTCCGGAAAGCTGAAGCCCGGTACGGTCATTATTGAACCAACCAGCGGAAATACCGGGATAGGGCTGGCCGCCGCAGCGGCGGCCCGGGGATACCGTCTTATTCTGGTGATGCCGGAAACCATGTCCGGAGAACGCAGACTGCTGATGAAGGCC
The DNA here is from genome assembly GCF_002160765.1 of Lachnoclostridium sp. An138. Taxonomy (GTDB): domain Bacteria; phylum Bacillota; class Clostridia; order Lachnospirales; family Lachnospiraceae; genus Laedolimicola; species Laedolimicola faecalis. The sequence continues at coordinate 6,053 of NZ_NFLF01000039.1, forward strand.
TATGGGGCAGAACTGGTACTCACGGAAGGAGCAGCAGGCATGAAAGGGGCCATTCAGAAGGCACGCGAACTGGCCCAGGAGATTCCTGGCAGTTTTATTCTCGGCCAGTTTTCGAATCCGGCCAATCCGGGAGCGCATCTGACCTCTACAGGACCTGAGATCTGGGAGGATACGGATGGACAGGTAGATCTGTTTGTGGCCGGTGTGGGAACGGGCGGTACGATTACCGGAGTGGGAGAGTACCTCAAAGCCCGGAACCCGGAGGTCAGAATAGCAGCAGTGGAACCGGCTTCTTCCCCTGTCCTTTCCGGCGGAGAACCGGGACCTCACAAGATCCAGGGAATTGGAGCAGGTTTTGTTCCGGAGATTTTGAATACAGAGATTTATGATGAGATTTTGACTGTGACTGATGAAGAAGCTTTTGAGACAGCCCGCCTGATTGGGACGAAAGAGGGAGTGCTGGCGGGAATTTCTTCAGGGGCCGCCGCGGCCGCCGCAGTCAGGCTTGCCAGGCGTCCCGAGAATAAAGGAAAGAATATCGTCGTTCTTCTGCCTGATTCCGGAGACCGCTACCTATCCATGGAGCTGTTCGGGAAAGCATAGAGATTCCGGAGAATTTATGGTATAATGTCGCCAGACATTATACCGCGCCGCATGGCATCCCCCGGAGGGGCCATGTCCGAAGGACATGGTATAATGTCGCCAGACATTATACCGCGCCGCATGGCATCCCCCGGAGGGGCCATGTCCGAAGGACATGGTATAATATCGAAAACGTTTTGAAGGAAAGAGGGGGCCGAAAATGCTGATCTCAACAAGAGGCAGGTACGCCCTGCGCGTTCTGATTGATTTGGCGGAGTATGAGGAGGACGGTTATACGCCTTTAAAGGATATTGCCGGCCGGCAGGATATTTCGCAGAAATATATGGAGAGCATTATGACCATGCTCTCCAAGAACAAGCTGGTGGAAGGGGTGCACGGGAAAGGCGGAGGATACCGCCTGAACCGGAGCCCGGAGGATTACAGCGTGGGAGAGATTCTGCGTATTACGGAAGGGACGCTTGCTCCTGTAGCGTGTCTGGAACGGGACGCGCAGCCCTGCCCCAGGGCTGCGGACTGCCGGACGCTTCCGCTGTGGGACAAGCTGAATGATATGATAACAGGGTATCTGGACAGCGTATCCCTGGCAGATTTGATGAAAAAATGAAAACAGAACGAGAGCCGGATTGAAAATATGCGGAAATAGGCGTATCATATGAAAAAATGGTACGCTTATTTTGATCCGGAGGGTATTACCGGCCTGCCGGAGAAGGTAGTGTCAAATGAGTTATGAAAAAATGAAGTCTAAGAAATAGGCTCAGATTGAACCTTGAAAATTGCAGATATGATGTTTGATGGCAGCTTACGCCACCCTTGACAGCACACAAAA
>NZ_NFLF01000004.1 GCF_002160765.1 Lachnoclostridium sp. An138
GTAGTTGAAATCCAGCTTTTGCGAATCTGAGAACCAGAGAGGAAGTGAATTACTCCAGCTATCTGAAGTATCTCACAAAAGTTGGAGCCTGACGATCCGGCCGATTATAAAGCGCTTACGATATACTTCTTCATTTCATTGAATCGGACGACACCAAACTCCATTAAGGTATATAATATCGTCATTTTATATTTTCCGTTAATCAGTGACAGCGTGTAGCTGAAGCCAGTTGAGCTAAGGCATTCGTTTGCTATACATCTTTCGCTCATTTTACACTCTCCTTCAGGTAAGTATTTAACTTAATTGTAAGTATCGCACTTTAATGTGCGTACTTGCTTTTAACTTCATTCTTGCTATGATTATAATATCAGTACTTGAAAAAGTCAATTTTGTTCAGGTAAGCATGAAATATGAAAGGAGGCAGCGCTTAATGAGTAAAAAAATTGTGATATTAAATGGAAGCCCCCGAAAGAAAGGCAATACCTCCATGCTTGTAAAAGCCTTTACCGAAGGTGCAGAAAGTGCCGGGCATACGGTGACAGAGTTCTTCCTTGACAGTATGGATATTCATGGCTGTAAAGGCTGTTTTGGAGGGCACAGCAGCAAAGAATGTCCGTGTGTACAAAAGGATGATATGGCTCAGATTTATCCGGCAATAAAAGAATGCGATGTGGTGGTGCTGGCAACTCCTCTCTATTACTGGAATATGAGCGGCCAGCTCAGAACTGCTATTGATCGCTTATTTGCTTTAGAGGAAGGTGATGGCAACCTTCTCAGAGGGCATGACAGAGCCTCAGTTCTTCTGATGGCGGCAGAAGGTTATGGATTCGAGGATGTACTTACCTATTATGACCATCTGATGGAGCATTTGCGCTGGAAAAGTCTTGGTCATATTCTCGCTGGCGGGAATATGAGCGTAGGAGATATTAAAGATAAACCTGAAATTCAACAGGCGTATGAACTTGGAAAATCAATTCAGTAAGTGGAGATATCTTTTGGGAAAACCTTACGAGGGCAGCAGAAATAACATTTGTATAGCTATCTTTAGAATTATGAATAAAAAATTTCAGGGACAGAACGCATAACACAAAAAAGAAAACGCGGCCCGGCAGGATTAACCGGAAGCCGCGTTTCTTTTATTCCCCATCAGCTCGCTGCGGGGTGTTTGACTTCATTTTTGTTTCAGGAGAAACGGTCCGGGCTTATTTGCCGGCCATCTGTCTCTCCTGGGCCTCGATCATTTTCTTAACCATATAACCGCCAACGGAGCCGTTCTGCTTGGAAGTCAGGTTTCCGTTGTAGCCGTCGGTCAGGGGTACGCCAAGCTCGCTGGCTACCTCGTACTTGAACTTGTCAAGTGCGCCCTTTGCCTCCGGGACTGCTGCGGTGTTAGATGATCTACTGGACATAATAAACTCCTCCTTACTGCAGACAGAAAATAATTTGCCTTGAAATTGATTTGAAAAGGCGGCTGTCTGCCGTTTGTTGTTGTTTGTTACAGGAGTTATTATGCGAAAAAATCAGGCGAATACACTGGCAGTTGTTTGTTGCTTTGATAATTTTTTACAGCTTTTTAAAAAGAATCCTGAGTATCCTGAACATCGCCGTAAAACAGCTCATGCTGCCGCTTTACCCGTTCGCACACCTGCTTAAGAAAGCTTTCCGGACCAAGAATCCGGATGACCGGGCCGAAGGAAAGCAGCTCGATCAGAAGTTCCGTTTCATCCGACGGATCATAGAAAAGAGAACAAAGCCAGGTGTCAGTGTCAGGCTCGTAAATGGTCTGCTTTTCGTAATTGGCGAAATGGAGCATGCACCGCTCCAGAGCGTTTCGTTTGTTTTCGATGCGGATGCGTACCGGTTCGCTTTTCTGTTCTGACAGAATAAAACGGTTCCGGTCGAAGCGTTCCACCGGAGTCCGGGACAGATGGCAGGCCTTTATGCGGCCAAGGTTCAGTATGGTGGGGGAACCGATCCGGCCCCGGCGGAAGCTGACGGACAGCAGGCGGAATTTGTCGTCCTTCTGGGAATACTGAAGACGGCAGGGCAGAACCTCCAGTGTCATGGAGTTTCCTTTTCCGCCCTCGTAAGCGGCAAAGAGCGCTTTGTTTTCGGTCAGGGCTTTTAAAACGGTCTGAAACACAGCGCGGTATTCAGCCGTCTCATAAGGATCGCCGTCTGCATACTGGTCAAAATAATGGAAGTCAGACTGCTCATAGAGCGCCGGAATGTCCTGCAGATCTTCAGAAAGCCTTTCCAGCTGTCTTTCTGTGAAAAAGAGGCGGAAGCGTCTGTCCGAGAGAAGAGCCTTGAGCCAGGATTTCTGAAGGGTAGTCAGAGGAGGCTTCAGGGAAGCGGAATTCAGCCTGCTTTTCCAGGTCTTTTCTTCGGTTTTTTCAAGGAGGGAGGACCAAGGTCCGTCTGTGAGCTTCGGAATTATGCCGGAAGCGCTTTCTTCAAAGGCGCAGGAGCTGACAAGCTCATACATATCCTGCAGCGAAAGCGGGGTGAGGGAGGCATGCTCCAGGACGCTGCGCACCGCCTGAAAATAGGAGCCGTATACTTCTTCAAATAAAGACAGATGTTCCAGCGTTTCTTTCTGCGGCATCATCTTCCGCCTCCTTTCCGTACATCTGATACATGGTTTCCAGATCGGCCGTCACCTTGTCCAGCACAGCCTGATTGGTGCACTGCAGATCAAGAATCCGGCCTGTAAAGGACTTGATCCAGGGCAGCATCTCATTGGTGTCAAAAAAGGTTCCTGTGTAAAGCCAGATATTCTCGCGGATGCGCAGGAGCTCTCCGCCGCGTCCTTCCCGCTGCAGCCGTCCGATGATATGGCTTTCGCAGGCTTCATTTATGTACAGCTTCATGGACAGGGTCTCCATGCGGCTTCTGCCCCCGAAGGACACGCCCCAGCAATGGGGAAGGTTCTGCCGGAGCTTTTCTCTGTAACGTTCATATTCCGGGCAGACGGCAAGGAGTTTTGGCTTGAAGATACAGTCCAGGCGCAGGCAGTTGAAGCGCCGTTTCGGAGCAAAATAGACACAGAGATAGCGTCTGCCGGTCTGGGTGCTCACAAAAATCTGAAGCGGAAGTCCCTCCAGAACGACAGATTTGCCGGAACGGGTGCTGTGATTCTCAAAAGAAAGGAAACGATGTTCCCGCATGGCTGTAAGCACCGTCAGAAGCACTTCGTCCTCCAGTGTATGCACCATAAAATAGTGCTTCCAGCAGAACAGATCGTTGGAGAGAAATTCCCGGTCCAGAATGGCGCTGCCTGCGAAGCCGAAAGGCGCTGTCTCTGAGCTGAATTTTACAGCATTCAGAAGTGTGTCATAAAGAGGCGGTTCTTCCAGGCGCAGCGGCGGCGCCAGCCGGTAGGCAAGGAATTTTCCTGTTTTCTGGGAAAGCAGGATGCCCAGTTTTTCGTATTCCCTGCATTTGAGCCGGATGATCTGGGTGTCCAGTTCTTCTCCGTACAGCAGGGAGATGGCGTCGCCAAGCTCCGGCACCGTCCGCGCGTTTCCATCGGAGAGCAGGTCCAGCAGGAAGAAGTGAAGCAGCAGATCCCGGTCTGTGAAGCTCTTGGATTTCCAGGCGGCGTACAGGGGATTTGAGAGGATCTGCTTGCTGTCCATACGGATGGAGACCTGTTTTCCTTTGGATGTGTAATCGGAATGGATATAATCAGCCAGGTAATTTTCGATTCTCCGGCGTTCATTGTCGTATGTCCGGCCGCTTTTTGCGGCGAATTCACCACGGACCTTGAAGCCGTAGAGAAAGAACTGGCGCATATAGTCACGGATGCGGTCGAAGTTTTTGATTAATTCCTGAAAATCAGACATGGGGTGCTCCTTATTGTGAAAAAGCAAATAAACTGAAAAAATTATAATATATTCTTCCGCTTTCCTCAAGTCCGGGACGGATATTCAAATAATTGGGCAGCCAAAGAACACTGGTCTTTCCGTAGTTCTATTGGCGAAACAGGACCCTTTGTGCTAAAATAAAAAGACATGATTTACTCTGTTTCGTTGAGAGAATGAAAGGAGAAAAAGCGGATGCTGCTCAGACAGATGAAATATTTTGCGGCCGTCGTTGAATGCGGGAGCTTTACAGAGGCGGCAGAGCAGTGCTATATTTCCCAGTCAGCTATTTCCCAGCAGATCCGAACGCTGGAAAAGGAGCTGGGCGTGGAACTGCTTCACAGGGGGAACCGTAAGTTTACGGTGACTGCGGCGGGCGAATATTTTTATTCCCAGTGCAGGGCGGTTCTGGCTCAGGTGGAGGAGCTGGTGCAGGAGACAAGGCGGCTTGGAACCGATCGGGAGCTTCAGCTTCGTATCGGGTATCTGCGGTGCTATAGCGGACTGGAGCTGCACCAGGCAGTTGCGGAATTTTCCAAAATATATCCGGAGGTTTCCATTCACATTGTGGACGGTACACACGAAGAGCTGTATGATTTGCTGCGCTCCGGAGAGGTCGATTTGATCCTGAGCGATCAGCGGAGGGCCTTTTCTGATACCTATGTCAATTTTGAACTGACCCAGTGCGGCTGCTGCGCGGAGATCTCCCGGAGCAATCCTCTGAGCGGAAAGAAATTCGTCCGGCTGGAGGAGTTAAAGCGGCTGCCCTGTATCCTTATCTCTTCCCGGGAGCAGCAGGACGCAGAACAGGAATACTACCAGCATACGCTTGGATTTGGCGGGAATTATCTGTTTGCGGACAGCTTGGAAAAGGGAAGGCTGCTTGTGGTCAGCGGCAGGGGCTTTCTGCCCATAGAAAGCGTGGGTACTCTGCCGCCTGCCGGAGATTTCATCTGCAGGCTTCCGATTTGTCAGGGAGAGCGTCAAATTATGCGCAATTACTGTGCTTTCTGGCGGAAAGAGCAGGCGAATTATTATATCGAGGAGTTTGCGGATACGCTCAAAAAGCTTTTGGAAAAACGAAAAAACGGATAACCGCAAAGTATCCCCGGCGGAACTCCTGCACTTTGGCAGCGTAAGTATTCCGCCAGGGATACTTTTTTCTTTCTACATCTGTTCCATGAACGCGTTCAGACTGCCGCATAAGCAAAACTTATCCGAAACAAAAGAAATCCAGATTGAAAGGCAGTACCCCAAGCCCTAAAATAAAGCCAGAAAGAAAGCCAGAAAGAAAACCAGGCAAACAGGAAAGGAAGGTTATCATATGAAAGACGTAATGCTTTTAACCGGGGCGGGACAGATTGGCATGGCCATCGCACGGCGCATGGGATATGGAATGAAAATCGTGATAGGGGACAAAAAAGCAGAACATGCAGAGACTGTTTCCAGAATGATGAGTGAAGCGGGATTCGATACGAAGGCGGTGGAGATGGACCTGTCCTCCCGGGAATCGATTCAGAGCATGATTGCCGAAGGGCAGAAATACGGGCCGGTTGCGATGCTGGTAAACGCAGCAGGCGTGTCGCCGAGCCAGGCTCCGGTCGAGGCGATTCTGAAGGTGGATTTATATGGCACTGCTGTACTCCTGGAAGAGGTGGGAAAGGTGATTGCTCCGGGCGGTGTGGGCGTGACCATTTCCAGCCAGTCTGGCCACAGGATGCCGGCGCTCACGCCGGAAGAGGACGAGCAGCTTGCCTGTACGCCGCCGGAAGAGCTCCTGAAGCTTTCCATCCTTTAGCTCGAAAATATCCGGGATACGCTTCACGCATACCAGCTGGCCAAGCGCTGCAATGAGAAGCGCGTGATGGCGGAGTCGGTGAAATGGGGGAAGAAAGGCGCCCGCGTTAATTCGATTTCTCCGGGTATTATCGTTACGCCTCTGGCGCTGGACGAGTTCGACGGTCCCCGGGGAGACTTTTACAGGAATATGTTTGCCAAATGTCCGGCGGGACGCCCCGGCACTGCGGATGAGGTGGCGAATGTGGCGGAGCTGCTGATGAGTCGGAAGGGCGCTTTTATTACCGGTGCGGATTTCCTGATCGACGGCGGCGCCACAGCTTCCTATTTTTATGGCCCGCTGAAGCCGGAAGCCTGAAGCTGGCCAGCCTGCTCTATTTGATAAGAAAAAGACCGAAGACGCAGACACCTATGCCGATGAGCTGCCGGAGCGAGAGACTTTCTTTGTACAGGAAAAAGCCCACGAAAACCAGTACGCAGGCAAGGGCAATATTTGCCACAAGCGAGGCGGTATTTACCGTCCAGCCGGCGCGGTAGACGTGGATATAGCCGAATTCCAGAGCAACCACGCTGATTCCCAGGGCAATGGAAGTCCAGTTCAGCTTTGACAGCTCGGCAGTGAACTTCTGGTGTCCGCCCTGCAGCAGGTACAAAAGGATGGCGCAGATGCCTGCGATCAGATAGGTGACTGCGAGAGAAAGAAAGGCATTGGCGCCTGCGGGCGTGGATTTGGTTGAAATGTTATAGACGACGTTTGCAAGGACCACCAGGGCGATGGGCCAGATGTAATGAATCATGGGGATACCTCCTGTTATCTGTAAAAGGGTGAGCAATAAAAGGCAGCCAGACATCAGCCTGACTGCCGGTAGGTGCTCACCCGTAGAATTCTGCGGGGCAGAATTCCAATTTCTTTTTTACATTTAAAATATAGAACGATTATAAGGCAGAATCCATCGGGACGCAAGGAAAAAATAACTTCGCACCTTTTTTTAGATGATTCTGCCATTTTCTTTTTCTATAATAGACTCATAACAAAGGCACAACGAAGAGGGAAGGAGAAAAAAAGAATGTTTATACTGCAGAATGAAACGGGACGATACCCTTTAAAAATATGGCTGGAAAATGAGAAGGAGCTGGAGGCTTCCTGCAGAGAGCAGGCGTATCATCTGACAGAGCTTCCTTTCCTGAGAGGCTGGGTCTGCCTGATGCCGGATACCCATGCGGGAATGGGAATGCCCATAGGAGGCGTGATTGCGGCAAAGGACGTCATAATCCCCAATGCGGTGGGCGTGGATATTGGCTGCGGCATGGCTTATGTGAAGACGAATATTCCTGTGGCGGTCCTGAAGGAGACCATGACAGGCTGCGGAAATCTGGTACAGGGGATCGTGGGAGACATTCTCCGGAATATTCCCGCAGGCTTTGCCCATCACAAGACAGCGATGCCCTGCTATACACTGGACAGGGCGATGGAGGAATTTTCCCTTTATGAAGAGAACGGAGAGCTTCTGGGACAGCTGGAAGCGGGATATTTTCAGATTGGGACACTGGGCGGCGGGAATCATTTCATCGAGCTTCAGGAAGATGAGGAAGGGCTGCTGTCTGTGATGATTCATTCCGGGAGCCGTCATTTTGGAAAGGCAGTCTGCGATTATTTCCACCAGAAAGCGAGAGAGCAGAACAGGCGCTGGTACAGCCAGGTTCCGGATGAGTACCGGCTGGCCTTCCTGCCCACAGATACGCCGGAGGGATGTCAGTATCTGAACTGGATGAACCTTTCCATGGAATTTGCCCGCGAGAACCGGGAGAAGATGATGCTGGCGGTGAAAGCCGTGCTGGAGAAGTGGATAGGCAGATACACGGAGCTTACCCTGGAATACCAGGAGGAGATCAACTGTCATCACAACTACGCGGCGCTGGAGCAGCACTGCGGGGAAGAGGTGTGGGTACATCGAAAAGGAGCCGTCCGTGCCGGAAAAGACGAGCTGACGGTGATTCCCGGGGCCATGGGTTCTTACAGCTATGTGGTGCGGGGCCTTGGAAATCCGGAGAGCTTCTGCTCTTCCTCCCATGGAGCGGGCAGGGCTTATTCCCGGAAGGGCGCCATGGATGCCTTCACCTGTGAAGAGGTCATGGTAGATCTGAAGGACCGGGGCGTGGTTCTTGGAAAGAAGAACAAAAAAGATGTGGCAGAAGAGAGCCGGTTTGCCTATAAAGACATTGACCGCGTGATGGAAAACCAGAAAGATCTGGTGGTTCCGGTCCGCCGGCTTTCCACCATCGGTGTGGTCAAGGGATGATATGGCATACCCTTGAAAGGACGTGTTCGAAGAACATGGGAAATGCTTTCTTCCGGAGCAAAGGACTCCGGTGGAAATAGATTCCGCTTTTTTCCCGGGGCTTCAGGCTTTCTGCCTGGGCGGTGCCGCGGTCTGGTAGGCCGCCGGTATGCCGAAAACGGCGGAGAAACAACGATGTTACGGAGGTTCGAATCCTCCCCTGTGAGAGACAGGTAGCTAAGCGGTAAAAGCAATCGTAAATGGCAGCAGACGGTTCAAATCCGTCACCAGTGCACCTGTAAAGTGCAGTTTATGGCGGGAGTATGTGTTCAGGGCGGTTCCCCGGGGACTGGCGAAAAAAGCCGGGAAGCTTATGCAGAATGGCTTTTCAGCCAGAGACCCGGCCTGCGGAAAAGGCAGCACAGAGCCGGGAACCGGCGCGGAAGAGAAGAGACAGCGCTTCGCTTTTTGGGAAGCGGAAGGGCCCTCTCTTTTCCAAAGCGCCGGAAGGCTTTTGTCCCCGTTTCCGGGGTGGGAAAGCCCGGACGCGCTTCCATGAAAAAGGAGAGAAGAACATGAAGTATGTAATTAAGACGCAGGAATGCGGTTATCTTTTTAAAAACGGGATTCTGAAGAAAATCCTGTTTGCAGGAAAATACAGAATCCTTTCGATGTCTGGATGGGAGCTGAAAATCACGGAAATGACGGGAAAGGTGGATACGAAGGGGCTTCCGGCAGAAATTCTGATGGAGCAGCCGGAATTTGCCTCCCGCGTAGTCCGGGTTCAGATTCCGGATGACTGTATCGGTTTTCACCTGGTAAACGGAGTCTATAGGCAGGTCATCATGGAAGGAGAAGCGCTCTACTGGAATGTGTTTGAGAAGAACGAAATCCGTCTTGTCAATGTGACGGGAACGGAGATGACGGAGGAGCAGGTCCCGGCCATGTACCGCCATCTGATTCCGGTGCGCCTTTATAAGCGGTTTTCCGTCGGTGAGGGGGAGACAGGGCTTCTGTACATAGACGGAAAGTTTGAAAAGCAGCTTTCCTCCGGGACGTATTTCTACTGGATCTACGCCCATGAGGTCAGCATGAAACTTTACAGCCTGAAGGTACAGCAGCTTGAGATCTCCGGGCAGGAGATCCTGACCTCGGATAAGGTGGGCGTCCGCCTGAACATTCTGTGCAGCTACCGCATCACAAGGCCGCTGGAGCTGATGCAGAAAACCGACAATGTGGCAAATCTTCTGTATACACGGATTCAATTGCTGGCCAGAGAGTATATCGGTGGCTTCCGTCTGGATGAGCTGCTTGCGCAGAAAGAAGAGATCGGGCGCTTCCTGATGAAGCAGATTCAGGGAACGCAGGAAGAATACTGTGTGGAGATCCTGCATACAGGCATCAAGGATATCATCCTGCCCGGCGAGATTCGTGACATTATGAATACGGTGCTGGTAGCGGAGAAGAAAGCACAGGCCAACGTGATCATGCGAAGAGAGGAGGTGGCCTCCACCAGAAGCCTTTTGAATACGGCAAAACTGATGGAAGAGAACAAGGTCCTCTACCGCTTAAAGGAGCTGGAGTACCTGGAGCGTATCTGCGACCGGGTAGGCTCCATATCCTTAAGCGGCGCAGGAAATATTCTGGAGCAGCTGGCTGCGCTGGCGCTGCCGAAGGATTAAAACTCTCAGAATCCTTCTGGCCGAAATTTTACTGTTGAGAAAATTCTTCATTAATGGTAAACTGGAAAAAACGTCGAAAGACGTTTAGTAAAGGCTGGAGGAAAGATAAGATGAAGAAACTGATGGTAAAAAAAGGATCTACCTGTATGGCATGTCTGGAGTGCGTCAGAGCCTGCTCTGAAAGCTTCTATAAGGAATTTGATCCGGACAAATCCTGCATTCAGATTGTAGAGAAGAAGAGTGTGCGTCCGCTGGCATGTCCCCAGTGCGGAAAGTGCGCGGAGGCCTGCGAGGCCGGCGCGATCAAGCAGAACGCAAAGGGCGTATACATGGTAAATAAAAAGCTGTGTACCGGCTGCGGAAAGTGCGTGGAGGCCTGTCCGTTCGGACTGATGGTAAAGGCGGAAAGCTCCCCCACCGCTTCCAAGTGCATCGCCTGCGGCATCTGCGCGAAAGCCTGCCCGATGGATGTGCTGGAGGTTGTAGAGTCATAAAAAACGCGGGAGAAGTTTCTTGATTCCGCAGATACAGGGATGCTTCGGAAAACCGGGGCATCCCTTTTTTAACGGGGGCTTTTCGCTACTATACAGAAAACGGTCTGTGTGCTATGATAAAAAAGGCACAGGTATCCTTTTCCGGTATGCCTGAGCCTGGAGTTTCATTCAAAAAGAAGGAGTGAACATCATGCAGATTTACATTATCCGCCATGGAGAGACCGACTGGAACACAAAACGTCTTCTCCAGGGCGCGACAGATATTCCCCTGAACCAGAATGGGATTGAGGCCGCGCGTCTGACCGCGGAAGCGCTGAAGGAGATTCCCTTTGATGAGATCTATACCAGTCCCCTGCAGCGAGCTGTTCAGACGGCGGAAATTATGCGCGGGGACCGCAGGATTCCGATTATCAAAGATGAGAGACTGAAAGAAATCAGCTTCGGTCCTTATGAAGGACTTTGCTGCGGGAAAGAAGGCTATAGCATACCTGATCCGGAGTTTGTGAATTTTTTTCAGAATCCGGCTCATTACAATCCGCCGGAGGGCGGAGAGTCTATCGCCCAGCTCTGTGTGCGGACTACGGATTTCCTGACGGAGCTGATTGAAAATCCGGACAACCGGGAGAAAACCATCCTCCTTTCCGGCCATGGCGCCTGTGTCAAAGGGCTTTTATCCAGTCTGCTGATTACGGATTTGAAGGATTTCTGGAAAGGCGGTGTACATAAGAACTGCGGTGTCTCCATTGTTGAGGTAAAGGACGGAAAGGCCCGGGTTCTGCAGGAGAATGTGATTTATTATGACGAGAAAAGAAGTACAAATTATATCGAATAACCGGCCTGAAATGATGAGAAAAATGTATTATCAGTCGCCTGTGGGAAGGCTGGAGCTGACGGCTGACGAAAAGGGACTCTGCAGCCTTGCCTTCGGGGAGACAGAGCAGTACGCGGAGGTCCAGGAGGAGGAGACGCCTTTTCTGAAATCCGTCTGCGGACAGCTTCAGGAGTATTTTGCGGGAAAACGGAAGAAGTTTGAGGTGCAGCTTTCTCTTCATGGAACGGATTTTCAGCTTCGGGACTGGCAGGCGCTTTTACGGATTCCTTATGGGGAGACGAGAAGCTATGGAGAGATCGCCCGGCAGATCGGATGCCCCAGGGGCAGCAGGGCAGTGGGGATGGCCAACCGGAACAATCCGGTTGCGATTATCGTTCCCTGCCACCGGGTGATTGGCTCAGACGGAAGCCTGACCGGCTATATGGGAAAGAACAAATCCCTGGATATCAAGGAATATCTTTTAAAGCTGGAAGGAGCGCTGTAAAGCGGAAGAACAATGGAGCGGAATATGGAAAAACAGAACACAGAAAAACAGAATACAGGAGTGCCGGGCTTGACAGAACGGCTCCGGGAGCTGTCAGATTTGAAATACCGGGATTTTCACAGTAAACTGCTGCCGGGAACGGAGAATGTGATGGGTGTGCGCACACCGGAACTCCGGAAGCTGGCAAAGGAGATCATAAAAGGTGACTGGGAAACCTTTCTGGAGGAAAATGACCGCGCCTGGTATGAAAATGATATTCTTCAGGGACTGGTGACTGCCGGAGCAAAGATGACGCCGGAAGAACGCCTGCGCCGCGTGCGGGCATTTCTGCCGAGAATTGAAAACTGGGCAGTCTGTGATATTTTCTGCGGCTCCTTAAAGGACGCGGAAAAGTATCCGGAGCTCTACTGGGAGTTTCTAAAGCCTTATGTTCAGTCGGAGAAGCCCTATGAGATCCGTTTTGCGGTGGTAATGCTGTTAAGCCATTTTGTAAAGAAAGAATATCTGCAGGACGCGTTTGCGTATTTTGACGGGATTCATATGGATCATTACTATGTGCGTATGGCGGTGGCCTGGGCGGTCTCCGTATATTTTGTACATTTTCCGGAAGAGACATATCAGTATCTGAGGGAGAATCGGCTGGATGACTGGACCTATAACAAAGCCCTGCAGAAAATCACAGAATCATACCGGGTAAGTCCGGAAACAAAAGGACAGATTCGCGCGATGAAACGGAAGAAAAGTGGAAATCATATGGACGGGAGGGGTCAGATATGAAAAGAAGGATTGCGGCAGGCATCATGGGACTCTGTTTTGTACTGACTGCGTCAGGCTGCATGCTTCGGAGCGGTATCAGTTCGGAAGAGCTGGAGGCGGAAACGACAGAAATTGAGGAATCGGCGGAAACAGCAGGAACGGCAGGAAATAGGACGGATGGGGCGCTGACAGCAGAGGACCCGGAAAGTCCGAATGGAGTGGAGGAGGAATACTATCTGTCGGAATCTATCCCGGCCGAGAACTTTGCCTATACCATAGAACCCAGCCCGGAACAGGGAGATCAGATTTTTACGGTGCAGAACATATCAGAGCAGGATTACAGCTATATTCAGGCGGATATGCTTTTTTACGATGGAAATGATCAGATTGTAGATTATTATTCCGGCTTGTATCTGTACAATCTGTTTGCCGGAAGCGAGCAGATCCTACGTTTTGCGCCCAGCCTGACATCGGAACAGTATGATCATGTGGAAGTACTGTTTTCCGGCGATCGGATGGCGGATGAAAAGACTGCCGATCCTGCAGGAATCCGGATTGAGGAGCAGGCAAGGCTTGCGGATAACCGGATTGTGGCAAAATGTGTCAACGATACGGGAGAAGACATTTCCACGGCTTCTTTCCAGATAGATTATTATAAAGGAGAGAAGAAGGTGGCTACGAACTATACGGAGGCCAGTATGCTGGTGAAAGACAGGGTGTTCGTGGTTTCCTTTGAGGCTCCGTCGGACGGCTGGTATGAGCCTCTTCCGGATGACTATTTCGACAGCTGGGAGATCACAGTTGTAAGAGCTGCGGCGTTTGCGGCAGAATAGCATCTGCTGTGTCTGCTGCAGACTGTTTTGCGCAGTTTGAAGACAGCTTCATTGCATGGACATAAATTTGACATCTGTACTGCCATGTTATATAATGAGAAAAAAGATTAGTTATGACTAACTATATAAAAAGGAGAAACGGACAGATGACGGGAACAGTTATAAGAGGAATTATGATTCCGTTTTTAGGGACTTCACTGGGGGCGGCCATGGTATTTTTCATGAAGCGTGCCCTTCACGAAATGGTGCACCGGGCGCTGACAGGTTTTGCGGCGGGCGTCATGGTGGCAGCTTCTATCTGGAGCCTTCTGATTCCGGCCATGGATCAGGCTGCGGATATGGGAAGCTGGGCCTTTGTGCCGGCAGCAGCGGGTTTCTGGATCGGAATCCTGTTTCTGCTGCTCCTTGATCATGTGATTCCCCATCTCCATATGAACAGCAGTGAATGTGAGGGCCCCAGATGCCATCTGCAGAGAACAACCATGCTGGTGCTGGCTGTGACTCTTCACAATCTTCCGGAAGGAATGGCGGTGGGAGTCGTCTACGCAGGCATGGCGGAAGGCAATGCGTATATTACGGCCGCGGGAGCCCTGGCGCTTTCCCTGGGAATCGCCATTCAGAATTTCCCTGAGGGAGCTATCATTTCCATGCCTCTCCGCTCGGAGGGAGTGGGAAAGACGAGGGCTTTTCTGTATGGCGTGCTTTCCGGGATCGTGGAGCCCATCGGAGCTCTTGCTACGATTCTGGCAGCTTCTGTAGTGCTGCCGGCTCTGCCCTATCTGTTAAGTTTTGCCGCAGGTGCCATGATGTATGTGGTAGTGGAGGAGCTGATCCCGGAGATGTCATCCGGGAAACATTCCAATATCGGAACAGTTTTCTTTGCGCTTGGCTTTACGCTGATGATGACGCTGGATGTGGCCCTGGGATAGATACTTTAGTGCGCCAGTTCCGGTTTTGCTTTATATCTGCGTTATGTCTGCTTTATATATGAGTCGCGGCCGGAGTGTTCTGCGGCCGCCGCTTTTTCGAAGAAAGAAAAGAGACGAAAGAGAAGTGCCTGTCCAGCAGTCCGCCGATGGCGCCGATGACCTTTCCCATTGTGAATGAGCTGAACATTCTTCCCATAGAGTCTCCTGCCAGTGAGCGGAGTTTTTATATGATTCATGACAATCTTGTTTTTATGTCTCCGGCAGTTCAGGATTTCCGGCAGTATGTGCTGGAGAAGTGCAGACTTTGAGTACGGATGGAAAATAATTCCGGGGCAGCCGCTCAAGCGCGGCTGCCCCGGAATTCTGAATACGCCTTGCGGCGCTGCCGGATAGATGCCCCGAAGGACAGAAAACCAGACTCAGATCTCATTGAATACGTATTTGTAGGTGACAGCGCCCAGAGCCAGCGTATATTTGATTCCGCCGCCCTCCATCTCTTCTTTGACAGCCCGGTCAAAATCTTTCGGGTGCCTGCTCTTTACGTAAGCTTCAATATCGTCCAGCTCCATCTCAGAGATAGTAGTCTGGGGAACATTGCTGCCACCGCAGGCATTGGTGATTTCCTGGATTACCTCATATTCTTTCATTTTATTCCGACCTCCGTTCTTTCTATAATCAGTATGCGTCCTGAAACGAAAAACGATACCTGTATCTATATTGTACTCCTAAAAGTCTAAAAATCAAAGTATTTTCCGACGACTGTAATAAACGAAATATTTTTGTAATAGTCATGTAAAAATTAAGAAATATTTAAGAAAGATGTAAAGGGAATGAAAGCTTGCGGATTTATAATAAAATCGAAATAAAAAAGGAAGAAATCCCAGCGAAAAAATCGTTTTATTTTAAAAGGATGTTGACAGGCGGGCAGGCAGGAGCCCGGAATGAGGAAGGAATATGCATAAGATATTAATTGTAGAACAGGACAGGGCTTTAAATAACGGCATCGCGCTGGCACTGAAGGCGGAGAGCTATCTGTTTCTGCAGGCATTCAGACTGAAGGAAGCAGATGAACTTCTGAAAAAACAAAAGGTAGAGCTTGTCATTCTCGATCTGAATCTGCCGGACGGAGACGAGGTGGAATTTTTAAAGAATATTAAAGAGACATACCATATTCCGGTGGTGATTCTGACGGGCCGGGACATGGAGAAGGATGCGGCGGCGGGCCTGGAATCGGGAGCCGACGACTATATCACGAAGCCCTTCAGTCTGATGGCGCTGCGGGCCAGGGTGAACAATCAGATTCGAAAGACGAGAAGCAGCAGGCTGCAGGTCTATCAGTCCAGAGACTTTTACTTTTCTTTTCAGCGGATGGAATTTTCAAAAGGAGACCGGAAGGTGGATCTGAGCAGGACAGAGCAGAAGCTGCTGCAGCTTCTCGTGGAGAACCGGGGACTGACGCTTTCAAGAAATGAGCTCGTCGAGCGGATTTGGGCGGACAGTACCCAGTATGCGGATGAGAATGCCCTTACCGTGCTCGTGAAGCGTCTGCGGGATAAGCTGGAGGACAATCCGGGCGCTCCCCGTTATATCAAGACAGTATATGGGATTGGATATACCTGGGCGGACGGACGGGAACGCCTGAGCGCGGGAGCTGGCCGCGGGTAGTAAGAGCGTCCCTTGGAGGAGCACGCAGCAGCTGCAGAGCTGCATAAAAAATGAGCTATAAAAATGTGAAAATTACCAGAAAAAAGTACTTGATCTTTCTGAAAAAATGTATTAGAATACACTTCGTTTCAGAACATAATAATAGAATAAGATCATCGGAGGACGAACCATCGCAATGGTTCCCAGGATAGCGGACCTGGAGGATGTGCCTGCACATCCATCCGGAAGAAGCTGTCTGGCTGTCGAGAAGATGTCGGGTGCGCCCGGTTATTGTCAGGATAACCGGGCGCATTTTTTATGTTCAAAATTATCAGAAAGGATGTGCTTAAAATGAATAATTTACAGAAAATCATGCTGCTGAAAGACAGACTGAACCGTCTTGAGAGGAATGACAAAGATAATTTCAGCATATGCCGTAGAATCAGACGGGAGATCGAACAGCTGAGAAGACAGGAGCAGGCCTGATGATGGGAGCAGCGGATGCAGAAGCCCGTTACAGAGCAGTGCTCTGGCGGCTGGAAGCCTATTTTGCGTCAAGAACAGACGTAAAAAATTGGGAAAAACTGTTCCTGAACGGAGGATGTTTCTGGTTTGCCCAGTTTCTGCACTGGAGAATCCGGAATTCCTGTCTTATGATCAACCGGGCAGAGGAGCATTGTGCCCTTGCCTTTGGAGAAGGTTTATATGATATTACGGGGCAGGTATCGAAGTATAACTTCCATCCGGCAAGCGAGAGGGAAATCAGCTTTATGAAAAAGAATTATATTCCGCGGTTCGACGTGAAGAAGCTGGAGCAGTATCTGGAAAGCAGCAGCCTTGCGGATACAGGTTTTTATTGTTACGGTGATTTACAGAAAATTTCATAAAAAGTGTTGACATCAAAAATGTAAGTATTATAATAGGTGGTGCTTGCTCGGAGGCAAATCATTCAAAAGAAATGATAAGCCGGATAAGGCACAGGCTGAAACGCCTGCACCTTATCCGGCTTTTTTGTATTTACCTGCGACATGGGTGCCTTTGGCGCGGGACTTGCGACGGCGATTGGGTCCGCCCTCACCTTCTTTGTGATGCTGTCCCACTTCTTTTCCAAAAAGAATACGCTCCGTCTGACCAGACCCGAGAGGCTGCTTTACAAGCTACGCGAAATTACAGTGACCGGATTCTCCACATTCTTTATTGATGTGGCGATGGGAATTCTTACGATTCTGTTTAACAGACAGATTGTAAAATATCTGGGAACGAACGCGCTGGCTGTATACGGAATCATTGTCAATATCAGCTCTTTTGTCCAGTGCTGTGCCTACAGCGTGGGGCAGGCGGCCCAGCCGATTATTTCAACCAACTTTGGTGCAGGAAATGGCGGAAGAGTCCGGGAGACTTTAAAATATGCCCTGGGAACGGCGGCGTTTTTCAGTATCTTCTGGACGGCTTTAAGCCTTGCGGTGACGAATGTGTATGTAAGAATTTTTATGTCGCCCACAGCAGAGATTCTGAGGATTGCGCCCGGGATTAATCTGCTTCCGGCTGTGGCAGGTCCGGATTCCATCTGGTTTGCGATGGTGTTTACGGAGGCGGTTATAGCAGTATATGTGATCTGGAAGATGGCCGGCTATACAAAAAAGCTGGCGCAGACGGGGAGGTAAGAGTATGAACAGGATTATAACGGTGAGCCGTGAATTTGGAAGCGGTGGGAGAGAATTTGGCCGCAGACTGTCAGAAGAACTGGGAATTGCATATTATGATCACGAAATCATAAGCCAGATTGCAAAGAGAACAGCTCTTTCGGAAGAATATGTACAGAATATTGTGGAACACCACCGGTTCCGTTCCTTCCCGATTACCATAGGGAGAAGCTTCTACCCGCTGCTGGACCCGGTCTTTGAGCAGTGCATAGCCGTCTATCAGGAGCAGACGCGCATTATTAAAGAGATGGCGGAGCAGTCGGACTGTGTGATTGTGGGTCGGTGCGCGGACTATATTCTGAGAGAAGAACAGCCGTATCGTATTTTCATCTATGCGGATATGGAGAGCAGAATACGCCGCTGCCGGGAGAAGTCTTCCGGAGAGGAAGGACTGACAGATAAGGAACTGAGACAGAACATAGCCCTGATTGATAAAAAGAGGGCAAAGTATTATCAGGATTACACAGGGAGACGCTGGGGAGACAGATTGAACTATGATCTGTGCGTGAATACGACCCAGACAGTGATCAAGGAAATGGTTCCTGTGCTTGCAAAGCTTTTTATGCAGTAAAATTCATGCTAATCATACAATCATCTGAGGACCTGCAGCCGCAGCTGCAGGATCGGAGAAGATGTCGGGTGCGCCCGGTTATTGTCAGGATAACCGGGCGCATTTTTTGTGCGATACACCCGGCAGGCATTTGCTGATGGTTTTTATGGCTGGCAATCTGTCCATACAGGGCAGTTGACCATAAAGAACAAGTTACAGAAAGGATGGAAGAGTTGTGAAACTGATTTTAAAATTTTTGAAGCCGCACTGGAAACTGTGCGCGGCCACGGTTTTGTTTTTAGTTATCGATGTGGCAGGAGCTCTGTATATCCCGACCCTGGCGGCGGAAATTCTGAACGAAGGGACATCGGGAAGCGATTTTAGCATTCTTTTGGGAACAGGAATCCAGATGGGAATTGCATCCCTGATATCAGGCGTATGCGCCATCACAGGCGGCTATACCTGCGCTGTCCTGTCGGCAAGACTGGGCAGAGACATGCGGGAGGTTGTCTATAAGAAATCGCTGAAGCTCTCGATCTATGATTTCAGACAGTTTGGTACGGCGTCTATTACGACCCGTACGGTATCGGATGTGACTACGATTCAGTTTGCGGTAACGAGCTGTATTCAGATGATTCTGCCGGTGCCGGTGATTTTCGTGCTGGCGCTGGCGCTTGCTTTCCGGCTGGATGTGGAAATGGGCTTCCTTCTGCTGGGAGTGGTTCTTGTTGTGCTGCTGCTTGCCTTCGGCATTATGAAGAGCGCCGCTCCGCTGTTTCGAAAGCTGCAGAAACTGCTGGACCGTATGAGTACGGTACTGCTGGAAAATATCACGGGTGTCCGGGTAGTGCGCGCCTTTAATAATGAAAAGCGGGAGGAAGCGCGTATGGCGGAGGCATACTCTGACTATGCGGACACCTCTATCCGGGCAAACCGCCGCTTCGCGAATCTGGACGGTTTGTCATTCTTCTGCATTAATTTTTTCGTCGTAGTGGTATACTGGCTCAGCGGCGGCCGTATCAGCGCAGGCCATCTTCAGATCGGCGATATTACCGCAGTGATCGAATACGCGATGATGGTGCTGTTCTTTCTGATGATGGCGCAGATGGTGATTCTGACCCTGCCGCGAGCCCTGGAGTGCTGCGAGCGAATTCGTGAGGTACTGGACTGTCAGCCGGAGATCCGGGACCTGGTATCCGAGGACCCGAAGGAGGACCCGGATAATAAGGAAGTGCTTTCCTTCCGCGATGTGTCCTTCCGGTTCGCGGACGCAGAGGAAAATACGCTGCACCGGCTGAATTTTACCTGCCGCCGGGGCGAGACGACGGCTATTATCGGAGGAACCGGAAGCGGAAAGTCTACGATCGCGCTTCTGATGCTCCGGTTCCATGATGTGACGGCGGGAAAGATCTGCTTAAACGGCACAGATATCCGCCGGATGACCCAGAAAAATCTCCGGGATCATATCGGATATGTCCAGCAGAAGGCGTGGCTGTTCTCCGGAACGATTGCGGATAATTTAAGATACAGCAGACCAGACGCCACAGATGAAGAACTGATGCACGCGGCAGATGTAGCCCAGGCGGGAGACTTTATCCGTTCACTGCCGGACGGCCTGAATTCTTATGTGGCCCAAGGCGGAACCAACTTCTCCGGCGGCCAGAAGCAGCGTCTCTCCATTGCAAGAGCGCTGGTGAAAAAGCCGGAGCTGTATATCTTCGACGACAGCTTTTCCGCTCTTGACTTCAAGACGGACGCGGCTCTCCGCAAGGCCCTTGCTTCTGAGACGGAGGATGCGGCTGTGGTGATCATTGCCCAGAGAGTCAGCTCCATCCGCCATGCGGATCAGATCATCGTGATCCATGAGGGCGAAATGGCGGGCATAGGAACTCATGACGAGCTGATGGAAAACTGCCCGGTATACCGGGAAATCTCAGATTCACAGACGAAGGAGGCGTAGGACATGGTTCAGAATCATAATACAAATAAGGCGCAGAATGTATGGAAGACGGCTGCGCGTCTGGCAAAGAGGCTCCACGGACAGAGAATCCGCCTGACTGTGGTGGCGGTTTCGATTGTGATTTATGTGGGCCTTAGTATCTGGAATCCCCTTTACAGCGCCAGAGTAATTGATCTGCTCTGGACGAACATCCAGAGCGCCTGGAAGAATGGAACTCCCTTTGTAATCACCTGGAACCATATGGGAAGAGAGCTGGTACAGCTGATGATCCAGTATTTCTTCACCTGGATTTTCTATTATCTTCAGTCGTACCTGATGGCAAACGTGGCGGAGACTCTGACCTGCTCTCTGCGTACCGAGATTTCCTGCAAGCTGAACCGGCTTCCCTTACGGTTCTTCGACCGGAACAAGGCGGGAGAGATCTTAAACCGTGTGACCAGCGACCTGGATAAGGTGGCGGAGGTGCTGCAGACCGGTCTTCTGAAACTGATTGTGGCGATTGGCACCATTATCGGCTCTCTGATCGTTATGTTTTTGTACAGCGTGCCGCTGACGGTGATCTTCCTGCTCTTTATGCTGGCGGCCATACTGGTGACAAACATGGTCGCGAAGAAAAGCCTGGAGAGCGCGGCGGCAAGACAGGAGACCATCGGAGTCCTGACAGGTATTGCAGAGGAATATTATAAGGGACGAAACGTAATCAAGGCCTATAACCATGAAAAACAGAGTATTGAGCAGGTGCGGGCGGCTGCGGAGGATAACCGGATCGCCAGCCAGAAGGCAGACTTCCTGACGAACTGCGTGAACCCTCTGATCCGTCTGCTGACCCGTATCGCCCATGTGGTGATCGCGGTGATCGCCGGAAAGGCTATGATCGAGGGAAGAATGACCGTCGGCGTCGTGCAGGCGTTTTTCCAGTATGTGAACCAGACTGCCGAGCCGATGACCGAGGCTTCTTATATGATCAACTCTCTGCAGTCGGCCATCGCCTCCGCGGAGCGTACCTTTGAGCTCCTTGATGAGGAAGAGGAAGTCCCGGACAAAGCAAATGTAGCGGCGGCAGAGCGCGCCAAAGGGCATATTGCATTCGAGCATGTAAGCTTTGGCTACGATCCGGGCGAGCTGCTGATGAAGGATATCAGCTTTGAGGCGAAGCCCGGACAGAAGATTGCGGTAGTGGGGAGTACAGGCGCGGGCAAGACGACGCTTATCAACCTGCTGATGCGCTTCTATGAGATTCATGGAGGAGGAATCACCATAGACGGGGTGGCATCCACAGACATGAGCCGGAGCGGACTGAGACACAACTTCGGCATGGTGCTTCAGGATACCTGGCTGTTCGGCGGGACGATTGCGGAAAACATCGCTTATGGGAAGGCAGACGCGCCCCGCGAGGAGATCATTGCCGCAGCGAAGGCCGCGAAGGTGGATTATTTTATCCGCACCATGCCCAAGGGCTATGATACGGTGCTGGACAACGAGGCTTCCAATCTGTCCGCAGGACAGAGACAGCTTCTGACAATTGCCAGAGTATTCCTCTGCAATCCGCCGATTCTGATCCTCGACGAGGCGACTTCAAGCGTGGACACCCGTACCGAGGTGGAGATCGGCAAGGCTATGAAGAAGCTGATGAGCGGACGCACCAGCTTTGTGATCGCCCACCGGCTTTCCACAATCCGCGACGCGGATATTATCCTGTTTATGGAAAAGGGAACTATCATCGAGCAGGGCAGCCACAAAGAACTGCTGGAAAAGAACGGTGCTTACGCGAAGCTGTATTACAGTCAGTTTGAATAATGCGGTTCTGCCCAGAGGAGCTGCCGCAGGTTTTATAAAATACGAAATACTGCTGTAACAGGGACTCTGCCCTATGCCGGGGCAGAGTCCTTCATATATTCGGACATCAGGGCAAGAAACCGTTTCAGCACAGGATGATCGTGATTTTTCTGATAATAGATTCCGAAAGAAATCTTCGGAAAGCCGGTTACGGGAATGTAGCAGAGGCCCGGCTCTCTGGCAGGAATGATATCCAGGTAGAGGGTATATCCCATCTGCGCCCTTACAAGGGCTAAGGTGCTTTCTATATTTTCTGCCAGATATCTGTGCTCGGAGGGAAGGTTTGAAAGGATACGGCTCTGAATGGTGAACAGGAAATCCGGAATCTGGCGGGGAGAGCAGGCGACGAAGCTTCCCGTAAGCTGCCGCCTGGACAGCGACTGACAGGCGGCAAGGGGATGCTCCGGGGAGCAGATACAGACTACGGGAGCCTGGCAGAGCTCTTTAAAAGAAAGCGGGGATTTCTTCTGTTCACCTCGGATGCCCAGAGCCGCGTGTACCTGATTATTTTCCACCAGCTGCAGAAGAGAGGGAAAAGGATTCACCCGGATGGAGGGCCGGAGCTGGGGAAATTCTCCCGCGAGCTTCCTGAGAACAGGAGGAAACAGTTTCAGCTCCGTGTAGTCGTGGCAGCCCAGCTCCAGGGGCAGCAGATGTTCCGGTCTTCCCAGCCGCTCCCTTGCAGAGAGAGCGGTCTTCAGGATAAGCCGCGCGTCGGCAAGGAACAGGAAGCCCTCCGGCGTAAGCGACACATTCCTTCCTGTGCGGTCAAAAAGCTTTACATCCAGCTCCTCCTCCAGAGACTGAATCTGATGGCTGACCGCAGGCTGCGTGATTTTTAAGACCTGGGAAGCCTTGGAAAAGCTCAGGTGCTCCGCCGCGGTCACAAAACATTCTAACTGTATGGTATTCATAAAAAGTCTCCTGTAATATCTGATTATAAAAAAGATTGATAGTATCTTATAAAATATATTGATGAATTATAGCAGATCCGGATTCAGAAAGCAAGAAAAAAGAATGGGGGATGGAAGATAAGAAATTACAATATATAACTATAAAATATTTTTATATGTTATAACATTTTTCGATTTTACATTTATAAAAATGTACGTTAGTATTTTATACGGTACGGATGCCCCCGGCTGACAGGAATACATACAGGCGCTTCTTTCAGCCGGGCGCAAGACTGCGCCGCAGCCGGACCATTTGGAGAATGAAGAATACTTCTGCCCAGCCTGAAAAGGCGAGGTACAGGAAGATGTAAAATGAAAACAGACAGGAGGTTTTTGAAACGTGAGAAAAGTGTTGCAGCAGCTTAAGCAGTACAAACGAAATACCTTTTTATGTATCGGACTGACTGCCCTGGAAGTTATTATGGAGATTCTGATGCCCTTTGTTACGGCGATTATCATAGACCGTGGACTGGAAGTCAGCAATCTGCCGGTGGTCTACCGGTACGGAGCCCTGATGGTGCTCATGGCCTTTTTAAGCCTGATTTTCGGCGCAATGGCAGGTAGGAACGCCGCGGCCGCGTCCTCCGGATTGTCGGCCAATCTGCGTGAGGCCATCTACGCCAATATCCAGACCTTTTCCTTTTCCAATATTGACAAATTCAGCGTGCCGGGCCTGGTGACCCGAATGACCACAGATATCACCAATGTGCAGAATGCGTTCATGATGGTGATCCGCGTGGCTGTCCGGGCTCCGCTGAATCTGATTTTCAGCTTTGCCATGTGCATGATTATCAGCCCGCGCCTGAGCGCCATGTTCCTGATTGCCGTGGTGTTTCTGGTCATCGTCATCGGTTCCATCATGGTGATTACACTGAAAATTTTCAATCAGGTCTTTAAGCGGTACGATGATCTGAATGCCAGCGTCCAAGAAAACGTATCCGCCATCCGTGTGGTTAAGGCGTTTGTCCGGGAGAACTATGAGAATGTGAAGTTCTCAAAAGCTTCCAAAATGCTTTATGATCTTTCTGTGAAAGCGGAGGGGCTTCTGGCCTTCAACAACCCGGCCATGATGGTCGCTGTGTACTTCTGCATTATTTCCGTCTCCTGGTTCGGCGCTCAGTACATTGTGGGCGGTTCCATGACCACCGGCGATCTGACCAGTCTGTTCAGCTACATCATGTCTCTTCTGATGAGCCTGATGATGCTTTCCATGGTGGTAGTTATGATCAGCATGTCGCTTGCCAGCATCCGCCGTATCAGCGAGGTGCTGAATGAGAAAGCGGACCTGGGCGATCCGGAGAATCCGGTGATGGAGGTTCCCGACGGGCGTATTGATTTTAATCATGTAAACTTTTCCTATAAGCATGGCAGCGGTGAGAAATCCCTGTCTGATATCGACCTGCACATTGCCAGCGGCGAGACCATCGGCGTCATCGGCGGTACGGGGGCGGGAAAAAGCACCCTGGTAAATCTGATCTGTCGTCTCTATGATGTGGACGACGGCTCTGTCTGTGTGGGCGGCGTGGATGTGCGCAAATATGATACGGAAGTCTTAAGAAACCAGGTATCCGTGGTGCTTCAGAAGAATACCCTGTTTTCGGGAACGATTCTGGATAATCTGCGCTGGGGCAATCCGGACGCCACAGACGAGGAGTGCGTGGCAGCCTGCAGGGCGGCCTGCGCCGATGAATTCATCGACCGGCTGCCGGGCGGCTACCATACGATGATTCAAAGGGGAGGCTCCAATGTCTCCGGCGGACAGAAGCAGCGTCTGTGTATTGCACGGGCCCTTCTGAAAAAGCCCCGGGTACTGATTCTGGACGATTCCACCAGCGCTGTGGATACGGCTACGGACGCGAAGATCCGCGCCGCGTTCGCGGAGCAGATCCCCGGCACCACGAAGATCATCATTGCCCAGCGTATTTCCAGCGTACAGTCTGCGGACCGGATTCTGGTGCTGGACGACGGCCGTATCGACGCCTTTGATACCCATGAAAATCTGCTGGAGAACAACGCCATCTATCAGGAAATTTATCATTCCCAGATGGAAGGCGGCGGTGACTTCGACCAGCCCGCGTAAATCAGGAAGGAGGAAAACAGATCTATGAACAAAAAACAATCAAGACCTGAAGTGGGCATAGCCACAAAATTGATTAAAAGAGTCATTCGTTATATGCTCCATTATTATAAAATCCCGTTTCTGTTCGTCATTGCCTGTATTTTGATTACAGCCATCGCCACGGTTGTGGGGGCGACCTTCCCTCAGACCCTGGTGGACGATTATATTACGCCCATGCTGGCGAACGGCTCCAGAGATTTCAGCGGCCTGGCCGCAGATCTGGTCCGCCTGGCCTGCGTGATGGGGCTGGGCGTTATAACGGCGTTCACCTATAACCGGATTATGGTCAATGTGAGCCAGGGAACTATGCTGCATTTAAGAGACGATCTGTTCCGGAGAATGGAATCTCTTCCCATCAAATATTTTGATACCCACGCCCACGGCGACATCATGTCCGTCTATACCAATGATGTGGATACTCTGCGGCAGCTGCTGAGCCAGAGTATTCCCCAGATTATCAACTCTGTCATCACCATGGCGGCGACTCTTGTCACCATGATACTTCTGAATCCCGCGCTGACGGTTATTTCCATTCTGACGGCTGTGGTCATGCTTCTGGTGACCTCGACCTTTTCGAGACTGTCCGGAAAATATTACATCCGCCAGCAGATTGACCTGGGCGCGGTAGACGGCTTTATCGAGGAAATGCTGGACGGCCAGAAGGTGGTCAAGGTCTTCTGCCATGAAGAGAAAGCCATGGATGACTTTCATAAGGTAAATGAGAAGCTTCGGGACAGCACAAATAAGGCCAACGGCTACGCAAACCTGCTGATGCCCGTAAATGCCAATATCGGCTGGATCAGCTACGCGCTGGTGGCCATTGTGGGAGCCATTCTCGGTATCAACGGCCTGGCCGGC
Organism: Lachnoclostridium sp. An138; assembly: GCF_002160765.1. Taxonomy (GTDB): domain Bacteria; phylum Bacillota; class Clostridia; order Lachnospirales; family Lachnospiraceae; genus Laedolimicola; species Laedolimicola faecalis. The sequence goes on from NZ_NFLF01000004.1 coordinate 25,576, forward strand.
GTGACCATCGGTACTGTCGTTACCTTCGTGGGACTGAATAAGAGCTTCACAAACCCGATTACCCAGGTAAGCCAGCAGATCAACTTCGTGGTAAACGCGGCGGCCGGAGCCCAGCGTGTATTTGATCTGATGGATCAGGAGCCGGAGAAGGATGAAGGCTATGTGGAGCTGGTGAATGTAAAGGAAGATGAAGACGGCAGTCTGACAGAATCCGCAGAACGCACAAATCTGTGGGCCTGGAAGCATCCGCACAAGGCGGACGGAACAGTTACGTACCGGAAGCTGGAAGGAGGCGTGGTGTTCGACGACGTGGATTTCGGCTACACGGAAGACAAGATTGTGCTGCATCATATTACGCTGTACGCGAAGCCGGGACAGAAGATTGCCTTTGTAGGCGCTACAGGCGCGGGCAAGACCACGATTACGAACCTGGTCAACCGGTTTTACGATATCGCGGACGGGAAAATCCGCTATGACGATATCAATATCAATAAGATCAAAAAGCCGGATCTGCGCCGCTCGCTGGGAATCGTGCTTCAGGATACCCACCTGTTTACCGGAACGGTCATGGACAATATCCGCTACGGCAAGATGGACGCCACCGACGAAGAATGCATCAAGGCCGCAAAGCTGGCCAACGCCGACGGCTTTATCCGCCGTCTGCCCGACGGCTATCAGACCATGCTGACTGGAGATGGAGCGAACTTAAGCCAGGGACAGCGCCAGCTTCTGGCCATCGCCCGCGCGGCTGTGGCAGATCCGCCTGCCCTGATCCTGGATGAGGCGACCTCTTCCATCGATACCCGTACCGAGAAGCTGGTGCAGGCCGGCATGGACGCGCTGATGAAGGGACGCACCACCTTTGTAATCGCCCACCGTCTGTCCACGGTCAAGAATTCGGACTGTATCATGGTAATGGAGCAGGGCCGGATCATCGAGCGCGGAACCCACGACGATCTGATTGCGCAGAAAGGAAAATATTACCAGCTGTATACCGGAAATTTTGCGGATTAGTTTACAAACTGATTTTGCGAGACAGTGTTCCGCACAATAATCAAGGCGGGAAAGCCCCAAGAAGGCTTCCCGCCGTTTCAATTCCCGCAAACAAGTATCCGCATGGATGTGGATTTGAAGACATAGGCGCAGAGAAATGGCTGCTGCCGTGCCGGAACATATTGTGGCTCTGCCACCGTATAGGGAAACCTGTACGGCGGTTTTGCTGTAATGGAAAAAGTTCTGTATATCTGAAATTAAATATTTTCGTGATGATGGTTGTAATTTTGACGGAAGCAGAATATAATAAAAATGTGATCGCAATACACAAAAACTTTAATAAAAATGTGATTTTAATGCATGTATATATTAATAAAAGCGTGAAGGAGTGTGTATATGGAACGACTGATTATGAAGAAGCTGCTGGACTGGAAAAATTCTCCTTACCGCAAACCGCTGATCTTAAAGGGTGTGCGCCAGGTGGGTAAGACCTGGGTTCTCAAAGAATTCGGCAGGCGCTATTATGAGAATACAGCTTATTTTAACTTTGATGAGAACGAAGAGTACAAGCAGTTTTTCGAGACTACCAAGGATGTGGATCGTATTTTGCAAAATCTGATGCTGGCCAGCGGTCAGAAGATTGTACCGGAAAAGACCCTCATTATTTTTGACGAAGTGCAGGACTGTCCCAAGGTTATCAACTCTATGAAGTATTTCTGCGAGAATGCTCCGCAGTATCACATGGCCTGTGCCGGTTCTCTGCTGGGGATTGCTTTGGCCAGGCCATCTTCCTTCCCGGTGGGCAAGGTCAACTTCATGCAGATCGACCCTATGACCTTCACGGAATTCCTGCTTGCCAATGGTGACGGAAATCTGGCGGAGTATCTGGAGGGCGTGGATACCATCGAGCCGATTCCTGACGCCTTTTTCAATCCTCTCTATGAGAAGCTCAAGATGTACTATGTCACCGGGGGAATGCCGGAACCTGTGCTTATGTGGACGGAAGCGCGGGACGTCTCCGCCATGCAGGAAGCCCTGTCTGATATTATTGGCGCCTATGAGCGTGACTTTGCAAAACACCCCAATGTCAGTGAGTTTCCGAAGATATCGATGATCTGGAAGTCCATCCCGTCCCAGCTGGCAAGGGAGAATAAGAAGTTTCTCTACAGGGTGGTCAAAGAGGGCGCAAGAGCCCGTGAATACGAGGACGCCCTGCAGTGGCTGGTGGATGCCCGGCTGGTGCATAAGGTCTACCGCAGCACCGCTCCCGGCCTGCCCATGTCTGCCTATGATGATCTGTCCGCATTTAAGATTTATCTGGTGGATGTGGGTTTGCTCCGCCGTCTGTCCCAGCTGGCCCCTACAGCCTTCGGTGAGGGCAGTCGCCTGTTCACCGAGTTCAAGGGCGCACTGACTGAGAACTTTGTTCTGCAAACCCTGGTTACGCAGTTTGAAGCAGCTCCCCGGTATTGGAACCAGAGTAATCCGCCCTATGAAGTGGATTTTCTGGTTCAGCGTGAAAATGATATTTTTCCTGTGGAGGTCAAATCTGAGGCGAATACCACCAGCAGAAGCCTCCGGAAATTCAAAGAACTGTTCCCGGATCAGACCAGGCTCCGTATCCGGTTTTCTTTGAATAATTTGAAGCTGGACGATGATGTTCTGAATATTCCCTTATTTATGGCTGACCAGGTGAACCGGCTCATTGGGCTGGCGCTGGAACAGCGGCAGGTTTTTCTTTAATGAAAATGCCTCCTCTGCAAACCCGCAGGTTTTCACTGACCAACACATTGTTTCTTCTATAAAAAGAAGAAAAAGCCTATAATAACAGTCAGGAAGGAGATGCGGATCATGCAGAAATTTGTATATGAATACGCGACAAAAGTTTATTTCGGCGAGGGAGCAGCGAGAGAGCATCTGGCGGAAGCTGTTTCCGGATATGGGAAAAATGTAATGCTGGCCTACGGCGGCGGTTCCGTAAAGAAAAACGGAATCTACGATGAGCTGAAGACGATCCTGGAGAACGCGGGCAAGACCGTGACAGATTTCTCCGGCATCATGTCGAATCCCACCTACGTAAAGGTGCAGGAGGGCGCAAAACTGGCAAAGGAGCAGAAGATTGATTTCATTCTGGCTGTGGGCGGCGGCTCCGTTATTGACTGCTGCAAGATCGTGGCGGCTCAGGCAAAGACGGACAAAGATCTCTGGGAGATGGAGATGACAGAGCATCAGTTTCCTACAGAAGTGCTTCCCATGGGCGCGGTGGTGACGGCTTCCGGTACGGGAGCGGAGATGAACGGCGGGGCCGTGATCACCAACGAGGAGAAAATCATCAAGGCCGGCATGGCAGCGGCGGCTCCCAGGTTTGCCATTCTGGACCCGGAGTACACCATGTCCCTGCCTCATATGCAGGTGATTTCCGGAGCCTTTGACACCTTAAGCCATGCCATGGAGACTTACTTCGGAAATTCTGACCAGGATAACGTATCGGATGACGTAGCCCTTGCGATCATGCGCAATACAGTGGTAAATATGCGCCGTCTTCTGAAGAATATCAATGACATTCAGGCCCGGAGCAACCTGATGTGGGACTCCGCAATGGCGGAGAACGGAATCCTGAAAGTGGGCAGAGTCACAGACTTCCAGGCTCATCAGCTGGAGCATCAGCTTGGAGCCTATACGGACTGCAACCACGGACAGGGACTGGCCGTGATCCATCCGGCTTATTACCGTCATATTGTAAAGGACGCAAAGGAGAAATTCGAGCGGTTCGGCAAAGAGGTCTTCGGCGTGGAAAGCGCCGGGGAGAGCTTGGAGGCTCTTGCGGCCTTTATCAAAGAATGCGGACTTCCCACAAAGATGGGTGAGCTTCGCTCGAAGACCGAGATCACGCCGGAGCTTTTAAAGAATGTGGCAGATACCTGCAATGTGATCAAATGCAATCCGCGGGAACTTGGCCGCGATGAGATCTATGAGATTCTGATGGAATGTATGTAACGCAGGCTTTCATAGATACTTTTCTATCTACCGGCGGGAAGAGGAGAGGTTCGTCTATCAGCCGGGAAGCGTCTGCCGGGGCAAAGCGCCTGTTCCACGAAAAAAGAGTTGCAATCATGGGGCTTTGATTATACAATACTGTTCGGAGAGGAATCCATTCTGCAAGACTCCTCTCCGGATTTTTATGTGGAAAACCAAGGCAGAACAGTGTAGAGAAGACGGATGAGGAAAAGACCTATGATACGATTTTTCAAGCGGCATAAGATCACCTGCCTGCTGCTGTTTATACTGGCTTATCTGATTATGGGGGCTGTGGCTCCTTTTTTCGCGTATCCGAAGATTGACGGGAATACAGCCGGCGGGTTCGGTTCAAAAAGCTTCCGCATGAATGGAACAGGGCCGGAACGGACCGCTCTCCTGGAGACGAATATGAGCGCCTGGGAAGAGCGTATGCGGCTTTTAAGCCAGGCGGAGGACCGCATTATTCTCTCCACCTTTGACATGAGAGAAGGCGAAAGCACCAGGGATATCCTGGCGGTTCTTCAGGAAAAAGCAGATGAAGGCGTGAAGATCCGGATTCTGGTGGACGGAGTCAGCGGCGCGGTCCGCATGGAAGGCAGAGAGCTATTCTATGCCCTGTCGTCCCACCCGAATGTGGAGATCCGCATCTACAACCCGTTAAATCTTCTGACTCCCTGGAAACTGATGGGGCGGATGCATGACAAGTATGTGATCGTGGATGAAAAAGCCTATCTTCTGGGCGGACGCAACACCTTTGATTACTTTATCGGAAATTATACGGATGAGAATGTAAGCTATGACCGGGAGGTTCTGGTCTATAATACGGAGCCGGGAAATCCCGACACCTCTTTAAAAGAGCTGGAAGCTTATTTTGAAGGAGTCTGGAATCTGGACATCTGCAAACCCTTCCATGATAATGAGGCGCTGGCCAAAAAGAAGAAAGTCAAAGAAGAAAAGACGTTTCTGAAAGAACGGTACGCTTCCCTGACTGCGGAATATCCGGAATTGTTCGATGGCTCCTGGGATTATGAGGCGCATACCTATGAGTCAGGAAAGATTACGCTGCTGTCCAATCCTACACACCCTTATGGGAAAGAACCGGTGCTCTTTTATGAGCTGACAGAGCTGATGGGACAGGCCCGGGAACGAGTGATTTTTCAGTCTCCCTATGTCGTCTGCAACTCCTGGATGTATGAGCGCCTGACAGAGCTTGGCGATAAGGTCCCGGATATCCGGATTCTGCTGAATTCTGTGGAAAATGGAGATAATTTTGTGGCTTCCAGCGATTATCTGCGCCATAAAGATAAGGTGGTCGCTACAGGAATCCCCCTTTATGAATACGACGGCGGCATCTCCAACCACGGGAAGAGCGCGCTGATTGACGGGGATTTATCTGTGATAGGCTCCTATAATCTGGATTTGCGCAGCACCTATGTGGACACGGAGCTGATGCTTGTGGTGCAGAGCGAGGAACTGAATCAGGAGCTGGAGGGATATCTGATGGCCATGCAGGAGGATTCCAGAAAAATCATTGACGCAGACACCTATGAAGCTCCGGAGCATCTGGAGATCCAGACCGCGCCGCTGATGAAGCGGATCGCCTGGGCTGTCTTCGGCTTTGTGGTCCAGCCCTTCCGGTGTCTGGTCTGAATCTGGCCTGAAAATACTTGCAGGAAGCTGCGGAATCAGTTACTATGACAGAAGAGTTCTATGCCCGGCGGATCTGCGGGGCGTGATATTGGAAAGTATGAGGAAAGAGACATGAGCAATTACGCGGAAATTCAGGCTCTGGCTCCGGCTGCGGAGCCGGAGCGCCAGTACTATTTTATAGAGGTATGTAGACGGAAGGTGCAGGAGGAAAGCAGGAGGCTTGGCCGCCCGCTGACTTTCTGCGTGACGACCTTCGGCTGCCAGATGAATGCCCGGGACTCCGAGAAGCTTGCCGGAATTCTGGAGCAGGCAGGCTATCAGCCGGCAGAGGCGGAGACAGCTGATTTTATAATTTACAATACCTGCACGGTCCGGGAAAACGCCAACCTGAAAGTGTACGGTCATCTTGGGCTTTTAAAACACCGGAAAAAGGAACGGCCGGGCCTTCGCATCGCGCTCTGCGGCTGTATGATGCAGGAACCGGAGGTCATTGAGAAGCTGAAAAAAAGCTACCGTTTTGTGGATCTGATCTTCGGCACCCACAATATTTTCAAATTCGCAGAGCTTCTGGCTGAGAGTCTGGAATGCGGAGGACAGATCATAGATATCTGGAAGGGAACCGATCAGATCGTGGAGGATCTGCCCGTGGAGCGGAAATACTCCTTTAAATCCGGAGTCAATATCATGTTTGGCTGCAATAATTTCTGCAGCTACTGTATCGTTCCCTATGTACGCGGTCGGGAACGAAGCCGGAGACCGGAGGACATTCTAAAGGAAATCCGAACCCTGGCGGCGGACGGCGTGACAGAAATCATGCTGCTTGGCCAGAATGTGAATTCCTACGGAAAGACTCTGGAGGAACCCCTCTCCTTTGCGGAGCTTCTGAAAAAAGTGGAAGAGATCGAGGGAATCCGCCGGATTCGGTTCATGACCTCTCACCCGAAGGATCTCTCAGACGAGCTGATTGAAGCCATGAAAGCTTCAAAGAAAATCTGCCGCCACCTGCATCTGCCTCTGCAGTCGGGAAGCACCCGGATTCTGAAGGCCATGAACCGGCGGTATACCAAGGAGCAGTATCTGGAACTTGCAGGAAAGATCCGAAGAGAAATTCCGGATATTTCTCTGACCACAGATATCATCGTGGGTTTTCCGGGAGAGACAGAGGAGGATTTTCTGGATACGCTGGATGTGGTGCGCCAGGTGCGCTATGACAATGCCTACACCTTTATCTATTCCAAGAGAACCGGGACTCCGGCAGCAGCCATGGAGGATCAGGTGCCGCCGGAGGTGACAAAGGATCGGTTTGACCGGCTGCTGGCCCTGGTGCAGGAACAGGCAAAAGAGCAGACTGCCCGGTTTGCCGGAACTGTGCAGGAGGTACTGGCGGAGGAGGTAAATGATCATAAGCCCGGTTACCTGACCGGAAGAATGAGCAATAATCTTCTGGTCCATTTTCCGGGAGACGCTTCCCGGATCGGAGAGTACCTTACCGTACGGCTGGAGGAATGTAAGGGCTTCTATTATATGGGGACCGTGATAACGTCATCTTAAATCAACCTTTTATATATTCCAGGCCGGGAGCCGGACAGCCGGAGCCCGGCCTTTTCAGGTGACAGCCGGAATGGATTATGTTATAATAAAATTCTGAAGAAAAGCCGGGGTCAGCGTGCCGGACCTGCCGTCCTGACCGCTGACACTGAAGAGAAACGAGGACACGTATATGGAAATGAAGCGCTGCTGCCTGCGGTATCCCTATTTTTCCGTCAAGACACAGAACGGACTCTCATATGGCGGAAGCCAGACCTGGTGCAGTTCCCGCACGATGCAGAAATATGGCTGCGGGGTGGTCGCCATGGGGGATGTGCTTTTGTATATGGGAATCCACCGCCTTTCCTGCAGTACCGATCTGCAGTATGGAATTTTGAGAGAAGACGGAAATCTGTCATACCCCAGGTATGAGCGTTACCTGCGGAAAATACGCAGAAGATATCTGGGCATTATTCCGGGCTTTGGGGTGCCAGGATTTCTGGTTCCCCACGCCATGAACCGCTACTTCCGCCATTATAAGATGGATTTTCGGGCCCGATGGTGTATCAGCCATGAAAAGCTGTATTCACGTATAGAAGAAAGCCTGGCCAGGGATCTGCCGGTTCTTCTGGCTGTGGGCCAGAACATTCCGTTCTGGAGAAAACACAAGCTCTGTCTGTATCGTCAGGAGAACGGACTGTATTTTCCCGCCGCCGAGGTAAAGGCTCATTTTGTGGTGGTGACAGGACTGGAGAACGGCTATCTGCAGATCTCTTCCTGGGGAAAAGAATACTATATTTCCTGGCAGGAATTTGAAAAATACGTCAAAAAGTACAGCAGTTTTCTGGTCAGTAATATCTGTCTGATTACGGAAAAGAAAGCTTCAGAAAAGAAGAAAGGGAAAAAAGACGGCTTCTCCGGCGGAGAAGGAGGCGGATTATGAACAGCTTTTTTGCAATGATGTCCCGGATGAAATACATTGACCGCTGGGCTCTGATGCGCAATTCCCGGCAGGAAAACTTAAGCGAGCACAGTCTGGAGGTCTCCATGATCGCCCATGCCCTGGCGGTGATCGGGAACACCTGCCTGGGAAAAGAACTGGATGCTCAGAAAGCGGCGGTATTCGGCATGTACCACGATGCCACCGAGATCATTACAGGTGATATGCCTACACCGGTAAAATACTATAATTCCCGGATCAAGGATAGTTATAAAGATATCGAGCATCAGGCTTCCCGGACGCTGCTGTCCATGCTTCCGGAACGTATGCAGGATGCCTATCTTGAGATATTTGAAAAAAAGGAAGAAGACGCCTATCTCTGGAAACTGGTGAAGGCGGCGGACAAGCTGTCTGCCTACATCAAATGTATTGAAGAGGAGCAGGCGGGAAACCGGGAGTTTATCAGTGCCAGAGAGATGGCTCTGAACCATATCCGGAGTATGAAGCTTCCGGAGACAGAGCTTTTTCTGGAGTATTTTATAGACGCATACGGAAAAAATCTTGATGAACTTACAGGAGGAGAGGCATGAGCGAAAATAAGGATTTCGGATTTTGTCCCCGATGCGGGGCTCTGATGCAGAATGGCGTATGCAGAAGCTGCGGCTATACGGACCGCAGAGCGGCTGGCGGTTCTCAGACGCAGGACAGCTCCCGGACGGCAGAAGCTTATGGACAGTCTCAGCGGCAGCCTTATCAGAGTGCGCCGGCTATGCAGCCGCGGCAGAAGAAGCACAGGGAAAAGGGGCTGATGATTGCTCTTGCAGTCACCGGCGCAGGCTTCCTTCTGATTCTGCTGATCCTTGCCGCTGCCTTTTTCTTCAGTTCCATAGGGAAAACAGTAAATTCGGAAAGCTCCTGGGACAACGGTTATTATGACGGCGGCTACTATGACGATGATTACTACGACGATTATGGCTATGATTCCGGGTACTATGTTCCGGATGAGGATGATCCCTATTACAGAGAGATTGTAGATTCCACGAGGACAGATCTGAGCTATGGAATCTCCTGGATCGTGGATTCCATTACGCCGGACGATGAAGAGGACTACTGCACCTATTATTCCACCTACCCGCTGCTGGATGGGGACGGGGATTACAGCGCGGTAAACAGAAAAATTACACAGGCGGCTCTGGAATACAGAGACAGTTATCAGGAGTATTCCGGAGGAACTTCCACCCTGGGCTATGTCACCTACATGGATGAGGAGATGATAAGCATTGTATTTCAGCACAGTCTTTATGGAGATCAGGGGACGCTTCCGCGTGTATCGGCTCTGACTTTTGATCTGGAGACCGGAGAACTGTTAGAGCCCGGGGAAATGATAACAGTGGACGAGGAGCTGGTGATGCGTTTCCGATCCCAGAATCAGACACAGAATGGCGCAGTTGCTTATCTGGACAATCTCAGCGATGAAGTGTTTCTTTCTATCCTGAACGATCCGGACCAGAGCTTTTACTTTTACTCTCCGGTAGGACTGGAAGCCGGTTTTAATTATGAAAGCGAAGAATACGGCAGCGGCTGGGTGAGCGTCACGCTGAAGGAGCTGGCGCTATGATGAAGATAGGAAGCCACATTTCATCGGCCAAAGGGTATGAGGCAATGGGAAAGCAGGCGCTGAAGCTGGGGGCCAGCACCTTTGCCTTTTTCACCCGCAATCCCCGGGGAGGAAGCGCCAAAGCTGTCTCAGAATCTGATGTGGGAAAGTTTCTGGCCTTATGGAAAGAAAAAGGGTATGGAAAGATCGTCGCTCATGCGCCCTATACGTTGAATGCCTGCTCGGACAAAGCGGAAGTACGGCGTTTCGCTCATGAGGCATTTTCAGAAGATCTGGCCCGAATGGAATATACCCCGGGAAATTATTATAATTTTCATCCCGGAAGCCATGTGGGGCAGGGAGTGGAGACGGGAATCAGACAGATTGCGGATCTTCTGAATGAGTGTCTGTATGAGGAAATGACGACCACGGTTCTGCTGGAGACCATGGCCGGAAAGGGCAGCGAGATAGGAAGAAACTTTGAAGAGCTGCGCGCGATCCTGGATAAGGTCCGCCTTTCAGAAAAGATGGGCGTCTGCCTGGATACCTGCCATGTCTGGGATGGCGGCTATGATATCGTAAACCGGCTGGAAGAAGTTGTTGAGGAATTTGACCGGGTCATAGGCCTGAAGCGCCTGAAAGCCATCCACATCAACGACAGCATGAATGGATTGGGAAGTCACAAGGACCGTCATGCCCGGATAGGAGAGGGACAGATTGGGTGGGAGGCCTTTGTGCGGATCATCCATCACCCCGCGCTTCGGGAACTGCCCTTTATTCTTGAGACCCCCAATGACGACGCAGGCTGGATGAAAGAGATTTCCATGCTGAGAGAAGCATATGGGGAAACCAAAAAAGAATAAAAGGGTAGAAAAAAGAAGAGAGAACAGAAGAGAGTAGAATAGAACAGAGACGCAGATACCGCCTGATACCTTATCCGGCCGCCGGGCCGGACAGATATCAGGCGGTATTTGATTTTCGTTATCTGGTTTTTATGTCTGTCTTCCGGTCAGCCGGACTCAGGCATCTTTCTTTTCTTCCTCGGAGCTGTCCTCTTCTGGAAGCTTTGTTACCAGAATCTGCTCGATCCGCTTGTCCTGAATCTTCTGTATCTCGAAACGGAGTCCGTCGAGCTCTACAGTCTGAAGATCATTCTCTTCCGGAATGTATCCAAGCTCATCCAGAAGAAGTCCCGATATGGTATCGTGGCTTTCAGATTCCAGTTCGGTATCCAGCTCATCATTCAGATCGTTGATAGTTACCAGACCTTTGAGCAGCCAGGTATGATCGTCGATCTCCTCAATCTTCGGTTCATCATCGTCATCTCCTGTGTCATCGATGGGACCCATAACCTCTTCCACCAGGTCTTCGATGGTTACGATTCCGGAGAATCCGCCGTATTCGTCTATCAGTACGGCAATATACTGATGGGAGTCCTGAAGCTCCTTGAACAGTTCGTCAATATTTTTGCTTTCCAGTACAAAATATGGCTTATGGAGCAGAGAACGAATATCCACATGTTCAAAACCGCAGCGCCTTGCCTCCAGAATAAAATCTTTCATATACAGAATACCGATAATATTATCAATATCTTCCTCGTATACCGGAATCCTGGAATGACGTGTAGCCAGCATCTCATCCAGATAGGAAGAGAGCGGTTCGTCCACATCGATGGCATAGACATCCGTACGGGAAGTCATGACTTCCCTTGCCAGAATATCGTCAAACTCAAATACAGAGTCAAGCATCTCCGATTCATATTCGTCAAACAAACCGGACTCCACGCCATTTTCGATCAGGGCGCGGATCTCTGCTTCCGATACTTTCTCTTCCGATACCTCATCATGCATTCCCACCAGACGAAGCACCAGTCCGGTAGATACAGAAAGCAGTTTTACGAACGGCGATGTGATTTTTGAAAAAACCCGAATCGGGCCTACTACAAACATGCTGAAGGATTCCGCCTTCTGCTGAGCGATACGCTTTGGCACCAGCTCTCCTAATACCAGGGTAAAATAGGAAAGAATCAGAGTGATCACAACTACGGACAGGGTGTCGCTGTTGGGGATATGTAAGTTCACCAATACAGCTTCCAGTCTTCTGGAAATACCGGTAGCGGCAGAAGCACTGTTGAAAAATCCTGCCAATGTAATCACGATCTGTATCGTAGAAAGAAAACGTGAGGGTTCTTTTAAAAGCTCCAGGACCTGGGCAGCCTTTTTGTTGCCCTCCTCGGCTTTTTGCGACAACTTGCTGGGGCTGGCGGATACAAGCGCCATCTCCGCGCCGGCAAAAAAAGCATTCAATGCCGTCAGAAATACAAGCAATAGTAACTGCAGCCATAAATTGTCAGGGTCAGAATCCATAGAAATAAAACCTCCTAAAATAAAGAAAATAAAAATATATATAACGTTTTCAATTTTAGCACATATTTTCACATTGCTCAAGAAAATTTTAATTTTTCTTGAATTTGTTGTTTTTTATACTGCCAGACGGTATAATATCGGTAAGATAGTAAACGAAAGCCGGCCATGTGCCGGACAAAGAAAAATTTCATACAACAACATAAGGAGATGAGACAATGAAGCTGACGTTTCTTGGCGCGGCCCATGAGGTCACGGGAAGCTGTCATATGCTGGAAGCCTGCGGCAGAATCATGCTGATAGACTGCGGCATGGAGCAGGGGCCTGATATCTATGAAAATCAGGATATCCCCGTAGATGCCGCTCATATCGACTATGTATTTCTGACTCACGCGCACATTGATCATTCCGGTCTTCTGCCTCTGCTCTATAAAAGAGGCTTCCGCGGAGCGGTTTTCACCACTTACGCCACCTGGGATCTCTGCGAGATTATGCTCCGCGACAGTGCCCACATTCAGATGTTTGAGGCGGAATGGCGCAACCGGAAAGCCAAAAGAGCCGGAAAACCGGAATATGTGCCGCTCTACACCATGGAGGACGCGGACGGAGTCATGAAGCTTTTCTGCGGCTGTCCTTACGGAGAACGCATCCAGATAACGGACGGGATCGAAATCCGCTTCACAGATGTGGGGCATCTGCTCGGCTCTGCCTGCATTGAAATCTGGCTGAAGGAAGGCCGGGAGGAGAGCAAGCTGCTCTTTTCCGGAGACATCGGAAATATCCATCAGCCAATTCTGAAGGACCCGCGCACGGTAGACATGGCAGATTATGTTATTATGGAATCCACTTACGGAGACAGAAGCCATGGGGAACGGCCGGATTATATCAGCGCCCTGACAAAGGTCCTTCAGGAAACCTTCGACCGGGGCGGCAATGTGGTGATTCCTTCCTTTGCCGTAGGACGTACCCAGGAAATGCTGTATTTTCTCCGGGAGATCAAAAGCAGAGGACTGGTCAGCGGACACGGAGATTTTCATGTCTATGTGGACAGCCCGCTGGCAGTACAGGCCACCACAGTTTTCAACAAAAACATGTATGAGTGTTTCGACGAGGAGACGCTTGCTCTGGTAAAGGCCGGCGTCAATCCCATCAGCTTTCCGGGACTCCGGCTCTCGATTACCAGTGATGAATCCAAAGCCATCAATTTTGAGGAAGATCCGAAGGTGATCATTTCCGCTTCCGGCATGTGTGAAGCGGGCCGCATCCGCCATCATCTGAAACATAACCTCTGGCGTCCGGAATGCACCATCTTGTTTGTAGGTTACCAGGCAGTGGGCACTCTTGGACGGTCTCTGGTGGAAGGCGCGGAGGAAGTAAAGCTTTTCGGCGAGCCGGTGGAAGTCCGGGCTCGAATAGAGACGCTGGCAGGCATCAGCGGACACGCGGACAAACAGGGACTGATTCAATGGATAGACGGGCTCCGGACAAAACCCAGACGGGTCTTTATCGTCCACGGCGAGGATCAGGTCTGTGACAGCTTTGCGGAATGTTTGCGCAGCGAGCATGGCTACAGCACGGCGGCGCCTTACAGCGGAGAAAGCTGGGACCTGGTTTCGAACGTCCGCGTTGCGGAAGGCAGCCGGGAGCGCGTCGTGAAGCGCGCGAAAGCGGCAAAACAGACCTCAACGGTCTATGACAGGCTTGTAGACTGCGGAAAGCGTCTGATGAGCCTGATAGAAAAGAGCAAAGGCTTTGCCAATAAGGATCTGGCAAAATTCGCGGATCAGATTCAGGCGCTTTGCGATAAATGGGAAAAATAACGGGGGATAAAAAAGGATGGACACAAATGAAAAACAGCATCTGACTCCGGCGCAGCGCCGCCGGAAAATGGAAATGAAAAAAAGGAGGCAGAAAGAACTTCAGCGAAGAAAAAGACGGAAAAAGATTCTGATTGGCGCGGCAATTGCCGTATGCGTCGTGATTCTGGCGTTTTCCATTTACCAGGTAATCCGGCTGGTGGGCCTTGGGTCTTCAGATATTTCCGCGAAAGGGGAGACTTTTGTCATTGCCCTGGACCCGGGACATGGTGGAGAAGACACCGGAATGAGCAGCGGAGAAGCCGTTGAAAAGGAGATAGATCTGAAGATCTGCTCCAAGCTGAAAATCATGCTGGAGAGCCAGGGATATCAGGTGGTTCTCACAAGAGAGGATGATACCCGCCTTTCCAAGGAAGAAAGAGCGGCTCTTGCAAACGAATCAGGCGCGGATCTTCTGGTGAGCGTGCACTGCAATTACTCAGAGACAGATGCTTCCCTGTCAGGGGCAGTGACCTGCTTCCGTCAGGGAGATAAGCAGAGCAAAGCTCTGGCTGAGAATATCCAGACGGATCTTACCGCAGAGACGGGCGCGGCAGACGGCGGCGTATCAGCCGGCAGCTATACAATTTTGAATGATACGGAGATGCCGGCAGTTCTGGTACAGCCCGGCTACCTCAGCAGCGATACAGACGCGGGAAGCCTGGCGGAGGACAGCTACCAGAATGACGTAGCCAAGGGAATCGCATATGGAATCCTTGCAAGCCTTGACAGAGGATAACAGCAGCCGGTTTATCTGATACTATATGGTCTGATCATGTGATACAATGGAGTGTCCGGGGAGCATGCATCCCCGGACATCCTGCTTTTCAGAAAGAAGTGAAGAAAAGAAGAAAGGGGAATGAAAGAGATATGTTAAAGGAGCTGGTAATGAAAAACAGAAGTTACCGCGGTTTTGACGAAAGCTTCCGGTTCAGCCGGGAGGAACTTCTGGAGCTTGTGGACTTGACAAGATACACCGCTTCCAGCGTCAACGAACAGCCGCTGAAATACTACATTGCCTTTGAGAAAGAAGAAGTGGAACAAATTCTGCCTCTGACCATGTGGGCCCGCGCGCTGAAAGACACGCAGCTTCCTCATTCCGGAATGGGTCCTTCTGCTTTTATCATTATCTGTCAGGATATGAATATCAGCGCCAATACCACGCGGTTTCAGCGTGATGTGGGAATCGCGGCCCAGACGATTCTTCTGGCGGCCGTAGAAAAAGGACTTGGGGGCTGCATGATCGGAAGCTTCCGGAAGCCGGAGCTGAAAAGTCTTTTGGGCCTTTCGGAAGGAATAGAACCGAATCTTGTGGTGGCCCTTGGAAAACCGGCTGAAAAAGTCATTCTCACTGAGGTGGGCGCAGACGGAAGTACAGCTTATTACCGGGATGAAAACGATGTTCATTATGTACCCAAGCGCAGGCTGGAGGATATCATTCTGTAAGAACATGTATCAACAGGGGAATTTTTCTGCCTTTTATCAAAAAATTGGAAATGAATTGTCAGATTATATTAAAGGAACAATTGATATTATATATTTAATTTTTCTTTTATAATTAATTTATAATTCCTTAATACATTTTAGCACTCGTTCATTGACAGTGCTAACAAAAAGGACTATGATATGTATTGTCAAGAGGGAAAGGAAAAGGAACCGATAGGAACCCGGAACCAGAACCTCCAGATAAAAACAAAAACCAATGGATTCAGATAAAAGGAGCGATAAATATGTTAACACCGAGTGTATTTGGAAAAGATTTCTTTGATGATTTTGATGATATGTTTAATTTCCCGTTCTGGGACGATCGCGATATGAAGAAGATCGAGAAAAAGCTGTATGGCCGCAGAGGCAAAAATATGATGAAGACAGATATTAAGGAGACGGATACAGCTTATGAGCTTGAGATGGATCTGCCGGGATTCCAGAAGGATGAGATAAAGGTATCCCTGGAGAACGGATATCTGACCATCAGCGCCGCAAGAGGCCTGGACAAAGATGAACAGGATAAGAAGAGCGAGAAGTATATCCGCAGAGAGCGTTATGCAGGAGCCTGCCAGAGGAGTTTCTATGTGGGTGACGCCGTAAAGCAGGAGGATATCAAGGGCGAGTTTAAGCATGGTATCCTGAAGCTGACGATTCCGAAGAAGGAAGCGAAACCGGAAGTGGAAGAGTCGAAATATATTACGATTGAGTAAGGAAAGTGCAGATAAATTAAGAGGCCTTTTCATCAATGACGGATGATTGAGCGGAAGTGCCGCTCGTTACATTCAAAAATCCGGTGCCTTCTCTGTTTTCAGAGTAGGACACCGGATTTTTGCTGTACTTTAATAAGACCTTTCTGATTTCCGCTTTTTCTATGCGCTTTTACTTCAAACAGATGGCTTCCTGTCCGTCCATTTTGGATCTTGGCATGCTCCTGGTTCAGGAGACGGACTGCTTCCTGAATCCGCCCATACATCTTTGCTTCCCATTTTCCTACGGATTTCTTCCAGACAAAGGTATATTTATTGAAACAGGCTTCCAGCTTCGTCCCATCAATGAATACGGTTTCTTTTGACAGCTCACCGCTTTTCTCCAGACGGCGGACCATCTGATAAGTAAGATTCCCTTTTTTGATCCAAATACCTGAACAGGGCCAGATACCTTCATAAAATAAAGGGAGCTGATAAAAAAATCATAAATACCGCATGAAGTTTCGCATCTCCCATTTTTGACTGTGCTCCAAAGTGTGACAGGATTTCCGGCATTTTCCCGCACAGTTGTTTTGTGGGATTCTCTTCATTTTAGATGGCTCCAATGGCATAATGAAAAAATGGAGTAGAATGAAAGGAGTTGCCAGATATGTTTGACGTAAATCATTTGTGCCCCGGCTGCATGGGAAAATGGGAGGACGCAGAAAAACCCTGTCCACACTGTGGCTTTACATGGGAAAAGACTGACATGGACTTAAGGCTTATCCCTGCCTTTTCAATTATAGGAGGACGATATCTGCTCGGCCGCGGGATTGGAGCAGGCGGCTTCGGACTCATCTACATAGCAATGGATTTGGTGAAAGAAACGCCGGTGGCTGTAAAAGAGTTTTTCCCGGCTGAAATGGCAAAAAGAGAAGGAGAACAGGTATTACCAGCGTCTCCGGAGTGGGAACGCGGTTTTCGGGAAGCACTGCGCGGTTTCAGAAAGGAAGGCAATGCTCTTTCGAAAGCCCACGACATAGATGGCATTGTAGGATTTCGAGATTTCTTAGAGGAAAATGGGACCTGCTATCTGGTCATGGATTATGTATCCGGGGTCAGTTTGATGCGTTATATGAGGGAAACAGGGGCGCTTTATGGACAGGAAGAAACCCTGATGCTGATGCGCCCTGTTCTGGAAGCGGTGGAAAAGCTTCATAAGCGGGGAATTCTGCATCGGGATATCAGCCCGGAGAATCTGATTTTAAGTCCGGACGGCTCGCTGACGCTTATTGATTTCGGGGCGGCCAGGGAATATTCTTCACTGGGAGAGGAGAATCTTACCGTGATTCTGAAGCAGGGTTATGCGCCGGAAGAACAGTACCGCGCGGATGGCCGTCAGGGGCCCTGGACGGATATCTATGCTTGCTGCGCCGTGCTCTATCAGATGGTCAGCGGAATCAGACCTCAGAATGCGTCAGACAGAAAGCAGAAAGATGAGTTGATACCTCTGGAGCAGCTGCCGGGGATTCAAGTGGCGAGCTCTTTTTCGCATGTCATTGAAAAAGGAATGAAGCTGAATCCGGAGGACCGCTGGAGTTCCATAGAGGAATTGCTGGCAGAACTGTACCCGCAGACAGACATGTCCCTCTTTGCAGAAGCGCAAAAGCCATCACTGCAGGCTGAGAACAGCCTGAAAGGTACCAAAGAAGATATGATGTCTCTCCCAAACGGTTCGGAAGATGAACTGCCGGAAAATAAGGCAGCAGAGATGGGAACGGAATCGGCACAGGCAAACGCTCCAAAATCTCATTTGCTGTCTGTAAAACTGCTGGCAGGAGCTGCCGCAGTGATAATGATACTCTGCACTGTCATATTTTTGAATGAAAAGCATTCTGTGGGTGCGATGGAACAGCTTTCATTTTCCATTGACGATCAGTCTTTTGAGCTGGAAATCCCGTCGTCTCTGATGGAACTGTGTGAATTGCAAACAGATAACGAGTCGGCTCAGATGAAAATTCAGACAGAACGTTCTCACAGAACTTTATTTAAAATCGAAAAAGTAGATAGTACGATAGCCGTTATTTCCGGTACAGTTCCGCTTGAACTTCTGTATCAGAGATGATAGAAAAGGTCATGCCGTCGCTGGTAGCTGTCAGTCATCAGAGCGCTCAGGAAATGGCGACCTGGTTTGGACAGGGGCTAATGTATGAGAATCAAAACTGTAGTTCTGGCGTTATATTGGCTCAGACAGAGGATGAGATTCTTATTGTCACAAGTAATCATACGATAGATGGCGCTCAGACATTAAGTGTTGGTTTTGATGACGGGACCACTGCAGAGGCTTTCATAAAAGGTACAGATTTGGAGCACGATATAGCTGTGATTGGTGTAAGTCTTTCAGACTTGTCATCAGATACTGCTTCTCATATTTCACTCATCCAACCAGGTAGTTCTGCGGATCTTCAGATAGATGAACAGGTTGTGGCTGTCGGCAGTGAGCTCGGAAATGGACAGTTTATGACAACCGGAAAAATAAAAATGTTAAATTGTTCAATGCCTGTCGACGGCTTTCCTAATACACTGATCCAGACAGACGCAGCTGTTATTCCCGGAAACGCTGGAGGAGCTCTGTTAAATATGTCCGGCCAACTGACAGGTATCATTTCTGCCAGATATTCAGAGACAGCAGAAGATAGCACCAGCTGCGCGATACCAGTAGATGACTTATACAGCATTGTCAATAATTTACCTTGAATTAGAGAGAAGTTTTCATTTCCAAATCTGCCCTGATTATGCTATAATAAACCCAGTCTGAGGAACGTCTGCAGGAATCTTTCTGTAAATTTCTGCAGGATATTTTCTTTCAGAAATCTAAGAGAAAGGGAGAGACTTGAAATGGATAAACAGATTCTGGATTTTGTAACAGAAAAGACGAATGCCCTGATTGCGGCTCCCAGCTGCTGCAAAGAAGCGAAGGAAGCGGCGCAGAACTGGCTTGCGGCTGTCGGAACAGACAAAGAAAAAGAAGAAACAGAAAAATATCTTGCAGAGCTTGAGGAAGACCTGGTTTCCATCGATGCTCTGATCGGTCTTGCCGAATCTGAGATGGGTCAGAAAATCTTCGGTGACAACGCAAAGAATGTAGCGGAAGAGGGCCGGAAGGCAAAAGCAGCTGGAGCAAAGAACTGCTTCTGCGATGCCTGCAAAGCCGTGGAGGCGATCCTCTCCAAAAAAGAAGAGATGCTTGCATAAGCAAAGATAAACATCGCAATTTACATAAAATAATTATGTTAACTATTTTGCCTGGTACAGGTCTTGAATTCAGAAGGAGGCTTTTTCATGGGTGAGACGCTGCAGACTATCAGAGAGAGAAGAAGTGTAAAAAGCTACAAGCCGGATATGATTCCGGAGGAGACGCTCCAAAAAATCGTGGAAGCCGGAACCTGGGCTCCCAGCGGAATGGGAAGACAGTCCGCAATCATTGTGGCAGTGACCAATAAGGAGCTGAGAGACAGGCTTTCCAGGATGAATGCCAAAATCATGGGGACGGACATGGACCCCTTTTATGGAGCTCCTGTGGTGCTGATCGTACTGGCAGATAAAACTGTGCCGACGCATGTGTATGACGGCGCTCTCGTGATGGAAAATCTGATGCTGGCGGCTCAGGATCTGGGCATCGGAAGCTGCTGGATTCACAGGGCAAAGGAAGAGTTCGAGAGTGAAGAAGGAAAGGAGATTCTGAAGTCCCTTGGTATAGAGGGAGACTATGAAGGAATCGGCCACTGTATTCTCGGATATCCTGCCAAAGAGCCGAAAAAAGCGGCAGACAGGAAGGCTTCTTACATATATTATGCCAGATAATTTACAGAAACAGTTCCTCTGTACGGAGTATTCGGGTGTTGTGACAGAATTGCTGCGATAATTTGCGAAGTTCCGGTTTTCTTTTGAATAGATATGTTGTATAATATACACAAGAAATACCGGAAAGGAGACGGAGGTATATGGCAAATAACACAATTATAACAATTGCCCGTCAGTACGGAAGCGGCGGACATGATATCGGAGAAAAGCTGGCGGAGGAGCTGAAGATTCCTTTCTACGACAAAGAGCTTCTGGAGCGCGCGGCGAAAGACAGCGGATTCTGCCAGGAAATCTTTGAAAACTACGATGAAAAGCCCACGAACAGTTTCCTGTATTCTCTTGTAATGGATACTTATTCCATGGGCCATTCCACAGCGGCTTTCGCGGAGATGCCTTTGAACCACAAGATCTTTCTGGCACAGTTTAACGCAATCAAGGATATCGCAAAAGAAGGGCCCTGCGTGATCGTAGGACGCTGCGCGGATTATGCGCTTGCTGATTTTCCGAACGTGGTGAACGTTTATCTCTATGCGGATATGCAGTCCAGGATCGCGAGGATTGCCCGCCGTCACGATGTGACGGATGCCAAGGCGAAGGATCTGATTCAGAAGACGGACAAGGGCCGCGCCAGCTACTATAATTATTATACGAATAAGAAATGGGGCGAGGCGACAGGTTATGATCTCTGCCTGAATACAGCAAGTCTGGGCATAGACGGCTCCATCCATATGATTCGGGAATTTGTGGCATATAAGGAAAGAGAGCATGAAAGGATCTGACAGGCAGCAGAGGAAGAGTAAATGAAGCTTGTAATACAGAGAGTTTCCCGCGCATCGGTGACGGTGCGCGGGAGTGTGATAGGCCAGATCGGCCAGGGCTATCTGGTCCTGGTGGGTGTAGGCCGGGAAGACACCAAAGAGGACGCAGACCGTCTGGTTCGGAAAATGATCGGCCTGCGCATTTTTTCGGATGAAAACGGAAAGATTAACAAATCGCTGAAGGACGTGGACGGTCAGCTGCTGCTGATTTCTCAGTTTACGCTGTACGCGGACTGCAGACACGGCAACCGGCCGGGCTTTACGGATGCGGGAGATCCGGAAAAGGCTAAAGAACTGTACGAATATATGATAGACTCCTGCCGCCGGGAGATTCCTGTGGTAGAACAGGGTGAATTTGGAGCGGATATGAAGGTAGAGCTGGTCAATGACGGCCCCTTTACCATATTATTGGATTCAGAAATATACAGGGAGAAGAAAAAATGAGTAAAAAACAGGACATCCACAAAGTACTGATTATCGGGTCAGGTCCCATTATCATCGGTCAGGCCTGCGAATTTGATTATTCCGGCACACAGGCCTGCAAGGCTTTAAAAAAGCTGGGTTATGAAATTGTACTTGTAAATTCCAATCCGGCCACGATCATGACCGATCCGGGAACAGCCGATGTGACTTACATTGAGCCGCTGAATCTGGAACGGTTGACGCAGATTATTGAGAAAGAAAGGCCAGACGCGCTTCTTCCGAATCTGGGAGGCCAGTCCGGTCTTAATCTCTGTTCAGAACTGGCGAAGGCCGGCGTTCTGGACAAATATGGCGTTCAGGTCATTGGCGTTCAGGTAGATGCCATCGAGCGCGGCGAGGACCGGATTGAGTTCAAGCACACAATGGACAGTCTGGGCATCGAGATGGCCCGCAGCGAGGTGGCCTACAGCGTGGACGAGGCTGTGGCAATCGCGGATAAACTCGGCTATCCGGTCGTTCTCCGCCCCGCCTATACCATGGGAGGCGCAGGCGGCGGCCTTGTCTATAATGTGGAAGAGCTGAAGACGGTTGTGGCAAGAGGACTGCAGGCAAGTATCGTAGGCCAGGTGCTTGTGGAGGAATCCATCCTGGGCTGGGAAGAGCTGGAGCTTGAGGTGGTCCGCGACAGCAAAAACAATATCATCACCGTATGTTTCATCGAAAATATCGATCCTCTGGGCGTACATACCGGCGATTCTTTCTGCTCAGCGCCCATGCTTACGATTCCGGAAAAGGTGCAGAAGCGTCTGCAGGAGAAATCCTATAAAATCGTGGAGGCCATTCAGGTCATCGGCGGAACGAACGTGCAGTGGGCTCATGACCCGGTGACAGACCGGGATATTGTAATCGAGATCAATCCCCGTACCTCCCGTTCCTCGGCTCTGGCATCCAAGGCTACCGGTTTCCCCATCGCTCTGGTTTCCGCCATGCTGGCTTCCGGACTGACGCTGGATGAGATTCCCTGCGGAAAGTACGGCACACTGGATAAATACGTACCGGACGGAGACTATGTAGTAATCAAATTCGCCCGCTGGGCTTTTGAAAAATTCAAGGGCGTGGAGGATAAGCTGGGAACGCAGATGCGCGCCGTGGGCGAGGTTATGAGCATTGGCAAGACCTATAAAGAAGCTTTCCAGAAGGCTATCCGAAGCCTGGAGATTGGACGTTATGGTCTGGGGTTTGCCAAGGATTTCCACAGCAAGACGAAAAAAGAGCTTCTGAAGCTGCTTCATACAGCCACCAGCGAGCGCCAGTTTATCATGTATGAGGCGATCCGCAAGGGCGCTACAACAGAAGAGCTTTATGAGCTGACCCGGATTAAACCGTATTTCATCGAGCAGATGCGGGAGCTGGTAGAAGAAGAGGAAGAGCTTCTGAAAGGCAGAGGCAGTGTTCCGGCTCCGGAGGCTCTGCGGAAAGCAAAACAGGATGGCTTTTCCGACCGTTATCTGGGACAGATCCTTGAAGTATCCGAAGATGAGATTCGGAAGGCCAGAACAGCGATAGGAGTGACAGAGGCCTGGGAAGGCGTCCATGTAAGCGGAACCAAAGACAGTGCTTATTATTATTCCACTTACAATGCGCCGGATAAGAGCACAGTCAATACGGACCGTCCCAAGATTATGATTCTGGGAGGCGGACCCAACCGAATCGGCCAGGGAATCGAATTCGACTACTGCTGTGTTCATGCGGCCATTGCCCTGAAAAAGCTGGGCTTTGAGACTATCATCGTAAACTGCAATCCGGAGACGGTATCTACGGACTATGATACCTCTGACAAGCTGTATTTCGAGCCGCTGACTCTGGAGGATGTGCTGAGCATTCATGAAAAAGAGAAGCCGGTGGGAGTCATTGCGCAGTTTGGAGGCCAGACACCTCTGAATCTGGCGGCAGATCTGGAAAAGAACGGCGTTCGGATTCTGGGAACCAGTCCGGAGATCATCGATCTGGCCGAGGACCGCGACCGGTTCCGGGCGATTATGGAAAAACTGGAAATTCCCATGCCGGAAGCAGGTATGGCAGTGAACGTGGATGAAGCTCTGGAGATTGCTGAGAAGATCGGCTACCCCGTGATGGTGCGCCCATCCTATGTGCTGGGAGGCCGCGGCATGGAGGTTGTACATGATCCGGAAAGCATGAAAGAATACATGCAGGCTGCCGTAGGCGTGACTCCGGACCGTCCGATTCTGATTGACCGCTTCCTTCACCACGCTATGGAATGCGAGGCAGATGCCATCTGCGACGGAACCCATGCCTTTGTGCCGGCTGTCATGGAGCATATCGAGCTGGCAGGCGTTCATTCCGGAGATTCGGCCTGCATTCTCCCTTCTCTGAATATTTCAGAGGAGAATGTCAAGACCATCAAGGATTATACAAAGAAAATTGCAGAGGAGATGCATGTCTGCGGACTGATGAATATGCAGTATGCCATCGAGGACGGAAAAGTATTCGTTCTGGAAGCCAATCCCAGAGCGTCCCGCACCGTGCCTCTGGTATCTAAGGTCTGCAATATTCAGATGGTTCAGCTGGCGACTCAGGTAATCACAGAAGAGCTGACAGGAACTCCATCTCCCGTACCGCAGCTGAAGGAGAAAAAGTTCCACCATTACGGTGTAAAGGAAGCCGTCTTCCCCTTCAATATGTTCCAGGAAGTAGATCCTCTTCTGGGACCGGAGATGCGTTCCACAGGTGAAGTGCTCGGTCTGGCTTCCAACTTCGGAGAAGCATTCTACAAGGCCGAAGAAGCTACACAGACGCCGCTGCCGCTGGAAGGAACCGTCCTTATCAGCGTAAGTGACCGGGATAAGCCGGAGGTAGTTCAGGTGGCCCGCGGTTTCTACGAGGATGGCTTTAAGATCCTTGCGACCGGACGGACCTGCGACATGATCCGTGAGGCCGGCATTCCTGCTGAAAAGATCAAGAAACTGCAGGAGGGGCGTCCCAATGTATATGACGCCATTGCAAACGGACAGGTTCAGCTCATCGTCAATACGCCTTCCGGCAAGGAAAGCCGTTTCGACGACAGCTATATCCGCAAGGCTGCCGTGAAAGGAAAGATTCCCTATATGACCACCATGGCGGCCGCTATCGCCACCACAGAAGGCATCCGCAAAGTACGGGAAAAAGGCGGAAAACTGGAGGTAAAATCCCTGCAGGAATTTCACAGTGAGATAGAAGAGGGATAGTAAATAGAGGGGCAGAATAAGTTTCTGAAGCTGTAAAGCCGTAAAATAAAAATGGAAACCGGTCTATCAGTATGGAGCCGGTTTCCATTTTTATTTTGCACGCGTCTTTTGGCATGTCCGCGGGTATTCCCGGATAGAATTTTTATGCTCTCTATGTCAGGTTCCGCAGATTCCGGACATATTCCAGGTCCTTGTAAGGGCTGTAGATTCCATCTGCGACAGCCCGGAACATCCGCTCTTTGGCGCCGGGATTTTCCTGGCAGAGCTGCTGAAGCAGCTGCTTGGCATATTCCCGTTTGGTATGCCCGTCGGCCGGGCAGGGGCTTTTACAGACCGGAAGCTGGTATTTGTTCCGAAAGCCGATGACATCCGCTTCATCTACATACATCAGCGGACGGATCACTGTCAGGTCCATGCGGTCCAGATATGTTACCGGAGCAAAAGAGTGAAAACGTCCCTCAAAAATCAGGGAGAGAAGCATGGTCTCCACCACGTCGTCTTTGTGGTGGGCGTAGGCTACTTTATTGCAGCCGGTTTCCTTGATCGCCTGGTTCAGAGCGCCTTTGCGCATCTTTGCGCACAGCGCGCAGGGATTGCTTTCTCTGCGGATTTCAAAAACCACCTCGTATATATCTGTTTTTACTATGGTATAATGTATGCCCATTTGTTCGCAGAGCGCCTTGATGGGGCTTAAATCAAAATCCGGAAATCCCAGATCTACAGTAATGGCCTCTATCTCAAAAGGGGCAGGATAAAAGCGGCGCAGTCCATGAAGCGCATAAAGCATGGTGAGGCTGTCTTTTCCACCTGAAATGCCTACCGCAATCCGATCTCCCGGTTCTATCATATGAAAATCATCCACGGCACGCCGTGTATAACTTAAAAGCTGCTGCAATTTCATTGATTTTTATTCCTTTCCTTTTTCTTAAGGTGCTTTATCCATTATAACTGTCCCTGCAGAGACTGGCAAGAAAAAGATGAAGGGCCGGCTTTTTTCTCTATAAGATGAAGCGTTGACTTTTTCTCCGGGCTGGTTTAAGATACCGGTAAACGGGAAAAGGAGGAATGAGGTATATGGCACAGATTTATAATAATATTCTTCAACTCATCGGCAGGACGCCCCTGGTGGAGGCTGAAAATCTGGAAAAAGAGCTGGGGCTGCAGGCAAGAATTCTGGTGAAGTTGGAATACTTAAATCCTACCGGAAGCGTCAAAGACCGGGCAGCGAAATCCATGATTGAGGATGCGGAAAACAGAGGAATTCTAAAAGAAGGAGCTGTTATCATAGAGCCCACTTCCGGAAATACAGGCATCGGTCTGGCTGCGATCGCCGCTGTCAAAGGATACCGCATGATTCTGACTATGCCGGATACCATGAGCGTGGAACGCCGCAATATTCTGAAGGCCTACGGCGCCGAAATCGTACTTACGCCCGGCGCGGAAGGAATGAGCGGAGCAATCAAAAAAGCCAGGGAGCTGGCGTCTGAAATTCCGGACAGTTTTATCCCCGGACAGTTTGAAAACCCGGCCAACGCAGCCGCTCACAGAGTTTCCACCGGGCCTGAGATTTGGAAAGACACAGACGGTCAGGTAGACGTTTTTGTGGCAGGTGTAGGTACGGGAGGAACGCTGACAGGAGTGGGAGAGTACCTGAAAGAGCAGAAGCCTGAAGTAAAAATAGTGGCTGTGGAACCGGCAGATTCTCCAGTGCTGTCAAAGGGAACCAGTGGCCCGCATAAACTGCAGGGAATAGGCGCTGGCTTTGTACCTGAGGTTCTGAATACGGAAATATATGATGAGATTATTCCGGTAGAAAGCGATGACGCTTTTGCCGCAGGAAAACTTTTGGCCAAAAAAGAAGGAATTTTGACGGGAATCACTTCCGGAGCGGCGCTCTGGGCGGCTGTTGAACTGGCCAGGAGACCGGAGAACAGAGGAAAAACCATTGTCGCCCTGCTTCCTGATTCGGGAGACCGGTACTATTCGACACCTCTGTTTACAGAATAAAGCAAATCCGATAAGTCAAATCAAATAAAGCCTCACCCAAGACGGGGGACAGGAGAGAAACGGGGCACTGTGCGGCCTGTGGAAACGTTCCGGATTTTTATCCGGAACGTTTTTGTCTGCTATTTTCGAACATATTTTCCGAACATATGTATTGACAAACGAATGTTCGTGTTTTATAATACAAACATAAAGAACAACTGTTCGAAATGTCTGCTGCATGAATGGAGAGCATGTTTGGGGAGGCACATCTTATGTACGAAAGAAAGAGAACTTACACTGGAAAAAGAGTTTACAGAAGACATTACAAAAGACAAAGGAATATTATGCTTCTGATTTCATCCCTTTGCCTGGCTTTGGCGCTGGCGGTTATTTTTGGCAGTTTTCTGTCTGAAGCTGAGGCAAAGGAGCCTGAAATCACATATTATAAATATTACACCAATGTGGAGATTCAGCCAGGAGACACTATCTGGGATCTGGCCTCTGATTATATGGATGAGCATTATGAGTCCCGTGAGGATTATATCAGAGAAGTTCAGGAATTGAATTCTCTTGCCAGTATAGATGATATTGTATCAGGACAATATCTGATTCTTCCGTATTATTCTACAGAATATAAGCTGTGATGTAAAATCACGGCTTATTTTTTTTGTAAGAAATTTTCTTTAACTGGATTTTAACGTATTGGTTGACGAAAAATCAGTGATGTGTTACGATAGAGAAGCAGAGAGATCTATGCGACAAATCCATGTTTTTCTCATAGATTGCCCCAGAAAAGCCGGAAACGCCGTTTAAAGCTCCAGTTATTTACAGCTTGCGGCACATACAAACCATGAGGCTGAGGCCATGCGTCTCTTTCTCTTTCCTGCAGCCGCTGATTCTTCTTTCTTTGTGTTAAAGACAGCTGCGCTTAAAATAATGCTATAAAAAACATCTGCCCGAACCGTTTCCTTGATAATTATCAGGAACTGGTCAGGCAGATGCAAAAGCAAACCGGAACTGTAACTGCAATATGTTAAATGATTTAAGCCGGGGATTCAGGCTCACATTTAGCTGCTGTTCTGGAATATTCACAGGATGTAACAGACCGAATGCCGTCACAGTCTGTCAGGCCCTGCTTTGCGGTCCAGATTTTGTCCCGGTATCTGTACGGTTCCACATTTTTACTGAGCATTCCATAAAATAAAATATGCCTGCTTCAGAGGAAAACAGACACAGCAAAAAGAAAACTTTTAGCATTTTCTTTTAACAGGAATATAACTTTCTTCGGAAGTCTCTCCTTAGATATCAAGCAGGTTTCCTGGCTTACAGATCATCACATTTCCCTTTCCTTCTCATACAGTCTGCTGTACAATGGATTGCGAAGGGAATGCTCCCTGATTACAGTGACCGGATCGCTCAGGATTTTCACCTGATTCCCTTTTCTGTCCGTATTATTCATATATTATCATTCTGGATACTATCCATACGAACGTATGAGCAAAAAACGGACAGCACTTTATATCTTTTATATATGGAATTGTACAGATCCATTATAGCATCTGATATGGACACCGTCAATTAAAATAAAACTACCAGGAGAAAACAGAAAGGATTACCTACTATGGAATACAGAAGTTATCACGAACAGACAGATATGACCAATATACAGAAGCTGCGGGATATCCTGAAAACCCTTCCTCCTTTTGCGAAAGATTATTTCAGAGCTGTGGAGCCCACCACATCCACACGCACGCGCATTTCCTATGCGTATGATATCCGGGTGTTTTTCCGCTTCCTGATTGAGGAAAATCCATATTATAAGAATTATCAAACCACCGATTTTAAAGCAGAGGATCTGGACAGATTGGAAGCGGTGGATATCGAAGAATATCAGGAGTATTTGAAGCTGTATCAGAAGGATGAGGAAGATGGTTCTACGGCCTCTGTGACAAATGGAGAACGGGGGCTGAAGAGAAAGATGTCGGCCCTGAGAAGTTTTTATGCTTACTACTATAAGCGCCAGATGATTCGCACGAATCCAACTGTTTTTGTGGATATGCCGAAACTTCATGATAAAGCCATCATCCGGCTGGACGCGGATGAGACGGCCAGGCTTCTGGACTTTATTGAGCATGGAGGCGATCAGCTGACAGGACAGAAAAAGGTCTATTATGAAAAAACAAAGGAACGGGACCTGGCCATCGTTACGCTTCTGCTTGGAACGGGTATTCGTGTGTCGGAATGTGTGGGACTTGACATTACAGATGTTGATTTTAATAATAACGGAATCAAAGTGACCCGGAAAGGCGGCTCTGAGATGATCGTATATTTTGGAGAAGAGGTGGAAAAAGCGCTCAGGGACTACATCGAAGGCAGCCGGAAACATGTAATTCCTCAGGAAGGCCACGAGCGCGCTCTCTTCTACTCCACCCAGAACCGCCGAATCAGTGTAAGCGCGGTGGAAAATCTGGTGAAGAAATATTCCCGTCAGGTGACGCCCCTGAAGAAAATTACGCCTCACAAGCTCCGCAGTACTTACGGAACCACTCTGTATCAGGAAACGGGCGATATCTACCTGGTAGCCGATGTGCTGGGACATAAGGACGTAAATACCACCCGGAAGCATTATGCGGCTCAGGATGAAAACCGGCGCCGCAGAGCGGCCAAAGCCGTAAGACTCCGCGAGGACTAAGATATCGATAAAAAACGCGGCAGCCGAAACATCGTTTTCTTTCGGCTGCCGCAGTCCATTAGTCCATTTTACTTTGTCTGTATTCTGTCCGGTTACTGGACTACCAGCTCATCCCATACTTCATCCGCTACAAAAGCGATATAGGTCTTTCCGGTATTGATTGTAATTTCATCCCCTGTCATGTCGTAGTAGATGGTGCGGTCTGTATCTGAGATCTTGCTCCAGGTAATGGGAATTGCCTGCCCGTTCGTAATGTAGTAGCCTTCCATGCCGGTCGCCAGACAGTTCCATACCATATATCCGTGATTGTCCAGCTGATTGTAGCTCATTTTCTGAAGAATCACATTCTTGAACGCAAGCTGCTGGTTATTGTTGCCCGGATCTACATGAGCGGAACCGTACTCGGAATACAGATAAGTCCCTGAGGCTTCATCATAATTGAGCTCTGATCCGTTATGCGGGAACGGGAGATCGACAAGCGTACACGCCGTGCTGCCTGCTTCTCCGGAAAGATCCACCGGATTGCTCTCAGAAGCAAATTCAAAATGCGGTTCTGTGGGGGCGTATTCATTATAATTGCGGTCTACGCTGGAATTGCTGAAATTGTCTTCCATATCTCCCGGAAGTATGTACTCTGTAAACTCGCGGGGTTTGCCATTGTCTACGCGGGAAAAGGTTCCGCTGAAATGATCAACATAATCATTGGCAAGGAAGGTGTTAATATAGAAAGGTCCTCCATCATGGCAGACAATCGCATTCCATTCCGGAGCAATCATAAGATTGGTAGGACGCACGCTGCGGACGCTTCCAATCTGGCGGACGCTGTCGTAATCTTTGAACAGTACCATGAAACGTGTGATCTGTCCGTTCTGTGTGCTGTTCATCATCTCATAGACAATATCTGCCTGTGAAAGCCCATAATGGGGAAGGGCTGTCTTCTCGTTGTCAACCATGACCGCAATCGGACGCTGATCCTTCAAATCCTCGCTGATCCACTCATTTGTCAATTCACTGCGGTACATTCCTTCGGGGGCGACTTCTTCTACCTCCTCCTCTTCCGGCTCTTCTGCTTCCACTTCCTCCGGAATCACTTCCTCCTCTGTGGAGAAGCTGTCCGCCGTAACTTCTTCGCTGCTTCCACAGCCGGCTGTGCCTGCAAGACAGGCAAAGCTCAAGGCCAGCAGAAGCCATTTCACATGTCTTTTCATCTTCTGGTTCCTTCCTGTGTGGTCTTCCCCCAGCAAATAAAAACACCATAAGCGGGACGCTGAGGGTGTAATAATTTAGTAATAATTATAGCATAAAATGTAACCGTATACCAGAAAAAAATAAATGTTCATTTAAAGTTCATGGAACGTTTACATTTGCAGCGTAGCAATTCCTGTTTCCTGCGGTCACAGGGAACCAGAACAAATTTTCTAAACATTTGTTTGCATCCGGTGCAGACATATGCTATACTTGAATAAATAAACGAATGTATTTCAGTGGTACACCGAGGCCGCAGAAGGAGGAAGCGCAAGCATGGCTTATGGAAAGATTTCAAAAAAACAATCCGAAATTCTTGAATATATAAAATCTCAGATTATCAACAAAGGGTATCCCCCCTCGGTGCGTGATATCTGCGAAGCTGTGGATCTTAAATCCACCTCTTCCGTTCACTCTCACCTGGAGACTCTGGAAAAGAACGGTTATATCCGCCGAGATCCTACCAAACCCCGGGCTATCGAGATTATTGACGATAATTTCAATCTGGCCCGCAGAGAGGTGGTCAATGTTCCGATTGTAGGAAAGGTGGCTGCCGGAGAGCCGATTCTGGCTGTGGAAAATATAGAATCCTACTTCCCGGTTCCCATGGAGTTCATGCCGAACGAACAGTGTTTTATGCTGAAAGTCCAGGGGGATTCCATGATCAACGCAGGAATTTTTGATGGAGATACCATCATTGTAGAGCAGAGCCAGACCGCCCGGAACGGCGATATGGTGGTAGCTCTTGTAGACGATTCGGCGACTGTCAAGACCTTTTATCGCGAGGCCGATCACATCCGTCTGCAGCCGGAAAATGACGCGATGTCCCCGATCATTGTACCGGACTGCCAGATTCTCGGAAAAGTATTCGGAGTTTTCCGCTTTTTCCGATGAATGTATTGACGTCATAAAGATTTTGAAAACATTTAAAAAATATTTAAAAATATAAGAACGCCGGTGTAAAGAGAGTTATCCCTCTACGCCGGCGTTAGCGTCGGTGTAAAGAGAGTTATCCCTCTACACCGACGCTACCATATTCTCTGAGATATGGACAGGTAAGGCTCATGGTTCTGTGCCTGTCTCTTTCGCGCGGCCTGCTGGCGGCAGTAATCGAGAAGTTCTCTTGCGTCAGCCCAGAAAGCCTGGGTCTCCGGATCAGAATCAATCAGTGTGAAGATACGCTCGAAATAAGGCACGGCCTCCTCCTCTCTGTCCAGCCAGTAGAGCGCGAAGCCCATACGGAAATTCCAGTTGGGGTCCTCTTCTTCTACCGCGCTTTTTAAAAGCTCTATTGCGTGAAGATGATACTCCGGATGCTCCGTGCCGCCTGCAGCGTTTTCATATGCCCGTGCCAGAAGTCCTGTCAGTTTATGACTGCGTTCCGTATCTGGAATTTTTTCCAGCTCTTCAATGATTTTTTCGTATTCATCGTTTTGATGCCAGAATTCCAGCTGTTCCTCCAGGGTCATATTTTCACCTCCAGAAACGAAAACGGGTTTTCGGGGTCTGCATGCAGAAAATGCATCATCATATAAGCGCACATCAGAGAGACGTTTTCTTCCCTTAGAATTCTCCGGATCTCCGTCCGATCCGCAAGTACCACTTCAATCTCCTCGCTGTCTTCCAGCCCCTCGCCGGAGATGATTCCATCAGCTGTTCCATATACGGCCGCGCAGGATTCGTCGGTCATCCCGATGGTGGTAAAATAGGGCTTTGAATATATGTCATCCACTTCTATGGGATGAAAGGTCAGCCCTGTTTCTTCCCTGAGTTCCCGGACGCCGGCGGCGTGGAAATCCTCTCCCTCATCCACCAGCCCTGCAGGAAATTCATAAATATAACCGGCAATGCTGTAACGGTACTGCCGAATCAGCACAACTCTGTCTCTTTTTTCCCCATAAAGCGCGTAAATAATGACCCCGTCTGCTTTGTTTATTCTGGTAGACAGCTTCAGCTCTTCGATGCTGCGGGCACGGGAAGCGATGTGATAGAGTCCAGGCTTTCCCGAACGATGTATGACATCCAGATCAAACATATTGAGAAAACGATTATCTGTAACCTGTGTGATCTTCCGGATACTGCTCATAGCTTTTCTTCCTTTCCGGGAAACCCATACCGGAATCCCATTGAATTTCTCAGCTTTACATAATCATCCGCTTCTTCATTTTTTACATGAACCGGCACAGCAGGATGGGCAGGAAAACAGCCGGTATGGAATTCATAACGCGTATTTTGTTTTTAAACATCATGTTAATGCTGATCCCGATAATCAGCAGAGAGCCCACACAGGTCATCTCATTGATGACAGAGGTGGTAAGATATGGTCCGATAAACCTGGCGCATACGGTGATGGTTCCTTCATAGAGCAGGCAGAGAAAGGCAGAGAACATAACTCCGATTCCCAGGCTGGACGTAAGTACGACGGCTGCGATACCGTCAATCAGAGCTTTTGCGGTAAGAGTGCTGTGATCCAGCGACAGGCCGCTCTGAAGGGAGCCTACAATCGCCATGGCTCCGATACAGAAAAGAAGGCTTGCGCTGACAAACCCTTCCGCCACGGACACGCCGTTTGGAGAGGGACGGCATTTTGACTGAATCAGAGCGCCCAGCTTTTCCAGACGCTCCTGAAGAGAAAGGGCCTCTCCGATCACGGTTCCCAGTGCCATGGAAATAATGGCGATCAGCACATTTTCACCGTCCAGAGAACCGCTGATCCCGATATAAAGGACACAGAGAGCCATGGCCTTCATAACAGAATCTCCCATGCTGTCCGGAATTCCTTTTTTGAGCAGAAGTCCGGCAGCGCTGCCGATAATGATTGCCGCGACATTGATGATGACTCCTGTCAGTATCATTGATGTTATGCCTCCTTTAAGGCTTCCGGAGAAATGACGGAACCATCTCTCCAGATACGTTCCAGATCATAGAAAAGACGGTTTTCCTCATCAAAAATATGAATAATAATATCGCCGTAATCCAGAAGAATCCAGCTGGCTGTCTGATATCCCTCTATCTGTCTGGGCGCAAAGCCGGCTTTGTGAAGCTCTTCCTGCACATTGTCTACCATAGCCTGCACCTGATTTTTATTGGAGCCGCTGGCAATGAGAAAATAATCGGCCAGAACCGAGATTTCAGAAATATCCAGGATACGGATATCCCGCGCCTTTTTATCTTCCAGGGCTTCATAGGCCAGTCTGGCCATCTGCTTTGACTGTGTCTGTGTCATAGATTTTCCTCCTTCTCGTCCGGTCCGGCGGCCGCAGCCTGCCGTTCTGCCTTATAGTATTCGTAGGCCTTCATTGTCATCTCGTCAATTTCTCCGGAGCCTTCGTCCAGATAATCCAGAGTATCGGAAAGTATCTTGTAGAGAGCTGCGTCCAAATCCAGAAATGCCAGCTTCCGCACTTCCGGCAGATTGGGCGCCTTATTGCGCCGGGGCTCAATATAATCTGCCACATATACAATTTTATCCAGCAGAGACATATTGGGCTTTCCGGTGGTATGGTTTAAGATGGCGCTGACAATCTCCTTATCATTGACGCCGTATTCATGCATCGCCAGGAACGCACCCAGTTTTGCGTGGAGCAGAAAAGGATTGCGGCGTTCCACTTCTGTGATCTGAATGTTATGCTTCTCACAGAGTTTCAGTTTTTTTCCATTTGGAATACATTTGGCGCAGTCATGAAGGAGGCCGGCCAGCTGAGCCTTCTGAATGTCGTATTCGTATCGCATGGCAAGAGCGGCACAGGTATACATGACGCCCAGCGTATGCTGGTAACGCCCGTCGTCCATCTCATGCTTGATTTTTTTCTGATAGGATTTCATATCATAATTTTTCATTCACGTCCCGTCTCCTTCCCCGGCTGATACAGCCCTTCTGTGTAAATGTAGGCTTCCACCGGAGCCGGGACATAATACCGGATACTACGGCGGTTCTGTACCTTTTCCCGAATCATATTCGAGGAGATATCAATATTTGTAGTGGAAAGCGGATAGATCCGGGCTCCGAAGCGCTTATTTAAAGCTTCTATCCAGCTTTCCAGCTCCAGCGGCCGCATTCCATCCCGCACCGCGGCCAGAATAACGCACCGATCGCAGATCCGCTGAGGTTCTTTCCAGGTATGGAAAAGCATCAGGGAGTCTGCGCCGAGAATAAAATAATAATCTGTATCCGGATTCTTTTCCGTCAGAAATTCCAGCGTCTCATAGGTATAGTGATAATCCTGCGGCGTCCGCTCAAAATCAGAGACGCGTAAATGAGGATTGTCTGCCACTGCCAGCTCAGCCATTCTGGTGCGCTGCTCCATGCTGGCATGCACCTGTCCTGCCTTGTGAGGCGGATTTCCGTTGGGCATAATCAGCACATAGTCCAGGGAAAAGGCCTCGCAGGCCTCTTCAGCCAGGATCAGATGTCCTGTATGAATGGGGTCAAAGGTCCCTCCCAGAATTCCTACCTTCTTTCGTTTTACGGTATCCATAAGTCCTGCCTGTCCTTCTCCTGCTTATACCCCGCCGGTCTTCTCTCCGGCTTCGGAAAGAAAATACAGCTACATCGGAAGCTGTATTTTCTTCTTCTCATTCTTTTCATCCTTGTTTTCCCGGTAAAGAACGATCTTTTTGCCGATGACCTGAACGACCTGGGAACGGGTTCTGTCTGCAATCATCTCTGCAATCTCCCGGGGCTCGTCCGCGCAGTTCTGCAGCACGCTGAGCTTAATCAGTTCTCTGGCCGCGAGAGCCTCTTCCAGAGCGCCGATGAGCTCCGGCGTAACAGAAGCTTTCCCCACCTGAAAAATGGGGTCCATGGTCATGGCAAGGCTTTTTAAATAGGCCCGTTGTTTGCTTGTCATAATTCTATTTTCTCCTTTACTTCTGCGGCAGCCAGGCCGGCGCAGAAAGGCATTCTATTTCTGTATATCGGTAATTATCAAAGCGGTCTATCTGTAGTAATCAAAGGCCAGGCCATACATCCGCACGGTATCACCCTCCTGGATTCCGGCTTTTTCCAGCTCATCCAGAATTCCCGTATCCTTCAGGAACTTCTGGAAGAACGCAAAGCCCTTTTCCGAATCCAGATTGGTATAACCAAGCATTTTTTCAATACGCGGGCCTTCCACAATGTAGACGCCCTCTTCCTCTTCTGATTTGACCACTGTATACGGAAGATTTACATACACCAGCTCCTCGCCCGGGAAATACTCCGGCTCAAAGACAATGGCTTCCTGGGGCGCAGCGTCCAGAAGTTCCTTCACATAGTAAAGAAGCTCCTTTAAGCCCTGTCCCGCCACTGCGGATATGGGGAACACGCGGATTCCCTGGGGCTCAAATTCTTTTTTCAGCCTCTCTATGGGCTCGGTATCTTCTCCCAGCACATCCACCTTGTTGGCCGCGATGACCTGGGGACGGCCTGCGATCTCTTCATTATAGGCCTTTAATTCTTTGTTGATTGCGTAAATATCTTCGATCGGGTCACGGCCTTCCGTGGAAGCCGCGTCCACCATATGAATCAGTACGCGGGTACGCTCAATATGGCGCAGGAATTCGTGTCCCAGGCCCACTCCTTCGGAAGCGCCCTCGATCAGTCCCGGAATATCCGCGATGACGAAACCTCCGCCGCCTTCCAGATCCACCACGCCCAGGTTGGGTGTCAGAGTGGTGAAATGATAGTTGGCAATCTTGGGCTGCGCGTTCGTCACCCGGGAAAGAAGCGTGGATTTTCCCACATTCGGGAAGCCTACCAGTCCCACATCCGCGATGACTTTCAGCTCCAGCAGCACCTCAAGCTCCTGAGCCGGCTGTCCCGGCTGGGCATACTTGGGCACCTGCATGGTAGAGGTGGCAAAATGCTGATTGCCAGCGCCGCCCCGTCCGCCTTTTAAGATGGTCTGGCGCCGGTTTTCACCTGACATATCTGCGATCACCTTGCCGCTCTCCGCTTCTCTTATAATAGTTCCTTCCGGAACCTTTAATATGATATCGCTGCCGTCTTTTCCGTGGCAGCGGCGTTTTCCGCCTTCTTCTCCGTCTTCCGCCTTGAATTTTCTTCTGTGGCGGTAATCATAGAGGGTATTTAACCCCTCATCCACTTCAAAAATCACGTCGCCGCCCCGGCCGCCGTCGCCGCCGTCCGGGCCGCCGTTGGGCACATACAGCTCCCTGCGGAAGCTTACATGTCCGTCGCCGCCCTTGCCGGAACGGATATATATTTTCGCTCTGTCTGCAAACATTATCAATCTCCTGCAAAAAGCTGTCTGATGGTAAAAGAGGCTTCAAATCTGACGACTTGAAGCCTCAAAGTAACTTATTCTGCTGCTACCGGAACGATAGAAACCTGCTTCTTATCTCTTCCCTTTCTCTCGAATCTTACGATTCCGTCAGTCAGAGCGAACAGGGTATCATCTCCGCCGCGTCCTACGTTCACACCCGGGTGAATCTTGGTTCCGCGCTGTCTGTAAAGAATGTTTCCAGCCTTTACAAACTGTCCGTCAGCTCTCTTGGCTCCCAGTCTCTTGGACTCGGAATCACGGCCGTTCTTTGTGGAACCTACTCCCTTTTTATGAGCGAACAACTGAAGGTTCATCTGTAACATGATATTACACCTCCTTGAATGCAATCCTGATGTATGATTTTCCATAACTTCGTTCAATGTCTGTCAGTCCAAGTACCATGGAATCCACCAGCAGTACGGCTTTCTCAGACAATGGCTCCGGGAAGCTGCAGCTTAAATAGCCGTCTTTTTGTTCCCCCGAAAAACTGTCTTCTGTGAAGGCTTCTATGGAATTCAGCGTATTCAGTGACAGCACACTGACCGCCGCGCACACAATATCCTCGCCTTCCTCGCCGTATCCGGCATGTCCTTCTATGGAAAAGCCGGTATACTGTCCGGATCTTTTATATATGGTAACGGCTGTCATGACGATTACTGAACAGAGATCTTCTCGATCTTAACTGCCGTGTACTGCTGTCTGTGGCCGTTTTTCTTGTGATATCCAGATTTTCTCTTGTACTTGTAAACGATGACTTTCTTTGCTTTGCCGTCACCGATTACAGATGCAGTTACCGTAGCGCCGGCTACTGTCGGGGTTCCTACGGTCAGAGTGTCTCCGCCGACTGCCAGAACCTGGTCAAAGTTATAAGTCTCGCCTGCCTCTACGCCAAGCTTCTCAACTTTGATTACATCGCCTTCGGATACTTTGTACTGTTTACCACCTGTTGCAATGATTGCGTACATTCTGTGGCACCTCCTGATTATTTACTCGCCAATTTTGGTGACGCGTCTTTTCCTTCTGCCCATTTCCCTTCTCTTCCTCTGCCTGAAAAAGCGGCCGGATGAAACTAGAACGGATAAAAAAGCGCATACTTATACCTCGTTGTGCGGCATCCGTAATATAATAGCACAGGCATACCGGGCTGTCAAGAGGGGGTTCAGAAATTTTTGCTTTGTGCCTGGGATGATGTGCTGTATTGGACAGAGATACGTGGTGACCGCCAGCCGGCTGAGTATTCCCTCCAGAACCCGCTTCCGCTCCTGTCGAGCGTAACGGTACTAAGGCCTGCCGGACCAAAAACCGGCCCGGCAAGCCAAGTGCCGACGCTCTCCAAGGGTTCTTCCGGGAATATCTCAGCCGGCAGGCGCTTCCGCTTCATGCTCTGTCCGATATAGCCCGTCAGAAAGACACAAATAAAAATGTCTTCACTGTGCGTAAAACAGCACGGGCAGGGTATTGGAAAAGCTACTGGAAATCACGAGATGCTTATCTGGCGCAGTGAATTTCAATGGCTCTTTTTACAAACTTGGCTGTTCCTTCGCCGCCGGCTTTGTCGATATTGCGCTTAAAGCGCTCGTCGTCCACATACATTTTTCCCAGCTCATCAAGAATTTTGTCAGTACAGGTATAGTAATTATCTGTAATAATTTTTTGCAGAGCAATGATTTTTTCCTGTACTGCTCTGTCGGATGGCGGAAGCTGCCTCAGCGCTCCAAGCTCAGCAAATATATTCATCATCCGCCGTCCTGCTTCAGCGGAATCACCGGCTTTTTCCTGTTTCTGCTCATATTCCTGATATTCTCTGGTGCCGCCCCATCTTTCCTTTACTTCTGACTTATAGTCTTCCATCCTTTTCGTGTCAAAAACCTGAAAATCCATGTTTCTTACTCCTTTTTTCTGGATTTCACGGGCAAAAGAGATAAGTTCTCCTATATGCTGATACTGCAGTTCCAACAGTTTGATCTGCTGTGCCAGAGCTTCCGACGGATCAAAATCCGGGCTGTCGAGAATTGCTTTGATCTCCTTCAGTGGAAACTGCAGTTCCCGAAACAGTAAAATATTCTGCAGACGGCCAAGTGCCGTATCGTCATACAGCCGATAACCCGCTTCCGTTACTTCTGCAGGTTTCAGAAGACCGATTGCATCGTAATAATGCAGGGTGCGCACACTTACCCCTGTGAGTCTGCTTACTTCTTTTACTGTCCGCATAACTATCCCTCCCGTGTAAGGCCATTGTAAGCTATAACGCAGCGTCAGGGTCAAGGGTTTTCAGAAATTTTATGTCAGAGCACCTGGATAAGGACTTTCTCCTGTTATAGCTGCCGAAGATTTTTTAACAGCTTTTTCAAACCTGCCTCATTCTGCTCGTCGGTGAGCGTAGGGTCTTTCGTGAAGCGCTCGCAGGGAAGTTCCATGCAGTCTGCACAGGTACGCTGTCCTTTGTCTTTTACGCAGCAGTCATATACTGCGCAGCGTTCCCGGTTCAGATATTTTGTCCAGAAGACCTTTCCCTCGATCTTGCGGCAGCCAGCACACTCCGATGGGAAGCGCGCACATTCTGTACAGACAGCGCCGCAGGGGGCGGGCAGATAAAAATCGTCTTTCCAGAACCACCATTTACATTTCTGCGGATCTGGATTTTCCGTATTCAGATAGTACTCCAACGCGCGATAAATATAGAGCTGGCAGCGGTCGAGCTCGAATCCTCTTAGACGGCATTCCTCTGCGTAGAGTTCCTCGGCCCGTTTGCCGCGCAGGGACTCAATGCTTCGGTAACCCATGGCAATCAGATCCTGCTCCGTCTGCTTTCCTACATTTGGGATTTTTCTGAGTTCACTCATAAGCGCACCTCCTCTCTCTGGCTGGGTACCGGCATCATAAATGCCTGGAAATGTGAGGGGAAATTTCCCTTAGTATGCCGACGCTAATTTAGGTATTTATATAAAGACATATTTCTTCAGACGGTCGAAGGCTTCTGCGACAAGACTGTGGGGCAGCGCCAGATTCATGCGGATGTGGCAGTCCCCGTGGAAAGGCCGTCCATCCTGCCAGATCACGCCCACTTCGATGCCTGCTTTCTGCAGAGCGTCAATCGTCGTATGGTGTTCCCGGCACCAGTCTGTGCAGTCCAGAAACAGCATGTAGGTACCCTGGGGCATGGTCGTCCGGATTCCTGCAAAATTGTCATAGATAAAAGAAACTGCATACTCCAGATTGTCTTTCAGGACCTGGCGAAGCTCGTCCAGCCACTCCTGTCCCTCTTTGCTGTAAGCGGCAGTCAGAGCGTGCATGGAAAGTACATTCATGGAATTGTAATGGGTGGCAGCTCCCGCTTTTGTGATTCGATCTCTCAGCAGGGAATTGTAAATCACATGATAAGAGCCCACAAGACCGGCCAGATTAAAGGTCTTTGACGGAGCGTACAGAGCAATTGTGCGCATCCGGGCATCTTCAGAAATCATCTGTGTGGGAATATGGCGGTATCCGGGCATGGTCAGATCCGCCCAGATCTCATCCGAAATGACATATACGTCATATTTCTGGTAAAGATCCATCAGCTTCCGGATTTCCCACTCTTCCCATACACGGCCGGCAGGATTGTGCGGCGAACAGAAAATGGCGGCGTGGATACCGCCTCCGGACAGCTTCTGCTCCAAATCCCTGTAGTCGATCCGCCACGTTCCCTGCTCATCCTGTATGAGCGGATTCAGAACCAGATTCCAGCCATTGTCTTCCGCGCAGTGCGTAAAACCGATATAGGTGGGAGACTGGGTGATAATGGAATCCCCGGGCTGACAGAGAATCTTCAGGGCGCTCACCACTCCGCCCAGCACACCGTTCTCATATCCGATACATTCCTTCGTAAGACCCGTGGTGCCAAAACGCTCCTCATGCCACCGGATGATGCTGTCAAAATACGTTTCTGTGGGCTGAAAATACCCGTAAGCCGGATGTGCAGCACGTTCAGAGATTGCTTTGGGGATCTCCGGGAAAGCGGGAAAATTCATATCCGCCACCCACATGGGGATCACAGAAAAGCCGTCCTTTATTTTCGCGTCTGCAAAAAAGCCATTTCCGCCGCCGGAACTTGGAATATCCACCGCTATGGCGTCCTTTCCAAGCCGGTCCATAATTGTCGTAAAGTCGTACTTCATACACTGCCTTCCTTTCTCTCCTGTCAATGCTGTCCACTTTTAAACGGCATGCCTCAATCCTGAGCCCTTTTGCCGGCACGGCTTTTTCCGGAGGTGTGCAGGGCCTGTCACGAACAGCCCCGCCGCCCCGGTTTCCTGAAAGAACCCTTGGAGAGCGTCGGCACTTGGTTTCCCGGGCCGCTTTTGGGCCCGGGAAACCTTAGTACCGTTACGCTTGACAGGAGCGCAAGCGAGTTCTGGAAGGAAACCGGGGCGGCGGGGCGTCCATGCTCAGTCACTGTATACCTGCTCAAAAAGCGACTTCTGCGTTTTTTTGCGCGTAATTTCCACCAGTCCCAGCGCCGTCATATCCACCAGCGTCGTCTTGACCGGATCGTGTTTCAGCTCAGAGGCCAGATAATCCATAAGCGCCTTCTGATCTTCCTGCGCCTCCATATCGATAAAATCTGCGATGATGATGCCGGACAGGTTCCGCAGGCGGAGCTGCCTGGCAATCTCGGCGGCTGCTTCTTTGTTGATCTTAAGGAACGTATCCTGCTGCTTTTTTCGTCCCTGATATTTCCCGGTATTCACGTCGATCACCGTGAGGGCCTCCGTAGGCTGAATCACCAGATAACCGCCAGATTTCAGCCATACACGCTCCCGCAGAGCCCCTTCCAGCGCCCCTCCAATCCCGTAAAGGCTGTTCAGAGAAGGGGCTTCCTGATCATAAAACTGCAGTTTATTCAAATCTTCCGGCTGATATTCCGAAAGATAACTGAAAAGCTCCTCATACAGAATGCGGTCATCAGTCACAATTTTACCAAGCCGGTTCTGGGGGAGGCTCCGGATTCTGGCCGCGTAGACGGGAGGTTCCCGATACACAAGGGAAAAGCATGTCTGGTTCCGTCCGGTTTCCAGTGTCCGCCGTACAAGGGCAGTCAGGCGGGTCAGTTCTTCTCTCAGCTCTTCTTCCCCGGCTCCCGCCGCATTGGTGCGGACGATGATGCCAAAGTCTTCCTGAAGAAAAGGTTCCGCAATCTGGCGCAGCCGCTGCCGTTCTGTCTGTTCCAGCTTAGAAGAAATGCCGAGATTCTTTTTCCCGGTGGTGAGCACCAGATATTTCCCGGCAAAGTTCAGATTGCAGGTGACAGTCGGAGCCTTTGTCTTGACGGCTTCCCGGCTTACCTGCACGAGAAGCTCATCGCCGGGGACGAGCTTCTCCTTCTTTTTAGGTGAAGTGTACAGGGGCGTGTCGTTTTCCGCGAGGGAATAATAACAGAGCACGCCGTCTGCGATCTCTATGAACGCTGCGTTGATGTTTGAAAGGATGTTTTTCACCTTTCCCACATAAATATTTCCAAGAAGCGAGTCTGTGCCGGAAGACATACAGGAAAGCTCCGCAGCACGGCCGTTTTCATAAAATGCGCTGACAATCTTTTCTTTTCCGTGGACAGAAAGCCGGGTCACGAGAAAAATTCCCTGTTCCTCCATCCCTAAAACTCCTCTCCCAGATCTTCCAGGCTTACGAAGCGCCCTGCTCCCTCCAGGCCCGTATCGGCATAAAGCTCTTTTCTGTGAATCAGAAGGGCAAACCCCGGAATCGAAAAGCCTGCGTAAGCCGCAAAAGCTTCCATCACAAGCTCCGGCTTAATATTGTCGGCGCTGCCCGCTGACAGACGCAGGAAGATACAGCTTCCATCAGAAGACGGACGGCATTCCGCCTGATAGATCAGAGGCTTTAAGTCCAGCTCACGCTCTCCCTTTTTCGTCTTCTTGACGATGGGAATGGCGCTCTGATGATAAAAGGCAGTCCAGGCTTCCGCCAAATTGTCAGGAAGAAATTTTTCGTCCCTGAAACGTACTTCGTAATCGGCAGCAGCCACAAGAGACATGGCGTTTGACGCCTTTTCCTCCGGAATTCTGCGGAAGGATAAGACCTCGACCCCTTCTGCCATCACTGCATTCAGGCGCTTCACCGCAGACGCGGAGGACTGCTCGTTTCCGATCTCTATATCCAGATATTCGCCGTCGCTGGTCAGTCCCACGCCCAGCGGGGACGCAAAGGACATAATCATATGGGGACTGAAACCGCTGGAATAACAGATGTCGATATCAGCCCTGCGCATGGCCTTCTGGAAATAGCGCATGATATCCAGATGACCGATAAATTTCATGATACCGTATTTACGGAATTTGATGCGGATTTTCATGCCTGATTTCCTCCTTCCTGGATTTCCTGTGCGGTTTCAGAAGAAACCGGGGCGCTGCCTGTGGGAACTTTCTGTACCGGGCCGCCCGCGGACGCGCCGGGGCATACGCCGGTGTGGTAACGGCCTGCGCCGCAACCCTGGCACTGCATCAGGCAGTTGGGTGTAACGCTTTCCTCGTGAGCTCTCTCCCACTCCCGCAGCAGGAACTTCTTCGTCACACCGATGTCGATGAAATCCCAGGGGAACAGCTCATCCGTTTTTCTCTGTCGCGTCGTGTAGAAAGAGATGTCGATGCCCGCTTCCTCAAAGGCTTCCAGCCAGAGTTCATTATGGAAATGCTCAGACCAGGAATCGAAAAGACAGCCCTTCTCGTAAGCCAGACGGAGCGCCTTTGATACTTTCCGGTCTCCGCGGGCGAAGATTCCCTCCAGCACTGTGACATCTGCTTCATGCCAGTTGTATTTGATGCTCTTGCGGTTCAGCTGAGCTTTAATTTCCGTGTTTACCGTATGCGCCTTCTCAAGAAATTCCTCCCGGGTGCACATGCGGGCCCACTGGAAGGGCGTGAAAGGCTTCGGCACAAAGAAAGAGGTGCTGACGGTAATCTGACATTTTCCGTTCCGCTGATCTTTGGGAATCTCATAATACCGGCGGGCAATCCGCTCCGCAAGCCAGGCGATACTTTTCTGATCTTCTTCTGTCTCTGTGGGCAGGCCCAGCATAAAATAAAGCTTCACCTTGTTCCAGCCGCCCTCAAAAGCCTGTCCTGCTCCTTCCAAGATCACTTCCTCGGTCAGGCCCTTGTTGATCACGTCGCGCAGACGCTGGGAGCCGGCCTCCGGCGCGAAGGTCAGACTGCTCTTACGGATATCCTGCACCTTGCTCATAACGTCCAGAGAGAAAGCGTCAATGCGCAGGGAAGGCAGGGAAATATTGACGCCCCTGTTTCCAAAAGTGTCAATAAGAAACGTCACCAGCTCCTGAAGCTGCGAATAATCGCTGGAACTTAAGGAACTTAACGAGATCTCTTCGTGTCCGGTGCTTTCCAGCATATCAAGGGCTGCCTGCTCCAGCATTTCCAGAGACCGCTCCCGTGTGGGCCGGTACAGCATCCCCGCCTGGCAGAAACGGCAGCCGCGGATACAGCCTCTCTGGATCTCCAGAACCACACGGTCCTGGGTGACCTTGATGAAAGGCACCAGCGGTTTCTTCGGATAGTAGGTGTGAGTAAGGTCGGTCACTACCTGCTTTTCCACTTTTCTGGGCGCATGGGGATTTACCGGCTCCATGGAAGCCAAAGTTCCATCCTCCTGGTAGGTAATTTCATAGAAAGAAGGCACGTAGATTCCGGGAATCTGTGCCGCCCGCTCCAGAAACTCTTTCCGGCTTCCGCATTTCTGCCGCACTTCCTTGTAAGCATCCAGCAGGGCAAAGTAAGAGGTCTCGCCCTCTCCGA
The DNA here is from genome assembly GCF_002160765.1 of Lachnoclostridium sp. An138. Lineage (GTDB taxonomy): Bacteria > Bacillota > Clostridia > Lachnospirales > Lachnospiraceae > Laedolimicola > Laedolimicola faecalis. The sequence goes on from NZ_NFLF01000004.1 coordinate 70,038, forward strand.
TATAGAAGAGATCGAAAAACTCCGCCAGCGGCTCCGGATTTGTGGCGCAGGGCCCGCCGCCAATCACGATCGGGTCCTCCCAGGTACGTTCTGCGGCACTCAACGGGATACCGCTCAGGTCCAGAATCTGAAGAATATTCGTGTAGCACATTTCGTACTGGAGCGTAATTCCCAGAAAGTCAAATTCCCGCACCGGGTCCTGGGATTCCAGCGCGAACAGCGGGATGTTCTTTTCTCTCATGAGCTGATCCAGATCTACCCAGGGAGAATAGACGCGCTCGCACCAGACATCCTCCCGCTGATTGAACATGTCATAGAGGATCTGGATACCCAGATGGGACATGCCGATCTCGTACACGTCCGGAAAGCACATACAGAAACGGATGTCCACCTGCTCCGGGTCCTTGATGACTGCGTTGATCTCATTTCCGAGATACCGGGCAGGCTTGTCTATTTTCAATAAGATTTCATCGCTTAAAGCTAATTTTTTCATTTTGAGCACTTATGATATTGTGTATGAGCACACAATTACAACTTTTCTCCTTTTACATGATTTTTACTTAAAAACAGAACTTCAGGGTCCTGCATTCTGACACAAGCTGTCTTTGAATATAAATCGTTCCCGTGAAAAAGTCAATATCAGAATACCGGCCGCCTCGTCACTGCTGTTCCTGTTCTGCCTATTATAATATACTGAATTTCACGGAACTTCAATTATATTAGATGTTATTATTTTTCTCTCTGTGCCAATGACTGCAATTGCTTCAGCCTGCGCAGGGCACATATGGATTTATCAAAAAAAGAACTGTTATACAGCGCGATAACCAGCAGGATCATATCCTGCTCTTTTTTGATTTTCAGGACATATATCATGACAATGCAGCAGAGCGCGAGCAGAACAGTAAAAGAAAAAATTCAACAAACATCAGACCTGCAAAAAGAGGAATGGAAAAGGAATTTGAAAAAAAAGACAACATCAGAAAAACAAGATAAACAACCAGAAAAATCACAGCTGAGACAGAAAAAAATTTTTGCAGTTCCGCTTTGCAGTTTTCATCCATATTATTTTCCTCTTCAAAAGAAATGATATATCTGTTACATGATCTCAGATATATTCTTTCATATCTCTGATATCTTTTTGTAATTTCAGTGTATCATATTTTCTCTTCCTTTCAAACCGGATGAAAAAAATTAAGAAAAAAGCTGTAAAAGGAGAGCCCATCCTGACCGGAACGGACCCTCCTTTTACAACATGTTTAAAAAAGCTTTGTATCGTCTGTATGTTCCTGCTGTCTGGAGACCGCTCAGGATATTCCGGTCACACGGCAGGTCTTTTCTCCTTCCAGATACTCCAGGGTAATCCGGTCCCCCGCCTGATACCTTACAATTTCGACAAAATCAGAAAGGGCCACATCAAAAATGCTTTCGGAGCCTTCCAGGAAAATGTAATAATGGGTATTCCCGTCGATGACGCCTTCCACAATTCTGGCAATCACGCCGCTGCGCTTCTGCGTCTCGGCGCCCTCCTCCGCAATAATGTTATTGTCGTTCAGAAGAGAAATATAGGCCTCCTCACATTCAGGCACCGTATCCCCGATGGCTACGATCTGATAGCGCTGCACATTAACCATGGCATATTTCTTCACCAGTCCCGCTTCATCCTTGAGCGCCAGGAAATAGGTAGGCTCATCAGCTATATTCAGGAGCAGCGGAAATGCGGCTTTATAGCCCAGATGCTGTACCTGGCCCTCTGCTGACGACATGGCGGAAAACTCTTCCGCTCCCGCGCAGGCATAATAGCGGGTTTCCATGGTACGCTGATTCATCAGCACAAAGCCCACGTTAGACTGATCGCCGGATACGGAGGTCACGCCCGTATATACCCAGACGTCGTCGTCCATAGCGATGTAATTATATCCTTCTGTGGTTCTCAGACAGTCCTTCTGCCCCAGAATGCTGTTGAAATAGCCATGCCGCAGGCTCCCATAATAGTCATAGAGCTGAATCAGGAGATCCGCGGAATACACCCGGTCTACCCATTCCGGCACATCCTGCACGTCCATGCTGGTGCATTCTCCTGTCTGGGCATTACACAGCACCACCTTTCCGATGGTCTGTCCGCCCCAGAGACCAATATTAAATTTTTTCACCGGACAGATCCAGTAAGGCGTACCCTCATCATCGATCTCAAAACTGATGCTGTCGAAAATATAGGTAGGATACCGGAACCGCAGATGACGGTAAATATTCCGGTTGAAATATTCGGATTCCGAATAGCGGATCGGCTTCTCCAGCTTCACGCACTCCGTCTCCTGGGTCGTCATATCAATCCTGATGTAGGCCGGAATTCCGCCGCTCTGATTCGTGAGCCATTTGATCGGGCTGGCATATACCAGAGGCGTCACGCGCACCGGTTTTTCCTTATAATTGATCTGGGTGTAGAGACTGCTGACCTCAAACTGGGATACATATTCCACCATGCTTCCCATCTTTCTGTTTCCCAAAAGCTCCGCAGAATCCTTATCCAGAAGCGGAATCTGGTCGTAATCCAGCTGGGGAATGTCTTCAGAAAACTCCCGCTCCTCCACCTTTAAAAGCCCCTGATACCTCCTGGCGTTGATGATGGGCGAAGAAAGCAGTGTTCCCACAGCCAGTACCAGAATCATTATCCCCAATACCGCCAGGCCTGCCTTCGTAAAGCTAAAGCCCTTTTTATCATGATATTGAACCGTTCCTTTTCGGGAAAAATCAAATTTCCGAAACGAAAAAAGGAGTACCAGCACAAGCCATCCAACGATCAGAAAGAACCAGGTTTCGATGGAATGGATATTAAAGGCGGGCAGAGCCACGTAGTAATATAGAAACGCAGCCAGCGCCAGAACCAAAAGCAAAACCAGTTTTTTCAATAATTTTTTCATAATGCCCCTCTCACAGCCCTTTTTTGCTCTTTTTACTCTCTTTTATTCACTTCTACTCGCCCAGAAAATACCTGCCGTAACGGTCTGCCGCCAGAATCGCCGCCGCTACGCTTTCAGGCGTTACCTCAAAGGGCATGTTGTGAATGGTATCGGTGGGAGCGCAGGCTGCTTCCGCCACGGCCATAATTTTTTCCGGCGTGGGATCTGTGATTCCCAGCTCCTTTAAGGTTACGGGAAGTCCAAGCTCAATGCAGAAATCTATGATATCCTCCAGCTCATCTGTCGGCACATTTTCCAGCACCAGCTGCGTAATGGTTCCGAAGGCTACCTTCTCTCCGTGATACATGGAATGGCATTCCTCCAGCACCGTAAAGCCGTTGTGAATCGCGTGAGCGCCGGCCAGACCGCCGCTTTCAAAACCGATTCCGCTCAAAAGGGTGTTGGCTTCGATGATCCTTTCGACTGCTTCCGTGCAGGCCCCTGCCTCCAGCGCCAGCTTGGCCTTGACGCCTTCCTCCATCAGTGTGTCAAAGCAGAGCTCCGCCAGAGCCATCGCGGCTCCCGTCACCTTTCCGCCAGCGCAGGTGGCTGCTCCGCTGTCCCGGCAGGCCCGCGCTTCAAAGTATGTGGCAAGGGCGTCTCCCATGCCGGCGACTGTCAGACGAACCGGTGATTTTGCGATAATCTCTGTATCCATCAGGACCATATTGGGATTAGCCGGAAGGAACAGATACTCCTCGAATACGCCTTCCTCACTGTAAATAACCGAAAGAGCGCTGCAGGGCGCATCTGTTGAGGCAATCGTCGGGCAGATAATTACCGGGACCTTTCTGTAATAGGCTGCCGCCTTCGCGGTATCCAGCGTCTTGCCGCCCCCGATTCCGATCATCAGATCACAGCCCTTTTCTTCCATCAGCGCGCAGATCCGGCTGATTTCCTTTTTAGAGCATTCTCCCTGGAAATAGTCTACTGTCATACTGCATTCCGCGTTCTGGAATCCTTCTTCAATGACAGCGCTGCTCCTTTTATATCCGGATTCTGTAATCAGAACCAAAGCCTTTTTCCCATACACTGCCGCATAAGTTCCCAGCTTCTTCATCTCTCCTGCGCCCTGCACATAGCGTCCCGGGCTGATCAAAATCTTTGCCATTCCTGATTCCTCCTGTCCTGTTTTTTCTTGTCTTTTCTCCGTGCTTCTGTTTTCACCGGTATCGTATCTCCAGCTCCAAAGCGGGGAGCCCTGAAGCTTGGGACGTACCACCGTGATACAGACTGATTGTATCATGGCGCCTGCCGCCCGTCAATTCAGAAACTATGCGTCTGCAGAGAAAGAAACGGCAGGAAATCCAAGACTTCCCGCCGTTTCTTTCTCTTGTTTTATAGGATGATTTTTTCTGTGCCTGGTGTTTTTCTCATTTAGAGCCCCAGTTTCCCTGCCACGGCTTTCGCTTCACTGCCGCGGGTCACCATTCCCGCATACTCCATTCCGTACAGTCTGGCAAAGCGGTTCATGGTATATTCACCTTTTTCCAGCATCCAGGCTTCCGGTGCCGCGCCCTGGAATACAAAAGCCAGTTTCTTCCCGGCTAATGAACCGGAGCTTACCGGGCCATAGAACCGGTCCAGCAGATTCCGGACTGCGCCGCACATACTATGCCAGTAGACCGGGGAACCGATAACGAGAATATCCGCCGCTTTCATCTTTGCCAGAATTTCCTCAAACTGATCGTCTGCAAAGTTCTGTCCATAAGAATACAGCTTATAATCTGTCAGATTCAGCGTCTCATAATTGTTTCCATCCAGCAGCAGCTCCGCCAGCTTCGCCGTGTTTCCATGTTTGTTGGGACTTCCGTTGATAAATAAGATGTTCATTTTGAAAACCTCCCCGTGGTTTATCGGATTTGCTTTTTTGAAACAGTCTGTTTCTCAGTTCTGCGTTTATTATAGCTCCTGTCTCTTTATGGAAGAAGCCTCTTTTTGGTAACTGCATAAATACCGGGAGGTTTATACTGCTCACTGTTTCACCGCATATGCCAAATCCCGATCGCGCAGATGATAAAACCAGACGCCTCCAGTTTGACTTGTATCTTTCACAGTTAAAGCATTGGCAATCGTTTTATTTCCACAAGTTTCAACGTATCTATTGCTGAAAATGGCCGGCCATAGTATCATGGTGCCAGCGGCAAATTGGAACTTCACGAAACGGAGTAATTGCAATGAACGAAAGGGTATATAAGACTCCTTGCGGGGATATTCATTATTGGATAAATATGGAACAGGGCTTTGAACATATCACCTTGATTTTTCTGCCGGGGTTAACCGCAGATCATCGACTGTTTGATAAGCAGATCGAATATTTCGAGGGAAAATACAATGTGCTTGTATGGGATGCGCCTGGGCATGCAAAATCATGGCCATTCAAATTTGATTTTTCGTTGATGGATAAAGCCAAATGGCTGGATGACATTTTGTGTCTGGAAAATATTCATTCTCCGGTTATAATAGGACAGTCCATGGGTGGTTACGTTGGGCAGGCATATTCGGAGCTGTTTCCTGACAAATTGAAGGGATTTGTTTCTATTGATTCAGCACCTCTGCAAAGAAACTATGTGACAAAAATCGAATTATGGCTTCTTAAAAGAATGGAACCGGTATATCGATATTATCCATGGAAGTCCTTGCTGAAAACCGGAACAAAGGGCGTCGCCACATCTTCGTATGGAAGGAAGCTGATGCATGAAATTATGATGACCTACGATGGCAGCCAGAAAAGATATGCCCGGATAGCAGGACACGGTTTTAAAATATTGGCAGAAGCAATGGAAGCCGGCCTTCCATACAAGATAAAATGTCCGGCACAGCTGATATGCGGAGAAAAGGACCATGCGGGTTCTTGTATCCGGTATAATAAAGCATGGCATAAAAATACCGGAATTCCAATCGCGTGGATAAAAAATGCAGGGCATAATTCCAATACTGATGCGCCTGAAGAAGTGAATACGTTGATAGAAAAATTCGCCGAAACCCTTTGATTCCTTCCATTACAGCAAAAGTGTACACCTTGCCAGCAGTGTACACTTTATTTTTGCATATTTTTTGATTTACCAGACATAAGGATTGGATTACATTTTATAAAACAGACACCAGTTTCCGAAATAACAGCCTGTCTGCTTACCTGCGCATCAAGGTGTCCACGCTGTTCTGGAGGATCTGCTTTGCCTCCCGGATCTCGGCAAGCTCGGCTTCCGTCACCTTTTCCAGACGGCACTTTCCGATCAGCTTCTGAAGCCTTGTGCTGTCAGCCTTGATCTGCTTTTTCGCAGCCCTGTCCAGCGTCTTTCCGGCATTTTTCAGGCTTAATTCCGTCTCGTTGCACAGCTTTCTCGATTCGTCAAGAAGCTCGATAGCGTCCCGGCGTATCTGATCCTGGCCGGCATAACTCTGGGCGTCCCGGATGGCCTGTTCGATCTCCGCGTCCGACATCCGGTCGTCCGCAGTGATGACAATGGACTGCTCCTTTCCGGTATCCATGTCTTTTGCGGACACTTTCAGAATGCCGTTTGTATCGATGTCAAAAGTTACCTCTATCTGCGGCACGCCGGCCGGCGCGGCCTTGATACCCTTCAGCTTGAATTTTCCGATGCTCTTATTGTCCCGGGCCATGGTCCGCTCGCCCTGCAGGACGTTGATCTCTACGCTGCGCTGGTAGGGTGCTGCCGTGGAGAAAATCTGGGAATAGCGGATCGGAAGCGTGGTATTGCGTTCGATAACGCGGGTGGCGACGCCGCCGACCGTCTCGATGGAAAAGCTCATGGGCGTCACATCCAGAAGAAGTAGCTCCTGTCCGGCCGCTGTCAGGGCATTTCCCTGCAGGGTGCTTCCCAGAATCGCGGCGCCTTTGGCTACACATTCATCCGGATTGATATTTTTGGAGGGCTCTTTTCCGGTCAGCTCCCGCACCTTTCTCTGTACGGCCGGGATTCTCGTGGAACCGCCCACCAGCAGAACGCGGTTCAATTCCGAAGCGGCAAGTCCCGCGTCGTTCAGGGCGTTTTTTACAGGCTCCGCTGTTTTCTCGATCAGATCCCAGATCAGTTCTTCAAATTTTGGCCGCGTCAGTGTCATGTCCAGATGAAGAGGCGTACCTTTGTACTGGGTCAGATATGGCAGAAGAATCTGGGAGCTTTCTGTGGCAGACAGCTCTTTTTTCACCTGCTCTGCCGCATCCCGGAGGCGCTGCATGGCCGCAAAGTCTCCGGTCAGGTCCACATGCTGCTGCGCCTTGAATTCTTTTACCATCCAGTCGATAATTCTCTGGTCAAAATCATCGCCGCCCAGATGATTGTTCCCGGCTGTAGCCAGCACTTCGATGACGCCTTCTCCAATCTCGATCACAGACACGTCGAAAGTGCCGCCGCCCAGATCATATACCATGACCTTCTGGGGCTCGCCGTGGTCGAGTCCATAAGAAAGAGCCGCGCTGGTGGGCTCGTTGATGATTCGTTTTACTTCCAGACCTGCGATCCTGCCGGCGTCCTTTGTGGCCTGCCTCTGTATATCATTAAAATACGCGGGCACGGTAATCACCGCTTCTGTCACCGGCTCTCCCAGGAAATCCTCCGCGTCTTTCTTAAGCTGCATCAGAATCATGGCGCTGATAGTCTGGGGATTGTATTCCGTTCCGTCAATACGGATGCTCCACTTCGTTCCCATATGCCGTTTTACCGAACTGATGGTGCGCTCCGTATTCGTCACTGCCTGCCGGCGGGCAGCTTCTCCTACCAGCCGTTCTCCGTTCCTGGTAAAAGCTACCACGCTCGGCGTCGTCGTCCCGCCGGAAGAGGCCGGGATAATCACCGGCTCATTGTTCTCCACCACGGAGACGCAGCTGTTCGTCGTACCCAGATCAATACCAATTACCTTGCCCATCTTTTTGTCACTCCTGTATCTAAGATAAATTTATTTCCGCTGGCGGCAGTATGGTTCACAGCCGCATTCTTCCTGCATTCAGCAATTATAGTTTATCATAGCAGTCTGAAATGGAGTGTCAACAGATTTTATACTTTCTTAATTCTTTTTAGGGTCTTTTTACCAGACGGCAGAACAAAAAACTGCAGCAGCGTTCCTGCGCGGCACTTTACCTGTTTTCTCAGTCTTCCAGCTGGCGGTTCAGTTCCCACAGGCCCAGCACCAAAAGCATCAGCAGAAGCGCCCCGTCCACGGCAAGCAGCGGGAAGATTCCTGTCCGGATGACGCCATGGACGTAAAAGACAGTAAAGATTTCTGCGGTAAGTCCCGCAAAGCAGAGCCCATTCACCGCATATTCCGCGATAAGACTTCCAAACCGTGTATTCCAGAGTGTCATATAGAGATAAGGAATCAAAATCATGCGCCACACGATCATGACAGCCGGATATATGAAAATACAGGCTCTAGGAGCCATAGATACAGCTTCCCCATGATTCCACTGTATGGGAATCTCCGCGGGCAGTCCGGGCCAGGAAAGAATGGCGGTAAACAGGCTGATCACCCAGAGGATAACCCAGGTCCTCCTGCTTCCCAGGCGGCGGAGAAGCCCGGCAAAATCATACCGCAACGCGGATTTGCCGCGCTCCCAGTAATCCTCCGTCTCTGTGGTATACTGCTCCACATCCAGCTCCTCAAAGCTGACCGGACCAGACTTCAGCAGCTTCTCACAGGCAAGCGCGGACGCTTCCGCAGCCTTCAGATTTTCCTGCAGTTTTTTGCTCTGCCGTTCCACTGTCTGATACAGAGACAGCTTTCCGGATATGATTTTCCCGATATCCTCCACAGAGATTCCAAGCGTTCTTAAGAACGCAATTTTCTGAATGCAGTCCACATCCTCTTCGGAATAATTCCGGTATCCGCTGCTTTTCTCCCGGGAAGGCTTAAGCAGACCTTCCTTTTCATAAAACCGGATGTTTGAGCGGGTCAGCCCTGTCCTCTCTTCTACTTCTGCGATTGTCATATGCGCCGCCTCCTGACGTTTCGGGTTTTCGCCCTCTTTCTGGCTTCATTATAGGGTATAAACCCGGTTTACAGTCAAGGAATTCCGCATAAAAATCCCGTTCTTTTCTTTTCCGCTCACATGTTTTCCTCTATTCTTTCCAGAAGATGTGACATGGCAAACCACACAGTCTCATAATGCATATATTCCAGCATATTTTTATCGGTGAAGAACTGCAGGCTGGGCGGAAATTCTTCGTCCGAGTTCCAGAACTGGAATATTACCGGAAGAAAGTCAAAAAGCGGGAGCTGATAAGCCACATCGCCCCGTCCGGCCTTCACGCCGCCCAGGCTCTGGCAGGCGGCAGAAAGGGCTTCCTCTCTGTGGTCAAACCGGAAAACTTTCCCGGAAAACAGGCCGTCTCCCACGGAACTGGCGCTTCCTGCCATGACAGAAGAAAGACTCTGCATGTTCACAAATTCCCCGGACAGACAGCATTCATCCCTGGAATAGCAAAGCACATCATAGATCGTCATGGCTTCATTATAGCCTGCTTCCTGAAATGTCCTCAAATGATCACCGGAACCGCTGACAGTGCCATCTTTCCGGTCTATCCGGTAATCTTTGCTGACAAAACGGATAAATATCGAATCTGTATCACTCTCCAGATGAAATTTCTGTATCATCTTCTCCTGATCATATTTCAGAAACTCCTTCTGCATCTGCCGCTTCATGATTTCATAATTGGATGTACGACCGCTGCTTTGATTCTGAGAATTCATATGTCTGTCCTTCCTTTCCGGCATCAACTGCCACTTACAGCCCTTATAGCGCAGCAGGGGGCTTACGGCAGCCTCCTATGGCAGCACCACCGTATCCGGCACCAGGTTCGGAATTCCCACATGCCAGAAGCAGTACAGGGAAAGGACGCAGGTGCATACAAGCACCGTTCGGAGCACCTTGTCTTCCCATACCCGGTCAACCCGGGATATCAGGTAGGCGATAAAGAACAGAATCGGCAGCAGGTACCGCCCCTGAGGCTGGAAGTCCACGAACCAGGAGTTGCCCACGATCAGCACGTACTGGATAAAGCAGGTGAAAGCCACAGCCGCAATTTCCCAGCGGTAAATGGCTTTTTTCTGCTTCCAGAGGCGCTGAACCGTGCGTCCCAGCAGCACAAGGTAAAGAATGCCCATAACCAGATAGTACCAGTCTGCTTCCCCAAAGGCATAGCTTCCGAAGAAGCCTGCGAAGGTGCGGAACAGATTCGTATGAAAATCGTACTGGGTCAGCAGCTCTCCAAGGGAAATTCCCTTCTCAAAGAAACGCATGGAGTAGGCAGCTTCCATGGCCGGTGTGGAAGGCTTGTACCCATACTCGGCCTTCTGCTCTGTCACATCCAGAATCACGCCAAGCTTATCGAAACCATAATAGGGGAAATCCGTAATCATATACCGGATGGCAAACAGTCCCAACGTAATCCCCGCCAGAATCAGATATTTACGGAACAAAGGTCCTCTTCCCTTCTTCTCCTGGAACAGCATCCGGATCAGCAGGATAAAGAACAGGAACATCAGCACCGTATAGAAGGTGGCCTTGGCCCAGAATATGTGCAGAAACAGGATGGAAAGCAGGGCATAATACAGGATATGCCGCCTTCGGAAGCTTTCCCTTAAGACCCGGTTCAGCATACTGTCCTTCTCAATCAGCTCGTAGAGGCACAGGAATCCCATGAAAAAGTCCAGGGCGTCCGAGGTCGAATAGCTGAAGATGTACCACACCTGGGGCGTCAGCAGAAATACGAACAGAAGCGCGTAATTTTTCCGTATGTTTTTTATGACGAGGCCTGCCATCATACCGAAAATAAGCAGGCTGAACAGGCGGATCTGGACTGCTGCGTCTGAAAAGAACTGTCCGAGCTTGCCTGCGTAAAAATAAAACATGTTGAATTCGAAATGCCGGGAGGTGCCGTATACCGGATAACTGTCGTTGATGATATCACTGCGGATATCCGGCGGCATAAAATGCGTAAAGTAATAGAGGACCGCCGCTTTTACGTCATACTCGTCCGGATTCAGCCAGAAGGGACTGCGCAGAGCCGTGTAAACGACCATCAGCACAGCGCCCAGTACGCCGGCCAGAAACAGAAGGCAGGTAATTTTCACAAGCAGGGAGCCGTCCCGCACCTGAATCAGCACCCAGCGTACCAGCAGCGCCAGAAGCAGGATAAGAAGGCCGGATACGAGCCAGCCCAAAAGGAATACCGGGAGGTTTCCCTGTGTATAAAGATTCTGGAATTCTGCCGTGGGAAGAAGCTGCGGATCTTCTCCTGTGACAGAAAAGGTAAAGGTATCCGTGTCAGAGAAGGAAACCTGCTCATTTCCGGTGAAATATTCCTTCAGTTCTTCTCCTTCCAGAGAAATTACCACAATTCCGTTTTCCCGCACCGTCAGGCTGTCTACTGTCAGTTCCCCTCCACTGTAAGCCTGATCCACCGGATCGATCCGCTTTAAGGAACAGTGGTTTCCATACTTTAAGTCCAGCCAGGAAATCCGGGCCACGCCGCTGTTGACCACGCGGCTTTTGGCATCGGAAGCGGACACATTTTCTCCGGGACCGGCAAAAACGGTCGTAATCACTTCTCCGGACGGATCTTCCGCGTAAGTCAGGGTAACCGTCGTATATACAGGAGTTACCAGAAGGCAGATGAGAAGCCAGAGCAAAGCGGCAGCTCCCGCCAGCACCCATTTTCGGTTTCTTATCGATTTCAGCATCATTTCATTTCTCCAAATCTGTTTTTACCGTTTAAAATACCACCTGCACCAGGAACATATAGCAGGCGGTTCCCGCGGCAATGCTTAAAAGCACATTCCGCTTCCAGACATGCAGCAGGGCTGTGACTGCCACAGACACGAATTCCGGAATTCCGTGGGAAGCAGAAAAAAGATCTGCTCCCTTCAGACAGTATACCACCAGAGTGGCCATAATCGCAGGCGGAAGAATCTGCCCCAGATACTCCACTGCTTTGGGCACCTGGCGCTTTCCGCCAAACAGCACAAAGGGAATCAGTCTGGTAATCAGGGTGCAGACTGCCACAAGCAGAATAATGATCAGCGCCCGTTCCTTTGTCATGCTTCTTTCACCTCCTGCTCAAGTCTTCCCCTCAGCCCCATCAGGACGCCTACCGTAATAATCAGGGACGGCAGGATGAAATTGTTTCCGCCAAAGATCAGGAGGCAGACGACGGCAGAAATAAGGCCGGCGACGGCAGGCAGATGGGACTTTGCCTCACGCCACTGATCCACAAAGATGGTAACAAAAAGGGCCGTCATGGCAAAATCGATTCCCGTCATGTCGAAGGGCAGAACCTGCCCCAGAGCAGCTCCTGCCACGGAACCTGCGATCCAGTATATCTGATCAAACAGGGAGATCAGAAACATCGCTTTTTTCTCATCCACCCCCGCAGGCGTCTTTAAGGAACAGAGCAGGGAATAGGTCTCGTCAGTCAGGGAAAAGACCATATAGGGATAGGTCTTCATTTTTCGGAATTTTTCCACAAAGCTTAAGCCGTAAAAGGCATGGCGGCTGTTGATCAGAAGGGTCATCACCGCCACGGCCGGAAGGCTTGTCCCTCCGCCAAGGAAGCTGACCAGAACAAACTGAATGGAGCCTGCATAGACGATTGTGCTGGCAAGCAGCGCCCACCAGAAGCTGTAGCCCGCTTCCTGCAGCAAAAGTCCAAACGCAAGCCCCAGAAAAAGATATCCCAGCATCACCGGGATGGTTTTCAAAAACGCAAATCTGACTGTCTCTTTCATCTTGGGCAACTCTCACTTTACCATATTTTAGTCTTCTTCCGTCTGCGTGCTTTCATCTTCCTCCGGAACAGAGTCTTCCTCTGAATCAGACACCCAGATGGAATTTACGGCATTCGACCAGGCCTCCCGCAGCTCCATTTCATCTGTCATATCCCTCTCGATCTCCGCGTAAATCCGGCTGCTGTCCACCGTGCCGATGGACGCCTTGGTGTAATCGAGAATTACATAAGCCACAAAAAGGCAGATGCAGACATAAAGGCGGATACGGAAAAAAGCGCCGCCGGACGGCTCCTCCGTCTCAGGCGCCTGCCCCCGCTGTTCCAGAAGCATCTTCCGGTACTGTCCGCCCCGTCTTTCGTTTTTTGCCATAGCCGCACTTCCTCATTTCTGTCTTCCTTTCTTCTATCCTATGAGACAGGCGGAAAACATATGAAAAGGAAGTTTTCGCAGCAGGGGCCTTTAAATCCCCACTGCGCGTCTGCGCGGCGTCAGCGGTTGGCCAGCTCCGCCGTGATGTCCTCCCAGGTCACGCCCCGCTCCACCATCAGCACCATGGCATGGTAAAGCAGATCGGACATTTCATACTTGATTTCCTCCGGGTCCGGATTTTTGGCCGCAATCACAAGCTCGGTAGCCTCTTCTCCCACTTTCTTCAGGATTTTGTCGATGCCCTTGTCAAACAGATAGTTCGTATAAGAGCCTTCCTTCGGGTGTGCTTTCCGGTCTGCAATCACCTTATAGACATTTTCAAAGACCTTCAACGGATTCGTATTTTTGTACTCTGTCCTTGCGATCTCGTGGAAGAAGCAGGACTTATTTCCGGTATGGCAGGCCGCTCCGGTCTGAGACACCTTTGCCAGAATGGTGTCCAGATCGCAGTCTACAATCAGCTCCTTCACATACTGGAAATGGCCGCTGGTGAGACCTTTGACCCAGAGCTCCTGACGGCTCCGGCTCCAGTACGTCATCTTGCCCGTCTCAATGGTCTTCTGAAAAGCTTCTTCATTCATATAAGCCACCATCAGTACCTCGTCCGTCCGGTAATCCTGGACCACCACGGGCACCAGACCATCCGGTCCCAGCTTGAACTCGGACCACTCCATATTGCAGTTCAGCGGGTGCAGACGCTCTTCAAAGGGCTTCAGCTCATTGATATAGATCAGTTCGCTCACATATTCCTCTACGAGGGCCGCCGGAGCGCTGACCACATCGGAGCTGTCCACAGAGGCCGCGATTTTCTCCTTTCCGAACCGCTTGGAAGCTTCCTCGGTCAGGTCAATGTTATCCTGTCTCGCGTAATTGAGGATCACCTTTTCACAGCCGGCATACAGATATTTCTTCACATCCTCCAGTCTGCGGATACGTCCTCCGGCTTTTACCGGAACCTCTGCCGCCCGGCAGATTTCCTTTAACACTCCGATGGAAAGCTCGTGATCCTCATCCGCGTCGGACAGATCAAAGACCAGAATCTCGTCAGCTCCGTTGTCACTGTAATATCTGGCCAGGACCGCCGCGTCCCGTTCCTCTCCTTTTACCTTTCCGGCCATCAGCCGGATTACCGCTGTGTTTTGTTCGCTCATATCAAAGACTTCCTTTCGTTGACAATACGTCTGTTATCCTCGGGTCATGGGCTGCAGCCATATCAAGCGCCTTGGCGAAGGCCTTGAACATTCCCTCGATCATATGATGGCTGTTCCCGCCGGAAAGCATCTTAAAATGCAGGTTCATGGCCGCGCTGTAGGAAACGGCATAGAAAAATTCCTTTACCATCTGGGTGTCCATCTCTCCCACCCGCTCTGTCGGGAATTCCACATCAGAAACATAATAAGGACGCCCTGACAGATCCAGGGAACAGAGCACCAGAGACTCGTCCATGGGAAGAATACAGGTTCCGTAGCGCACGATTCCCTTCTTGTCTCCCACAGCTTTCCGGATAGCCTGTCCCAGTACAATTCCCGTATCTTCTATGGTATGATGGCAGTCCACCTCCAGATCGCCCTTCACCTGACAGTTCAGATCAAAGAGTCCGTGGCGGGCAAAGCCGTTCAGCATATGATCGAAAAAGCCGATTCCTGTGGAAATCTCCGCCTTTCCGCTGCCGTCCAGATTCAGTCTGACTGCGATATCCGTCTCTTTTGTGGTTCTTGTAACCGCTGCGGTACGTTCCATGTCATTCCTCCTTATTTTCCCTGATTTTCAAACCTTACCGCGATGGAATTGGCGTGGGCCGTCAGTCCCTCCGCCTTCGCGAAGGTCTCAATATCCTCATGTACAGTCTCCAGGGCTTCCCTGGAATAATAGACAATGCTTGATTTCTTGATAAAATCGTCTACGCTTAAGGGCGAGAAGAACTTCGCCGTTCCGTTGGTGGGAAGCACATGGTTCGGTCCCGCGAAATAGTCGCCCAGGGGCTCGCTGGCATATTCGCCGATAAAGATAGCTCCCGCATTCCGGATCTTCGTCATCACCTGGAAGGGGTCCCGGGTGACAATCTCAAGATGCTCTGAAGCAATCTCATTGGCTGCTTTAACAGCCTCCTCCATACTGTCCGCAATCAGAATATAGCCGTAATTTTCCAGGGATTTCTCCAGAATGGCCCGTCTGGAAAGCTTCTCCAGGAAGCCGTTGATCTCTGTCTGTACTTTCTCTGCCAGTTCCCTGCTGGTGGTCACAAGAATCGCAGAGGCCATCTCGTCATGCTCCGCCTGGCTTAGGAGATCCGCCGCCACATAGCGGGGATTGGCTGTCTCGTCGGCCAGCACCAGAATCTCGCTGGGACCGGCGATGGAATCGATGCTTACGAAACCATAGACCGCCTTTTTCGCCAGGGCCACATAGATATTTCCGGGGCCTACGATCTTGTCTACCTTCGGCACGCTTTCCGTTCCGTAAGCCAGCGCCGCGATGGCCTGGGCGCCGCCCACCTTGTAGATTTCATCCGCCCCGGCTTCGCAGGCCGCCACCAGCGTATTGGCGCAGACCTTTCCGTCCTTTCCGGGCGGGGTTGTCATGATGATCCGTTCCACTCCGGCCACCTTGGCCGGCACAATGTTCATCAGCACGGAAGACGGATAGACCGCCTTCCCGCCCGGGACATAGACGCCGCAGGACGCAAGGGCGCTGATTTTCTGGCCCAGAAGCGTGCCGTCCGGCTTACTGTCAAACCAGCTGTACCGTTTCTGTTTCTCATGGTAGCTGCGGATATTGACAAGAGCCTTCCGGATGACCTCCAGAAGCTCAGGGTCCACAAGGCGGTACGCCTCTTCGATCTCTTCTTTTGTGACGCGGATGCTTCCGGCGTCTATATGCACGCCGTCAAAACGCTCCGTATAGGAAAACAGCGCCTTGTCTCCATCCTTTTTCACATCCTCAATGATCGCGTTCACCCGATCCGCATACGCCCCGTAGTGGTTGGGGCTTCTTTTCAACAGCTCGTCCAGAAGGTTTTTCCGGCTGTTCTCATCCAGTGTGATAACTCTCATGACTTCCTCCCAAGCAGATATCCGAAATATCGGTTAAAAATCCAGACAATCGGAATTTCAGCCACACAGACAAATACGGCGGTTCCCAGATTGAACAGGGGCTGCGGCAGCGGAATCCGGTTGTCGATAAAAAACATTCCTAACGATACATAGTATACCACGAAAAACGCGGCGTGTGTACACATAATCACAAGTGAGTTTCTCCCCAGCCAGGACAGAATCCGGCTTTCCGGAAGAGCTCTCATCAGGCCGAGAAGACCGGTGCAGATCAGAAGGGCCGTCAGGTAATGAAGGGGCTCCACGTACAGATAATGAAGGTCAAAGACCGGGGACGCCAGAGCAAGCAGGCTGCCCGGAATCATGAGAAGTCCGAGAGCCAGACAGATAAGGCGTCCTTTTTCCTTCCGTCTTCCCGAAAAAAGCTTTTCCTCCAAAAGCCCCAGATACCAGCCCGCCAGCAGAAACGGCATGGCCAGAATTCCCCGCAGAACCGTGATCAGCAGATCCATCCCGGCATAGCCTGCAAGCGTCAGGTTCATGGACACATACCGGTCCAGATGAAAGGCTACCGTAATACCTAAAGCCAGCAGGGACAGAATAAGAACCGCTCCGTTCCTCAGTCCGGGCCGAAACCTTCTGTCCAACAGCAGAAACAGAGCTCCCGCGGTAAAATAGGCCGGCAGGAACCACAGAATATGAATCCCGTATCCGGTCGCAGCGTCCACATACTGCCTTGCCAGCTGGGAAGCCGTAAGATCCCCCGGATCAAAAAAGAGCCCAAAGGTATTCACAGCCAGAAGCATAATAGTAAAAGCGGCGTACGGAAGCAGGGTTCCCCTGGCTTTTCCCGCAAGCGCTGTAAAAAAAGGCTTTTTTTCGTTCCGCTTTGCATAGCTCAGGATGCCGCCTATCACAAAAAACAGCGGCATATGAAAGGAGGAAATCCATTTCAGGGTATCCTCCTGGATATATTCGATATGGCCCAGGACCACAAGAAAAATTCCCACGCCTTTTGCCATATCCAGATAAGTCAGTCGTTTCCGCGGCATGAAATCCTCCTGTCAGTCGTTTTAGGGCACAGTCGTTATACAAACATCCTGTATCTGGAAGAATCTGCGTCTGTCAGGAAAGCGCCGCCTTCAGAGCCTGAATCAGCTTTGTGATCCGCTCCGCTTCCATCTTCATGCTCACCTGATTTACCACCATGCGCGCGGAAAGCGGCATGATCTCTTCCAACACCTCCAGGCCGTTCTCTCTTAAGGTAGAGCCTGTCTCCACAATATCTACAATGACCTCGGAAAGTCCCACCAGCGGAGCCAGCTCGATGGAACCGTTCAGTTTGATAATCTCTACGGTCTGGTGCTTCTGATTATAAAAATAATCCTTGGCAATATCCGGATACTTGGTCGCCACCCGGATCTGCTCCTGGTGGGCCAGCTTTTCCCGTGCGGAAGCCGGACCGCAGACACACATCCGGCACTTGCCAAAGCCCAGATCCAGCACTTCATACATCTTCCGCCCTTCTTCCACCAGCGTATCCTTTCCCACCACGCCGATATCAGCAGCGCCGTACTCCACATAGGTCGGCACGTCCGGCCCTTTCGCAAGGAAAAATTTCAGCTTCAGCTCGTCGTTGACAAAGATCAGCTTCCGGCTGTCCGGATCTTTCATCTCTTCGCAGGTGATTCCCACCTGTTCCAGAAGCTCCAGGGTCTTTTTTGCCAGACGTCCCTTGGTCAGCGCGAAGGTCAGATACCGCGTCCCCTCTGGTCCCGCTGCCTCTTTCCGGATCTCGCTGCTGTTCAGCGCTCTCTGGAGCTGATCCACCACAATGGCAAAGCCGACCGCCGGAAGCTCCCGCCCGAAATGAGAAAGCAGAGTATCGTAGCGGCCTCCCTTGGCCACCGGTTCGCCATAGCCATAGGAATACGCCCGGAACACAATTCCGGTGTAGTAATTGTATTTGCTCAGCATACTCAGATCGAAGCTGATATATTTTTCAAACCCTTTTTCCTTCAGACCTCTGTAGATATCTTCCAGACGGCCGAGAGCCTTCAGCGCTTCCGGATTGTCTGTAAGGGCTCTGGCCTTCTCGAGGGCTTCCGCAGAACCGGAAAGCGTGGCCATTTCCAGAAAAGTCTCACGAAGTTTCGGAGAAAGCTCATAGTCCGCAAGCAGCTCCTCCGCCGCGAACCGGTTCTTGTCAGAAATAAGCCGGCGCAGGCTCTCTTCCGCTTCGCTTCCGATGCCCGCTTCCTTCAGAAGGGCCTTGAAAAATTCCACCTGTCCCACGCTCACCTGAAATTCTTCCAGTCCCGCCGCCTTCAGGGCTTCCACAAGCACCGACAGAAGCTCCACATCCGCAGAGACGCTTTCCTCGCCCATGAGCTCCGCGCCAAGCTGGGTTGTCTCCTTGAGACGGCCCTGATATTTATCGTAGTTGATAAAAGTATTGCCCATATAGCAGAGACGGATCGGCGTCTCGTCATGGAAATATTTCGACACGGCACGGGCAATGGATGGCGTCATATCCGGGCGCAGCGCCAGCGTATTGCCTTCCTTGTCAAAGAATTTATAAAGCTCCCGGGAAGGGACGGTTCCCACTTCTCGGGAAAATACATCGAAGAACTCAAAAGTAGGCGTTTCAATGCCCTGGTAGCCGCGTTCCGCGAGGACACGGTAGAGAAGCTGCTGCAGTTCAAACTTCTGCACAAACTCACTGCCGTAAATGTCCCTCACGCCCTCGGGCGTATGTAAGATCGGATTCTGGTTTTTCATATCGGTGAACGCTCCTTTAGCTGAAATCTATCCTGTATTGTAACATATTCTGCCGGAAATGTGCAACGTGCAAAAGGGGACAGGCGGCGCGTCTTTTCCGCATCAATGACTTTTCACCAGCCTGTCTGTGTATCAAAATCGTATTCCAAAACACAAAAAATGACCACAAAGCCCCGCAAATCAGGGTTTCATGGTCATTTGGCTCTTCAGACACCATAAAACGCAAAAGCCTTGAACAGTTGCGCTACGTATCCATCATTTTCTGAATTCCATCCAGATAAGGCACCAGATAGCCCCCGTGGGGATTCAGCACAAACTCCGGCGAAAGCTCCTCGTGCCGGAAGCTTTTGCGCCCTCCGGCAGCCGCCCGGTCCCAGAACTCCCGCATCCTCCGGTAGGAAAGATAATAGAGCTCATTCCGGTGGGAGAAGAAGATAATCAGAAAGGCGACGCCCTCCTGTTTCTCAAAGTCTTCCATGAATTTCACCTGATGCTCATGGATATTCTGAAGCGGGAAGGTATCGCTGTCGCACTCTTTAGCGTCGAAGCAGACGGGAATTCCCTGCACGGCTCCGATGTAATCCACGGTACTTTTCTGGTCAAAATAGGCCAGCGTGATATGCCGGTGTTCTTTATCGATCTTGATCGGAGTAATCGGAGTCGGCACCTTCTGGATCAGCGCCAGTCCCTGCTCTCTGTATTTTTCATTGGTCCGGTTGATCAGTTCCTCCAGGGTAGAACCTCTGAGGCCTCTGGAATTCCAGGTCGCCATAATTCTTTCGTCCTCTTTCCGGAGATTATTCCGCGCTCTGGAAGGGAGCCAGATTCTTTACCCCATCCGCCGGCGAAATCTCCTGATCGCCGTTATCAATGTCAATCAGATGGTATCTGTCATTTCCCATATGAAGCTCTTTCATATAAGTCAGCTGGCGCAGGCCATGGCGGGACTCGATTCTCTCCACCAGCGCGTGATGTTCCTCTTCTTTCATGGCATACACCAGATCCACCGAAGCCTGATCGACAGCCAGGATATCCAGGGAAGCCAGAATTCCCACATTCGGCGTCACCACCGGCTCTGCCGCCGTACCCTCACAGTCACAGGACACGGACATGTTGCGCATTACATTGATATAGCTGATATGCTCTCCGAAATGATCCGCCACTGCTTTGGCGGATTCTGTCATGCGTTCCATAAATTCTTCGTCCGAGATATCCCACTGATCGTCGGAACCCGGCGTCGTGTGAATTCTGGCCTTTCCGATACGGCCGTCTGCGCAGCCGATGCCGATATTCTTATTAGAACCGCCGAAGCCGCCTTTACTGTGTCCCTTAAAATGAGTCAGCACGAACAGGGAATCGTAATTCAGAATATTCTTTCCCATCTCCAGCTCGGCAAACCATTTTCCGCCTTTTACCGGAAGCGCCGTTGTCCCGTCCTCATCCATGATATCGACCGGGCAGAACGTCCAGCCGTTGGTCTTCAGGGTTTCTCTATGATCCTCCGTCGTATAGCGGCCGCCGTCATAGTAGGTATTCGTCTCTACAATCGCCGCCTCCGGAAGCTCTTTTCTGATCAGTTCCTCCACCCAGGGTCGGGGAATGATATTCGGCCCGTGAGGCTCCCCGGTATGAAGCTTAATTCCCACTTTTCCGGTCAGACAGCCGCTTATACGGGCATAAATCTTGCGCAGACCTTCCGCAGATAAATCCCTTGTAAAATATACTACAGACTCTTTTCCGCTTCTCTGTTCATAAGGAATGTAATGATCTCCTCCGGTTCCCGGAACTGGTTTCTGATTGGACATTTGAAACTCCTCCTTCTTTCATACAGATTCTGATACATATTCAATCCTCATTATGGGATTTTTTTTATTGTACCACATCCGCCCGCATTTGGGAATCAACCTGTTGTTCTAGCCCTATAAACGATTGCGGCTTCACATCAGCTCCGCCATTTCCTTCATATAAGCGGGAACGTCCAGCCCCTGGGGACAGTGAGCCGTACACTGGCCGCAGCCGATACAGGCTGACGGCTGCCTTTCTTCTGGCAGCGCGGCGAGCCGGGCCAGCCGCCAGGAGGACAGGTCTTTTTCTCCTCCGGTCCTGTATTCATTGTACGCAGCCAGCAGAAACGGAATATCCAGTTCCTGCTCTGTCAGCGCGGCGGGCTCAGAAAAGGTCTGAATATTGTCCTTTACCTGCTCCAGTTTCGACATGCCGCTTAAGATTACCGCGATTCCGGGAAGCGTACGCAGGAAGCGGAAGGCCCAGGAAGCCTGGGAAGCTTCCGGATGAAGCCGCAAAAGTGTTTCCCTTCCTTTTCCGGGCAGGTCTGCCAGCATACCTCCGTGAGCCGGTTCCATTACCATTATGGGAATGTTCTGCTCCCGGAGGATTTCATACTGTTCCCTGGCCGTTCCATGGAACCAGTCGTAATAATTCAGCTGAATCTGTACAAAATCCCAGGGGTAACGGGACAGAATCCTGCGCAGCGCCTCCGGGGAGCCATGAAAGGAAAACCCGAAATACCTGATTTTTCCCGCCTTCTTCTGCTTCAGAAAGTATTCCGGCGCTCCATGATCGAGATAGTCGGAAACCAGCTTATCCGTCATGCCATGCAGCAGATAAAAGTCAATGGAATCCAGCTGCAGACGGGAAAGCTGGTCCTCGAACTGCTTTTCAAAATCCGGTTCCGCCTGCACATTAAATTTGTCCGCCACGAAATAGGATTCCCTGGGGTATTTCTTCAACGCTCTGCCAAGGAAGGCCTCCGACTGTCCTCCATGGTAAATGTAAGCAGTGTCGTAATAATTGACGCCATGCGCCATACAGTAATCAATCAGTTCTTCTGCGGCTGCCCGGTCAATGGGTTTCGCAAATCCCTCTTCCGTCTGAGGAAGGCGCATCGCCCCCATGCCAAGCTCTGACAGACAGACGCCGTCTGCGAATTCCCTGCGGCGTACCTGTCCTTCTTTTGCTTCTTGTCTTCCTGCTTCTCTTTCTTTTCCTCTGTTTTCTGCCGTATTCATAATAAGTTTCTCCCTGACTTTCCAGTGTTCTGCAAGTTACTTGACACCCTGATTTTCTTATAGTATAACTCTAAAGTGAACTTTAGAGTCAAGACCCTGTTCCGCAGGTATAACCGAACATTTTCCATGAAAAGGGAGAACACTTATGACATATACGATAAAGGAAGTCTCCGCGCTTACCGGCCTCTCGATTCCGACTCTGCGCTATTATGATAAAGAAGGGCTTCTGCCTGACCTGCGCAGGAAAGAATCCGGATACCGTATTTTTTCAGATGAGGATCTCTATGTGCTTGAGCTGATCGAATGTTTTAAACAGTCAGGGCTCCAGATAAAAGAAATCCGCTATTTTATGACTCTGGTCAAAGAAGGGGACGCTACCCTGCAGGAACGTTTTGAAATCTTCCGCAGCCATGTGGAACGTCTGATAGAAAAAATGGAATCCCTGCAAAAAGCGCTGAAGCATTCCCAGGATACTTTGGATTATTATGAAATTGCGGCCCGAACAGGCTCTGAGGCCGCCGCCCAGAAAGAATATCAGGATTTTCTTCGGAATTCCGGACGCAGAATCTGAGGCCAGTCCTAAAAAACCGGCCAGAATCAGCCTGGCCGGTTTTTTAGGACTCTTCACAGATTTCTTTTACATATTCCAGCGGATACTGCGTTTTTGCCACAGTCTCTTCCAGAGACAGCCCGCTTTTATAAAGCCGCTTTGCCACAGCTTCCATCGGCTCTCCCACTTCTATCAGATGGCCGTCCGGATCGTAAAGGCGAATCACTCTCTGTCCCCAGCCGTGCTCCGTCAGGGGATTCAGAAAACGAATTTCCTGCGGATACAGGTTCAGCTTTTCCAGAAAGGTATCCAGCTCATTTTCTTCAAAATACAGTTCCGCATCGCTGTCGCCGCAGGTAAAAGGCTTTCCGATCAGCTTCTCCCAGACACGGGCGTCCTGAAGAACGAGACCTTCTGTCAGAATCACGTTTCCATCCAGATCCAGAATCACATCCAGGCCGAACAGATCGTGATAAAATTTCCTGGAACGTTCCACGTCCTCCACCACAAGCAGAATATTTTTCAGCTTCATAGTCCCCACCTTTTCACACAAGCTGACCCGGCAGCTTCAGCTTTTCTTTTGGCGGAAAGCTCTTATCAAACTGCTCCGTCTCTTCCTCGTCAATAAAATACCCCTCCGGCGGCCGGTAAGTGCCGGTGACGCCGTTCAGGTATCCTTCTTTCAGCTCTCTGACCAGGAAATAGGGCACTTCCGCCTCCCGGGGCTCCGCAAAGTAATGAATTCCTTTTGTGCTGGCGGTAACAAAGCCGGATTTTCCGTAAAAATCAGGATTTCCTTCAATGCAGATCGCGCCCGCTCCCAGGTCCGCTGCTTTTTTCATGGAATCATCCAGAAGAATCTTCCCATAGCCTTTCCGCTGGTATTCCGGCGCAATGCTGATGGGGCCAAAGGCCAGGATCGGAATTTTTCTTCCGTCATCGGCCTGGATCTCCGCCCGTGCATACATTATGTGTCCGATGAGCTTTCTGTCTTTTTCCATAACCAGATCCAGCTCCGGCACGAACTCTTCCCGTTCCCGGAAGCAGTGCAGTACATAGTGTTCGGTACATCCGGGACGATATACGTTCCAGAAAGCTTCCCGTGTCAGTTCCTCTGCGGCCCGATAATCAGAAGGCGCCTCCGGGCGTATGGTATAATCGCTTCCACTCATGCCTGTTCTCTCCCTTTTCCTTTTTGTGTAATTTCGTTTTATTATAGTACGAAAGCAGCGAATCCGCAATACCCGAAAAAGAGCGGTTCTGGCCTCTCGGATTCCCGGAAAAACAGCGCCCGGGCGTCATTTTTCCTATCACTTTATTGCTGCAAAATCAGTTATCTGCTATACTGTTTATACCCTCAGTTGACAAGGACACACACGCCTCCCGTCAACTGAGGATAAGATTATTGCAGCGCCAGGTTTGTTTTTCAAAAAGGGGGGATTTTATTGAAAAAAATCTTCAAAGCATTATTAAACGCTGTAGTTCTATCCGCTGTTCTTCTGAGTCTGACTGCATGCAATGACAGTTCTGCAGATGCTGCGGCTTCGGAAAAAAACGGCGCCGCGCCGTATGAACTGACAGAAGACGAGCGAGCGCTTTTGTCTGCCCTTGGCATTACAGATATGAATTCCCTGATTCTTACGTTCCGCGCGCCGGCAGGGACGGAAGAACTCATCGTAAGGCTTTACACTCTGGGGGAAGACAGAAACTGGAAAGAGGCAGACAGCGGCAAAATCTTCTTGGATGAGCAGGAAATGACAAAAGAGACAGAAGGCCTTTTTACCATGCAGGTACGAAAGGATTATTCCCTGGAATTTTGTTTTAAACTGGACGGAAGCAGCATGACTTATGAGACGGACCCTCCTGCCGGCCGGGAACCGATGGCCTGTACTAGGACTTTTCTTCCGGAATTTCAGGAAATGGAACCGAACACGGAAGTGCCTGTGGCAATTCTGTCCTACACAACCGGAAATACTGCCTACAGCTGCCGTCTTCAGGATTATTATGACACATCAAATCTCAGCCAGATGGAGCTGATTCAGGCAGTGACACTGGAATTTGCTTCTGAAGAAGCTGAATAACGAACCGAAAGCAGAAAACGGAAGCAGAAGACAGGCGGGAATGAAAAGTCTTGAAAGCCTTTCTTTCCCGCCTGTCTGTAAATCGTCAGACAAAATATGCCGATTACTGCTCCTCCAGCACCCGGTGGATATGTAAAGCCAGATACATCCGTTCCTGGCTTGTGAGCTTCTGCCGGAACTTGTCCATCACATAGATCTGAATCTTTTCCACGCACTCAAACTCCTTCTGGCAGACCGCCGAGATCTGCTCATAGAGAAGACTGGACTTCTCATCCGGGAGCTGGTTCCGGCTGACTAGGCGCTGCACAAAAAGCTGCACATGGGTCACATACCGGGAATAGGGCGTGCTGTCTTCATTGTAGGTGATGCCAAAGCTGTACTTTACAATATCCAGAATGTCGCTGACCGTACTGGCAATCAGCAGGTTCTGGCTGTTGTAAGGGTGATCGTACTGAGCATTGATGAAATGAAAGGCAATATTGCCGGCCTCATCCATAGGAACCTCCATGCCAAGCTGTTCACTCATCAGAGACACCGCGTACTCACCCACCTGAAACTCATTGGGATTGAACTTTTTCATTTCCAGCGTGTAGAAATTCTGCAGAACGATTCCCTCCCGGATCCGCCTGGCCGCAAAGGACAGGTGGTCCGTCAGAGAAAGATAAATATGATCCATCAGCTTCATTCCATAGGTTTCAATGGCATAGTCGATCACGGACTTTGCCAGCTCAAAATAGACTGCGTCCGTCTCAGCAGCCAGTCGGATGATATTCCTCGATACCACCTTGTCCTTCAGGACGAAGACCTTTTCAATCTCGCTTTCCTGAAACTGATACCCTATAGATTTATGATAACCGATTCCCTTGCCCATGAGGATGGTCTCCTGCCCCGCGTCGTCCAGGGCAAGGACCAGAGAATTGTTCAGCACTTTCACTACACGCATGTGATCACAAGCTCTCCCCGTTTGTCTTGATTACGTTCTGATACCAGTAAAAACTGTCTTTCTTAATCCGGGCCAGATCTTTCAGATCAAAATCATCCCGGTTGATATAGATAAAGCCGTAGCGCTTCCGGAAGCCCTGATGGGAGCTCAACAGGTCCATCACAGACCAGGGGCAGTAACCCATCATCTCGACGCCGTCTTCGATAGCGTCCCCAATCGCTTTGATATGGCTGCGCAGATAGTCGATCCGGTAGTCGTCATGCACGCGGCCGTCCTCAGTCAGCTCATCCGCCATGCCGAGACCATTTTCCGTAATGATCAGCGGCAGATGGTAAAGGCGGTAATACTCGTTCAGCACGATCCGGAGTCCCATGGGATCGATCTGAGCGCCGTATTCGCTGGCCTTCAGGTTTTCGTTCTTCTCGTCCCGACAGTAGCCGTACTGGTCAAAATCTACTTCGTTTCCGCGGAATACCCGGGAGCCAATGGGATGGTCCTCGTCCGCAGACAGATAGCTGGCGCAGAGCGTCCGGTAATAATTCAGGGCAATATAGTCGATCTTCGCTTTCTTCAGAATCTCCCGGTCGCCCTCTTCCATCTTCGGTACGATATTCCGCTCCTTCAGATACCGCATGTAATAGCCGGGATATTCGCCCTTCGTATACATTTCCAGGCTGTAATTGGTCTTGAACCAGTCGTTCATCTTCGCGGCCCATACATCTTCCGGCTTATTCGTCAGCGGATAGGTGCAGGTAGAGGATACGGCGGGAGCAATCATTCCGCCTTCCACCATCTCATGGCAGGCGTTCACAGCCAGCGCGTGTCCCAGGAACATATGGTAATCCATCTGAGCCCGCATCCGGTCTGCCTCCCAGTCATCCTCCACGTAGATATTCATACGGTTGTTGACACGGATCATCAGATTCTGCTCATTGATAGTCTGCCAGCATTTTACTCTGTCGCCAAAGGCCTCGAAGCAGATACGGGCGTAGCGCTCGAAGGCATAGGCGCAGTCTCTGCACTCCCAGCCATTATACTTCGTGACCAGGGCATATGGCAAGTCAAAATGATACAAAGTTACAAGAGGCTGAATTCCCTGCTCGATCAGATAGTTGATGACCTGATTGTAGAAATCAAGGCCCTTCTGGTTTACCTCTCCGTCTCCATCCGGAATGATGCGCGCCCAGGACAGGGAGAAGCGGTAAGCCTTCATGCCCATCTCTTTCATCAGATCGATATCCTCTTTCCAGTGATGGTAAAAGTCGCTGGCTACCTTGCTGTCCGCCTGCTTGTCGGAACGCTTGAAGGAATTGTAGTCGGCCACGGTCATACCCTTGCCGTCCTCATCCCATCCTCCCTCAATCTGAAATGCAGAGGAGGAAGCGCCCCAGAGAAAATTATCGGGAAAATGTTGACTCATATCCTGTTCTCCTTTTTATATGGCTGTCCGCGTACAGAAAAACCAGCTTCCATACGCGGACACGTTTCCTTTATTGTTTCTGCGGAAGATGATGCTTCCACAGGCGCTGTGCGGCCGTCCGAACCGGACCGGCCGGATTATTTCACAGCTTTGATAACAACCTGGCTCAGGTCCGCATGCTCAGCCGGAACACCTTCTACCTCAGCGAAATCTCCGGTATTGGAGATAATCACGCTGACTGTAGTGTCATGGCCTGCGGCCTTAATCTTGTCAATATCAAAGGATACAATCGGAGTGCCCTTCTTAATGGTATCTCCTTCGTTTACGTGCTTTGTAAAGCCGTCGCCGTTCATGGAAACGGTATCCATGCCGATGTGAATCAGAAGCTCTGTGCCGTCCTCCAGCTTCAGGCCGATGGCGTGGAGAGTCGGATACAGAACGGATACGGTACAGTCAGCCGGAGCTACGACCTCTCCCTTGCTGGGGAGCACTGCAATTCCCTTTCCGAGCGCGCCGGAGGCAAATACCTCATCCTGCACTTCGTCGAGGGGATAAGCCTTTCCCTCTACCGGGGAAGCGATTTCAACCTTCTCACCTGTATGCACCGGAGCGGAAACTTCCGGAGCCGGAATTCCCAGATCAGCCTCCAGAGCCTTTGCTCCGGCCGGAGCCGCGTCCACATCCTCAAAGCCTACGATGTAGGTCAGGATAGCTGCGCCAAAGAAGGCTACGCAGATACCGATGATATAAGCCAGGAACTGTCCAAGGCTCGTTCCCTCTCCATAGTAAGACATGATGGTCAGGATACCGTTGTTTGCGAAACCAGTGTTTACCGCATTTCCGATACCCATGATACCGCCGCCGACAGCTCCGGCGATAACCGCGCAGATCATGGGTTTCTTCAGACGAAGGTTACAGCCATAGATGGCGGGCTCGGTAATACCTACCAGCCATGCGGACAGGGATGCGGAAGCCGCTACCTGCTTGAGTTCTTTGCTCTTTGTCTTAAGCATAACGCCAAGCGCCGCGCCTGCCTGAGAGAAGTTCGCGGAACCGGCGAAGCACATCAGAGTGTTCGTACCGGTCATGGCCACATCGTTCAGACCGATGGGGAGCAGAGCTCTGTGCGCGCCGAAGATAACGCATACGCCCCAGAGACCGCCGACGATGATACCGCCGAGTACCGGGCTGAAGCTGTAAAGAGCTGTGTACAGCCACTGAACAAGATAACCTACATAGATTCCCACAGGTCCTACTACAACCAGCATAACCGGAACCATGATAATCAGAGACAGTCCGGGAACCAGAATCAGCTGCAGGATCTCCGGAATGATCTTCTTTAAGAGTTTCTCCAGGAAATACAGTACAATTACGCCCAGGATAATCGGGATAACCGACTCGGTATAAGCAAAAATCTTACTGGATTCTCCTACCGCGAACTCCATCTTGATAACCGGAAGACCGAAGATCGTAGATTTCGTAGCCACATCCTGTACCAGGGCGTCAATGGTCGGATGACAGATAAACGCGCCCAGAATCATGGAGATAACCGTGCTGCACTTTAACGCCTTTGCTGTAGTATAGGCCAGGAAAATCGGCATGAAATAGAAAATGACGTTGCTGGCCGTATTCATAATCACATAGGTGCTGGTCGTGGAATCAAAGCCCGGAATCTTGGCAAAAGCCGCAAGAAGACCTTTGATCAGACCTGCCGCAGCGATAGCCGGCACCAGCGGAGTGAAGATCTCAGTAATCTTCTGCAGAATCATATTTCCAAGACTCTGCTTCTGCTCGGGGATATCCACCTCGTCAGCGGAAGCCGCCACGCTGTCTCCCAGAATCGCCACCGCCGCGTCATAAATCTTCGTCACCTTCGCGCCGCAGACTACCTGGAACTGTCCGCCGGAAACCACGACGGAGATAACGCCTTCGAGATGCTCTACCACGTCCTTCTTTGCCTTGCTCTCATCCTTCAGGATAAAACGCAGACGTGTGAAACAGTGTGTAACCTGTTTTACATTTGCTTTACCGCCCACATTATCAATAATGTCCTGGGCTACCTTGTTGTAATCCATAACTCGTCTCTCCTTCTTTTCCCGCTTCAAAAAGCGTCCGCCTTTTCTCTGCTGGGAGTTCCTTACATGATGCTTTTACATCCGGCCGGGATGTCTCTTGAAAGACAGGGATACAGGAAATGGCATGAAAAAAAGACCCGACAAAAATGAATACAATCCAAGACTGCTTTCCACAATCTTTTCATCATCATTTCCATCCGATCTTGCCTGCATGACCAGTAACACGTCGTCTGTGAAATCAATATGTATCTGTCTTTCAACCTGAACATACTGTAGCACAAAACGATACAGAATGCAACAGTTTCTTAATTTTTTGTGAAAATTTTATAAATTTCATCAAAGCTTTTTGTGCAGTCTGTTTGAGCAGGGGGATTTTATCCATTCTGTCTGCTCTGCAGGATCTCCGAAAACACAGCCGGAAGCGGCGCGGTAAATGACCTGCCCGAAACCTCCGCCAGCGCTCCCGAAAGCTCCGGGAATTCCAGCCGGTACGCATGCAGAAGCTGATATTTCAGCCCAAACTCCTTCAGGAAAAGCCGGTTCAGCTCCGGCTTTCCGTATTTCGCGTCCCCGATCAGCGGATGGCCCAGAGAAGCCAGATGAGCCCGGATCTGATGGGAACGTCCGGTCAGCAGATTGATTTCCAGATAAGTGAACGTCTTTCCGAAAAGGCGGAACTGCTCAAGCGGCCGGTATTCCGTACAGATCGGAAGAGCCCCTTCTCTTTTTTCTCTCAGGATCTGTACCTGATTGGTACGTTTGTTTTTCAGAAGCCAGCCTTCCGCCCGTCTGGTTTCCGCAATGGTTCCTACGGCAATGGTGCGGTAAAACTTGTGCAGGCTCCGTGTCCGGAACAGCTCGTTCAGTTCCTGAAGACCCCGGAGGCTCTTTCCTGCTGCCACAAGGCCGCTGGTATTCCGGTCCAGGCGGCTGCAGATTCCAGGCCGGAAGCTCCGGAGCTCCTCTTCTGCGATCTGCCCGGACTCCAGCAGATATGCCGTCAGATATTCTACCAGCGACACATCGGAAGGAACGGCCTTCTGGGAAAGCAGGCCGGCAGGTTTATTAAAAAGAATCACGTGCCTGTCCTCATAGATAATCTCCGGACGCAGGTTCTCCGGAAGCTTTTCTGTAAGCTTCTGTGCGGATTTCTGCCGCGGCGGGAGCTGCCCTCCGCGTAAGGCTTCGCCGCGCGGGACTTCGCTTCCTGCCAGAGAGTTCATCCCCGGTATGCCTCTTCCCGCAGCGGAAGAA
Source organism: Lachnoclostridium sp. An138 (assembly GCF_002160765.1). GTDB lineage: Bacteria > Bacillota > Clostridia > Lachnospirales > Lachnospiraceae > Laedolimicola > Laedolimicola faecalis. Next base: position 100,354 of record NZ_NFLF01000004.1, read on the forward strand.
AAACCGTCTATCGTCTCATCCGCCAGAAACAGGCGGATCTCATCTCCCACCTGCAGGCTCTCGTTTCCCTGGGCCTTTTTCCCATTCAGTGTGATATTCTTTTTGCGCAGCATTTTATAGAAAAAGCTCTTTGGGGACTTGTCCATATACTTTTCCAGCAGGCGCAAAAGGCGCTGCCCGGCTTCGTTTTCTCCAACTGTTAAAAGACGCATTCGCTTTCTTCTCCTCGATTTATCCGAAAAGGTATCCTTTACAACGACAGAGACAAAATCAACTCCCGGATACACTGCTCCCGATTCATCCCCGGAAACCGCTCGTCCGGCGTAAACGGAATCTCCTCCGGATCACGCTTTGCCAGAGCATCCACCCGGTCAAGATACGTTTTCAGATCCGGAAAGATATGAACATGAATTCCGGAAATGCCGTTTTCCTTCAGCATTTTTACAATATGATCCTGCAAAGGCTTTAAATCTGTGTTTTTCATGGTCGTATAGCCCGCAATCTCATTTCCGCTGATCACCAGACTGTGGACCGGATAATTCTTCTCGTATGTGGTAAGAACAAGTTCATAAGCCCTTGTGAGCTTTCCCCCATGGGCTTCTATCTCTTCGTACAGTCCCTTTGGCATGGAACGCCGCTTCAGAAACATCAGGACGTTCACCATCTCCTTGCAGGCCGGGAGACAGCCCACAATCGCCAGAATGGTAAAATAATTCCGCTTCGTGCCTGTCGTCACATAGCCCAGCACAAAAATGGATATGGGAATCAGAAAAAACAGGAAGGTTTTTAAAATCTGGGATCTTTTATGGGCATCCGTGTAGCCCCACTCTCCCTTTCCCGGTATACGCATGACGTTTTCTCCTTTTCGTTCTTTCAGTCTGCCGCAGGCAGCGCAGGCTTACAGCAGCTTTACAGTCGTTCAATTTTACAAAAACTTCTCCCATTCGGCTTCCTTAAATCCCACGAGGACCTGTGTATCCGTCACAACGATTGGACGCTTCACCAGCATTCCGTCTGTGGCAAGAAGGGCGTACTGTTCTTCTTCGTTCATATTCGGAAGCTTCTCTTTCAGGTTCATATTCTTATAAAGCAGGCCGTTGGTATTGAAAAATTTCTTTAAGGGCAGACCGCTTTTCTGCTGCCATTCCTTCAGTTCTCCGGCAGTGGGATTCTGCTCCTTGATATGGCGCGCCTCATAGGATACCCCGTGGCTGTCCAGCCACTTTTTCGCTTTCTGGCAGGTAGAACAGGGCGGATACTGTAAAAATAAAATACTCATGGCTTTCTTCTCTCCTTTTTCATTTCATGTGTCCGGGTGCTCTGTTTTGCGGCTCTGTTTTTTCATTTAGACTTTTATATTTATTAGAGCTCTTTGTATATCTGGATTCCATAAAATCCGCATCCGGGATTTTATACCCCCAGAATCTCATGGATCTGAGGAATGGTTTTTCCTTCCTCCCGGAGAGCTTTGATATGAGCGATGCGTTCTATGGTCTTTTCCCTGGGATAACGCCTGGTCAGCTTCTCCTCTTCCTGCTCAAAGGGGAGAAAGCCTTCCTCGGTATAGAATTTCAGAGTGCTGTAACGCACTCCCGTCAGCCGCGTAAGTTCCCCGATGGTTACGTATTCGGAAGCCAGAATCGCTTCCATACTTCTCTGTCTTGACATAACCGCGCCTCCTTGTCAGGTAGCTGCGACAATCAACAGGACAAACAGGTTATCAATGTCTTCCAGTACCTTCTGAAAAGCTTTTACCTGGGGATTCTCCTTAATTTCTTTCAGCCTGGCCTTCAGCGCCTTCTTTTCATAGGCGGAAAAATACCGGGACAATTCGCCGCTTTTATCGAGAAGGGCTGTCAGCGCGATGATATCCTCGGACAGCTCGCCGTCCTCCAGAAGTTCCGCGCGGATATTCTGAATCACACGATCCAGCGCCTTTTCGTTCGGAACATAAATGGTCTTTCCGCCGAAAAGTCCGCCTCTCTCTTCTGCGGCGCAGCCAGCTTCCACCAGGGATTTGCCGACCGCGTCAACGATTTCATTGATATTCTGATCCGTAAAAGTAACAGAATTACGTTCCACAATCTTTTTAAATTTAACAGGCTGCTTCTGCTCGATATAGGAATAGACCGGCCGGAGATAACTCATCCTGTCCGGGAGATGGGTTCTTAATGAAAGCCTGTCTTTTTCCTCCCAAGAAATAATCCCGTCCAGCAGAAGCTCCAGCACACAGGCTCCTGTCAGGCACATACCCTTCTCAATGTCAAAAGACGAAATCTTTCCTTTATTGCGCAGTACACAGAGCAGATATTCCTGCGTAAGTGACAGTTCTTGCATATCGGTTTCCTCCTTACTTCTTACCGCTTATTACTTACTACTTACGATATAAAAATATCATAGAAGCCCGGCCCTGTCAACAACTTTTTTATATTTGGAAACAGTTTCATAACGCCGCAAGGAAAATGATAATTCCGGCCGCTGTGAAAAAAGGAACGCAGTATTTGCGTTCCCTCTTGAAAACTCATCCGGATTCTGTACGCGAATCTTTACAGATAAGAGCCGCCGGCCCCGGAGGGCAGAAAACCGATACGCAGAATCCTCCTTACCAGCTTCCACATTCCATTCAAAATTCCGGCATTCGCATAGCTGAGCGGCGTCCATAAAATCCCGGTCGCGAGACAGATCACAAGAATCAGCGGCGCGTATCTTCGGATTCTTGCGTAAAAACGTCCCACACCCGGCAAAAGTTCCTGCAGCACATTTGAACCGTCCAGCGGCGGAACCGGAATCAGATTAAAAGTGCCAAGTCCGATATTGATCACGGCCAGATAGTAGAACCAGATTCCGGGAATGCTGCCGTTTTTATAGAAAATCCCGAAAATCAGCATTCCAAGGAAGCCCACCAGATAATTCATGCAGGGACCTGCCAGGGAAACAAGAATGATGCCTTTTTTCCGGTTCCTGTAGTATGCCGTGTTGATCCGGACCGGTTTGGCCCAGCCCATCCGGAACAGGAGCAGGCAGAGGGTTCCCCAGAAATCCAGATGAGCAAAGGGGTTCAGCGTCAGGCGCCCTTCTCTCTCAGGTGTCGGATCTCCCAGCCTGTAGGAAACGTATCCATGGGCGAATTCATGGACTGTAATTGCAATTAAAATAGCGGGAATCGTATAAAGCAGTTCCCTTAGATATCCCATGGAAAGTAAAAATCTCATCCGTCATATACCTCTTTTCTGTGGCTTAAAACCAGGGCAGACATTCTGCTGCCTGTTTATCCTCGTACCTGTCCTGTCACTCGTATCTGCCTTTCGCGACTTTCCTTCCCTGAAGTACGCTCTGGTTCCTGTTGACAAAGGACCGCGTTCTGGCCCGCAGCAGAACCCTGCGCCCTTCAGGCGTCCGGGTATAGACAAGCCGGAATCTTCCCAGCGCGCCGCGCATATGTTTTTCAAAAACGGCCGCCCGTTCCTTCTGTTTTCCAAAGATCTCAGGCACCGCATAAGATTCGCCGTTTTTCCAGAATTTTGCGTTCCGCGTCAGCAGATATCTGGGATTATCAATCACTCCCCAGAGTTCCTCCATACAGCTGGCAAACATGGTCTTGTCTCTCATGGTTCCGCCCTTCAGATACGTACGGATCAGGATTCCGTCTGTGGATTCCACTTCTGCCCTGCAGTGTTCCGCATCTTCCAGCTCTCCGATCTCGGCCAGAGCCCGGGCCGCCGCCCGGCTGATATGCTTCATTCTACGCTCCGGCGTGCTGAAACGGAAGAGCAGAATCCCGTACCTGGCAGTCAGGGCGGCCATCAGAAGCATGAGAATGCCCAGAAGTCTGACCTGCATGGCGCTTCCCCCGCCGATCTGAATAAAAGAACGTCCCAGATACATGAGAATTGTCAGAACCACATTTATGATTTCTATTCCCAGAGCATGAATGAAAAGATAACTGGTCTTAAGCTCTTTCGCAGAAACCTCTTCCACCTGCTCCACTTCCATGCCGCCCCGGATCTCTCGCAGAGACTCCTGCCACCTCCTGCGCAGCCCCTCTCTGTCTGCGGCTCTTTCAAGCATCATCTGGTTAATCTCATCCATTTTGGAGCGGGAATCGAATTCCGGAATATTCAGGCGGCCAATTCCGCTTTCTATCACAGGCTCCTTCCAGGAGACGCCCAGAAAGGAATCAAATCTTCTGACCAGCGTCTCATAGTCACCGGAAAAGTCCGCCTGTCTTGTCTTTCCATCCTTTTGGGGAAAGATACAGGCAAGATGCCAGATGTTTCCCGTCTTATCAGGCCGCTCCCCGTCAGTTCGGATCGTCCGGCCGCGCATCTGGTTGCTCAGCATAAACGATCCCACATAAGTGGCAAGAATCAGAGAGTTGACGCAGGGCGCGTCCCAGCCCTCGCCCAAAAGGGACTTGGTGCCTACAAGGGCATTGATATCTCCCTGCCGGAAAAGCTCTGTGACCGCGGTTACCACATGCGTAGTTTTCCCTTTCACCTGGAGCCGTCCGAATCCGGTTTCCCGAAGGGGTGTCAGAGCGCTATCGCAGCCCTTCGCCGCCAGAAGGCCCTTCAGCTTCTCCTCTGCCTCCATGGGAACAATCACCACAGTTCCGCTCAGACAGCCCAGACGAAGCCCCTCCTGCTTCATCCTTCTCAGATGCTCAAAAATGGGAACAGCTCCGATTTCAGAGGTCATATCCTGCTCCGTCCCCACAAGGGAGAGCTTCTCTTTTTTGATGTAATCGCAAAGGACAAGCAGGCGGAGATCCTCGCCCTGAGCCTGATATTCCGCCAGGGCAATCTTCCGGATGCTGTCCATTTTTCCGCAGCTTTTGACCAGCAGCTTCTGCATCGCATCCTTATGAGTCAGAGACACCTTTCCTCTGTAAATGCAGCCAGCTTCCTTCAATTCCCGGATCAGCTGCGCTCTCTGCTCTTCAGATACCTGATAGGAATCCGCGTCATCGTACAGAAATCCCTGCAGCAGTATCTCCAGCCAGCTGTCCGTCAGTTTCGGCAGCTGCCCTTTCGTACCGATCAGTTTTTTGAGATACGGAGAAAAGGGAATACCCTCAGCCTGGCAGAAAATGAGAAGCGCCGAAAAATAGTTCGGATTATCCAGAAAACGTTCGCTGTATTCTTCCGGATTTTTCAGGCCTTTGTGCGCAGCAATCATCTGCACAAACCCATCGCCCGTCAGAATTGCATTCCTGACTTTTTCCGTCCGTCTCTGATATTCACTTATCTCCTCCAGTTCTTTCCGGGCAGGCCAGTTAAAATAGACATAGTCTTCATGCGGACAGAGACTGCCCTCTCTCACCAGCTCCGGCGTGAAAATCTCTTCATCGATGGGACCGCACAGATCCATATAGCGCTTCCACTGTCCCGGAGTGCTGTCATAGGGCGGAGTCGCGGTAAGAGAAATCACCGTCATGCCTTTCATCTTTTTCATAAAAGCTTCCAGAGCCTTCCACCACTCGCTCCTCAGATGATGGGCCTCATCCAGGCAGATGGTTTTTATGCCGGCGGCTCTGACCGCCTCAAAGAGATCAAAATCCCGGAAATCCACTTCTTCTGTTTCCCTGTCTTCTGTTCCCTCTGAATCTTTCTCCTGCGGATCTTTCTCCTCCGCTTCCTCTTCTGCGTCCGTCAGCTCTCCCTGATAATGCTTCATGGCGCTGTACAGAGCCTGATAAGTGGCCGCCGTGATACATTTCATCTGTCTCAGGTCGTTGGACAAAAGCTCCTCTGCCCGGCAGCTCTCCGTCAGAAATCCTTCTGTGATGCGTTCCAGCCACTGCTGACGGATGGTAATGCTTGGAGACAAAATCAGACATGGCGCGCCCAGCCGGCGGATCAGCTCGATTCCCAGCGTTGTCTTTCCCGAGCCGGGCGCCGCTACTATATGCAGTTTTCCATCCAGCAGATAGTTCCGGGAGTTTTCCAAAACCCTTTCCTGATAGGTTCTCCATTTTCCCTGAAACTGTAAAATACCATCGTAAATATTCTTCATTTTCCGGTATCCTTTTTCTCATACGGATTTTAAATTTCTCACACCGGACACATTCCTTTGCAGGAAGCCGCGCGGCGCTTTAAAATCAGTATAACATATCTGCTGTCAGAATACACTATCTGCTTACAATCCGGTAATAAGTCCTGGCCGTCAGCAGATACACGATCACATAGAATACCGCGAACACCAGAAAGCTGACCGCCGTGCAGGCCATGTAAAGCCTGGTATTCGACAGGTAAAGAAGCTCCAGCAGCCGGGACATAAGCGGAAAGGCCGCAGCCACATGAATGCCTGCCGTAAGCAGCGGAAGGAAAAATACCGTCAGAACCTGGGAACGGATAGCCGACCGCACCTCCCTGCGGCTTAAACCTACTTTACGCATAATCGCAAACCGTTCTCTGTCCTCAAATCCCTCGGAAATCTGCTTATAATAAATGATAAGAACTGCCGCTATGAGAAAAAGCACGCCCAGGAAAAGTCCCAGGAAGAAAAAGCCTCCATACAGCTTCAGATAGACGGCGTCTGCGTCCACCCTGGAATCCGGAATGCCTTTCAGATCTCCATTCTGCAGCAGGTTCAGCAAAGCCTCTGCAAAGGCACGCTGCTCTTCCTGATCCGCGTCCGTATCAAAGGCATAAAAGCTGTCCGGTTCACTTGCAATATCTGTCAGAGCCTCCTTCTGCTTCGCATAGATCTCATCCATCTCCTGCTGATCGGGAACGACCAGGAAATAGCTGCTTGCAATATTGGCAGCCATAAGGCTCTTTCCCGGGAAATCCTCCAGAACAGCTTTCACCTGATATTCCCGGTCGAACAGCTTCAGGGAAGAAGCATCATAGTCTCCCTGGCTGTCATAGAGAATAATCTCGCCGTCCGAGAGCGAAGCATTGGTGCTGGCAGCCCCGTTGTACTCATCCAGCGTGATCACATACAGATTTACAATCTTATCCGCGTCCAGAAAAGTGCCTTCCCGGGACACCCGGAAGGAATCCCCCTCCTTCATCGCAGAAAATACCAGATAGGAATACTGCACCCCGCCTGTCACAGAAAGCCCCTGCTCCTGCTGAAACTCCCGCACGCGGTTATACAGCGCCTGGCTTCTTTCTTCCGTATCTTCCCTGGAATAGACTACAAAGTCATAAGGGTACCGGGAATTTACCACATCGCTAATTCCGATCATCAGCGAACTCGTTGCCGAGATCATCACCAGCACCATGGTGGACAGAATACAGATATTCGCAAGTCCGACCGCATTCTGCTTCATGCGGTAAATCATGCCGGAGACACTGATAAAATGCCCTGTCTTATAATAATAAGCCTTATTGCTTCTTAAAAGCTTCAGAAAGGCGATGCTGCCTGCCGTGAACAAAAGATACGTCCCCACTACCACCAGCGCCACCGCTATGAAAAAGATATAGATGGAAGAAATGGGATTTTTTGTGGTAATGGCCAGATAATATCCGGTTCCCACACAGAGAAAACCCAGGAGCGCCGCAGGCCATTTCGTCTTCGGCTCCCGCTCTCCGGCCTGGCTGTCACGCAGAAGCCCCACGGGCGTCGCCACCTGAATCTGCCGCACGGCATTCAGGAAAATCAGCAGAAAAATCACCGCGAAAAGCCGGACCGTGCTCCAGACTGCCTCTCCGGATATAAAGAAGCCGAGAGAAACCTCCGCACGGACAAGCTTCGCGATCGCCAGGAACATGATCTTGTCAAGAGCTATTCCAAACAGCAGGCCGCAGGCCATACTGATGAGAAAGACATACAGGGATTCCCAGGCCAGGGTCCCTGCCAGATGGCGCTTTCCAAGACCAAGAATGTGAAAGACGCCGAATTCCTTTTTTCTCCGTTTCAGGAGGAAGCTGTTTGTGTAAAAGAGAAAGATCAGCGAAAACAGGCTGATGATTCCCGCTCCCATCTCCATCAGAGAGATCAGCGTCCGATCCCCTGTCATCTCTTCCAGACCAGGATTCAGGGACAGTGACTTTACGATATAATAAAGCATGACCGTTGAGGTGCAGGTCAGAATATAGGGGAAATACGTGTTTCCGTTCTTTTTGATATTTCCGGCGGCCAGCCTCGCAAAAAATCCTCTACGCATGGCGCTCACCGCCTGCCGCAAGCAGAGTCAGCGTATTGGATATCTTCTGAAACTGCTGTTCTTCCGTCGCGTCTCCGCGGTAAATCTGATGGAACACCTGGCCGTCCCGGATAAAGAGCACGCGCCCCGCATGGCTGGCCGCCTTTGTGGAATGCGTTACCATCAGAATCGTCTGACCGTCCCGGTTAACCTCGTCAAAAATCCGGAGAAGATTGTCCGTGGCTCTGGAATCCAGCGCGCCTGTGGGCTCATCCGCCAGCAGAAGCTTCGGCTCCGTAATCAGCGCCCGGGCCACGGCCGCCCGCTGTTTCTGCCCGCCGGACACCTCATAGGGATATTTCTTCAGGATATCGGTAATCTGCAGCTTCCGGGCCAGAGGCTTCAGGCGCCCGGCCATCTCCCGATAGCTTTTCCCCGCCAGCACCAGCGGAAGAAAGATATTGTCCTGGATGGAAAAGGTATCCAGCAGATTGAATTCCTGGAACACGAAGCCCAGATTGTCCCGGCGGAACGCCGAGATCTCCTTTTCCTTCACAGAGGAAAGATTTCTTCCATCCAGAATCACCTCTCCTCCTGTGGGTTTGTCGAGAGCCGCGAGAATGTTTAAGAGGGTCGTCTTTCCGGAACCGGACTCTCCCATAATTGCCACGTATTCTCCCTCCTCCACAGAAAAGGATACGTTGGAAAGCGCCTGGACCTGATTTCCTCCAAAGCGCGTCGTATAAATCTTTTTCAGGCATTTTGCCTCCAAAATCGCCATGTTTCTACCTCTTTCTTTTCATGGGGACATGCATGCCTCTTGTCAGCTGAGGCTACTGAAAGAATAGCAGAAAAGGCCGGGACGCCGCCATGGAAGCAGGTGACATTCCGGCCCTTTGATGTGACATTTTTGTAAGATTATTATTTATAAGCTCTTTTTGTTCGGCTCATTCTGTTCCGTTCATTCTGTCCGGAGCATTTTCGTGTCCAGATCGATGGAAACCACCGTGCCTGCCCCGGGTTTTGACTGTACGCTGATTTTATGGGACAGCCGCCCGGCGGCTTTTTTGCAGAGATACAGTCCAAGGCCTGTGGATTTCTTATCGGAACGGCCGTTGTAGCCTGTAAATCCCTTTTCGAAAATACGCGGCAGATCCTCCGGCGCGATTCCAATTCCCGTATCGGAGATGTTCAGGACCTTATCCGGAGTCAAGGTGATGGAAACAGACCCTTCCTGCGTATACTTGATACTGTTGGACAAAATCTGCTCCAAAATAAAGAGCAGCCATTTTTCATCCGTGAGCACCTTCACATTCACAGGCTCATAGAAAAGCCGCAGTTTCTTCCGCACAAACAGCGGAGCGTATTTATGGACAGCCTGCCGGATAATGCTGTCCAGATCATATTCCTGAAATACATAATCAGAGGAATCGCTGTCGAGCCGCAGGTAGCTTAAGACCATTTCCACGTACTGTTCGATGCGGAAAAGCTCTGCGGACAGTTCCCGGTGTTCCTCTGTATCTTCGCCCTCAAGCGTCATCCGCATGACCGAGATGGGGGTTTTGATCTGATGAACCCAGGTCGTATAGTAATCCATACTCTCCTGTCTCCAGTTCTCCCACTCTGTAAGCGCCGCTTCCATCCGGCAGCCAAGCTCTTTTAATATCTCCTGCAGATCTGCCTCCTCCACCGTCCGCGCTGCCGGCAGCTCCTCCGGGAGAAGAGGCAGGTTTCGAAAGATTTCCTCATACCTGCGGCGGCGCGCAAGGCTGCGGCAAAAGTCTGCCGCCAGGACAGCCAGAAGAAGCAGCAGGCACAAGCCTCCTGCGTACAGAACCGCTTCCAGTTCCAGGTCATACAGAGAAAACACCAGCGCGAAGATGCCGGCACAGACCAGAAAAAGAAGCAGTCCGGCCCAGCGCCTGGCAAGAAAGCTTCCCAGAACAGAATACCAGCTTTTCCGGTTCCTATTTTCCCTGTCCATGACGTTCCTTTCCTCCCTGTCCCATCATTACTCAATCAGATAACCGCTGCCAATCTTTGTTGTAATAAAATTGCGCAGCCCTGCCGCCTCCAGTTTTCTGCGAAGACGGTTTACATTGACAGTCAGCGTATTTTCCTCCACATAGACGTCCATCTGCCAGAGTTTTGTCATAAGCGTATCACGGCTTACGACCTTTCCTCTCTGCTCCATCAGGGTCTGCAGAATGCGGAATTCATTTTTTGTAAGGTCAATTTTCTGCCCTTCATATACCAGCGACGTGTCATTCAGATTCAGCACGGCTCCTCTGTGTTCCAGCACGGGAACCCGGCTTCCCATGTCGTAGGTTCTCCGCAGAAGAGCCTGCATTTTAGCCGTCATCACATTCAAATCAACAGGCTTGGCAATAAAATCGTCGCCGCCCATGTTCATGGCCATGACGATATTCATATTGTCAGACACAGATGAGATAAAGATCACCGGAACCTCCGAAATCTTTCGAATCTCACTGCACCAGTGGTATCCGTTAAAAAACGGAAGCATAATATCCACGAGCACCATATGAGGATCATACTCCATAAAGGCCTGCATCACATTCTGAAAATCCTCCGCGCAGCGCACCTCATGCCCCCAGGATTCTATTTGTTTTTTCATGGCCCGGGCCAGAGAAAAATCATCCTCAATAATGAAAATCCGATACATCGCTGTTCTTCTCCATTCTCAGAAATTTCTCCCGGTTTCCCTTCGGAAGATGAATTCGTACTGCCGGCTGCCGCTTTAAAGCACCTGGGCTTTAAAATATCTGGCGTTTTAAAATATCTAGCGTTTCAGCATATTTATGTTTTCTTCCGTCAGCTTCATCCAGGGAATCTCCATCTCCCGGGCCTCTCCCCTCCAGGAAGCCGTCCAGGCTTCATACTCTGCCTGATCCACAGGCTCCCCCGGCTCTTCTCCGTCCGGCGTAATATAATATACGATTCCCGCGCCGCCTGCATCAATCTCTTCCGGAAATCCATTTCCTTCTTCGTCTGTCTCAGACACGCTGCGTTCCCAGGCGTCCACCTGCGCGGCTGCCACGTACGTGTCGCTTCCTGAATCGTATTGATACAGCGTATACGGCTGAAAATCTGCTCCAGACAGTCCCTGACTCTGAGACCAGCCCGCTTCTATATATCCATTGTCATAGAAGGTCAGCAGAGGATACTCCAAAAACTCCTCCCGGACCGTATCGAGTGCGCTCACAAAATCATAGATAAATTCTGTCTTCCCTGCTTCATCTGTAGTTGTGTAGGTGATCAGAAGCTCCTGAGAGCCGTCCTGATCCACATCACAGATGGCAAATTCATTTTCAGAGATATCTGCGTCTGCCAGAAATCCATAGCTTTTTTCATCCGGAAACAGATGATTAAAATAGATATCATAGAGTACGGAATGATAAGCGCTCTTTGCCTCTTCCGAAAGACTGCTGATGGCTTCTTCTGCCCGGGCGTTCTCCGTCCCGCCCTGCGCCTCTTCCTTCTGCGCCTGTGCGCCGCCCGCCTCTTCCTGTTCCCGTGCGCTGTCCGTTTCTTCCTGTGCCGGTGTGCCGCCGCATCCGGCAGCCGATACAAAAATGATACCAGATAAAAATAAAACGGCCGCTAAATATTTTTTCATGTCTGTAATCTCCTTTGTCCCTCCGCAGGCTGTTCCGCCAGATTTTCCTTTTCTCCAAATATTCATTCCTTCTGAAATTCTGCCGTCAGAGCCGCAGTCCCTTGATGTCTTTGATCCGTGAAAGGATCACGTTATTCGTGCATTCCAGCACGCCGGGCAGTTTATCGATGGTCCCATACAGCAGCGCTTCCATCTCTTCGCTGGAAGAAGCGATGGCATGTACATGGAGCCTGCTCTTCCCGGTCACACGGTAGATCTGCGTAATCGTGTCATTCTGACGCAGGATTTCCGCCACCTCCATCAGCGCGTCCGGCCTGGTTTCAATTTCAAAATAACAGGAAACCGCTCCGCTGATTTTCTGCGGATTGATAATCGTCGTGTACTCTTCAATCACACCCTTCTGCTCCAGCGCCTGCACCCGCATTTTGACTGCCACACGGGAAATGCCTGTCTGCTGACCGATCTCTGAATAGGACATTCTTGCATTCTGAATCAGCAGACGGACTATCTTCTGATCCAGTTCATCCAGTCCGTCTAAAAACATACCCTGTCTCCTTTATTCTATTTCCTGTTCATGCTTCGCCAGACGCCGCATTTTCATACAACTCCATTCCGGCGCAGCACTATGGACATTATATAATGTCTTAAAAAGGAAAGTCAAGAAAGCTGGAAAAGCCAAAAAAACTCAGATAGCGCCGGATATCTCCAACATGTGAAAGCAGATTTGACTTATAACACAACTTATAACACGACTTATAACACGCGAGAACGGCTTTGGCTCACAATTGACAATTGTAAATAAATTTCTTATAATATATTACGATTGTTAATTAAAATATTTCAAAAAGAAAGTTGTGGATAGATGCAATGGAAAATGAACTGACACACGGACCCGTTATGAAAACCATGCTGCGCTTTGCCATTCCGATGATCCTCGGAGACCTCCTGCAGCAGTGCTATAATATCGCAGACACTCTGATTGTAGGCCGCTATCTGGGGGCAGACGCCCTGGCCGCCGTAGGATCTGCATTTTCTTTGATGACTTTTCTGACTTCTATCCTTCTGGGGCTTGCCATGGGAAGCGGCACCGTATTTTCCATCCGCTTTGGACAGAAGGATGAACACGGCCTGAAAGAAGGAATTCTTGCCTCCTTCGCGCTTCTGGGCATCGTCACCATTCTTTTAAATATTCTCGTCTTCGCGGGCATCGACTGGATCATCTGGTTTCTCCGCACACCCGCGGAGCTCGTGGAGCTGATGAAAGAATACCTGATCGTAATTTTTGCCGGACTTGCGGGGATCTTCCTCTATAACTTTTTCGCGTCGCTGCTTCGTTCTCTTGGAAATTCCGTAATTCCGCTCACCTTTCTGGCTGTATCCGCAGGCCTGAATATTGCCCTTGATCTCTGGTTTGTGGCCGGTCTGAACCGGGGCGTGGCCGGAGCAGCAGAGGCTACCGTAATCTCCCAGTATGTGTCCGGCATCGGGATTGCGGTCTATACTTATGCAAAATTTCCCCATCTTCTGCGAAAAAGCGAAGATGTCCGTCTCCGCAAAAGCCGCATCAGGGAAATCTTCAGCTTTTCCGCTCTGACCTGTATGCAGCAGTCCATTATGAATCTCGGAATTCTGGCCGTCCAGGGTCTGGTCAACAGCTTTGGCACAACGATCATGGCCGCTTTTGCCGCTGCCGTAAAAATCGACGCTTTCGCCTATCTGCCCGTCCAGGATTTTGGAAACGCATTCTCTATCTTTATCGCACAGAACTTTGGCGCAAAACAGGAAGAGCGCATCAAGAAAGGAATCCGGGGCGCTGCTGCCGTCTCCGTATCCTTCAGTCTTCTAATTTCTCTGTGTGTCTGCCTGTTTGCCCGCCCCCTGATGTCACTCTTTATCGACACATCAGAAGCTGCAGTCATTGCGGAAGGCGCCCGTTATCTCCGGATTGAAGGAGCATTTTACTTCCTGATCGGCATCTTATTTCTGCTTTACGGCCTTTACCGGGCTCTCGGGCGTCCCGGCATGTCCGTGGTTCTCACCATCGCCTCGCTGGGTACCCGCGTGGCCCTGGCCTATGCGCTTTCCGCAGTTCCCGTTCTCGGCGTTGTGGGAATCTGGTGGTCCGTGCCGATTGGATGGTTTCTGGCAGACGCGCTGGGAATCGGGTATTATCTGGTGAAAAAGAAAACTCTTTATCCTGTTTCCGAGCGCAGATAATGGATGCCTCCTATGCTCAATGCCATTTCCTTCGTGCTGCTCTCATAAATGGCGGTACTTACCACATCATAGGCAGGGGCCAGCCGTACTCCTTTCAAATCCTGACTGTACAGTAGTGAAAGATTCGCTGGTAAATCCTTCCGGAGTATTTCCGCAAATCTCTCCGACATATACCTGCGTCCCCTTTATTTCAATATATACGGATAATCTTCTCATTGCCTTATCCTCGTTTCTCCAGACATAAATCCATTCCCAGCATCTGAATCAAAAACAGGCTCTTTCCTATCTCTGCAGTAGCCTTCCCCCGTTCCAGATCCGATATAAAACTGGTACTGAAACCAGTAAATTCCGCCAGATATGCCTGTGTATAATTTAATTCCTTTCTTCTCTGACGAATCGCTTTACCCAATGACGACGTATCTGTAATCTTCATAAACCCTCCAGGATAAATATAGCCGTTCGGCTATGTCAAGGACTGGTCCGAATTTTTTAATACGGGGTGTGCAGTGTTAGATAAGACAGGGAAGGAATATGGACCATACTTTTGCATTTGCCCATATTCCTTCCCTGTCTTCGGTTTTACGTCTTTATTGGCTGCCTTTTTGACTTTTGTTCTTTGCTGGCTTCCGCCCTATACTGCCTTACCGCCCGCAGTTTCCATGCCGGCACTCATGATCTCGGTGACCGTGGCTATGCTCATGGCCGCAGCTGTGTCCTTCCCCATGCTCATGATTTCCGTGATGACTGCACTGTACATCCGGATTGTAGGAAAGAGTTCCTGCTGCCAGAGCTTTTACCGCATCATCCGCGCTTCCGGAGACGCCGCCGTAAAGCTGAATTCCGGCTTCTGCCAGCGCATTCTGGGCTCCTGCTCCGATTCCGCCGCAGATCAGAGTGTCCACCTGCAAATCCGTAAGAAAGCCTGCCAGAGCGCCATGCCCGCTTCCATTTGTATCTACAACCTGCTCTTTTGTAATTTTCCCATCTTCCACATCATAGATCTTGAACTGTTCCGTATGTCCGAAGTGCTGGAATACTTCTCCATTTTCATAGGTTACTGCTACTCTCATCTCATTCTCTCCTTTCGCCGGAATCTGCAGTTTCAGCATAGATAAACGGGACGCAGAGCCTTCCGGTTCCGTATAAGTTCCGTCTCCGCTGTTCTCTCCGGCTTCTGCACTTTTTCTGCGGCAAACCTTCCGGCAGAAACGAATGGCCGAACCGTCACAGAAGCGGTAGTTCCCGCCTGCGATAAGAAACGGTTTTCCATTTACGATACAGTCCGCTATCTTTTCACGAGCCGACTCGTAGATCTCTGTCACAGTCGTCCTGGAAATATCCATCTGCCTGGCGCACTGCTCATGGGTGAGCTTTTCCAGATCTATGAGCCGGATGACTTCATATTCGTCCAGCGTCAGAGTAACCTGACTCCCGCAGGGAATTCCCTCCGGAATAAAACTGTCATAAGCGGGTTCTGCGCAGATTCTTCTGCAGCGGCTGGGACGTGCCATCGTATCACCTCCGGTTTGTTTCCGTCATATGTCGGAAATAAGTATAGCATACTAGAAAGAAAAATGCAAGGAGCTTTCCCTACACCGCCTTCACCATCACCACAGCCGTGTACCATCCCTTTTCATATCCAGCCTGATAATTTCCTTCATAAGTCTTCGCCAGTTCCTGAAGAATCTGAGTGCCATACCCTCTGCCCTTCCGGCGCTTTCTCACCGCATGGCTCTTCTCCGAAGCATTCCGGGCCTTCACAAAAAGATACGCCCCCTTCATTTCCGCATTCAGTTCAAGCTCCCGTCTCTCCTGCGGGATCTCTGCCAGTGCTTCCAGAGCATTGTCAATCAGATTCGAAAAGAGACTGCACAGGTGAAGCGGATCTAATTTCAATCCCCGCGGGATCATAAGCGCAAGCTTTGTCTTAATCCCCAGCTTCTGAAACTCTTTCTCCTTTTCACTCAAAATCGCGTTCACAACAGCATTCTGGCAGTAATCAGCAGGTCTTGTCTCATCCAGGCTTACCTGAAAAGCGTCCATTTCGAGACAGGCCGCTTCTTCTTCACCGCGCTTCAGCTTTTCGCGTATCTCCTCCAGCCGCTTCTCAAAATCAGAGCGCATGTCCAGCAGTTCCTTCTGCTTTGCCTCCAGCATTTCATTCTGCATACGCTCCGTCTCCTGAAGATAGGACAGTTCCTGAAGCTCTTTTCGCAGCTTTTCCCGCCTGGAACTCCAAATCAGAACATAGAGCAGAAGAAGATCCGCGGCAACGCTCAGGACGATGCCGCCGTATCCCCAGAAATTCAGGCTTCGTTTTCCGGTTATATTTCCCAGAAGAATCAGAATCTGGCTTACCGGAATCACCAGAAACAACAGATTTTCTTTTTTCATAAGCACATTTCTCTTTCTTCATTCACAGCAGAGTCTGCTTCCGGCATGGCCCTGAGTGTCAGCAGATAATTCTGGAAATCATGACGCAGCTTCGCGGTCTCCTCCTGAGACGCGCAAAGTCTCTCGTATCGAACCCGCTCCATCTCGCGGAGATGTTTTTTCAGACACAGCTCATTTTCCATGCTTTCTTTCTCCTGCGCCCGGTCAAAAATGACAAACATATAGATATCAGCCGCAAATGCCAGAAAAACGCCTGTCAGTACAGGAATCGGAAGCAGTTCTCCAGCCTCTGTATAAATTTCTGTGAGATACCATAAAAGAAATACCTGACTGAACGGAAGAAGCGCGCACAGCCATTGGCGGCCTCCATGTATCCAGACGGAGCGCTGCAGGACATTCCAAATCTGAAAAGCTGTATAGTACGCCAGAGTCGCCATCGGCCGCATAATCAAAAGCCCTGCTATGGTAAAGTCCGACCCCAGCTCCAGCGGCCTGCTGCCCATATCAAAAATATGTCCGGCAATCAGGATAGAAGTAAACTCTCCCACTCCTAGAGCCGATGACATCAGCATAAATGCCAGCAGCTTTTTTGCAAGAGACGAGCCGTAAAAAATGAGCAGATATGCAATCATAACCGCACACTGTACTACCATGATTACATTCATATTATAGTCTTCCGCCAGGTACATAAAGGGCAGCTTGCTTGCGCTCTGGACCACCCACCAGATCACTGCGGCCAGTACCGTAACCTTCATAGAATAACGTCTTCCCAGAGTCTTGCAGTAGTAAAGCATGACCATCAGGGAATCATGTGCATATACCAGTATATTTAAAATCATCACGTACATAAGCTGTCTATGCCTTTTCTTTTGTCCGTATGTTCAGATTTTCCCTCTTCTGCAGGAAACCTGTCTCCATCCTCTTTTCTCTTTCCATCTGTCTCCGGCATGGCCCGAAGCGCCAGCAGATAATTCTGAAAATCGTGCCGCAGCCGGGCTGTCTCCTCTATGGATGCATGGATTCTGTCATACCGAATCTGTTCCCTTTCATGCAAATACTCCTGCAGGCGGAGCTTTTCTTCCATATTCTCCCGCTCCCATGCCCGGTCAAAAATCAAAAACATGAGAACATCCGCCAGAAGCCCCAGAATGGTGCCTGCCAGTGCCGCAAACGGAATCGCCTCACCCTGATACAGATAGCTGGTGCAGAGATACCACATGAACATACACTGGCCAAACGGAAGCAGAATACACAGCCACAGCCGCCCGCCCTTAATCCATCTGTTCCCTGTAAGCAGCCGCCAGATAGCAAATGCCATATAAAATGCCAGTACAGAGAGCGGGCGCATCACCAGGAGGCCCAGCTCTGTGGCCCAGGCATTCACTTCCAGAGGCCGGTTCTCCACTCCCACGACAGTTTCTGTGAGCATGAACGTCAGCATCTCCATACAGCCCAAAGCGGCTATATTCAGCGCTGCCGCCAGCAGTTTCTTCGCCGCCGAAGAGGAAAAGAACGCTGCCAGATAAATTCCAAGAGTCACATAGGGCAGGACCATGAGCAGGATTGTCTGGTATTCATCTCCCTTAAACATGGATAATATCTTAAACCCACAAGTCACCGCCCACCATGCGGCCGTTCCTGCAGCTGTCAGTCTGAGAGAATACTTCCGGCCCAGCGTCCTGGAAAAGTAGATAAGGAGCATGATTCCGTCATGTCCGTAAGCCAGCATCATGAAAATAATTGTAAACATCTTTACTCCTACATCCGTGCGGACATATACTCAAAGAAGCGCTCCTTCGCCTCTTTCGCCCGGGCCTTGCTTACCGGTATTACATGATTTTCCTCCAGGAGGATTTCTCTGCCCCGGAACTCTCTTATATAAGACATATTGACCATATAGCTTTTATGACAGTTCAAAAAACGGCCATCCAGCTGTCCTTTTAATGTTTCCAGTTTCTCATTGCACAGATATTCCTGCTTCTTGAGCACAATGCAGGACTTATGAAGCCGGCTTTCCAGAAAGAGAATATCCTGCAGCGGGATCGCGATATGGCTGCCCTGATAGTAAATCAAAAGTTTTCCTTCTGCTTCCGACTGTTCTCTCAGAATCTTTTCCAGATTACGCTCCAGCTGCTCCTGATTCACCGGTTTTTTCAGGAGTCCGCTTAAGTTCGCGTGATTCAGAAAAACATCTTCCACATAATCAAGCGTATAAGCCGTCACGTAAATAATCTTTGTGTAAGGACAGGCTTCCTGCAGTCTCCCCGCAAAATCAATTCCTGTCTCATCCTGTTTCCAGTCAATATCCATAAAGACCACGTCATAATACGCCCCGTCTTTCAACGTGGCCCAGAAATTATTCATATCAGAATAAGTATGTACCTTCTTAACCGCCGGAATCCGCAGAAGCATTTTTTTCAGTTCTTCCAGTGCCTGCGGCTGGTCATCGCAGATCGCTGCCCTCATAGTTCTTTTTCCTCCAGTTATAAACGTGCTTTATATCTAGGATAACATGTCTGAAAACACAAAAGCAATATCTGATATAATTTTCTGACAACAAACGAAAAAGGCTGTCTCCGAATTAAATTTTCAGGTCAGCCTTTTCCATATTTTCTGTTTTTATCTTTTTCTTCCTAAAATTACTATTCTTTCATCCTTCTGATCAGCTGTACAGGTCACAAGAACAAGAATTTGATCATCTCCGTCTGCTGCTATTCCAGTATCATACCAGGACTTTTCTTTTTCATCTTGAAGATATTTTTCGTAAGCATCCCCGGCTTCAAAAAAAAGTGTGTAAGTTGCATCACTCAAAGCAGCCCGATGAACAGAAAAAATATCATATACCAGCTCTTCCTCATAAGTAGATAATACTTAAATCTTTTATTTTGCAGATATATCCATTTAATTAACAGAATTTATCTGTTTTTGAATTTGATAAGATTTATTTGATTTTCAAATAATCAACGAAATTTATTTGATTTTTGTATAATCAACGTTTTTTCATTGATCTCTGTCTGGCATCGATGTATCAAGGAACGATACGCTCTTTTACACCGACGCTACTCTTCTCTCAAAAACCCATCCCACTCCAGCTTTTTGCCATCCAGCACACATTCCTCCAGTATATCCCCGTCATAGGAGAGCTTCAGCGAAAAAAACGGATGCTCCTGCGCAATCAGCTTGAAAAACACCTTGTCTCCGGGCCACAGCTCCAGGCCGGTGATCTGCTCTTTCGGCACCCATTCCAGCACCCCCTCCGGGCAGTTATAGTCCAGCTCTCCCTCCCAGTCTTTGGCTGTATAGAGGCACATATACTGGGTCTCCACATCTTTGAGGGCGAAGGTCACAATTCCCCGGAAGCGGTAATCTGTCAGAAGCAGCCCGGTCTCCTCCTGCACCTCACGCAGAAGACAATCCTCCGGGCTTTCGTAAGAGAGCGCATGGCCGCCAACGCCGATCCATTTGTCCTGGTTGACATCATTTTTCTTTTTCACCCTGTGAAGCATCAGGTATTTATCATCCTTCTCCAGATAGCAGAGTGTCGTCAAAGTTCCAATATAACGTTCCATCTGTACGTTCCTCTTCCTGATTATATCCAGTTACTCACTACATAGTGTATACAATCCGCCGCAAACAGCACCAGGCAGATGACCGCCGCCGTTCTCTGGACTTTCAGGCTGGTCTTCTCCGTAAAACGTCTGGCCAGCGGATGCAGCAGATACAGAATCACCATGCCGCCGATTCCAAACCGGATGCTCGGGTTTGGAGCGATCCGTCCCTGAAAGTTGAAGGCGAATCTGGTGTAATCCCACATCCATTCTCCTGCGGTAAATTCCATGATATAGCTGGCGATAAGCTCAATCACCGTAGTAATCAGCACAATTCCCACAAAGACCAGAAACGGCGTCACATTGACCGGACCGAGCTTTATCTTTTTCTTCATCAGGCCGGACAGGGCGAGGAGCAGGATGACAGCCCCCAAACCATATACAATGCAGTATGGCCCTATCAATACGCCCCGGTCGGAATATCCCCAGCGGTATACGACCACCTCCAGAAAAACCTCATAAATCCACCCGATAACCGAGTAAAACATAAAGTATAAAAAATAATCCTGTACTTTTTTCATTTGTTCCCCTCTCATATTCTGATATGTCTTATGTTTTGTCCAGTGTACGATATGAAGGGGGTTCTGTCAATAAAAAATTGCTATTTTTTTAACAATGTACGTTTTCCACAATCTTTTCCGAGCTGTCCTGCTGATTCACATGAAACCGCACAAGCCATCCCTCTGGAAAAACCTTCGCCACTATCCGCACCATTTTCATGGAAAGACCGTAAACAGACAGGGCTTTCCCTTTTCGGGCGTCCGCCAGAGCCTTCTTCGCTACTTTTTCCGGATCAGCCAGAAAGAACCGTTTCAGAGGGCTTAAAGTGATTCCGCCGGCCCGGAAAAAGTCTGTATCCACAGGCCCCGGACAGACTGCCGTCACCACGATGCCTCTGGGCCGCAGTTCTTCCCGCAGCGCCTGGCTGAAAGATAAGACACAGGATTTGGAAGCTGCGTAGACTGCAAATCCCGGCTGGGGCAGAAAAGCCGAACCGGAGGCAAGCTGAAGAATCCGGCTCCCTCTTCCCATATAGGGAAGACAGAGGCGTGTTACCGCTATAAGAGCACGGCAGTTTACATCTATCATGTCACAGAGGCCAGAAGTCTCCAGCCGAGCCGTAGGACCATTATGCCCGAGCCCCGCTCCGTTGACCAGAAGGCAGATATGGGGCCGTTCTGCTCCCAGCAGGCCCGCAAGCTCTGTAAACGTCTCTTTGTCTGCCAGATCCATGACGAGAAGCCGGAACTGGGTCTCGGGACATTCTGTCTGGAGAGCTTCCAATTCTTCCTTTCGTCTGGCGAGAACCCAGATTTCATGAAGCTCCGGATAATTTTCTGCCATCTGGCGCGCCAGACAGCGCCCTATGCCGGAAGAGGCTCCTGTTACCAGTGCGATTTTCTTCCTGTTTCTCCCCACAGAATCTCTCCTTTCTTCTTCTCCCTCTCTTTTTATCTCTTTCTGGATTACTCTTTCAGAGACTGCTCTTCCGGAAGCTGCTCTTCTGGAGATTACTCCGCCAGCAGCCAGCTGTCGATAATCTCCGCGCAGCCATCGTGATCGCAGTCGGATACGGTCACATCGGCAAGTTCCCTGATATGAGGAAGAGCGTTTCCCATGGCCACAGAGAGCCCGGCTGCCTTCAGGATACTGATATCGTTATCCGCGTCCCCTGCCGCAATCGTCCTGCTCACCGGAATATTCAGGCGCTCACAGAGCTTTCGCAGACCGGACCCCTTGTCTACGCCTGCCGCTGAGATTTCCAGCGAACCTCTTTCCGCATCCGCCAGAATGACCGGGAAACCTGCTTCTTCTATCCGTCTCCTGGTACGCTCTCTGGACTCCAGATCCGTATGATAAAAGTTCACCTTTTCCACTGGAAACGGTGACGCGCAGTAGGTCTCATACAGGTTATCCCAGGCAGTCACCACCCGTTCATACATGGGTTTATAGACGCCCATTCCATACCGCTCCATATGCTGAAACTGATCCGTCTGAACGATGGATTCCCGGTCCAGCAGATGCATCATGGCCCCTTCCTTTATGGCAAGCTTCAGGAGCTCTTTTACCAGGGAAGGCTCCAGGGACCGTTTCAATATCTCTTCCTGTGTGTAAACGTCATACACAAGAGCTCCGCTGGTACAGATCAGATAGCGGATTTTCGGTATCAGGCTGAGATAGCTGTCAAGCTCCGGCCGGCACCTTCCGGTGGAGAGAGCAATCTTCTTTCCCGCGTCCGCGGCTCTGTTCAGAGCCGCCAGCGTAAGCGGCGTAATTTCTTTTCTGGAATTCAGCAGAGTGCCGTCCATATCAAAGGCAATCAGCTCATACTGGCTCATGGCTTCACAGTCCTCCTATTGTTTTTTCTTATGGATATTTCGGATCGTTTTCTTCTTTTTTACGCTCTTCTCGAAAGCTGTTCCTCCGGCCCTTCTGTTCTTTTCAGACCGTTCCGTTCTGTGCCCGCTGTCCCTTTTTTCTCCTGCCGGAGGCGGAATCAGGCATCTGGGACCGTATCCGATCAGATCCGTCCGCCCGCTCTTTTCCAGTGCCTCCCGCACCAGCTCCCGGTTTTTCGGGTCCCGGTACTGAATCAGCGCGCGCTGCATGGCCTTTTCATGGGGATTTTTCGGCACATAGACGGGTTCCATAGTCCGGGGATCGAGACCGGTATAATACATGCAGGTAGAAAGTGTGGAGGGCGTCGGATAAAAGTCCTGCACCTGCTCCGGCATATATCCCAGATCCCGGCAGTACTCCGCCAGTTCTACCGCCTCCTTCAGCGTGGAGCCCGGGTGGGAGGACATCAGATAGGGAACCAGATACTGCTTTTTCCCAAGTCTTTCATTCATGCTTTTGTATTTCCGGCAGAAAGCCTCATAGACGCTGCGGGAAGGCTTTCCCATGCGGGAAAGGACACGGTCAGACACATGCTCCGGGGCGACTTTAAGCTGGCCGCTTACATGATGTTCACACAACTCCTTTATAAATTCATCGGCCCTGGGATCTGCAAGCACATAATCAAAACGGATGCCGGAACGGATAAAGACCTTTTTCACGCCCGGAAGGGCACGGAGCTTTCGAAGAAGACGAATATACTCTCCATGATCCGCTTTCAGGTTCGGGCAGGGCCTCGGAAACAGGCACTGCCGCTCCGGACAGGCTCCACTCCGCAGCTGCTTCTCACAGGCCGGATGGCGGAAATCCGCGGTCGGACCTCCCACATCATGGATATAGCCCTTGAAATCTGGCTCCTGAATCATCTGCCGCGCTTCTTCCATAAGAGACTCCTGGCTGCGCGCCTGGATGATCCGCCCCTGATGGAAGGTCAGCGCGCAGAATGAACAGGCGCCAAAGCAGCCCCGGCAGCTGGTAAGGCTGAATTTGACCTCGGAGAAAGCCGGGACCTCTCCTTTTTCCAGACAGGAGGGATGCACGGCTCTCTGATAGGGCAGCCCGTATACTTCGTCCATTTCTTCCTGCGTCAAAGGTCTGGAGGGGGGATTCTGTACGATAAAGGTATGATCGGAATAGGATTCCGCCAGCCGCTTTCCGCGGACCGGATCAGCGTTTTTCTGCTGAAGGGCAAAGCTCTGCGCGTACAGACGCTTATCGGCGCGCATGCTTTCATAATCCGGCAGGAAAATGGCATCGTAAATGTCTTCCCGGCGGGTACTCTTGTATACAGTCCCATCCACAAAAGTCAAATCCCGGATGGCGATTCCGGAGGCGAGAGCGTCCGCGATCTCCACAATGGAGCGCTCTCCCATTCCGTAGGAAATCAAATCGGCCCCGCTGTCCAGAAGCAGGGAGCGTTTAAAACTGTCGGACCAGTAATCATAATGCGCCAGCCTGCGCAGGCTGGCCTCGATGCCTCCCAGGATAATGGGCGTATGCCTGTAGACACTGCGGATCAGATTGCTGTAAACGATATCCGCCCGGTCAGGCCGCTTCCCCATGAGCCCGCCGGGCGTATAGGAATCGGTCTTTCTGCGCTTTCTGGATACGGTATAATGGTTCACCATGGAATCCATGTTCCCGGAAGAGACCAGAAAGGCAAGACGCGGCTCCCCATATACCTGGATGCTCGCAGGATTCTTCCAGTCCGGCTGGGACAGAATGGCCACCGCATACCCGTGGCTTTCCAGCACCCGTCCGATAATGGCAGGGCCAAAGGATGGATGATCCACATAGGCGTCCCCGATGACGTAGACAAAGTCCGGCCGTTCGATTCCTCTGCTTTTCAATTCTTCCGGCGTGGCAGGCAAAAATCCGGCTTTCAGCATGGTTTTACGTTCTCCTTCTCATCCGGCTTCAATTTCCGGTAGGTGCCGTCCAGCACCTGTGTGAAATCATGAATATAGTAATCCGCAAGGCGGCAGATAGTCTCCTGCTGATCTGCCACGTACTTATCTTCCATGGCGCAGACCCGGATTCCGGCATTGATTCCTGCCTGAAGTCCTGCAGGCGTATCCTCAAAGACCAGACACTCCCCGGGCTTCGCGCCCAGGCTCTCCGCCACTTTCAGATAGATATCCGGCGCCGGTTTCCCTGCGCCGGCTTCGCAGGAAGTCATGCAGCAGTCGATAAAGCGGTTCAGCCCCAGTGAATCCATCACCGCGTCCAGAAGCTCCCGGCTGTTGCTTGTGCCGATTCCCGCCCGCACTCCATGGCTTTTCAGATATTGCAGAAAAGAAAGGGCACCCGGCTTCATGGGAACCTCATGGGCATATTTGTATTTGGCCATTTCAATCCATTCCGCTTTAATCTCATCCAGGCTCTGGGACAGGCCGAAACGCTTCTTAAAATGGACCGCCGTTTCTGAAAAGCTCATGCCTTCAATCTCTTTCTGAAGCTCCGGCGGCAGTTCGCATCCGTATTTTCCCAGATATTCTATGTCTATGTCCTTCCACATCCACATGGAATCCACCAGCGTTCCATCCAGATCAAAAAGGACTGCCTTCACACCTTTCAGCATCCTGTCTCCTCCTTCAGTGCTTTGACCTCTTCTTCTGTCAGGGGACGCGCCTCGCCCGGCGCAAGGGTTTCATCCAGCCGCAGACTTCCCATGGAAAGCCGCTTCAGATACATCACCCTGCAGCCTACCGCTTCAAACATCCGTTTCACCTGATGATACCGCCCTTCCCGGAGTGTTACCCGGATCTCCGGCTCAGCTTCCGGTGTACAATCTTCCGATTCCCGGCTCTCCCATTCCGATGCTCCGGCGTCTTTTTCCCGGCTCTTTGGAAGAATCTCCAGTACCGCAGGCAGCGTCCGCTTTTCATCTCCGATATCCAGACCCTCCTCAAAGGCTTTCACATGCGCTTCTGTGATTTCTCCCCGAATCCGCGCGTAATAGACCTTGTCCACATGGCGTCTCGGAGAAAGCAGAAAATGCGCCAGCTTCCCGTCATTGGTCAGAAGCAGCAGACCTTCCGTATCCCGGTCAAGCCTTCCCACCGGGAACAGATCCCCTCTTGCTCCCTCCGGCAGCAGCTCCAGTACTGTCGGAAAGGTACGATCCTCCGTGGCAGACACATAGCCGTCCGGCTTATTAAGCATCCAGTATTCAAATTCCGATACGGAAATTTCCTTTCCTGACACTTCCACCCTGTCTGTCTCTGAGAGCTTCTGCTCCGGCCGGAAGACAGTCCTGCCATTTACTGCCACCACGCCGCTTTTTAAAAGCTTCTTTACCTGAGTCCGGGTTCCCAGTCCGGCCTCACACAGATATTTATCCAGACGCATCTTACCACCTCCAGCCGGGATAATACTTGTTTTTCAGGCTGCCGGCTGCCAGCTTCCCCCAGCCAAGCGGAAAGCCGTCCACGCAGACCAGCCGCCAGCCCTTCCCTGCTGCTGCGCCCGGCAGATCCTCCACATCCAGCGTCTCTCCCTTCAGATAGCGTTTCACACGCTCATCCTCCGGAGAAAAGTCCAGAACCTCCGAAAATTCTTCTCTGCCAAGCGCCATTGCAAGAGCCTGGCTGGGCTCAAATCGTTTTCCCTTCACTTCGCCCAGAAAAAGTCCTGTCCGAAGGAAACGCAGTCCCCGGATATTCTGGTTCAGGAGCTCCTCCGGCAGCAGATAGAGTCTTCCGTCATAAAGCCGGATTCGGCTCTCGTCTATCGGGCAGCGCAAAAACCTGGAAAACTCCTCCCAGCCCTCCGGAAGCTTCTCATTTTTTTCATGTTCCTGTCCTGTGCTGCCGAATTTCCCGCTTTTCCCGTTCTTCCCTTTTTTCTTTCTGTTTTCCGGAGAAGCTCCTGCTCTCTTTTCAGCGGACAAAGCCTCTGGCTCTCTTTCCCCTTTTTTCTGAAGCAGAGCCGCGAAATGACCCTCTCCCCCGATTCGGTGGGGATACAGCCTGGCCGCGAGACGGAGCTGTTCCTGTTCTTCCTCAGAGAGGCCCTCCGGAGCCGCTTCCGCAGATACCAGATCCGGCCGCCCGGGCGCAAAGCCGTACGCCGCCGCCTCTTCCTCCAGCGCCAGAGGCAGCACACGGAATCCCGGTTCTGAACGCAGAAGAGATAGAATGGTCTCCTCATTTTCCCTGACCGAAAAGGTGCAGGTAGAATACAAAAGCAGGCCGCCCGGACGCAGAAGCCTGGCCGCCTGTGATACGATTTCCTTTTGAAGGCCGGCATAAAACAAAGGCCCCTTTTCCTTCCAGTCCTTTACCATGGAAGGCTCCTTCCGGAACATTCCCTCTCCGGAACAGGGAGCGTCTATCAGAATTTTGTCAAAAAAACCTTCAAAATAGGAACAGAGCCGCTCCGGGCTCTCGCTGGTCACAAGGATATTTTCCGCGCCGAAGAGCTCCAGATTCTTAAGAAGCGCTTTTGCCCGGGAATTGCTAATATCGTTGGCCGCGAGAAGACCGGTTCCGTGAAGCCTCGCAGCCAGCTCTGTGGCCTTTCCGCCAGGGGCCGCGCAGAGGTCCAGAACCCGGTCCCCTTCTTCAATGGGAAGAGCCGCAGCCGGAACCATGGCGCTGGGCTCCTGAAGGTAGTAAAGCCCCGCCGCGTAATAGGGATGCCGGGAAGCCCGCTCCCCTCCCTCTAGGTAAAAGCCGTTCCCGGTCCAGGGAATGGGACGCAGTGAAAAGGGCAGGCGCTTCCGCAGTTCTTCCGGCTCGGCTTTCAGAGTATTTACCCGAAGCCCTCGAAAACTTCCTGTCTCTGCCTCTCCCTTTTCCATGCTTTCCATCCAGGCAGAATATTCTCCGCCCAGAAGCTCTCTCATTTCTTTTGTAAATTCTGCAGGTAACTCCATCAGTCCTCCATAGCCAGCGTCTGCGCCCGGTAACCCTCAGCAATCATGTCAAGCTGCTTGTCAAAACGCTCCAGCTGGTCGATATCGTTCATTGCGTAGATTCGGTAAAATTCATCCTGAATCTTCAGAATCTCCCGCTTATTTGCCACCTTGTAAAGGTTCTGTATGTTATTGAGAATATCCGCCACGATATTTGCCTGAATCTGGAAAGAAATCTGAGCGTCCATAATCTCGCTGCGGACGCTGGACATTTCATTGTCCAGAACAATGATGGCGTCAGCCGCATTCAGCAGTCTTTCCCGGATATGATCCGGAATATTTCTCTTATACTTGTACTGAAGAGAATGCTCCACCGTCGCCCAGAAATTCATGGCCATGGTCCGGATCTGAATCTCCACCTGGAGTCTCTTCGGACCGTCCAGCGTATCCACAGTATAGTAAATAATCATGTGGTAACTCCGGTAACCGCTGGACTTCATCTCCCGGATATAATCCCGCTCCTGCTTGATCTCCATATCCTTGCGGTTTCGGATAATCTCCACCACCTTATCGATATCCTCCACAAACTGGCAGATGACCCGGACGCCGGCCAAATCAGAGATCCGCTCCTCGATATCCTCCAGATCGATTTTTTTCTTCTGGCACTTTTCCAGAATGCTGGATATGGTCTTGACGCGTCCTTCCACCTGCTCAATGGGAGAATAAAGCCCCCTGTCTCTGTGTTCTTTGATCAGATGGTTAAACTTTGTCATAACCTCCTTGACGGCAAGCTCATAAGGATTCAGAATTTCCCGCCATAATTGTATCTCCATAAAACCTCTCCTTTTCGCCTTTGCAGAATTGTCCTCTTTTTCGGAAAATCAGGAAAACGAGTACTTCAGCTTATGCTGTTCCAGATACCTCAGAAACCAGTAAGGATTGACCGCCAGCTCAGGAATTTCCTCTGTTCTCACATAGATTCCCACATGCAGATGCACCGGAAACTGGCCGCTGGTTCCTTCTTCTTTTCCATAGCCGGTATCCCCCATATAGCCCAGAAGCTGTCCCGCCGAGATGACATCCCCTTTCTGAAAGTCTTCCGCATAGGAGGACAGATGGGCATAATAGAAATAGACATCATGAACGCTCCGGATGCCGATCCGCCAGCCGCCCTTTTCCAGCCAGCCGATATTCTCCACCACACCGTCCGTCATGCTGAGCACCGGATAGTAACCGCTCCTGTCCACAGAGGGCATGAGATCTGTGCCCTCGTGCCCATAGGAACCTCCATAAGTACGTTCGAACATCCAGCTGTTCTCAAAAGAAACCTCTGCCTTTTCATCTTCCGAAGATTCCGGAATTGGAAAATATACCAGGTCCTTCCAGACATTTTCGTACAGCTCATAGTATTCCCGCGCCTGCTCCGCCGCCGGAAGCTCTGCGCTCTCTCCGGCGCTGTGCCCGGAAATCCAGGCCAGCTCCAGATGAATCAGCAGACAGACACATATCAGCAGTAAGCCGTATGAAGCAATCGAAAGCCGCATGGACACCTCTGCTCCCGCTAGATTTCGTTACATTTCGCGCGAAGGCTCTCCCTTTCACGCTCCTACCCATTATTCTATGCCTGCCGCAGTTCTTTTAGAACCTCCAGAATAAATTCGTACACTCTTTCTGTGGAAGAGATGCTGAGTCTTTCTTCCGGCGTATGAGCGCCAAACAGATCCGGGCCGATAGAGACGCAGTCCAGATCCTCCATCTTTCCGCTGAAGAAACCGCACTCCAGTCCTGCGTGAATCGCCAGCACCCGAGGTTTCTTCCCATACATTCTTTCATATATAGACACCATGGCATCCCGCAGAGATGACTCCTGCCGGTATTCCCAGCCGGGATAATCTCCTTTTTGCACACAGGTTCCGCCCAGGAATTCTGTCATATGGCGCAGCCTTCTTCCCAGCTCCTCCTTTTCCGATTCCACAGAGCTTCGGACGCTGAAAATCAGCGTGGCCGCCTGCTCCTCCAGCTTCAGAATTCCCAGATTCAGAGAGGTCTGTACCAGACCGGGAATGTCCATGCTGTTCCGAACTACGCCGTTTGGCGCATTGTGAAGCAGGAACAGAAGAAGAGACGCGCTCCTCGGAGTGAGGACTCTGCCTGTCCTCTCTCCAGACTTCTGAAAATGGACCGTGATATCCGGATCAGCTGAAGCATACTCTCTCTTGTAGACGGAATCTATCTCCTGCAGTTTTTCTTCCAGTTTATCCGTCTCCTCTGAGGAAACGCAGAGAAGTGCGCGGGTACTGCGGGGAATCGCATTATCCATCAGGCCGCCGGCAAGCTCCGCCAGCCGGAACTCCACCACCTCATCAAGCATACAGAGCAGACGCCCCATCAAAATATTAGAATTTGCCCTTTCTTTGTGGATATCCGAACCGGAATGACCTCCATGCAGGCCGTCCACCCATATTTCATAGAAGCATCCATCCGCCTCCTGCCAGGCAGCCGGAAGAACACAGTCACATTCCATGCCTCCGGCACAGCTTACGGTAAAGATGCCTTCCTTCTCAGAATCAATGTTGATCAGGCGTCTTCCTTTCAGGCGGGAGGTATCGAGAGCCTCCGCTCCATAAAGGCCGGTCTCTTCCTCCGTGGTAAAGACACATTCCAGCCGCGGGTGTGAAAGGCTGTCGTCGTCCAGAATCGCGAGCATCATGGCCACGGCAATCCCATCATCTCCTCCCAGAGTTGTGCCGTCTGCCCGGACAAAATCGCCGTCCACGAGAACATTGATCCCATCCTTCGTAAAATCTGCCGTGCAGTCCGCGTTCTTTTCGCATACCATATCCAAATGCCCCTGGAGTATCACCCCAGGCGCGTTTTCATACCCTTTACTGCTTTCCTTTGTGATAATTACATTGTTTGACTCATCCCGGTACGCAGTGAGTCCCCGCTTTTCCGCAAAATCCATACAATACCGGCTCACAGCCTCTTCATTTCCCGACCCTCTGGGAATCGCGCAGATATCCTCAAAATACCGGAACACCTTTTCCGGCTTCAATCCTTCCAATTTTCTCATAATCCGGCTCCTCCATATCATATAGTGTTTCTATGACGACCAAAAAAATTTTCCCAAAAAAAATCTTGTCTGTTTTGATTACTGCAGCCCTGATCTTTTTCCTGCTGACAGATCCCATCCATGCCTCAGAAGCCTCGGCTGCCGGACTCCTGCTCTGGTTCAATACCCTGGTTCCGGTTCTGCTGCCTTTTTTCATCCTGTCTTCCCTGCTGATTGCTCTGGATGGCGTATCCTATCTGACAAGATTTCTTTACCCCGTTCTTCATAAAATCTTCGGCTGTTCCCGAAACGGCTGCTTCTGCCTGGCCGCAGGCTTTCTCTGCGGTTTCCCCACAGGAGCAAAAATCACAGGAGATCTGACGCGGGCGGGCCGTATTTCCGCAGAAGAAGGCAATTATCTTCTGGGCTTCTGCAACAACGTAAGTCCTGCTTTTCTCACAGGCTTCTGCATGACAAAAAGTCTGAAACGCCCGGATCTGGCAGGGCCTGCTCTGCTTCTGGCATTTGGAATGCCGGTTCTGGCAGGAATTCTTACCCGCCGCGGACGGACCTTTTCCTCCTTACCGGCAGAAAAAAAGACATCCGGATCTCAAATCAGCTTCAAAATCGCAGATGCCTGTATCATGAACGGACTGGAAAGTATCCTGAAGCTCGGCTGCTATATCATCCTGTTTTCCATGCTGGCGAGGCTTCTTCGGGGCGTTCCCTGTCCTTATCCCGCCCTGACCTGTGCACTTGTGGGAATTCTGGAAATCACAAACGGAATCTCTCTGACCGCCGCCCAGGATCTTCCCTTCTGGCTCTCCTTTGGCCTGATTCTGGGTATTTCCTCATTCGGAGGACTCTCCGGGATGGCCCAGACCCAAAGCATGATCCAGGACAGCGGCCTGTCCATTCTCTCTTATCTGAAAACCAAGATTCTGACCGCCATTCCAGTCGCCGTCTGCGCGCTGATCCTCGGACGCGGTCTCCTGTCATAGGGAAACACGACCTGACTCTGTGCCTGACTGCCCGTCTCCGCTTTTCAGCCTGTTCTGAACGCCGCCGTCAGGACTCTTCCAGCTCTTTCAATTCCTTTACTTCCTTCTGGTGAAGCGCCGGTTCCAGCTCGGCCCGGTTGCTTGCAAGAATATCGCTGAAATTATTCAGAGAACTCATCATGGACTCATAGCGGGCAGCATGTCCCTCCATGGTCTGACGAATCAGATTCTGAAGATTTCCCAGCATATCATCCGTATATTTCATGGCCTCCAGTTTAAAGCTGTTGGCCTCCAGAGTAGCTTCATCCAGCCGTTTCTGAGCCTCAGCCTCAGCAGCCGCCATAATCTCGTTGGCCTGCACATAAGCCTGCTGCATGATCTCGTGTTCGTTTATCAATTCGGTCGTATGTATATTGGCCTCCTTGATAATCGCATCCGCCTTGGCCTGCGCGTCCGCCAGGATCGCATCCCGGTTCGCCAGAACCTTCTGATACCTCTTGATCTCTTCCGGTGTCTTCATCCGAAGCTCCCGGAGAAGCTCTTCGATCTCCTCTTTATTTACGATAATATTTGTCTTTGACAATGTCTGCGGCTTGCAGCCATCGATATACTCCTCAATTTCTTCGATGATCTGCTCAATCTTGCTGCTCATGACCGTTCTCCTTTCCCTGCTGATATTCGTCCTCAGGGTATCTGTCCCGCGGACGGATTCTATACTCCGTAAAGCTCATGCATCCTTTCCCGGATTTTCTCTTCTACGTACGGTGGTACGAAAGCAGAAATGTCACCTCCAAAAGCAGCCACTTCCTTGACTGTCGTAGAACTCAGGTATGCATATTCCAGACTGGTAGTCAGGAACAGTGTATCCAGCTCCGGACTCATGATCCGATTGGTCTGCGCCATCTGAAGCTCATAGTCAAAGTCTGTGATTGCCCGGAGACCCCGTACGATGATGTGAGCCTCGCACTCTTTCGCAAATTCCACAAGAAGCCCCGTAAAGGAATGGATCTTGATATTCGGATATTCCTTCGTCACTTCTTCTAACATATTAACACGTTCTTCCACAGAAAACAACGGAGATTTTGCCCGGTTGTGCAAAACCCCGACCACCAGCTCATCCACAATTCTGGACGCGCGGATAATCACATCCAGATGTCCCTTGGTGACCGGATCGAAGCTTCCCGCATATATCGCTCTAATCATTCGTTTCCCTCATGCGCTCTATAAAAAGATGCCTGTTTGTCTTGTATCGTTTTTCTCTTCTGACAGAAAATCCGTAACCGGATATCCAGCCGGTATCCTCTTTCAAATCCGTCTCCAGAATGATGGTCGTATCCTCGTCCGCCAGAGCGGAATTCTCCAGGTAGGCCAGCACCTCCCGCTCCAGCCCTCTGCCATAGGGCGGGTCCAGAAAAATCAGATCAAAAGGACCGTCTTCTTCCATTACACGCAGCGCTCCCAGGGCGTCCATAAAAAAGACCCTGGAGCGATCTGCCAGCCTGGTAAAGGCAAGGTTGGCAAGAATACACTCATACGCCTTTTTGTTATTCTCCGCAAAAGCAGCAAAATCCGCCCCTCTGCTTAAGGCCTCAATGCCGATGGCTCCGCTGCCCCCGAAAAGGTCCAGAAACCGGCAGCCCGGAATCTCCGGCTGCAGCATATTGAACAGAGTTTCCTTAATACGATCCGTGGTGGGACGCGTATCCAGCCCTTCTATGCATTTTAACGGCATACTCCGGGCTGTGCCTGCTATGACTCTCATGCTTACCCCCTTACCTGGCCATTGCCGTAAATCTCGTATTTATAGGAGGTGAGAGCCTCCAGCCCCATAGGGCCTCTGGCATGAAGCTTCTGAGTGCTGATGCCGATCTCCGCACCAAACCCAAACTCAAAGCCGTCGGTAAACCGGGTGGAGGCATTGACATAGACGGCCGCCGCATCCACTTCCTGCAGGAACTTCTCTGCATGCTCTTTATTCTCCGTAATGATGGCCTCGGAATGGCCGGTGTTATACCGGTTGATATGAGCAATGGCCTCATCCAGGCTGTCCACCGTCTTCACAGAAAGGATGTAGTCCAGATATTCCGTACCCCAGTCCTCCGCAGAAGCCTCTTTCATGGACGGCACTGCCTCTCTGGCCGCTTCGTCGCCCCTCAGCTCTACCTGCTTTTCGGAAAGCTTCCGGGCCAGCATGGGAAGAAAGGCATCCTTCACCTTCCGGTGGACCACCAGAGACTCGCAGGCATTGCAGACGCCAATCCGCTGCGTCTTGGCATTGTATACGATATCTGCCGCCATCTGAAGATCCGCGTCCTCGTCCACATAGATGTGGCAGTTTCCGGAGCCAGTCTCAATGACAGGAATCGTACTGTTATTCACCACAGTAGCAATGAGCCCTGCGCTTCCTCTCGGAATCAGCACATCTATGTACCGGTTCAGTTTCATGAAAGCAGCCGCAGTCTCCCGGCTGGTATCCTCCAGAAGCTGAATGGCGGAGGCGGGGCAGCCGCAGTCTGTCAGAGCCTTCTGGAGCACTTCCACAATCGCCAGATTCGAATGAACCGCGTCGCTTCCTCCCCGCAGCACCACAGGATTGCCTGTCTTAAAGCAGAGGCCGAAGGCATCAGCCGTCACGTTGGGCCGAGCCTCATAAATGATGCCGATCACACCCAGGGGCACACGAACTTTTCTGATATCCAGCCCGTTTTCCGGCGTCCATTCCGAAATCACCCCGCCGATGGGGTCCGGAAGCGCCGCAATCTGGCGGAGTCCCTCTGCCATTCCTTCTATCCGCTCTTCCGTCAGCTTCAGCCGGTCCAGAAGGCCCTCCTTCATGCCTCTTTCCCTGCCGTTCTCCATATCCGTCTCATTGGCGCTCAGAATAAACTCCGTATCCTTCACCAGATACTCTGCCGCGCGCAGGAGCACCTGATTTTTTTTCTCTCCGTTCATCACGCGGAGCAATGGCTCCGCCTCTTTTGCTTTCTGCCCTATCTGTTCTAACGTCATCATCTATATCCTCCTGTTCCCGTGCCTCAATCTGATTCCGCACGCAGTATCTCTACAGTATCTCTCAGGAGATTACCCGCTTCTCCGTCACAATTTTCCCGGGAAGGATGTCAAAGGGTTCAAAGGGCACCTCTTCCTTCACCTGAAATTCAAAGGCAAGGGCTATGGTGTCAAGCCCTGGATGCGCCTCCAGATAGCGGTCGTAAAAACCGCCTCCATATCCGATCCGGTGCCGCGCTTCATCAAAAGCCACGCCCGGCATCACCATCAGGCTTCCCGGCCTGTCAGCCGCTTCGTCCGCAGGCTCCTTTTCATAAGGCTCCCGGATTCCAAAATAGCCATCCTCCAGATCTGTCTCCAGAGAATGGATGTAGAAGAATTTCATTTCCTGTCCAAGCACCCTGGGGACCGCCACAGACTTCCCATCAGCCCAGGCCCGGCGGATCAGATCCGAGGTCTCTGTCTCGTGCTTACAGTCCACGTAGACAAAGAGCGTCTCCGCTTCCCGGTACTCCTCCGTCTCCAGCACATGAGCAAGCACCTTCAGGCTCATGGCATGAATCTCTTCATCGGAACATCCAGCCCGGAGCAAGCGCACCTCTTTGCGGATCGCTTTCTTTTT
Source organism: Lachnoclostridium sp. An138 (assembly GCF_002160765.1). Classification (GTDB taxonomy): domain Bacteria; phylum Bacillota; class Clostridia; order Lachnospirales; family Lachnospiraceae; genus Laedolimicola; species Laedolimicola faecalis. Next base: position 135,244 of record NZ_NFLF01000004.1, read on the forward strand.
CAGCCTGCTCTCTTCCTGTGCTGTTTCAGTTTCCTTTACGCTTCCGTTCCATATCATACTTCTCACCCAGATTGTAAATACTGCCGTCCTTTTCTTCAATATCTATATTATTCAGCTGGCTTCTGAGATTCGCGCGGATGGCCTGCACATATTCCAGACGCAGAAGCTTCTGCTCCTGCTTTTCCGCGTCTGTCAGCCCTTCCGCCTTGGAGCGGCGGTACAGCTCGTTGATACGGGCAATTTTCTGTTCATCTATGCTCATGTTCCTTTTCTCCTTTTTGACATTTCCTGTCCTCTTAAGCTGTCAGGAAGCAGAAGTGTTCTTCTTTTCCGCTTCTTTCGGGTCCCAGCGAAGATAGGACGCCGTCTTCTCAAAAATATCCTTTGCGTACTCGTATCCGTGATTGTAGAACTCTGTCAGAACCTCCGGGCGATCCTCTGTATTTTTGATCACCGGGATCTGAGGACGTATCACCGCCACATGGCCTCTGCTCTCCAGATCCTCCAGAAGCTCCATGGTTTTATTGTAATAATACGCTCTGTATTTGATCGCCTTGATGAGATTCGGATACTTGGAATACATAATGCGGGCCATCCTCAGAGTCTTCTTCGCCGGAAGCTTCCGGTACCCCTCCTGCCTGGTCAGAATTACCACATTTTTCTTTACCCCGTCATGAAGGGCCTTTCGTATCGGTACGGAATCCGCCAGTCCGCCGTCCAGCATGGGGATTCCGTCTACCTTCACCATCTGAGAGATCACAGGCAGACTGGAGGAAGCTCTACAGATCGCCATCAGGCGCTCTCTGCTGGAGTCTTCTGTCAGGTAGGCCGCCCTGCCTGTCAGGCAGTTGGTGGCTGTCAGAATACAGGTCGCTCCCGATGAAAAATACGTATCGTAGTCAAAGGGAATCAGCCTGTTCGGAAATACGTCAAAAATCAGGTCCATATTAAAGAGACTGTGCGTTTGAATCAGAGATTTCAGTCCCACATAGCTGCCAGCCTCCAGGAAATCAATGGTACACATCTTTGTCCGCCCCGGCTGGCGGGATACGTAGTCCACGGCATTGCAGGCTCCCGCCGACACGCCGATCACATAGGGCAGATACAGCCCCTGTTCCATAAAATAGTCCAGCACACCGGCGGTAAACACCCCTCTGGTGCCTCCGCCTTCCAGTATCATACCGGCTTTACTCATGAAAACGCTCCTTCAAAAATCTTTTCAGCTCAAAGGCTTCATCCTCATTGGAACGGAAAAAGGTTCCATATGGCTGTCCGTCTATAATCTTGTGAATCACATTCATATTTCTTCCATTTGCGATTACCATGTCCGCTCCCGCAGAGGTGGCCAGCTCTGCCGCAATCAGCTTGGTAGCCATTCCGCCTGTACCCACGCCGCTTGCAGACTCTTTTCCCATGTCTTTGAGTTCATCGTCCACCATATCCACGAAAGGAACAAATTTCGCGTCCGGATTTGTGCTGGGATTATCTGTATAAAGCCCGTTGATATCCGAAAGCAGGATCAAAAGATCCGCCCCTACCAGCGAAACCACCACTGCCGACAGCGTATCGTTATCTCCGTGAAGGATCTCAAAGGTGGAAATACTGTCATTGGCGTTTACAACAGGAATCGCCCCCAGCGCCAGAAGCTCCTCGAAAGTATTCTGGGCGTTCCTGCGGTTATTCGCGTTCAGCATGGTGTTGCGGGTCATCAGGACCTGAGCCGTCACCTGATTGTATTCCGCGAAAAATTTCTGGTAAATCATCATCAGACGCGCCTGTCCGATGGCCGCGCAGGCCTGCTTTAAGGGCACTGTATCCGGCTTCTCCTTAAATCCGGCCGCCTTGCTTCCCACGCCGATGGCTCCCGACGTGACGAGAATGACGTCCTTACCCTTGCTGCGCAGATCGGTAAGCTCCCGGACCAGATGCTCCACCTTGATAAGATCCAGTTCTCCCGTCTCCACATGAATCAGGGAAGAAGTGCCCACTTTCACCACGATTCGTTTTTTATCCTTAAGCTCTGCTCTGCACTGAGTATCCAGTACCTTATCTTCCATAATTCCTCTTGTCCTTATCCTCTTATGTCTATTATATTTTTCTTTCCTAACTTTACACTATTCTTCAGAGAATAGCAAGTTTAACTGGAGTAATTCTCCAGGAAATCATACAATTCTTTTTCTCCGCTGACCCGTTTTCCCTGTGAGATCTCTGTCTGAAGCGTCTCCGGCAGAGAGTCCACGGTAATGCCTGTATACTCAAAGAGCGTTGTTCCGTCAATCCGGTAGATCGTGACGCGTCCGTCTTCTTCCACAAGATAATATTCGTGGCTTTCCTGCTCGTTTACCACCCCATCCGGGTCCACAGAAGCCGCCGCCTTTTCTTCGGGCTGCTCCGCGCTCTTCCGTTCCTCCTGAAGCGCGACGCGCTCACTCAGCGACTGAAGCTCCTGCCACAGCTCGGACTGCTCCCGTTCCGCCTGCCTGTCCGAGTGAAGAAAGCCTGCGTACCAGGCAAGGCTGGTTAAAACCACAGCCGCAAGACAGCCAGCCAGAATTTTCTTCGCCATAAAAAACCCTCCTTTGGGTTTAGTATGGACAACTTGGAAAAATTCTAATCAGAAGTCACTTCCTGACGCAGAATATTGCCCTGAGCATCATACCAGGTCCAGGTATAGGATTCCGCCACCGGCGTCTCATAGGTAAGAACCAGCGAACTTCCGTCCGGGTCCAGACAGGTATGGACTCCATCATAGGGATCGTATACAAAGGCTTTTTCTGTCTGATCTTCTGTCCGGATATAAGCTACCTGACAGGCGCTTCCCACTTCGATTCCAGGCTGATATGCCGCCAGAAGCAGAAGCTTTCCGTTTTCATCTGTCACAGACGTCAGATTGCTTCCTGTTTTTCTGTCTTCATGCTCATCATAGGTATATTCTCTTTCGAGCTCCCCGCTCCGGGCCTGAATCAGATTTCCGTTCCGGTCCTGTTCAAAAGTGGCCATATTGCTGGCATTATCCGTCACGGAATACAGGAAATCTCCCTTGAACTCAAACTCCAGAGAACCCTCTTCTGACTCCACACGGGAAAGCTTGTTGTCTTCATAGGAGAATTCTATCCGGTGAGCACTCCCAGCACAAGCACCGGAGCCGTCCCGTCGTCTCCCCTCATGCGGACTCCTGCCTCGGAAGGAAGTGCCAGGCAGGAGAAAAACAGCGCTCCTGCTGCCAGGACACAGATTCTGTTTTTCCGGAACCATTTCTTTTTCTTTCCCATGTCTTCCCCCTCTTTCCAGCCATGGTATCTGAAAAATATTCTTATGTGTTACATCGGTTTTGGCACCTGAAAAATTTCTTCTATCTTACTTACATCAGTCTGATTTTCTTCAGGACTTTCACCAGCAGATACCCTTTCGGGAAGGCTCTCATCTCTTCCTCGGTAATTCCCCGGAGGAACAGTACGAAGAAGCCGTAAATCAGCACTGCCAGCACCAGACAGAGCAGTGTGGCCGGCTTATTTCCCATCAGATTCTCAAGGGGCGTATAAAGAAGCCATACAGCCAGAGCCATAATCAGCGACGCCACGCCCGGGATCAAAAAGGTACGTTTCACCTCCTGGCGGTAATGCAGGTATTTGCGTATGGCAAGTCCATTGAGAATACACATCAGGAAAGCAAAAAACATATAGGAAATTACCGCGCCGTAAATATGAATGCCGGCAAACTGTACCAGCACTACCAAAACCACAAGATGGGATGCCAGCGCAATCACCGCGTTGCGGACCGGAATCTGCATATGATCGATGCCCTGCAGGATTCCATTCGTCAGCGTGGAAAGGCCGTAGAAGATCACTGCCGCAGAGCCGATCAGGAACATGATGGGAGCCGACGGGTCCGTATTCCAGTTCAGGAGATCGAGAACAGGTCCTCCCAGGGCTGTGAGGCCGAAGGCGCTGGGAATGCAGATCAGCATCACCATACGGATGGCATTCTCTGTCTTTCTGCGCATCTCCTTTCGGTTTCCCGCCATCCGCGCTCTCGTAAGCGCCGGGATCACTGAGGAAGACAGGGCCGAAGCCACCGCAATGGGAACGTTCGTCAGAAGCTTGTATTTTCCCACATATATGCCCCAGTAGACATCTACCATATCCTTATCCATATTCTGAACATCCAGCATCAGGAACTTGAACACGCCCTGATCAATAAAGCCGCTGATATTATAGACAGCAGTACTCAAGATCACGGGAACAATGGTCAGAACCAGCATGCGGAGCATACTGGAATAGCTCTGCACCTGGCTTACCTGATCCTTCCGCAGATTCTTCTGGAGCACACGGTTGTACATCAGCATGACGATTACCAGAAAAATCAGCCCTGCCGCCGCGCCCAGGCTGGTTCCCAGCGTGCTTCCCGCCGCGCCGTAGACAGCTCCGCCCGTACCATCCGTGATTCCCTTTGCCTGATCCAGGGACGCGCCGTAAGAGTACAGCATACTGGCAGCCACAATACTGACTACCGCATTGACAAGCTGCTCAATTACCTGGGAAACAGCCGTGGGCATCATAGTTCCCATGCCCTGGAAATACCCCCGGAGCACGCCCATAACCGCCATCACAAAGATAGCCAGCGCCAGCACCTTCAGGCAAAGCTCGCTCTCCGGTGTATTCAGAAGCGTTCCCGTGAAAAAGCCGGCTCCAAAAAAGGTAATGGCAGAAGCCACAGCTCCCACCACAAGCGACATATACATGGCGGCCTTAAAAGACCTCCAGGCATTCTTATGTTCTCCCAGCGCCACCTTGGCCGACACTACCTTGGATACAGCCAGCGGCAGGCTGTAGGAAGAGATCAGAAGAATGATATTGTAGACCTCGTAGGCCGCAGAATAGTAGCTGTTTCCCTGATCCCCGATGATATTGGTAACCGGAAGCCGGTACAGCATTCCGATGATGCGGCTGATAATCGACGCCGCGGCCAGAATGCCTCCCTGCATAATAAAATTAGAGCTCTTTGAACTTTTCTTATTTCCCATCGTTCTTCCCTATTCGATTACCACGTCTTCCGCATAGTCTTTCCAGATAATGCAGATAAATGTGGTTCCCGTATTCAGCGTAATTTCCTGATCGTTTTCATCATAATAACGGGCCGGAGTCCCCAGTTCTCCGGGATTGCTCCAATAACCCTCGATCATTTTCCCATTGGTAAAAACCGTACACGGATTTTTTTCCGACTGAGCCGCAAAATGCAGATAATCCTTGGCGTCCAGCACATTGCCGTCGCAGTACTGAAAAATCACGTTGGTAACCGCCACCTGTTCTCCCGTCAGCTCGTCCACATGAGGAGAACCGTAGGTGGAACGGTAATATTTCCGGTCTGCAGGGTTATATTCAAACACAGCTCTTACCCCGCCGAACCCATTCTTCCCGCCGTTTCCACCGGGCTTAAGAACTGCCACGTCCGGATATCCCTCATACTCCGCAGTCTCTCCTGGGTCCGCAAACCGGAATTTGCCCGGATAGTCTTCCGGCATGGTCATGTCCAAACCTTTTCTTTCAATATCCTTCCCGATACCGGAGGGAAACGCATAAAGAGTATGTTCCGTCGCCTTTCCCGGCCGGGATATCCGATCGTACATGGCTGTGGCCGGATTATCAATCCCCTTTGTGGCGCCTGAGAGTACGTCAAACTCTCCGCTGTTCAGAGCTTCCAGCGCGTAACTGGCTTGTCCGAAATGGGCGTAGACCGCGTCGAATTCCTGGGCGAAATGGAGAAAATACAGCCGGCAGCTCCGGACAGAGCCAATCCGCTGCAACCCCTGCCAGTCCTCAAAGATACCCATCCAGCGGGTGATGCGTCCTTCCACCGGACACTCATAAATCACAGACGCGCCGGAGACGCCCGACATGGGAAGAGCCGCCGAAGTATTGTTCAGCATCACAGCCAGCGGTTTCTTTGTGCCCAGCTCCTCTGCAATCCATTCTCCGGTAAAATAACTGCGGACTTTTCCATCCACTACTTCCCGCCCCGGTTCCGGAGGGGCCGTCAGACCGCCCACATTTTCCAGTTCTTCTTTTTCCAGGACCTCCGCTTCTGTGTCAAAGCCGGTATCCGCCATCTCCTGATCCTGTGCTCCGCTTTCTTTCCTGCCGCACCCTGCCAGGGCAGGCAGCAGGAACAGAAAAACAGCCGCGCAGATCAAAAAAGGACAAAAGCGCAGGGGCCATATCTCTTCTTTCACACGGAAAGCCTCCTTACTATACATATACCACAAATCTGACGCAGTTTTCAGCGCAAAATGTGCAGGCTCTCCAGAACCGCCGCCTGTCTCTTTTCCATAACTTCCGCTTCCTCTGGCACCTCGTGGTCATACCCCATCAGATGAAGCATGCTGTGGGCGATCAGAAACGCGTACTCCCGCTCCAGGCTATGCCCGTATTTTTCCGCCTGCTCTGCCGCCTTTTCCACAGAGATAATAATATCACCAAGAACCAGCTCCCCCGTCTCCGGGTTAAAGCAGTCCAGTTCTGCTTCTTCCGCTTCCGCAAAATCAGCCGGGGTCTCAAAGGTCAGCATCGGAAAGGAAAGCACGTCCGTGGGCCGGTCGATCTGCCGGTGTTCCCGGTTCAGCACACGGATTCCTTTATTGTCAGTCAGAAGCAGATTTACTTCCGCCTCATAGGGGCAGCCCTCATAATCCAGGGCAGCCTCAATCACACGCCGGGCAGTCTCCTCCGTGTCTACTCCCGGCAGGCCGATCCCGCTCTCATCTTCTACGTTGATTGTCATAGCGCTCCTTTCTGGAGCTCCGCTTTTCCTGAGCTCTCTCATAGCTGTCATAGGCCTGTACAATCTTCTGAACCAGGGGATGGCGCACCACGTCCTTGCTGGTCAGTTCACAGAAACCGATGTCTTCCACCTTTGCCAGCACCTTCAGGGCCACCTCCAGGCCGGAACGTGTTCCGGAAGGAAGATCCTTCTGACTGGCGTCTCCGGTCACAATGACCTTGGACCCGAAACCGATACGGGTCAGAAACATTTTCATCTGGGCCGGCGTAGTATTCTGAGCCTCATCCAGAATGATGTAAGCGTTATCCAGCGTGCGCCCGCGCATATAGGCCAGAGGAGCTACCTCGATCAGACCTTTTTCCATATTTTTCACAAAACTGTCTGCGCCCATAATCTGATACAGGGCGTCATACAGCGGGCGCAGGTAGGGATCTACCTTACTCTGCAGATCTCCCGGCAGAAATCCCAGCTTCTCTCCTGCTTCTATGGCCGGGCGTGTCAGGATAATCCTGCTTACTTCATTGTTCTTAAAGGCTGTGATTGCCATGGCCATGGCAAGATAGGTCTTGCCGGTTCCGGCAGGCCCTGTTCCAAACACAATCATGTTCTTTCGAATCATGTCCACATATTTTTTCTGGCCCAGCGTCTTGGGTTTGATGGGTTTTCCGTTCATGGCGTGGCAGATCAAATCCTTGTCGATCTCCACCAGCACTTCCTCCTGGCCCTCCATAGAAAGGGCCAGAGCGTAGTCCACATTCTGCTCCTGTATGACATTTCCCCGGCGGGAAAGCTCCAGAAGCTGCTCGAATACTCTGGCGGCCTGCCGGGTATTCGCGGCAGGTCCCAGAATCTTTACAGCCCCGTCCCGGGCCACCACAGACACCTTCAGGGTCTGCTCTATTTTTTTGATATGACTGTCAAACTGGCCGAACACATTGCTCTCATGCTCAGCCGGCACATCCAGAATCTTTTCTACAATACTGCTCAAATGCACTGCTCCTCTTACTGTCCGCCGCTTCCCGTATGCCGGAAACCGGCATTGGAAAACAGACGGAGCTACTGTTCTTCCGTGGCGCTCTCCGGCACTGGGTCCTCCAGAATTTCTGTGGGAACGGACTCGCTGATCTCCTCCAGCGCCGCGATGGTCCCGGAAGCCCGGCAGAGATTGCCGCTGACTTCTATTTTAACATTATTTTCGACAATTTGAACCCCTTTTTCTATTAAATTTTCCAGAAACTCATTCAAATCTGTCTCCGCCAGCAGCCTTGCTTCCTCTGTCGTATAGTTTTCCATGTACGTCTCATATTCTTCATAGGAAATAGTTCCCAGGGTCACGGGAAGATAAAAATTTTCTGTCAGTTTCAGCGGGTGTTCTGTACTCAGAGTCGTATATGCCGCAAAACCGGGCTTTTTTTCAAAGGCCAACCGGCGGTTTCCCAGAATCAGGTAAAAGCCATGCCGCTTTTTCCCAGTAAAATGGCGCTCTTCGTGAGACAGGAGAAATTCATCATAATATTCGTACTCCGTCCGCGCGTATACGTCCGCGTCAGCGGCTGTATATTGATATCCGAGCACTTCTCCATAATCACTCAGAATATCAATCCTGCCGCTTACCAGGATGGCGCCTTCCTCCACCTCATCTCCCGGCTGTACCAGAGCCTTTCCGCTCCGCACCAGTACGCTTGTAATCAATCCCGGCCGCGAAGCAGTCAGATCACTGGCCTCCGTTTGTCCTCCCGTATCCTCCTGTACCTCTGTGTCCATATTTTCCCGCACTCGGATAATCAGCCGCGTGCCTTTTACCTCTGCGGAGACCCAGATAATATCCGGAAATTCAATCCGTATCATAGACTGAATCTCCTTGCAGTCCACCTGGCTTTTGCGCATACCGTGGACCACCTGCTCAGACTCCAGATAGTCCAGAATCACATCTGTAGTCCGGGAATAATTTCCTTCTATATGAATGTTCCAGATATACAGGGACATGACATACAGGAAGATCGCACAGAGCAGGATTCCCGCCGGAAACATCTTCCGGTTCCGGTTCCGGTACAAAAAAAACGGAAGGCCGTGACGCTCTAAGATAACCACATGAGCTCTCGCCTTCCTCCGCAGAGGCTTCAGCTTCCGAAAATCACGGAGGCCAAGATTCATTTCATAGGTAAGGCCGCAGCTTTTCAAGTCCCAGATCTCAATATCTCTGGCTCTGCACAGATTCAGAAACCGTTCCGGCGAATATCCCTGCAGGCGAATCCGGACATATCCTTTCAGGTATCGGAAAAAGGAAATCAGCAATATTTCACCTCCTGAATCTCACCGGTGATCTTCATCTCATCATTGGTGTAATAGGCGATGTCCAGCTGTCTTCCATGAATCTCCAACTTGCAGGTCCTGGTCTGAATCCGGATCAGCTCTTCCGTATATTCAATGAGGCTCATGTAGTTTTCCACATAAGCCTCATGCTTTCCGGTAATGGTCATAATCACTGCTCCGAGCGTCAGATCCTTCGGCAGATTCAAAGCGTCCGCTGCGCGTTCCCTAAAGCTCATACCTCAACCCGCGCCGCCGCACAGACGGCGGTGCAAAACCTTTCTGCCTGGCCTTGGCCATGCCCCGTCAGCCTGCTGCGGGGTGTTTGACTTCATGAACCCGGACCTTTGCTTTCCTTACCCCTACTATATGCTTTTTCCCCGTTTTCTATTCACCCGCAGTCCAGAACGATCTTGATAAGCTCCGGCGGATTCTTCAGAGCCACCGCAAAGGCATCCTTATAACGGTCCAGAGGAAAGCGGTGGGTGATAAATCCATCTGTTTTGTAAATGCCGTCTCTCATCCATTCCTGTACCAGATCAAAGGTGTACAGTTTTCTGCCCTGCCATTCCTCCATGCCATGAGCGTCCACACCGATAATTTTCAGCTCCTGCCACCAGACCGGAGACTCGTCATAAGTCACGGCTGCCATATGATGTCCCACCTTCATATAAGTCCCTCTGGGCGCCAGCAGCCGGCAGCACAGAGTGTTGGCCTTTCCGCCGCCGGCACAGTCGTAAACCCGGTCAAAGCCTCCGAAAAACATTTTGTTTTTATTCATGCCGGTATAGACCCTGCTTCCACCTGTGGCTTTTGCGCTCTCCTCATAAATATCTCCGGACAGGATGTGATCCGCGCCCAGTTTTTTCGCCAGCTGCTGTCTTGCTTTTTTCCGGGTAGTCACCCAGATCTGACAGTCCGGCTGAACGATTTTCAATGCCTGTACGATACCAAGGCCAATCATGCCGCAGCCGTACACAAGAATTTTTTCTCCCTTTGCCGGAGGGTCCATAAGAACTGCGTGTACCGACACGCAGGAAGGTTCCAGAAGCACAGCCTGATCGTCCGTCAGTTCATCCAGGATCTTTGTCAGCTGCTGCTCCGGCGCCAGAAAATAGTCTCCCATGCCCGCACCCGTATCAGGAAGCTTTAAGGGGCTTGGCTCCCCATAATTCAGGCAGAGATTATAATTTCCTTCCGCGCAGTACCGGCAGGGCGGCTTGATGCCCTTATTTCCGCAGCCCGACATATATTCCCGGATGGTCACCCGGTCGCCCACCTGAAACTTCGTAACCTCCGGACCCGTCTCCACCACAACGCCCACATTTTCATGTCCCATATAGGTCCTCGCAGAACCGGGAATGGGCTCAAAGGCCGAAGATGTGCCTGTGGTCGCCTGAAAAAAACTCACATCCGTGCCGCAGACGCCGCAGGCGGTATTCTTCACCCGGAGCCAGTCCGGACCCGGCAGAGGCGCGTTCGGCAGTTTCTTATTATATTTTACCGCGTTCAGCCCGGTAAAAAGCAGCGGCCTGAAAAACCGGGCCGCAAACTTGGTAATCAGGATGCGCGGAATATCTTTTTCAAAATAAATGGTTTTCATAGCTTCTCCTTTACAGCGCCGCCTTCTCCCCGGCATACAGAATGAGACTAAACCAGGTTACCACATTGCTGCCGTTCAGAAAGGTCATTCCATTCCGCTCCGCCAGCTCCGTCACCAGAATTCCCTGGCCTTCCACGCTGGGAAGCATATAATCCGGATGGCGGCAGGGGGCATCCGGATAACTGCATGTTTCGCAGATGGCGCAGGATTCCGTGGAGAAAGCCTGCACCTCTTCATAGTTCTCGCGAAAAATCTCCACAATCCGTCGGGTGATCTTTTCATGACCGCCACGCATGGCCAGCATGGCATCCATGTTTTCCAGATCAGCCCCCTCGGAAACCGTGGTAAAGATAAATCCTTTTTCAAAGGCCAGACAGCGCTCCCGGCACTCCTCCAGGGTTCCCACCGCAGGCGGACAGGCCCAGGAAGTTCCGTACCTGGGACACTCTGTCCTGCAGATATAGCGCACCTTCTCAGAAAAGGGGATCTCCTCCGGCCGGATAAAAGCGTACTCACAAATGGGAAACTGCGCGATTTTTTCCTCTATTCTTTTTTCAGCCATGTCTCCTGCCTGTTCTTTTGCCTGCATACCGCTCAAAACCTACGCCTCCTGCCTGAATTTCCCGGATTTCTTAAAGCATGGAAGCTCTGAGCTCCTCCCCGCTCTTCGGACTCAGATAAGCCGGAGCAATGTCAAAGACCGTCTTGCAGCCGGACATTCCCTCCTGCGCCATACGGTAAGCAGCTCTCGCATAAGCCACAAGGACGCTGGATGTAAACTCCGGATTGGAGTCCAGCTTTAAAGTATACTCGATCAGATGATGATGCTCCTTCTCCCGTCCGGTCACGCCGCTGCGCAGCACAAAACCTCCGTGAGGAAGCGCGCTGTGATCCCGCTTCATCTCTTCTTCACTGATAAAATGCACAGTAGTGTCATAATCAGAAAAGTAATTGGGCATGGTCTTAATTTCCTGCTCCACCTTGGCAGGATCTGCGCCTTCTTCCAGCACCACAAAACATTCCCTTGTATGCTTTTCTCTGGTAGAAAGCTCCGGATTCTTTCCGGAACGCACCTCTTCCAGCGCGCTCTCCACCGGAATCGTATACTGTCTGGCATCCTTTACGCCCGCCACCCGGCGCACCGCGTCCGAATGTCCCTGGCTGACGCCCCGGCCCCAGAAGGTATAATCCTTGCCTTCCGGCAGAATCGCGTTCGCATACATACGGTTCAGAGAGAACAGGCCCGGGTCCCAGCCCACGGAAATAACAGCCACTCTTCCGCTCTTTTTTGCAGCCTCATCCACTGCCGCAAAATGTTCCGGGATTTTTGCGTGGGTGTCAAAGCTGTCAACCACATTGAAATACCGGGCGCACTCCGGCGTCTGCTCCGGCAGATCCGTAGCGCTTCCTCCGCAGAGAATCAGTACATCCAGCTTGTCCTTCCAGTTCTCCAGCTCGGAGACGCTTAAGACCTCCGCCGTCTTGGACCAGATGCTCAGATTTTCCGGATTTCTTCTGGTAAACACCGCCTTCAGCTCCATATCCGGGTTCTGCGCCACCGCGCACTCCACGCCCCGTCCAAGATTTCCATAACCCATAATTCCGATTCTGATACTCATTTTACAATTCTCCTTTTCCTCACAGTTCTTTCTTCTTACGCTTTTCTTTTTCCACAGATCTCTTTCACCAGCTTAAGTCCGCTTTCAGGCGTAAGCCCCCTGTAAGCGGTACCGTCTATATCCATATTGACTGCTGTCCTGCACCGTTTCAGGCAGCAGCGGGTCCGCAGAAGCACCCGGCCGTCAGATGACAGTCCGTCTTTCCCGATTCCAAACTCTTTCCGGAGCGCGCCCAGCAGTTCCGCGCCCTGCCGGTTCCCGCACCGCTCTCCCGTACAGGCCAGGATTTCATGCTCTATGGCCGACTCCCTCAGTGTGGGATACCGCCGTACAAGAATATCAATCAGCTTTTCTGAAACACCCGCCGTCTCTGCCGCAGCCTTTTTCAGCTCCGGCGTGAGAAAGCCCCGTACTTCCTGGAGCTCCCGGAGCATTTCCACTGCAGTACTCTGTTCACTCCGGTCTCTCTGTCCTCTGTAGTAATCCAGGATTTCTCTGATGCGATCAGCTTCTTCCATATTACTGACTCCTTTGGTTCTGTTTTTTCAGGCTTTTTACCTCATATCGTACAAAATCAGTCCGCCCTTTTTTTCAAAGCCCGTATCCCAGAGCTCGTCCATGTCAAGCCACTGCCATTCGCCGTAAGTAACTGCCTTTGTCATGCAGCTGTCTCCGGCCGTATCATACCCGGTCAGAAGAAACCAGTGCCAGACATAATCCTTGAACATCGGATTCTTATGCTTCAGCACCAGGCATGGCAGCGGAAAACCCTTATCAATCTGGCCCATCAGCGCTTCCTTCGCTTTTGATGCCTTCTCCGTACCGGATAAAGGGGTCATCCGGACAGAATCACATCCCTGATCCGCCAGATATTTTCCAAAGCCCTCTATGTAGATATCCAGAGCATCCACCCCGTTCTTTCTCGGTTTCAAATACGGCTTCATCTTCATTCCAAAACGCTGGTAATCCTTCTTGGTCAAAGCCGTCTTCTCAAAGGGATAAAGATTCTTTGTCCCCTTATAGCAATCCAGATAAATACAGCTGTCGCAGGCCGTCAGAGCCGCGCAGCCGCCTATCTTCATCATCGGGTCCCAGAACCAGTCCTGGTTCCCGCCGTATGAATGTTCAATCGTGAAATAATCCAGTTCTCTCTGCATCGATAATTTTAAGCCGCTTCCTTTCCTGAAATTTCCTTTTTCAACAAATCACAGCTTACATTATACGGTCTTTGAACAGATTCGTCAATGAAATCCGTCTGCCTCCGGCAAAAGACAAACCCGTGTCTTTTGCCGGAGGCAGCTCCGTTTATTCCGTATATTCCTGATAAACAGCCACGTGATCATAGATGCAGCGCCAGCTGCTGTGCGCGTCCGCCGTCACACAGATATACTGCTTTCCGCTATTGGAAATGCTGTAACTCGCCGCGCAGTTTCCAGACTGCACCACATAGCCCGTCTTCGCGCAGAGCACAGTTCCATGCGTATCCTTATCCTCAATTCTCCGCAGAAACCAGTTGGAAATCAGCAGTCCCTCCGGATGCTGCTCTGTAGCTGATGTGGTATAGGTATGAGCTGAAAGAACCTCCCGGCAGAGTTCATTATCTATAGCCGCTCCCAGAATCTCTGCCATATCATAGAGGGTGCAGTAATGGTTCTCATCATACAGTCCCACACAGTTTGTAAAATGAGCTGTGTCAGATAATCCCAGCTCTTCCAGCTTCTGATTCATCAAATCCACGAATCCTTCCAGAGATCCTGACACATAAAAGGCGAGGCCCGCCGCCGCGTCCGCTCCGGAAGGAAGGATCGTTCCATACAGAAGATCCCGCACAGTCACAGTCTCCCCATCGTCAAACCCCACTGCGCTGCAGTCATTGGAATAACTGTAATCTGTAATCTCTCTGGTAATCGTAAAGGTATCATCCAGGTCCGTCACATGCTCTGCCGCCACCAGAAGAGTCAGAATCTTCGTCATAGACGCCGGATTGATCCGGTCGCCTGCCCCTCTCTGCGCCACGACTGAACGTGTATCCCAGTTAATCAGCAGGGCTCTGGTACTCAAAACTTCCCCACTGGTAAGGGCCGGCGCTGTATCCTGTCCGCTGATAGAATAATCGGCCGTCACAGCAGAGGCTTCTACTGCTTCCGCTTCTGCCCCTTCTCCAAACAGTTCTTTATTCACAGCCTGAAGCGTTCCCGAAGAAGCCAGCGCGCCCGCAAGACTTCCTGTTTTTCCTCCTCCTGTCTGTGCATCCTTCCCTGTATCTGCCGTCTGTTCCGCCGCCTGCGCATGCCTTCCGGTAATCATCTTTACCAGGCCCACTCCGGCCAGAATAATCAAAAACAGGCCCAGTCCGGTTCCTCCAAGAACCAGCGCCCGTTTAATCCTTGCTCTCCGTCTTCTTCTCTTCCGTATCTCTGCCCTTCGGCGCGCCCGAAGCGCCCGGTTTATCCGCTCTTCTGCCTCAAAATCCCTCACTGTATCTGCTCCATTTCTATTTCTAATCCTGCTTCTCTTTTGGCGGACATCATATCTCCACACTCTGCGGATATTTTAACAGATACTGCCTTCTGTTGGCAAGGGGCATGTGGCTTATCCGGCAGAAAAACTTGGATGAAAATTTTTCCATTATCCGCCTTCTGTTTCTTCCTCTGCAGCCATACCAAAGGAAAGTATGTGAAAGTTAAGCGCACAGCCTGATAACGCCAGCCTTTTGAGTAATCCATCCGGCAGAGAAAAACCTATTTGTACCAAATCCGAACGGATATAAATATCAATTTCCACTTTCTCATAGCTCTCGATCAGCTGATTCACATAGTCTCTTTTTTCACACAATTGATCCGTTATCTGATCTAAGCGGACCAAAAATTGCTCTTCATCTCCATATTCTGCCTTATAGATCCATCGATATTTGGGTGCCCTTCTCCCTAAAGCAATCACGTCACCCTTCTGAACCATTTTGGCTGGCTGAAACCTGCTCCCAAAATCGACATCTATATGCCTGTCATCTGTAATTCTAAATACGATTTCCCCATGAAAGCTCACACTGCTTTCCTCCTTATCACAGTTCCCACATAAAACAGATCTCTGCCGGCTGAGGAAAGATTTCTTGAGAAGATGGTATGTATACTACAAAAACAGAATCACCATAGGAAAGTTCGAGATTCCATTTTGCTTTTACCATCTCGAAATCCATCGCTGTATCTGCATATATCCCGTCTTCTGTATCTATCACAAAACTGCCATCTGGCCACTCCAGCCCTCCGGCAGATTGTATGATCACCGCTTTTGAGAAGTGAAGGTTGTTGGATACAATAAAATCAATCACAGCTGCTGCAATACTGAGTACCAGGCTGACTGTCAGAACAATCAGGACTATTTTTATTTCTTTTGTTATCCGGGCTTTCTCATTTCTTTCTTTTTTCATAATACCTAATCTGTTTAAGCTGTTCAGTGAAATCTTCATTCATGAACTGCTGGCATTCACAAGCCACCGGACGCCTCTCAGCCGCCGATTGCAATCTGTGGTTCCATTAAATCTTCTAATCTGCAATTCAAAACCCTGGCCAGCGCAAGCAAGGTGGAAGCCTGAGCCTTGTTAATGTCATTTTGTCTCTGTTCATAAAGCTGAATCATCCGCAGCGAGACGCCGGAAACTTCCGCAAGCCGCTTTTGGGAAAACCCATTTGCTCTACGGATACGCTTCAGATTTGTTTCACCCTCGCTCAGGCTTTCCTGAATCACTTTGTCTGCTGCCTCCACAAACTTACTGATATCCGCTTCGTGCAGCAGATACATGGAACAGACTTTGCTCACCGTCAGTCCGTGGGAAATGATCTCACGGAACTGCATCCCGGTCTTCCATTGGTAGTAGGCAAGACTCCAGCCAGCCCAATACTCCGGCGACTTATCCTCGAACATGCCTGCTTCTGCATCAGGAACCTGACCAGTAGTCCGGCGAAACACCTCGAGGGCAAGTTCCACACCGGACATACCACCCACAAACTTCGGATTTCCCCGCTCAAACTGCTCTGCTACACCGGATGAAAGAAACTGTGTGAAAAACAAGTCTCCGTCGCACCCACAGTCATGAACTGCATAATCCAGCATCTCTCCCATGGCGCACATGGCATCATTCAGGTAAGTTTCCTCGTAAGCGGGCATCATCATTCTTCCACTCCTCTCTGAGAATATCGATCATATATACCGCATCCCGTACCGGATCCGCTTTGCGCTCCGCACGAGACGCGGCTCGTGCCTCACTGTCCCTTGTAGCTTTCTTTGGGTAGTAAATCGTGCGCTCCGCGGGGATGCTCTCCTCAAAACAGAGCCGTGAAAAAGCTTTTTCAGATTTCAAAACCACCTGCTCTCCCAGCTTTCCCAGGAACATGGCTTTCTCAAGCTGCGCCAGAGAGATGGTATTGTTCAGAAACGCAGAAGCGAAGGAGAAATAGGAATCATCGGCACGATACCCAATTATGACATCATAGTTCTCATACGGCAGCAGAAAGGTGCTGGCCAGATATTCTCTGCCCTGTGCGGCAATATCGGAGCTAAGATTGAATCTGCGGTTCATGAGCAGAATCGAGAGCCAGTTCAGAATATTGTAATTCTCATCCGAGAGATTCAAAATTGAAAGACTATCCGTACAGAAAGAATACCGATTTGCATATCCATCCTGCTCCATCGAACAGGCCCATTCTTTTGCCAGCTCTAAAGTCTGTGTGCAGTAGAAACCAAGGCCATAATCATTAAATGGATTACCCTTTCCAAACTCAGGCTGTTCAATGATCAAAGACGAGCCGTGGTACAATGTCAGCGATTTATTCATGCCTGTTTCTCCTCTCACAAAAGTATCGTCAAAGCGATATATATCTATTTGATATAAGTATATCGTTTCAGCGATACTCTGTCAACAGTGAAGTCCAATAAGGCGTATTTTTCAGGAACGAAATGTATGCGGGTTAAAGGAGTTATGCCAAAAAGCGGTACACCTCCTTTGGAACATCGCCTGGCAAAGCTGAGCGAAAAATTGTCATTCGACAACGATGACATCTAGTTCTTCTGACACTTTTTGTCTTTTCATATTTTCCGGCCAAATCACATTACTACTATTTTTAATCAGCCATACAAGTCTGTTCCGTCAGGCCCTGCATGGAGTTACTTCAAGCCTCAGTTTCATAAATTCAACTCTCCCGTCCCGGTCTGCCTTTATTATAATTCATACCCATATATTTCTGTACACAAATTTTACATGTCTATCGCTTGACTTTAATCCGAATCCGTATTATACTGGCCTACGGCACGCCGCATAGTACGAATTCGGATTTTGTTTTTCGCATACAAAACCTGCAAAAACAAAACACAGAAAAGGAGATATTTTGAATCAGGAACGGGAATATATAGACAGGCTCTGGGCCTGTACCAACATTATCGACGGGCTCTACTACAAAAGCGCCCGGAGCCTCCATATTAAAAACAATATGCTGGCCCTTTTTTATGCTCTTGGAGACGGAAACGTTCATTCTCAGAAACAGCTCTGTGAAGAATACTTGTTTCCAAAGACGACGCTGAATACCATTGTGCGGGAATGCGCACAAAAAAACTATATCGCTCTCGTGCGGGAAAACAGTTCGAAAGAAAAAAGCATCACCCTGACCGATAAGGGCAGGGAATATGCCCGCTCGATTCTTGAGCCGATTTATGCCGCTGAGGCAGCGGCCATAAATCGCACGCTTCAGCAGTTTTCTCCGGAATTTGTGGACGCGCTGGAATGCTTCACAAAGCATCTTCAGGAAGAATTCGAACAAAGTATCTTACATCTAGAATAAAGGAGTTAAACATTATGGAATCCAGAACTTTATTTGCAGAGACGCCTCCGATAAAGCTTTTTTTCACCGCATCCCTTCCAGGTGCCGTCAGCATGCTGGCATCCGCTCTTTACCAGCTTCTGGATGGAATGATGGTAGGACAAATCTTAGGCGAGACTCCCTTTGCGGCCCTGAATCTGGCCATGCCCTTCGTTATTATTAACTTTGCTCTGGCCGACCTGATCGGTGTAGGCTCCTCTGTCCCTATTGCCATGAACCTGGGAAAGAAAAAGGAGGAAGAAGCAAATAACATCTTTTCCTGCGCCTGTCTGATGATTTTTGCGGCAGGCGTCGTGATCGGAGCTCTGCTTTACGCCGGAGCCCCGCTGCTGATGAGACTGATGGGCGCAGAGGGACAGCTTCTTTCAGACGCCGTGAGCTACCTGCGCGTATACGCTCTCTGTTCTCCGCTGACCACCATTGTCTTTGCCATGGATAATTATCTGCGGATCTGCGGTAAAATCCGGTTCAGCATGTTTTTAAATATCCTCATGTCTGTAATCATTGCCGGACTGGAATTTATCTTTTTATATTATTTCCGTTTTGGAATCTGGGGCGCCGCCCTGGCCACCTGTATCGGAATGGCCGCCTGCGCTCTGGCAGCCCTCCTTCGTTTTCCGGGCGGACGGCTGCAGCTGCACTTCCGGAAACCCCGGTTTTCCAAAAACATGATAAAGCAGATTATCTCCTGTGGAAGCCCGAACTTTCTGAACAACATTGCCGGACGTATCACATCAATCCTGCTGAATACCATTCTCCTGCGTGTGGGAGGGCAGACCGCAGTATCTGTCTACGGTATCCTGATGTATGTGGAAGGCTTTATCCAGCCGCTGCTTTACGGTATGTGCGATTCCCTGCAGCCTGCAGTCAGCTTCAACTGGGGAGCCGGCGACCTGAAGCGTGTGAAAGCCATTGAACGCTGCTGCTTTACAGCCAGCGCCATTGTGTCTCTGGTATCTGCCCTTGTAATCTTCGTGTTCCCGGGACAGCTGGCTGTAATTTTTATCGGAGAAACGGCCTCCTCGTATTTCACAATGGCTGTCACTGCCCTGCGTCTCTTTGCGCTGACCTATCTGACCCGCTGGTTCTCCTTTGCAGTCCAAAGCTACATGCTGGCGGTGGGAAACGCTGCCGGAGCCACTCTGATCTCCCTGTCTGCAGCGCTGCTTTTCCCGGTAATTCTGATCGTGTCTCTCTGGCCCTTCGGACTTACAGGCATCTGGCTGAATTTCGCAAGCACCTCGCTGCTGGCAGGCGTTCTGGCAGCCTTCGTGATGACGCGTTTTCAGCGAAATTCACGTTCAGACAGATACGCAAGCGCCGATTCCAACTGAGGCGTGACCCATTTGTCCCGGTGATAGAGAAGCTGTTTCCAGATCTCGATTTCGAAATTTTTGACCGGAAGGTACCGAAGCCGGCCTGCGCGGACCTTCTCTTCCGTCACGTAATCCGGAAGAAAGGATATCCCCGCGCCCTGCTCCACAAGGGAGCAGATTAGGCCGGCGCTTCCGATCTCCAGCACCGGCAGAATCTCCATGGAAAGTTCCGCAAATTTCTCATCCATCAGCCTTCGGTAGCTCATTCCCTTTTCTGTCAGAAGAAAGGGCTGGCCCGCCAGATCTTCCGGAAAAAGCTCCTCTCTTTCACAAAGCGGATTTTCACTGTCCGCCACAAAGTGCACGCCTGATCTCTCCTCTCTCGCAATCACATACTCTGCATGAAAAATATGGTTGTCCAGCGTCAGGACCGCATCTGCCTCGTTCTGGTTCAGCAGCCGGAACATCTCTTCTGTACCCGCCGTAATGATTTTCAGAGAGATCCCCGGATATCTGTCCCGAAACTCCCCAAACCCTTCCTGAAGCATGTTGTCACAGAGTGAATCTGCCATGGCAATCCGGACATTTCCCGAGACTTCTTCTTCATTCTGCAGCCTTTTATCCAGCTCCTGGGTCATCTTACTGATCTGATGGGCAAATTTAAGCACATCGCGCCCTTTTTCCGTCAGCACAACCGTATGGTTAATCCGTTCAAAAAGCTGGGTTCCCAGCTCACGCTCCAGCTGCTTAATCTGAAAGGAAACCGTGGATTGGGAAAAGCCCAGCTTCTGTCCCGCCCTTGTAAAGCTGTTCAGCTCAGCCACATGCATAAATGTCAGCAGATTTTTCAGATCCATGCAATCCCTCCATGAAATATTTTGATTTACTATATTCTGATTATCAATTTTACAAATGTATGATTTTACTATATACTAAAAAATCAGGAGTTACAAGCGAAAAGGGGGAGCCTTATCATGAAAATCATTACATTTTTTTATAACCTGCTCTGGGGAGATCTGATCATCGTTCCGCTGCCCGGCGGCAGTACGCTGGGACTGTCCCTGCTGGTTCTGATCCTGATCCCGGCAGGAATCTATTTTACCGTCCAGACGAAAGGCCTGCCTTTCCGTCTTTTTCCGGAAATGATCCGCATTACCCTTGAAAAGAAGAAGGTCGCCGACAAAGGGGCTATCTCCGGCGTACAGGCCCTGATTGTCTCCACTGCCACGCGGGTAGGCATGGGCAATCTGATTGGCGTGGTGGCCGCCATCTCCGCCGGAGGGGCAGGCGCCGTCTTCTGGATGTGGCTGATCGCTCTTCTGGGCTCCTCCACCGCCTTCGTGGAAGCCACGCTCGCGCAGATTTACAAAGAAAAAGACCCCCTGTACGGAGGATACCGCGGCGGTCCTGCTTACTACATCCACTCATTTTTTATGAACCGGAAAAACAAGGCATCAAAACGGAAACGTTCCCTCATTGCCGCGCTCTTCGCCCTGTCCGGCCTTCTGTGCTGGTGCGGCATCAGCCAGGTAATCGGAAATTCCGTATCTTCCGCCTTTGAAAACGCGTTCCATATTCCGCCCATCTGGACCACCATCGTTCTGACCATTCTTGCCGCCGTGATTGTGCTTCGCAAGCACGCGACCGTCAAGGTGCTTGACGTGATGGTTCCCGTCATGGCCGGCCTGTATTTTGCCATTACGCTCTTTATCATCATTCGGAACGCCGGACAGCTTCCTGCCGTGTTCCAGCGGATTTTCATGGAAGCTTTCGGCTTTCGCCAGGCGGTGGCCGGAGGAATCGGAGCCGTCATCATGAACGGCGCCAAGAGAGGGCTTTTTTCCAATGAAGCCGGAAGCGGATCTGCGCCCTGCGCGGCTGCAGCGGCGGATATCAGTCATCCTGCCAAAGAAGGGCTTCTGCAGGCTCTGGGCGTCTTCATCGACACCCTTCTGATCTGCAGCTGCACCGCCATGATCATGCTTCTGACTCCCTCCTCTCTGACGAATGGACTGGAAGGAATGGATCTGCTTCAGACCGCCATGCAGTACCATATCGGAGAATTCGGCGTCATCTTTACCGCCGTGATTCTCTGGCTTTTCAGCTTCTCTACCTTTATCGGCATCCTCTTCTACGCCCGGCCAAATATCGCCTACCTGTTCGGAGACAACTGGCTTTCCCAGACTCTCTACAAGGTTCTGGCACTGGTGATGCTTTTTATCGGAGGGCTGGCTGCCTACCAGGCTGTCTGGGAGCTGGGAGATATCGGAATCGGCCTTATGACCATCTTTAATATGATTGTGCTGGTTCCGCTGGCCCCGAAAGCCATTGATTCGCTGAAGGATTATGAGAAAAACCACAAAAGAAAAAAACGCTCTAAACAGGTCTGAATTTAAACTGATCCGTATTTATGTTTTACTTCTTTTGTAATTATTTTTTCCCGGTCTATATGCCGGATGAGATACGCGTCCATATCGTCAATTCCGTCCATGCCGCGATTTAACGATATTTGTCTATATCCCGTATCTATTGTTATCTTTTTTGTTGTCTGCCATCCAAAATCCGGTTCTGTCTCCCGAAGAACTCTGACGATTTCGGACACAGGGAAACTGTATGCTCTCCCCAGTCCGGGCGTGACAGTCATGACATCACCTTCCGCCACGATCCGGAACCGCCGTGCCATAAAATTGTAAAACAGGAGCAGGATGGCAGACAGGCCGGCCGCACTATTGACTACAAGAGAGTATACCGGGTCTGCCACATCCAGAATTTCTATCAGCAGGGCAGAAAAACAGAGGGATAAGACCACCACAGCCATCCAGATAAAAGCATCATTTGACCGGTAAACTTCTGTCTTCAGCCCGAGCTCTGTTTCAAACATTACTTTATAATTCTTATCAAAGAAAAGTATTCGGATATGATTCTCTTTACCATATCGGGTTGCCCGGTAGATCAGGCTGAGCCTGTCCTTATCTGTCTTCTCTCCCTGATACCGGACCCAGCAGACAAAATCCGCATATGCATAAAATCCGCCCAGACAGCTTTCTCCGTCAAACCGTGCGACAGTTCCGTCGTCATCCTCAATCTGAATATATCCCCTCGTCCCTGTAATTTTCACCTCACAGCCTCCTTACAGCCCTTTTCTGCATCGATGTACACGGGAAGCCCCTACTTGTGATACGGCTCGTTTTTCATAATCCGGAAGCTCCGGTAAATCTGTTCCAGCAGAATCACCCGCATCAGCTGGTGGGGGAAGGTCATTTTTGAAAAGCTGAGAGCGTAATCCGCCCGCTTCATCACAGCCGAAGACAGTCCCAGGGAACCGCCGATGACAAAGACAATATGACTTACCCCGCCCGTCCCAAACGCTTCGATTTTCCGGGACAGCTCTACGGAATCCAGCATCTTCCCTTCGATAGCCAGAGCAATCACATACGCGTCTTCCTTTATGGCTTTCAGAATCCGCTCCCCTTCCCGGTCGCGGATAGCGGCCTCCTCGGCCGCGCCGGCACCGTCCGGCGTCTTCTCATCAGCCAGCTCCACAATTTCCAGCCTGCAGTAACGGCTCAGGCGCTTCTCATATTCCCGGATGGCTTCCGTCAGATATTTTTCCTTGATTTTTCCTACTGTGACACAGGTAATCTTCATGGCGCTCCTTTAACTCTTCCGGTTTCATTTACAGCTCTATCACATCCAGATCCTCCGGAATCCAGAGGTTTCCATGGAAATACTGCTCTCCCTCCGCCCGGTAAAGCTCCTGGCGGCGCTTGATATTCTTATCTTCCGTGTGATACAGGAGGAGATTTTTCACACCCAGCTTTTCCGCCAGCTCGCAGGCGTCTTTTACTGTGGAATGATGCTTCTCATAAGGATGAAAGATATCCGCCTGGCCGTTCAGGCAGAAGGCCTCATGAAGCAGCCAGTCGCTGCCCTTTGCATATACTTCTTCCCGCTCGTTATAGGGCTCGTCCCCGCAGCAGGTGAGCCGGCGTCCGTCTCCCAGATCCAGCATGTAGCCGTACTGCTTGGCTTTCGTGGACCCAATATCGAAAAAGGTATACTCATGCCCCAGAATGGTCTTCTTTTCCCCATCCTCCACCGGCACCAGATGCACCCGTTTACCGATAAGTTTTACCTCTTTCTTATTCAGCAGCATTTCCGCCAGCGTCATAAGCATCTCTGAGAGATCCTTATGAGCGTAAATAAAGGCATCGCCTTCATAGCTGCCGCTGTTCATATTCTGACAGATAACCCGCATCATCCAGATGATTCCCAGCACATGATCAATATGCTTGTGGGTTACAATGATATGATGAATGCTGCCTACGTCAATTCCAGCCTGCTTCAGGCGGATTAAAATCATGGACCCGCCTCCGCCGTCCACCAAAAGGCTGCCTTCTTCGCTGCTCAGCACATAGCAGGTATTATAACACTCTGTCACCTGCGCGTTTCCCGTGCCCAGTATCGTAATTTTCATTTATGTCTCTCCTTTCAGGCCTTTCATGTTCCAGAAAAGCCACGAAAGGAGCACCACAAAGTTCTTTGCAGCGCTCCTTTACAGAATTCTGAATCATATTCTACTTCTGGCTCAGATACTCGTGAATTCCTCTTGCGGCATCTTTTCCTGCGCCCATCGCAAGGATAACTGTAGCCGCACCGGTCACTGCGTCTCCGCCCGCGAATACGCCCGGCTTGGAAGTCGCTCCCACATCCTCGCTTGCCACGATACATTTTCTGCGGTCTGTCTCCAGTCCCTCTGTCGTGGAAGAAATCAGCGGATTCGGGGAAGTTCCCAGGGACATGATAACCATATCCACATCCATATCAAACTCAGAACCCGGAACCTCTACAGGACGTCTTCTTCCGGAAGCATCCGGCTCGCCAAGCTCCATGCGGATGCAGCGGATTCCCTTCACCCATCCGTCGTCTCCAACCAGGATCTCCACCGGATTGGTCAGAAGGTCGAAGATAATTCCCTCTTCCTTTGCGTGATGCACTTCCTCCACACGGGCCGGAAGCTCTTCTTCAGAACGGCGGTACACAATATGTACCTCAGCACCGAATCTGAGTGCAGTACGGGCAGCGTCCATGGCTACGTTTCCGCCGCCTACTACCGCTACCTTGTGTCCCTTTGCGATCGGAGTGTCATAGTTCTCATCGAAGGACTTCATCAGATTGTTTCTGGTCAGATATTCATTCGCGGAGAATACGCCGCAGGCCGTCTCGCCCGGGATTCCCATGAACTTGGGAAGTCCCGCTCCGGAGCCGATGAATACGGCGTCAAAGCCTTCCTTCTCCATCAGCTCGTCGATGGTCACAGACTTTCCTACAATCACGTCTGTCTCAATCTTTACGCCGAGAGATTTTACATTTTCCACCTCGGGCAGAACTACGCCGTCCTTGGGAAGACGGAACTCCGGAATGCCGTATACCAGCACGCCGCCCGCCTTGTGCAGCGCCTCGAAAATCGTCACGTCATAGCCAAGCTTTGCCAGATCTCCAGCACAGGTCAGACCTGCGGGGCCGGAACCGATGACAGCCACTTTCTTACCGTTCTTTTCTTTGGCAGCTGCCGGCTTAATGCCCTGCTCTCTCGCCCAGTCAGCCACGAAACGCTCCAGCTTTCCGATGGAAACCGGCTCGCCCTTGATGCCGCGGATACAGCGTCCCTCGCACTGGCTCTCCTGAGGACATACACGTCCGCAGATAGCCGGAAGGGAGGAGGACTCGCTGATGACGCCGTAAGCCTTCTCAAAATCGCCTTCTTTTACAGCCTTGATGAAATCCGGAATATGTATCTGGACGGGACAGCCTTCCATACATTTTGCTTTTTTGCAGTCCAGGCAGCGTCCAGCCTCTTCTACAGCTTCCTCTTTATTATACCCTAAGCAGACCTCATCAAAATTCGTCGCGCGGACCTTCGGGTCCTGCTCTCTTACCGGTACCTTCTTTAATACGTCAGCCATTATTTGTCACCTCCGCAATTTCCGCATCCGCCGTGATGCGTCTTTCCTTCCTTGTAAGCCAGGAATCTGCGGCCCTCCTCGGTCTTATACATGGCCGCACGCTGCATAGCCTGATCGAAATCCACCTTATGTCCGTCGAACTCCGGTCCGTCTACACAGGCGAATTTCACCTCGCCGCCTACCAGCACACGACAGGCTCCGCACATACCGGTTCCGTCCACCATGATCGGGTTCATGCTGACAACGCAGGGAATTCCAAGCTTCTTTGTGGTAAGACAGGCAAATTTCATCATGATCATCGGTCCGATGGCTACGCAGAGATCATAGTGATGGCCTTCGCTCACCAGCTTCTCCAGCATGGCTGTTCCCACACCGTGGAATCCATAGCTTCCGTCATCCGTACACAGGTACAGATTTCCCACGCTCTTGAGCTCATCCTCCAGGATCAGCAGATCTTTCGTACGGGCTCCGACAATGATATCACACTCAATGCCGTGCTCATGCAGCCATTTGGCCTGAGGATACACAGGCGCTGTACCTACGCCGCCGGCGATGAAGACTACCTTTTTCTTCTTCACTTCTTCAAAATCATCCGTTACCAGCTCAGAGGGTTTTCCAAGCGGTCCCACGAAATCAAGGAAATAATCTCCTTCCTTCAAATCTACCATCTTGCTGGTGGACACACCAATCGGCTGGAATACAATCGTCACCGTTCCCGCCTCTCTGTCGTAATCACAGATCGTCAGCGGAATACGTTCTGCTGTCTCATCCAGTCTTACGATAATAAACTGTCCAGGCTCACAGGCTTGCGCCACTCTCGGAGCCTCAACGACTTTCATGTAAACAGTTGCAGAGAGCTGCTCTGCTTTTACAATCTTGAACATAAGCTTCCTCCTGGAGTATAGTTTCTGCGGGTCCCCTCCCGCCCGGAGCTGTCATTTGGACTGACAACTGCTCATCTTTAATATAATAATCCAATCCCGCCCAGATTTCAACTGGTTAGCGGAGGGATTTACAAAAAATTATAACGCAAACCTAATACGCTCCGGCTACATCTCATAGTCAAAGCAGACACGGTCGCAGGCCGCCGGCTTAATCACCTCGTTGGCCACGGCTACGTGAAGCGGGTGCGTCTGATAAGCCTCCAGATCCTCCACTGTCTCCAGCTCAGACACCAGCAGCAGATCCCGGGAACTTCCCGGCAGCCTGTTCCGTTTCATCTCCGCGTAAGTAAGGCCTTTTATCTGTCCCACCAGAGCCTTCAGCCGCGCGTCTGCCTCTTTTGCCATCTCTTCCTTTTTCTCCTCCGGAAAATCCTCCCGGAAATTCCACATTACCAGATGCTTTACCATATGATTGTTCCTCCTCTTCTGATTTGTTCTGCCGCAGGCGCCGGCATGTCAGGGCGCGCTGTCTTCTGTATCCCGGCGCTAATAATCTTCCTGGAATTCCAGCTTGTACACCAGTACAAGCGGATCACTGACCATTCCCTTTTCATTCACCGCAATGGCGCTCAAAAGGACTTCTCCCTCTTCATGGAGCTCAATGGGCCTTTCATAAGAAGTGCTTTCCTCAGTGGGCTTCGTGCCGTCCAGTGTATAATATATGGTTCCATACTCTGCGCTCAGCTCAAGCCTCAGATAATAGCTGTAGGTCCCCTCCGGCACATCGCAGACCGGCTTTTCTATCCGGTAGGGAAGCAGTTCCGTCTGTATGTCCGCATAAGGACACCCTTCTATGACCTCCGCTATCTGCTCAGTCTGTCCGGTCAGATTCAGGATTTCCATATACTCCAGATAAAGTTCCAGAAGCGTGCCGCTTTCTCCTCTCGCATCATCCTCCGCCCTGATGGCTGATTCCATGCAGTCTGCCGCCAGCTTTTCCTCCCCTGTATGCGCATAAGCGCGGGCCAGATACTCCAGCGGCTCCGTATCAGTCCCCTCTGTATCCGCCTGCAGCGCCTGCGCCTTTTCAAGATAAGAAACCGCTTCCTCATAATTTCCGCTTTCCGTCAGTGATTTTCCCCTTCTCAGCTGATAAGAATAACTGTTCTCACGAGTGGTCCACAGATACGAAAGACAGAAAACGGCCACACACATAAACAGGGCAGCCGGAACCAGAACCCATCTTTTTCGAAACCTGAAACGCTTCTTCTCCGGCGCAGGCAAAGCTTCCCCTTTTTTTCTTCCCTCACGGCTTCCGGAAAGCTCTACGTGTTTTTCCTTCCCGTCTTTTACCACGCTCCCGCCAGACATAGTTCCGTCATGTTTCTTTGCATCCGGCGTTTTATTCTCAGAGTCCACCTGTCCGATCAGCAGTTCATCCAGGGGATCGTAATCCGGTACAATCTGGATTTCCTGGCCGCAGTTTTCACAGTACAGCTGTCCGGTTTTCAGTTCTCTGCCGCATTTTGGACATTTCATACGAATCCTCTCTTCTGCAGGTACATACCGCTATACGTTTTCTTCCAGATAGCGCTCAAACTCTTCCATGGTCATCAGAATCTCCCGGGGCTTTGTGCCGGCCTCTTCTCCGACCACTCCTGCTTCCGCCAGCTGATCCATAATACGGGCAGCCCGGTTAAAGCCCACCTTGAACCACCTCTGCAGCATACCGATAGAAGCCTTATCCTTTTCAATGATAAACTTCCCCGCTTCTGCAAACAGCGCGTCCCGCTCCGGGCCGTCATGCCCGGGCTGGCTCTCCGCAGCCTGGGTCTGTATGGTGCTGATATGCTCCTCCACCTCCGCGCTGTAATTTACGCTGCTGTTATTCTGCTTCAGGAATTCTGCCACCGCCCCCACTTCTTCATCGGAGACAAAGGCGCCCTGTACACGGACCGGTTTGGGATATCCGTAAGGATAAAAAAGCATATCTCCTTTTCCCAGCAGCTTTTCCGCTCCGTTCATATCGAGGATTGTCCGGGAATCTACTCCTGAAGACACGGCAAAGGCAATTCTGGAAGGCATATTCGCCTTGATCAGTCCTGTAATTACGTTGACGGAAGGCCTCTGGGTAGCGATTACCAGATGAATCCCTGCCGCACGGGCCAGCTGGGCCAGACGGCAGATCGCGTCCTCCACCTCTCCGGGAGCTACCATCATCAGATCCGCCAGCTCATCCACGACGATCACAATCTGAGGCAGTTTCTCCGGAGCGTTTTCTCCGCCGTCTCTGCCCATGGCCGCAGCCTTTTCATTATATCCGGCAAGATTTCTTACATTATAGTCCGCAAACAGCTTATACCGGTGGGTCATTTCCGCCACTGCCCAATTCAGGGCTCCCGCGGCCTTCTTCGGATCGGATACCACAGGAATCAGGAGATGAGGAATTCCATTATACACACTCAGCTCCACTACCTTGGGATCGATCATGATAAGCTTGACTTCTTCCGGGGAAGCTTTATAAAGAATGCTCATAATCAGCGTATTGATGCAGACGGATTTTCCCGAACCGGTGGCTCCCGCAATCAGCAGATGAGGCATCTTTGCGATGTCCGTGACCATGATCTTGCCGGCGATATCCTTTCCCACCGCAAAAGCCAGCTTTGACTTGTGAGTTTTAAATTCCTGGGAAGACACCAGCTCCCGGAAGGAGACGATGGTGTTTTCCGCATTGGGAACCTCGATGCCCACTGCGGCCTTGCCCGGAATCGGGGCTTCAATCCGGACATCCGGCACCGCAAGATTCAGCTTAATATCGTCCGCAAGGCCCACAATCCGGCTGACCTTTACCCCCTGATCCGGCTGCACCTCATAGCGCGTCACGGCCGGTCCCTGGCTTACGTCAGTCACAGTTACTCCCACGCCGAAATCGCGGAGAATCTGCTGCAAATGCATGGCTGTTTCATGCAAAATCCGATCCGCGTCCCTGTTTTCCGTATGTTTTACCTGATTCAGAAGTCTCAGGGGCGGATATATGTAAGCGCGCTTCTTCGGAGGAAGAGGCGCCTGCCGGACAGATACTCCCGTTCCTGTTCCAGCTGCTTCTCCTGTTCCAGGCGCTCCAGACAATCCAGGTGTTCCGGATATTCCAGATATTCCGGACAGTCCGGACGCTTCTGGAGCGTCTTCCCCTTTTTCTTTCCCGGGCACTGTCTCAACCGCAGCTGTCTCCTGCAGATGCGTTGCTTCTCTTCCCGGGATTTCCTCTCTCTGCAGCATATCCGCCGCTTCTTCTGCAGCCTCCGCTTCTTCCTCCGCGCTTTCCGTATCCGCACTGTAGCGTTCCCGGTGAATTGGAATCTTGAACATCTCATCCAGATCCTTCAATTCCGGACCCTGGCCGTCCTCCAGGGTGATTTCCCGCATCTCATCCGTATAAGCGTCTTTCTTTATTGCAGTCTCTTCCAGAGCTACCCCGGAGACCTTATGCTCAGCGCGGGCTTTCTTCTGCTCTTCTGTCCGCTGTTCTTCTTCCTGCTCTTCCTCTTTTCGTCTCTTTGCCAGAACTTTTTCCTGTTCCCGGGCTTTTTCCCGTTCCAGAGCAGCCCGCTCTTCCATAGCCTTCTGTCTTGCCGCTCTGCGTTCCTCTGCCTGAATCCGGTGGCGTCTTGCGTCTTCCTTCGCAGAATCGTATACTTTCCTGCTTCCTTTTTTTACACCGCCGATAAAGGAACGTTCTGTAATCACAACCGCGCAGATGATTAGAAGAACCAGAACAATAATCCAGGCTCCTATCGTGCCGAAAGCACCCGTGAGAGCTTTACAGATCATCCCGCCGAAAAAACCGCCTCCGGCTTTATGTTCCGAAGAATATGTATAAAAGGCGGCAGCCGTCCCGGCTCCGTCCTTTTCTCCTCCAAACAGCTGAAAGAGGGCGCAAAAAAGAAAGCCTGCCAGTATCATGGCTGCGCCTTTTACCGCCGCTATGGTGTTATCTCTGTTTGATATGGAAAACGCCGCCACAAAAAACAGGCCTATGGGCAGCACATAGGCAAAAATTCCAAACAGTCCGAACAGAACGCCGCTCACCACATCTCCTGCCGCCCCTCCAATGCCGAAAGTGCTCAAAAGTAGGAGAACCGATATGCCAAAGAGAAGGAGAACCTTAATCTCGTCCCGGATAAACGCATTCTCTTCCTGCCGTCTCGCTGCCGTCTTTCTGGAGGCTGTCGTCTTTTTTCGTGTCGTTGTCCGGCGTCTGCCGGATGTACCAGATGCCATTTTTCTTACTCCTCCCACTGCTCAAATCACATAATAATGATTATTATAGCATTTTCGCCCCCGATTTACAAGAAGCCGTGTTTCCGAATCAGTTCCCGGCCTGTTCCCGAATCAGTTCCCGGAGCTTTTCAAAGGCCTCGCGGATACCGCCGATGCCGTCAATCAGACCTTCTTCCACCGCCTGCTTTCCCACCAGAACAGAGCCTACATCCTTCGTCAATTCCCCAGTCTCCAGCATCAGATCCGTAAGCCGTCTCTCGGAAATCCGGCTGTGGGAAGTGATAAAGCCGGAAATACGATCCTGGATTTTCTGGAAATACTCAAAGGTCTGCGCCACCCCTATAATCAGGCCGCTCATCCGCACCGGATGAATCATCATGGTCCCTGTAGGAACAATCAGAGAGTAATCCGTCGACACGGCCAGCGGCACGCCGATGGAATGGCTTCCGCCCAGCACCAGCGATACTGTAGGCTTGCTTAAAGAGGCGATCATCTCCGCGATAGCCAGTCCCGACTCCACATCCCCGCCCACCGTATTGATCAGGACCAGCAGTCCCTGGATATTTCTGCTGTCTTCCAAAGCCGCCAGCTGGGGAATTACATGTTCATATTTGGTCGTCTTGGAATTGGAGGGCAGGCACTCATGCCCCTCGATTTCTCCGATAATATTCAGAAGATGGATGCGGACATCTCCATCGTCCAGCGTCAGCTGTCCGTAATCCTCTACCTGCCGGTCCTGCTCCTTCTTCGTCTCTTCATTCTTCTCATCCATAAAAATACCCTGACCTTTCCACATGATTTTCTTTAGTATGTGAAAAGATCAGGGCTTCTATACCTGATTTTTATGCCTGCCGGAGAGCCTGCTCCAGATCCTCAATGATGTCCTGGGGATTTTCAATACCCACGGACAGACGGATCATGCCCGGCGTCACGCCGGCTTCCAGAAGCTGCTCATCCGTCATCTGACGATGCGTATGGCTCGCGGGATGCAGCACGCAGGTGCGGGCATCCGCCACATGAGTCACAATTGCCGCCAGCTTCAGACTGTCCATAAACCGTACCGCCTGCTCTCTTCCTCCCTTCAGGCCGAAAGAGATTACGCCGCAGGTGCCGTTCGGCATATACTTTTTCGCCAGTTCATGATAAGGATCGCCCTCCAGTCCGGCGAAATTCACGAACTCCACTTTCTCGTGAGCATGCAGAAATTCTGCCACGGCCTTCGCATTGCTGCAGTGCTTTTCCATACGCAGAGGCAGGGTCTCCAATCCCACATTCAGCAGAAACGCGTTCATGGGAGAAGGAATGCTGCCCAAGTCCCGCATCAGCTGGGATGTCGCCTTTGTGATGTAAGCAAGCTTTCCGAACCGCTCTGTATAGACAATTCCATGATATGTAGGGTCCGGTGTAGTCAGTCCCGGGAATTTATCCTTATGGGCATCCCAGTCGAAATTGCCGCTGTCTACGATGCAGCCGCCCACAGCCATGGCATGTCCGTCCATGTACTTGGTTGTGGAATGGGTCACGATATCCGCTCCCCACTCAAAGGGCCGGCAGTTGATGGGCGTGGCAAAGGTATTGTCCACAATCAGCGGGCAGTCATGCTTGTGTGCCAGTCTTGCGAATTTTTCAATGTCCAAAACCACAAGGGCCGGATTGGCGATCGTCTCTCCCACCACAGCCTTGGTATTGGGACGGAAGGCCTTCTCAATCTCCTCCTCCGGCGCGTCCGGGTCCACAAAAGTGCAGTCAATGCCCATTTTCTTTATGGTCGCCGCATACAGATTAAAGGTTCCCCCATACACCTTCGCGGAACACACGATATGATCGCCTGCTTCGCACAGATTTACAATGGAATAGAAATTTGCAGCCTGTCCGGAAGAAGTAAGCATGGCAGCTACGCCTCCCTCCAGCTCTGCAATTTTGGCCGCCACGCAGTCGCTGGTGGGATTCTGAAGGCGGGTATAGAAGTATCCGTTCTCCTCCAGATCAAAAAGCTTTCCCATCTCCTCTGACGTGTCGTATTTGAATGTGGTACTCTGATAAATGGGAAGCACTCTGGCTTCTCCATTTCCCGGCTTCCAGCCGCCCTGTACGCAGATCGTATCCAGTCTCATGCCATATACCTCTCTTTAAGCTCGTAAACCATGTCCATGTATTTTTCCTGGCAGGCCTCATTTTCGCCCTGCTCTATCAGATGCACGCAATCCGACAGCCAGGAATCCCAGATTTCTTCATAGATTGCCTCCGGGTTCTCCTGACGTCCAATCCTATTCACAATGGTCGGCGCAATGTTATAATATTCCTTTACAAGCTCTTTTCCTTCGTCTGTAGCGAGCAGATAGCCGTCCCGGTAAGAGCGGAGAAGCTCCAGCTCATAGCAGTCGTCCGGCTTCCCCTGGCTCTCACAGACCGCCGTGGTGATATAGCAGTATTTTTTGTGAAAACCGCTTTCAATCTTAGCGTAATCCGCTTTGCCTACGGAAGTCCGGAACGCCTTGTTCCATTTCTTTACAATCACATCCGTCACCGGCTCCGCGCAGTCCCCCTTCTGCTCCAGAAACGCCGGAAAGACAAAGACTGCCAGTATCATATTGTAATTGATCTGCTGCTCGCTGCGTTTTCCCTTCTTGGTAATTGCCTCCAGCTCTGCCTGAGCCGCCTCCACCAGATGATTCGCCAGCTTCTCAGCCCACTCCTCCGGATGTTCTTCTTGCTGATAGACAGCCTCTATCGCGTTCAGCGTCTCCTTATGGCGGCGCAGATAAGCCTGAAAGGCCTCCGGATATACATTCTTCTTGAAGTATTTCATGGGATTTTCTTCCCGGAGCAGCATGTCCTCAATTCCCTGCATGGCGCGGTTATAGGTCTCCCCATAAGTCACAATATCCATCTCCATACCGTCTTCCTCCTACTCGTCCCAGTTGTGGTATACATTCTGAACGTCATCATCCTCTTCCAGCAAATCCAGAGTTCTCTGAAGATTTTTGACAGCGTCCTCATCCGTCAGAGTCACATAATTCTGAGGAATCATAGTCACCTCTGCCTGGGCCATGGGAATTCCCTTCTCTTCCAGTGCCTGGCGGACGGCGCTGAAGGAATCCGGATCTGTCAGAATCTCAAAGCTGTCCTCTTCCTCGGAAAAGTCCTCCGCTCCGGCGTCCAGAGCCAGCATCATCAGATCATCCGGGTCCATCTCACACTCTTCCCGATCTACGATAATCTGTCCCTTTTTATCAAACATATAGGACACGCAGCCCTGTGTTCCTACGGAACCGTTTCCCTTCGTAAAAGCGCTTCTTACGTTGGCGGCCGTCCGGTTCTTATTGTCCGTCAGCGCGTCCACAATGATCGCGATTCCTCCCGGTCCATATCCCTCGTAGGACACATACTCATAGTTCACCGCGTTCGCGTTGCCCGCGGCCTTCTTAATGCCGCGCTCAATGGTATCGTTCGGCATATTGTTCGCTTTCGCCTTCGCAATCACGTCACGCAGCCTGCTGTTGTTATTCGGGTCCGGTCCGCCTTCCTTGACTGCCACTGCAATTTCTCGTCCGATAATGGTAAAAATTTTTCCCTTTGCTGCGTCGTTCTTCTCTTTTTTATGCTTTATGTTCGCAAACTTTGAATGTCCTGACATAAAAACACTCCTATCCTTTTCGTACTTTTCCGGTTCCCCCACAGGGGAGCCTTCTGCCTGGATCTCTGACCGGCAGACTTTCTCATCTATTCTAGCACTGATTTTTTTGAAAGGCAAGCCCCATTATGTACCCAGCTCCAGGCTCACCCGCAGAGCCTCGTTGACCCGGGCCAGGATACTTTCATCCAGGTGGCAGACCTTATCCTTCAGGCGCTGCTTGTCAATGGTGCGGAGCTGCTCCAGAAGGATCACAGAATCCCGCACAATCTGACACTGCCTGGCAGAAAGCTCCACATGGGTGGGAAGCTTCGCCTTATTCATCTTTGATGTGATAGCCGCCACAATCACCGTTGGGCTGTGGCGGTTCCCCGTATCATTCTGTATCACAAGAACCGGGCGCACGCCGCCCTGCTCTGAACCTACTACCGGACGAAGATCCGCATAATAAATATCTCCCCGTCTGATTACCAAATCTTTTCACGCTCCGATCCTGAAAATCCTACGGCTGCCGCCGGCAGCCCTATCTGAAGTATTTCCAAAATCTTCACATGTATACAGATTCGCGCGGGGTTCTCCCTTACGCCCCGGCCGGACGGGAGGTCCAGATCTCTTCCGCAGTCTCCGTGATCTCTCCATGTCTCAGATAGATTCTCGGAACTCTTCCGGAAATATCACAGGCAAACTCATAATTAAAACGGCCGGAAAGCTCCGCCAGCTCATCCATGGAAAGTATCTCTCCTCCGTCTGTGCCGAACAGCGTAACCTCCATACCCGGCCTGGCCTCCGGAATCTCTGTCACGTCCACCATAAACTGATCCATACAGACTCTTCCCCGGATAGGCGCCCTCTTTCCCGCGATCAGTACGCATCCCCTGTCCGAAAGACTTCTGGGATATCCGTCGCCGTACCCTACAGGAATCGTGGCAATGCGCCGGGGCTCCGGAGCAGTATAAAGGCCGCCGTAGCTTACCTGCGTACCCGCCGGAATCTCCTTGACGTGGACAATATGGCTTTTCAGCTCCATGGCAGCTTTAAGCGCCACCCGCTCTTTTTTCACCTCGCCGGAAGGATACAGGCCGTACAGCGCGATGCCTGCCCGCACCAGGTTCAGGCTGCTCTCCGGCATATCAATGATGGCCGCGCTGTTGGCGCAGTGGCAGATGGGAATATGCACGCCTCTCTCCTCAAGGGCATCCCGGAATTTCAGAAAACGGGCAAGCTGCCGGTCCGCCCAGGTCTTATCGGCCTCGTCGGCCCTGGCGAAATGCGTGAAAAGTCCTTCCAGCTCCAGCCCCGGCAGCTTCTGTATCTGGCAGACCGCTTCCAGGCTCTCTTCCGTATCCGGAAAGCCTATCCTGCTCATTCCCGTATCCAGCTTGATATGAATATGGACCCTCTTATTCTGGCGCACCGCCTCTTTTGACAGCTCTTCTGCCATATCCATCCGGAATACCGCCGTCCGGATATCTTCCGCCGCCAGCTCCGGGTAAGACTCCGGGAACACATAGCCCAGCACCAGCACAGGTTTTCTGATTCCGTAGCCGCGGAGCTGGAGGGCTTCCTCTATTGTCGCCGCCGCGAAGCCCCAGATATAGTCTTTTGGCTCCATCAGCCGGGCAATCGGCACCGCGCCGTGTCCGTATCCATTTGCTTTCACCACCGCCGCCATCTGTGTGCCTGCCGGAAGCGTCCTTTTCATAGCTTCAAAATTTTCTTCTATGGCATCCAGATCCACATAAGCCGCTGCGCGTTGATATTTTTTCATGATTTTGGCTCCTACCTATAATATATGTGTTTTTCATTTAAGTGAAATCTTTCCATAAAATTCTTTCAAAACGGAAAAAGACTGCCGCCAGAAACTTTGGCCGGTAAAACCGAATCCCGTGGCCTGCGGCAGTCCCTTTTTCTATTCTTTTATTCCGAACGGGGATGCTCTTTCTCATATCTGGTGATATTATAAGACAGCTGCATCAGACTTTCTGACAGATGTACATTTTCTACCAGTACATCCGGCGGAACCTGCAGATCGATATGCGCAAAGTTCCAAATCGCCTTGATTCCATACTTTACCAGAAGCTCCGTCATCTCCTCCGCTTTTGATTTCGGCAGTGTCAGCGCCGCGATCTGAATCTCTTCATCCCGGATAAAGCTCTCCAGATCATCCAGCATATGAATCTGAATTCCCCGGACGCTTAAGCCTTTCAGAACCGGATTCACGTCGAAAATTCCCCGGATGTAAAAGCCCTGCTTTTCGAAATCCACGTAGTTGGCCAGAGCCTGTCCCAGGTTGCCGCCGCCTACTATGATCATGTTATGCTTCTTGTCGAGCCCCAGAATTTTCCCGATCTCTTCGTACAGGTATTTTACGTTATATCCATAACCCTGCTGTCCAAATCCTCCGAAATTATTCAGATCCTGGCGAATCTGAGATGCCGTGACGCTCATTCTTGTGCTCAGTTCTCCGGAGGAAATCCGCTCCACTCCGCTTTCCATCAGTTCTCCCAGATAACGGTAATAGCGCGGAAGCCGCTTGATGACGGCCTTCGAAATCTCTCTTTCTTCCGTGATACGTTCGTCTTTCATTCCACACGTCCTTCAATCAAGTATATTCCTCTCCGGCCGGCCGGCAAAACCGCCTCCGGCGGCCAGGGATAATCTGTATTTATTATAAGCGATTAGTGAAAATATTGTCAACGACTTTGCGGAATTCTTCACAAAGATTTCTCTTGTTCCTGTGCCTGTTTTTCGCTATAATAGAATCTGCCGGCTTCGTGTATATCAGGAACCGGCAGAAGCCCGAAACAGCGGGAAAAGACATACAGAGGTAAGATTTATGATACTATTATGCCAGAACATCAGCAAAACATTCGGAACGGACGTAATCCTGAAAAACGCGTCCTTTCATATAGAAGACAGGGAGAAAGCCGCCATCGTCGGCATCAACGGAGCCGGAAAGTCCACTCTCCTGAAAATCATCGTGGGCGATCTGGAGGCCGATTCCGGGGAAGCCGTGCTGTCAAAGGGCAAGACTCTCGGTTACCTGGCCCAGCATCAGGATCTGGAAAGCGAAAACACCATTTATGAAGAGCTTCTGACCGTAAAGCAGGATGTGCTCGATCTGGAACGGGACATGCACACTCTGGAACTCCGGATGAAAGAACTTTCCGGCGGAGAGCTTGAAAACGCTCTGGCCCAGTATACCCGTCTCAGCCATGAATTTGAACAGAAGAACGGATACGCCTGCAAAAGTGAAGTGTCCGGGGTTCTGAAGGGCCTGGGTTTTGAGGAAGAGGATTTCGGCAAACAGGTCAGCACCCTTTCCGGGGGCCAGAAAACCCGGGTGTCTCTGGGCAAGCTTCTGCTCTCCCGGCCGGATCTCATTCTGCTGGACGAGCCCACCAACCACCTGGACATGAATTCCATCGCCTGGCTGGAAACCTTCCTTTTAAACTATGACGGAGCCGTTCTGGTGGTGGCGCATGACCGGTATTTTCTGAACCGGATCGCCACGAAGATTATTGAAATCGACGCAGGAGAGGTGACGGTGTTCCAGGGAAATTACTCCGATTACGCCGCCAAAAAAGCCCAGCTCCGGGAAGCGCGGATGAATGCCTGGCTGAATCAGCAGCGCGAGATCAAGCACCAGGAGGAGGTCATCGCGAAGCTGAAATCCTTTAACCGGGAGAAATCCATCCGCCGCGCGGAAAGCCGGGAAAAGATGCTGGACAAAATGGAGATCCTGGAAAAGCCCACAGAGGTACGCTCCGAGATGCACATCACCCTGGAACCCAAGATCACAAGCGGAAACGATGTGCTGACTGTAGAGCACCTGTCCAAAGCCTTCGGACCCCTGCAACTGTTCTCCGACCTGAATTTTTCTATCAAGCGCGGGGAACGGGTGGCCCTGATCGGAAATAACGGCACCGGAAAGACTACCATTCTGAAAATCCTGAACGGTCTTCTGGACGCGGACAGCGGTTCCTTTACGCTGGGCGCCAGAGTGCAGATCGGATACTACGATCAGGAGCACCATGTACTCCATCCGGAAAAGACCCTTTTTGAAGAAATTTCCGACGCCTACCCGGATCTGGACAATACCACCATCCGCAGCACACTGGCCGCTTTTCTGTTTACCGGAGATGATGTCTTTAAGCGTATCGCCGATTTAAGCGGAGGAGAAAGGGGACGGGTATCCCTGGCAAAGCTGATGCTGTCCGAGGCTAATTTTCTGATTCTGGACGAGCCTACCAACCACCTGGACATTGTTTCCAAGGAAATTCTGGAGCAGGCCTTAAACCGCTATACAGGCACCGTGCTTTACGTCTCCCACGACCGGTATTTCATCAATACCACCGCCACCAGAATTCTCGATTTGACCGGAGGCGTCCTGGTAAACTATATCGGAAATTACGATTACTATCTGGAAAAGCATGACATTCTTACCCCTTCCTCTTCTGTGGAGAGCAAAGCAGCTCAGGAAGAAGAGCCTTCGGCTGCCAAACTGGACTGGAAGCAGCAGAAGGAAGAGCAGGCCAGACAGCGGAAGCGTGAAAATGATCTGAAAAAGACCGAAGAAGAGATCTTCCAGCTGGAAAGCCGGGATGAAGAAATCAACGAACTCATGACCCATGAAGATATCTATACCAATGTGGCAGAATGTCAGAAGCTCCACCAGGAGCAGGAGGAACTGAAAAAACGTCTGGAAACCCTATATGAACAATGGGAAGCGCTGGCTCAGTGATTGGCCAGCGCTGTTTTAAATTCTTCTATATTGTCGTCCGTCACATACATGCCAAAACCCTGGCTTTCCAGGCTTTCATCTGTCTTTCCATAAAATATCCGGTCGATAATCATATCTCCCAGCTCTTCCGTATAATGGCTGGATTCATAGTAATACCTGCGGTCCATGGTGATCGCGCTTTCCCCGCTGAAGTTATAATATCCGCCCCCGGATGCTCCGGAAAGCCAGAACAGGAAATTGTCATAGCCGTAAAACTTGGACTGCTGATAGGTCCGGTAATAGATGGGATTGGTAAACACAATCAGATTGATCCCGTATTCTTCACAGAGCGCCGAGATCTCCTTCATGTCATCAATAGCATAGCTCATATAATCCCTGTAGTAATCGTCCCAGTAGGGAGCGTCTCCCTCCCAGGTTCCGCCCAGAGAAGGGTCCCGGACCGTGCAGCCATTGGCATAATATCGTTCCACATAATCCGGATCTGTGGGCTCATAATTCAGGATCACATCAAGAGACAGGATCACACCCTTAATACTGAAATAATTCGCATAAAATCCCAGCTTGTTTCCTCTTGGATAGGGAATCCGGTAAAACTGATTCTGGTGCAGGTCCGGGTCCACAAACGCAGAAATATTGTCTACGCCAATCATGACATTTTTCGGGATAATTCCATTTTCAATCAGTTCCTTCAGATTATCCAGATGCTCTTCCGGCAGTCCCTCCGAATAGGACATATTGTACCACTTCCCTTCGGGAATCCGGTCCACATTGATAAAGCCCGTCCGGGAAGAACCGAAGAGGAAGGAATCAAACTTGTCCGGATTGTGAAGGACATACTGCATCTTGATGTAATTACTGTTGGGCTCTACGCCGTTATCCCGTATCTCCTTCCAGTGAAAAACATTGTACGGGTCCACCGCAATCGGGATCGCAAGCTCCAGTACAAGAATAAACAGAATAAACGGACAGATTTTTCTTAAAAATTTTTTCATATATTTCTCTGATTCTCGCTCTGATAAATAAATTTAGTCTTTTTCTGCACGGCTGTTTCCGCCATATCTTGAACTGTACAGCCGTGCAAGCCATGGCTTTCTGTAAAAAGCCATGGCTTGGGCTGAGCGCCCTATAGAAAAATCCGTATGCGTCCCCCGCCAGATAAATCTGCCGGGGAACGCCTCCATCTTTTTCTGCACGGCTGTACAGGTTCAAAACTGAAAATATACAAACTCGTATTCGCCCAGCTGACGGCTGTAAAGCACCACGAACAGCAGCGCAAAATAGAACACATAGCGGATTGGTTTCCGGAAGCGTCCCAGCCATGCCCAGGCACTCTGCTTCAGTTCAATAAAATCATGCGCCAAAAGCACCGCAATCCAGAGGAGGGCAAGCTTCAGATCCGTGCTCTGCATCAGGCCGGCTGTACGAAAAGCCTCATACCCTGCCTTAACATAGGAAACAGGATTTCCCACGCCCTCAAAAAGATGGGTCAGCACATAGACCGCGTCGGAAAAGGTGCTGGCACGGAAAAAAATCCAGGCAACGCAGACAAAACAGAATACGATCAGAACGCGGATGACGCTGCGCCGTTCCTTCTTCGGCGGAAAACGCCGGTTCCACATCTTTTCCACAATCTGGCCCAGGCCGTGAAGTCCCCCCCAGATCACATAGGTCCAGCTGGCTCCGTGCCAAAGCCCGCTGACAAGAAAGGTAATCAGCAGGTTGCGCTGGGTTCTCCACTCTCCTCTTCGGCTCCCGCCCAGGGGAATATAGACGTAATCCCGGAACCAGGTGGACAGAGAAATGTGCCATCTGCTCCAGAATTCTTTCAGTGAAGCCGCGAAATACGGGCTCTTAAAGTTTGTCATCAGCTCAATATCCAGAAGCTTC
Source organism: Lachnoclostridium sp. An138 (assembly GCF_002160765.1). Lineage (GTDB taxonomy): Bacteria > Bacillota > Clostridia > Lachnospirales > Lachnospiraceae > Laedolimicola > Laedolimicola faecalis. Next base: position 176,135 of record NZ_NFLF01000004.1, read on the forward strand.
GCCACGCCCCGGGCAATGTCCGAATATCCGGAGAAATCACAGTAGACCTGAAACGCATAGAAAAAAGTGGCCACTCCAAGAGCAAGCCCCGTGTAAACTGTAACATTGTCATACACCACGTCTACCAGAGACACTACCACATCTGCAATGGCAATCTTTTTAAAATATCCCCAGGCTATCAGCTTCGCCCCTTCAATGGCTCTGTCACAGTTGAAACTGTGTTCTTTCTCAAGCTGGGGCAGCAGATGTTCCGCCCTCTCGATGGGACCTGCCAGAAGAAGCGGGAAAAAAGAGACGAATGCGGCATATTTCCCAAAGTGCGCACACGCCCGGGTCTTTCCTTTATAGACGTCAATCACATAGCCCAGCGACTGAAAAATATAAAAAGAAATTCCAACCGGAAGCACCAGTTCCAGCGTCACCTCGCTGACAGGCAGGGAGATACTTTTCAGCAGAGCCGTCACGGTACCACTTAAGAAATTGGAGTATTTAAAGAAAAACAGAAGTCCAAGGCAGACCAGGAGAGCCGCGCCCATGCAGAATTTTTTCTTACTTCTGCTCTCTGTGTGCTGTATTCCCAGGGCCGTGCCGTAGGATACAGCCGTAGTCAGCAGAAGAAGCAGTACATACTGGGCGTCTGCGCTCATATAAAAATAATAACTGGACACCAGCAGGACGCCCCACCGGAACCGCCGGGGCGTCAGCCAGTATACCAGAAATACAATTGGCAGAAACAGATAAAACGCGTTGGAATTAAATAACATTCAGCAGTTCCTCTAAGGTCTTACGCACTTCACGGATAAAGCCCTCGCTGGAAAGGACAACCGGATTCGGAAGCGTAGTAATCAGCGCCAGATCCTTTGTCATCTTTCCATCCTCGATCGTCTTCACAGAGGCCTGCTCCAGCTTATCCGCAAAATCCATCAGCGCCTGATTTCCATCCAGCTCTCCTCTCTTTCTCAGAGCTCCGGACCAGGCAAAAATAGTAGCCATGGAGTTCGTGGAGGTCTCCTCTCCCTTCAGGTGCTTATAATAATGGCGCTGCACTGTTCCATGAGCCGCCTCATACTCATAATATCCATGGGGGGATACCAGCACAGAGGTCATCATGGCCAGAGAACCAAAGGCCGTAGCAATCAGATCGCTCATCACATCGCCGTCATAGTTCTTGCAGGCCCAGATATATCCTCCTTCAGACTTGATGACACGGGCCACCGCATCGTCAATCAGCGTATAGAAATATTCAATGCCAAGCTTCTCAAACTCCTCTTTGTACTCCTTCTCATAAATCTCCTGGAATACATCTTTAAAATAGTGATCATACTTTTTGGAGATAGTATCCTTGGTGGCAAACCAGAGATCCTGCTTCTGAGAAACGGCATAGGAGAAACAGCTTCTCGCAAAGCTTTCAATGGAACTGGTCAGATTGTGGATTCCCTGGGCGATGCCGCCCTCTTTGAAATCATGAACAGTCTCACGAATCTCCGTTCCGTCTTCTCCCGTAAAGACCAGTTCGCACTTTCCGGGACCCGGTATCCGCATCTCAGTAGCCTTGTAAATATCGCCATAAGCGTGACGGGCTACCGTAATCGGCTTCTTCCAGGTTTTCACATAGGGCTCGATCCCCTTAACGATAATCGGGACACGGAACACGGTGCCGTCCAGAATTGCGCGGATGGTTCCGTTGGGGCTCTTCCACATCTCCTTCAAATCATACTCTTCCATACGGGCCGCATTGGGCGTGATCGTCGCGCACTTTACGGCGACACCGTACTTCTTGGTAGCCTCCGCAGAATCGATAGTCACCTGATCGTTTGTAGCATTCCGGTGCTCCAGTCCCAGGTCATAATACTCTGTCTTCAGATCCACAAACGGAAGCAGAAGCTCATCCTTGATCATCTTCCAGAGAATTCTTGTCATCTCATCTCCATCCATCTCCACCAGCGGTGTCGTCATCTTTATCTTATCCATGTCGTCCTCCTCAATTCAATATCTTGCAAGCATTGCCGCCATACCCTGCGCGGCGCTTTGTGTCTTATTATAGTCGATCAAAGACTTCTTCGCAAGTCATTCAGGACAAAATCATCGGATGTTCCCTTTTCCCGCCTGCCTCTGCCCCGCTCGGACTCCGGTTTAAAAGCGGCCGAGAGCCGAAAAGGCCGCATACAAATCCAGTGTTCCATATCCCCAGATCCGGTTGGGATACAGCTGGGAAAGGCTGCGCGCAGCTCCCCGGATCATCAGCTGTTTGATTTCCAGCGTTCCCATGGTCAGCCGCCGTTCCCGGACAATTCCCCATTCCAGCATCAGCGCCGCGGCTCCTGCCGTCACCGCGGCCGCGGCGCTCGTTCCCGTCATGGTTGTCAGCGTATTGCCCGGCCCATACGTGGAAGCCTCCACCCCCGGAGCCGCCAGATCCGGCTTGATCCTGCCCTTTCTCGTATAGCCTCTGCTGGAATCAATGTAAATACTTTCATTCTGAGGCCGGTAGGCGGCCGCCGTGATGGGTATCTCCGTATTGGCAGGCTCTGTCAGTGTAATATCCGGATTTGAGTCCAGAAACACGGTTCCCGCCGACAGAAAGCCGGTCACAGGAAGCCAGATATTATAGATTCCATCGATGACCGTCTCCCCATACACCCGCAGGCGCCAGATTCCCGGCGTAGGCTCTGACATGCGGATCGCGATCAGCTGATCCCCGCTGTAGGGATCGAGAGATTGAAAATTCACATTGACGATGGTTTTCTCAAAAAGAAAGTCAAATCTCAGATTTCTCATACCGGAGGTGACGCGGGGGACCTCCTCGCCCGAAGGGGAAATCAGGGAAACCGAAAATACATCCGGCGTATTGCTCCAGAGCTCCATCATCAGACCGGCCTCATCCTCCGCCACACGCAGTTCCACATCCTGGTACTCTTCTCCCCGGTTCAGGGTTCCGTAAAAATGATGGCCCTGGTTTGCCTCGTTTCCTCCGGCAATCACAATACATCTGCCGGCCACAGATGCTATGGTATTAAGATAAAAAGACAGGGGAGAGGTCCCCGCATGGCCTCCCATATTGGTTCCAAGGCCCAGGCAGATAACAAGGGGCCTGCGCTCCCGCAGAGCCAGCTCATGAAGATAGCGGACTCCAAGCATAATATCATTTTCCTGGTAGGCCTCCGCCTCTTCCGGAACCATAAAATACTCTTTCAGATAACGCTTCGCAGGCTTCAGCTTTACCACTGCCAGTTCTGAAAGCGGTGCCGCGCCGATCCAGCCCGTCTCCAGGTTCTCACTCCCCGCGGCAATGGCTGCCAGCTTCGTCCCGTGTCCTGAATCGTCACGGCTCGGAACAATGGAAAACGGCTCCGCATTTTCCAGGGCCCGGTTCAGCTCCTCCTGCGTATATACCGTTCCGTATCCAATCCCTTCCGGCGTTGTTCCGCTCTGATCGGTCTGATCCCAGAGCTCCCGGATTCTGCTTTTCCCCGCCAGATCCCGGAAACAGGCGTTGGTATAATCAATCCCCGTATCTATCATTCCCACCAGAACGCCTTCTCCCTTCAGCTGCAGTACGGGCTGATTCTGCAGCTGGAGGATGTTGGCTGCTTCCAGGCTTTCATTCTGCAGCGGCGTATAAAGCGCCGGGAATACCTCATATCCATATTCCGTGTCATAGCCCGGACGCAGAAAACTGCTGTCCGCGTAAAAAGCCGTGTAATAATTATTGATGATCTGCCAGCAGGTATCCGGAAACACTCTGCGCAGCTCCTCCTCACTCCAGCTGGACTGCCAGATAAAGTCCACATATTCTTCCGATACCATCTGTTCTCTGCAGTTTAATGCCATGCTGCTTCCTTTTTATCTGTTTCTAACAGCATATGCCTTCCCTTCCATTTCATTCCGGGAAGAGCAGGCCCGGCACCCAGATCTGTCCCCAGCCCTGCTGATTCCGGGGAAGTCCCAGATCCCGGCAGGCAGTTCGCAGCCTCAGTTTTACTTCCTTTCCCGTCAGCTGCCTTTCCCTGGATAAGAGCAGGGCCAGACTTCCCGAAACTACAGGGGTAGCCATGGAAGTCCCCGATTTATCCGTGTAAAATCCCCTGCCCGGTTTCTCAAAATCAGCGCTGCAGGATCGGATATAAGCTCCCGGAGCCGTCACATCCGGCTTGCAGACACAGGCCGACGTAGGGCCTCTCCCGGAATAATTTGCTTTTCTGACTCCCATAAGCCTTACTGCCCGGCCATCGTCCGACGAACCCACCGTTATGATCCTGGGACTGGTCCCGGGAACTGTAATGCTGGAACGGGCCGGACCCTGGTTTCCGGCAGCCGCGCAGACGATAAAGCCGGCGTCCCAGGTGTCCTCCACCGCTTTCAGAAGGCCGGTTCTTTTTCTTCCCCGGATCTCTGTGCTGCCCGCAGAAATATTGACAATCCGCACATCATATTCTTTTCCGTGGTCGATCAGCCAGTACAAAGCCTGAACCAGCGTTCCGCTGTTTCCATTTCCGTCTTTGTCCAGCACCTTCAGAGAAAGAAAATGACACCGCGGCGCAAGTCCCTGATACCTGCCGCCGGATGCCACTCCCGTTCCTCCTATGATTCCGCAGATGTGCGTGCCATGACCACAGTCATCCACGCTCTCTGGCGAAGCCGTCAGATAATTATACGAATAAACCAGTCTGCCACGCAGATCCGGATGTCTCTCATTTACGCCGGAATCCAGCACCGCCACGCCGATCCCGGCTCCATAGATACCCTGCTCATACGCACGGGAAGCTCCCACGAGCTCTCGCACACGATTCATAACAGAAAAACTCCTTTTTCGTTTTTCTATTATACTATGCTTCCACCTTTCTGACTGCCATTCGAAACAGGACAAAACCGATGGCAAACATAACCGCAAGAAGAGCCACTCCCGCCCTTGAGGTATCAAAAAGCTGGGTAGAAATTCCCATAAGCATCGTTCCCATAAAAGCCGCGCCCTTGCCGAAAATATCGAAAAATCCGAAAAACTCCGTAGATTTCTCCTTCGGCACGATTCTGGCAAAATAGGACCGGGACAGAGACTGGATCGCTCCCTGGAACACCGCCACACAGACAGCCAGGAACCAGAATTCCCAGGCTTTATCCATCTGCAGCGCGAAGAGAACAATGCAGAAATATCCGCCGATGGAAATCTGAATCAGCGTGGTATTGCGCAGCTTTTTGGACAGATGCCCTACCAGGATCGAACATGGAAAAGCTACCACCTGGGTCAGAAGCAGCGCCAGCAGAAGATTCGTGTCGCTGATTCCCACATCTTTTCCATAAGAAGTAGCCATATCAATAATCGTATATACACCGTCAATGTAGAAGAAGAAGGCCAGCAGGAAGAACCAGATCGCCGGATTCTGGCGCACCTCTGAGAAAACCTTCGCAAGCCTTCCGAAACTGTCCCGTACCGGATGGGGCGTGCGCTCCACATAATGCTTCTGCTCATAGCTTTTCAGCAGCGGCAGCGTCACAAGAAACCACCAGGCCGCATTCAGCAGAAAAGCAGCAGCCATGGCTGTTCCGCCTGAAATTCCAATCATATCCGAGCAGAGCACGAACACAAGGCTGACGATAAAGGGAATACAGCTTCCGATATAGCCCCAGGCATATCCCTGGGCCGACACCACATCCATCCGTTCATCTGTCGTTACATCCGGCAGCATCGCGTCATAAAATACCAGGCTGGCATTGAGTCCCGTCTTGGCCAGCACATAGACCGCCAGAAAGGCCACCCAGGTCGCCGGGAGCGCAAGGCCCGCGCATCCCAGCACGCCCATCATCACGAAAAAAGTAAACACCGGCTTTTTAAATCCCTTTGTATCCGCCAGCGTTCCAAGCACCGGCCCCAAGACCGCCACAAGGATCGTCACAAGAGACGTAGCGTAGCCAAAGAAGGCTGTGGAATCGGAATCGGAAATTCCGCTCGCCGACGCGATATTCTTATAGTAAATGGGAATGATTGTGGAAGTAAGAAGCACAAAAGCCGAATTTCCCACATCGTATAAAATCCATCGTTTCTCCAGTTTCGTCAGTTTCTGATTCATAACATTATTCTCCCGTTTTCAGCTTCTTTTCTGCCGGCAACTGCTGCCCTTCACGAAAAGCACTATTCAAAATCTCTGTTCAGCCGGATGCTTAAGGGCTCGTCCGATTCCACGGCCCGGACATACTTCTCGATCTCCTCAGCCGTCATCCGGACCGCGTTTTTCATCCGGTCCTCCAGAGCTTTCCGGCTCTCGCCGCACTTTTCATTGGGTCTTCCATCCGCCACCAGACCTCCAAGACCTTTTTTCTGTCCAATCAGCGTAAAAAATCCCCTCAGGAAACAGGCCTTTCCTTTTCCAGGGCACTGAAAGAGACGTATAACGCGGTGAAAACCGATGATACACTCATCCACCTCTTCAGGCGTAACGCCTTCCAGCACAGAGGCAATGGCCTCCTCCGTGTCCAGATCCCGGATCAGATGGCGCGTACAATTATGGGTTACCGGATTGCGGCCATCCTCTTCCAGCAGCATCCGGTCAAAATCCGTCTCTATCTCCAGATGTCCCAGCTTATGTTCTTCCATATACCGGCTGATATAGGGATGACACTCACTGTCCAGCATAAAATGGCACAGGAAACCACAGAGATAGGATAAAAGAACATAGCTCGGCCGCTTCTGGTAGACCTTCCGTCCCTTTTCAAAAAAGAAACGGGCCGATTCCCTGTGCATCCGCACTCCCAGCTGATTTACCCTGTTTTTCCCCAGAGCACGGTAATAAAAAAGAAGATCCGGGCCGTGAAGCCCCAGCCAGTAAGCCGGAGCATTTTCCTTTACAAGCTGCCGGATATCCTGAGGCAGAGCCCTGTACACTTCTTTGCCAAATTTATAATGCGCATATACTGCAGGCATAATTACGCTTCCTTCCTTTTCCGGGTCAGGAATTCCCGTTTCTCCCACAGGCATCCTGTCCGGTGATAATTTCTGTTTTTTATTTTCTCACAAAATCTTCGGTTATACAAGTAAATTTCTTGTAAGCAGACAGCCGGCATAAATTTACCGCCGGCTGCAGATTTCCTGTGTTCGGATCGATTCACACATTTCCGCTCCCCACATACTATGACATTGTAAATAATTATTTTTTCTGGAGGAAATTCTCATGAGTGATTTAACTGCTGCAAACTGCGGATGTGGCTGCTCCGACAATGGCAACAACAGCTGCTGCAATACCCTGATCTGGCTTCTTCTGCTGTCTTCCTGCTGCGGCGGAAACAGCGGCTGGTTCGGCGGAAACGGCGGCTACGGCGACAACAGCTGTCTGTGGATTATCCTTCTGCTGTGCTGCTGCGGCGGCTGCGGCGGAAATGGCGGCTTCTTCGGCGGAAACGGCGGCTGCGGATGCTAGTCTGCCGTCTGTCTTAAGCCATCCGGCCCGGAGCGGATAAAAAGGCTTTCCGTCCTTTTTTCTTTTACCCCGGACAGCCGGAGCCTGTGCGGAGGGCGCCGAATTTTCGGCGCCCTCCCGTTTTTTTAACTGCATTTTTTCCAGCTGTCAATGAAGGTTATCTTCACCGGACTGAGAAACCTCTTCCTTTTCCATGCTTTCCTGACTGTTTTTTCTCTCCCGTTCCTTCTCCCGCACACATTCCTCATCCAGCTCATACACGCTTGTCTCTTCTATAATCAATCGATTCATTCTATCTTCTCCTGCTTTTTTGTCCTTATATTATATTCATACTCCATGCTTTTGCACATATACTGTAGGGAATGGGAGGAGACTGTATGAGCCTGGGAAATGACGGCTACAAGATACTTTATGATGTTCAGAAAAAATGTAACGAACTGAACCGGAAAATCGACTCCATCATACGGATTATGGAAATGATCACGACCTACATCCAGTATTCCAATATGATGTCCGAATTTCAGGCAGGTATGCAGGCAGACCCGTCTGCTTCCGAAAACCCGGATGTTTCCGAAAGTCCGGATGCTTTTTCTCAGTCTCCGCCGGAAGGGAGTGAAGGAATGAATCCAAATGATTTTCAGAAACTTATGAACGCGGCACGGCAATCCGATCATCAGATGACCCAGGATGAATTCAACCAGCTTTTTGAGGCGCTGAAGCAGGGAAAATCTGCGGAAGAAGTGGCGCGTATGGAACAGATGGTGCAGCTGGCGAAGAGCTTTATGAAATAATACGAGCCGGCCATTCCCGGCAGAAACGCGCTTGCGCTCCCCTCGGACGCAGCGGATACATAAGCCGCCCGGGGAAAAAGCTCCCCGGGCGGCTAAGTACCGGCGTCCTCAGAGGGTTTCTTTCGGGAATGGCCGGCTCTCACTGTCTCTGCAGCCGAATCTGGGTCTTTCTCCGCAGCAGGCTCACGTCTCCGCGGACGAATCTGCGTCTGTCACCGCAGCAGGCCCGCTGCAGCCGGCCGGTTATTCCTTGGCATTCCGGTTGATAAATTTTGTCTTCACTTTCGAATACATAATTTTCTGGCTGCGGTACAGGCCGTAATAACCGGACTGCATATAGCTGACCGCAATCGCCAGGAAAAAGAAAGGCGCGCCCTCAAATCCAAACATCTCCAGACTGATAAGCAGGGAGGAAATCGGGCTGTTTGTGACGCCGCAGAACACCGCGGCCATTCCGCAGGCCGCCGCAAGAGAGGGCGAGATGTGAAACAACTGGCCAAAGATGCAGCCAAAGGTCGCTCCTACAAAGAAGGAGGGGACAATCTCGCCGCCCTTGAAGCCTCCGGACAGCGTGACTGCCGTGAACAGGATTTTCAGAAGAAACGCGCCCCAGAAGGCCCGGCCCTCTACTACCGCCTGCTCTACAATCTGCATACCTGTTCCCAGATAGTCCGTGGTTCCAAGGAGCAGGGTCAAAACGATCAGCAGGCAGCCGGATACCACAGCCCGCAGATAGGCATTCCTGACTTTTTCCGCAAACAGTTCTTCTGTTTTATGCAGCGCCACGCAGAAAAGAATGCTGACCGCCGCGCAGCAAAGCCCGAGAATCAGGATTTTTCCGGCGCTCAGTAAAGTGAAATCGGGCAGAATACCGAGAGAAAAACGTTCTCCGGTCAGACCGAAGCGGCAGGCTACCCCGTAAGCCGTATAGGATGCTGCTACGCAGGGGACCAGAGCCGCGTAATACATGATTCCGACGCTCACAACCTCCATGGAAAAGACTGCGGCCGCCATGGGCGTGCCAAACAGCGCGGAAAAGGCCGCGCTCATGCCGCACATAATCATGACGCGTCTGTCGTTTTCATCGATCCGTAAGACTTTTCCGAGAAAATTTCCGATGCTTCCGCCCAGCTGCAGAGCCGCTCCCTCACGTCCCGCAGAGCCTCCGAACAGGTGGGTCAGAATCGTCGCCGCAAAGATAAGCGGAGCCGTCTTCAGGGGAATCTCCCTCTCCGCGTGAATCGCATCCAGCACCATATTGGTACTGCTTCTCTCCTGTTTTCTCTCCCAGTGGTACATCCAGACGATCACCAGTCCTGCTATGGGAAGGCCAAACAGAATCCATGAATGGGCCGCGCGAAGCTCCGTAGCCAGCTCTACGCCTTTTCCAAAGGCAGTTCCCACAAGTCCCAGAATCACCCCTGTAAGCGCCGCAAAAATCAGCCACCGGGCCAGCATCAGCAGGCGGTTCCAGACAGTTACCCGAAAACGCTCCTCCAGTTGGGGCACAAGGTCTTTCAGCTCTGATTCATTTTGTTCTGTTTTTTCATTTCTTTCTTCACTCATAATGCACACCGCCGGAATCCTGCTTTCTTCCTGTTTGTTCCTGAAGCTTTGTCTTCCGGCTCCCCCTCTTTTCTTATATCTTCTCCCAGAGCAGGAGATTCTTTTCAAATACTGCGTTCAGTCTTCCTGTGTCTTTCAGCCAGGCCAGATAGGAACGGACTGTGCTTCCCACAAGAACGTACTGCTCGAAATTCATGACAAGGCCGTATTCTGTGAACAGGCGCTGCAGAATCACTTCAAAACCAAGAGGTTCCTTACAGAGGCTTACGATTTTATCCGCTATCTCATTTACTTTGTCAATATTGTACTGAGCCAGTTCTGTGATATCCTCCGCCGCTTCCGCATGGGCAGGCACAAAGAGCCTGGCTTTCAGCGTCTTTACCTTTTCCAGCGTATTCAGATAAGCCGCCACATCATAGATAAAACCGATCTGATATTTTTCCAGAGTCTCCCGGCTGGAAAGGCAGTCTGCCAGATATACGTTATCATCCGGCGTCCGGAAACCCGCCATATCAAAGAAATGCCCCGGCAGCGGAAGCAGTTCAAAACCTTCCGGCAGCGTCTCTTTCGTCAGATATTCTGCTCCGCTCTCCTGAGCCAGCAGGAACTTATGCCTCAGGTCTTTGCATGGATAGCCGCCATACAGCAAGGAAGGCTCCAGAATCGGATGCCTGGTAAAATCACACTCAATTCCAGGCGCATAAATTTTACAGCCCGTCTGTCCCTGCAGATACTTATTGCCGCCGATGTGATCCGCATTGGAATGCGTATTATAGACAGCTTTCAGCGTCCATTCATGTTCATCCAGAATCTTTCTGACCTTCCGGCCCGCGTCCTTGTCATTCCCGCTGTCAATCAGGCAGACTTCCGTATCGTTCAGCTTTACCAGTCCGATTTTTGCCGGGCTCTGTATGTAATAATCGTGTTCCGAAATCTGTATCAGTTCATACATGATGTTTCCTCCATCAAATCTTATTTTATTCACTGATTCATTTAAGCACCATTACGGTCATTATCGAAACGAATTTTCAATTTCACTGTTCCTGTTTTCAATAAGATACCGTGTCATATCGCGCTCTTCCGAATATCCTCTTGTCTGCCTTATTTCCGTCCTGCCATTAAAACCGAACCCAAACATCTTATCCTTTTTTTCGTTATCTGACTTTAGCCTGACATCTTCCATAAACTGCTTCATCTCTTTGTTTTTAAAAGCCAGCATAATGGTATCCCACTTGAAATTGCGGCTGGATGCATCCACTTTTTCAGGAAAATCCGCATAGATTCCTACAAAAATAAACCAGTCCGCATTGTCCTGGGGTTCAAATCTGTTAAACCATAATGTACCCTGATATTTGGGATTTTTGTTATAATATGTCCTGGATGTCTTTACCTGTATGGTATTAATCAAATTCATACCATTGTCAAATCTGTACAACAACAAATCTATCCCCTTTTCCTGCGCAGACGAGGGAATAAATACAGAAGCGTTTCTGATATGATTTGATAAATAATCTGCTACTGCAAATTCTCCATATTGCAACGTAAAAATCGGCTGCATATTTTCTCTCCTGTACAATATAATTTATTATTTGGAATCTCTTATTTTTTTGATATTGCAATTCATCAAATGTCTTCCCAGATATCTGTACAAAAAAATTTTTAATCCGGACATTTCCTGGTGATGCTCTTGAAGCAAATCATCCGGGCAGTCATATATTCCGAAATCACGCGTAATTCCTTCACTTTGAATATAAGTATTATTTCTTTCAAACTCAATAACTGGATTACGAAAATCCTTTACAGCAACACCATAACCGCAAAAGGGGCCCTGACAGTCCGCATGGATGCTTTGCAGCCGCGCCAGATATTGCTTATCCAATATAAAGCCTTCCAGCTCATACCATACCCTTTCTAAATATACTTCCACCCAGCTGTGAAAAATATGTTGAGGAGCATTTTTATATACAATGCCTGTCATGGCTCCTTTCTGCAGTTTTTTGTCAATTGTAAAGCCATGAATCCTGCAGGGGATAAGCACTCCGCGGAGCAGTGCCATAAACAGAATTCCTTTTGTATTACACTGTCCATAACCATCTGCAAGCACCCTGGAAGCCGGAATATGATCATCTATATTATAGCCAAACCGGATTTCATCACGAACAAATTCGTAAATCGCTTTTGTGCGCTCATATTCATCCAGTTCTTTCCAGTTTCTCTCCATTATCAGGCTCTGGATATTGGATGCAGAGAAATTAAGTAACGGCGTCTCATTTAAATATTGCTGCATGGAATTTTCCTCCATCTGCTCTCTTCCTGCAGATATCTTATCATATCTTCTGGGAATTCACAGCTCTTTTTGAAAAACGGCGCAGATAATGTCTCCACTATCCGCGCCGTTTTTATGACACTTTACAGCCTTTATACCTTATTTCACTACAAAATTCAGGATTCTTCCGGGCACGTAAATCTCTTTTACAATAGTTCCCTTCAGCCATTCCGGCACAGCGGCTTTTCCTGCCGCAAGAGCGTCCTCCTTGGAAATGCTGGTGGAGATCGTCACCGTACCTCTCGTCTTTCCGTTGACCTGAACGGCGATCTCGATCTCGTCGTCCTTCATGGCCTCCTCGTCCGCATCCGGCCAGCCATGTCCGAAGACGGTCTCGTTATGGCCCAGCTGCTCCCAGAGCTCTTCTGCCACATGGGGAGCGAAAGGCGCCAGCAGGGTTACGGCTGTCTCCAGGGTCTCTTTGTCGATGCCGCCCTGACGCTTTGCCAGATCAATCATCTTGTTGTTATATTCCATGAATCCGGAGATAACCGTATTCAGGCTGAAGCTGTTCAGACGGCTGGTGATGTCATATACCAGCTTGTGGCGCAGCTTCACGCTCTCCGGCGTCTCTTTTGTTCCCTTATCCTTATTGTCCAGAACCAGGTTCCAGAAACGCTTGAGGAAACGGGATACGCCATCGATTCCGCGGTCATCCCACTCTGCGTCCAGCTCGGGCGGTCCCACGAACAGCTCGTACATTCTTAAGGAATCGCAGCCGTAATCACGAATCAGATCGTCCGGAGATACCACGTTGCCCTTGGACTTGCTCATCTTGATGCCGTTCTTTCCGGTGATCATACCCTGGTTGAACAGCTTTGTGAAGGGCTCGTCAAAATCAATCACTCCGATATCATGCAGGAACTTGGTATAGAAACGGGAATAGAGCAGATGCAGCACCGCATGCTCCACGCCGCCGATATACATATCCACCGGCAGATACTTGTCTGCCTTCTCACGGCTTACCAGCTCCTTGTCATTGTGGTTGTCCACATAGCGGAGGAAATACCAGGAAGAACCAGCCCACTGGGGCATGGTGTTCGTCTCTCTCTTGGCGGGAGCGCCGCAGACCGGACAGGTGGTATTTACCCAGCTGTCAATAGCTGCCAGCGGAGATTCGCCTGTTCCTGTGGGCTGATAGCTCTCCACCTCCGGGAGCTCCAGAGGAAGCTGATCCTCCGGCACCGGCACATTGCCGCAGTGCGGGCAGTGGATGATCGGGATCGGCTCGCCCCAGTAACGCTGACGGGAGAATACCCAGTCACGCAGTTTGTAGTTTACCGTCTTCTTTCCGACGCCCATCTTCTCGATGATGTGGGGCGCTTCCCTTTTCAGGACTGCGGACTCCATGCCGTTCCAGTCTCCGGAATTAATCATGGTTCCGCTGGCCTCGGTATAGGCCTCTGTCATATTTTCAATCTCTTTTCCATCCTTTGCGATAACCTGGATAATCGGGAGATCGAATTTCTTTGCGAACTCAAAGTCACGGTCGTCGTGAGCCGGCACGCACATGATGGCTCCCGTACCGTAATCAGCCAAAACATAATCAGACAGCCAGATGGGAACCTTCGCTCCGTTCATGGGATTGATGCAGTAGCTTCCGGTGAAGACGCCGGTCTTCTCCTTGTCCTGTACACGGTCCACATTGGAACGCATGGAGGATTTGAAGATATAATCCTCTACGGCTGCTCTCGTCTCATCTGTGGCCAGTTCTTTTGCAAGCGCATGTTCGGGGGCAAGAACCATAAAGGTAGCGCCGTACAGGGTGTCCGGTCTGGTGGTGTATACCGTGATCTTCTTATCGCTTCCGTCTACCGGGAACTCTACCTCGGCGCCGTAGGATTTTCCGATCCAGTCGGTCTGCATCTTCTTTACCTTTTCCGGCCAGTCCAGCTTGTCCAGATCATTCAGAAGACGGTCCGCATAAGCCGTAATCTTCAGCATCCACTGGCGCAGATTCTTCTTGGTCACAGGAGTTCCGCAGCGCTCGCAGACGCCGTTTACCACCTCTTCATTGGCAAGACCCGTCTTACAGGAAGGACACCAGTTGATAGGGAACTCCTTCTCATACGCCAGCCCTTTCTTGAACATCTGCACGAAGATCCACTGGGTCCACTTATAGAACTTCGGATCGGTCGTATTGACTTCCATATCCCAGTCGTAGAGAGCTGCGATATCGTTGATCTGCTTCTTGATATTCTTTATATTCTCTGCCGTGGAAACCGCGGGATGAATTCCCATCTTAATCGCATAGTTTTCAGCAGGAAGCCCGAACGCATCCCAGCCCATGGGATGAATGATATAATGTCCCTGCATCAGCTTATAGCGGCTCCATACATCACTGATCACATAGCCTCTCCAGTGTCCCACATGAAGTCCGTTTCCGGACGGATAGGGGAACATGTCCAGGCAATAGTATTTCGGCTTCTTTCCGTCATCCACGTTTACCGGATGCTCTTCCCATCTCTTACGCCATTTCTCTTCCACCGCGCGGTGGTTAAAGGGTACTGCCATTTTCATTACACTCCTCTTCATTATTCCCGCAGGCTGCAAACTGGAAGGCTTCAGGCGCCGCTTTCCTTTTCCTGCCCGCCGGCAAAGTCCGTTTTGACGGACTCTCACTGCATTTTATCATAATCATACAGGGCTGATTTGTCAAGTCAAATACCACCCTAAACGTTACGATTCACAGCCGATTCAGACAGGGAAACAGATGTGCCGCGCCGGCACGCAAGCACCTGTTTCCCTGTCTGAATCAGGACTGTGAATCATAACGGCTAAACTGACCACTGGCTGTTGTACAACTCTGCGTAAAAACCATTTTTCTCAAGCAGGCTCTCATGGGTTCCCTGCTCAATGATCTGCCCGTCCCGCATGACCAGAATCCGGTCCGCCTCTTTGATCGTAGACAGGCGGTGCGCCACGATAAAGCTGGTTCTGCCTTCCATCATTTTCGCAAAGGCATTCTGAATCTTCAGCTCCGTACGGGTATCGATGGAAGACGTGGCCTCATCAAGAATCAGCATGGGCGGCAGGCAGAGCATAACCCGGGCAATGCACAGAAGCTGCTTCTGTCCCTGAGACAGGCTGCCGCCATCCTCGGAAAGTACCGTATCGTATCCCTTTGGCAGACGCCGGATAAAGCTGTGGGCATAAGCCGCCTTTGCGGCTTCTGTCACCTCTTCCTCTGTGGCGTCCGGTCTTCCGTAAGCAATATTTTCCCGGACAGTTGCGGATTTCAGCCAGGTCTCCTGAAGAACCATGCCGTACTGCTCCCGCAGATTCTGTCTGGTCAGCTCCCGGATATCGCAGCCATCTACCGCGATCCGGCCGCTGTCCACATCATAAAAGCGCATAAGCAGGTTGATCAGCGTGCTCTTTCCGCAGCCGGTGGGGCCTACAATGGCAATCCTCTGGCCCGGCTCCACATGAAGATTCAGATCCTGAATCAGCGGACGCTCCTTTGTATAGGAAAATTCCACGTCTGCCAGATCTACCCGGCCTTCTGCCTTTTCTATTCTGAGCCCTTCTGTCTGATCCGGCGTCATGGGCTCCTGATCGATAAACTCAAAGACTCGGGCCGCGCAGGTAAGGGCGTTCTGCAGCTCTGTCACTACGCCGGATATCTCATTGAAAGGCTTCGTATACTGATTTGCGTAACTCAGGAAGCAGGACAGCTGGCCGACGCTCAGCGCTCCCCGGATCACCGCAAAAGCTCCCGCCACGCCTACGCCCGCATAGACCAGGCTGTTGACAAAACGGGTAGCCGGATTGGTGATGGAGGAAAAGAAGATCGCCCGCAGACTGTGTTTTTCCAGCCGCTTGTTGATCCTGTCAAAGCGGGATACTGACTCCTGCTCGTAGCCAAAGGCTTTGACAATCTTCTGGTTTCCTACCATTTCGTCAATGAGACCGGTCAGTTCGCCCCTTGTTTCTGACTGAAGCCGGAACATTTTATAGGTGCTTTTGGCAATAAAGCTTGCCACAAGAAAAGATACCGGAGTCACGCAGACCACCACCAGCGTAATTCCCACATTGACAGACAGCATGAAAAGAAGCGTCCCGAGAATCGTCATCACGCCGGTAAAGAGCTGGGTAAATCCCATCAGAAGGCCGTCGGAAAACTGATCGATGTCTGCAATCAGACGGCTTACGATGTCTCCCTGCGGGTGGCTGTCGATATAACTTAACGGCAGATCCTGCATATGGTCGAAAGCTTCGGTCCTCACATCCATGACCACCCGGTAGGTCATATGGTTGTTGCACAGATTCATAAGCCACTGAAACAGAGAAGTTGCCCCTATTACAATGCCAAGCCGCGCCAGAAGGGCGGCAAGCGCTCCAAAATCCACGCTTCCTTTTCCAAGCATATAGTCGACAGCCTCTCCGGTCAGCACCGGAGCGTACAGTGTCAGCGCCACCGTCAGCACCGCAAAAATCAGAGAAGCTGCCAGATACAGGCTGTAGCCCGCAATATAATGAAGAATTCTCTTTAATGTCGATTTATGCTTCATGGGCCTTTTCCTCCTCTGCAGACGCCTGGGACAGACAAATCTCCCGGTATACCTCACAGCTTTGGAACAGAGCTTCATGCGTTCCGATTCCCGCCACTTCTCCATCGTCAAGCACAATGATTTTATCCGCCTGCCGGACTGTGGCCGCCCTCTGGGATACCAGAAAGACTGCCGCGCTCTTTTTTCTCTCCCGGAGGGCCTTTCTGAGTCTGGCGTCTGTGGCAAAATCCAGAGCGGAAGCGCTGTCGTCAAGAATCAGGATCTCAGGGTTCCTTACCAGCGCCCGGGCTATGGTAAGCCGCTGTCTCTGGCCGCCGGACAGATTGCGTCCTCCCTGCAGAATTTCTTCATCAAGGCCGTTCTCTTTCTTTTCCACAATTTCCAGTCCCTGGGCCGTCCCAAGGGCTTCCAGAAGCTCTGCATCTGAAGCGTCTTTCTTTCCCCAGCGCAGGTTCTCCCGGATCGTGCCGGAAAAAAGCACCGCTTTCTGCGGCACCACACCGATTCTCCGGCGAAGGGCCTGAAGCTCATAATCCCGCACATCCACGCCGTCCACCAGTACGCTGCCCTCTGAGGCATCATAAAATCTCGGGATCAGATTCACCAGGGTAGATTTTCCGGAGCCGGTTCCTCCGATGACGCCGATGGTCTCACCCGGCCAGGCCTGGAAGCTTACATGCTCCAGCGCCGCCTCGGCGCCCTCCTGATAAATCATGCTCACATCCCGGAATTCTACGCAAGGCACTGCCGCCCTGCAGCTTTCCGCCTCATTTCCCATTCCCGTGTAAGCAGTCTCCTCTGAACCAGGTACGGCTCCCGTATATGTTCCTTCCCGCATGCCGGCCTCCTGTTCAAATACGCTGTTGATTCTGGACAGGCTTGCAAGAGAACGGGTTATATTGACAATCAGATTCGCCAGTTTGATAAGCTCCACCAGGATCTGAGACATGTAATTGACGAGAGCCACCACCTGGCCCTGGGTCAGAATTCCGCTGTCCACCTGCTTTCCTCCGGTCCAGACCAGGAGAATCACCGCCGCGTTGATAATCGCATAGGTAAGAGGATTTAAAAGGGCTGAAATCTTTCCCACAAAGAGCTGCGTCTTCATCAACGCCGCGCTGTCCGCATGGAAGGTCTCCTGCTCATCGCTTTGGCGGTTAAAAGCCCGCACCACACGGACGCCGGACAGATTTTCCCGCACATGGAGAAGCACCCGGTCCAGCTGTCCCTGCACCTTCCGGTAGACAGGAATCGTAAGCCCCATAATACCGAAAACTACCAGGAAAAGGACGGGAATCACGCCCAGAAAGATAAGAGCTGATCGCACATCAATGGTAAACGCCATAACCATGGCGCCGAATACGATAAAAGGAGAACGCAGGAACAGACGGAGCACCAGATTCACGCCTGTCTGCACCTGATTGATATCGCTGGTAATGCGGGTAATCAGAGTAGACGTTCCGATGGTATCCAGCTCCTTATAAGAAAAACTGTTCAGATGGCGGAACAGGGCTCCCCGCATCTGGGTGCTGCAGCCTACCGCCGCTTTCGCCGCAAAATACTGAGCCGTAATGGAGCTTGCCAGGCCGATAAGCCCCAGCAGAATCAGAATTCCGCCTCTGCCGAGCACATAGGCGGAGTCTCTGTGCGCAATTCCCACATCGATAATATCCGCCACCACCAGAGGCACCAGAAGCTCAAAGCTGGCCTCCAGGAGCTTGAACAGAGGTCCCAGAATGCTTTCCTTCCGGTAATCCCTCAAAAAATACAATAACCGCCGCATTGCGTATATCCTCCTTCATTCACACAAGGGTATTTTACGCTAATGCGGCGGTTTTTACAAGCCGTAAAATATTCAGCTTTTATTCGTTCTCTGCAGCTCTCGCAGCCACTTCTTTTTCCTGTACGTCAGACGGAGCCTGCTCATAGCGCGCGAATTCATAGGAAAATTCACCGCTTCCTCCGGTCATGGAACGCAGGTCTGTGGAATATCCGAAGATCTCTGTCATCGGCACGTCAGCCACAACCTCCTGCTTTCCGCCTGTCACCGGATTCATGCCCAGCACACGGCCGCGGCGCTTGTTCAGATCGCCCATGACATCGCCGGTATATTTATCCGGAACCGTCACCGTCATGGTCACAATCGGCTCCAGAAGAACGGGATTCGCTTCCATGAAGCCCTTCTTGAACGCCTGAATGGTCGCCGTCTTGAAAGCCATCTCAGAAGAGTCTACCGGATGATAGGAACCATCGTACAGCACAGCTTTTACGCCGACTACCGGATATCCGGCCAGCGGGCCCTTCGTCACAGATTCCTGAATTCCCTTTTCCACTGCCGGGAAGTAGTTCTTCGGAACGGCGCCGCCCACTACGATCTGCTCGAATACATAGGGAGTCTCCAGATCGCCGGAGGGCTCAAAGGTCATCTTTACATGTCCGTACTGTCCGTGTCCGCCCGACTGCTTCTTATATTTGGAATCCACGTCCGCTTTCTTGCGGATCGTCTCGCGGAAAGCCACCTTCGGACGTTCCAGCTCGACCTCTACCTTAAACTTGTCGGCCAGCTTGCTGACTACCACATCCAGATGCTGATCCCCCATACCGTAGAGCAGCGTCTGCCGGTTCTCAGAATCATTCACGCTCTTCAGAGTCAGATCCTCTTCCATCATTCTGGCCAGAGCCTGAGATACCTTATCCTCGTCTCCTTTGTTCTTGGTTCTGTAACGCTTGTATGTATAGGGTTTGGAAATCTCTGTCTTTCCATAGAGCACCGGGACAGCCTTTGTAGACAGGGTATCTCCCGTTCTTGTGCTGGTCAGTTTTCCGATGGCTCCGATATCTCCCGCATGCAGTTCAGTGACCTCAATCGGCTTATTTCCCTGCATGATATAAAGCTTGCTCAGCTTTTCCTCTGTCTCCCGCTCCTGGTTGTACAGGGTATCGTCAGATTTGATGACGCCTGAGGAAACCTTGATCAGAGAATATTTTCCGATAAAGGGGTCTACAATGGTCTTGAATACATACGCGGATTTGGATTTGGAGAAATCATAATTCGCCTCGAAGATCTCGTTGGTCTTCATATTGATTCCATTGCATGCCTTCTTATCCGGGCTCGGGAACAGTTCTACGATATCATTCAGCAGATTGTGGATATTGCGGATCTCCGTACTGGAGCCCATGGATACCGGAATGATGTCGCCGTCGCATACATTGAATTTCATGGCCGCGCGGATCTCTCCAAAGGTGAATTCCTCGCCGTTGAAATATCTCTCCATGAATTCCTCCGAAGTCTCGGCCACAGCGTCCATCAGAGCTTCCCGGCAGATAGCCAGATTTTCCTTGGAATATTCAGGAATCGGACAGGGCTCGCGCTTTCCGATATCCGTAAAGCGGCGGCCTTCCATCTTGCACACATTGATGTATCCCACGAACTTCTCATTTTCACGGATGGGCTGATAGAAGGGCGCAATCTTCTTTCCATACATCTCCGTCAGATCCTCTACCACCTGGCGGAAGGACGCATGGTCCACATCCATCTCGGATACAAAGAACATTCTCGGAAGCTTATACTTCTCGCAGAGCTCCCAGGCCTTCTGGGTTCCCACTTCTACGCCGGCCTTTCCGGATACAACGATAATCGCCGCGTCTGCCGCTGATACCGCTTCTTCCGCCTCGCCTACAAAGTCAAAATATCCAGGCGCGTCCAGCACATTGATCTTGCAGCCTTCCCAGATAATAGGAACTACAGAAGTAGTAATTGAGAACTTTCTCTTAATCTCTTCCTTATCATAATCGCTGATTGTATTTCCATCCGCTACCTTGCCGATGCGGGTGGTCAGCCCGGACGCGTACGCCATCGCTTCTACCAGACTGGTCTTTCCGCAGCCGCCATGGCCCAGAAGAACTACATTGCGAATCTTGTCAGTTGTGTAAATACTCATGCCTCTTCCTCCGATTACTTGATATTACGGTCCAAAACGTGCTCTTTGCCAAAGCATACAACATCAGCCGGAAAAGCAGTTCGATCGCCATGGCTATATTCTACTAAAATTCACAGTAAAGTTCAAGCCTTTTATACAATTTTGACAAGATTTCCATTTTGTTTTTTGTACCATTTTTTACTTTTTTACTTTAAAGCAAGAAAGCATTGACATTTTCTCCGAAAAACTTTAAACTAGAAACTCAGAAGAACAGAGCGCGGAAATTCCTGTCCGGATTATCCGGCGGAACAGCCGCCCTTTCATTTGCAGCTTAAAAGGAGTATGGACATGAAGATAGAAACAGTTGGTTTTATCGGGCTGGGACTGATAGGCGGTTCCCTGGCCAAAGCAATCAAAATGTACTACCCGGAGATCCGGATTCTGGCCTACATGCGAAGCCGGGATACCCTTGAGGCAGCCGTCCGGGAAGGAACGGTGGATCAGGCCTGCGAGGCCGTAGATGAAGCATTCGCCTCCTGCGATCTCATCTATCTGTGCGCCCCCGTATCTACCAACGCCCGCTATCTCGAGAAACTGAAAACCTTCCTTCCGGACACCTGCCTTCTGACCGATGTAGGAAGCACCAAAACAGATATCCATGAAAAGGTCCGGGCCCTCGGACTGACAGATCGATTTATCGGCGGGCATCCCATGGCAGGTTCCGAAAAGACCGGTTATGAAAATGCGAAGCCCCATCTGATTGAAAATGCATATTACATCATTACTCCGGGAGAAAAGGTTCCCGCCGGCACAGTGGAACAATTCACTGCCTTTACGGCTTCCCTGAAGGCTCTCCCTCTTGTGCTGGATTACCGGCAGCACGATTTTATCACTGCCTGCGTCAGCCATCTTCCTCATCTGATCGCTTCTTCCCTGGTGGAACTGGTCAAAGATCTGGACAGTCCCCAGGAGCTGATGAAGCAGATAGCTGCAGGAGGCTTTAAAGATATTACCCGGATCGCCTCCTCTTCGCCGGAGATGTGGGAACAGGTCTGCATGACAAATTCCTCAAACATTCTGAAAGCGCTGGAGCATTACCAGGGACAGCTGGAGGCGCTCCACCGGCAGCTGGAAGAAAAGGATTCCAAGGGAATTCACAGCTTCTTTGCCGCCGCCCGGGATTACCGGAATTCCATTCCCGATACTTCTGCAGGTCCACTGAAAAAAGTATACGCCTTTTACTGCGACATGGTGGACGAAGCAGGCGGCATCGCCACGCTGGCCACTATTCTGGCCTCCGGAGGCATCAGCCTTAAAAATATCGGCATCATCCATAACCGTGAATTCGAGGAAGCCGTCCTCCGGGTAGAGCTTTACGATGAAGAGGCTTATCAGAAAGCCGTGGCTCTGCTCCGGAAATACCGCTACACCATCTACGAACGGTAATAGGATCGCCAAAAGCTTCCTGCGGACAAAATCCGCAGCGGCCGGTGAAAAGGATATAAAATCAGAATACAAAATCAAATCCCCGCAGCGGCCGCCCGGCTCAGTGCTCGCGGGAATAAAGGAGAACATTTATGAAATTCACGCGTGTCAAGAATATACGGGGAGAAATCACCGTCCCCGGAGACAAATCCATTTCCCACCGGGCCGTCATGTTCGGCTCCCTGGCGCAGGGAACGACGACCGTGGAAAATTTTCTGAGAGGAGCCGACTGTCTCTCCACCATAGACTGTTTCCGGCGCCTCGGAATTCAGATTGAAGAGCTCCGGGAACAGATCATCATCCACGGAAAGGGGCTGCGCGGTCTCTCCGCTCCCGCCCAGATTCTGGACGCAGGGAACAGCGGGACTACCACCCGGCTGATTTCGGGTATTTTAAGCGGCCAGAGCTTTGAAACCACTCTGACAGGAGACGCCTCTATTCAGAAACGGCCCATGAAGCGTATCATCGAACCGCTGACGCAGATGGGCGCATCCATCACAAGCCTTCACGGGAACGGCTGCGCTCCCCTGCACATTCAGGGACAGTCCCTCCACGGCATCCATTATACGACAAAAGTGGCTTCCGCCCAGGTAAAATCCGCGATCCTGCTGGCCGGCCTCTATGCAGACGGCCCCACCAGCGTCACAGAGCCCGCTCTGTCCCGCAATCATTCCGAGCTGATGCTCCGGCAGTTTGGCGCGGATGTTCAGACAGAAGGGACTACCGCCACAATCCAGCCCGGCGCTTTCTTAAATGGACAGAAAATCATTGTGCCCGGAGATATCTCTTCCGCAGCCTACTTTATCGCCGCCGCCTGCATCACGCCGGATTCCGAGCTTCTGATCCGGAATGTGGGGACAAATCCTACCAGAGACGGTATCTTACGCGTCTGCCGCATGATGAATGCGGATCTGACTGTTCTTCCCCATGAAATAACGGACGGGGAGCCCTCCGCCGATCTTCTGGTCCGCAGTTCTTCCCTGAAAGGCTGTGTGATCGAAGGCAGCCTGATCCCGACGCTGATCGATGAGCTGCCTGTCATTGCGGTGATGGCCTGCTTCGCGGAAGGGACCACCATCATTCGGGACGCCGCGGAACTGAAAGTCAAGGAATCCAACCGCATCGACGTCATGGCGGAAAATCTTACGGCTATGGGCGCCCGGGTGACCGCCACGGACGACGGCCTGATCATAGAAGGCGGCCGCCCCTTGCGGGGAGCCGCCATAGACAGTCATCTCGACCACCGGATTGCCATGTCCTTTGCCGTCGCCGCCCTGAATGCAGACGGAGAAACCGAAATTCAGGATGCCGAATGCGTCAATATTTCCTATCCCGCCTTTTATCAGGACTTAAACAGAATCTCTTCCAGAACCTGAGCTACGCCTTCCTCGGTATTGGGCGGAGCGACGCGGTCCGCCTCACGCTTTACGTTTTCCGGACTGTTCGCCACCGCCACGCCGATTCCGGCAAAGCGCAGCATATCAATATCGTTGTCCGCATTGCCAAAGGCAATGATCTCATCCGGACAGACATTCAGACGGGCGGCCGCTTCCCGAAGGGCCGCCCCTTTTCCGCTCTTCAAGCTGGACAGCTCCAGCCGGTAATGAGTGGAAGAGGTCATATAAAGTCCTCCCACCCGGTTAATCTTATCAAACCACTCCACCTTATCCAGAGGCCCCTGGCAAATCAGATCCAGGGCGTCCAGCTCCTTTCTGTGATTCCGGACGAACGCCAGAATATCAGGCACGGGCGTGCGCGTCCTCTGAAGGTAGGGGACCGCCCGTTCCGGAGCTCCATATGCCGTCGGATGATCCAGAAAATCACGGGAGGCATACGGATTTCCTTCCCAGAATACTTCTATGGCTGTCTCAGGCTCTTCGTTCAGGAGGTCCAGCAGTGCTTCCACTTTATTCTCTTCCATGGGAAAAGCAAAGCTTCTCTCTTTTTTCTTCATGTCATAGGTGGCCGCCCCATTGGAGGTAATTGCATAAGCAAGCCCCTTCAAATTCAGGACCTCCTCCGGAAGAGAGCTGTAGGCCCGGCCGCTGGCAATAACCAGGCGGATGCCTGTCTCCGCGGCCTGCTCCAGCACCTCCCTCGTATAATCCGGAAGATGGCTTTTATCATTCAGAGCAGTTCCGTCCAGGTCGAGGGCAATCAATTTTATCTGCTGCATCTTACATTCCTCCTTATAACCTTTCAAAAACAGCGGCCCTTCCGCTCCCTGCCATCCGAGTTCGCCTACTTTATAAACATGGCGTCGCCAAATGAAAAGAAGCGGTACCTCTGCCTTACTGCCTCCTCATATGCTTTCATAATCTTCTCTTTGTCCGCAAAAGCTGATACCAGCATCAGCAGCGTGGATTCCGGAAGGTGAAAGTTCGTAATCAGAGCGTCCATGATCTTAAACCTGTATCCCGGATAGATAAAGATATCTGTCCAGCCGCTTCCGGCCCGCAGAATTCCATCTTCATCCGCGGCAGATTCCAGCGTGCGGCAGCTGGTAGTTCCCACGCAGATCACCCGTCCTCCGGCCGCTCTGGTATCATTGATAAGCCTGGCCTGCTCCTCTTCCACCACATAATATTCCGAATGCATATGATGCTGGCTCACATCTTCCACCTTCACCGGGCGGAAAGTACCAAGCCCCACATGGAGGGTTACATGCGCCAGCCTCACGCCCTTGGCCTGGATTTCTTCCAGAAGCTCCGGCGTAAAATGAAGCCCCGCCGTGGGCGCGGCCGCAGAACCATCGTGCTCCGCGTAGACCGTCTGATACCGGTTCTTATCCTTCAGCTGATGAGTAATGTAGGGCGGCAGGGGCATCTGTCCGAGCCTGTCCAGAATTTCCTCAAAAATTCCCTCATATTCAAAGCGAATCAGGCGGTTGCCCTCATCCACGACTTCCAGTACCTCTCCTTTCAGAATACCGTCTCCAAACACAATCCGCGCGCCCGGTCTGGCCTTCTTTCCAGGTTTCACCAATGTCTCCCAGACATTATCCGCCTTACGCTTCAGCAGCAGAATCTCGATTCCCGCTCCCGTATCTTCCTTGACTCCCAAAAGCCTGGCCGGAATCACCTTCGTATTATTGACCACCAGGCAGTCCCCCGGTCTCAGATATTCTGTAATATCACGGAACACCCTGTGCTCCATCTCTCCCGTCTTCCGATCAAGCACCAGAAGCCTGGAGCTGCTTCGATCCTCCAGAGGGTCCTGGGCAATCAGCTCCTGGGGAAGATCATAATAAAAATCACTCGTCTTCATCTTCTTCTCATTTCCTTACATATATTTCTTTTTCTTAAAATAATAGAGAATTCCTCCTACCACCAGAATGCTCAGAATAATTACATAGAGATAACCAAATCTCCATCCCAGCTCCGGCATGTTTTTAAAATTCATCCCGTACCAGCCTACAATCAGCGTCAGAGGCTGGAAGATAATGGTCACCATTGTAAAGAGTTTCATAGTGTTATTCAAATTGTAATTCAGGGTGGCGTCCAGAGCCTCTCTCAGATGGATCAGGTTGTCGCAGAGAAGCTGGGTATTGTTGCTCAAACGCTCTGACTTATCAGTAAAAATCTTGAAGTACCGCAGATCCTCTTCCTCGAAAAGATCGTTCTCGTTCTCCTGCAGCGTCTCCCCGATATCAATCAGCTGCTCATAATAATTCTTCAGCGTAGACAGACGGTTGCGCAGCTCAAAAATCTCTGTATTCAGTTCTCTGTCCGTCTTTCCGCCTACGACCTCCCGCTCCATGGCAATGATCTGGCGTTCTGTCATGACAAGTCCCCTGTTTCCACTGGAAAGAAGGCGTTCCAGAACGCCGTATATCACCTTTTCCATCGTGGCGTTCTGGCGGAATCTTCCAATGGCGTCCAGAAACATCTGACGGATACTGTCGCCCTTATCTATGATTTTTACAACAATAAACAGGTTTTTCTTGATAAAGAATCCGATCCGGTTTCTTCTGCTGCTTAAGTTAAGAATATCCACAATATTAATCATGCCGAAGCTGAATTCATCGTACACGTCGATGCTTGTTCGAAAATGCGTAAAGTCAGTCATGCAGTCCTTCACAGCCACCTCTGAAAGGCCCAGTTCCTTATAGCATTTCCGCAGCTCGTCCAGCGTAAGATAACCGACGCAGATGTCATGTTCCTCCAGCTGATCCAATGTAATCTCCCGAATCTCTTTCTCGTGAATCGAAAAAAACATAACGCCCTCCTCTTCCGCTTTTTCTCCGAGTTTATTCTATACCTTTTTGAAGCCGCGGTAAAGAAAAAAATCACAAAGATTTTCTCCCGGCATTGACGGCTCTTTTTCGCAGCGCTATACTGAAAACCGGCAGCCACAGGCGGACTGCCTGGCCAGGCAAAAGGAAGGATTAGCATTATGAAAATACAGATACGCGCATACCGGGAAACAGATCTTAAGACCATGAACCGCATCTGGAATGAAGTCGTGGAGGATGGCGCCGCCTTCCCGCAGACAGAGCTTCTGGACAAATCGTCCGGCGCCGCATTTTTCGCGGAACAGACATATTGCGGCGTAGCCGAAGACACAGAGAGCGGACAGGTCCTCGGCCTCTATATTCTTCATCCCAATAATGTGGGCCGCTGCGGCCACATCTGCAATGCCAGCTACGCGGTAAGCAGAGAAGCCCGCGGGCTGCATATCGGTGAAAAGCTGGTGCTGGACTGCCTGGTCCAGGGAAAGGCTCACGGCTTCCGGATTCTCCAGTTCAACGCCGTGGTACGGACCAACATCCACGCAAGACATCTCTATGAGCGCCTGGGCTTCATACAGCTCGGCGTGATACCCGGAGGCTTTCTCATGAAGGATGGCCATTATGAAGATATCTGCCCCTATTACCGGGAATTGTAAAAATGTAAAAGAGTAAAAAGGATGGATGAAAGGGACGCCCCGGGATTTCTGTATTCTGTGTTCGGACACCCCGCGTACAGGCGTATGCTTCCGAGCGGACTAAAGTCCGTCTGAATCATACGCCTGTACGCGGAGAGCCGGACACTGGAATATCAGAAATCCCGGGGCTGTTCGCTTTCTCCTTGCGTATTACCTGGAATGTCTCTGTTTTGATTTTCTGACTACTCTGAATTTAAGGCCCTTCTTTCTAACCGCTTTCTACTTGATGCCTCTGGCCTGATCAAGGACCTTCATGACGACCAGGCTCTGCGCGAGACGCTGACGAAAGGCTTCTCTGTCGTCCTTTACCCAATAGTCTGTGAAAGCGCGCAGTTCATCATAAAAGATGGGGCCATCCTCCTGTATCAGTGAGAAGTGTTCGCTCTCTTTTTTGTTTTCCTGGAAGGAAAACTCCTCAAACCGTCCCGCATTGGAATGGCTGAAAATGCAGCCCTTGTCACCTTCAATATTTACAGACAGGGGCGCTCCGCAGTCCTTTGCAGCGATGCAGACACACTGGAAAGAAGGATATTCCATCACCAGAATTCCGGAGGTGTCCACTCCCCGCTCCATATTCGGGTAATAATGAACCGCTTTCGGCTCTCCAAACAATCCGGTTACAAAATGGATGTTGTAAACATTCAGATCCATCAGCGCTCCGCCCGCCTTTTCCGCATCAAAAACAGGCGCTACGATTCCCTGCTTGAATGCATCGTAACGGCTGGAATACTGGGAGTAGTTCAGCTGGACGATTTTGACATCTCCTACTTTGGGAAGCAGTTCCCGGACCTTTTCATAATTGGGATTGTACTGATTGGTAATCGCCTCAAAAAGAATCAGGTTTTTTGCTTCCGCCAGCTCCGCAAGCTCCTTTGCTTCCGCGTAAGTGACGGTAAACGGTTTCTCCAGAATTACATGCTTTCCGGCCTCAAGAGCACGTTTTGTAAAACTGTAGTGCAGATGGTTCGGAAGCGGCAGGTACAATACATCCAGCGATTCATCTGCCAGCAATTTCTCATAGCTGCCGCAGGACACCGGAACCTGGTATTTTTCACAGAGCTCTTTCCGCTTCTCCTCTTTTCTGGCAAACAGGGCCCCTATTTCCATCTCCGGAATCTGAGCCGCCGCCTCCAGAAACCAGGGCACTGTCATCCCTGCTCCTACAATTCCCGCTCTTATCGGTCTTTTCATCTTTTTGTCCCCTCCTTATTACATAAATCCCCATTCATAGATCCGCCACACCGGATCTTCTTCGGTTCTTCCACAGACATAATAACGGCTGTGGGAGCCATTTCCATAATTCACAGGTTCTTCCCTCTCTTCTGTCCAGTCTGCCCGGATCACCAGGGTTTCTGTCAGAGCATACTGTTCTGCCGTCTCATCCGGGTGCACTCTGTCATTCTCTCCTGCCTCAGTCAGTTCTTCCACCGTAACCGTTTCCAATTCATGCAGTACAAATTCATCGATCTGATAGCGGTCTTGCTCATAATTCCCCAGCTTGTTCTTTACCTCCGGAACCTCTATTCTGCTCTCCGGACAGCCTTCCAGGTACAGCTTCGGATCTTGCAGAAACTCTGCAAGCCATTCAGAAAAAACCGCTTCCTCCGCCGCATTTTCCGGCGCGTCCTCCGCCAGAAAGCTGCGTCCGTCCACAGTCATGGCAAGCTCCTCCGAAAACAGATAGAACGCATAGGGCTCCTCTTCTGTGGACTTCTCCGCACTCTTCTGTTCTGTGAACTCCTGAAATGTGTCTTCTTCGCTTTCGTCCTCTTCAGGCTGGCAGGCTGCTGCCGACAGTACCGCTGCAGTCAGACCGCATAGCAAAAACCATCTTCTTTTCATGTGTATCCCCCCGCTTTGCTGCTGTACAGCTTTTTTTCATTTTATCACATCCGTACGCAGCTTGAAAAGCATAATCCGGCAAAATCATGCTCTTTCGTCTGTCTTCCTGCGTATCCATATTGGAAATATTCAAAGCTGCAATCACCCAGGTCTTCTCTGTAAAGAGAAATACGGCAGAGCTTTCCGCTCTGCCGCACTTCGGCTCTGCCGCACTTTTCAGAAATATGTTATAAAATAAAACATATTCAGGATAAAATCATAGAAACTTCTGAACCTCTGCTGTCAGCTTTTCCTCCAGCCGGATCAGCTTTTTCGTAATATTCTTTGTCTTTTCATCCGCAGCCTTATACTGGTTCAGATATCGGTTCAGGGATTTCACACCCATATTGCAGCCATCTGTTACCAAATCGGCAATGGTATGATCGGACTCATCCATCACCAGCTTTGCGTTTGTCTTCACCCAGGACATGCTTTTTGCGATGGGATTCGGCTCTTTGCCGTCATCCTGGTATTTTTCCAGAAGAGTCAGGATCTCACTCTGTAGTTCATTGTGTTCCTCTCTGTATTCCTTCAGCGCCTCTTCCAGTTTTTCATCGTGAACGTAATCAAGGACCTCGTCCAGGGACGATACCCCCATTTTAATTCCTGCGTCACACTCCCTCAGCAGCTTTATGGTGTCTGATTCAATCATTTCTTGTACCGCTCCTTTGCTTTTTGGGAACAGTATGGCTGGTTTGGGAAAATATTATGCGCTTTAAACCGGGAGCAGGAATCCATTTGTTCCTGTTATACAATTATACAAGGGAAAAAATCGGACGAATCAGTTGATAAATTCGTCCGATTTGAGTACAATAATATTGTAACCTTATCGTTCACAATCATAAGGAGGTGCAATCCATGTCAATCACTGCCACAGAATTAAAATCGAATCTTGGCAAATATTTAAAGCTTGCAGAGAACGAGGATATCTTTATCACTCGAAACGGCAAGGTGGTAGCAAAACTTTCCAACCCCAATGCAGACCGGGTGGAAATGGCAAAATCACTTCTTGGCGTCATTCCTTCTGATATTACCGTAGAAGAAGCACAGGAAGAAAGGAGTTCCAAAATATGAAAGCCTTAATCGACACCTGTGTTATTGTGGATATTCTCCAAAAACGGGAGCCCTTTTATCAGGCAGCCATGGAAATCCTTCTTTCCGTCTCCAACCGTAGATGCACCGGCTTTTTAACTGCGAAATCCATCACCGATATTTATTACATCCTGCGGCGGAGTATCCACAACGAAGAGGAAGTACGCCGACTGGTTCATATTCTTTTCACTCTTCTGGAAGTAAAGGATACCTTTTCTGCCGACTGCGAACTTGCTCTGGATTCTCCCATGACGGATTATGAAGATGCCATCATGGTGCAGACCGCCTGCCGCATTGGTGCTGACTGTATTGTAACCAGAAATCTGAAGGATTACAAATTGTCCTCCCTTCCCGTCTTTTCCCCTGAACAGTTTTTATCAGAGCTCGGAAAAGAGGAAAACACCAAAAACTAGAAATGCAGTCTCCGCTCTTACAGCTTCTTCACAAACAGCGCCCGAATCGCATTGAGCACCGCGATAATCATAACGCCCACATCCGCGAAGATCGCCATCCACATATTCGCGATTCCCAGGGCTCCCAGCGCCAGAAACAGAAGCTTGATGCCAATGGCAAACACAATGTTCTGGTACACGATGCGCAGGCATTTTCGGGAAATCTTAATGGCTTTGGCAATCTTCAGCGGATCGTCATCCATCAGAACCACATCCGCAGCCTCGATAGCCGCATCAGAACCCATGGCGCCCATGGCGATACCGATATCTGCCCGGCTCAGAACCGGAGCGTCATTGATGCCGTCGCCTACAAAGGCCAGCTTTTCTTTCTCAGATTTCTTCTGAATCAGCTCCTCTACCTTTTCCACCTTATCGGCAGGCAGCAGCTCGCTGCAGACCTCGTCGACACCCAGATCAGCGGCTACCTTTTCCGCCACCTGGCGCCTGTCTCCGGTCAGCATGACCGTTTTTCGAATTCCCGCCGCCTTCAGGGCCTGGACCGCCTCTCTGGAATGGGGTTTTACCACATCGGAAATCACGATATGGCCCGCATAGGAGCCGTTTATGGCCATGTGTACGATCGTCCCCACGCTGCGGCAGGAAATGTACTCAATTCCCAGCTGCTTCATCAGCTTATCGTTGCCGGCTGCCACTTCGATGCCATCTACCTTTGCCGTCACGCCGCCTCCGCTGATTTCCCGGATATCCGTCACGCGGGAACGGTCTATTTCCTTACCATATGCCTTCTGGATACTTTTGCTGATAGGGTGGGAAGAAGCGCTCTCAGCCAGAGCCGCGTACTCCAGAAGCTTTTCGTCTTCCAGCTCACTGTGATGAATTCCGTTTACCTCAAAAACTCCCCGGGTCAGCGTACCCGTCTTGTCAAACACCACAACCTTTGTTTTAGAAAGAGTTTCCATATAGTTGGAACCCTTCACCAGCACTCCGGCAGCGCTGGCTCCGCCGATACCTGCGAAAAAGCTTAAGGGAATGCTGATCACCAGCGCGCAGGGGCAGCTGATAACCAGGAAGGTCAGGGCACGGCCGATCCAGTTGTCCCAGTCAGCCGGAAGTCCCAGGCCAAGCATCCGCACCAGCGGCGGCAGAACCGCCAGGGCCAGGGCCGCATAGCAGACAGCCGGCGTATAGACCCGCGCAAACTTGGCGATGAATTCCTCTGATTTGGACTTGCGGGAGCTGGCATTCTCCACCAGATCCAGAATCTTGGAAACAGTGGACTCCCCGAACTCTTTGGTAGTCCGGATTTTCAAAAGGCCGCTCATATTGATGCAGCCGCTGATGATTTCGTCTCCTTCCTTTACATCCCGCGGAAGGCTCTCGCCTGTCAGCGCGCTGGTATTCAGCGACGAAGCACCCTCCAGCACAATGCCATCGATGGGTACCTTTTCTCCCGGCTGCACCACAATTACCGTGCCGATTTCCACTTCATCCGGGTCCACCTGCTCCAGCCTGCCGTCCCGTTCCACATTGGCGTAGTCCGGACGGATATCCATCAGGTCGCTGATGTTGCGGCGGCTCTTTCCTACCGCATAGCTCTGGAACAGCTCGCCAATCTGATAAAACAGCATAACGGCCACCGCTTCCGTGTAATCACCGCTCTGCTCATGAAGAGCCAGCGCGATGGCGCCAATCGTAGCCACCGCCATCAGGAAACTCTCATCGAAGACCTGACAGTTTTTGATTCCTTTCAGGGCTTTCAGCAGTATGTCATAGCCAATCACCAGATAAGGAATCAGATATAAAATCAGTCTCAGTGCCCCGTCTGTGGGAATAAACTGCAGAGCAATCAACAGAACCGCAGCTATCAGCACGCGGATCAGCATCTTTTTTTGCTTCCTGCTCATCCTTGTCTCACCTCTCTAGTCAAAAATCTCCCCGACTCATATGCGTTTCTCATTTTTGCATTCAATAATTAGTATTTAAAGAAAGATCTCGCAGTCGTCCTCTACCTTCTTGCAGTTCTTCCGGACCTCCTGCATGACGCTCTTTGCCTCCTGGCCTTCCTCAAACTCCACAATCATCTTCAAAGCCATAAAGTTTACTGTCGCGTCCTTTACACCAGGAGTCTTCTTTGCGGCTTCCTCCATCTTATTTGCACAGTTGGCGCAGTCTACATCGATCTTGTAAGTCTTTTTCATATCCCATTTCCTCTCTTTCACTTTATCATTTTATCAATTAAATGATTGTTTAATCGTTAATTACAATATATACTTATTTTCGTAGAAAGTCAATGTCTAAAATCATCTTCTTCCAAATGGACAAAAAATATTTCCGTTTGGACAAATGCGTGATAAAATACCCTTACAAGAAAAAGGAGGCATTTACCATGAGCGACAAAATTCTGCCCCATGATCACGGCCAGAACACCCTGCAGAGCTTTGACCATATGCCAGAAATCGCTGATTTTCAGACCGTATCGGACATTTTCAAGCAGCTGGGTGACGGAAGCCGCATCCGCATTTTCTGGATACTCTGCCACTGCGAGGAATGCGTCATCAATCTGTCCGCCCTTGTGGACATGAGCAGCCCGGCTGTATCCCATCATCTGAAGCAGCTGAAGGCCGGAGGGCTTATTGTGAGCCGCCGGGAAGGAAAAGAGGTCTATTACAAAGCTGCCGACACAGAGCAGGTGGAGCTTCTT
Organism: Lachnoclostridium sp. An138; assembly: GCF_002160765.1. Taxonomy (GTDB): domain Bacteria; phylum Bacillota; class Clostridia; order Lachnospirales; family Lachnospiraceae; genus Laedolimicola; species Laedolimicola faecalis. The sequence goes on from NZ_NFLF01000004.1 coordinate 209,159, forward strand.
CATCACGCCATCGAGGATCTGGTGAAGATCACCTGTCCTTCCAAATAACCGGGTAAAGGAGCATTTTCAGAAATGAGAAATGAGGATATCTGCAGAATTGCACAGGCTTTAAAAGAGATTCCAGATCATTCTCTGGAGCTTAAGGAATATCCCGGCCCGAACCGGGAATCCGGACGTCTGGCCAGAACGCTCTCTGTCAGCGCAGACGGGAAGGGAAGGGTCTCTGTCTATCAGGTCTATCCCGGTATCCAGCTCTCTCTGCTCTGCTTTCTTTCCGAGCAGGCAGCGTTCCGACATCCCGCCTCTCCCGCCGTTCTGGAGGTGGGCCACTGCCGCGCGGGACGCGTGGGCTGGAATATGAAAAACGGCACCTCCGTCTATCTGGGCTCTGGCGACCTTTCCTGCCACAGCGCCGTCTGCTGCGCGGATTCCGTAATGACCTACCCGATGAAATATTATGAAGGAATTTCTGTCTCCATGGACCTGGAGACGCTGGCTGACTGCCTTCCCGGAGTGCTTTCCGACACTGTCATTGATATCCGGAAGCTGCGAGAAGCATACTGCAAGCCGCAGAAATCCATCTTTATCTCCTCCTGTCCTGAGACAGAGGGCATCTTTCTGCCCCTCTACGACCTGCCGGAAGCTCTGCGGCTTCCCTATTTCCAGCTGAAGATCCAGGAGCTTCTTCTGTTTCTCGGCCGGTATGTTCCAGATCAGAAGACCGTCACCAAGTACCATTCAGAGCAGACAGAACTGATCCGGCAGATTCACGACCAGCTGACTAAGGATCTGTCCTGCCGTTTTACCATTGAGGAGCTGTCCCGCCAGTATCTGATCAACACCTCTTCTCTCAAGGAGGTGTTCAAGGCCGTCTACGGTCTTCCCATTGCTTCCTATATGAAGGAATACCGGATTCGGGAAGCCATGAGGCTCCTGCGGGAGACGGACGAGAGCATCTCCTCGATCGCGGCCCGGGTAGGCTATGAGACCCAGGGAAAATTTACGAAGTCCTTCCGGGATGTGGCCCAGGTTCTGCCCTCCGAGTACCGGAAGCAGCGCCGGCAGGCTTCCCGATAAGCGGTAAAGGGGGATCTCAGGGAGGAACTTCCCATATGCCGTATTTTTACAGCAAAGGCTATTCATCCAGCCTTTTTCCGCAATAGGGACAGTAAGTGCCTGCGCCAACGTAGCGCTCGCAATGCGGACAGCGGTTAAAAACTACAAGAAAGATAATTTCCGCCAACAATACAAGAAGCGCAATCGTAACCAGCCAAAACTGCTTCAGCAAGGCTCCCAGCAGAATCAGCAGAAACCCCACCATAAACAGTCCTCCGCCGATGATAGCCACTTGCTTTCTCTTGATTTTTTTCATACTCATATTCCCCCTGTATATACTCTTATGTACTTTTTAAACGTACTCTTTTAAATATATTTTTCAGCAATCAAATCGCATAACCGATTCCAGACCTCGTATATAAAAACTGTCCATGACACAGCTTAGGTTCTCTCCTCCAAATACCGGAAGCGTGGCAATTCTATTATCCTCAAATCCTTTAAATGCAAAAATGCAATAAACCAGCAATACTGCTATTGCGAACTTGATGAGTATTCCAACAGTTGTTTTGCTTTTATAGACAAACGGCGCCATTCCAATAAAAACAACTGCAATGCTGCAAATAATTACCCGCTGAACATACTGCAAGTGTATGGGACTCCCACTCACCGTCGATGAATTAGAAATAGCAAACAGAAAACAATGCCAGATAAATATAACAAAATACCAATGACCGTTCTTTTCTTCATGTGTTTTACCTTCACTGTATGTACGCTTGTGTACTCTTTTGAATGATTTTTCTGGATTTTTTAACACTGCGCAAATGGAAGCTGTTATTTCCGATTCGGCTTTCTTTTAATATTCAGCAGTCTGATAAAATCATCGAACAGAGACGTGTCCTCCGGTTCAAACATCATCCATTTTCCGTCATGGTAGGTCCTGCTTTCATCATAAATGATTTGAACTTCCTTTGAATAGCTTTCTCTGTCCTTTTCAAATTTAATACGTTCCTCTTTTCCCAGGATAATCATAAATCCTATGCAGTTTTCTCTTGCATATAATGCGCACAGAGTTTTGCCGCCCCGGCGGTATTTATATTCATAGGTCCATGCTTTGCCGCCGTTGTTCCACAGACGCTCCATATCATATTTTTCATCAATCAAAACGCATAACCGATTCCAGACCTCATATAAAGGTACTCCAACCAAAGCTGTCATCTGTTCTGCATCCGGTGTTCTTTCAAGCATGGCATGCTCCTTCCCTGGCGAAACAATGCCGCCATTCCTCCTTCCTGATAAACAGCGCGCATACATCTTCAAATCGAGTCATTGAAGACCCTCGATAAATACAAACAATGCCAAAAGCGGCATCCCTGTCCAGAAAATATACCTGCTTGCAATCTCCCAGTCAGACGGCTCTGCCTGGTCTGCATTCCGAATCTGAAAGGCCATATTCCAGCGGAACAGCTCGTCCGCAAACAAGATAGAAAACGCAGTGAGAATGCAGATACATGTGCCGCCAAACCACAGGAGCCACTCCCCCTTATGGGTCAATTCCGGACCGGCCATCAAGTCAAGTATGGTAGAAACAGAGGGCTCCATTACGTCGATTACATTCCCATTTTCATCCCAAATAACCCCATCGCCACTTATAGCCAACATACCGATCTCCGCCAGGCTTCCATCCTCATTGTACAGCCAGCTGCTGCTTCCGTAATCCACGACGCATCCGCGGAATATGATTTCCTCTCCGCAGCGAAGCTCCACACCGCTTACAGACTCTCCGGCTGGCGGTTCTCCCCGTTCATCGGTATCCGGAATGGCAGATGAATCCTCCCTGGCCGTATAAGGGCCGTAAAACTTGTCTCCGCAGCGGAACTCCACCGTTTTGTCTGTATATACAGTAAAACTGGCCTGCACTCCATGAATTTTCCCGGAATATATCGTACTGTCGTTTTCCTGATTGGAAACAAGAATAGTGTCCCCATATGCAAAGCCCACTCTGGCAATGGTCACGGCATAGACCACTGCAAATACTGAAACCATGACTGCCATCAGAAGCAAGATTCCTTTTTGATACCATCCCAAACATCTGATCCTTTTCAACCCGGCACCCCCCTCTGTAACCAGATTTTCATCGTTTCTCTTTTTTTCATTCTATCATAAGCCTGTGTGTTTGAAAACTGCCTGTTTTCTTAAATAATTTTTTGAATTTTCACAAAATGGTCGATGGCTGCTGTTTTTGGATATATCCAGCATTTTCCTGTTCTGATATCCAAAAGTATTGTTATCATGGATGGATATTGCTTTTCTGTATCGATATCAGCAGCTTAAAAAAATCGAGGTCAAAAATGGCTGTTTTTTGCTCCATTTTTGCCTCGATTTTTGCAGGAAGGCCACAGGGTCTTGTGGTTTATCCTTACATTTTTGCCTTATTTCTGCAAAGGATCATCTGAATCACGACTTCCACATGCACTGATTTTTTCAAATCTGAAATTGCATATTATGAACATTACATACTATGAAATTTCATATTTTGAGAAACGCTTCTCTTTCTTACTGTGTTCTCAGCTCCGCGCCCATCTTCTTTCCAAGCTTCTTCATCACTTGGTTTGCGGCGCTTTCTATCTCCTGAGAAGTCAGAGTCTTCTCGGAAGAGCCGATGGTCAGCCGGACGGTCACAGATTTTTTGCCCGCCGGGATCTGCTTTCCTCTGTATTCATCCACAAAAGCCGCGTCCTTCAGGAGCGCGCTCGCCTTCTTCTGACCCATGATCGCGTCATAGATATCCGCCCATGCGGCGTCAGAATCAAAGAGCATGGAAATATCATAATCAGTCTCCGGATACTCTGCAAGATGGGTGAACCTGTTCGTTCTGGACTTCAGCGGAACCAGTTTTGTCACATCCAGCTCGAAAAGCATGACGGAAAGATTCTTGATACCGCAGTCCATGGAAACCTTCTTTGCCACCAGTCCCATGTCTCCAATCTTCTCGCCGCCGCGGAAAATGTTCATCCATACCACATTGTCCGCCCAGACCGGCTTTTCCTCCTTCCGGAACTCAAAGCCTTCCATATGGGTATAACGGGGCATATACTCCAGCACGCCCTTTGCCTCGCGGAACAGCTCTGTGATGTCCTTTACGCTGCTGGCGAAAGCCGCACCGATATGTCTCTTCTGCTCCGGAAGAAGCTCTGTCTCATCATAAGCGGCCGTATAGTTCCGGTCAAAGAACACCTGCGCCTCTTCAAAGATTGCGAAATCGTTGAAATAGCGCTCGTTTTTTACGACTGCCTCGCAGAGATTCGGAAGCAGAGAGGAACGGATATAGCTCAGGTCCGGAGCAGGCGGCGTAGACAGTCTCAGGACGCCTTCTGTGCTCTGCAGAACCGCGTTCACAAATACATCGTTCATCCAGGGATAGGTATAAACCTCCTGCATGCCGCAGCGGATCGCCAGATACTCCTTAATTCTTCTCAGCAAATCCTGGTCTTTCTGGTTGATGGCTCCCTCAAAGGTGGTGGTGAAGGAAGTCGCCTCAAAATTATCATAACCGTACAGTCTGGCTACCTCTTCCATCACGTCGTCCTTGATGGAAATATCGCCGGTGGAACGCCAGGTGGGCGCGGTCACATGCATGTTATCGCCGCTGATTTCCACGTCAAAGCCCAGCAGCTCCAGCTTCTTCTGAATCACTTCGTTTGACAAATTCTTTCCAAGGCGCTTCGCAAGCCAGGCCAGACTTACATCGATCTGGGCTCTTTCCAGCTTCTTTACGTACTTGTCACAGAATCCGGTTACCGTCAGCTCCGGGTACAGCTCCTGAAAATACTGCATGGAAAGGGCCAGCGCCTGCTCGCACCTCTCGGGATCTACAGCCTTTTCATATCTGGAAGAAGCCTCGGTACGGGTATCGTAGCGGAGGGCCGTCCGGCGGATTCCGGTGGACTCAAAGTTGGCCACCTCCAGAATCACGCGCCTTGTCTTAGGCAGAATGGAATCCTTGGCTCCACCCATGACACCGGCCAGGGCCACCGGTCCCTCAGAATCTGTGATAACCAGATCGTCCGCACAGAGAGTCAGCTCATGATCATTTAAGAGAATCAGCTTCTCGCCTTCCACAGCGTGTCTCACCACGATATGATCGGTAATATTGTCTGCGTCAAAGGCATGGGTCGGATTTCCCGTAGCCAGCATAACGTAGTTTGTAATATCTACCAGCGCATTAATGGGGCGCATGCCTGCCTTCCAGATCCGGTTCTGCATCTGATAGGGGGAAGGCTTTACCTCCACGCCGGACATCTCCACGCCGATGTATCGGGTGCATCTGTCCGGATCATTGATCTCCACTTTGAAATCTGACTGCACATCCGCTGTATAGGGCTCGATCTTTTTCAGAGGCAGATCATACAGAGCTGCAATCTCGCGCGCTATTCCATAATGTCCCCAGAGGTCCGGACGGTTCGTCATGGACTTGTTGTCAATCTCCAGCAGAACGTCGTTCATATCCAGCGCGTCTGCAAGGGAAGTGCCTGCCGGAACTTCGAAAGCGGACAGGTCGAGAATCTCCGCTTCCTGGGAAGCCGGAAACAGTTCGCCCAGCCCAATCTCATCGGAAGCGCAGATCATGCCGTAGGACTCCACGCCGCGGAGCTTGGAGTTCTTGATTACCACCGGCTCGCCTTCACCGTGCCAGCGCACCACAGCGCCGGGACAGGACACTGCCACGCGCATGCCTTCCTTCAGATTGATTCCACCGCAGACAATGTCTTTGATCTCACCGCCGCCGATATCTACCTTGCAGACTCTCAGTTTATCCGCATTGGGATGGGGCTCTATTTTCTCGATGACACCCACAAGCATATTGTCAAACCGGCGGGCCAGATACTCCACATCCTCCACCTCTACGGTAGACATGGTCAGATCATAGGCCAGCTTTTTCAGATCCATATCCTCCGGGATCTGTACATAATCCTTTATCCACGATAATGATAACTTCATCTTCTTCTCTCCTTATCTGAACTGCTTCAGGAATCTCAAATCCGCACTGTGAAACAGTCTTACATCGTCAACACCATAGCGCATCATGACCAGTCTGTCCAGACCGATGTTTACATAGAAGCCTGTGTATTCATCCGGGTCAAGTCCGGCTGCCCTGAGTACGTTCGGATGGGGAGAACCGCCCGGCATAACCTCAATCCAGCCCACATGCTTGCAGACGCTGCAGCCCTTTCCGCCGCAGACCTGGCACTGCATATCAATCTCAAAGCCCGGCTCCACGAAGGGGAAGAAGCCGGAACGCATTCTGACCGGCACATCCGTACCGAATACCTTGCTTAAGATACTGTTAATCATGACCTTGCCTGAGGTAAAGGTGATATCTTTGTCCACGATCAGCGCCTCATACTGGAAGAATGCTCTCTCATGATGGGCGTCCGTGGTCTCATTACGGTATACGCGTCCCGGATACACAAAACGATAGGGCGGCTTATGCGTCTGCATATAGCGCACGCTGCCACCTGTCAGATGAGGACGCAGGCAGAGCTTTTCATTGGTGCTTCCGCTGTCATGCCCCTCCAGCCAGTAGGTATCCATGCTCTCCCGGGCCGGATGGTTCGGCGGGAAATTCAGCTTATCAAACGCGTACAGTTCACTTGTAATGTCATCCTCCTGGAAGATCTCAAATCCCATGGAACGAAATGCGTCATTTAAGTCGTAGCACATCTGGGTAATGGGATGAAGTCCGCCTTTCTGAGGCATGATTCCCGGCACAGAGCAGTCGAAGTCCGGAGACACCTCGGAAGCCTTCAGCTTCAGCTCCAGCCTTTTCGCGTCGATCAGTTCTGTAACCTCATTCTTGGCCTGATTCAAGAGCTTTCCCATCTCGGGACGTAAGGATACGTCAAGCTTCGGAAGCTCTTTCATTAAAAGGCTCAAAGAACCCTGCTTTCCCACGTACGCGCTTTTTACATTCTGCAGCTCGTTCTCGCTGGACGCTGCAGCAATCCTGGTTTTCACTTCTGATAAAATACTTTCGATTTTATCCTTCATTACGATTCTCCTTTCCAAATCGAGCTTATCCTGCAGGAGGTTTCCTGTGAAATAAAAAAACACCGTCCTCCTGTCATAAAACAAGGGACGATGTGAATCGCGGTACCACCCTATTTCAGAGTATCTTCTCTCTTTGTACTCTGCACTCTTTTTGTGTATTCTTTCTGCTACACGGACATCCGGTTTAACGCACAGTAAATGCTTTTCACCGAAAGGCTCCCATACTGAAACTTCCAGAAGGCTCATGCGGAATGCTCTCAGCCGGTGACACCCCGTCTCTGACTCACTACCTCTTCTGTACTCACGTATGTTCTCCGCCTAAAATCGTGTCCATCCTATCACAGATTTCAAAGTTTGTCAATCCGGAAAACTTCTCAGACAGTCAATGCAATCAGCCACACTGTCAAAGCTGTTCGCCGCATACTTCTTTACCTCTTCGCTGGCTGCAGTCATTGCATATCCGCGAAACCGGCAGATCATGCCCACATCGTTAAAGGAATCACCGATGACGGAAGGAAGGCACTTCTCTTTTATCTGATTCAAAAGAAAGGAGACTGCTTCCGCCTTATACTTTCACCCGTTAGAACGTGTGCCCGCCGGGCACACAGAAAAGCAGGAGCCGCTTTTTCACAGCTCCTTCCGATAGCCGGATATTTCTCCCCAGTGCTTTTCCTGCTTTCATCCGCCGGAATATAAAGATATCCTCCCTGAACACAGCCCTGCATGGAAATATACTTCGCTGCGTTTTGAATACTGTTCAGAATGCTGTTTCCACGAACTCACACCGGGAAGGATTCCCATAAGCCTCATAGATTTTCCTTCTCTTTAAATCATACACCACCGACCAGACCGTATCCTTTCCCGTTCTCCTGTCATACTGACAGAGAAAACCTTTCCTGCCGGAAAGTAAATCGAGGGCGTCTGAGAGTACCATTTCTCCGGCCTCGGCCTCCAGCGCCCTCTGCATGGTCTGATAGCGGGGCCCGGCTTCCCAGGTATCGATTCCCGGCTCATTAAACCGCTTCAATTCTTCGGAATGAAAAAGATTCGTGGCGCAGACAGAAGCCTGTTTTCTCATCGTTTCTTTTTCCGGACGTATCACCTTCAGGCCGCCTGCAAAGCACTCTGCCACCGCTATCTTCCCTCCGGCATCTGCCAGCGTAAAGGTCTGGGCAGAGCTTACCGGAAGCCGCTTCAGCCAGGCCAGCGCCTCTTCCACCGACGCGCATCTCTCCAGAAAGAAACGCAGAAGAAGGCCCGCGTTCATGCCCGGCGCAATCAGAGGACCCGAAGCGCCAGAAGGCGGATACACCGAGGTAAGGCCTGCGGCCAGTCCTTTCTCATTGACGCCGTCCTCCATCTGAACGAAAGATGTGGTATTTCCGTAAAAAGCGTGGGAACCGTCGGAAAAACAATACTGCACATTCCGGTTATTGTCCTGAAGCTCCGTCAGAAAATCGCTGTTGCGGCCAAACAGAATCTCTGCCCCGTTCGACACCGCAAAGCAGGAGCATCGGCAGGCCGGAGGCATGGCATACATGCTGAACAGAACCGCCTGGAGCCTCTCTGCCGGGCACCTCTGCCCTTCCGCGATTCCCCGGATCTCCTCCAGAATCTTCGGAAAATACTTCTTATAGACCGGAAGGCAGGCTGCCGCGAACTGCAGCCGCTCCTCCGTAATAGAAAAGGGAATCTGTTCCAAAATAAAATTTCCGCGCTCTGCCAGCAGGGAGCCAAAGCGGAAGCCGCATTCATAATGGTTCCCCACAAATCTTTCCTGTATCATGTTTTCGCTCTCCTTTTTTGCAAAATGAGAGCCGCCGGCAGCTCTGTATTCAGAGTAACGGAATAAAAAATTGTTGTCAACGGCCAACTTCCCTGGAAGTACGCCGAAAATGGCAAACAGCTGTCTTATAAAAATGTTTCAGCCGCTTTCAAAGGTAATTTTTCGCAAAATTACAGCTTTACTTTCCCTTTCCCCAGGACATGCATTTTCCAATCACATCCCCTGTCCTCAGATACTCATAGGTAGGCATCTCGAACAGCACCGGCTTCAGTACCCGGTAATCGATCTTATCCTCCGGCGTGAGCACCCTCTCCTCCGCAAAGGTGTGATCAATCGTACAGATAAAACTCTCGAAGCCTTTCGTCTCATAGACGTCATCCACGCTGCACTCCATCACCACCGGAGCGGCAGTCATCAAGGGGGCTCCCGTATCTCCTACCGTATAGTCAAAAAGGTCAGACTTGTCTTCCTTTGCGCCGCTGACGCAGCCGGCCCGGTCCGCCAGCGGAAGAAGCGCCTCATCCACGATATTGATAGACAGCTTCTTTGTCTCCTTGATTCCCCTGTTGCTGTAATGCGCTCCGGCCAGGCTTACCATCACCCTGTCATGTCCGATGATTCCGATATGTCCTACCAGCACCCAGTTCGGCTTTCCTTCTACCATGGTTCCCACTACGACGAGGGGAGTCGGATACAGTGCCAGTGAATTCCCAATATTTTTCTTCATAATGCTTCATTCCTCTGGAAAGATAATGGGCGGCAAAAATGAAAAATCCCATCATGGCCAGATAATCCAGGTAAAATAGAGCGACCGGTTCGCTGAAATCCATAAATACGAACTGTGTCCGAAGAAACATATAGTCCGGTAAATCTCTGCTGATAAATGCGAAAAATCCATAGACCGCAAGTCCGATTCCGGCAGTCCTTCCCGCAATGGTTCTCCACCGGGAACTCCGGGAGTGGCCCAGAACCTTTCCAAGTCTTCCGGACACCATGTTCCAGTGCAGCCCCAGATGAAGCGCCATCAGCACAAAGCCCCAGTACGCGGCCGCCATATGAAGCAGACGGGCAAAGGACATTCCGCCGCTGATCGGCAAAAACGAAAATACACAGCGCGACAGAATGATTCCGCTTACCATCTGTCCCATCATGACCAATAACAGCAGCAAATTTATCACAAGCTGAAAGACCCGCACCGGAGAATATCTTCCCTTTGTCAGGGCTCTGTACCAGCCGCGGTTCAAAATATGATGCAGAATGAACAGGACGAACATTCCTGCTCCCGCCCATTCATGGGCAGCATCGCCCCAGAACTGATATCCCATCAGGAAAAGGAGCGCTGCTGTCATCAAAATATCAACTATCATTTTTACTGCTGCTTTTGGCTTCATACGGTTATTCTCTCCATTTCCCAGAATCGACTCTGTCGTGTTCTGTTTTCTGTTTCATTTTTTCTATGACCAGCTTTCTGCCTGCCTGTTTTATTCCGCCGCCTTATTGATACAGGTAACTGCATTCAGGCTGCGCGGATATCCGATATACGGCAGACACTGAGAGACGACGCGGAGCAAAAACTCTTTATCATTTCCCAGATTCATATTTCCCTTAGCATGAGCAGTCAGCTGCGGTTCACAGCCGCCCTGGGCCATCAGGAAGCAGAACGTAATCATCTCCCGCTGGGCCAGGTCAAGACCTGTCCGTGTATAGTAATCTCCAAAACAGTTGGCGGCGAGCCAGCGGTTGATGTGGCCGTTTTTCCAGGCCTCTTTCATCTGCGGGCCAAAAATGTCCGCCTGCGCCTGCGCGCCTTTTTCCAGCCGATCCTCCATGGTGGTTACAGCTTTGCCGCTGGCCGGAAGCGTGATGCCCCGCTCTGCAAAGACCTCATTCGTCGTCTGCAGAAACGGCCACATCCGTCCCATGCCCACATAATCGGTCGACTGATACACCATCTCTTTCACTGCTTCCGGCTGTATGCCCTGTGTCAGGCAGACGCAAAAGCTTTTTCATCTTTCCAAAAGGCTTTCCTGCCGGACGTTATATCCCGCCCCGACAATCCCGACAGAACGGACTTCCAATGGACTTTTTACTCCTAACACGGTTGTTTTCATTTTCTTTTCACTCCATTCCTTTCCTGAAAAATACCTCTTTCTGATAATTTCCGGTTTTATTATAAACCGGACTTTTCCGCCTGTCTAATGCTCTCTTTTCATCATCATCCATTCGTTTTCGGCATGGCCAGCGCTTTTTTTGCTCCTGCAGCCTGTATACGAAGATGTGTCTTTGCCCTTATACTCTTTACCGGACTGCTGTCTTTCCGGAGAGGACAAGGGGAAGAGCAGTAATCGGGTCATACATTCTCTTCCATAATTGTTGGATTTTGTCACCTTTCTGGGAATGTTGTGGAAATCTATTGATTTATCTGAATTCTTCAATGATAATTTAGATTTTATAATATAACTCTAACTTTTTCTAAACATTTTTGTAACATTTTCTGTGTATACTTAGAGAAAAGAAAGGGAAACTGATCGTTGGAGATTTTTATTTTCCAATGTTTATCAGAATAAAAGAGGTGGAGTTATGAAAAAGTTATCAATCATCTTTATCGCCGGTCTGTTTACACTGGCCCTGTATCTGAATCCCGTATCCGCAGAAGCGGAAGTTTCTTCCGGCACCGTTCCCGAGGCGGAGATGACCGTACCCGCTGTCACCACAGCGGCTCCTGCAAAGGAAAAGTCAGATGTCAACCTGACTTATGTGAATCTGGAGGAAAAGGAACGCTGGATTCTGGATGAGGTTCTTTCCGATTACGTTTCAGAAGACGTAGTGGAACTGACAGACAGAGGAATCAGATATTCCATCGGCGACTGGATCGATCGTGACACTCATACCTACCTCTTTTTCACAAAGGAGCTGCCGGAGGGCACCGTATATACGGCTGCCGGCTATGCGCAAACCACCAATGGAAGCTATGTATATTTTGAGCTTTCATCTTCGGAAAAGCTTAGCGAGCAGCAGGTTGACCTGGAAATCGTCAAAGCATTTGGAAATTCCGGCGCTTCTGAAATCCAGGCCTGCTGAACAGATGCCCCTCATTCCAATTCATGTCGAAGAGGAGGTTCCTTCCAGGGTACAGACCCCGGAAGGAACCTCCTCTTTTTCTCTTTCTTTTTCTCGTTCCTTTCCCCTTACTTCACAGGGACCGGTTTAGTCCTGTCCATAAAGGGCTGATATTTTACAAAATTCCGTAGTGACGCAGGGCCGACGGAATTCCTCCTTTGTCCGTGTCGCCTGTTACATAGTCCGCGCATTGTTTTACTTTCTCCTCCGCGTTTCCCATAGCGACGCCGATTCCGGCATATTCCAGCATCTCCATATCATTTTCCCCATCTCCAAAGGCAATCGTTTCTTCTCTGGAAATTCCAAAATGCTTCAGGAGCTGCTCCATTCCCTTTTCCTTGCCGCCCTCTTTCGCGATGATATCGACTCCATAAGGGTTCCAGCGGGTCACCCGGCAGTGAGGCATCTGTTCCATCAGCCTGCCCACCGCGTCATCGTCCGCAAAGACATTAACCAGATAAACGGTGCCTCCCCGCCACTTTCCAAGCCTGGGAAGCTCAGAGGAAATGGCCTTTTGAGCCGTGCGCACTCTGTCGTCAATGAAACTGGCGTAAATCATGTCCTTTTCCACAAAGGACATGGGAATTTCTTTTTTTTCAAAAAACGGCAGTACATTCCGGATATCTTCCTGCGGTACTGGAGCCGCCGCCAGCACGCGCCGTTCTCCGTCCAGGCAGAGCTGCCCGTTTAAAAGTACATGGCCGTCAAAACCAAGGGGGCTGATTCCCAGCTCATCCAGCTCCAGAATATGCCGCCCGGTGCTGGTGAACACATAGATTCCTTTTTTCTTCAGGCTCTGAAGCGCCTGTAAGGTGTCCTCCGGGACAGCCCCAAGATTATGGGCCATCAACGTGCCGTCAATGTCGAAAAATGCAGCGCGTATCATTGGTAATGGCTCCTTCCGCCTCTTATTCCTGTGTCTCCTGTGCCGGCTCTCCTTCCAGAAGCACGACCCTCACTGCTGTCTCATTTTCATCCAGCCAGATTAAGGCTCCTCTGCCCTGGGTCAGGTCTGCCATCGTCACAATGTTTCTGGTACGGAAGGGAGAGATTTCCACATTTTCCGGAATCGTATAGGTTCTGCCGTCTGTGGCCTCCAGAGTATAGGAACCGTCTTCCAGAACCGGATCGCTGGCTGCCACTGCGTACTGAGGCGCTGTGCCGTCCTCCGGAATATTGGCGATCACTACATAGGGCGTAGTGTGAGGCGGAATGGACATGGTCATAACCGGTCCAAGATATGCCTCAAAACTTCCCGTCCCCATATCTGAAAGGGTCATGGGAAGACCCGTCTGGGCGTCTGCCAGAATAGTATTTTCCGGATCGATATTCAGAATGATCTCCCCGGAAGTGGAAGCGTCCGACTGATTATCTACCGTGATTGTGTCTTCTCCCGCTTCCGTAATCGTTCCGTAAATTCTGATGGGAGCATCGCTGACTGCTTCTTCTCCGTCCGTCTCCTGTTCTGCGCCTTCCTCCTGTCCGGCGCTTTCTTCCGCCGTAGTGTCTGCGGTTTCCTGTCCTTCTGTGTTTTCCTCTGTGGCTGCATTCTCCTGCGTCTGGCCGCTGTCTGCGGAATCACTGCTTCCGCAGGCCGCAGCCAGCATAAGAACAGTGCCAAGTCCAAGAATACAGATAAGCTTTCTTAATCTCATAATCTCCTCCTTTTAGGGCCGGTTCTCCCGGCGCTGCTTTATTCTATCAAAAACAGCATTCCCCTGTCCAGCGAATTACATTCTTTTAAGAAATATTAAGAAAGTCTTTCCTTTCCCTTCAGCGCCCTTCCACAAGCTTCCGCTCTACTCCGTTTCTTCTTTTTTATACTTTCGCACCAGCCATACGCAGATCCCGATTCCGGCTGCCAATGCAATCACACAAATCACCAGAGTAAGAACTGTTGTCCGGACATCCTTTTCCTTTCCTTTTTCCTCTTCTCTCTCGGGAAGTATCAGCTCCTCTTCTTCCTCTGTCTCCTGCGCCGTGCCGTCAAAGGGCTCTTCATCCAGAACAATCGCGTAATCGGAAGCATGAGTAAAGGAAAACTCTGTCTCCCCGCTCTCTCCGATTTCTGCGCTGTCCAGATACTTCAGTTCTCCGCTCTGTTCCTGAAAGCTGAACAGATTAGCGTAACGTCCGGCATCTTTCTCGTCCAAATGAATGGTCAGGACGGCGGTAAACCCAAACTCTCCATCGTAAGCCAGGCTTAGCTGACGCGTATCACGCTCTCCGGCCAGCTCCTGAATCAAATCCGCCGGAATCGCCTCTGCCTCCCTATCCACTGCGAAGTCTATATCATCTATCTCTCCTGTAGTGAAGCTTCGCCCGTCAATCGTCCAGACAATCTCCTCTTCCATATTCAGGACCAGCCTGATGTCTCTTCCCTTAATGACTGATAGAACATTTCCCGGAACCGTTGACGTTCCGTTCATGGTCAGGATCACCGTATCTCCGGGTTTCGCGTCCTCCAGTTCTTTTCGGATGGCATCCCAGCCGCTTATGCTCTCCCTTCCGTGAATATAAGGAGTTCCTTTCTCCGGTGTCTTTACCGCCGTGTTTCCTTTCGTGCCGCTGTTCTTTGAACCGCCGCTTCCCGTTCCGGAAACAGTGGTCTGACCGGACTGGCCGGCAGTTCCGGAACTGCCGGAACCAGAACTTCCGGAAGACGTTCCCGCAGATGAGCCTGTATTCTTAGACGAAGTCTCATACAAAATCTTTCCCGCGGACAGCCAGGTCATATTCCCCGCGTGATCCGTAATCCTCACATAGACATAGTTCGCGCCGTTCTGTTTAATATCCGGCTTTGCGTCAGGATTATAAATCAGCCAGCCGCCAAGCTTCTGAATCTCGTCCCGGCTTTTGCATTTTTTATCGCTTATGGTGTACTCCACCGTCTTCACACCGGACTGGCCATCCTCTGCGCTGATTGTAACCTCTTTCTGTTCCGATATCCGAAGCTCGGATTTGTCCTCCGGCACCATTCCGCTCCATGCAGCTCCGCCCACCGAGATGCTGCCTCCAGGCGCTGTCCTGTCAATATATACATTTACTGTCTTCCGCGCGATTCCGCCGCCGGCTTTCTGCCTCAGATAATAGGTGGCTGCCGCGCCGTCTTTGCCGGTCTCCCCTGTGCTGCGGACAGAGCCGCTATACTGCCCGGACGGTGAGAAACTGATTTCATATCCCTCCGGCGCTGTCAGCACAGCCTCCCCGCACCAAGCGCCTGCAGACAGCGTCTTCCCGTTTTGATCGGAAAGCACCGCGTCAGGAGCGCCCTGCAGCCAGTCTATCATCAGCGTCATATCTGCGCTGGCGGCGCTGTAATTTCCAGCCGCTTCCACACTTGCCCGCACCACATAGGTTCCGGGCTCTGAGGGGAGCCCCGCTGCAAAGTTCCCGCTGCTGTCAGACGCCTTCCGCCAGGACCAGCTGACAGATCCCTGGAAGACTTCATTGTTTATCAGAGCCACTTCAGGCGCCGCAACCGCAGCTGCCTTTCCGTTATAAACTACTGTCTGTGTATTCCCTGCCTTCCAGGTAAGCACCGGCGCTGCCGGCTCCACTTTTACAGGCAGAAGACGCGCCACATATCCGGCATCGGCATCATAACCTTCGATTCTGGAATAGTCATACTGAGCCGCATCTGCCGGAAACCTTGCCTCATACCCGCTGTTTGCCACTGTAACCGGCGCCGAGCTGTCTGCCCAGCTCCAGCCCTCAGGAAGCTTCACCTCCTTAAGAGTCTGTCCGTACCGGGCGGAAAGCCCTTCCGGAACCTTCACAAAAGCCCAGTATTTCGTCGTAACCTGCGCGCTGACGGCTTTTGATTCCATATATGCGTCTGAGCCTGTATATTTCGCATGAACATAATAGCCTGTACCCTCTGTCAGTCCGGTAAATTCATTGCTCTCCTGCCAGTCTCTTACGACATTCCGGCCGGAAGCATCCAGCAGGCAGTACGCTGCGCTTCCATATACTTCTGTATCCGCCAGTGCTTTCACTGTAATGGTATCTGCCGAAGCGGAAGCGTTAAGAACCAGAACTTCCTCCGGAACTGTTTTCTTTGCGGTGAAGCTGCCCGTCTCAGTCTCACTGAGTTTCCCTGAGGAGTCTTCCACCGCCGCATAAAGATAATACACGGTTCCTTCGGAAAGTCCCTGAAGGGAAAAGACCGCTGTGCCTGCCGCAGCTTCTGAAGCGCTGATCTTCATCGTGCCGCTGCTGTTTTTTATGGTATCCGCATTTACCGTCTCCAGCTTTTCCGGCGACCAGTACAGATAATACCAGGAAACTCCGCTGCCTGTGTCTTCCGCTGTGACACTCACTGACGCCGTCTGGTTCGTAATGCCGGAAATCTGCATTTTCGTTACAGCCGGAGCATTTTTATCAATTTTGACTGCAAAGCGCTGCGCGTCCGTAAGATAACCCTCCTGCGTTTTACAGTACAGAGAAAGGCTGTGCTCTCCTTCCGCCGTAATCAGATAAGACTCCTCATAAGCTCCTGCCAGTGAATCTGAAACAGTGCATCCTTTGGCAGTAATGCGCACATCTTCCTCATACCAGGCTTCTGAAGGAGTTTCTCCGTTAAATCTGACATCCACAGGCTTGTCATACCAGACAATCTCAAAGGATTTCTCCGTCTTTCCCTTGTAATTTCCTTTTCCCGTTATGATCATCCGCCCCATGCCCACATCTGTGTTTGAAACATACCCGGCCGTATAATCCTGTCCGGCTGTCAATGCCTGTCCATTGTTGGATATGAGAACTGACGGCTGAATCTCTTCCCCGGTATAATACTGTTTTTCAATGTTCTCTATCCTGCAGCTTTCTATGCTTTTTTGTCCCACTGTCACGCTCAGCGTATAGCTCTGTGTTTGGCTGCTGTTCTTTCCGTCTGTATACGTTATCTGAAGACCGGCAGAATAGGGCTCTGTCCGGACGGGCATACCCGTCAGGAACCTGACCAGGCAGAGATTCGCCTGGGAACCGGGCGCAACCGTCAATGTCTGCCCTTCCTTTCCGGTCTGTCCGGAAAGGACAGAAAAACAGCTGTTTTCATCTGTCAGTATGCAGCTGATATTATTTATTTCCATGACAGTCTCTGTGTGATTGGTTATGCTAATCGGAATCTCTGCCTCTGCCGCGCTGTATCCATAGCTGAGATTCTTTGTTACCGGCACAGCAGTACCGGTCTGTATAACACTTCCTGCCGGAGCGGCAGAATCTGACTGTACGGCAGAACCAGGCCGTTCCAGCTCCGCCGCCCTGGCCGTCTCTGCCAAAGCCGCAGGCAAAATCAGTGCCGCCGCAAATAACACGGCCGCTGCCATATGCCAGACTGCCGGCTTTCTTCTGTCTTTCCTGTACTTCTTGTATTTCCTGTCTTTTCCGTATTCTTCTCTGTTCCTCATATCGGTCCCCCCTTTTTTAGTTTATCCCGGCCTGATGCCTGAAATCAGGCCTTTTTTCTGCAAATGTCTCCAAAAACGCCATTATCCACAGACATACAGCAGGTACATCTGTGGATAACGGATACGCTTTTAATCACCTGTAAAGGGGACAGGAACTGCGCAAAATCTGATTCTATTCTGTTTTTTCTTCTGTTCCGCGTCTTCCGTCACCCCTGTACTACATTCTCTTCTGTATAATAATTTTAACACAGGGGCTGTGGAATCCACAACCGGTTTTAAGACGGAAAAACTTATTTTTCTCTTAATTTTCCCTTATTTTTCAAGGGCTGCGTACGCTTCATCGTCTACAGCTTCCAGCCACTCATTGGATGTCTCCTCGCCCGGAACCTCGACAGCCAGATGGCTGAACCAGCTGTCTTTCTTAGCTCCATGCCAGTGCTTTACCTCAGCCGGAATCGTAACTACATCCCCCGGCTTCAGGCTCTGGGCCGGCTTGCCCTCTTCCTGATACCAGCCTTCTCCGTCCACGCAGATCAGCAGCTGTCCGCCGCCCTTCTTTGCGTGATGGATATGCCAGTTGTTCCGGCAGCCCGGCTCAAAGGTTACGTTGGCCACAAATACAGTCTTGGAGCCGTCTGTGAGAGGCTTTAAGTAGCTCTGGCCGATAAAATACCGGGCAAACGCGGTGTTCGGCTCGCCCATACCGAAGAAGCCTCCATGCTCCTCTGCCTCATTGTCATCCCCATAGACCTCTTTTGCCAGACGGAACGCGCCCCAGGCATTGGGCCAGCCTGCGTAGAAGGCGATATGAGTCAGAAGCTCCGCCATCTCTGCGCGTGTCACCCCGTTCTTCTTTGCTGTCGTAAGGTGGGCCTGCAGAGAAGAATCAATAATTCCCTTGCTTACAAGCGCCGTCACGGTCAGCATGGAACGGATTTTCAGCGGAAGAATGCCTTCTCTGGACCATACCTCGCCAAACAATACATCGTCATTTAACTCTGCGAACTTGGGAGCGAACTCTCCCAGGACATCTCTGCCTGCTGTCTGTTTTACCATGATAGTTTTCCTCCTGTTCTATGAAAAAGAATTATAAAATGATTGATTTCTGCTGTCTGCCTCAGCGGACTACAGAAGCGCCCCGCAGACCTTCTCCAGGTTCTCCCGGATCTTAATGTGCTGAGGACATGCCTCCTCACATTTGCCGCATTTAACGCACTGGTCCGCCCGCGCTTTTCCATGTCCGCCTACCAGCCATTCCTCCTGATGCTTTGCAAAAGCCTTATCTCTATAAAGAGTCAGCAGATTCATGGCCGTAAAGGAGCCGGAGATACCGATGTTCTTCGGACAGACCTTCGCGCAGTAATTGCAGGTGGTGCAGGGAATCAGCGGAATCTTCTTAAGCTCCTCCTGAGCCTTCGCAATCACAGCCTGCTGCTCCGCATTCAGACCCTGGAATCCCTTCATGTAGGAAAGATTATCTTTCATCTGATCTACACTGCTCATTCCGGAAAGTACAGTGATGACGCCCTCCAGGCTTGCCGCGAAACGGACTGCCCAGGAGGCTACCGAGGAATCGGGTTCGGCATTCTTAAACACCTCTGCCACGGACTCCGGCGGATTTGCCAGCATGCCGCCCTTGATGGGCTCCATGATAACCACAGGCTTGCCGTGTTTTCTGGCTACCTCGTAGCAGGCCTTCGACTGCACGGCCGGATTCTCCCAGTCTGCGTAGTTAATCTGCAGCTGAACGAACTCCATCTCCGGATGCTTATTCAGGATGTCTTCCAGCTCCTCCGGCGTGGAATGGAAAGAAAAGCCCACATGCTTAATCAGCCCTTCCTTCTTCTTTTCCTGCACCCAGCTCCACATGTCAAAATCATCAAAATATTTTGTACGGCCCTCTCCCAGGTTATGGAGCAGATAGAAATCAAAATAGCCTGCTCCCGTCTGCTTCAGAGAGGTATCAAACTGAGCGATGGCTTCCTCTCTTGTCTTACAGTTAATCCAGGCCGCGTTCTTGGTAGCCAGCTGGAAACGCTCACGCGGATAGCGCTCTACCAGCGCCTGGCGGATCGCATCCTCACTTCCCGCGTAGGCCCATGCTGTATCAAAATAAGTAAAACCAGCCTCAAGAAACAAATCCACCATCTCTTTTGTCTGCTCCACATCGATTGTGCCGTCTTCCTTCTGAGGAAGCCGCATAAGGCCAAAACCAAGTTTTCCAATTGTTTCACCTAAATATGCCATTTCAAAATATCCTCCTTTTTTCTTCTTGCTTTTTTGAAGCCAAGTCCCCGCTGTCTGAGAAATCAGGGCTTCTTAAATCCATTTTTCAAAATCTGCTCTGGACTGGGCTGCGTTTCCACCCCGGACAGCCAGTCCCTCCTTCACCTCTGCGCCCGGACATGTTCTGCGGATGTCCCCCACGCTGCTGCCAAGTCCGCTGCCCTCATGGGTGCAGAATGGCTTAATGGTCTTTCCGGAAAAATCAAAATGCTCCAGAAACGTAAAAACCGCCATAGGCATGGTTCCCCAGTAATTGGGATAGCCAAGATAAATGGTGTCATAACCATCGATGCTTTCCGGATAGCTTTTCAGCTCCGGCCGCGCATTTCTCTTCTGGTCCTCCTGGGCCTGAGCGATACATTCGTTATAGTCCCTTGCATAAGGCTGCATCGGTTCTATCTGAAATAAGTCCGCGCCAGTCAGCTTCTGAAGGACAGCCGCCGCCGTCTCTGTATTGCCCCTGTTCAGCACTTTAATCAGGCCATTCACGTAATTCTCATCTCTTCGCGAAAAAAAAGCTATCAGCTCTGCCACAAATCTTCCTCCCACTTTCCTGTCCCGGCGCTTCTGCCCGGGAAATTCTTCTCATTTCTCCTGCTGCTGTGCGTTCTGCTTAACAGCAGGTTTCTTTCTGTTCTTAATTATAGTGCCTCCTTTCTTGACGGGGAATCTCCAATATGTTATCGTTGTATAAACAAACAGTTGATACTTATTCCGGTGCCTACGCCCGAAATACGCAGAATGGCGCCCGGAAGAATCAGGAGGCTTAGTGTGAAAGAAAGTAGAGGCCAGCCGAAAAATGGCGCACTGAAACAAGCTATTGAAAAATAGCCATTTGAAACAAGGTTGATTTTGTTGAGATATGCTAAGAAGCAAGCA
>NZ_NFLF01000040.1 GCF_002160765.1 Lachnoclostridium sp. An138
TAGTTGAAATCCAGCTTTTGCGAATCTGAGAACCAGAGAGGAAGTGAATTACTCCAGCTATCTGAAGTATCTCACAAAAGTTGGAGCCTGACGATCCGGCCGATTATAAAGCGCTTACTTTTGAAAAGCAGAATATCGGGACTGAGCGCGGATACGCCGGCCTCCAGAAGGTGCAGACGGACCGGATAGGACGCAAATATTTCCCTGGGGAAAGGGTTTCCATTGTACTGGAAGCGGTCTCCGGGGAGCTTTTTATATTTGGCGGCAAAAAACTCTTTTCCCGCATAGATGGGAGTACCCGGGGAGAGGAGTGGAAGAAGGCGGGCCAGGCCGCCGCTGTGGTCGTAATGCCCGTGGCTCAGAATAACGGCGTCCAGCTGGGAAAGATCGATACTCAGTTTTTCTGCATTGTCAGCGAAGGCGCCTGTCTGGCCGGTGTCGAAGAGCAGCCGTTTTCCCGCAAATTCGATAAAGAGAGAAAGGCCGTGTTCGAAGGCAAGACGCCCGTCCTGTCCTGGCTGATTTTCGATCAGAGTAGTGATTTTCAGTTCCATGAAAAAATCCTCCTTTTGCGCTCAGGGGCTGTCTTTTTCCTAAGTATAGCACAGGAGAAAGCAGGGAGGACAGCGGAATTTCTGAAAACACTTGATACGGATTCTTCCCTGATGCGCCGGCATATCAGGAAGAGAAGCCTCCCGGACGCTGCCGGTGAAAGAAAAGCTTATCTGTATGCCGCCGGATAGAGAAAAGCGGTGGACGAATCCGCCTGTGATATGCTATAATAGCCCGTAAAGCCTGCTTTATTATTTTAGAAAAAAAGGGGACGAAATTCATGGATTTGTTATACAGAAGTACGAGAGATTCCAGTGTACGGGTGACGGCCTCCCAGGCGGTTCTCAAAGGCCTGTCGGCGGACGGCGGCCTGTTTGTGCCGGAAAGCATTCCGAAGCTTGATGTGAGTCTGGACGAGCTGGCGCAGATGAGTTATCAGGAGACTGCCTATGCGGTCATGAGCCGTTTTCTCACAGATTTTGCAGAGGAGGAGCTTAAAGGCTGTATCGAACGGGCTTATGATGAAAAATTTGACACACCGGAGATTGCTCCGCTGGTGAAGGCGGGCGGCGCCTATTACCTGGAGCTGTTTCACGGAGCGACGATTGCGTTTAAGGATATGGCCCTTTCCATTCTGCCGCATCTGATGACGGTTTCTGCGAAAAAGAATCAGGTGAAAAATGAAATCGTGATTCTGACGGCTACCTCGGGCGACACCGGAAAGGCGGCCCTTGCGGGCTTTGCGGACGTGCCGGGCACGCGGATTGTGGTGTTCTATCCGAAGAACGGCGTAAGCCCCATTCAGGAGAAGCAGATGGTGACCCAGAAAGGGGCGAATGTAAAGGTAATCGGTATTCATGGAAACTTTGACGATGCTCAGAGCGGCGTCAAGGCTCTGTTTGGCGACAGAGAACTGGAAAAGGAGATGGAGGCGGCGGGCTTCCAGTTTTCCTCTGCCAATTCCATCAATATCGGACGCCTGGTTCCGCAGATTGTGTATTATGTATATGCATACGCGAAGCTTTATGCGAACGGTGAGATTGAGAAGGGGGAACAGATTAATGTAACGGTTCCCACCGGCAACTTCGGAAATATTCTGGCGGCGTATTATGCAAAGCAGATGGGGCTTCCGATTGCAAAGCTGATCTGCGCTTCCAATGAGAATAAAGTTCTGTTTGATTTCTTCCAGACAGGGCATTACGATAAGAACCGGGAGTTTATTCTGACCAGCTCTCCTTCCATGGATATTCTGATTTCCAGCAATCTGGAACGTCTCATCTATCGGATTGCCGGAGAAGACGACAGGGCAGACGCGGCTCTGATGAAAAGTCTGTCAGAAAAGGGAGCCTATGAGATTACGCCTGCCATGCGGGAAAAGCTTGGCGATTTCTATGGAAATTTTGCTTCGGAGCAGGAGACTGGACGGACGATTTACAATCTGTATGATAAGACGGGCTACGTTATCGATCCGCATACGGCTGTGGCCTCCTGTGTATATGAAAAATACAAAACGGACACGGCTGACGGTACGAAGACAGTCATTGCTTCCACGGCCAGTCCCTACAAGTTCACCCGCAGCGTCATGACAGCTCTGGGGCAGGAATGCGGTGGAAAAGATGATTTTGAACTGGCGGACGCCCTGTCCGGGCTTTCCGGCACGGAGATTCCCAGAGCAGTGGAGGAAATCCGTACGGCTCCGGTGCTTCATGATACCGTAGTCGAGGTACGGGAGATGAAAGCTGCCGTAAAGAAGTTTTTGAATATATAAGGAGTGGCTTAAGAGATGGATAATAGTATTTGGAGCGTACTGGATGTCATTTTCGTGGGGGCGGGATTCTATGTGCTGTACGGCTGGTTCGTCATGAGGACGAAGGGAGAGATTACCACCACCATTCTTCTGAACAAAGAGGTGGACCCGAAGAAATGCAGGGATCTGGAGGGGTATAAAGCCTATATTTCGCCTAAAATGCTGATCTTGGGAATTTCAGCCCTTATTTACGGAACCGCCGGGCTGGTGAATACTTATGTAACTCCGCTTCCGGGAGTGGCATACGGGATTGTCATGGTGCTCTTTCTGGCAGTGCTGATCTGGTTCGCGCTGGCGGCGCGCAAAGGCGTGGAGAAGTTCTGGTAAGAAATCAGGGAGAATGATATCAGACATAAAAAAGGACGTTCGGAAATAATTCCGGGCGTCCTCTTTTTATGTCTGATGCCTCTTGCCAGCAGGGATAATTACCGTTCAGACAGCTTTACATATTCCTGCTTTTCCGCAACGCTCTTATATGCGGGACGGATAATTTTTCCGTTATTGGCCAGTTCTTCGATGCGGTGGGCGCTCCAGCCTACAATACGAGCCATGGCGAAAATGGGAGTGTAAAGCTCCAGAGGAAGATCCAGCATGCTGTATACAAATCCGCTGTAGAAATCCACGTTTGCGCTTACGCCCTTATAGATCTGACGTTCCTCTCCGATGATCTTCGGTGCCAGCTGCTCGACCATGGAATAAAGGCGGAACTCATCCTCGCGCCCTTTCTCCTTGGACAGCCGTTCTACGAAGGATTTGAAAATATTCGCACGGGGGTCGGACAGGGAATAAACGGCATGACCCATACCGTAGATCAGTCCGGCATGGTCAAAGGCTTCCTTACTCAGGAGTGCCCGCAGATAAGCGCCGACTTCCTTTTCGTCCGTCCAGTCCTTGACCTGCTGTTTCATATCCTCAAACATCCGCACGACCTTGATATTGGCGCCGCCGTGCCGGGGACCCTTCAGAGAGCCGAGCGAAGCGGCCACAGAAGAATAGGTGTCCGTACCGGAGGAGGAGACTACGTGTGTGGTAAAGGAAGAATTGTTTCCGCCGCCGTGTTCCATATGAAGGACCAGGGCAATGTCCAGGACTTTTGCCTCAAAATCTGTATAGGAGCTGTCAGGACGCAGGGTATAAAGGATATTTTCTGCGGTTGACAGGTTCGGCTGGGGCTGATGGATGTAAAGACTCTTTCCATCATGATAATGACTGTAAGCCTGGTAGCCGTACACGGAAAGTACCGGGAACAGGGCAATCAGCTGCAGCGACTGGCGCAGTACATTGGGGATGGAGATGTCGTCTCCCCGATCATCATAGGAATACAGAGTCAGAACGCTGCGGGCCAGAGTATTCATCATATCCTTACTGGGAGCTTTCATGATGATGTCGCGCACAAAATGAGTCGGGAGCGTACGGTAAGAGCCCAGAAGCTCGCAGAAATCCGAAAGCTCCTTTTCGCTCGGAAGCTCTCCAAAAAGGAGCAGGTAGGTAATTTCTTCAAATCCAAAACGTTTTTCGGATACGAAGCCCTGCACCAGTTCCTCAATATCCAGTCCGCGGTAATATAATTTTCCTTCACAGGGGACTTCTTTCCCGTCTACGGACTTGTAAGCCTGAACTTCTCCGATCTCGGTCAGTCCGGCCAGAACGCCCTTGCCGTTGATATCACGCAGGCCCCGTTTCACATCGTATTTCTTATAAAGATCTGCGTTGATTTGGCTGGCTCTCTCACTCATCTGGGCGAGATCCAGAATTTCAGGTGTAATCTCCGAATATGAGTTCATCTGCATAAGCAAAATCTCCTTTCTTCTCTCATACTGTTTATAAATTCATTTTTTCAGGGGATTTCTGAAAAAGAATTTGCATGGTCACGTCTGCGCTCAGGGGTGATGCGGAAAACTCATTCAGGTAAGGAGTATCACAGACCTGGCGCGGAAAATATAGTGAAATATTTGGCGATATTATACCATGTCCTTCGGACATGGCCCCTCCGGGGGATTTCAGGTATAATATCTGGCGATATTATACCATGTCCTTCGGACATGGCCCCTCCGGGGGATTTCAGGTATAATATCTGGCGATATTATACCATAAAATTGCAGAAATAAGAATATAAAAAAGAAAAATTTACAGTTATTTAATAATTTGATGCAAAATCCTTTAGCTGGATGCTTTAGATGGAAGGGCGGAAACCTTTTATTCCCGCGGGCAGCGAGCCAAGCGGATGCGGCCCGGGCTGCCTTCTTGAGCTTGCGCTCGCGCGTCCATTTGGTGGGCTCCGGAAGCGCTGCGGAGATTCTCGTCTCTTTGTACAGTTCTGGTGATATTTGTTCTTATTTTTTTAACATTTGCAAGCTTGACTTTTTTTTCACAAGATGGGATAATATAGGGCATGAGGCAAAAAAGGCCGCTGGCCTGACGCACATATTATACTATGAAAAGAAAGAGGTCTAGTGAAACATGGGAAAAATTGATTTAAGCAAGTACGGTATCACGGGAACGACAGAGATTGTACGCAATCCCTCTTACGAGCTGCTGTTTGAAGAAGAGACCAAGCCCGGCCTGGAAGGCTACGAGAAGGGACAGGTCAGCGAGCTCGGCGCAGTGAACGTTATGACTGGTATTTACACAGGCCGTTCACCGAAAGACAAATTCATCGTAATGGATGAGAACTCCAAGGACACTGTTTGGTGGACTTCCGATGAGTATAAGAATGACAATCATCCGGCAAGCCAGGAAGCTTGGAATGCCGCTAAGGAGATCGCTCTTAAAGAGCTTTCCGATAAGAAGCTGTATGTAGTAGACGCGTTCTGCGGAGCGAATAAGGACACCCGCATGGCTATCCGTTTCATCATGGAGGTAGCTTGGCAGGCGCACTTCGTTACCAATATGTTCATCCAGCCGACTGCTGAGGAGCTGGAGAACTTTGAGCCGGATTTCGTTGTTTACAACGCTTCCAAGGCGAAAGTAGAGAACTACAAGGAGCTGGGCTTCAATTCTGAGACCGCAGTTGTCTTCAATATCACAAGCCGCGAGCAGGTTATCCTGAACACCTGGTACGGCGGAGAGATGAAGAAGGGTATGTTCTCCATGATGAACTACTATCTGCCGCTGAAGGGCATCGCTTCCATGCACTGCTCTGCAAACACAGATATGAACGGCGAGAACACCGCTATTTTCTTCGGACTTTCCGGAACAGGAAAGACCACGCTGTCCACAGACCCGAAGCGTCTTCTGATCGGTGATGACGAGCACGGCTGGGATGACAATGGAATCTTCAACTTTGAGGGCGGCTGCTACGCAAAGGTTATCAACCTTGACAAAGAGTCTGAGCCGGATATCTACAACGCTATCAAGAGAAACGCTCTTCTGGAGAACGTTACTCTGGATGAGAACGGAAAGATTGACTTCGCTGACAAGAGCGTAACAGAGAATACCCGTGTATCCTACCCGATTGATCATATCGAGAAGATTGTTCGTCCGGTATCCGCAGCTCCGGCAGCGAAGAATGTAATCTTCCTGTCTGCTGACGCGTTCGGCGTACTTCCGCCGGTATCTGTTCTGACACCGGAGCAGACCGAGTATTACTTCCTGTCCGGATTCACAGCAAAGCTTGCCGGAACAGAGCGTGGAATCACCGAGCCCACACCGACTTTCTCCGCTTGCTTCGGCCAGGCATTCCTGGAGCTGCATCCGACCAAGTATGCAGAGGAGCTTGTTAAGAGAATGAAAGAGAGCGGAGCAAAGGCTTATCTGGTAAATACCGGATGGAATGGAACCGGAAAGCGTATCTCCATCAAGGATACCCGTGGAATCATCGACGCTATCCTGGATGGCTCTATTCTGAGCGCTCCGACCAAGAAGCTGCCGTACTTCAACGTAGAGATTCCGACCGAGCTGCCGGGCGTAGATCCTGCTATTCTGGACCCGCGCGACACCTATGCTGACGCTTCCGAGTGGGATGCAAAGGCAAAGGATCTGGCTGGACGCTTCATCAAGAACTTTGCGAAGTATGAGAGCAATGAGGCTGGAAAGGCACTGGTAGCTGCCGGCCCGCAGATCTAATCAGATAACATTCCTAAAACCCGTAGGGGCGTGGATTTTTCCGGAATAATTCCGCTTTTCGCCACACAGCTGCAGTTCTGCAGCTGTGTGGTATTTTTTTGCGCGTTGGCAATGAGACATGCAGAAGATTCGAAAAGAACCTGCCTGCATTTATGCAAAGGCGGGGTCTTATCGAAAATTCTATAGGGCGCAAGGTGAATTGGCCGCAGGCCAAGAGAGGGTCCCCTGGGGGGAAAGCCCGCGAGCCCGAGAAAGAACTGCTTTCTCGGGCGGCATGTCTCATATATAAAAGCAGA
>NZ_NFLF01000041.1 GCF_002160765.1 Lachnoclostridium sp. An138
AACGCCGATGGAGAAATATGAGTTGTACTGTGCTGCATGAAATATGGCCAGCAACGCTTAGCTGCTGGCCGGAAAAATTTTATATTTTTTCTCTGTCCTCTTGACGGGGAGCAGTTCAACAGCATGTCCTGCTTCTTTTTTTTGCGGGCGCGGCATGCAGCGGCAGCTCCGCCGCCGGTCAGAGTAAAAAAACAACAGTAAACAGTAGACATTTACCCATGATTGCAGTACAATAAGAGCAGTTAGAAACTGTCTAACAAAATGTTGCGAATGAGAGGGGAAAACTATGGACAAAAAGACAACTGGAATTGTAGCTTACCTTACCTGGATTGGCCTTGTGATTGCCTTTGTGGCAGGAGACAAGGAAGGGGCAAAGTTTCATCTGAATCAGGCTCTGGTTATACTGCTGTTCAGCCTGTTAAGCGTGATCCCGTGTATCGGATGGCTTTGGGGTATTTTTATGATTGTCTGCTGGGTTATGGGACTGATTGCCGCTATTAACGAAGAGGAAAAACCGGTTCCGCTGCTGGGAGGCATCAAGCTTCTGAAATAAATGAAAGATCGAGATTATGCTTATATAATCAGTCTGGCAGCCGGGGGAATCCTGGCAGCCGGCCTGATTTTTTATTTTACTGTGGGAAAAGAATTTATTGAGATTCCTCCATGTTTTATTTACCGAACTACAGGACTCTGGTGTCCGGCCTGCGGCGGGACCCGCGCGGTTCTTGCCTTGCTGAAGGGCAGACTGGTGAAATCTTTTCTGTACCATCCGCTCGTGCCGTACAGCGCTGCGGTATATGCAGGCTATGTTCTGGAGGAGACGAGAGAACGTCTGTGCCGCAGCAGGCACAGAGTCCCAATGAGCTTCTGGCGGGGATGTGTATGGCTTGGGCTGCTTATCCTGGCCGGGAATACTGTGGCGCGTAATCTTCTTCTTTTCTGTTCACAAAAGCAACATATTTTCCTGCTATAATCAGAAACATATATAAGAGCGTGAGAACGGCAAGGAGGATTTTTTTATGGATAAATTGAAAATTCTTGTGGTGGATGACGAAAGCAGAATGCGTAAGCTGGTTCGGGACTTTCTGATAAAGAAAAATTTTGAGGTTCTGGAGGCGGGCAACGGAGCGGAGGCCCTGGATATCTTTTTTGGTACGGAAGGCATCGCGTTGGTGATCCTGGATGTGATGATGCCCAAAATGGACGGGTGGCAGACCTGCAGAGAGATCCGCGCCTATTCCAGGGTTCCGATTATTATGCTGACAGCGAAATCAGATGAACGGGATGAACTGCAGGGGTTTGAGCTGGGTGTGGACGAGTATATTTCCAAGCCCTTCAGTCCGAAGATCCTTGTGGCGAGAGTGGAGGCTATCCTGCGCAGAACCAGCGGCAGGGATGGAGGAGATGTGCTGAGGGCAGGCGGAATTGAGCTGGATAAGGCGGCTCATATTGTGACGCTGGATGGAAAGACGCTGGACTTGAGCTTTAAGGAATTTGAGCTTCTGGCTTATTTTATGGAAAATCAGGGAATTGCCCTGTCCAGGGAGAAGATTTTGAATAATGTATGGAATTACGATTATTTTGGAGATGCCAGAACGATAGATACCCATGTAAAAAAACTTCGGAGCAAGCTGGGGGATAAGGGAGATATGATCAAAACTATCTGGGGCATGGGCTATAAATTTGAGGCATAGATTTGAGGCACAGGTATGAAACATTCGATTAAACGGCAGCTTGCCGGTATCTTTATCGGCGTAATGGCTGGAACTTTCCTCTGCTGCGGGCTTGTGAACGCCCTCTTTCTGGAGGAATATTATCTGAATAATAAAAAGGAGACCGTGGTTGGCGCTTACAGTATCCTGAATCAGGGCTTTCGGGAAGGAAGAGAGGATGAGGAGGATTTTATTTCCCAGCTGGATCTGATTTGCAGCACAGACAATATCTCTGTCTTCGTAATGGATAACAGCGGAGCCCCCAGGCTGTATACGAATCGTGATTATCAGATTCTAAAACAAAAGCTGTATAATTACATTTTCGGAATAGACAGCAGAGAAGTGACGGTGCTGAACAGGGAAGAAAATTATACTCTGCGGGAGAGCAGAGATTATCTGACACAGGCTGATTATCTGGAAGTCATAGGAACGCTGGATACCGGAGAACCCTTTATCATGCAGACGGCCCTGGAGAGCATCAGGGAGAGCGCGGCTATCTCCAACCGCTTTTTCCTCTATATTGCCTTTGCGGCTGTGGCGGTAAGTTCTCTTTTGATCTGGTGGCTGTCCAGAAGAATATCCGAGCCGGTCCTTGAACTTACAGATATTTCCAGGCGCATGACAGAACTTGATTTCGACGCGAAATTTACTTCCGATGTACAGAATGAAATCGGGGTTCTGGGCCATCATATCAATCAGCTTTCAGAGACCCTGGAGAAGACGATTTCGGAGCTGAAAACGGCCAATAACGAGCTGCAGAAGGATATTGAGCGGAAGACTCAGATTGACGAAATGCGGAAAGAGTTTCTGTCAAATGTATCTCATGAGCTTAAGACTCCGATTGCGCTGATTCAGGGGTATGCGGAGGGCCTGAAGGAATGTATCAATGACGATGCGGAAAGCCGGGATTTCTACTGTGAGGTCATTATGGATGAGGCTGGAAAGATGAACACCATGGTGAAAAATCTGCTTTCGCTGAATCAGCTGGAGTTCGGAAACGATGTGGTTACCATGGAGCGGTTTGACATCACCGCTCTGATCCGGAATGTGCTGAATTCCTCTAAAATCCTGATGAATCAGAAAGAGATTCATCTGATTTTCAAGGAGACGGAAGAGATCAGCGTCTGGGCAGATGAATTTAAGATAGAAGAGGTCGTGACAAATTATATCAGCAATGCCATCAATCATTGTGAATTTGACAAGGTGATTGAAGTGAAGATTGTGAAGGAAACGGATACGGTCCGCGTCTCAGTCTTCAATACGGGCCGCCCAATTCCGGAAGAGGATTTGGATAAGATATGGCAGAAATTCTATAAAGTGGACAAAGCGAGAACAAGAGAATACGGGGGAAGCGGCATCGGCCTTTCTATTGTTAAGGCTATTATGGAGTCTCTTCACCGGGAATGCGGCGTGCAGAATTATGACAATGGCGTGGAATTCTGGTTTGAGCTGGATGCGAAGATGAGTTAGAAGGAAATGAGGGGGAAAGGCCATGGTTAGAAAACATTTCTTTTTTTCCGGACGTGTGCAGGGGGTAGGTTTCCGCTATCAGTCTGCCTATTATGCCAGACGTCTGGGGCTGACTGGCTGGGTGCGGAATTTAAGCGACGGGCGTGTGGAGATGGAAGTGCAGGGAAAGGAATCCGTGATTGCGCAGCTGGTTCTGGAGCTGAAAAATACATCTTATATCCGGATTGAAAGAGTGGTATGCGAGAATCTGCCCCTGAAAGAGGGAGAAGACAAATTTTCTACGAGATTTACCTACTGAAAGTGACCTTTTTTTACTAAAATATCCGTCTTATATTTATAGGTATTATAAATATCCTGCAGCCGCAGTGAAATGCTGAGGAAAGAAGGGAAAAGATGAGACGGATCAAGAGAATACCGGCATTTTTGCTGGCAGGAGTGCTTCTGCTGTCAGAGGCCGTCTATGCGGCGCCTGAAACCGGGGCGCCGGCAGAGGAGGTTGCGGCGGAGCTGCTCAGACTGGAGCCGCGGGAGGAGGCAGAAGTTCCTGTTTCAGTGGTGGATGAGAATGGAGAGGCCATTCCTGAAGCGCCGGCTTCTGTGTCTGTGGGCGTGTGCAGTGAAGTGAAGCCGGAGCTTGAAGGGTATGATTACGTCAGGACCACAGCCGGCGGAGATGAAATCTATGCGGTCGGATCTTTTGAGGATACGCTTTACTATGTGCCGAAAGAGGATACCAGTACAGGGCTGCTGCTGGATGGCAGGGAAATCGTTTTGCATTACGAAAGACATGTGGAGACCTACGAGATTACCTATTCTACAGTTCTTTCATACAGCGGGCCGGAGACGGTGGAAGAGGGGCAGTCTTACTCTTTTACGGCCGCTCCGGATGGCAAAGGGAAAGAACTGGCGGTGACAGTGAACGGCACGGACATTTCCGCCCGGGGAGTTCTGGAGGACAGTGGGTCCGGTCTGACCAGATACACGGTGGAGGATGTGCGGGAACCGCAGTTTGTGACGATTTCAGAGATGGATGTATCCGGGTATGTGTTTTCCTACGAGCAGAAAGATATTTTAAACGGATATATCAGTTTCCCGGAATCCGGAACGTCCGTCCAGCCGGGAGACGCTCTTGTTTTTTACCTGAACAGCAGCGAGGGCGAAGGATGGGATTATGAGGCCGGAAGATTCAGGCAGTGGCATTTGAACGGTCTGGAGATCAACGGAGGGAGCGTTCAGGTGCCGTCGTCTTACGGAACGCCGTATAATCCGGAAGAATGGAAAGATATTCATGCGGAGTCTGTACTTTCATCAGGAGAAAGAGTTACGGTCCAGCTGACAAAATGCTGGCATGATCAGGGGACGCCTAATCGTTACAAATATGAATATACGGTAACCATTGAGAATGTATATACGGATATTACAGTGACGGGTGGAAATTTTAAAAGTTCTGCCCGGGATGAAATTATTCTGAAACAGCTGGACGGCGTGGATGAGATCATGGGCTGGGATTACGCGGGTGAGAGCTTTAAGAAAGGCAGCCTCAATCGGGTATATCTGCAGACCGGCCAGTGGGGAAATGAATTTTATTTTAATCTCCTGACGGGCTATACCAACCCTGAAGTGACGGTGCTGGCCGGCGGCGTGGCGCATCCGGAGATACAGGTGTGGAATGTCAAAGATCTGGAAGAAGTGAGCCTGGAGGGATATCAGTATCAGTTTAATATTACAGACGGACTGTCGGATAATGTGGAGGTATATATTTCCGCGGAAAAGAAACAGTATACCGTAAAATATATGATCGGCGAAGAAGAAGCTGACGTAGCGGATGAAGGCACTTATACTATTTTTCCGGAGGACAGTCATGAGACCCGGATCGGCGGGATTCCTGCGTATGACAGGGATAAGTATATTTTTGAAGGATGGGAATACGGCGGAAGAGTCTATCAGCCGGATGAGGTATTCCGGTTTACCGGAGATACAACTGCGGGAGCAGATGAAAACGGAGTTATCCGTTTTACGGCAAAGCTTATCCCAATCGAAAGCAGCAGATACGTTCCGTATACGGTTCAGTACTGGTTTCAGAAGGAAGCAGG
This sequence comes from Lachnoclostridium sp. An138, assembly GCF_002160765.1. Lineage (GTDB taxonomy): Bacteria > Bacillota > Clostridia > Lachnospirales > Lachnospiraceae > Laedolimicola > Laedolimicola faecalis. The sequence continues at coordinate 5,276 of NZ_NFLF01000041.1, forward strand.
CTCTGATTCGTATGAACGGAATGAAAAGGAATATGATGATATAAAAGGGTATGGAATCAGAGGAACGACGCTGTTCTGGTATCGGGTGCTGTCAAGCAGCGGCAGAATTTCCGGATATGTGGTAGATATCAGCAGAAGTGATATCCGATTTGAGCTGGGGAGCGGACCGGAAAATATATTGAAGATATATTTCAAGGTTGACAGCAATCATAACGGGCAGCCGGATGAAGAAGAGGCCTGGGACCCCGGCGGAGACAGCCGCCCGGACAGTCCGGATTCCGGAACGGGCGGAGACGGTTCAGGAGATGGGGATGGCTCAGGAGGCGGGGACAGCCTGGCAGAAGACAGTCAGGAAGGCGGCGCTCCGGAATCTGGCAGCGTATCTGTCCCGGCTGAACAGAAGAATGTGAAAGAAATCCTGAAAGAGGAAATATTGGAGGAGGCAGAGACCGGAGAAACCGGCGCGCCGGGAGGAACGTCAGATGAGATAACAGACAGCTATGTGCTGGCGGAAGTGGGCTCAGACTCGGCGCCGGAAGAGAAAAGAGACAAAGGGGAAGAAGCGGAGATTGACGACGATGAGACCCCTCTGGCCGGGCAGCAGGTTCAAAGCCGGCGCTGCGATTTTCACAAGGGGATTTTGCTGGCGGCGCTTGTGGTATCTCTGCTTTTTATACTCGACGGTTTCAGACGGAAAAGAAAAATCAGAAAACTGAAAGAAGAGCTTGAGATAAGAAAAGGAGAGTAGGGGGACATGGGAAATAACATGGCGGCTTTCTGTTTTTGGGATATAATTTCCCTGTTTGTACTCTTGGCGGTGGTTATCGGATTTGTGGTCAGAACATGGATTCTCAGAAAAGAAGAGAAGGAACTGGAGCGTGCACTGGCAGCTCATATGGCAGATAACGCCATCCGGGGGAAATAGGAAAGAAGTGAAATTGGAAAAGAACTGAAGATAGAAAAGAGCAGAAAAAGCAGCCGTTCTCCTTTCAGAGGCGGCTGTTTTTGCGGTTGTGCACCGGTTATAGGGCTCCAGACAGGGAAGAAAGAAAATAAAGAAAAATCAAGGAAAAAAACAGAGAGAAAATCAGGGAAAAAATATCGAAAAAATTCGAAAAAGCTGTTGACATTTGTTTCCCAGTGTGGTAAATTAACTAAGCTGTCTCGAGGGACAACGAGTTCTTGAAAAGGAAACAACAAAAACTTCAAAAAAAGTTAAAAAAGTTGTTGACAAACAGGAACGGACATGATAAAATGTCAAAGTTGCGTCTGAGAGATGCACAGCGAACCTTGATA
>NZ_NFLF01000042.1 GCF_002160765.1 Lachnoclostridium sp. An138
TTTTGTGTGCTGTCAAGGGTGGCGTAAGCTGCCATCAAACATCATATCTGCAATTTTCAAGGTTCAATCTGAGCCTATTTCTTAGACTTCATTTTTTCATAACTCATTTGACACTACCTACAACAGCTTTCATTTATTTACATGAACTGCAGTCTATTAAAGTATAGCCGACTTCATTTCAAATTACAACTGTTTTCTTCCGCTCTGCTTTTCCTGCATTTGCGCAGAAAAAAGCACCGCCCCCGCGCTCCATGTCGCAAAAACAGTGCCCTGCGTGCGCGATCAGGGGTTCGAACCCTGGACACCCTGATTAAGAGTCAGGTGCTCTGCCAGCTGAGCTAATCGCGCTTATTTCTTTGATTAATTTGCCGTTGTTTTCAACGCAAGAGTTATTATACTGTATCATTTCCAAAAATGCAAGTACTTTTTTTATATTTTCTTGATTTTTTTTTGCGGGTTATATACAATGAAGAAAACTCGGCTCCGAAGGCTCATTTACAGGCCCGGCGCTGACAGGAAAAATCATCTTAAAAGGAGTACGAATGTGAGACTGAAACATATCAAAGGAGCTGAGGAAGCTGTCGCTCTGAGCTCTTATGTCATTCATGACGCCAAAGAGCGTCCCGGAACCTGGAACCGCCTGTTTGACAGCCAGGGTCCTATCCACATTGAAATAGGTATGGGAAAGGGCCGGTTTCTGATGGAACTGGCCGCGCAGAATCCACAGATCAATTATATCGGAATCGAACGCTACAGCAGCGTCCTGCTGCGCGCCATTCAAAAAATGGAGGAGGAGCCTCTGCCGAATCTCTGTTTCTTATGTGAGGATGCCTCTGAGCTGGAGCAGTTTTTTGCCCCAGGCGAAATCAACCGAATCTATCTGAACTTCTCCGATCCCTGGCCCAAAGCCCGCCATGCAAGACGGCGGCTGACTTCGGTAAATTATCTGAACCGTTACGCGCCTCTTCTGGCGGAAGGCGGACAGCTGGAATTCAAGACCGATAATGAGGCATTGTTTGACTTTTCTCTGGAAAGCGTTGAAGAAGCCGGATGGAAGCTGCTCGGATACACCAGAGATCTGCACAACGATCCCCAGATGAATGCGGGAAACATTATGACTGAATATGAAGAGAAATTTTCTTCCCGCGGCAATCCTATCTATAAACTGACTGCCATCCCTCCCCGGGTACGTTCCTGACGTAGATTTTTCTGTCCGGGACAGGCGGAGATCCGTTTTCCTCGTTTTTTCAGATAATTTGTCTTATATTTCGACATCGGTATTGTCAAGCAGGTTTTTTATATTTGGGCTGTTTTTATCTGATTTATTCAATCTGTACAAAACATCCGTTTCGCTAAATACTATGTAAACCTGTGTTTTACACATTGAAAAATGTGGATAAAGTGGATAACTTCGTTGATAACTTTCTTTTCCGGCTTTTCTCCTTGGATAAAATGTGGATAACTTTTTGGTTATCCACTCTTTTTCGTTAAAAATTTGTAAACTCTATTAAAAGTTTGTGCAAAATGCAGTGTTGGTAATTTATGCCACGAATTGCGCTTTTTTTCGTGTCTGACAATAGGAAGCTATTGTCAAAATATATTTTCAATTGGCCTGGCATGAAATTCTCCGAGATGTATTTCTTTGAGAAGCTGAACGGACTGTTATTACTGTAAAAACGGACAGGTGTTGACCGTGCAGTATGAAAAGAGAGAAAAGACGGCCAGTGGATACCGGAGAACTGTTACCGTATATCGAAGCAGCGGATGCAGCGGGTGCCCTTTCAAAACAGACTGCATTAAGGGAAACAACTGTAAAACTCCAATGGAGGACCGGCAGAAAGTACTGTATGTTTCGAAAAAGATGAAAGAAAAGCGTCAGGAAACACTAAAACGGATTACCAGTGATTATGGAACACAGCTTCGAATGAACCGAAGCATACAGGCAGAAGGAAGCTTTGCAAACATTAAAGAGGATATGGAATTCAGGCGATATTTATATCGAGGGAAAGCAAATGTAACCGCTCAGAGTATCCTGCTGGCGATCGGGTATAACATAAACAAGCTTCATCATAAGATTCAGGCGGAAAGGACAGGGCGGCATTTATTTCTACTCAAACAAACCGCCTGATTTTGACAGGCCAAAAGTAAATCCTGAAAACGAACCTTTTTTCCAGAAAAGGTTTATTAAAGTTCGCCTTTTTGTAGAAACAGAATGAAAGAAGAGAATATTTCGCCTTAAAAAACGGCAAAAAGATGCTGCCGCACCTATGATTTTCTAATCATTGATGCGACAGCTCCTGTATCTTAAAAGATTCTTCTTACACAGATAACATTTCTGTAATTTGCCGGAGATGTAAATTTGATTCCTGTAGCAGCTGTGCTGGCATGTACGATGGTATTGTTGCCGCAATAGATTGCCACATGGCCGCTGTAGCAGATGATATCTCCCGGCTGCGCTTCTGCCAGGCTTACTTCATATCCTATGCTTCTCATCGCGCTGGAGGAATGAGGCAGGCTTACACCGAAATTCGCGTACACGCTCATGACAAAACCGGAACAGTCCGCGCCGTTCGTCAGGCTTGTACCTCCGTATACATACGGGTTCCCTACGAACTGGCTTGCAAAGCTTGCAACCGCGTTTCCGCTGCTGCTGCCGGAGCCGCTTCCTACTACCGTCTGAGAAGAGCTGCTGGAAGAGCTCTTTGTCTTGGCTTCCACTTCAGCCGCTTTTCTTCTTCCCTCTTCTTTTGCCGCTTCCTCCTCTGCCAGGCGCGCTTCCTCTTCTTCTTTGGACTCAGCCTGTACAAAGTCAGTTCTCAGATCTACATAGTCAGTGGATACCCAGCCGTCTCCTTCTTCGATAGAGACCTGAACCCAGCCGTCCTGCTCACTGGTAACAGTCAGCTCTTCGCCTTCACCAATTAATCCCAGAACACTGGCATCTGTGCTGGCGTCTGTTCTGACCCGGAGAGTCTGTGTGGTAACGGTAGCTACCCTCTCGCCCACTTCTGCGGCAAGAGCCTCTGCGTCATCGCCTGTGACCACATAATCGGCCTTTACATAGCCTGTCACGCTTCCGGATGTGATTTTATACCATCCATCCGTCTCCTCTTCGATGGTACCAGCCGAGTTATCGTAAAGCTTTCCGAGAATCTCGCTCTCCTCGTTGGGCTCGCTTCTGACATTCACATAATCATTTACCTGCGCAATACAGATTCCATCATATTCAGAAGGAGTCATCTCTTCCAGAACTATTTCATCCGCTGCCGGGTCTGCCTGATATGCTTCCGTCATAACGGACGCGATGCCTTCATCTGCTGACAGAAGATTGGCTGCTGCTTCTGCTCTGCTTCCGCTTATCAGAAAGCAGAAAGCTCCGGCCAGGCACACTGCTGTATATCTATGCATCTTCTTACTATCCTCCGTATAGTCCTTTGCTCAATTATTACAAATTTGTTAAGACTTATGAAAGAATTATAACAGCCCAATCCTGGCTTGTCAACCACTTACGCCTACTCTTTTATGATATTTCCTGATTATTTCCTGAATGTTTTTGGCTTTTACCTATTTATATAGAAGGAACTGTAACAGACCTGTAATTTTTTTCTATTGACAACTGAATTTTTTATGATTAAAATAATAGGAAACAATAACTGTTATCATTATTATGAAAGGATGTTTTTATGCCAGCATTAAAATACAGCCGGCAGCGGGAATCTATCAAGCGTTTTCTGATGTCCCGGTATGATCACCCTACTGCCGATACCATCTATCTGCATGTGCGGGAGGAATTTCCTAATATCAGTCTGGGAACCGTTTACCGCAATCTGTCCCTTCTGACAGAACTGGGAGAAATCATTAAGATTACCACCGACGGGCCGGACCGGTTTGACGGCAATGTGAAGCCTCATTCCCATTTCCTCTGCCGGAAGTGCCATTCTCTTCTTGACGTGCATCTGGACAATGAAAGCTTTATCGACCAGCAGGCTCAGAAGAACTTTCCCGGCACTATCGACGGTCACTCTATTTTGTATTACGGAATCTGTTCTGATTGCTCAAAATAGTGCTTGACGAACACGCAAATCTGTGATACATTAATGTCAGTAACAGGAATCATTACTGTTTTTAGCAATAACTAATCAACTATATTAAAAAAAGAAAAGGAGAATATGATTATGAAGACATGGGTATGTTCTGTATGTGGTTATGTATGGGAAGGCGAGAATCCGCCTGAGAAATGTCCGCAGTGCGGCGTTGGCCCGGACAAATTCACAGAGCAGAAGGGCGGCCTTACCTGGGCAGCTGAGCATGTAGTAGGCGTAGCACAGGGCGTAAGCGAGGACATTCTTGAGGATCTGAGAGCAAACTTCAATGGAGAGTGCTCCGAGGTAGGTATGTACCTGGCTATGGCAAGAGTTGCTCACAGAGAGGGATATCCGGAAATCGGCCTTTACTGGGAGAAGGCAGCCTGGGAAGAGGCAGAGCATGCTGCAAAGTTTGCTGAGCTTCTGGGAGAGGTTGTTACCGACAGCACCAAGAAGAACCTGGAGATGAGAGTTGCCGCTGAGAATGGCGCTACCGCTGGTAAGTTCGACCTTGCTAAGCGCGCAAAGGCTGCGAACCTGGATGCTATCCATGACACCGTACATGAGATGGCCCGCGACGAGGCTCGTCATGGCCGCGCATTTGAGGGTCTTCTGAAGAGATACTTCGGCTAAAAACCACACCTGAGTATTCAGAAATTCTTATGAGTTTTAAGAGAGTGGACTGATTTTAAGTTCACTCTCTTTTTTCTTATATTTTTCTTAATCTCCTTGACATCGCTGCAAAACAGCGTATAATACGAATATAATATAACATAGTTTTCAATACTACATATTAAAATATTATAAAACTGTTTAAGGAGATGGCTTTTATGAAATTTGAAATCAAAGATCCCGGCAGCGCAATCACTCATTTTATCGGTATGCTCATGGCTGCCTTTGCGGCTACGCCCCTTCTGATACGCGCCGCCCAAAATCCGGATAAGATCCATGTCATATCTCTGGCTGTCTTTATCGCAAGCATGATCCTGCTCTATGCGGCCAGCACCACTTACCACACCTTGAATCTTTCCGAGCGTGCCAACCGTATTCTGCGGAAAATCGATCACTGCATGATTTTTGTGCTCATTGCCGGCTCTTATACGCCTGTCTGCCTGATTGTTCTGGGCGGGCGGACCGGATACACGCTCTGCGCCCTTGTATGGGGCGTGGCCCTGGCCGGAATCCTGCTGAAAGCTTTCTGGGTGACCTGTCCGAAATGGTTTTCTTCTATATTATATATCGCCATGGGATGGCTCTGTGTTCTGGCTTTTACCCAGCTTCTGAACGCCCTTTCACCTGCTGCCTTTGGCTGGCTTCTGGCAGGCGGTATCATCTACACCGTGGGCGGCATCATTTACGCTCTGAAGCTTCCAATCTTCAATGCCAGACATAAGAATTTTGGCTCTCATGAAATTTTTCATCTGTTTGTAATGGGCGGAAGCATCTGCCACTTTATTATGATGTATGTCTTCGTGGCCCATATGCCTCTTCCCGTCTGACGCAGGAAGCTCCGGCTGAGATTGCGGCCGGAAACGCAGTTTAAGTTTACAAAAGTACCGTTTACAGAAAGATACCCCTTCGCTTATAATAATCAGCGGAGGGGTAGTGTGAAAGAAAGTAGAGGCCAGCCGAAAAATGGCGCACTGAAACAAGCTATTGAAAAATAGCCATTTGAAACAAGGTTGATTTTGTTGAGATATGCTAAGAAGCAAGCAAGGGTTC
>NZ_NFLF01000043.1 GCF_002160765.1 Lachnoclostridium sp. An138
GATATCTTCCAATCTGCTCCTTATAATCCATATCTTCGTCCTCCACGCTTTTTTGGGTAGTGTATCACAAAATTCTACTTTCTTCACTGTCTTCTTAATACGGATAATTGAGAATTATCATTAAATACGAAGGAGAATCACATGAAAGGTGATTTTGGTCATGAATTTAGTATAAGACGTGTTAATAAAATTACTGATGAAGAATATATTGAAGCTTTACGCATTTATAATGAAACGATTCCTTTTGAAATTAGAACAGCAACTAATGAAATTAACTTCTGGCTATCAAAGAATAAAGAGAATAATTATTTCGAAATCTATATGTTTGTGTTATATTTAGATGGGAAATTGATTGGTCTCTCAATGACAACTTATCTAAAAAAGACAAAGATAGTAGTGGATGAATACCTTGCAGTTCTAGATCAGTATCGGATCAATACTATATTTTTAGTCTATTTGAGTTTGATTCAAAGTTACTATAAAGAAAATAATATTGATTATTCATATTATGTAACAGAAATTAGTAATAAAGATTCTGGTGAGAGTATAAATTGGGAAAGCCAGATTTCTTTAGTATACGGTAAACCATGAGTACCGACTCATTTTATGACCGCCGTTACCGGCGGCCGGTTTACACAACATTTGTTGTTTTTGTTTTACTCCGGCAGATTTCCGGTAGCTGTTCTGACCAGGGAAGCAGTTCTTCCATAAAACAGTAATCCGTATCCTCCTGATGGTCCTTCATCACAGTCAGGACGTATTCCAGATAACGGAAAGGACTCAGGTTATTCGCCTTTGCTGTTTCCGTAATGCTGTAGATGATCGCACTGGATTTTGCGCCGTCGATACTGTCGATCAGCTTCCATGCATGTTTGTGCAGGCAGAAGCTGCGCAGCGCACCTTCCGTTGCGTTATTATCAAGCGGGACTTCGCCGTCATCCAGGAATACTTTTAATGTCTCTTCCTGGTTAATGCAGTAGTTGATCCCATCCAGTGTTTTTCCTTTGGAGAGACGACCGGAAGCCTGGATCTCTTTTGCCCACGCAAAGAAAGCCTCCACCAGAGGTTTGAGATTAATCTGACGCTGTTTTCTGCGCTCATCTGGTTTCAGATCAGAGAGCTGGTTATCCAGATGGTAGATTGCGCCGATCCGTTTGATCGCCTCGTAAGCGACCGTATCTTTGGCCGCCGGATGCTCCTTTTTCGGCAGTGCTTTCAGGGCGTCGGCGAAATACCTTCTCGCATGGGTCCAGCACCCTGCAAAAACGATGGTCTCGCTTTCCCGATCCAGCTTCCGGTAGGCGGAGTATCCGTCACAGACAACTACTCCTGTGAATCCTTTCAGGAATTCCCGCGGATGATCTGCTTTCCGGGTCTTCTGGTATTCATACAGGATAATGGGGGTATCCCCATATTCCTTTCCTGTTCGGTAAACCCACATGTAACTCTTGCTGTTTGCCGGGCGCCCATCCTTCGATACCTTGACCGGAGTCTCATCGGCCTGCAGCACATGGAAGCGGTACATCCTGTTATGAAGGTAATCATAAAGCGGCCCCAGATATCGGTCCGCACACTGAATCATCCAGTTTGCCATTACCTGCCGGGAGATGTGGATGTCATTTCTCAGAAACTCCTGGCTGATCCGGTATAAAGGAAGTCCGTTGACATACTTGGCATTCATGATGCTTGCAGCCAGCGAAGGCGTTAGAATGCTGTTACGGAGCAGTTCCTTGGGCCGGTCCGCTTTGACGATCGTCTGATTGTCCCTGCCGGCATATACGGCCACATGATGTTCTTCGACCGTGTAGACTGCCGGCTGAACCCGGACTCTTTTGTAGATTTCGTCCGGAAGCTGCTTCCAGCCATCTGGGCCAAAGATCTCCTGCAGCTTTTCTTCCGGAAGGGTATGAGGGAGCACTTCCACAGGAAGATCCTTGAGATCTGCCTCACGTTTCCCTTTCTTCTTCCGGCGCGTGACCTGGATCACATCTTCTTCTGCAGGTTCGACAACATAAAGCGTCTCGGTCAGGGCTTCTGCTTCGTTAAAGATGAGCTCCAGTTCCAGCTGCCCGGCAATAACGTCCAGCTTTTCGGAAGATCGCCCATAACGCTGATGATTCGCAGATGCGATCTGCTCGATCAGGCGTTCCATGTTTGTATTCAGCTGGACGAGCTGGTCCTGCATGGACAGGATCACTGCCACGAGTGTTTCCCTGCTGAAACTGTTCAATTCTTCCGGTGAGTAGATCTTCTGCATGTTCGGCGCTCCTTTGTTTTACTGGAACTATTGTACCGCAAACCAAAAGAAAAAGCGAACCGGATAAAAAAGAAGGTTCGTCATTCTCACCAAAGGATAAACACTCTGAAAAGCCGAAAAAACTAATAGTTTTTTCAGTTTTTCAGAGTACTTATCCACACAGCAGCTTATAGCTGTGAAGTACTCTTAATTGAATGAATGGTATGAGCCCCGGTTGTGGATAACTCCCGCCGTGTCTGCAATAGTAGATACGAAAAGATTTTTTATTTTCTCCGTTTTGCACAACGATTCACAGAAGATCGCTGGGCTGAACTTCCTGGATCGGGTGTCTGGATACGATCTCCAGTCCCTGCATCAGCGCACGGTACTGCTCCAGAGTGATTTCCAGTGCCTCTTCTGTTGTGCGGGGCCAGCTGAAACCGCCAAGCTCCAGCCTTTTGTAAAGGAGAAGGAATCCATCCCCTTCCCATACGAGCCCCTTGATGCGGTCACTGCGCCTTCCACAAAACAGAAAGAGGATATCCTTTTCATATGGATCCAGCTGGAAGTTGAATTTCACAATGGATGCCAGTCCATCAATCCCGCGCCGCAGATCCGTATAACCTGTGGCAATGTAAACTTTCCGAAGGCCGGATGCGTTATTCAGCATGGAGGATTCCTCCTATCCGGGAGAGTAATTCTGCTGAGGCTGAATTCGAGATTTCCAGGACGAGGTTCCCTTTCCGGATTACCAGATCCGGATGGAAAATGGATGATGCATCTGGTGATGCAGCCGGAAGTTTGATCTCAGCAAAAGATACCGTCCTTTGAGCGGCAGACAACGGTTCTGTCTCTGCAACTACAGGTAATGGCGGATTCTGAGATGCTTCATAGGCTTCCCGGCGCAGGATACGTTGCCAGTAAAAGAACTGCTTCTCAGAGATCCCGTTTGCACGGCACCATGCGGTCTTGGACATCCCGCTGTTCATACATTCATTCAGAATCTTGGTCCAATGCTCTGCACGGACTTGATGTGTGATTTTATCCATGGCGATAACTCCTTTAAAAAACTTGTAGTTTTCTGGAGTTATTATCTCATGGAGCGAGGAAACTGGCACGGTACTACTGATTTACCGTGTACTTTCTTTAAAAGTACTTTGTGTAGAGGAATTTGGAAGAATTAATGCTCCTTACTATACATTACCACTAGGATTAGACAATTATGAAAGTAATTTTGAAGCTATACTTTATATAAAGACAAATGATGCTATTAAAAGTATTTCAAAGGAAACCTATCTTCAAATTGTAAGATCGATATATTATGATTATTTTTTGATTTGGTATGAAAAATTCATGACCGCTGAAGAGCTAATTCAATATAAGCAAGAAATACAGCGAAACTACGAGTTGATACAAAATGATGTACTGGATTATTCAGAGAGTGTTTCAATTACAAATTCTACATGTATCGCATTAAATCCAGAGAATAATTTCAAACGTACAGCCGGAACAATACCTGTAACCCCCAATAGACCTAGTAAAGTAACATTTTTAATTCTTTGCGCCATTTTCACATTACCTGTCATAATCATATTGGGTTACAGCAAATTAATGGCTTTTATGAATATTCCCTTATCTTCATCAACAAGCATCATTGGGAACATAATAACTGGAGTGTTAACTTCGTTAGTTACACTGTATATATCATCCAAAAAGTAAGTTCAGATCCATCAATAGTAATAATGGGTCTGAACTTTAAAAAGAAACTAATTAGCATTTTATTTATTATAATAGGCGGCTAGGTACTCGATTATGGAACAAATGATTTTTCAAGAAGAAGAATTATATTATTTCCGTGTTTCCGAAAAATGGGCCAGTTTTTAATTATATGATCTATTTTGGTTAATTTTACGGATAATTCTTCACTTAATATCTTGGATAAAAGTCCATCTAAGATGTGAAAAGGGGTTTGTTCCAATATTTTTAGATTATATTGTTTTAGAATTTTATAAATATATTCTGGTGAAAACAGCCATTGTATGTGTTGTTCATGCATATATTCTAAAGTGATAACTGTAACAGGTGCTTTATATTCCTTGGTATTCAAATATTCGTATCCCCAGCTGCTTTCAAATTCTAAAATTATTTTCCCGGATTTTTTTAACACTCTTGATAATTCTGAGATTGCCTGAAAGGCATCACAGTAATTCAAAACGCTGCCAACACAAATAATATTGTCAAAACTTTCGTCTGGGAAAGAGAGCTCTTCGATACTAGAGACTATATAATTCTTACAATTTTTGATTTTTTCTTCTGCAATATCAACATGATACATTTCTTGGCAGGAAATTCCATAATCATTTCCTCCTGAACCAGCATTTAAAACTCGTGTACCTTCAAACAAATTCATATGTTGATGAATATAATGATCTAATTCATAATGTGAATATGTATGCCATACATCATCAGACGCCCATATTTCGGGTATTCTATTATAAAACTCTTTAATTTTTGATAAATCAATTTCCGACATCTTTTAACCTCATGCATTTTAACGATAATTCTCAATTATC
>NZ_NFLF01000044.1 GCF_002160765.1 Lachnoclostridium sp. An138
GATAATACCTAATTATCCTGTGTTTTGAGAGGAGGTATTTCATGAAAAAGCAATCGATCATCATTCCTTTTCACAGGGACCGGGACATGCTTATGTTCAGTCTGAAAACGCTTTTCCAGACTATTCCAGACGATGTGGAAGTTATTGTTGTAGGAAATAATTCGAACTACAATGAAATTGATTTTGAAATATCTGACCCAAGATGTACATATTATAAAATCAATGACAACTTATTTTATCCCGGTGCAGTAAACTATGGGGTTTCGAAATCCCACGGGGATCTCCTTACCATCTGTGATCCAGATGTATTCTATCTAGCAAACTGGTACGAGCCTCTGAAAAATAAATTAAGGACGACTTCCGCCGGAGCAGTTAGCTGTAAATTAATCAATCCCTGTAATAACCGGATACTGGACTTTGGAGTTTATTATGCAAAATATAACGCAGTGCATTCCACAACCGGGCTGCTTCATGATCATCCTCTGGCTGGAAAGGATCGCATAGTGCAGTCTGCCTGCAGTGCTGTACTGATGACGACACGGGAATTATTTGACCAGGTCGATGGAATGGATAAAGATCTGCCCTTTGCGTATACCGATTTCGATTTTTGTTTGAAACTATATGAATTAGGACATCCTACTATCGTTGTAGCTGATTCTGAAGTTTACCACAAGGGAAGCACAGACCCCGACAATTCCAAATATCACAGCTTTGGATATTTACGTTCCGACTGCAAAGGAATGTTTTACGCAAATGATTTTCATAGAATGAAGTTAGACTTTTACAAATGGTTTATGATCACTTATGAGTATTTCCGTCAAAGACATAAGGGCTATCCCAGGAAATATTTTCTGATAGACATGTCCACTGTCTATAACCGGGAAGATTATTATCAGGTTCTCACAGACAGATTAGATTTGGAGTTCCTTGATCGTCACATTATTCCTGTGAAGACAAGAAACCCCTCCAACATTTCACTACACCAGTCAGTAGACTTTGATTTTATTACTTTAAATACACCGATTTTGTTTTTTGTGGATACCTTCTGCAGCTTATTTAACAATTCTCTTTGGTTTAAAATGCGAAATATCTCTCATGATATCGTTATAGACCGTCATGGAAATATTCTGCCACTCGATGAAATTGCCGAACAGCGCTGTTAAAGTATCGGCAAATTGAATAAGCCGTCCCCTGTTCTCTGGATACCTGCAGCCTGCCATGTATCCAGACTGCAGGTAAGAGCCTGGCTCGACTGCTCCAAAACATCTTTCCCAATAAATTCTTCTGCTTTTTCCAACATGTTAAGGATGCGGAACGCGATGATAATATTATCAATCAACAGCATTCTTTTTTCTTCATAAAATAATCCTGTGTCAGACTGGTAGAAAAGGTGATAAGCTTCTCTGAAATGGTAATAGCAGTTTTCGGCTTCTTTGCAATAGCAGGAGAAGATCCCCCGCATATTTAGAAATTCATAGTCCCTTTTTGTTCCCACCATTTTTGCCAGCTGCGCAGCAGCTGAAAGTTGTTTTTTTAGGAAATCCCTTTGCGCGCTGGAGTTTTTCATCAAAAGCGCCATACATTCAAAATTACTCAGTGAAGAGGAAAATATCAGCTTTTCACTAATAAAAGACCTGCTGTTCAGATATTCCCTGGCTTCTTCAATATCTGTCAGCGCAACATGGGGGGTTTGGTTTATCAAGGCTATTTGTATTTTCTTGCGATAGTAATTCATAGCTTTTTCCGGCAGGCGTTCCGGAGGAAACTGTAGGCATTGCTCCCAGATTTCCAGTAACCGTTCCTTATCCTTGGCAAGACAATAATAATTATATCCCTCGTCTGACAGGTTCAAATACGTAAATTCGTCTCTCAGATGAGAGTCTGTAATTTTATTTGTATATTTCCAAGCGTTTTTTAAACACTGCTCAGCTTGCTGTGAATGGTATGAATCACGAAACTCACGGTGATTAATGAGAAGCCGGTTATCAATCATAGCGCACAAAGCGTAAAAGCTGTCGCTATCGCTCTGAGGAACACGCTGCTTCACTGATTTAAGATATGTAATTGCATCCTTATGCCTTTTTAGATGGAACAGCAAATCTGCATAGGCATTCATATAATTGCGGAAAGCTGTCGTTGTAAACAGTTCTTCTGCCGTAGAGGAGTTCAACTTTTCATTCATTTTTTCATAATATTCAAGGCTTTTTTCCAATCCCAGAAGCGTTTTTAGTCGCGAGCAGATCGAAACGAGTGTTTCCAGCCACCGGATATCATGATTTTGAAAACCCAAAACTAAAGAGAAGAGCCTGTCATAATAGTCCCAGGCCAATTTATGTGCCATGTTAGTTTCCAGAAATCCCGGGCAAAGTTTCATCAGCGCTTCTTCTGAAACATTTTTCTGAAAAATACTACTAAAATAGTATGCGAAAATGTTCTGTTCTTTTATTCTTTCGCTCCGCTGCAAAGATAATACATGAACAGCATACAAATACATTTGCGGGCAATAGGCGCTAAAGAAAGTCTCAATAATATCATGGAAAAACTGATACTTTTTGTCCTCTCGTTGCAAGAGAAATGCATGTTTAGACAGCTGCTCGACTACAGAAATATCCAAGTGCAAGTGACGAATCTGATCTTGGCTCAAAATTCCCAAAATCTGCACCATCCCCAGTATAGAATAACAGGTTTCTTCCTCTAATTGATACCGGGCAAGGAAAGCGAGCCAGCGTTTTTTGATGATTTCTTGTACCCCATCTGGCATGCGTTCTACTACATTTAAGAAAATTTCATTAGATATAATATAGCTGTGGTTGTCATTATCTGACCCCAAGGCGCCGGCTTCATATAAATAATAGACCGACTGGTAAAGACAAAATGGATTTAGGGAGGCTTTAGCAATGATTTTCTTAAACTCTTCATCCAGATAATCATTGTTCACATGCAGCAGCTCTCGCAAAAACAGAATACCATTTAATTCCGTTTCAAATCCGGAAATCTTGAAGATTTTAAATTCGGGCCTGTCTTTTTCGATTTCTTTTGCGTAATCGACAAGCTGCTCAGTATCAGAGCCCGAAAAATCATTATTCACGGTTAAAACTAATACAGACAAGTTTTTACATGATTGCTGTTTTCCATACTCTACATATTTGTACAAAAAATGTGTCATCGGTTTTCCGAAAAACTGCACATTGTCAATGACAAGAGCAATTTTTTCTCTGCTCATTTTCTCATATAGGATGTCAAAATCAGTTTCTATGATTTGTATCAGTTCTTCATCCGTTTGGTGCTCTGAAAATTTAGAGGCTAATCTGTAAGCTTTATAGGAAGGCTTGGTTTTATCCCCTTCTGTACAGCAAAGAATATCATCCTCTAGATACTGAAGTATTTCCCTGCGGGGAACCTCGTATAAAAAGTAAATAAGTTCCCTGAAAATAACCTCGACAGAATCCTTTTCGTTCCCGATAAAACTGACAACTCTGTATCTGAATTTGATCAGATTGTCTAAGGCTTCCCGCAGAAGGCGTGTTTTCCCTGTTCCACTGAAACCAGTAATCAGCATACAGCTAAGTCTGTCATTGTTTAGAATATACGAGTTTAGCCTTGCTATAATCTTTCTATAGTTTTCACCCAGAAGCGGTGTCGTTCCAACCCAATTGTTCTGAACCAATTTTCTGGCAGTCGTAAAGGAGTCTATTACTTTGCCTGCTTTTCGAATTTCGACTTTGAATATCGGTAAATACAGCTGCCTCCGGAAAACATTTGTTTTAAAGCGAAGGCGGATAACATCTCCGCTGGCCGCTTGGAGTCTTTTACAAATGACCATTTTATCAATATCTGTATATTGGCAATCTACAATATTGTAGTACCGGTTATCTTCATAAAAATCGGGGTGCAACCGGATATAAAATTCATAATCATCCGACAAAGACTCATTGATGCACAGGAAGACAATTTCAAAAACAGTATTGTAATCAATTTTTTCCACTGTTTCCAAGCTCTGCAAATCACGATCGTCTAAGGTGGAACCCAGTATGGGCGTTCTGATAAAAGAAATATCAACGAAAACAAGTTTTTCTGAAGATTTTCGTATGATATGATAAGGCTGGGGACGGAATTTGGGCGGCAAATCTCTCTTATGCTTTAAGATAAGCTCATCCAACACCTGCTCATCATAAATATATACGTTTTTTTGGGCTTTCTTTTTAAAAGAATAGATTTTGGATTTAGCAGATTTATTGATGGGAGAATAACTGAAAAAAAGTATGGTATTTACTTCAAATATCTGAGCCATAACCAGTGTGGGCGCAATGGTGTCTAACGCAATAGGTTCCTGATAGTTCTTGCATTCAGCCCATTCCAATATCCCATCTGTCGCCAAATGAAAATCCCGGTTGAAATCATGGGATTTCCCTGTCCGTTTCCAAGCCTTTCCGTACTCTAGACGAAGCAGCTCTTCTATTAGGTCTTCAAATTTAAGGCCGTCTCTGATCTGCTTGCCTGAGGACGTTAAATGTGTAAATTTATTCCAATAACTATTTTTTAATTTCCGCATAGCTTTCCTCTAAAAATGCAGGATAATTAGGTATTATCGCTAACAAAGCAACTCAAGCCTAATCCTTAGATGGAATATATTATATCAAAAATTATCATTTTTTTCCATAACAATTTCTCTGAATTACTAATACTGCA
>NZ_NFLF01000045.1 GCF_002160765.1 Lachnoclostridium sp. An138
TTGATAGTTACTCAGCTTGAGCAGGATCCAGACCATAGACCTCTCTCATGGAAAGGTCTTTCGATGGATCGATGCTCTCAATGTTAATCTTATATGAATCGTAAGAAATACGATCCATGATGGCGTCTGCAAGAGTGCTCTCACCGCTGCAGATCTGCTGGTACCACTCGCTTTCCCGGAATTGGGAGCAGAAGATAGTCGATGACCTCTTCCTGCGTTTGTGGATCAGTTCGAAAAGATTTCTGGCTTCAGGTTCTGTCAGTTTGAGCAAAAGCCATTCGTCAATGATCAACAAGACTGGCTTGGTGTATTTCTTCAATACACTGGCAAAGATGCCAGAAGCCCTGGCGGCCTGCAGATCCAGCAATAGGTCCGGAAGCCGGACATACTTCACAGTATAGTAGTGTTTACAGGCCTCCATACCGAAGGCGCATGCCATATAGGTCTTACCACTTCCGGTGGCCCCGGTAATAAAAATGTTGCGGTACTCTGTGATGTATTCACAGGTCGCCAGACGGCTGAGCAAAGCTTTGTTCAGTTTTCGGCCGGATTGATAGTCAATGGCTGCAATACTGGCGTCTGGCTGCTCCAGTTCTGCCTGGCGGATCAGCTTTTTCAGCCGGTTGTTTTTTCGATTTGTATATTCAACATCAACCAGCATACCGAAGCGGTCTTCAAACGGGACTTCCTTCATTGTAGAATCATTCATCTGGATCCGAAAGGCATCTGCCATGGATGACAGGCGCATCTCGATAAGTTTATCAATGGTACTCTGATTGGTCATGATCTTTTACCTCCGTAGTATCTGGCACCTCTTGTAATGCCACGTGCCTGTGATTGCGTCTCAGATGAAATGGAATCCGGATTTTGGGAAACAGGATCGGAATCCTCTTTCATGGCAGCTAATAAATTTTTGATACTTTTATAACTGGGTGTTCTGGAATAAAGGAGCGCTCTTGAACAAGCTTCTTCCAGTTTGCTGGGAGAATGCTTCTCAGCCAGTTTCAGCAGCCCCATACAGCTTCTGTAGGTCTGCTGTTCCACCCTGCCGGAGGTCAGGATTGCATCAACCACCTTCCTTGTGTTGATTCCAATCGAATCTGCCCATCTGCGGAAGCGGTCACCATTCCATTCCAGATATTTCTGATGATCTGGCGGCATATGTTCCGTTACCGTGGAGTATTGGCCGCTCCTGCCATGGAGACGGCGATGCGAGGCAATCCGGTTGTGATGATAAAATATTTCAATCGTTGTTTCTGTTATGCGCACATCGACCTTATCTTTGATATACTGATAAGGCACGGAGTAGTACATCTTGTCTACTGCGATGTGATAGTTGAACTGGACAGTGGCCTGTTTCCACTCCGCCAGTTCGAAGGGTGTGGCAGGCAACGGTGCCAGCAATGGCTTTTCTTCCCCAAGAAATAAACTGAGCCTGCTACAATCCTTCTTTTGAAACTTCCTGGCATTGTAGGCATCCAGCTTTTCACGGATTGCAGTGTTTAATTCTGAAAGGGAGAAAAACTGTTCATTACGGAGGGCCGCAGTGACCCATGTGGAGATCTTGCCAACGGAACCTTCCACATTCGGTTTATCCTTGGGCTTCCGGATCCTTGCCGGAATAATGGCGACATTATAATGTTCTGCCATCTCATGGTAAGTAGCATTCAGTGCGGTCGTATACCAGTCGCTTTTCGAATGGTTCACCGCTGTAGAGCAGTTATCAGGGATCAGCATTGGTGTAATGCCGCCGAAGAATTCAAACATCTGGACATGCGCTTTAATCCAGTTGTCTGTCTTCTGATCCAGGTATGCCTTTACAAAGGCATACTGGCTGTAAGTAAGGACTCCTACAAAGATCCATGCCTCCGTGATCTCGCCGGTGTCTGGATCAATGAGCTGTGCCGGATCACCGGACCAATGTGCGTGGTAAGGTGATTTTACAGCCACAGGGTAAGGAGTTTTTTACATCACGCGGTAACGACTTTTTTACATGACAGGGTAAGGAGTTTTTTCCATCGTCCGGTAATCACTTTTTTACATCTCCTGCGGCGAGTTTTATCACAGGAGGAGTCAGCGGTTCATCCGATTTTGTATACTGTAAGCAGTACACAAGAGAGGAGACCTTTATGCTGACAAAAACAAAAATGCAGGAAATACAGGATCTAAAACTGCAAGGTTACACAAAAGCTGACATTATCAGATACTATGAAGCGCAGGGGCGCAAGCCTCCTAGCCGTCCCACGATCAGCAAGTATTATGACATGGATGTGCTCCCGGATGATCCCGGCGCTAAGCTCGCAAAACCAAAAACCTTTGACGCAGAGCCTTTCCGCAGCACGATTATCAGGATCCTTGAGGCGAACAGTGGGAAAAGTTTCTGTATGTCATCTGTTTACGATGTCCTGGAAGAAAAATTCATCGAAAACGGAGACTATGAAAAACTTCCCGGTAACCAGCAGACTCTCCGGAACTACATCCATTATCTTGAGGATTCCGGACAGGTCAACAGGGAACCGGAGCACCGCCGTATCTATGATTATGTTTTTGATACACCGCCCGGGGAACAGATGCTCATCGACTTCGGTGAGGAGACTCTCTCAAAAACAACGCACATCCATTTCATCTGCCTTTTGCTGCGTTACAGTCGTTTTTTATGCGTTTATGCACAGGATCACAAGTATAACTCGGAAGAAGCCTGTAAGGCGATCTATCATAGTTTCTGCAGGCTTGGAGGGCGCCCTAAAGAACTGGTCATCGATCAGGATGCCGTGTTTGTCGCCAGTGAAACCTATGGTGAAGTCATCAAGACCAGGACCTTTGAAGATTTCTGTACAGAACAGGATATCCGGCTCTGGGTGTGTAATAAGGCGGACCCGGAAAGCAAGGGACCTATCGAAAACTCTGTTGGGTTCGTGAAGAAAAACTTCTTCAGTGCACGGAAGGTCACCTGTATTGATGATGTATGGCGTTCCCTTCCCGGATGGCTGGAACGCAAAAACCAGCGGATCCACCGTTCCACCTTACGGGTCCCAAAAGCAGTCTACGACAGCGTTGAACGGTCAGCCATGCGGCCTCTTCTTCCATCCGTGTATGAAACATCTCCGAATACGTTCCGCACTTATGAAATCGCGGCAATGCCTTACGTCCTGTATAAATCTTGCAGGTATTCGGTTCCACGTGATTATGCTTTCAAAATGGTACGATTCAAAGTTGTCAGTGGGAAAATCCACATTTATGACGATCAGCTGAACTATATCTGTTCCCATAATCTCAGCGAGAGGAAAGGAAGTGTCAATCAGCTCCCGGAACACCGGAAACAGGACTCCGGAGACTGGATCGAGATCATGGAACGTCTCCGTGGGAAATGGAACTGCTATGACTTCCAGCACTTCATCAATGGTGTGAAAAAGGAAAATCCACGGCATATCTCCAAACAGCTTCGGGCAATTGAACAGTTCCTTGATTCTGAGAATCCGGATAAATCCCTGGTAGCGCAGGTGATGAAAGAATGCTGCCAGAAATACCGGTATCAGTTCTCACAGTTTAAAGTTGTTTACAGCCTTGCAAAAGCCGGCCGGGAACTGGCCACAGACGACTGCCGTGCCCAGGTTCCATCCGGCAGTGTCAGCTATACGGATCTTTCCGTTTATGCAAAAGCCTTTCAGGAACGCACAGAAAGGAAGGAGGCTGCTGCTCGATGAACCGTGAAATCTTAAAAAGTATGGATACCGGCCATATCCCCGTACAGCGGCTCACGGCCCTGCTTGAAACGTTCGCCTTGAAGCACGCGGCGCGTATGCTTCCGGATCTTCTGGAAACTGCAGATCTGCAGGTCTCCTCCTGCAGGGAATTCCTTCTGGCTGTTCTTGAGACCGAAGTCAAAGGTCGGAATGAACGGCGTCGGAAGCGCAACTATTCCGCAGCGCATTTTCCACCAAATATCCGACCATTGGAAGAGTTTGATCCGGAAGAGCTGGAGTCAGGTATCACCCACGCACAACTCTCCGTTTTGAAAGAATTATCTTGGCTGGACAACTGCGGAAACCTTGTCTTTGCGGGGCCTCCGGGCCTCGGTAAGACCATGGTTGCCTGTGGCCTTGGCCTACAGGCTGTCAACAGCGGCTATACTGTATGTTTTGAGAAGATGACCAGCCTGATCAAGATCCTTGATACCGCAGAGACAGAGCGTGCAGCCGGATTCCGGCTCAAAAATATCAAGAAAGCGCAGCTTGTCATCATTGATGAGATCGGCTACACACCGATCAGCCGCGGACAGGCAAACAGGTTTTTCACATTTATCAGTGATACCTATGAAACCAGTTCCATCATCTTTACCACCAACAAAGAGATCGTTGACTGGGCTGAGATGATGGGGGATCCGGTACTTACCACTGCAATGCTGGACCGAATCCTGCACCATGCCAAGTGTTACTCTTTCCGTGGGGAATCCTACCGGCTGAAGCACCCTGACCTTTACCCACAGGGAGAAACAGGGATGTAAAAAACTGCTTACCGAGTAAAGTAAAAAAGTGCTTACCTTACGATGTAAAAATCTGCTTACTAAGGTATGTAAAAAACTCCTTACCATACGGTGTAAAAAACATCTTACCTAACAATGTAAAAAAGTGGTTGACATTTGCA
>NZ_NFLF01000046.1 GCF_002160765.1 Lachnoclostridium sp. An138
AGTGCTGCCGCCCCGCACTATTATCAGAGAGGGGGAATTTCCATGACCGAAGATGAAGCCTACAAAGTGCATATCCAGTACACCTTTAACGCCTTTTGCAAGGTTGTCATTCGTCACGCAGCCATAGATAAAGTTATCAATCTGCGCCGGAGGTGGGAACGGGAAGTTTCCCTTGACTATTTGATGAATGAGAAGTTTGTCCAGTTTGCCGAACCGGAGCGGCTTGAAGAATATTTGTTTACCGCCTGCGGCCAGACCGCTGTCCTGTACCATGCGGAACTTGCCGCCGCCCTTGCCCTCTTGCCGGAGCAGACGCAGGAAGAAATTTTCCGCTACTATTTCCTGCGCCAGCCGCAGCGGGTGATCGGCGTACATATCGGCCGGACGCGCAGCACAGCAGGGCGGCATATCCAGCTTGCTTTGAAGCGGCTGCGGCGGCTTATGGAGTACGGCGTACCATTTCGTAAATTGTTCATATCATATCTTCCCGTGTTGTTTCTTCGCAAATTGTGCTGCCTGGAGGTAGGTCAATTTGCACAAATTCCCCTGAAATATGCTGCCTTACAACGGCTTTTCAAATGTCGTATTAGCAAGGTATTAGCAGGAACCCCTTGTGACAGAGGGCTTCCAGGGGCCATTTCAAAATGCTATTAGCAGGGAGGATCATTTTATGAGCACCAACGAAAAAGGGACGCCCCAAAGCAGAACATACACCGTGAATGATATCGCAGCCATTCTCGGTATCAGCCGCGCTTCGGCCTATAAACTCGCAAACTCCGGATTGTTCAAGACGATCCGCATCGGCAACATGATCCGCATCTCCAGGAAGTCCTTTGAGGATTGGCTGAAGGCGGAAGGGTTGGACGACGAAAGTGAATAAGCAATTAGAGTACCACAGGCAAATGCCTTGTGGTACTTTTTGTAAATTGAATTATACTTATAAAAGTAATTACTTTTATAAATTAAAAACAATATTGAAAAGTAATTACTTTTGGAGTATAATATAAATATATTGCAGATAAGAGGTGATGTTGCCATGCTTTTTGAATACCTGAAGACATATAAAGCTCAGATTTTCAATAGGGGGCAATCAGCAAAGGTGTTCAAAGAGGCACATGACAAAAATGCAGCAATCTGCGTTATCAAAAATAGTGAACCGTATGTTGCTATACTTCCACATAAACTATATCTTGAAATGCTAGAAAAGATGAAACTAGTCGATGGCAGTTCAAAGGAGGGCAAGTGATGATAAAAGATGTTTCTATTGAGATTACTCAGAAGTGTGTAAACCGCTGTATCCATTGCTCTTCTTGTTCAACCGAGGAATGCACGATGATGCTGCAGCTGGATACGCTGCGCCGTGTTATTCAGGGGTTACATCGGCTAAAAGTCGAAAGAGTATGTCTTTCTGGTGGCGAGCCTTTTTTGCACCCTGATATTGTTGAGATCGTTAAGCAAATATCTGATTCTAATATTATTGTTGATATATATTCCTGTGGAATTGTAAAAGATGCAGGAGAAGCTAAACCACTATCTCTTGAGTTACTATCAATAATGAAAAAAGTTGGATTACGATCTTTGCTTTTTAATCTTCAGTCGGCAAACGAGAACACTTATGATTTAATTACACAGAGCAAAGGCCATTTCCCCCTGCTGCGTGAAAGCATCTCCAATGCAATTAAATGTGGAATTCGGACAGAAATTCATTTTGTTCCCATGAGACAAAATGTAGATGACGCCGTAGATGTGATCCGATTTGCTGAACAGATGGGTATAGAACAGGTGAATTTCTTGAAATTAGTACCTCATGGGCGTGCCCGTAAAAATGCTCAAAGTATAATGATAAATGATGATGACTTGAACAAATTGTGTTCTCGTTTAGTCGACTTACAGACTAAAGGAAAATCAATACGACTTGGGTTGCCATTGTCAATCCAAGGAAGTACACCGCCTTGTCATGCTGTGAAAGAAAAATTGTATATTAAGTTTGATGGTTCAGTTTTCGGATGCGAAGCATTTAAATATATTACATTCCAGGATGAACATGGAGTCTCTGTTTTACCTGACAACATATTGGAAAAAGATGTGGAGCAAATATATGAAAACTCAGAATACTTAAAGCAGAGCGTAAAACTTGTGGAAAGCTATGAAAATTGTCAAATCGACTGTGAAAATTGTCCTGTGCAGAAATATTTAAAAGAAAAGGGGCGTTAAAATGAGCTATGAAATTAATGATCGAACATTGATTGAGGAAATGTGTGGTGATATTCGTAATACTGCGCAGGCTGAATACGAGAAACTAAAAGAAAGACTTAAACAAGAAGGAAGAGATTTACCTGGTGATTTTGCATTTCCTCTTGATGAAGATATTGTTGGTCCAGAGGGAGACCTAAAGAAGCTTTTATCTGACCAAGAGAACGCTATTTCATATTCTAAAGCCGGAAAACTAGACAATTTATGGCGTTCTTTACTAAATAAATCAATAGTATGTCTTCGCTATTTTGATACAAGAGAACCGTTTTTGGATAATCCTAATAAAGCTATTGTAGCCTATGGAATAGACAAACTAGAAGAATATCATCTAAGGTATACAGAATTTGAAAGCCTTATGTACGGGTCAAGTGCATATTATAGAGATCATGTTTTTCATGCCATTCGTGTCTGGTTATTAGGTGTGTTTTGTTTGCTAAAAAAAATAAATGCCGAAGATGCATTCATTACCAAGCTAGGCCTTGATGGTGGGGCTAAACCACCAAGTAAGATTGATTTCTTTGAATATATTAGCATGTGGACAATAACAGCTCTTTGTCATGACTTAGGTTATCCGCTTGAAAAAGCAGAGCAAATTCTTGACAAAACACGCAAAATGATGAGAGAATTTGTGCCAAATCCTAATGTTTGGAATAATTTCGGTTATAGTGGAACACAAGATAGCATCAACGAATATGTTTTAAAATTTATTAGTACAAAGATGAAAGAAAAAACATCTGATGAAAAAGCAGATGAGCAAACAGACGCAATCGTCGAAAAAGAATACTTAGGTCGCATTCAACCTAAATACTATCTCAAATATGCAAAATCTTTAGAGAGTTTTCAGCATGGCATTATTAGCACAATTATCATATATAAAATGCTGCTCTATTTTCTTGAATCTGATTTTAATTTGAATGATGACTATATTTATAAAAATGAAGATGCACGGCAATTTTATATAAGACGTGAAATTTTACGCGCAATTGCTGCGCATACCTGTCCCGATGCATATAACATACACATTACCTCTTTTTCCAGTTTGCTGTTTCTGTGTGATGAATTTCAAGAATGGGGACGAAGGACATGGAATGAACTTTATACAGGGCTAAAGGAAGATTCTATTTCTCTTGAGATCGAAAAATTTTCAAGTGATGAAATAGATATACAAGAAAAAATTAGTCTTGAAAGTGTGGAAGATATTGAAATTATTGTCCAGAACATTTCCCGAGTTTTTGATCGGCAATACTCTCTATATAAAACTACATTTAGAGATGGGCAATATACTGCAAAAAGGGATTTTTCTCTAACTAAGACGATGAAATTTACGCTTCCCAAAAATGGCGCTCAAACAAGAGAGATTATAATTAAATACGGCCTTCCCAAATCAGATGCAAGTTATTTTAATATAGATCTTTCACATGTGGGAACAAGTAAAGAAGAGTATAAGGAAAAGATTGAAAATAAAATTTCAAAGCAAATGTATTATAGAGATTTAAAAATCGACTGATAAAATTATTTTTGCCAAAGGTGGTGCGTTTTCTGACAATAAAAGAATTTGTTGAGGACATATCTTCGGTTTCTGATGAGCAACGTCTTTTCACTAATCCTTACCGTGATGAAGTGTGTAAATATAATTTATTGAACTATTTACAGCATTTGAAGTCAAATAAAGTCGATATCATGTTAATTGGAGAAGCTCCGGGTTACCGGGGATGTGCGTTAACTGGTATTCCATTTACTGACGAGATTCAATTGAAGTATCCCAAAAATAACTATGCACTAGGAGATTGGAAACGATCCAGTAAAATCGGCAATACAGCAGAGCGGTCTGCTTCTATAATTTGGCCGGCAATACGGGAATATCATATTATTCCACTAATGTGGAATGTGTTTCCTTTTCATCCGTATAAGGAGGGGAAAAGAGCATCTAATCGGACTCCGACACAAAGAGAACTTGAAGAAGGGCTCAAATACATAGATGCACTAAAAACAATCTTTCAAATTAATGATTCTCAAGTATTTGCAGTAGGAAAAAAGGCTAAATTACTACTAGGATTAACAGAAGATAATCACTGTATACGGCATCCTGCAAATGACTATAAGAAAGAATTCAGACCACAATTTGATTTAAAAATAGGACAACTCTATTTACATAACCAATTTGTCCGTTAGTAATTGACCTTTCTGAAACTTTACCCCATAAGAGATATATTTCATGAAAAACGTAAGCGCTTAATAATACAACGGCTATCTTTTTAAACCACGTTCTACTATTATTGAAGTAAAACGCTCCAACTTCAACTTTTTGATTCAATCCTGCATCTTTGCTGTATCATGTCAGA
>NZ_NFLF01000047.1 GCF_002160765.1 Lachnoclostridium sp. An138
TAACGCCGATGGAGAAATATGAGTTGTACTGTGCTGCATGAAATATGGCCAGCAACGCTTAGCTGCTGGCCGGAAAAATTTTATATTTTTTCTCTGTCCTCTTGACGGGGAGCAGTTCACAATGATTTCCTGCTCGGTGGTGCTGCCGGTGACGGCTGGTATTCAGTTTTGAAAGTTCGGATCAGGATGGTTCGATAAATTAGGATAAGTTTTTCCTTTGTTATTTGTCTTTTTTATTTTGATCATAGCGTTTCTTATTCCACAACGAACCTACCAACATACCGATTGCAGAGATTATCGCTCCTGCTACAATCATTCCAAAGTCTGGGGCATTCAGTTTGTTAAACGCAATGTTGTTTGCC
This sequence comes from Lachnoclostridium sp. An138, assembly GCF_002160765.1. GTDB lineage: Bacteria > Bacillota > Clostridia > Lachnospirales > Lachnospiraceae > Laedolimicola > Laedolimicola faecalis. The sequence goes on from NZ_NFLF01000047.1 coordinate 363, forward strand.
ATTTTAAATGTACCATATTCAGCAAGCATATACATTGCGCCAAAGAAAATTGTAAATGCCCATTTTCCTTTTCCCCAAAAGTCGTTTTTACCAATAACAACGGACACAATAAATGTTGTTACAGGAAGAACAATCCAAAGGAACATCAAACTGTAACCCATAGCGTCGCTTCCGCTTGTAAAGAACCAAAACACAATCATTGCGAACGCCCAAATCAACAGATAGGAGAGAACTGTAATAATTTTGTTTTTGTTGGTGTTGCTTTTTACAACATTTGTGCTTTCTTCGAGGTAATCATAATAGGTTTTCATTTTTTGTTGTCCTTTCAATAAATAGTCAAGAGAGACATCGTAGCATTCACTCATTTTTATGACACTAATAATATCCGGCAGAGAATTTCCGGTATCACATAGTTAAAGATATTGGTATCATTCAATCAATTTTGCCGATAAAGCGGTAGAAGATTTCTACCTCCTGTTCCCGGCTTCCGTCCTCACCTTTGACCGCTTCATGGACAACGATTTTTTCAATCAGCGTATTCAAAAGTTCGGCGGTCAGTTCTGCTGGATTGACGCACTCTTTCATCAAGGCAATCCATTTTTCTGCGTCTGCGGCGTTCTGGCTTTCAGTGGCGATAGCGGATTGAAGCTGTTCAATCTTTGTGTCCAGTTCAGCCTGTTCGCTTTGGTACTTCCCGGACAGCATAGAGAAGTTGTATTCCGTGATACGCCCCGCCGCCCAGTCCTCATACATCCGGGCAAACAGGGTATCAACTTCGGATTTCCGCTTCTCTGCCTTTTTCAGTTCGGCGGCCTGCTTCTTTCTTGCGGCGGCCTGTCCCTTGTCATTGGCGTTTAACAGCCGCTTCAAGAGCCGTTCTTCATCATGCTGTACCAGCCCCGACCAGTATTGCAGACGGGAGAGGACATAGGCGTAAAGCACATCATAGCGGATATAGTGCATGGAACATTGGCGTGTGCCCTGTCCGTACTTGCTACAATGATAATGGCCGTAAGGCTTGCTGTTCTGCCTGTTCTCCCCATAGGACAGCGACCAGCCGCAATCCGCACATTTTACCAATCCGGAAAAAATCTGCGTTGTACCATCCTTGCACTTCCTACGGCGGCTTGCTATCTGCTCCTGTACCTGCCGGAAAACCTGTTCGCTGATAATCGGCTCCTGCGTGTTCTCCACCCGCACCCATTCACTTTGGGGCTTGCGTACCCTCCGTTTGTTCTTAAAGGAAATGTTCGTTTCCCGGTAGTGGATGGTATGGCCGATATAGGTTTCATCTTTCATAATACTCTTGACCTGGGCTATCGTCCATGCGTAGCTTTTTTCCTCCGGCGCACCCGCATAGATGTTTGCGAAAGTCCCGTCACGCTGGAAGTTGATAAATCCCGGAGTGGGAACCTTTTCCGCAATCAGTATGCTTGTGATACTGGCCGCCCCTCTGCCATGAATGGCAAGGTCAAAAATCTTCTCCACTATCCAACGGGTTTCCTCGTCGATTATCAGCTTGTTTTTGATTTCCGGGTGTTTCCTGTACCCGATGGGAGCATAGGCGCCGATACGCTGTCCTGTGGCAAACTTCGCTTTGAAAGCGGCCTTTACCTTGCGGCTCGTGTCTTTCGCAAACCATTCATTGAACAGGTTCTTGAATGGGACAAAATCAGAAAGCCCTTTCTCTGTGTCCTCATTTTCCGCAACGGCGATGTAGCGCACCCGTTTTTCCGGGAACAGAAATTCCAGATAGTAGTCCATCATCACATGTTCCCGCCCGAAACGGGAAAGGTCTTTCGTAACAATGCAGTTTACTTTTCCGGCTTCCACATCGTCCATCATGCGCTGAAAATCCGGGCGTTCAAAGTTCGTCCCCGACCAGCCATCGTCCACATACTCACCGACTACATGAAGCCCCTGTTCCTTTGCGTACTGTTGCAGGATTGTCCGCTGTGTTTCAATGCTTACGCTGTCACCATAGTTTTCATCGTCCCGGCTCAATCTCATATAAAGCGCCGTGTTGTAAATCGTAGTATTGTAAGGTTGTTTCACCGTTAAAAATCCTCCTTCTAAAGAAACAACCCACGCTTACAATACTTTTGCTCTATGGCAATTATATCATAAGCGTGGGCGTGTTATCAATGATGGGCTATCAGGTTGAAGCGGCTTTTTCTGCGGTATGCCGCACCACATCTACAATCAGATCACCGAGGGGCTTCCCGCCTGCGGCGAAGTGTTCGGAGATTTTTATACGGTTGTTCCCACATACAAAATACTGCGTGCCGTTCTCTGCTTGTATGACCTGCCCTGTCCGGGGTGTAAAAATATCGCTTTCGCTTTTTGCCATCCAGTGTCCTCCATATTCAGTTTTCAAGGTACAATGCCGCACAGGGGCGGCGAAAATTTCTGCTTATAGCTATCACCTTTCCTTTACCGTGTGTCGCTGCTGACGTTTCAGTTCCGCCAGTATATCCGGCGGGATACGGTCAACCAGCCGCTGTAAATTGTCCAGTTCGCTTTTCAGCTTTGCCCGTTCCATCGTATCTTTCATCTTGCCTTTTTCACTGGCCTTTGCCCTTGCTTCCAGCTTTTCATTTTCCGCCAACAGGTCATTGATTGTGACCTTGTACTTTTTCAACTGCCCGGAGAAATTCTCCATCTGCGGGAACCACTTTTTCAGCATGGAGAGGGCTTCCTCTTTTTTCTTTCCGGCGTTCAGCGGGTTAATGCCGTCAAGGGCGGCTTCAATGGCTCTGGCCTGTTTGGAGAGGGAAACCGCCTGTTTGAAAAGCCGGGTGGGGATATGCTTCCGGCCTGTCTTGCTGGCACTTTCCCCACGCTCCAAGTCGGGATATTTCTCTACCATATAGGCGTGAAAATCGTCCTGCCACTTCGTCAGGTTTGCCCGGTTGCCGATAATCTCCTTTGCACACAGGCGGTTGTCCTTTGTCAGCGGAACAAAGGTCAAATGCAGGTGGGG
>NZ_NFLF01000048.1 GCF_002160765.1 Lachnoclostridium sp. An138
GATACCGCTCTGGGAAGAAGGACCGCAGGTGCCGGATGGTATCTCTGTCCATTCCCCTTCCATCTGTCTTCAAATGCAGGGCATCCGTGTTGAGATCCACGAACATGCGGGAGCAGACGTGATCCGCAATACTCTGCTTGCCCTGCACCAGCTTTGTTAGGGGAACTGTCCGGCGTGGCGAAATTTTTCCTGGTGACAGGTTATACGGACATGCGCAAGAGCATTGACGGGCTGATGGCAATCGTCCGGGATACCTATGAACTGGACCCCTACAGCAATTCCCTGTTCCTCTTCTGCGGGAGACGCTGCGACCGGATCAAGGCGCTGCACTTTGAAAAAGATGGATTCTGCCTCTATTATAAACGTCTGGATAACGGGCGGTTCCAGTGGCCCCGGGATCCTTCTGAGGTCAGGAACCTGACCCGACAGGAATACCGCTGGCTCCTGGAGGGGCTGTCTATCGACCAGCCAAAAGCCATCCGCCCTGCCGGGAGGAAGGATTTCTGAGCTTTGTGCAAAAAGGAGAAAATTTTCCCTGCTTTTGCAGGACAGGAAAACACTGCCGGCAGGCTTATCCATATGAAAGCGGAAACGGAAGGACATCCGGGGGATAACGGTCTGCCTTTTCTCCGGACCGCCGTCTGTATGTGGAAAACACAGCATTTTTCGCAGAGCATGCGCTGCGAAAGCTTCCGGTTTTCCACATTTTTCTTTCGTCAAAATGACGGCAGCTGTACAGCGGAGGATTCGCTTTTCTTCCGGATTTCCGGTATAATAGGAACCAGTAAAAAGAAAGGGGCTCCCTTATGCCGCAGTCAGAAATGGAAGCGCTCCTGCAGCTTCAGAAAGAGACAATCGAATCCCTGCGCCAGCTGGTGGAAAGCCAGCGGCTTACGATCGAGCAGATGGCCAAAAGCCACGAGGAGCAGACCGCACAGCTGAACCAGACGATCGCGAACCTGAACGAAACGGTAGAGTATTTGAAGAAAAAACTGTTTTCGTCATCCAGTGAAAAAACCAAAAAGGATGAATTCCCCGGACAGATGAATCTGTTCAATGAGGCAGAAGCTGCCGCGGACCCTTCTGCCCCGGAGCCGACCCTGAAGGAGGCAGTCAGCGGTTATAACCGTCAGCCCGGAAAACCGAAGGCTTCCAGGGAGGAAATCCTGGCGGGGCTTCCTGTAATCGAGGTTCCCTGCACAGTGCCGGAGGGAGACAGGAACTGTCCTTACTGCAATACCCCGATGGAAGTGATCGGGAAAAAGGTGGTGCGGGAAGAACTGCGGATCACCCGCGCAAAGGTGGAGCGGATCCAGTACGTCCAGGAAGTGCTCGGCTGCCCGGAATGTAAGAAAGACGGCGCTTCCGTTATCATTGAAGCCGAAACACCCAGCCCCCTGCTGAAGCACAGCCTCGCGTCCCCGTCCACGGCTGCTTACGTGATGTACCAGAAATATGTGAACAGCATCCCGCTTTACCGGCAGGAGGCGGACTGGAAGCAGATGGGCGTAAAGCTGGGGCGGGCGACACTGGCCAACTGGATCATCAAATGCGGCATGGATTACATGGAGCCGGTATATAAACGGCTTCACGAACATCTGCTGGAGAGGGGAGTCATCCATGCGGACGAAACGCCCTGCCAGGTGCTGAAGGAGGATGGGAAAACGGCACAGTCCAGGTCCTATATGTGGCTGTATGGCTCCGGGAACGATGGGCTGCCGCCGATCCGCCTGTATGACTACCAGCCCAGCCGGGGAGGATACCACGCGGAGGAATTTCTGAAAGGGTTTTCCGGATACCTTACCTGCGATGGGTTCCAGGGCTATAACAGGCTGAAGGATGTGACCCGCTGCGGCTGCCTTGCCCATATGAGAAGGTACTGGTATGACGCACTTCCCGGGAAATCGAAGAAATCCCCGGATAAGACTCCGGCAGAGATCGGTTTCGATTACTGCAGCCAGTTATTCGAACTGGAGAAGGAGTATGCGGATCTGGATGCCGATACCAGGAAAGCCAGACGTCTTGAGACAGAGCCTGCCATATGGGAGGCTTACTGGTCATGGCTTGAAACAGTGGACCCAGCTGGCGGGAGCCGTCTGGCCAAAGCGGTGACCTATGCAAAAAACCAGAAACCCTATATGGAGAATTACCTGCTGGACGGGCGGTGCTCCATATCGAATAACATCGCAGAAAATATCGCCCGCCCCTATGCAGTGGGACGGAAAAACTTTTTATTCCACGATACCGTAAAGGGTGCCCGGGCCAGCTCCATCATTTACAGTCTGGTGGAAACCGCCAAACTCAACAATCTGAACATCTATGCTTATCTGGAGACCGTACTGCTCTATATGCCGGACTACAAAAATGAGCCCGAGGGTATAGAAGAGCTGATGCCCTGGTCTGACATGATACAGCAAAGATGCAGGATTGAATCAAAAAGTTGAAGTTGGAGCGTTTTACTTCAATAATAGTAGAACGTGGTTTAAAAAGATAGCCGTTGTATTATTAAGCGCTTAC
>NZ_NFLF01000049.1 GCF_002160765.1 Lachnoclostridium sp. An138
ATTATAGAAAATCAGAGAAAGATTGTCAATTTATTTAAACGTCTCAGCAAAAAAAGCTAATGAATACAGGGATTCTCATAGATATAATAAAACAAAAAAGATAAATTTTTGAAAGGAAGGATACGTGAAAATGGGTGAAGTAAAAATCTGGGAAGAGAGGATTGTGATTCCTACCTACGAGGTGGGAGAACCGGACAAAAATCCCATGTTCCTGGAAAAAAGACGGGTCTTTGACACTTGTTTTTTTTATTCATCTTTAAAAAACCCTTTGTTTAAGCCATTTGTGGCTTATTTTTTTGTCAAATTTTATGATTTTATCTGTACTTGTCTGTAATTGTGTGTTATAATAAGAAGAAGGAGGCATGCATTATGTACGTAAACATCACCGGTAGTAAAAACAATAAAGATGTTTATATTTACCAATCTTTCAGGAAGGCAAACGGCAAACCCTCTTCCCGTATCTATAAGAAACTGGGGAAATATAATGAACTTTTACAAAAGTTCTCCGGCAATGAAGAAAAAATGATGGAGTGGGCAAGAGCTGAAGCTGCAAAGGAAACCACTCTCTACAACCAGCAAAAAGAACAGATATCGGTTACGTTCTCTCAAGTAGCCCGTATCCCTTTGGAGGAGGAACGCTTATTTAATGTCGGATATCTTTTTTTGCAGCAGCTGTGCTCTGAACTGCGTTTTGACAACATCTGCAGAAACATTCGCAACCGTCATAGGTTCACGTATGACATTCATGCAATCCTCACCGATCTGATCTATGCACGAATACTTGCACCTTCCAGCAAGATGAGCAGTTATTCATTCTGTCATTCTCTTTTGGAGCCACCTAAGTATTCATTGCAGAATGTTTACCGCGCTCTTTCTGTTATGGCAGAAGAGTCAGATTACATTCAGGAAGAACTTTATCGGAATTCTAACTTTGTCCATCACCGTAACACAAAAATCTTGTATTACGACTGTACGAATTATTATTTCGAGATTGAGGAAGAAAGCGGAGATAAAAAGTATGGTAAAAACAAAGAACACCGGCCCAATCCCATCGTCACTATGGGGCTTTTTATGGATGCCGACGGTATTCCTCTTGCTTTTGATATCTTCCCCGGCAATCAGAATGAACAACTCACACTGAAGCCATTAGAAACAAAGGTAATAAAGGATTTCGATTGCAGCGAATTCATCTTCTGCTCTGATGCCGGTTTGGGCAGTGTAAAGAATCGTTTTCTTAACAGCTTTGGCAACCGTTCTTATGTGATCACGTACTCCCTGAAGAAAATGAAACAGGAAGATCGTGAGATTGCTCTGAACCCTACTCAATTCAGGCTCCCCGGTTCCAACAAGATGATCGATCTCAGGACACTGGATGAAACAGACCCTGAAGTATTTCATACCATCTATTACAAGGAAGTCCCTCTTGTGACCGGAAGTATGAATGAGACGATCATCGTAACATATTCACCGAAATACAAGGCCTATCAGCAGAAGATTCGGGGACGCCAGGTAGAGCGCGCAATGAAGATGATACAGGGACCCGGAAAATGCAGACGTGGGAAGAACCAGAACGATCCGGCACGATTCATCCATAAAACTTCTGTCACACCCGATGGCGAGATTGCCGATCAAGCGTTGTATGCCCTGGATGAAGAACGCATCCGGGAAGAAGCCATGTATGACGGATTCTATGCTGTCGTAACCAACCTGGAAGATGATCCTTCTGAGATCATCAAAATCAACAAACGACGCTGGGAGATTGAAGAGAATTTTCGAATCATGAAATCAGATTTTGAAGCCAGACCTGTTTATGTGCAGAGAGATGACCGCATCAAAGCACATTTTCTAACCTGCTACATCAGCCTTTTAGTATATAGATTACTGGAGAAGAAGCTTGGAGAGGAATTTACCTGCAATCAGATCCTGGAAACTCTACGTGAAATGAATATGACACTGTTGAGCAAGGATAGCGGGTATATACCGGCTTATAAACGGACAAAACTGACAGATGCTCTTCACAATACATTTAAATTTAGAACAGACTTCGAATTCATAACCAAAAGTTCCATGCGGAGCATTATATCAAACACAAAAAAGGCAGCTCACTCCAAAGAAAAAATATAGTACATATCGATGCAAACGCCGAAACAGCCATAAAGCCTGCATTTTTAGGCTTTATGGCTGTTTATTCTTCTTCAAAGTGTCAAAGACGGGATTATAGAAAATCAGAGAAAGATTGTCAATTTATTTAAACGTCTCAGCAAAAAAAGCTAATGAATACAGGGATTCTCATAGATATAATAAAACAAAAAAGATAAATTTTTGAAAGGAAG
>NZ_NFLF01000005.1 GCF_002160765.1 Lachnoclostridium sp. An138
CCCTTGCTTGCTTCTTAGCATATCTCAACAAAATCAACCTTGTTTCAAATGGCTATTTTTCAATAGCTTGTTTCAGTGCGCCATTTTTCGGCTGGCCTCTACTTTCTTTCACACTAAGCTCTGTCATTAATGCGGTCTGTCTCTTTTATCTGCTCCCGGTTTGCCTCTGTAACATTGGTCATGCTGTCCGAGCCCCTGTATTCGTACACATTTTCCGCGTTATCAAGCACTGCAAAACCGGCAATCCGGTATCCGGCGCCTGTACTCATGCTCAGACAGTTCTTAATCCTGGGGCTTCCCGTATTCGGACCGCCAATCAGTCCGCCATTACCCTTCCGCGCCGGCGCGATCAGCCGTACCTGCGTAAAGCACTGCCGGATGGTTCCTCCTCCGTGCCATCCGGTGATGCCTCCCACTCTGGAACCCAGATTCCAGTGTTCGTAAGTCCCCTGCACTTTTCCTGTCACATAACAGTTTTCAATGACCGTATCAGAGCCTGCCGTCTTGCCGGCAATTCCTCCTGCTGCCACCAGCCCCTTCACCGACACATCGATGGAAGCGCTTTCCCGGATGACTGAATTGTTCAGTTCTCCCGTGAACGCTCCCAACCCATCCACTCCATTGGATATGGAAGAATCTACAACAAACACTCTTTCGATCACCGTCTGATTGTTCACCGCATTGGCAAGGATTCCTCTTCTCTGCGCTGTGACAGCCGCTCTTTCAATGACCAGGTCATGCACGCGGGCCTGATTCAGAGTATCAAACAGGGAAGTCTTCAGATTCAGAATCCGATATCCGTTTCCATCCAGTTCCCCGGTAAAGGCGCCCGCCACAGCCGCGGCTGCGTCAGAGATGCCGGAAGCGTCCAGGTCCTCTGTAAGCTCATAGTGTTCTCCCGGATTCGCGGCCATCTTCTGGAAAAGCTCTCGGGCGCTTGCGACCAGCGTATGATCCCCATCTTCATCTCTCCAGGCCAGTGGAAACGCATATTCCTCTTCCTTCGTTCCGTCCGGGTGGTAGAAGACCAGATCCTCCTGATCCAGAACTGCCCGCAGGATTCCCGTATCCGGGTCCTGCCGGAATCCCCTGATTCCTGCGTAAAGGTCAGGCAGGCCTTCCATCTCAATCACAGCATAATAATTTTCCGTATTCTCCGGCAGCCCCGCCGTAATATCCAGGACCTGTATCTCTTCTGTATTCCCCGCTTCATTTCTGTAATAAAGCCTGTTCTCTGTCACATTCTTCAGCTCAATCCCGCTGAGAGAAGCAGCCTCTTCTATTTTATAAACCAGCAGAGACAGATCTGTGATGGTGAGAGCCCCGTCTGAATTCAAATCCGCCTTCTCGTACTCCTTTCCGGACAGAAGCTCCAGCCCTGTCAGATGCTTTTTCAAAAGCGCCGCGTCCTGATAATCTGTCTGTCCGTCTCCATTCAGCTCCCCTTTATTTCCGGCGGCATAGATATTTCCGCAAAGGAGAGCTGCTGTCAGCCCTGCCGTTATCACTCCCGCAGCCACTGCCGGCAGCTTTTCGTAGCCGGCATACCCTTTTCCTTTTTTCCGGACCGCCATCCAGGCTGCGGCCGCCAATGCCGCGGCAGCGGCCAGTGCCAGCGCCAGATAGGACAGGACGCGTGTGCTGTCGCCTGTATGAGCGCTGTTCGTCAGGTGGAACGCATTGCTGCCACCGTTTTCATTCTCTCCATTATCCCAGCTGCTTCCGCTGTCTCCCTTATCGCCATTGTCTTGACTGCTTCCGCTGTTTTCCTTATCTCCATTGTCGGAGCCGCCTGTGGAAGCATCTGTTTCTTCCGGGACAGCCTCCAGCCTTACCGAAGCCTCCGCCGGAAACAGGTCTGCGCTGCCCTCTGAGACAGAGGCATCTTTCACCGTCACAGACACTTCTCCTGCCGGTATCGTCTCCTTCGCCGTAAGCTTCACTAAAAATGTCTCCTCCCCTCCGAAGCTTCCGGCTCTCTTTATCAGCACGAATTTTCCGTTATCAGGATTATAATAAAGATTTTCCCAGGAATTGAGCACTGCAAAATCTTCCTGTGATACTGTCTGAAACACTTCGGTATCGTAAACCAATGTCCCCATAAACGCGTTGATACCTCTGCTTATGCCTTCATATGCTTCCAGTGAAATCCGAAATTCCGTCTCCTGCCCTTTCCGAACCGTTGTTTCGCTGGATACCATCCCCAGTTTTCCCATGCCTGCCGCCCCTGCTTCTATTCCTCCCAGAAAGAAAACGGCTGCGGCGCCCCACACAGCCAGAAGCTTTTTGATGTTCTCCATTCCTGCTTTCCTCATTTTTCACTTCCTTTTCATCTCTGTCATTAAAGTATTCAGCCGCTCCGTCCGTCAGCCGCTTCGCCTTCCCCATGCTACCATCGGAATACATTTTATGTAAACACTGATATTCCTTCCAGAACAGGGAATTTCATACATGCCGGGATCTTTCCGTGATCTCTGTCCGCTCCAATTTATCATTAAGAATTGCTTTTCCCTGCAAAATACACTACAATGTCATCAGGAAAGGAAGAACGACTGATGACTGATACGACACTTACATTCCGCTTCGCAGAACGGAAAGATACCACTTTGATTCTCCGTTTTATCCGGGATCTGGCACGCTATGAAAAAATGGAAGATCAGGTAACCGCCACAGAATCCCTGCTGGAGGAATGGATTTTTGATAAGCAGAAAGCCGAAGTTCTCTTTGCCGTCGTTGAAGAAAAGGAAATCGGCTTTGCACTTTTCTTCCACAATTTCTCTACATTTCTGGGCAGAGCCGGAATCTATCTGGAAGATCTCTACGTAATGCCCGATTACCGGGGACACGGTTTTGGAAAAGCTATTCTCCAGAAGCTTGCCGCAATCGCAGTGGAACGGGGCTGCGGCCGTCTGGAATGGTGGTGCCTGGACTGGAATCGGCCCAGCATTGATTTTTACCTTTCTCTGGGCGCGGAGCCCATGGAAGACTGGACGGTATACCGAATCACTGGCAGCACCCTGGAAAGGCTTGCCGGAGAAAGCGGCGCCACCAGTCCCCGCGGAAGACTGACAATGCCTGCACACGAAAAAGAAGGTGAACTTTAGACATGCATTCAGACATGCAAATAGAGATTATTCCCGCGCTTGAGGCGGAACAAAAAGAAGCCGCCGTCCGGCTTTTCTCGGAATATACGGACATGCTGGCCGCCCACGACCCTTCCGTCCGGAATTATCTGGCCATCCAGAATTACGAAGACGAGCTGCTGCATCTGGATAAAAAATACGGGCTGCCCCAAGGCAGACTTTATCTGGCATACTGCGGCGGAGAGCCCGCCGGATGCATTGCCCTCCGAAAGCTGTCGGAAGAGGACTGCGAGATGAAGCGCTTCTTCGTGCGTCCCGCGTTTCGCGGAAGACACCTGGGCCGGAAGCTCATCGAAAAACTGGTGGAAAGCGCGCGGGAAATCGGCTACTCCCACATGCTTCTGGATACGCTGCCCTTTCTGGAGCATGCGGTCTCCCTCTACCGGGGCTTTGGATTCTACGAGATCCCCTGCTACAATGACAGCCCGGTAGAAAACACGATTTTTATGAAGCTGGATCTGGCATAGCAGCGGCATTTTCACCAGCATTTTTAAATATTTTTAAGGAGAGCTTACTATGGACTATATCCCCATGCTTGCCCTGGGAGCTATTTTTCTCGTTCTGGGCTGCTTCAACATCAAAGGAAATATTTCTTCTATCCACTGGTACAACCGGCGGAAGGTGCTGCCTGAAGACGTGCCTGCATATGGGAAAGCCATGGGAACGGGAACCGTCATTATGGGCGCGGCCCTGATGCTCACCGCCATCCTGCAGATATTTTTTGAAGCGGAAGGGCTGTATTATATCACCGTTGCCGGCGCCGTCATCGGCCTTGGCTTTATGCTGTACGGCCAGTTCAAATACAATCACGGTATTTTCTGACTGTTTACGGCCGCCGGCATATGGATGAAAATGGAGGGACTGCATATGATGATTGAAAACAATCCAAAAGAACTTGCTGCCATGAAGGAATTTCACAAGGGAAACCGGCCGGAAGGGCTCCGGCTGCAGGAAGAATTCGCGGCAGAATTCCGGGAGGAATACAAGGACAAGGACCACTGCCCCTGTAAAAAAGCCTGCCGCTATCACGGGAACTGCAAAGAATGCGTGGCAATTCACAGAGCCCACCAGGAACATGTGCCAAACTGCCTGCGGCCCATGCTGAATAAAAAGATAATGCTTTTGTCGGAGCTGACGGAGCACAGCCTTGCAGACGAAATCGAGCCTCCGAAAGAGGTTCTCCGCAAAGAATTTCAGGAGAAAGCCCCCGGCTGAGCTGCGCTCCGAACCCGGAACTGCTCTGTCAGAAAGCCGCGCAGAATAACGGCGGAAAATTGGAAGGAAAACGGGCGGAAATGCCGTTTCACACCGGCAGACTTTTTCCCGGAACTTTCCTATAATCTAACTGTTCAGAATGGAATCCATTTTATCTGAGAAAACATTGCGGAGGAAAACATATGACATTGGGAAATCATTTATACAACGCGCGGAAGAAGAGCGGCCTGTCTCAGGAGGATGTGGCTGCAAAGCTGGGAGTCAGCCGCCAGACCATCTCCAAGTGGGAACTTGACGAGACGCTTCCTGATATCCGCCAGGCCAAAAGACTGGCGGTCCTGTACCACCTGTCTCTTGACGAGCTCATCGATTTCGATATCGACGTAAAAGAAATCGAACGGGTAATCGAAAACACAAGCGAGGAGACCCAGAAGAAAATCGACTGGACGAAAGCCTGGAGCAAAAAATATCCGGTTCTCGGCGTTTACCGGCAGACCGTGGACGTGGAAAAATACGGGCGTGAACTTCAGAAACTTCTGGGGCAGCTCAAAATAGAATACGGCTACAACGATCTGGATGCCCTTCTGGTACTGAAGGATATTCTGGGACGCGTGTGGAACAAGAAGGAAAGAACCTGATTCAGTATCTCCGGGCGTCTCCGCCGCTCCCGTAAAGCCGGCGCTGCCTGCCCGGAGACTGACCGTATTTCCGCTTAAACAGGCGGTTGAAATAGGACAGATTGTCAAAGCCGCTCATCTGCGCAATCTCCAGAATGGAAGCGTCCGAGGTCTTAAGAAGACGCTCCGCAATCGTAAGACGGTAATCATTCAGATACTCGATAAAACTGATCCCCATATGCGTCCTGAAAAATTTCATGAAATGAGACTTGCTGTAAAAGGTCAGCGCCGCCATATCGTCTATGGTGATACGATCGGCATAATGCTCCTCCACATATTTCAGAATCGTTTTGATCTTTTCCAGCGGCCGGGACTGATACACCGGCGCCTGATTCTCCTGCCGGTAGAAAATCAGAAGAAACAGGAACTGGAACAGAAGCCCTTTTACCGCCAGCTGATACCCTTCCGGGCGCTTTTCGCAGAGCCGGTCTATGCGGCTGATGCAGTCTGAAAGCTCCAGAAAACCGGAAAAGGCCGGCGTGATAAAGGAGGCGCATCCAAGCTCTCCCCGCATCAGCGGTCCGATAAACCGCTCCGCACACAGATCCCCCTCTCCGGAAATGAGAAGTTCTTTCTTCAGAATGATATTTTCGTACTCCATTTTCTTCGTTCCGCTCTGTTCGATGGAGTGGAGCTGTCCCGGCCGGATAAAGACCATATCTCCGGCTCTGACAGCCTGCCTGTCAAAGTCTACAGAAATCGTCCCCTCTCCTTTCTGAATAACCACCATCTCAAGTTCTTCATGCCAGTGCAGCGGCACCTGAGTAAAATCAAGCGGTATGGAACAGAGGTAGGTATTGTAGGGAAAATCGGCCGACGTATGGGATTTCGCTTCATGGTAATTCTGGTATTCACTGAGATTCACAGACCTGTCTCCTTCCTTCAGATGATAGTATTGTACAATAACAGAACCGTATTTTGCAAGAAATTCGGGGAATCTCTGATTAGAATAGAGCATAGAAAGTTCGTACACATTTTGAAAGGAGATTTGCCATGGATATTCAGAAGAAACTGGAGCATTCCCTTGGAAAGCCTGTCTCTCAGGCTGAAAACAGAGAACTCTATTCCGCTCTCCTGTCTCTTGTTCAGGAAATGGCGGCAGACAGAGAACGGTTGGATGGAAAAAAGAAAGTTTATTACATTTCGGCAGAATTTCTGATCGGAAAGCTGCTCTCCAACAATCTGATTAATCTCGGTATTTACGGAGAGGTAAAGAAGATTCTGAAGGATAACGGAAAGGATCTGTGCCAGATCGAAGAGCTTGAGCCGGAACCCTCCCTGGGAAACGGCGGGCTGGGACGTCTGGCCGCCTGCTTCCTGGATTCCATCGCCACGCTGGGCCTGGCCGGAGACGGAATCGGACTGAACTACCATCTGGGACTTTTTAAGCAGGTATTTGAGAATCACCTCCAGAAGGAGACGCCGAACCCCTGGATCGAAGATCAGTCCTGGCTGAACCGGACTGACGTGACCTATCCCGTGGAATTCGGCGGTCTGAAGGTCACTGCGAGAATGTATGATATCGAGGTGACAGGCTACCATAACCGTACCAACCGCCTTCACCTTTTTGATCTGGATTCCGTAGATGATTCCATTGCAGCGGACGGAATCAATTTTAATAAGGAAGACATTGAAAAGAACCTGACTCTCTTCCTCTATCCGGACGACAGCGACGAACAGGGGCGGCTTCTGCGCATTTACCAGCAGTATTTCATGGTCAGCAGCGGCGCTCAGCTCATCCTGGATGAGTGCGTGGCCAGGGGATGCCAGCTCTATGATCTCCCTGACTACGCGGTGATCCAGATCAACGACACGCACCCGACCATGGTGATTCCGGAGCTGATCCGCCTGCTCACAGCCCGCGGCCTGGATATGGACACAGCCATCGACGTGGTATCCAGAACCTGCGCCTACACCAACCATACGATTCTTGCGGAGGCTCTTGAGAAATGGCCCATCGCTTATCTTAAGAAAGTCGTACCCCAGCTTGTGCCGATCATCGAGGTGCTGGACGACAGAGTAAGAAGAAAATTTGACGATGAAAGCACAGCCATCATCGACCGGAACGACACCGTCCATATGGCGCATATCGACATCCACTACAGCTTCAGCGTAAACGGCGTAGCCGCCCTGCACACCGAGATTCTGAAAAATTCAGAGCTTCACAACTTTTACCGGCTCTACCCGGAGAAGTTCAACAACAAGACGAACGGAATCACCTTCCGCCGCTGGCTTCTCCACTGCAATCCGCTCCTGACAGAATTTCTGGATGAAACTATCGGGGAAGGCTACAAAAAGGACGCGTCCGAGCTGGAAAAGCTGCTCGCGTACCAGGAGGACGAAACGGTGCTCGAAAAGCTTCTGGAAATCAAGCAGAAAAACAAGGAGGCTCTGAGCACATACCTGAAAGAAACACAGAAGCTGGAAATCAGCCCGGATACCATCTTTGATATCCAGATCAAACGTCTCCATGAGTATAAGCGCCAGCAGCTGAACGCCCTCTACATCATTGACAAGTACCTGGAAATCAAGGCCGGCAAGATTCCTGCCGCTCCCGTCACGGCGATTTTCGGGGCGAAAGCCGCTCCCGCCTATGTGATTGCCAAGGATATCATTCATCTGATCCTGTGCCTGCAGGAGATCATAAACAACGATCCGGAGGTCAGCCCCTGGCTCAAAGTCGTCATGGTGGAAAACTACAATGTGACGATGGCCGAAAAGCTGATCCCTGCCTGCGATATCTCCGAGCAGATTTCTCTCGCCTCCAAAGAGGCCAGCGGTACCGGAAACATGAAATTCATGCTGAACGGAGCCGTCACCCTCGGCACAGAGGACGGAGCGAATGTGGAAATCCATGAGTGCGTCGGCGACGATAACATCTTTGTATTCGGCGCTTCCAGCGACGAGGTCATCAGCCACTACGCGAAAGCCGACTACGTGGCCAGAGACTATTACGAACAGAATCCGGCCATCAAGGCTGCCGTCGACTTTATGACAGGAGAGGAAATGCTGAAAATCGGCTGCCGGGAAAATCTGGAGAGGCTGCAGAATGAGCTGATCGGAAAAGACTGGTTTATGACCCTTCTGGACTTCGATTCCTATAAGGAGACGAAGGAGCGGGCGCTTCAGGCATGGACCGACCGGAAGGCCTGGGCAAAGAAAGCCCTGGTCAATATCGCCAAAGCCGGTTTCTTCTCTTCTGACAGGACGATTGAAGAATACAACCGCGACATCTGGCATCTGTAAGACCCGCAGGCTGCTTATGCCGCATGACATCCCCGCCAGGATATCTCCTGTCTCTGAGACAGACTTCCCGGCGGGGATGTGTTTTACGTAAATTTTACCTGTTTTTCACCTATTCTTAATATTATCCGGTTCCAGTTCTTTCCGATATCCTGTATAATAAAGTTAATTGCAGGCTGCTTCAGAGGCATCGACACACACAGCTCTAAAAAGCGTGTGTGCCTTTGTTGATCCAAAGCAGAAATTTATTATGCAGCGGCCCCGGTTTTCAGAAGAACCGGCCGTATTCTATATACAGGGGGAAACTGTTGTATGAATGATGAACATAAAATCATCCAACAGGTATATGCAGCAAAAGAAGACATGGAGGCGGCCGACCGGCTGATCGGAACCTATATGCCGTTTATCAAGGCAGAAACCGCAAAATTTCTCAAACGCCCGCCCATGGAAGGACACGACGATGAACTGAGTATCGCCATGATCGCTTTTCACGAAGCCATCCGCGGATACTCCCGTTCCCGCGGCGCATTTCTGAAATACGCGGCCATGCTGATCAAAAGCCGTCTGATCGATTATCACCGGAGAGAACAGAAGCACAGCAATGTCATTTCTCTGGACACTCCCGCAGGCGAAGAAGACACGCCGCTGGGAGATACGATCGCGGACGAGGCCGATCACAACGAGAATCTCGTCATCCGGGAAGCCACACGAACGGAAATCGAGGAACTTACCAGACAGATGCAGGAGTTCGGCGTCAGCCTGACAGATGTGGCGGAGAACTGCCCGAAGCAGCAGAGGACGCTTCTGGCCTGCCGGAAAGCGCTCTGGTACGCCAAAGAACATCCCGAGCTTCTGGAAGAGCTCCTTCAGACAAAGCGCCTTCCCATCGCCCGCCTCTGCGAGGGCAGCGGCACGGAGCGCAAAACGCTGGAACGCCACAGGAAGTACATGGTCGCTCTTTTGCTGGTCTATACCAACGGATACGAAATTATACGCGGACATTTAACACAGGTAATGAAAGGAGTGGCAGTGTGATGAATTATATGGTTATGGAATGCCACCCCAGCTATGCAGTCCTTCTGGACGAAGAAGGCCGTTTTCTGAAAGCGGCCAACCTTCATTATAAAACAGGACAAATCGTACACGATCCGGTTCTGATGCAAGAAGAACCTGCGAAACAGCGGAATCTGATGCGCTGGGCCCGCAGCGGTATGGCTACGGCGGCAGCCTGCTTCCTGCTGCTGATTGGTTTCAATTATTATCAGAATAACGTTGTCTCCTACTCTTCCATCTATCTTACCATCAACCCGGAGATTCAGATGGACCTGAACCGTAAGGGCAGCGTCACCCGGCTGGAGGGAATCAACGAAGACGGTAAAACTCTGCTGGAAGGCTATGACGGAAAAGGCAAAGACAAAATTACTGTGACAGATGAGCTGATTGACCGGGCCATTGAAATGGGCTTTCTGTCCGAAGGAGGGCAAATCTCCTTCTCTATCGACGCTCCGGATGATGCCCTGATCCAGAAATACGGCGAGGAACTGCAGACAGAGGTGCTGAAATATCTGGAAAACCAGTTCACAATCACTGTTGAAATTACAAATTATCAGACAGGAGAAACCGAGAGTACCCAGAGCACCCAGCCTGCGCCGGAAACAGCCGCGCCGGCCGCGGACGATACGGATTACGGTCCGGGCAGCGACGGCGTCACCGATTACAATGACACGGATTACGGCCCCAATAACGACGGCGTCACCGATTACAATGATACCGATTACGGCCCCAATAACGACGGCGTCACCGATTACAATGATACCGACTACGGCCCCAATAACGACGGCGTCACCAATTATGACGACACCGATTACGGCCCCAATAACGACGGTGTCACCGACTATACGGCTCCGGCAGAATCCGTACCAGAGGCTCCCGCTTCCGACAGCTCAAATTACGGGGATTCGAATTATGATGACGGAGGCAGCAGCTACAGCTACAGCGACAGTGACGACGATGACAGCGATGATAACGACGGCGATGATGACGATGATGATGACGACTGAGATACCTTTCCCTTGCTTCCACATACAGGCGGGCGCGGCTTTGTCCGTGTCCGCCTGTATGTATGAAAGGCAGACTCGGCCCCCGCAGACTCTCCTGTAAACTGCCTTTTTATAATTTCAAAAATTTTTTTAAAAATTTTATTGATTACCCCGTTTTTCCAGATCGGCCGCCGTAATCTATAAGTGTAAGGTAAAAGAAAAGCGTTAGAAAATAAATCGCAATGCATTGTATAGAAAAAACGCTCAACTGTGAAAACTGCTCCCACAGACAACGGGAATCAAAAATTTTTTAAATCGAGAGGAGAAATAAACTATGAAGCTTAGAAGAACATTTTTGGTAACGGTCTCTTCCCTGGCACTTCTTTCCACCGCCCTTCTGACCGGCTGCGGCAGCCAGCAGACAGCAGCAGACAACAGTATCCAGACATCCACTGAGGAAATCGCGGCAGAGGCTCCCGCCGAGGCAGGAAGCACTGCTCTGGCAGAAACAGGAATCCTTGTATTGAGCGTCAACCCGGAGATTCAGATTGATTACGACAAAGAAGGCGTCGTCACCGCAATCACAGGAAGAAATGAAGACGGCAAAAAGATCGCGGAAGCCAGCCAGGATGAAATCGGCAAAAACTGCGACGAGGTACTCAAAAATCTGATTACAGAAATTCATTCCGCCGGCTACTTTGTAGAGGATATCGACGGCCATCAGAAAAACATCGTCGTTCAGATTGAGCCCGGTTCCGTGCTTCCCAGCGACGACTTTCTGGAGAACATGAGCGCCAGCACACAGAATGCTGTGAAGAACTTAAAGCTGACCTCCGATATCGTAACCATTGACGATGATGACTACGACCCGACCTACACCACAGCAGAAAAGCTCTCTCCCTATATCACTCTGGAGAAAGCAAAGGAAATCGCGCTGGCCCAGGCAGATGTCAATGCGGCTGACGCTGTATTCGACGACAAGGAATTTGACCACGATGACGGAACTGCCATCTTTGAGCTGGAATTCACCGCAGGCGGCGTAGAGTACGAATATGACGTGGACGCAGTAACCGGCAAGGTTCTGAAGGCAGAACACAAAGGCGGAGCACAGACTGGTTCTCAGACTGGTTCTCAGACCGGAACTCCGGCACAGACCTCCACAAGCAGTACCAACTACGACGACACTGACTATGGCCCCAACAACGACGGCGTGACTGACTACAACGACACCGACTACGGCCCCAACAATGACGGTGTAACGGACTACAACGATACCGACTACGGCCCCAACAATGACGGTGTGACTGACTACAACGATACCGACTACGGCCCCAACAATGACGGTGTAACGGACTACAACGATACCGACTACGGCCCGGGCAGCGACGGCGTGACTGACTACAACGACACCGACTACGGCCCGGGCAGCGACGGCGTGACTGACTACAACGACACCGACTACGGCCCCAACAACGACGGTGTGACGGACTACAATGACACCGACTACGGCCCGGGCAGCGACGGTGTAACCGACTACGGCAGCACCAACTATGACGACGGCGGCACTACCAACTACGATGACGGCAGCACCAACTATGACGACGGCGGCACTACTAACTACGATGACGGCAGCACCAATTACGGCAGCACCAACTATGACGATGGCGGCAGCAACTACAGCGATGACGATGACGACTGAGCAGAAAGCAGACTGACGCCCCACTCTTTCCCACGAGGCAGAAAAGATGAGAAAACGCTGGCATAACAACAAACTCTTCCTTTGTACGGCAAGCCTGTTCATACTGCTTATCGTTCTGCTGATATCCGGCGGGGAGCCTGTTCCTTCCGAGGCAGGCTCTCCGCCGGCCTATGCGTCGAAACTTTTTGACGACAGCCGGGTGCATACGATTGATATTCAGATTGACGACTGGGGCGGCTTTGTCCGAAACGCGGCAAAAGAAGAGTATGTATCCTGCGATGTCACCATCGACGGAGAGACCTTCCGCTACGTCGGCCTGCGGGCCAAAGGCAATAATTCCCTGCACCTGACAGAGGACTACGGGCTTTACCGCTACAGCCTTAAGCTGGAATTTGACCAGTACCGGGACGGCGGAAACTACTATGGGCTGGACAAATTTTCTCTGGACGCCTCTTTCCAGGACAACAGCTATCTGAAGACCTGCATGACCTATGACATGATGGAGTTCATGGGTGTACCCACGCCCCTGTGCAGCTTTGTTCAGGTCACGGTAAACGGAGAAGACTGGGGACTGTTTCTGGCCATAGAAGAACCGGAAGAGGCGTTCGCCCGCAGGAACTTCGGAAATGACCACGGCATTCTTTACAAGCCGGATTACCGCTCCCTGAATGACGAAAACGCCGACGTGGCGCTGAAATACATTGACGACAATCCGGACAGCTATCCCGGCATCTTCGACAATGCAAAATTCGAGCCCTCCGGCGCAGACAAGGAACGTCTGATCGAAGCCCTGAAAACCCTGTCCACGGGCGAGAATCTGGAGACAGCTGTCAATGTGGACGAAGTTCTCCGCTACTTTACCGTGCAGGTCTTCGTCATGAACTGGGACAGCTATATCGGACACACCGGCCACAACTATTTTCTCTATGAAGAGGACGGCGTCTTAAGCATCCTGCCCTGGGATTACAATCTTGCCTTCGGTACCTATGCGCTGGGGATGACAGACCCGATCAAGGACCCGGATATCCTGATCAATTATCCCATCCATACACCGGCAGAAGGGGAAATCATGCTGAACCGGCCTCTGTATCACAGGCTGATGCAGAATGACGAATATTTTGCTCTGTACCGCGCATATTTTGACCGGTTCCTTTCGGAATATTTTGAAAGCGGCTTATTTGAAAAGACAATTCAGGAAAAAGCAGCTCTGATCGCCCCCTATGTCCAAAAGGACCCCACTGCCTTCTGCTCTTATGAAGACCACCGGCTGGCGGTCGAGACTCTGGAACAGGTCTGCCTGCTCCGGGCGGAAAGCATCCGGGGACAGCTGGAAGGCACGATTCCCGCAACGCTGCGGGAACAGGCAGAACAGCCAGACGCAGGAGTCGATGCCTCCGCTGTCTGCCTGGAAGATCTGGGCGACTTTGATGATCTGAAAAACGCAAAAGAAAAGCAGACCGAAGCCCTGGAACGCGTTCTCCTGTCTCAGTAACGGTTCCGGCCCGGCCTGCAGGGGGCCTGATATGGATTCGCCCGATATTCATTCACACGGACAGCCGCGCGTGCTGTCCGTTTTCTGCGGCCGCCTGTCACATCGGACAGATATGATTGGCAGGAACCACAAAGGCAAAGAGATTCTTCTTCTCCGGCACCATACGGATATTCACATATCTGCCAACCGCGAGATTTTCCAGAACCCTGTCGTTGAGATACATCCGCCTTCTGGCTGTGGAGCTTTCCCTGTCCGCGCTGAAAAAGCGGATCGTGATCTCTGCTTCCCGCTCGCCGCGTTCCTCGTTTCCGGTGAGGCGTAAGCTTTCCAGCAGGGCTTTTTTGTCCACTCCGTTCCGGTTGATCTCCCGGCGCTCCTCCAAAGGCGTGCTGCCAGGATGCTTGCTGTATTCGTGCCTGTCAAGAAGTTCCTGTATCCGCGCCGCGTCCGGATATCTGTCAAAAACGGCCTGAGCCCTGTTTTTCGGGTTATAACGGAGGGGAACCGCCGCTCCTGGCACGAGCAGAGGGAGCTGATGCCCCGGAACCAGGCGCTTCAGTGAAGTCTGAAAATAATTTCCCTCCTCATCCAGCGCGTTTACCAGAATCAGTATCTGCGGAACATGCTGTACCACTTTCCCTGTGCGGCGTACTTCACTGATAAATCCCACTGTCTGAACCGTACATTTCTGTCTGTAGGCCCGGCGGCCCGCCGCGAATCTGCCGAATAAAAAGCCGTAAACATCCATCTCTTTTCTCTCCCTCTTCAGCCGGCTGATAACACAATCTCAAAATTCTCTGTATTTCTCTGCTATTATACGGCCTTCTATGAAAAAAGAGCTACCCGGTTTCGGTTAAAAATATGTAAAATAATGACCTGGTTTCCGATCTCCCCCATTGCCCCTCCTCATCCTGTGAGCTATACTGTATCTGGCGTCAGTGAGCCAAAGGGCAATACGTTCAAAAACAGCTTTCTATTTGTGAGGAGATTCACTGTGACTATAAAAGAAGCTTATCAGAGCCTTGGGATTCCCGTTGGAACAGATTTTTATGAAATAAAAAAAAGATACCGCCAGCTTATGCTGCAGGTACACCCGGACTCCTGCGAACCGTCCATGTCCCGCGCTCCATCCGTATCCTGCGCTCAGGAGATCACCGCAGCCTATTCTGTTCTGAAGCGAAGCGTTTCCGGCAGCAGTACCTCCGTTTTACAAAAAGGACGTGAAACGGCCCGGAACGATCGCAAAACCGGCCCGGAGGAGAAACGGTACAACTGGAACGCCCCTGTCAACGAACATGCGTACAGAGAACGGGAAATCTATCATTACGCAGAAGATTCTGAAGGAACCATTCTCGGAAGTTTCTGCATCGCCCGGGGAAAATATCTGTGGACCACAGAAGAAGACTTTTCATTATTTCTGCTCAGTATAGCCCGGTGCGGAAATGAACTGCTGGACGAACTCGACCATAAGCCTGATTCCCAAAGAGACGCCGCCTCTTTCTCCCATGGCCGGCAGCGCTCCCAAATACTTGCAGAGCTGGTCTATCTTCTGGCTCAGCAGTTTATCGACGGGACCTCTCTTCTGCGTGAGCTTTCCGGCCGGGAAACGCGCGATAAAAGCGGAAATCCTGTCTTTTATCTTCCGGCTATGCTGGAACTGGCTCCGCTTTCTCCTGTCCCGGAAGCCGGCGGAGTTCTCTGTCCCTCCCGGCTGCAGAATCACAGACTGTATCTGAAAAATCAGTCCGGCCTGGAACTGGGATACCTTTCGTTTCCGGACGACCGCCTGTATTATGTCGTGATCCCGCTCTTCGAACAGCGGAAAGCCCAGGTCCGGATACAGCTTGCAGAAACGGAATCCGGAGAAACCGGGACCGGAAAAACTCAGCGGCGGCAGAAAAAAGACACCGGCGGATACCGGCGTCTTCATCTCTGGATAAAACTGCCTTTTGACAGGGGGAGCGGCATGCCCGAAAATCTGAACCTGCAAATCGAACAGCTTCTGGACCGCTGCCGGCAAAGCCTGTGACAGACGCCGCAGAGCACGCACCGCCAATGCGGCATGGAAAGAACAGAGCCTCCTTATTCTTTCCGCGCAGGCTGTCCGATACAGCGGCGCAGATCTTCCACTGTCTCCGCAATCTGCATGGCTCCGGCCTCCTCAAGCTCCTCACGGCTTCCGTAGCCATAGAGCACGCCAATGGAATCCAGGCCATTTGCCTTCGCGCCCTGGATGTCGTTTTCCCGGTCTCCCACCATCACGACTCCGGATAAATCCTGAATGCCCGCCCGGTCCAGAGCATAGCGGATCACATCGCTTTTCTCCACCCTGCTGCCGTCCATGGTGGCTCCGGCGATGATATCAAAATAAGAATCCATATGAAAATATTCCAGCACATGAATGGCGGAAGGTTCCGGCTTCGAAGTGGCTACAATGGCGCGCCGGCCTGTGTCCCGAAGCCATTTCAGCAGCTCTTCCATCCCATCATATACCTGATTTTCATAAATGCCCTTTGTGAGATAGTACTCCCGGTAATACTGAATTGCCTGCACGCATTTTTCCTTCGAAAACCCGTAGTATTTCGCAAAGGAAGCATCCAGCGGCGGCCCTACGAATTTTCTGAGGACATTGATATCTTTTTCTTCTATGTTCCATTTTTTCAGCGCATATGCTACGGAATTTGTGATGCCGGGACCGGAATCTGTCAGGGTTCCGTCCAGATCAAACAGGATGGTATGGTACATGTGCGGTTCCTCCGTATATTTTTTGTCCTTATTTTACACGGAAACAAATCAAATGACAAGCGGAGCATGGAGCAAAAAAGCAGGGCCGCAGCGGCTGATATTCCCTGTCTTGTACCGGCCAGCCGCTCGTCCTGCTGTCTTTTCTATTCTTTTTCCTTTTTTACCTTCTTTTCCACCAGCCCTTTATCCAGGACCGCCGGGATTTTTTCGGAGGCTCTGCCGGCTGCGGAGGTCTTACCGGTTCTCTCACCACAGGCGGTTCCAGATAGCGTTTTATTCCCACCTTATATACACGGAAGGGTCCGATATAATTTCCGTCCAGATCCAGCAGGGCATATAAGGTGATTTCTTCATCCGGAGTCATGCCGAAGCCGTCCTCATCCGCCCAGTACATTCCGTCTGGCTGAACCTGCCAGCGAATGATATAGCTGTGCTCGTCAAATTTCCCAAATTCTGTCCGGTAGCGGATCACTGGCTCCAGGCAGCCCTCTTCTGTAAGATGCGACGTCCATTCTTTCTCCTTCACGATCCCCGGGAAACCGACAAATCGTCCTGTCTTATCCGTAATCGCTTTTTGCCGGCCGGTCCGGTCGCTGGTAAAGATAATTTCCGGATTCTCCCTCAAACCATAGCTGTAAGAATGCGAAAAACCCATAAGCTCCCTCCTCTCTGTCAGTCTTCAGCAGCAGGGCCGTCCTCGGCTGCCGCCCCGGACTTTTCCAGTTCTTCCAGAACACAATC
Organism: Lachnoclostridium sp. An138; assembly: GCF_002160765.1. GTDB lineage: Bacteria > Bacillota > Clostridia > Lachnospirales > Lachnospiraceae > Laedolimicola > Laedolimicola faecalis. The sequence continues at coordinate 16,995 of NZ_NFLF01000005.1, forward strand.
GTATACGCGCCGGTCCACGCAGGAAAACACCACTTCCATCCGCTGATCCGGATTAGCCTTCAGCCATCTCTGCACTGTTCTCACGGCAATTTCCGCCGCTTCCTTTTTCGGAAAATGGTAAATTCCTGTAGAGACAGCCGGAAAGGCAATAGAACGAATCCCATGTTCCTTCGCCAGCTCCAGACAGTTTTTGTAGCAGACAGCCAGCAATCCCTCATCGTCCCGCCCATAGACAGGGCCCACCGTATGGATGACATATCTGGCCGGAAGCCTGTAGCCTCCGGTGAGCTTCGCCTGTCCCGTATCGCAGCCGCCCAGCGTCCTGCACTCCTCCAGCAGCCCCGGTCCTGCCGCCCTGTGAATCGCACCGTCCACGCCACCTCCGCCCAGCAGGGTCTTGTTGGCGGCGTTTACAATGCAGTCCACCTCCAGACGGGTGATATCTTCATTTGTAAGCAGAATTCCCTTTACCGGTCCGAACCTTTTGATTTCCTCTGCAGCAGTTCTCATGAGTCTCCTCCTCTTTCCTTTACATCTTTCTCGAGCTCCCTCTTCCATTCCGCGCCGACCGCCGATCCTCCGGGCGCGTTCCGCAAGCTGGAAACTGCTCCTCCGACTGCCCCGAAGCTTCTGGCAATTCCCTTGCTGTCATTGACATAAGACGACGCCCTGTCTGCCCCGATGCCAAAGCGCCGGGCTTCCTTCACCGCGTCCATATTTGCTCCCAGAAACAGGAATTCCCAGTCCCGCTCTGCCTTCAGGCGTTCCAGAAGTCCTTTTACCTTGTCATAGCTGTATTCCCTGCTGGAATTTTCATAGCCGTCTGTAATGATGACCACGATCACCTTTCCGGCCTTCTGATCCTCTGTAAGCGCTTTCTGTACGGCAGCCATCCGGTTCACCGTATCTCCGATGGCATCCAGAAGAGCCGTCATGCCGCCGACCCTGTATTCACGATCCGTCAGCGCCTTTACTTCTTCAATCGGCACTCTGTCATGCAGCAGGCTGATATCGCTGCTGAACAGCACCGTAGTCACATTGGCGCTGCCCGGCTCTTTCTTCTGCTTTTCCAGCATGCTGTTGTAGCCGCCGACAGTATCCGCCTCCAGTCCCTGCATGGAACCGCTCTTATCCAGAATAAATACAAGCTCTGTCAAATCTTTTCTCATTTTTCTTTCCCTCCCTGCGTTCTGTGATTGTACTCTGCTCAGCCAGACTTCCGGTTTCCTACTCTTCCGGTCTGCTGATGAAATAAGCTTAGCACACAAAAAGCCTGATGCGGACATCCTGGTATTTTTAAGCTACAGAAGGGAAGTTTTCCGAAAATATCTCTGGTATGCTCTAAAGCATCTTCCATTTTATCAGTCCGTTTTGCCGCATGACCGATGGCGGCACTGGCTCTGCTTTCCGGAAAAAGAGGCCTTTTGTCTTCTTTTCTCCGCTATTATAGCTGATTACGCATATAGAATATATCAAATCACCATTCTTTCTGACGCCTGCTGCGCAGAGGGTCTCTTTGCCACCTCCCGCCTGCTGATACAGCTTTACCGCCAGAATATCCCGCCATTCCCGGATCTGTTCTTTCAAAATGCCTGTGCCTTCCACTCTTCCATCCTTCCGCAGCCCAAGCATCTGGCCTCCTCCCGGGCTGACAGCAATCGATGAAATTTCACTCCACTGATACAGCTCCCTCTCTGCCTCTTCTGTTCTCCTGCCGGCTATAGCCACAGTTCCATTCCTGCGGATACCCGCCACCGTATTCTGGAGACAGAATATCTTTTCTATATTTCCCCAGGATGCTGTCTGTGAAATAAGTTTCCGAATGAGCTCTCTGTCCGCAAAACGCCCGCCTGACGGTATGATTTTTACCATCCCGTTTTCCAGAATGGCCGCTGCCATGCTCAGGCTGGCATCTATCGCCCGTACTTTTTCATGCGCAAGGCTATTTTCGTATTTCCATTCCTCTCCGTTATCATTCAGAAGCACACAGGATCTGTCTTTTCTCCACCCAATCAGCCAGTTGTTCTTATAATCAATGTCTGTGATTTCTTTCCACTGACTGATAACATTCCAGAGTCCCCTGTCTTTTCGCTGCTGGCTCAGATTTCCGAGGCTGTCCTTCTCATAATATTTCACTGTCACCACAGTGCCGTCTTTCTTAAGGCCAAACGGCCGCGCCAACATCAAAGTTCCGTAATCATAATTCACGATCTTCACAATGTCTGACCAGAGCTCCTGGCCTTTGAGCTGAAACTCTCCGGCCCGGCTGAGCGCTGCAATTTCTTTTACTGCCTTCGGGACGTCTTCTCCTGAAACGCTGCTGCACATATGGTATCTGTCCCAGTTATCTGCCAATATCTGAGTATCTTCCACAATCTTAGAGCCGTAGTTTTTCAGCGCTGCCTTCTGCAGTATTCCTTTTGCATCCAGAGCCGCAATCTGAATATCACTGCTTCCGGCGCTGCGGTTTCTATAAATATCAAACCGTTTCCCTATATCTTCCGAATCCGGCCCGCCCTTTGCAGAAGAAGTTCCTTTCTCATCCGACCCGGCCTTTACCGGGAGAGCGCCTTTCTCATCCGGCTCAGCCTGTACTGAAGGAGCCTCTTTCTTATTCGGTTTCAGTTCTGCCGACATAGGCGTATACACCAGGCCCAGCGCCACCGTCTCCTGGGGCCTCGTCACAGGAATCACCCGCTCTGGATTCTCTGCAATCTTCGGAAGCAGCTCCCCGCAGATCTCAGGCATCCTCCCTGTCAGCATCTCCTTTACAAAATACCACTGGCTGTGGCCGCCGGTCAGGAGCACCAGCTCGATGTCCCGGGCGGCGGCACCGGCCGCATTGACGCATCCGTTCACCAGCTCCGGAAACTTTTTCAGATATTCTGCCGCGTTTTCTTCAAAAACACTGCGCGTCAGTCCATAGGGCTCCATCTCCAGATCCAGAAGTTCTGTGATCAAATCCAGATCGGCAAAGCCCTCCACCCGCTCGTTTCGGGCCAGGGCCGGCGAAACGACCATCTCCTTCCAGGTCTTGAACTTGTCGAAACCGCACCGCTTCAAAACCATGCCGGCCATGTCCTCCGGCAGCTTTTCCCGGATATAATCCTGCAGAAGCATTTCCACCTCCTGGCCGCCGAACAGGATATCACCGCTTACGGGCCATGTGGACAGAATCTCCGTCTCTGCCCGTTCCCCTGGCGTGTAGCGGCAGAGCACCAGATCGGTCGTACCCGCTCCCATATCAATCAAAAGAACCGTACAGGATTTTCCTTCTTTCAAATATCCCCTTTTCTGCAGGTAATCCTGGCTCTGAAGCGTCACCGCATGGATCGCCGCCTGTGCCTCGTCCATCCCCTCTACCCTGGGAAAACCCGCCTTTTCCGCCGCTTCCACCATAAACCTTTTTGTATCCGCACTCCATTTGACCGGATAGCTGATCAGAGTACGCTCCTGATCGTCCGCGTCTCCCAGATGACCGCCCTCGCTCTGAGCTCTGTAGACTGCCGCAAGATAAACCAGGAATTCCTGCGTCAGTTCCCGGGCTTCCTGTCTCCTTTTCTCATCCGGGCTCTCCAGATCTGTCTTGAAGCCGTGAAACAATATAGCCTTTTTCTTCGCCACCTGCGCGTCATAACCATAATATGCAGTGTCCCCGGTCCGCTGAATCAGCGTAGGCACAGTCGGGTATGTCCCGTTGAAAATGACGGAATTCGTATCCAGAACACTTCCGCCTTCCACAGGCATCCCGTCTTTGTACCGTTTTACGCGCACGACAGAGGTGCTTGTTCCAAAATCAATTCCTATGATACGTTCTGCCGCCATTTTCTTTCACTCGCTTTCTAATATTTCTTTTTCCCCTGATTCCCCTGAAGCTGCGCGGACGGCCGTTCCTGTCAGCCTGTGTTATCCCTGTTTCCTGTTCTGCCGCAGGTACTTCTGAAGCTCCTCAATGAACCGCAGGGCGTTCCCGGGCTCCCCGGTCTTTGTATGGCAGAGAGTGAGAGGGCCGATGCCGATTCCAAACTCCCCGATGTCAAAGGGCCGGAAACCGCTGTCTGCAAAAATCTCCCAGGAAATGAATTCCATGCCCCCGTATCTTCTGCTGTAGACTCCGCTTTCCGCGAAAGCATAGCCGTATTTACAGGTTCCCAGAAGCGTCGTGTCGCAGGCCAGATAAACCTTTTCGCCTGCTGAAATCCCCAGATATTCCCGCAGCAGGGTCATGTTCTTCACTGCGAAATCACCCCGGCCGGGATGCACAAAATCCTGTCCTGCCGTGAATTTCTCCACCAGCTCTGACAGGCTGAAAGAGCTGGCTGCAGGCTCCGGCAGACTGGAAGAGCTGCCTGCAGACTCCGGCAGAACCACCGGACTGGCCGCAGACTTCGAAGCACCTCCGAAGCCCTCCGCATCCATAACATACACATTCTCTGTGATGTTCTCCGCGTCTGCCAGGCCGGCCGGGGAGCCTGAAAAGGAATCCATCGGCGCGTAGACAAGGCCCAGCGCCACCGTCTCCTGGGGTCTCGTCACAGAGAGAATGCGGTTCGAGTCCTCTGTGATCTGAGGCAGAAGGCTGCCGCAGACCGCGGGCAGCCTGCCGGTCAGAATCTCTTTTACAAAATACCATTGGCTGTGGCCGCCGGTCAGAATCACCAGATCGATGTCCGCGTCCTTTACGCCGGACGCGGCGATGCAGCCCCGGATGAGAGCGGGAAATTTTTTCAGGTAGGCTTCTGCCTTCTCCTCGAAGGTCTGCCGGGTCAGATGCCAGGGTTCCATCTCCACGTCATAGAGCTCTGCGATCATATCCAGATCCGGGAAATTTTCTACCGTATCATTTCTTAAAAGTCCCGGCGACACGGTGTTTTCCTTCCAGGCCTTGAACTTGTCTGCGCTGCATTTTGAGAGGATCTTTTCTGCCATGTCCTCAGGCAGCTTTGTTCTGGCGTAATCCCGCAGAAGCTCGTCGGCCTCGCGGCCTCCGAAAAGCACATTTCCTCCCACAGGCCAGGAAACAAGCGTCTCTGTCACGGGACTGTCTCCGGGCGTATACCGGCACAGGGCCAGGTCCGTCGTCCCCGCGCCCATATCAATGAGAAGAACGGTACAGGGCCGTCCCTCCCTCAGATAGCCTTCTTTTTTCAGATAGCTTTCGCTCTGCAGAGTCACGGCATGGATGGCGGCCTGGGCCTCATCCATGCCCTCTACATTGGGAAAGCCCGCCTGGCCGGCCGCTTCCAGCATGAACTTTTTCGTCCCGCTGCCCCATTTTACCGGATAGCTGATGATCGTCCGTTCCCGGTCGTCCGCCTCTCCCAGATGGCCGCCCTCGCTCTGGCTTTTATATACCCCCGCCAGATATTTCAGGAATTCCTGCGTCAGTTCCCGGGCCTTCTGCCGCTTTTCCGGGTCCGGGCTTTCCAGATCCACCTTAAAGCTGTGATACAGGACAGCTCCCCTTTTGGCTGTCTGCGCATCGCAGCCAAAATAGGCGTTCTCTCCCAGCCTCTGTATCAGAGTCGGAACCATGGGAATCCCGTTATTGAATACGACGGCCTCTGCCGCCAGCCGTTCCTGGCTTACGGGTTCCCCGCCGCGGTACCGTTTTACCCGGATCACCGAGGTGCTTGTGCCGAAATCGACCCCAATCACACGCTCCGCCGCCATAACACCATCCCCTCTCTGTCAGTTATTCTGTGCTTTCAGCTCCCGCAGCCGTTCCAGCGCTCTTCCGTACCAGGCGTCCGAGATCGGAAGGGTCTCTCCGCCTGACAGCCGCACCAGATGAGCCCCCTTGTCCAGGGTCTCCACATAGCGGCTGTTTACAATATAGCTTTTATGTATCCGCACAAACCGCCCGTCCAGCTGGGGCTCCAGCGGCGATAACCGGGAAAAGAGCCGCAGCCCTTCCCCGGAAGCCGTATGAATCTCCACATATTTCAGATCGCTCTGCAGATACCGGATATGGGAAAGGGGAATGCAGTACATCCCCTTTCTCCCTTCGTAGAAAAAGATGTCCTCCGCGCCGGAGAGTTCCTCCAGAATCCTGTCCAGGATTTTCTGCAGCTCTTCCTTTCCTCTGTCGTCCTTTCGGAGAAAGAAGGCCGCAGGGCGGGTGGGAAGAAGCGGCTCCAGAGCGCAGGGCTCCCAGCGGTAATAGGCAATCCTGCATTCCGGATTGAGGCGGTACAGCAGCTCTCCTGCCCTGCGCCCTGCGTCCCGGTCCAGGGAAATCAGCGCGAAGCTGATTCTTTTCGCGTACTTTTCCAGCTTCTGCTCTGTCACATTCTGGGTAAACCAGAGCAGATTCAGTTCCCGGTTCTCCCGGATCAGATACTCCACCGTCCATTCCCGGAGAAGATCTCTCACTCTTTCATCCGTCTCAAAAACTGCCGCGCAGATCATGCTTCCGTTCCTCCGTACAGGCCCGTAAGACCCAGCTTTTCCACTGTCTCCCGGTATGTCTTCTGGTATTTGTCTACGCTCATATCAGAGACCCGGCCGTCCTGCTCCTGGAAGGACAGAACTCTGTCGCAGGCGGCGTACAGCTCTTTCATCAGCTCCGCGCCCCGTTCTGTAAGCCACGCAGCCTCCACGCTGCAGACCGGCTCTGTGATATCGATTTTCCGCTCGAACATCAGATTGCGGAAGCAGACCAGCCTCTTAAAGGGATATACAAAGCTCAATTCAAACTGCTGGGGATAATAAATTACCTTACCGTCCTGATATTCCTCCCTGTGGGGTTTAAAGCTCATGCAGAGCCGTCCTGCCTTTTTCTCCAGACAGGGAAGCCCCAGCAGCATCTGCATGGGCAGCTCCGTCCGGATTACGGGATGGTTCATCAGTTCCTTTACAATATTTTCTGAATTCATCATAGCTTACTCCTTATCTGCGGACACTGTATAATTTCCGCTGGTGCTCCAGGCTGTCATAAAGGTACTCAGATCATGGCGGATTCCCTGCCCGTTCTCCACCCCCGGATCATTCAGAATGATCTGAATGTTGTCCGGATCTGTGCCGTCGATTCCGATGACCTGTACGGCATGATTGGCCGACATGCCCGGAAGGTTCGCCATGGCCGGATTGGCCAGAACCATATTGTTTACCCCTACGATCACCTTTTCTCCATTATCCAGCATTTCGGCCAGCTCCGCAAGGGTAACCCCATTCTGCCGTTCTACCTCCAGTCCCAGCTCCTCCAGAATGTTGCCTACATCCGCTACGGGCGTTCCCGTGGCCGGATCGTACCAGCCCCGCTCCGTGGCCAGCTGAATCAGCTCCTGCTCGGAGAACTCCCGGTCCAGCAGCTGCTCCGCCACGAACTCCTGGCAGGCCACCGCACAGGAATTCTGCTCTGTCTGGTGATGCCAGTTCTCCATGTCCTTCTCCGGATCGCCGGAAATATCATCTCCCTCAAAAAAATCCTTAAAACTTTCCATCAGGCCGCCCAGCTCCTGCTGCATCTCCCCGATGTTCTCCATCAGCACGCCTTCTTCCAGCTCCTGCTGTCCTTCCGCCTGCTCCATGGCCTCCGCCATATCGTCATCCCAAATCTCCAGTGACATTGCTTCACCTCCATAAAATCCTTTTTATCCCTCTGCCCCTTTAAAACACCGGCCAAATCACTCCAGAAGCGCTATCTTTCCATCCAGGAACCAGATCTCCCGTTCCAGATCCGCCACTTCTTTTGTGTATACCTTTACCTGGAATTCACGTCTGGAAATAGCTGAATCCACGCCCTCCATACCCTGCTCTTTATTCGATTCCAGCTGTTCCAGCGCTTTTTCAGAATGCTCCAGATTGTCTTTTGCCGCGTTCAGCTTTCTCTGCAGATAGCTGCGTTCGTCGTAAAGCTTCTCCAGCTGTTCCTGGCGTCTCTGCTCCTCCAGAAGCTCCTGTTCCGTCATCTCGCCGCTTCCCAGCGTGCACTCCGCCTCTTCCAGACTGTTTTCTGCCAGTTCTGGAGCTTCTTCTATCTTTTCATTCTCATATGTTTCGTTCTCGTATTCCTCATAATCCATCCATTCCATGCTCATGTCTCTTTCCTCCTTTCCCTGTCCGCTTTTGTATACATCAGGTCCTGCCGGGGATTCCTGCGCCGGCTTTTTCCTGCGGCAGGTTTCTATCTCACATCCTGGCCCGGCGCGGGCATCTTCACCCAGGCCGCCGCGTCGTCCTCGTCTCCGCAGATGATGGCGTTTCCTTTCTCCAGCGCGGGGATAATATATTTCTGATCATCCCTGAGCGCCATGCAGGAGGCCATGATTTCCTGATCGTCCGGCGCGGTCAGCCGGTGCACAATCTTGTAATTGGTGTTTTTGACAGCTCCCTCGATGAGCCGCGTGGGTACCTGATCCACGACCACCAGCCCCTGTCCGTATTCCCGGACCTCTGAAAGCAGGTTGTCGAACAGGTCGGCCGCCGCCTGCTGGGGGCTTCCGCTGCTCTTCTGTACCTGAGGCTTCAGAAGCACGTTGTGGGCCTCCTCCACAAGGGTCAGGTGGCAGAGACTGTTTTTCTGGGCCCTGGCCCTGTATTCCGGATCGTTGGTGTAGCGTGACATCCGGTACTCGTAAAGGGCCTGCATCAGAAGCGACATGACAAGGGATTTATCCTTGCTGCCCGCCAGCCGGCTGATGTTGATCACGGCGTTTCCGGAAAACAGCTTATGGTAATCCGTGGATTTGGGCACGTTCAGAATCCGGCCCCGCATCCCCCTGCGCAGGGATTTGAAACGGGTGAGCAGCACCTCGGTCAGATTGTCCCGGTTCATATTCGCGTAGGACTTGTGCTTCATCACATCCCGTGCCTTCTCCAGCATCCTGTCGATGTCCGGATATTTCGGCAGAGGCTCCGTGATCCCGGCGTCATAATCGCAGTCATTGCGTTCCGCAAAGTCCCGGATCGTTTCGTCCACCACCTCTTCGATCAGAATCGGCACGACCTCCTCGGAAGGCAGGCAGGCGTTCAGCAGGGTCACGAAATTTTCACAGTGCTGCAGCAGATCCACCTTCGCCCCCGGAGCCGCCGCGGGCTCGTAGGGATTGATGCGCAGCTCCTCCACAGGCGTTCCGTCCACCTCGCTGACTCCCGGCATGTAAATCGTAAATTTCTTCTCGTCCGGCAGATGCCTGTTCTGCTCGATGGCCCAGCGCACATAGTCGTCCTTGGCCGGCTCGATGACCATGACCGGAATGTCCCGGCGGATCACCTCCGAGAGAATCCGCTTGCAGGTGGTGGATTTTCCGCTTCCGGTTCCGCCTGCCACCAGAGCGTGGCGCACCAGGGAATTGACGTCGATGTCGTAGGTCGTATTCTGGATGATACCGGTATCCACAATATTTCCCAGCGTAATCCGATCCCCGCGAATCACCGCAGGATTGTTGGCAAAGCGGACGGCCGTCTTCACGAACCGGAGACCCGGCACATCTCTGCGGGGAAGGGAGGTAGCCAGGCTCAGCTCCCGGGTATTGATGGGAGTGCTCAGGTACTGGTACACTCTTCCAAAAATATGCCAGTTTTCCTCTGCCCTCTGTTCTTCCCGGACCGCCCCTTTTTCCTTTTCTGTCTCTGAAGGCCGGGAGGCCCGTTCCGCCATCGGAAGCAGCTCGAACCGGTTGCGGACGATCTGCAGGGCATTGGAATCAGGCCGGAACAGATGGAGCCGGATGGGCTCGAAATAAGTGGTATCGCCGGAATAGACCGACCGGAGCATACCCGTAACCGTCACCACATCTCTGGGAGAGGTGCCCAGCACATAAACGCCTGTGTTCCAGAATCCTAAATTTCTGCCCTCATTCAGGCGGGCCACATGATGATCCGTGACCACTTCCGCGTATTCTGCAAATTTATCCAGATATTCCTGATTGGTGGAGGCGGAGCCGCTGACAGAAGCCTGCTTCTGCTTATTCAGCATTCCTCCGATCTGGCTGCCCATCATCATGCCGATGCTTCTTCCCATGATACCGCCCAGCATCGAACCGCCGATGGCCCCCAGCACCGTACTCAGAATGGAAATCCCCATTCCGACGCCTCCCTGCTCCGACATGGACTCGCCTCTGGAGAGGGACTGGCCCGCTGTCAGCCGGACTCCCGTATGGATCTGGCTTCCCAGTCTCCGGTAGCGGGAAATGATATCGGAAATCTCCTGATCCCGGATCGGGTCCGCGATCACCAGCATGGCGTAATCCTTTTCCGTGCCGTACATGTCGCGGATGCCGAAAGCCAGCTGATCCAGGGTCTGCAGCATACCTTTTTTCTCATTTTCCCGGAAGGAGGGAATGCCTGTCACCGCGCCGATGTAATTCATGTCCAGCAGCGGCAGATTCACCTCATCCACAGCCTTTTTCTCATCCAGGGTCCGCAGCCCCATGCCCGGCATGGAGCCAAAAGCCGCCTCCCGGATCTGCTCGATAGCCTCCTCTGCCGCCACTTCCTGCCGGGAAGACACCGTGCCCAGAAAGAGCTTCGTCTCGCCCTGATTTCTCAGCAAAAGGAAAATCAGGCGGTAATCCCAGGCGTGCAGGCTGGACAGAACGCCCTGCCAGCGTGAGAGCAGATCATAGCTCTCATTTTCGTTGGGATGAATGGGCAGCCGGGTGATCTGAAGCCAGTGGATCTTCTTCGCCCGCCTGGCGCTCTCCGGCTGAAATATTTTTTCAGAAGTATAATTCAGGTAATCCCGTTCCAGAAGCTGCTCCAGCATGGTCTGATAAAAGTTATCCGGCACCTGGATATCCAGCTCCACCTTCTGATCCTGAAGGCTCAGCTTCTTCAGAAGATCCCGGGGCCTGACGTCCATCAGAATGTCTTCTTTTAATTTTGCCATGATAGTTTCCTGTGTCCTCCTTCCCTTTCGGAAGCTGCTGCGGTTTCTATGTCCGCGCCGGGCGGCGCGCTGCTCTGATCCGCTGCTCCGGTTCTCTGCTCCGGCCTCTGAGCTGTCTTTATCATACCCGGCCTGCGGTTATCCGGGGGCTGTTCTGCTTTTTTGCGGGGTGAAAGGGAAGAATCTCTTTCCCCGGCTTGTCCTGTCAATAAAATGCGTCTATAGCAGAAAAAATCATCGGTATAAGAATCGGCATAAGAAGCACCAATGTATAACTCAAATTCACCAAAGAACTTGCCTGTCTTTTCAAAAAACTTTGTCTCTGCGGATCACTTTCTCTCTGGGCTTCCTCCTGACACTTTCTTGCGTGTGCAAAACTGAATACCGCTGTCAGCCATGCTGCAAATCCCATTCCTCCATTACCCAATGCTTCTCCAAAATCCATATCCATATAGCTGATCTCCGCCAGCCAGAGAGCGCCTAATACGGACATGGCCGCCGCTATCACCGCCGCAAAGAACGCATTCCTGCCAACATTGAGCAATGGCTGCGGCGAAGTACTGCTCTGCTGTTCCAGCGGATCTGGCTTTGAGTCTGGCTTTGGATCTGGCGGGGGCGTCGGATCAGGCACAGGTTCTGGGGCTGGTTCTTCCATTACCCGATAGCCGCACTCCGGGCAGAACAGCTCTCCCGGCTCCAGCTCCGCATGGCAGTGCTGACAGTTTTCTTTTTCTCCGATATGTACCAGAGCGCCGCACTGGTCACAGAATTTCGCGTTTTCTCTCAATGACGCCCCACAGTTTTCATAGTACATATCACGATTCCCCCTGATACTTCACCTCAACACTCTGCACTTTCAGAGATATCCCCTGCTTCTCTAAGGTGTCTGTAAGTATATGGGAAATGTTCTCCCCATAATAATTCAGGCAGAATACAGCCAGCTCATCTTTTGTCTCCTGGGGAAACGTCTTCAGCATCGCCTTTACCGCCACTACGGGCAGCCCTTTCGTCTTGGATAAGATTCCTGAAATCAACGCGTTATCCGTCTTTGAGGAGAAATGCTCTGCCAGCAGAGGAAGCAATGTCTCCAGCGCCCTTTCATAATCTACTTCATCGACCTTCATCTTAATCTCTATCATACCTGTCTCCTTATTCCTTCGGCTCAAACAAAAATCTTCCACGATTTATGGTATTTGTATTCATGTTTTAATTATGCCATCCTGATTTCCAGCCAGGACAGCTGCGAATCAGTGCCGCAGCATTCTTCGCCTGTGGATTTATGCTTCCTGACGTATAATTGAGAGAGACTTTCTGTTCCCTGCATACGGCATGCAAACGCCCCTTCCGCCTGCCCCAGCAGCTTTGCCTCCTTCTGCGGCTCCAGTATGGAAGAGTCTGGATTGGACGGTTCCGGTTCCTCCACCTCCCGGCAGCCGCACTCCGGGCAGAACAGCGCTCCCATTTCCAGTTCCGTATGGCAGTGCTTACAATACGCCATATTCATCCTCTCCTCCCTTTGCGGTTATCTCAGTCCTGAATTCCGCAAGCGCTTTTCCATACCCATCCCGCACGCAGACAATCACCTGGCAGACTCCCGAAGTGTCCATGTCCAGTCTGACCTCTGCATCCATACCTTCGCCAAATGCAGAAAGTCCGGTGTCAAACTGATATTTCGCAGCCGGAATACGATCTTTTCCGGAGAGCTGGAATCCCTGCAGAACTTCTATTTCCAAAATACGTGTTTTTACACACTTTTCCAGTATTTCAAAACGTGCATTGGGAAATGTCGTATTCTTATTCAGCAGACAGCCCGCCTCTACACCGTTTACCCTGACCCAGTAACAGGAAGAAACAGCATCCAGAAATAGAGGAAGTATTTCCGCAGTCTTCTTTCCGTCAAACACGCCTCCTTTTAAAGCAGCGCCTTCCGCTATATACGAATGCCCCGCCTCGCCGGAAAGCCATACTGGGGCTTTTCCCGTCAGCATCTGAAGCCGTTCCTTCACTCCGGAAGTGTCCGCCATTTCTCCGCTTATCCATACCTCTGTTATCCTTTTGAAAATGTCCGGATTCCCGTATTCTCTCTGAACTTCCCTGACCATCATCTCCAGTCCTTTGATCTGTGCCATCCGCCTCTCATCATCTGACATCCTCTCCACTGTCCGAATTCCGGCTGATACTTTTTTTTCGATAATCTCTCCTCCCGCCTCAAAAATGCCCGCCTCCACACAATTCGGGCCCAGATAACAGAGCAGAATCTCTTTTTCTTCTCCTTTCTGCAGGTTTCTGGAGACAGCCCCATATCCCAGCATACTGATTCCGCAGGCAATCTGGCGAACCTTCCAGCCGGCGCGGATGGCCGCGCGGCGAAGCGCCGCCTTCTGCGGCTCCAGCCAATCCCACGGCACCGCCAGCACCACTCCTGCCGGCTTTCTCCCCAAATAGGACTGGGCGGCCTGTAACTGTCTTTTCAGATATGCCGCAGCAATCTCTTCCGCGGTATAGGTCAGCCTCCCGATCCTCACGCTGCCGCCCTTACGCAGAAGAGCCCATATTCGAATTACAGTCCGGCTTCCCCCGCTTACGGTATATTCATGAAAAACCTCCGGCAAAAACTGGTGGCCATCCTGTTTATCTCCCACGTCATCTCTCAGGGCCTCCCAGCCATAGCTCCACTGCACTGCCACTCCGTCCTCCGTCTCTACAAATGCCAGAGCCGGTGTGACCGGCGTCTGTTCCCGGCTGACTGGTATCATTTCAGGCGTTCCGCCCCGGTATACTGCCATACAAGTCCTGTCCCCGCCAATCTCCATACCAATGGTAAAAGGGCCTTCCTCTATTTCCACTGCCCGGTAGCCACACTCCGGACAGAACAGCGCTCCCGGTTCCAGTTCTGAATGACAGTTTCTGCAGTATTTCTTCGTTTCTGCCCCTGCGTTTACCGGAGCGCCGCACTGACTGCAAAATTTTGCCCCAGCTCCCAATGACGCGCCGCAGTTTTTACAACACATTTCTCGTTTCACCCTGATACTTCACCTCGACGCTCCGTACTTTCAGGGAGATCCCCTGCTTCTCTAAGGTGTCTGTAAACATTCCTCTTAATCTCTATCATACCGATCTCCCTATTCCTTCAGTTTAAAAAATATTCCATTCCCCGGCTGGCTCGTTATAACAGCAGACTGCGGATCAGAGAAACTGCTTCCTGTATCTGCTGGTTTCCTTTCTTCGATCTGTATGCAATGAATAGAAACCTGCGTTCCCCATTCTTCATAACCAGCGTAATACATCCATACCTAATGAGACCGCTGGCCTCAGCCTGCACCAGTCCAATATCACGCATATACAGAATCACAGGTTCCAGCTTCTGTTTTTTTCTGCAGTCCCGAAGCTCCAGTCTGTCCTCATAGATCAGTAAATACCTGTTGTAAGCTCCTGTATATTGACTGCTTTTTGTGTTTGAATATAGGAAGGGCCCTGCCGCTTCTCCTATCAGCCTCGGTTCCCCGGATGGCTGATGCTCCGGATTTGGTACTGGATTCGGCCCCGGAGTCGGATTTGGATTTGGCCCGGGCTCCGGAGCCACCTGGTAGCCGCACTCTGCGCAGAAGACCGCCCCAGGATCCAGCTCCGCATGGCAGTTACTACAGTACTTTTTTGCTTCTGCTCCCATATTTACCGGCGCGCCGCACATCCCGCAGAAGCGGACATTTTCCGACAGCGGTGCTCCGCAGTTTTCACAATATGCCATATACTCTCCCTTTTCTGCCGCGCCAATCCTTGAAGAGCTGCAGCCGCAAAATGCGCCGTTCACCGCAGTTCTTCGGGGATTTTTCTCCATACGAGACATATTTCCATTCTTTCACAACAGCACTTTACTTACCTGCCATAGTCACAAGCCAAAGTATAAACATAAAAATCAGAAACCAGAATATCCATTTGACAATCGTCCCCAGACACCCTTTTTGCTTGCTTTTCGGAGCCGGGGCTGGCGCCGGATTCGGCTTCGGCTCCGGTTTCGGATCTGGCTTTGGATCTGGCTTTGGATCTGGTTTTGGAATCGGTGTCGGAGTCGGCGCCGGCTCAGGGTCCGACACCACCCGGTAACCACATTCCGGGCAGAAGATCGCCCCCGGCTCCAGCTCTGTATGGCAATTCTTACAATACTTTCTCGTTTTCGTCCCGGTATTCACCGGCGCGCCGCACTGACCGCAGAATTTTACGTTCTCTCCCAGCGGCGCGCCGCAGTTTTCACAATATGTCATATGTTTTCTCCCTCTTTCATTCTATTTGCGGTCTTCCAGACCGCTTCCGCACACCGGGCAGGTTGTTTTATCACTGGAAAAAAGAAGACCGCAGGAAGGGCAGATTTTTCTGCTCAACTTTCCGGCAAGACTCTGCGCTGCGCCCGCATTTGCGGCCGCACCGGCATCCGCCGCTGTGCTTATGTTTCCCGCAGCCGTAACTGTCCGGGACTCTGTCCCCGTCCGCAATGTGAAATCCATATGCTCCAGCCCTTCTTCCACATAAAGCTCCTCTGCCTCTATCTCTTTCGTATTTCCCTCGCCATCACAGACCGGGCATCGCCCGGTCTGCCCGTCCAGGGAACTGCCGCACCGGCCGCAGAATCTGCGCCGGGGCCGCTCCGCCTGGCTATTTTGCGGCAGAGACGGCTTTTCCTGCTTTTCCGGAGCGTCTATGATCTTCTCCTTTTTTAACAGAACTGCGCCCTGCTCCGTGATCGTGGCTATCGCACGGCCGTAAAGGATATCGTCCTTCTGCTGTTCTTCTATATAATAGCCGTTCTGACAGGACGCGCAGGCGATTGCGTACTTTGTGTTGATCGTCACTGTCTGAATATAGAGAAGGCTTACCTTCCTCTGTACCTCCATCAGCTGAAGCATGCGCTCCTGCTTACAGTGCGGACACTGGAAGGTTCCCAGATTTCTGATGGGAACGAACCGGTCTGTCGCTCCAAAGCCGTTTACCGTAAATCCACCCATTACGCCATTCCCTCCAGTTCTGTCTGAATCTGGCTCAGAATCTCCCGGATTTCAGAGACTGCCGTCCGGATCTCCGCTTTTCGTTCCTCATCCTGGCGGGCTACCATCGCGGACTGTTCCACCTGCTCCTGAGCCGTGCGGATCTTATCCCCATAATATTCCGCCAGCTGCTTCTTTGCGTTTTCCCCCAGCTTTCCATAGACAGAGTCAACGGCCTGATTTACAGAGGCCCGCAGCCCCGGATACTGCCTGCCGATGGAACGCAGGATATCCGGCGCTTTGTCCGCCATCTCCTTCTGGCGCATGGCTCCTGCCACGCCGTCCGCCACCAGGCTCAAAAGGGCAAGGCTTCCCACCTTGGACACCACATAGCTCACGTTGTCGCCTTTCGTCCAGGTCCGGTTGTCCAGAGTAAAACGGAAGCCATAGGAGCTGTTCACCTTGGTTTTGGAAAGCTTTGCGGACAGCTCCGCCGAAATCTCCTCCAGCAGATCATAGAGATACAGAGTATGCTGCTCGATGCAGCGGTTCATTCCCTCCTGAATCGTATCGATGCAGTAAAAGGTGTAATATTTGCTCAGCTCCGCAGCCGGTATGTCTGTGAGCGTTCCCGTCTCCTGCTGCATATCGTCCAGCAGCTCTCCCATCCACATCCGGCTCTCAGTCTTCATGGAATCTATGAGACGGTCGATCCTGCGTCCGGTCTCCTCCTGCGTCCGGATCTGGCTTTCCTTCTGCTCCTGAACGCGCTCCATGGCAGCCTTCACGTCCTGGCTGCTCATAGAAAGCCCGTCCTCCAGCGCCGTCAGACTCTCCGAGAGCTCCGCGATCATGCCCCGGGCCAGCCGCTGCATCCGATCCGGCAGAATCGTCTCCTTCTTCGCCTCCACCAGCCGGTTCAGCTCCTCCCGGAACCGGTCAAAACGCTCCCCCAGCTGCGCCTCCATCTGAGGATTCGGCCTCTCCTCTCTCAGCTGCCTGCACCGCTCATCCAGAGCGCTTAAGAGCCAGGGTTCCTGGCCCGGAAGCAGGTTCTGAATCCGGGAAACCAGAAGACTTCTCATTCTCTCGTAATCCTCTTCGCTGTTCAGCACATCCAGATAATTTCCCACCAGAAGCAGATCCGTGTACTTCTGCGGGACAATCATGGTCTTCAGAAACAGCTGTTCTGTCTGGGACAGCGGATAATTGACAGAAAACACATAGACCACCGCGTCTGCCTGGGCCAGAGCCTCCTCCACCAGCCCGCCGAAATCCCGCATGGAGTCTCCCAGACCCGGCGTGTCCACCACGGCCGTCTGCTTCAGAAAATCGACGGGTCTCTGAAGCTCTATCTGCCGGAAGGAAAAGCCTGTCTGACGCATCAGGGCTTCCAGATTTTCTCTCTGCATCTCCTCATCGGACAGCTGCAGCTTCTTTCCTCCCGGAAGCACCGCCTCATTGGAATGAGGGCCATAGATGATCCGGTTCAGGGTCACGGTCTCCGGCGTCACATTGACAGGCGTTACGTCCTCTCCGAGAAGGGCATTGATCAGAGAGGATTTCCCCCTCTTGAACTCTCCGCAGACCACCAGGGTAAAGGGGTCGTTCCGGCGGCTCAGAATGTCCTTCTCCCAGCGGGCGGCCAGATTTATGAAGCTCTCTCCCAGAAGACTGCGGTAACGGCTGTCGAATCGGAACACCTTCAGCTTATCCAGCTGGTTCTCCAGAAGCCGGGTGATCTCATCCGGATCGTATGTAATTCGATTCTCTATTCCTGCTCCCATACTCTTCCCCCTCTACTTTCCTTTCCGTATTACGTCCACATAACGGCGGCAGCGCTCGTCCGTCTCCTCCTTCGTGCAGACGCTCTGTCCCGCTTCCTTCAGCTCCGGCCTCCAGCGGTAAAATACCTCGCACCGGGCAAATTCCATCTCTGCCATGATCCGCCGTACAGCAGCAGGATGATCCGCGAACAGCTCCTCCAGGCGCACCAGCGTGCCCATCTGCATCTCCAGCTGCTTTTTCAGGGCCTCCAGATTCACCGTTTCTTTATCGCCTATGGCAGCGCCGTAGAGCAGCTTTGCGTTTACGCTGTAAGCGTCCTCCACCCGCTCGCTGCAGATCATGCCTGCCCGGTCGCAGGTCACCTCCGCCGCCCGGTCCCATGCGTTCAGAAGAAACTGAACGCCCTGGGTCATCAGATTCATCAGCTGAACGGAGAGAAGGCCCGCGGCAGAGGTCCCCGCAGCCACCAGAATCTGTCTCAGTATATCGTAAATACCATGCTGATTCTGAATATGGCCGCATTCATGGCCGATGACGCAGCGCAGCTCTCCCGGCGTCATTCTCTCATACAGACCGCTGTGAATGATAATCAACGGCTCGATATCATCTGTACATATCGTAAGGGCATTCAGCGTCTGATCATTGATGATATAAATATTGGGGATGCCGATTCCCAGGATTCTGGCACAGTCGCAGCCCATCTGGTAGACATCCGGATACTGCTCCGGCCCTACCAGCAGCCCCGATATGTTGATCTCCTGCAGCGTCCGGCTGGCGTAGGTCCCGCATATCTTCTTCGCCACACTGTAAAAATGGGGAATCGCGTCCAGCCGTTTCCGGTACTCATAGTCTGAGGAAAAGGCATAATCCGGAAGGCCGTTTCCCGACATTCTTCTCTCTTCCACAGCCTTTCTCCTCGCCGTGTAGGCGCGGAAGCTGTGCTCCATGCTGCGGAGCGGAGACGGATTCTCCTGATCCGCGTAATTTTCTCTAAGCATAGGCTTCTCCTTCCTCCATCCGGCCGCCCTTCAGCACCTTTCCTACCTTGGCGGATACCGGTTCCAGCTTCTCCAGAATCTGCTTTACCGTTCTCTGGTTTTCCTCGTAATCCTCCTGAAGCTTCTGGCGCTGCATCTCGTTCTGGAGCAGATCCTCCTTGATGGCGTCGATGGTTCCCTGGGTATCCTTCAGCATAACCTCGCATTCCTCTTCCAGGGCCGCGGTAAGGCTTTCAAATACGCCGGACACTCTCTGGCGCACCCACTGCTCCAGCTCGCCTCTGGCCTCCATATCCGCAATCATGTCGTCCAGATTCTTCTTCATCGCAGCGCGGATCTCCGCCAGCTTCTTTTCTCCCACATCCCGCTTAAACACTTTTTTCACAAGGAATTTACTGGCTACAGGGCCTGCCGCCAGCGCGATCAGGGACAGCGGAAGGGCGGGAAGGGAGATCGCCATCAGAGCCGCCGCAGTGGCGAGCTGGGCCGCGAGACCGGCTGCTCCTCCGAGAGCCGCGCCCTTGAAGCCTGCCTCCTTATAGCCCTCGATGATACCGCCCAGGCCGAAGCCGCCTACTGTCATGGCCAGCGCATACTCGGCTGCAATGCTCAAGGAATCTCCTGTCTTCCAGGAAGCTCCCGTTCCAATGCCCGAACGCAGGGAATCCAGACGGCTGGATACCTCCTGGGCGAAGCTGCCCAGACGGGCCGCCTCCTTTCCTGCGATATCACGAAGCTGCATTTCTATCTTTTCCGAAAAAGCGCTCATGGACGCTTCCATTTCCGTGCTGACTGCCTTCTGCAGCTCTGCCACGGCAGCGTCCTGCCCGCCCTTTGTACCAAGCGTGCCCGTGTCTATATAAGTATTGTCCAGCGTATCCAGAAGCCTCTCCCGAAGAGTCGGATAAAAGTCCGCCACCTGCCCTGTCAGCTGATCCCTGGCCGCAATGGCATTGTTCCGGAGCCTCTTCTTTTCTTCCGTCTTCTGGGCGCGTATTGTCTCGATCTGCTCGAGAGCCTCCTTCTGCTGCTGCTCGAACTCCTGGCTGCTCATCTGGAGGGCGTTCTTTCTCGTCTCGATGGCCTTCAGGATCTCCTGGGCGCCGCGTCCCATGACGCTCAAGGGAATCTGAAGCTCCAGGGCTCCCCTCTCTTCGGTCAGCATCCGCGTCAGCTCCTGCTCAAAGGCCAGCGTGCCGCTCTTCTCTATCAGCTTCAGATCGCCGTCCATCTTTCCCTCCAGAGCGTCCAGAGCCGAAAACGGAAAGACCTTGATATTGCCCAGCTTTCTCTTCGCATCCTCATACTCATCAGAACCTGCTCCATAGTTTCTCTCTATGCTTTCCAGAACCTTTTCCTGAATCCGGTTTTTGATATTATCTACGACGTCCTGGCGGCGGGAGGCCGGACGGATGGTGTCAATCTTGTTGACCAGGAACAGAAGCCTCCCCAGATCGCTTGTCATCAGCTTGTTCAGCACGAAATCCGCCTCACTCATACTGAAGGGGCTTTCCGGAACCATCACCAGGATGACCACGTCCAGCTTCGGAATAATCTCCTCCGTGACACGGCTCATCCGCTCGTCATCGTTGAGCCCCGGCGTATCCACGATATCCACGCCGTTCTGGCAGAATTTGCAGGGATAGTACACAACGGCCTCCTCCACCTTTGCCGCCCTGGCTTCCTTTTCCTTGTCCAGCTTCGTCACATAATCCGGCAGCTGGTCGATCCCTATCTCCATCTCGCTGCCGTCGCGCATCTGAAGCACCACATGGGGCGTCAGATCATAGGTTACCCGATTCATCGTAGCCGAAGTCGGAAGGATATCCGACGGCATAATTTCCTTCTCCAGAAGGGAATTGATTACTGTACTTTTTCCCCGTCTGAATTCTCCGAGAATGCCCACCGCGAACTTGCGCCGCTCCAGCTTTTCCCGGCTGGCCTCCAGCTGCTTTGCCGTCTCCTCCAGATTCATTCTGGCGGCCGCTTTCTGCATCTGGACCAGGCCGGTATTTACCTGCGTCACCATATTCTGATAGCTTGTGTATCTTGCGTCATTATTCATAACCTTTCTCCCCTTCCATAGTATTTGAAAGTTCCTTTATAAAATCCGCCTCCAGGCGGCTGTTTTCCTGGGCAAGCTTCCTGAGACGCTCCAGAAGCTCCGGGCTCTGAAGCCTCTTTTCCCTGGCTTCCCACTGCGCGATCCGGGCATTCTCCGCCTGGTACAGGGCCATCACAAGCTTATTCAGAGCTCCCAAGACCTGCGAGGAGGCCTGCTTCAGGCTCTCCGTGATCTGGGTCTTCGTCCCGACACACCAGATATTCACCGAGTCGGAGACTGCCTGCCGGACATAGACGATCAGATCCGGGGCCAGCAGCAGAGCTCTGGCGGGAACCGGACTTTTCGTCCAGCTGAAGCGATTTATCGGAAGCTCTGTGGAAAATGGCTGTGAACCGCGCAGCTCCTCCGCCATCTCTCTGACCTTTTCCAGCCTGCTCTCCTGAAGTATGGGAAGACTGCAGATCTGATTCATCAGTCCCTGATACCAGACTGTGAGCGCCTGCGCGCAGAGCTTCTGCAGCTCCGGCCTAAAGCTTTCCTGGATTCGCGCGTTCAGGTCCTTCATACTTTTTACGGCCTGAGCCTGGAGCGTCCGGTCAATCACATCCGCGTCCAACACCCGCACCGTGGACAGGCATCTGACAAAGCCCTTCCCTGTCTCGTCCCGTATTTGGGAAAATTCATCTGTCATCTGCCAGAGCTTCTGTTTCAGGGCGTCCAGAGTCTTTATGTCTGCCAGCGTATAGCAGGCCTCCGCAAATTCCTTTCTTCCCGCCTTCAGCCCTTCCTTTCGGTCTTCGCACTCTGCCCTCAGAGCCGGCAGCCATTTTTCATAGTCCTCTGCAATTTTCCGGACGGTATGGACCGCTCTCAGAACTGTATTGTTATTCTGGCTGGCCAGGATAATCTGGGGCAGCCGGCTGTTCAACTCCGCAAAGCCGCTTCTTTCCAGCAGCTCCTCATCCCCGTACTGCCGCGCCTCCAGAGCGTCCAGAGAGCAGACGCCGAACAGGATGGGCTCGTTTAAAATCCGGCGGAATTTTTCAAATACAGGCTCGTTTTCCCCGTGGGTCTCCTGCAGCCGCGCATACGTCTTTTCGGGAATCTGTGAGGACAGGTAGGAGAGAAATTTCTTTCTCTGCTCCTCCCCGCGTATCTCATCGATCTTCGTCACCACCACTATGATCTGACAGATCTCTTCGCTCTCCAGAAGCTTTGCCATGAACCGGCTTTCTGTCTCGCTGAACGGGCTTCCCGGCGACAGGGTCACGACGGCCAGGTCGATGTGCTCCAGCTGGGACAGGGTCACGTCGTTCATCGCCATATCGTCATTCATGCCGGGCGTGTCGATGAGGTCCACGTGATTCTGGCAGAAGATCGAGGGGTATTCCACGACGGCTTCCTCTATCTGGGCGGCCGCGTTCTCCGATTCCCTGGTAAGCTTCGTCACATACCGGGACAGCTCCTCGATTCTGACATCCTCCCGTCTCCCATCCCTGTAGCAGAGATATGCCTTCGGCACAGCTCCATAGGTAATCCGGTTCAGAGTCGCCGTCGTGGGAAGCGCGTCTGTGGGAAGGATCTCCCTTCCCAGCAGCGCGTTGACGAAGGTGCTCTTTCCTCTCCGGAATTCTCCCACCACTGCCACCCGGAATTTCCTTGTGCGGATCAGCTCCTGCTCCTTTCGAATCTGCCCCAGGAGCTCCTGCACTCCTGTCAGCTCTTCCATTCCCTCCCAGAGCTGCCCGAGCCTCACCAGATATTCATAGGACTGAAATTCATAATACTGATAGTCGATTGCCATAGCTCCGGACTGCTCCTCTCATTCGTACTGTCTCTTCCGGCTTTTTTCGAAAAATCTTTTTTTCCAGACGCCGGACTTTCCCGGCCAGTCAGCCCAGATTCCGGGCAATCTGCACCACTGCCTCCTGAATCTTCCCGCTGTTCAGGGTTCCGGCAAAGGAATGTGTCTGTCCGTCCTTCATGACAAGGACTATGGTGTGGTAGAGGCCGCCGTATCTTCCTTCCCTGGCGCTCTGCATATCCCGGTAGCGGTAGACATCCACAGCTCCGTCTTTTTTCGCCTGCTTTGCCGCCGCCAGCATACCCACAGCTCCGAACATGGACGCAGCGCTGTTCCCCATCTTTTTATGAAATTCCAGCCTGTCGTCATAGATCTTCACAGTGCCCGTCGCCTTTGCGATTCCCAGAGTAGGCTCCCCCTTATAATAAGACATCAGATTCAGCTCCATCAGGAAGCGGCCCCTGGGAGCCGGAACAGGCTGCGGCGCGGGAACCGGCTGTGGAACCGGAACAGGCTGCGGTGTCGGTACCGGCCGCGGCGCGGGCTGCTCCGGCATCCTCTTTTCTGTGAGCCGCGTCCCGCAGTATTCACAGAAGAGCATATCCGGCGCGCCCTCCTCTCCGCAGTTCGGGCATATCTTTTTCACAGGCGCGGCCTGGGAGACCGCCCTGTTTCCACACTGGCTGCAAAACAGCGCCCCTTCTCTCATTTCATTTCCGCAATACTGGCATCTCATGCTCTTCTCCCCTTTCCTGAAACATCCGGAACACATGCAGAACCTCTTTCTGATTCTTCAGTCCCAGCTTTTTTATCACTCTTCCCTTCTGGTTCGCCAGCGTCTTCGCCGACGAGTGGAAGTCATTTTCCTTTCCCATCATGATCTGAAATACGGCCATCTCCGCGTCCGAAAGCACGGACAGGGCCGAGGAAGCGATCAGGTATTCCTGCGCCGTATACTCCTTTGCGACAGCACGGATGTTTTCCACCAGAAGGGAAAGCTGATTCTTAAATACATAGCCTGACGCAAAAGCGTCTCTGGCAGCCCGCATGATCATGTCCGGCGTATTGATGGCCGTCAGGATCAGGACCTTGGCATCCGTCTGAATCCGAATTTCTCTGGAAAGACCGATCCCGTCCGCGGAAGACTTTCCCAGATTCAGATCCATCAGCACCACATCCGGCTCAGTCTCCAGCACCATCCTCATCACCTTTTCCGGCTCCGCGCAGTATCCGGCCACAAGGATATCCTCCTGCTTTCTCAGGAGCTTCCGGATCAGAAAGGCAAAGTCCCCGTCATCCTCCACAATCAGCACCTTTACAGGCCCTTTCCGGAATTCCTCACTCATTTGGCTTCCTCCTTCCCCTTTTCCTCCGCGGAAGACACAGGGTAAACTCGGTCCCATGCCGCTCCGGCTCCGTACTGCTGCGAATCTGAATATAGCCTCCGTGGGCCTTTACCACATTTCGGCAGTAGGAAAGTCCCAGGCCGAAATGCTGCAGATCTGAATAGCCGCTGTAATACATTTCAAATATCTTCCCTATCTCCTGCTCCGGAATCCCGCGCCCTGTATCCGCCACACGAATCAGCGCCACATCCCGCTTCGGCGTCCGGTAGGAAAGCGTCAGCGTTCCCTGCTCTCCCATGGCATCCAGCGCGTTGCTCACCAGATTCCCCAGGGCCTCCCGCATATGTACCGGATCGCAGATAAGCTCCGGGTATCTCTCGTCTGCTTCGATTTTCACCTGCCCCCTCCAGGCCCCCGTCTGCTCGTCCGCCACGGTCCGCAGAAGTTCCGGAATATTGACAGGCTCCGCCTCTATATGAATTTCCCCTGTATAGGCCGTGCTCTTCTGCGCAAACTTTTCAATATGCTCAATGGATCTCTCAATAATATTCAGCTCATCCCTCGTCTCCGGAATCTCCAGCTCGCGGATGAACTGCACGCTGAGCCTCTGCTTCGCCATCTCATTTTTCAGCATATGCACCATGTATCTGGTGTTCTCCGGCATCTTTACAGGCTCCTCAGACCAGTCAAAATGCTCCCGGCTCAGCCGCATTCCCCAGATCCCTTCGTGGAACAGATGATACAGATAATAGACAAACAGACAGAGAATAATGACCACATTCCCCTGCCAGACCTTGTAAAGGTCCTCCAGTCCCAGCAGATGAAACCCGAAAATCGTGATCAGCCAGTACCAGAGCGGCAGAAGCACAATGACCGACACAAGACGCCTCTGCCGGAAGGAATAACTGTTTCTTTCCCTGGCAAGCGTACAGACAATGGGAATCGTAGCCAGCACTCCGTATATCAGATTGTAGAAAGCCACGATGGTATAGGCGCTGTCATTCGTAAGGGGAATCACCCTTGTCTGACTCCAGGGATAGACAATGCAGAAGCACAGCATGGGAAGAAAGAGGGCCAGCTCCGCCAGGTGGAAAAGCCTGGGAAAACGCTGATCCAGCCTTGCAAAATACAGGCCGCAGATCACCGCGCAGGGCATGGCCATATAATAAAGAACCGCCGTCAGAATCGAATTCAGCAGCTCATCTGCCTCATAGACAACTCCCAGCAGCGCCACCTGGCGGCCGGCCAGAAAGCCGCCGTAATAGATATATTCCTTCAGCACGCCCACGCTGAGCAGAAAGCCTGCGATAAAGCACCACTGGTTTACTTTATTTCTGGGACTTGAGACCAGAATCATAAAGTAAAGTCCCCATATCAGCATTGTAAATAAAAGCAGCGCCACATTCGGCAGTCCATTTTCAAACATCTTCCGTTCTCCCTCGATTTTCAGGGCTTCCCCGCTTTTCAGCCGCTCCACCGCGCTTCTGCGCCGGCTCTGGCCGCCAAAAAGCAACATTTCTCTAATTTTCAGCATATCATAGGACCTTTTGTCAGGCAACGGAATGGATTCCCATATTTTATGGGAAAATAAGCTGTTGACTTCCTGTCATGTCCCTATTATGACCCCTCCGCAGGGTCCGGAACGGCTCCAGGCATTTTTGCCTGCCCTGAAAGTATTTTTCCGTACAATTTCATATACTGACACGCAAAGACCCCGGGAAACATCCGTACACACGGATATCTCCCGGGGTCTTTCCTGTATTTTCAATCTGTTCCGCCGTTACGATTCACAGCCGATTCAGACATGGAAACAGATGTGTCGTGCTGGCACGTAAGCATCTGTTTCCATGTCTGAATCAGGACTGTAAAGCAGTCACCCCGCCCACATAAGCAGTCTTAGCTCCGTAAGGAGCAAAACTGGAGCCTCAAAGAGGCGACGAGTGCGCATGCGGGCGGGTGGCTGTGAATCGTAACGTTCCGCCCACGAAATCTCCGATGTTCAGTTCAGTATCTGCCTGACCTCTTCTTCTGTAGCAGACAGCCGTCTGGCAATTTCCTGCACAGGAACGTTTTCTCCTGCCAGACGGAGAATCTGTTTGGCCAGCTCCAGGCCGCTCTCCCTTCCTTTTTCCATTCCCTTTTCCATTCCTTTCTTTACTCCATCATCAAATATCATTTGTCCCAGACGCGTCATATAAAACTCCTCCTTCACTTTCTCCAGTTCCTCTTTCTGGACAAATTTTTCCGCAAGCGTGTAAAGCACTGCCTGCATTTTTAACAGTTCAGATTTCTCCTGATTTTCCTGCTCTCCCCGGAGAAGGAAAAGGCTCCGCCGGATACGTTCGGACTGAGGCAGCTTTCCACTCATCAAAGGTGTCAGAATCACCTTCAACAGTTCCTCACGTTCCAGGCGCTTTATCTTCTGTTTTTCTTCCAAGTCTCGAATGAGCGTGTCTGCATCCCAATCCTTCAGGCAGACAACTCTGACATGATAGCAGCTCATGCCATTTACCAGCTGCTCCATAGGTTTTCTTGTGTCGGCTGTGCAGAGCACACAGGTAGTCACTTCTCTTTTGTACTGGTAACTGAGTATCGCTTCATAGACGCGAAACCGTCTCAGATCATCCTTCGTAATACTGTCGCTTTCAAATTCCAGATGCAGGATTTTTCCGTCTTCCATCTCATAATTGAAATCCTCAAAAAAATCTTCTGTTTTAAGCTGCACCTGCTCTGTCGGAAGGGTTCTCTTGATTTTTCCTTTCAGCCCCATCAGGGCCAGCAGCTCCTCTCCCATCAGCTGAGCCGCCGCTTTCAGCGCACGATCTTCCCGCGGGTAGCTGCCATGCTTACCAGAATTGCCGGAAGCGTTTCTTTGCTCCATACGCATGCTTCGCAGAAACATATTTCAGAAGCTACCTATATTATAAATAAATTACATCAGCCAGACAACAGCGGATTTAAAGTTTCTGCTTCCCCTTTCCTACCCTCAGTTGACAAGGACACACTCGCCTCCAGCGGCCTAATTACGGCATTTTCTGCGTCATCGTCAATCGGCGTACGTTTAGTACACCTCATTCCGATTCCTTGAAACTACCGTAATTAGGCCTACTGGAGGTCGAAGAGTCAGGCAGCGGCTGTTTCAGTGCCCTGCAAGACACTTGAACGACGCGTACTGGACGTACGCAGAGAGAAAAGCAACGCAGCAGGACGCTGAAACAGCCCTGTCCTGACCGTGTGTGCTCTTGTCAACTGAGGGTATTATTTTTGTTATCCCTGGATTTTGCTGCCCGATATGGGCTGTGAAAATCAGATCTTTATATTTTTCTCTTCTGCCGATCGGCATGGAAGCAAAGCTTCCGGTAAAACAGGACAGCTTCTGCACTGTCGTCCAAAATGTACAAATATGCCAGAGCTGCCAGAACGCAAAACCGGCAGCTCCGGAACAATGAAAAGATATCAAAAATGTAAAAAAACGTCAAGTGATTCTCCATTCTACCTGCTGCGGATCTGGCGTTTGGATATATGCAATAAAAAATTGTGTCTGCCATCCAATTTCCGCGTGAGATGGCAAGCATTTCCCGGAGATTCATTGGCGCAGCGCCCTTATTTACATATACGAGAAAATATGTCGTGTATATCCAACAATTGAACTTATTTTGGACATAGCAGGCTGCTTTTTCTCCATATGTATAATCCGCAGCTGATATCGAGGAAGAAAAGCAATATTCAGCTATGATAATGGTACTTTTGGATATCAGAACGGGAAAATGCTGTATATATCCAAAACCTGCAAAATACATGCTGTTTGGCAGCCAGATTTATTCAGAAACTGCCCCAATATATGCGGGACGCCCTAACATGTGGTTTCAATGCTGCCTGAAGGCTATTTTATGAGCTAAAGTATTGATTTTCCTTCAGCTCGTCCCGCACCTGCATCAGAATTTTCCCAAGCCGATTTTCCCCTTTTCCTGTATGGATGTCGATTCCCCAGCAGGTATCATTCCATGTGGTGCCTTCCACCAGCCTTTTCCCGCCGGTAGCCAGAAGCTTTTCGGCAAGCTCCGGGTTCTGCGTGAATTTTGCCCGGACAATCTCCAACATCAGGCCTGTCTTAACCTCTTCCCAATCCTCCCGGAGCCTGACCCTGCCGCCGAGGGACTTTGCCCTGCCCGGCGCCAGTCCGGCGAACCAGAGGCGCTTTTCCTCATCCTCACACTTCTGCGCCTGGAAAGCCGCCTCACTGTTCCTGTACCGGATTCCTCCAAATTCTACAGGCGCGTCATAAAAGTTGCCAAGGAACGCGTATCTGCCTGTAAATCGGCTGATACAGTCCAGATCTGCGTAACCCTTTTCCACAAGGATCTCCCAAACCTCATCTGTCACCATGTCCCTGGCCTGCTCGTCATGATCGCGGAGGCATCTGCGCAGCCGGGATGAGCTGATCCCTTCCGTGCCGTCCGGCATCTGGAAGGAGAGAAAGCCTGCGCAGTTTTCATACAGGAAGCGGCTGCGCGCAATCACCGTTTCCGGCTTTTGCCCGCTTCTGGCCGCTGTCAGAACCTGAAAATGCTCCAGCAGCTCCCGGATATGTCTCCAGCGCGGCATGATCTGCAGTTTATCGCAGCCAGCCAGATAAAAAATCCTGGCATTTGGATATTTTTTCTGTACTCTGCAGAGAGTATCATACGCATGATTGCCTGCATCTTCCCCCATCTCTCCTGTTTCTACGGAAAACCGGGGATCTTCCCTGCACACCGCCTCCAGCATCTGAATCCTCAGCTCATCCGTCATGAGCTTACAGGATGGCTCGCTCCTTTTCAGCTTGTGTTCTATGTATTTCCCTGACGCCGGAGCGAAGATGCCCTTGTCCGCCCCTACTGCGTCTGCAGCAGCCTGAAGCAGCTTAAAATGAGCGATGGTAGGCGGATGGAAAGAACCTCCCATCACGATGATCTTTTCTCTTGTCCTGTCTGCCTTTGCCTCCTTCAGATTCTCTCTCAGCATATAAGCAGCCTGCGCTTCCTTCTCCGTATTTACGCCGCAGGCGCCGTTTTCTGGAGTCTTTCCCTCCATCCCCCGCAGCAGCGAAGTGCACGCTTCCTCGATGACCGGCTTTCCCTTCAGCGCAGCCAGCCAGCTCTTTGGGATATCTCCATATCCGTAGGCCAGCCCAGCCAGCCCTCCCGCTACGGCGGCGGTAGTGTCCGTATCTTCTCCAAGATTAACCGCCGTCAGCACGCAGTCCCGGTAGCTGCCCGTGGTAAGAAAGCACCAGAGAGCCGCCGTCAGCGTATCCGCCACATAGCCGCCGCTTTTTATCTCCGTCTCCGGCAGTTCCGCCAGGCTGTCCGTATCCCGAATCCGCTCCCAGATCGGCAGCGCCTCCGCAAATTTTTCATGCCGCCTGTACCAGCCGAGGGCTGCCCCAGCCCCATCTCTGACAGCCGTCTCCCGATCCACGCCTTCCATCAGGCGAACCGCGATATTGGCATAGATTCCGCAGGCAGACAGCGCAATGGCATGGCGGTGCGTCAGTGCGGAAGCTTTATGGACAATGTCCATCGCCTTCCGGGACTTCGTAAGATCCGCGCCGAATCTGGAATAAAGGTAATACGCTGCGGGAAGTATTCTCATCAGAGAACCATTTCCGTTGGAGGACACCTTATTCCCACCGCACAGAACAGGCTCCACCCCTTCTTTATACCGGAACAGCGCCTGCGCCGTTGTAATTCCGCAGTCGAACCGTTCCCCCCACGGAGAGTATTTCCCATTCTCATACCAGTCCAGGAAACGCTCCATGATATCATGGGCATGGACGCCCCCTGTTTCCCCGATACTCTGAGCCAGGCACAGGGTCAGGCTGCCATCGTCCGACCATGTCCCTTCCGGCTGTCCATATGTCCCTCCGCCAGACATCTCCGAGATCGGCTTCCGCTTCAGGCTCTCCCTGCTGCGAAATTCTGCCGGCACTCCCAGCGCGTCTCCCACACATACTCCGTAAATTCCGCTGCGAATCATATCTATTCTATCTGTCATCCGCTGCTCCTCCTTTCTGACGCACATCCCATTTTTAAAAAGCGTCCTTTCAGGTCAGAAAATCCAAAGATGTCAAGTACTTCTCCACTCTACCTGCTGCGCCTCCTGGCGCTCCGGCGGCGTCAGCTTCTCCAGCATCCTCACGATACTGCCCTCCGGCACCGTTTGGGAAGAGTCTGCATGTCCCCTCTCCCGGTTGCGCCGCAGGCCTTCTTTCCAGCCTGTCTCCAGAAATACAATCCGCACCGATGCTTTATAGGACTCAAAGAGTTCTGTATTCTTTCTGCGGAGCTCCGGCGTCAGGCTGGTGGCGTTCCACACAAAGGGCTGCCGCGCGCGCAGATATGCCCGCGCCCTCTCCCTGGCCTCAGCCGCCACCTGCCCCTGGGACTCTGCAGGGGAAACCTTCATTTCCCTGCGGATCTCATCCAGCGACACCACGGGCAGCCCCGGATAATGCTCCCGGATCCAGGTGTCCTTCCCTGTGCCGGGCAGGCCGCACATCAGAACCACTTCGCCCCAGGTATCGTCATAAAGCTCCCCCTCCGGCCAGGCAAGCTTTCCTTTCAGGTAGGCTCTCTGGGCGTATGGGGAGGAAAAAGCCTTCGGACCTTCCAGGCATCCCAGCTCTTCGGCCAGAATCTCCGTAAAGGCGGCCCGTTCGGCCAGTTCCGCCGTGTCCTCTGCCAGCCGCCCCACGGCGTCCGCCCTGGAGAGCAGGCAGAGCAGAGAGAGCTGAAAATCGCCCGCCAGCTCTCCGGCCGCAGCGATCCGGATCAGTTTCCTTCTGTCCTCATTCTCCCCCAGGTGTATGGGCTCCATGTGATACCGGATCAGCGTACAGACCGTTTCGCGGAAATTCTGAAGCTCCGGCGTGCCGGCCATGCCGAGTTCCCTCCAGAGCAGCTCCCTGGCCATATGCGCGCCGGCTACCCCGTGGCGGGGAGCTCTCAGGCGCCCGTCTTCCACCCTGGTACAGCGTATCTTTCCCGCATCATGGAGCAGGGCAGCCAGAAAAAGCTCCTGCCTCTGCCGCCGGGGCAGCGCCCGGAACGCTTCCATGGCGCTTAAGGCTTCGCAGACCATTTTCGTATGCGTCCACACATCCCCTTCCCCGTGCCAGACAGGATCCTGAGGCGTCCCCCTCATACCCTCCGCAAACTTCTGAATACAGAAATGCCGCTCCACCCCTTCCCAGTCTGTGTCCCAGTCCGGTCCTTCCGGAAAACACCGGAAGAGCTCCTCTCTGCTCTTCACAGCCGCTCACCTCCTCCTGTCTTTCTTTCTGTCTGCCAGCTCTCCGCTGCTCATTGTCCGCAGGATTCAAACAGCTTTTCAAGCGGCACACAGAGCTGATTTGGCACAATGGGACGCTCCAGCCAGTGTGTGCCTGACTCATCCACGCACTGGGCGAAGGACGCCCGCACATATTTCAGCCGCGCTGCCACCTGCCCATTTTCCTCCACCTTCAGATACAGGCCCTCCATCAGCCCGGAGGGATCTGTCTCCCGGCACTGCAGCTCCGGGTCAAGGCCAAGGCGTCCGCTTACTTTCCGCAGCCTTTCTCTGTGGTCGGAAGTAATAAAACGGGAAACGCCCAAAAGCCCCATCAGTTCCTCCCTCCTGGCAAAGCTTTTCTGTGCCAGTACCGGAACCGACACCACCGGAAGCCCTGCCAGAAGCCGCTGTCTCGAAGACGTATCCAGAAAACGCCCGGTCTGCCTGTCCAGCACGTCAAACTCCAGAAAATAGTGGGGCAGGGCGTCATAAAAGACCGAATGCTTCGCATACATCCATTCGCCGTACATGATGTAACGGCTGCCCAGGACCTGATAAAAAGCGTCCCTGTGGACGGCGGCCCACTGCTTCATCAGCGCATAATGTCTCTCCCGGTATCCTCCCGTCAGATAATGGCCTCTGCTCTGGAGCAGCAGCTCTCCATCCGCCGAAAAGGAAACCGCGGAATTCGCTCCGTCACATTTTTCTTCCACTGCCAGATTCCGCCCCGCAATCTCCGAAAACGGAATCTGAGACAGTTCCTCGTCTCCCGGCTGCAGCCGGGAGCCTTCCAGATGAGGCGTCCGGGGATATTTGATCATTGACTGCGTCTGTCTTTCCATATGCTCTCCTTTCCCTGCCTTCTCCATACTCTTCCTGTTTTCTGCAGTTCTTCTTTCCGGCCGCAGATCCTTCCGTCATCCTTCCTTTCCCAGCGGCGCAGCCACAAACAGGTGTCCCGGCACTCCGTCAAAATGCAGGCGGCGGCAGCCCGCCGCCTCAAAAAGCTCCGTCAGTCTCTCTTTTGTCAGCAGATGAATGTGCTCCGGATTGTCGTCCGGCTTTGAAGGCACCGTCACCACCACATACCGTCTGGCCATCCGCACCGCCGCCCGCACTGCGCTTTCCACATCGGGAATGTGCTCCAGCACCTCCAGCGCCGTCACCACGTCAAAGGAACCGTCCGGAAACGGCTGTCCGCAGAGATCTGCCTGCACTGCCCGAAGTCTCGTGATTCCGCCCCGGTTTACATCCTGCAGAAATTCCACCCGGCGCGGCAGCACATCGATGGACACGGTCTCTGTCTTCGGAAACTCTTCCAGAAAGGGAAACAGGAAAACTCCTCTTCCGCTTCCCACATCCAGCAGGCTCTCCGGCTGGACGGCATGCAGGAAGCCAAGGACCTTTCTCACCCGGGGAAGCTCTCTGTGGCCGCGCTTGAACGGATACAGCTTCGGCTCCTCCTCTTCCGTGGAACTCTGTCCGATCCGTCCGGCTCTGCCTCTCAGATAGGCGGCTGCCAGGCGCTTATAATATTCTCTTTCATCCATCCCTGCTTCCTCTCTTCCTGTGATTTTCTTCACCACATTTCTGCCGATTCCTGTGAGTTTCCTTCGCTGCATTTCTGCCGATTCCTGTGAGTTTCCTGCCCTCATTTTTCTCCGGCCGCTCTTTCTTTCAGTTCGTTCCTTACCTGCATCAGAATCCGGCCCAGATGGTTCTCGCCCTGCCCGGTCCTCTGATCCACGCCCCAGAAGACATCATGCCAGGTGTTTCCCTCCACCAGCCTGCGGTCCCCTGTGGCAAGCAGCCGCGCGGCAAGCTCCTCATTCTGCGTGAACTTGGCCCGGACAATCTCCAGCATCAGTTCTGTCTTGATTTCTTCCCAGTCACCACGGAGCTTTACCTGGCGTCCCAGCCTTTTGGCCCTGTTCGCCGGAAGCTCACAGAAGCCTTCCCTCTCCGGGCGGTCCAGACATTTCTGCGCCTGGAAGGCGGCTTCCGCATTCTGATAAACCAGTCCTTCATATTCCACAGGAGTAGCGTAAAAATTACTCAGGAAATCATAAGCGCCGCGAAAGCTTGTGATATCTGCGTTCCTGTTCAGCCTTCCTTCTCTTAGCAGGATTTCCCACACAAGTGGATGCAGCTGTTCCGCCACCCTCTCATCACCGGCCCTCAGAAGGCTGCGGACTCTCGTAGAGCTGATATTTTCTATTCCTTCCGGTTCCGCGAGAAGCACAAACGCATCTGCGTGCTGCTTCAGAAACGGCTGCTTCTCTATCACGCTCTCCGGCGAGGTTCCCTCTCTTCTGGTTACCAGAAGCCTGAATCTCTGGAGAAATTCTTCTTTTCTGTGCCAGCGCGGGATGACTGCCAGCTTATCTCCTCCCGCTACAAAGTAGAGCTCAGCCTCCGGATACTTTTCCTGAATTGTTTCCATAGTCTCGAAGGTTTTCGCGCTCGGGTCCCGGCCATACTCACAGGTATCCACAGCCAGTCTGCTGTCCTCTTTACACATGGCGGCGAGCATTTCCAGGCGCATATCCTCCGGCAGCACCTCCTTTTCCTGCCTCTGCCGCCGCATCTTCCTTTCAACGTAAGCATGGTTTGAGGGAACGAAAATCCCCTTTTCCGCGCCGAGGGCATCCACAGCGGCCCTCATCAGCCTCAGATGGGCCAGCGTCGGAGGATTGAAGGAACCTCCCATCACCACGACCCGTCTGCTTCCCTGCTTCGGCTCCGCAAATGGCATCTTCTTATTCGGCTCATTCATTCTTACTTTCACCTCTTTTTCATTTCTCATTTTCCTATACTGCCGCCTGCCGCCAGCGCTCTGCCTTGGCGGCGTCCCGGGGAATATCCTCTGTGCCGAAGGCGCAGTATTCTCCCAGCAGATTCATCTGCTCGTAAAATTCCGCCGGGCTTAAGCTGCTCCGGTAAGCATTCAGAATCCCGTCCCTGTCTTTTTCTGCCGGCGCAATCCTCTGATCCGCCGCCCGGTCAAACCAGTACAGCGCCGCCAGATCATTCTTTTCCACTCCCGCACCCGCATTGTAGAGGACTCCCAGATAATTCTGAGACATACCGTCTCCGCCAAACTCTGCGGCAGCGCGGAACAGCTTCGCCGCATCCGCGTATTCTTCTCTCTTGAAATGCCAGGCCGCAACAGAAAATATCTGTTTATTTGCCGTTATTCTGACATCCTTTTCCGGCCAGACATAAAAGGAAAAATGAGCCATTGCCTCAAAAAGCTCTCTGGCAGAGCCGGCCGCCGTTTTTTGCTGCAGAAACTCCACCGTGCAGCGGCGGCAGAGCTTTTCCGCCTCTTCGTCTCCCTCTCTGGCTGCCTGCTCAAACCAGTAAGCCGCTTCCAGAAAATTCTGTCCGGTCCCCCTTCCCTGGGCAAACAATACTCCCAGATTGTACTGAGCCGTAAAATCAGGACACATCCGGATAATCTCCACATATGTGGAAAAGGCCCTGTCTGCTTTCCCCTCTGCGAGAAAAACCTCCGCGTTTTCAAGCATTCTGTCAATCATCTCCTGTGACTTTTTCATCTTTTTCACTCTCCTCTCTGCTTCAGCAAGCCTTCAAAAATCTGTTCAACGTATTCCCGGACTTTCATCCTGCTGAAAGCATATCATGTTCAAAAACCTGCAGACTTTTTCCTTCCGTTTTACCGTTCAAAACTGCATTTTTGTCAGCGGAAAAGCATACCTGCCTTCAGGCTTCCTCACGAAAAACAGTAATATCCCCTGGGATAGCGGCGGCCTGTATGCACAGAACGGGCGCAGATCTCCAGACCTCCGGCCGCGGCCTGCCCGGCTCCAGGCCAGTCTTCCTTCGCTGCCGTTCTTTTCCTTTCCGCCGGTCTGTTAAGCCGCAGTTCCCAGAAGACGCCGCTGGCCCATTCTCCCGGGAGCAGTACATCGTCATAAGCAGAATCTCCTGCGGCGGCGCGCGGCCTTCCCGTTCCCATCTCAGTGGGCCGTACGCTTCCGGCATTCAGGTACAGACGCCTGGCTTCCGGTTCGTATTCCACGCAGCCCTCTGGAACATTTGGAGAAAAATGTGTGTGTCCACTGATAAAAATGACTCGTTCCTGTCCATCCACAATCCTCTGCAGCTCCCGGTCCCGGTTCAGATAGGGCGTACCGCCCGGCTTCCGCTGTGGATTGTGCGCCAGAAGCGGCGCGTGGCAGAGAATCACTCTCCAGCCCCTGCCGCGCTCTGCTTCTTCTTTTTGCAGGCATTCCTCCAGAAAACGGAGCTGTCTTTCCTCCGGAAACAGAAACTTACGCCAGTGGCCCGCCGCATTCAGGCCGATGATTTCCGCCGGGCCCAGCCTGACGGAATAGGCGCCGCTTTCATCCTGCCGCCATTCAATCCCCTGCCGCGCCGCCCGCTGCTCAAGCCAGGCCTGAAAGGCCGTATAGTCCGTCTCCTGCGAAATACAGGGAAGCGGCTTCTGCGGCATATCATGGTTTCCGTTTACCGCAAAAACCGGAAGGCTTCCGGGAAGCTCCTCCAGACATTGCTGAAGCAGCCGGTACTGGCCGGGCAGACCGTCATTCACCAGATCTCCCGCCAGCAGCAGTCCGTCCACCTCTGCCGCCCACCCGAGAGCTCTGCGGATTCTGCCTGTATCCTTCGTCAGATGCAGATCGCTCATGACGCAGAGGCGAAGCCCTCCTTCCCGGCTGTTCAGCAGACCGGGAGGTGCAGGCTGGGGATCGGAAGACACGGGCTGGAGCCTGGAAAAAGCATCCTGCGGATCGGGGAACGCAGACTGGAGTCTGAAATAAGCCGCCTGCGACCCGCTCCATCCTTCCGGAAGCGGGAAGAGGGCTTCTTCCCAGCGCTGAAGGTCCGGGCAGACAGCCCGGACCAGAATATGCGTCGCTTCCGGAGGGACGGCGCGTCTTCCGCGGAAGCGGAAGACGCCGTCTCCGGAAGGAGCGACAGGTATGTACGCAAAAGCGGACCAGTCCGCCAGGGCTTTCCCGGCGGCGGCCCACCAGAGGGCCGCCGCCAGAAAGCCCTTCGCGCGGACGCGGTAAACACCGTCTGCGAAGCCGGGGGTGTCGAGTGTAAATGTGAGATTCAGCATAGGCACTCCTTCCTCAGAACCGTTTTCCAGCTCCTGCAGAGCGGCACGAAAACGGCTGATATCGTTATTCCTGTTTTCCCGGGGCATCTCTCAGCCGCCTCCCGACAGAATCTTCAGAATTCTCATGGTCGCGTACGCCACATGTCCCCAGTTTACTTTATTCATCGCATCCTCCACCTTATCCAGAATCCCTGGCTCCTTCACGACGGCGGCCTTTGTCATTTCTGAAGCACCTGAGTCCTCAGAATTATCCTTGTTTTTAGATGTAATATTTACGCTCATCAGCTCACAGCCTGCAGGGATTTCCAAAGTCTGCATAACCTCATTGGGAAACGCCGCCGCGCCAAGCTTTTGAATTCTTCCCGGCAGCTTCACTGACTGAATTTTATCGCACAGAATAAACGCTCCATTTTCGATATAGGTGCAGCTTTGCGGCAGTTCCACGCTCTCCAGAGCAGAACAGCCGAGAAAGGCTCCCATTTCTATCCGTTCAATTCCTTCCGGAAGGATCAGCCGTTTCAATTCTGTGCGGTATGCAAAGGCCTCTGCTCCTATGGCTGTCACCGGCTGTCCCTGATACTTTGCCGGAATCACAACGGTCTCTGCCTTTCCTGTATATTTTATGACGGTATATCCCTTTCCTGCCTCCCCGAAAACAAACTCTGCGTCTAAATCCGGCAATTCCACAGTCAGCGGCAGATATGCCAGCCCCAGCGCCACCGTCTCCTGAGGCCGGGATATGGAAATCACTCTCCCCGCATCCGCCGCTATCTGCGGAAGCAGCGTTTCACAGATCTTCGGCTTCTGCCCGCTCAGAATCTCTTTTGCAAAATACCACTGGCTGTGGCCGCCGGTCAGAACCACCAGCTCTACCTCTGACGGACTGATTCCCGATTCCTGAATGCAGCCGCGTACCAGCTGCGGCAGGCCTTTCAGATATTCCCCTGCCCATCGTTCAAACACTGCACGGTTCAGGCCGTAATCCCCCACATCGAGACCCAGCATCATCAGGCTGGAATCCAGATCCGCAAACCCATCCACCTCATCTCCCCGCAGCAGCGCCGGTGACACCAGATTTTCCTTCCATGCCTTGAACTTTTCATTTCCAAAATTTTTCAATATCAGAGACGCTTCCTCCGGCAGGCGGTTCTGCACAAAGCTGCGCAGAAGGTCATCTGTTTCCTGTCCCCCAAACAGCACATCGCCTTTTCTTGGCCAGGTACACAGAATCTCATTTTCTGATTTTTCTCCCGGCGTATACCGGCACAGCACCAGATCTGTAGTACCTGCCCCCATATCTATCAATAAAATCGTACAGGTCTGTCCCGGTTCCAGATATCCCTGATTCTGCAGATACGTCTCACACTGCAGAGTTGCCGCGTGAACAGCAGCCTGGGCCTCATCCATACCTTCCACATTGGGAAAGCCTGCTTTCTCTGCCGCCTGTATCATAAATTTTTTTGTCTCTTCGCTCCATTTCACCGGATAGCTGATGAGCGTCCTCTCCTGATCATCCGGTTCCCCCAGATGGCCTCCTTCACTTTGTTCCCTATAACAGCGGCCCAGATACCCCAGGAACTCTTCCGTCAGCGCGCGGGCTTCTTCCTGTTCTTTCTGAATATTACTTTCCAGCTTTACCTTAAACCCCTGATGCGTCCTGGCTTTTTTTCTCGATATCAGCGCATCATATCCATAATAGGTATTGTCTCCAACTCTCTGAATTACCGTGGGCACCGCCGGGTACATCCCGTTAAATATCACAGAACAGGTGTCAAGCTTTGCGCTGCCTCCTGCCGGCTTCCCACCCTCATACCGCTTCACCCGGATCACCGAAGTGCTGGTTCCGAAATCTACACCTATGATTCTCTGTGCTGCCATCCTGTCTATCCCTCCTCTGTCTCCAGACTTCTGCAGTTTCCCTGTTCGACTACGCGCCCATTCTGATACCAGGCCGGAAACAGAATTTCCACATGATCTCCCAGATAAAGCTGCTTTCCTTCCCATTCCGTATAGGCATTTGCTGTGAGCTCATCCAGCACGGCCTCGCCCGGCGCGTCCTGCGTGATCCCCGCCGCTTCAGCGGCTCTAAGAAGCAGTTCCGTCCATCTGCGGTACTCCTCTTCTGTGCCTGATTCCCGCAGCGGCTCCAGAACTTTCCGGCTGATCTCTTCCAGCGGGCTTCCCTCCCACTGATAGCGGGCGCGGTTCCACCACTCGCCGATGATCTTCTCCTTTTTCTTTGCCGTTCCTGCCTGAAGCCTCCGCAGTCCCCCATACAATCCGTTAAACACTTCCGCCCTCTCAGTCAGGGCCTGCGTCCATACCTGAAGAAACAGCTCCTCCTGTGAAAGCTGCCGCTCCTTTGAAGCCTGAGTCTTTTTGACACTTTTGTCCTTTCTGTCCCTTCTCCCTGCTCCCAGCCAGCGCCGCAGTCTCCCCAGGATTTTCTTCCACTGTCTGCAAAGCCTCTTTTTCACCTGTATTTCCACCTCTTTCTATCTGTATTCCTGATGCTGAAATGACTTCCCTGTTTCATTATCCTTCTTTTTTATTCCTTCCGGTTCCTCCCGGCATTTTTCCTTCTTCAGACGGCATTTTCCTGATTTTCAGCATATCATACAGATTTTTGTCAGGCAATTAAGCCGATTCCCATAATTTATGGGATTTACAGGCGCTGCCTGCAAAAAGAAAATGCCGCATATCTGCGAAAACACTGTTTCCACAGATATACGGCACATCCCTTATCGGTCTGATACTGCTTTCTTTATTCCCGCAGCTTAAGCTGCGCTAACTATTTTCATGCCCCGTCAGCTTGCTGCGGGGTATTTGACTCACTTCCGGCCTGCCCCAGCTTGGCCATACATTCCTTCCGGTAAAAGACGACTCCGTACTTCATGATATTCTGATACCCCTCCTGCCGCAGAGCTTCCTCATATTTCTGCTCTTCTATCTGGCGCAGGGCCTCATCGCATTTATCCTCCAAACCCTGATAGGTCCCGGACACCTTGATTTCAATAATGACTGCCTTGCCCCGGACGCTGGGATATTTCAGGATAATATCCGGTCTTCCGTTCCCCGATTCCCGGTTGGACAGGACAATATAGTTTCCGATGTTTTTCAGCATTCCCGCGAGAAAGCCGTGATAGTAGCTTTCCTGATAATCATAAAAGCTGATGGTCTCCATCAGGTTCTCCGAGAGAATCTCCGCCATTTTTTCCGTGTCTCCGTTCAGAATGCTTTCATAGAGCGGCGACAGTTCCTTTTTGTCCGTCTTTTCTTCGAACCAGCGCAGAACCGTATTCTTATAGATGTAACGGACCTCGCTGTTTGGTATGGCCATCTCCATGTAGATGGTCTCTCCCTCCTGCTGCTTCCGGATCTTTTTCAGATAGCCGGTGAAAAACAGAAAGTTCCACAGATTGTCCTGGGTGGAGTCCATGTCTTCATAGGTGATGTCCTCATGAATCGGCTTCGTAATCGTCTTGCCCTCTATCAGGGCTTCGATCTCCTGCTTCACGGACAGGTCGGCCTTCTCCACCAGGGTGCGGATGATGCTGTTGGAACTGGTATTGGACCAGTAGGGGCGGGCAAAGGCGTCCTTATTCGTCCGACAGGACTGTACATAATTAATGACGCTCCAGGGATTGTACACCTCTGTGCTGCCAAACTGATAGCCGTCGTACCACCTCTGTACCGTCTTCAGGTTCATTTCCAGATCATAGAATCTCAGCATTGCTTCCACCTCATCCGGCGTAAACCCGAAATACACCGCATAATCCTCTGCGGTGATGGGCATAATCTTGAGGTTATTCAGTCCCGTCAATATGGATTCCCGGCTGATCCGCAGGCAGCCTGTCATCACCGCGAATTCCAGATTCTCATTGGTCTTTAACGCGGATTCGAACAAAGAACGGAGCAATGCAGTCATCTGCTCATAAAATCCTGCAAAATGCGCGTTTTCCAGAGGAACGTCATATTCGTCAATCAGAATGATGGTTTTTCTGCCCGTACAAATATAAAGGCATTCGGACAGAAATTTCAGCGCATCCGCATAATCCGCGTCCGTACCTTTCAAATCCCGAATACGCTGGAAGCGCTCTCTGTCAGCGTCATTCAGCCGTCCGCTGGCCTCCACTGTTTTCCAGTGGCGCGAATATTCCTCTCTTATCGCCTTTTTCAGCATCTCAAAGGACAACTCCCAGGTCGCCTGCTTCATGGACTTCAGCGTAAGGCTGATAACCGGAAACTGCCCCATCCATTTCAGATACTCTTCTCCGGCGGACATAATCTTTGTGCCTGCAAACAGTCTTCCGGCATTGTCCTCTTCCATCTCAAAAAAATACCGGAGCATGCTCATATTCAGCGTTTTTCCAAAACGGCGGGGCCGTGTAAAAAGATTCACTTCCCCTTTCATATCCAGAAGATCCCGGATAAACAGGGTTTTATCTACAAAGAAATAGTCTTTTGTAATCAACTCTTCAAAATTGTCCACCCATATCGGCAGCGGTTTCCATGCCATACAATACGCCTCCCTTCCTGCCGTGGTTTGGTTCCATTTTACTACGTCAGGACGGGAGGCGCAATGACGCCTTTTCCGGCATATTCCGTTGTTTTTGATAAAACGTTACAAGTCACACTCGGGCCAGAATCAGAGGGGTCCGAATGTGAACTGTAACATCTCAGGAAAATGTTCCTGAAAATTCTCCAGCGAAGCCGGAAGCCCTTCCGGCTTCTCGGCTTTGGAAATGTCTCTTGCGGAAGCCTCAGCAAACATGGCCAGCTCCATATCGCTCTTATTGTCGCGGAGATTTTCTTTCTTCAGTCCCTTCAGGTTCTTACATTCCCTTGTGGTCATACCTGACCAGGCACGGGATATTTCGTCCGTCAGTATCGCGTACTCTCTTCCTTTCTGAACACCATGCTTCTCCCATTCTTCTGTATATCCCTTTTTCAGACAGGTCTCAAGCGCCCGGTCCGCGCCTGAAAACGCACAGTTATAAAAAAGGAAGCGGGGTGCCTTCACCTCGCTTCCAGCATTTCACAATACTCTGCCAGCCTGTCATTGATGGCAGAAAACACTCTGTAAAAGGCCGCCTCCTGTTCTGTCGTGAGGTCGCCTCTTATTTTTGTTACAATATCCTCTATGAGCTCATCTACTCCTTTGGCAATCTCTCTGCCTTTGTCAGTGAGCGTGACCTTGGTGCGCCACCGGCGCTTCGCTTCCGTCTCTTCGTAGGCGACATATCCTTTTTCCGCAAGATTGTCCACTGTCCTGGAAATGGCGGCCTTATCTTCGCAGCACCTGGCGGAAAGCTCTGTTACAGTGAGCCCTTCTTCGCTCTTTCCCAGAGCCACCATGCACATCACATGGATTCCCTTGATCCCAAAGGTGGCGCTCTCATGCTTTTTGATCTGCTGAACATACTTGTAAGCGCGCGTAACTGCCATCGTAAAAAGCTCAAACCTGTCTCTCATACTGCAAATGTACCTTCCTGTTTTCACAAAGCGGTCCTTTCCATTCCGTCCGGAGCCGCAGAACCCTCCATAGCGTCAGTGTACAAGGAGCAGTTTTATTATAACACCCTTTTCCCGGCTCTTCAACCGGCTGCTTTCGCGCTTTCCTCGCGAAGCTTCGCCTTCCGGATCTTGCCGCTGATGGTCTTCGGCATCTCATCCACAAACTCAATCAGCCGCACCCATTTGTACTCGGCCAGCTCCGAATTGCAGAATTCCCGGATTTCCTTATCCAGCTGTCTGGATGGCGCATAACCGG
The DNA here is from genome assembly GCF_002160765.1 of Lachnoclostridium sp. An138. GTDB lineage: Bacteria > Bacillota > Clostridia > Lachnospirales > Lachnospiraceae > Laedolimicola > Laedolimicola faecalis. The sequence continues at coordinate 59,009 of NZ_NFLF01000005.1, forward strand.
AGGCAGGAACGATGATCGCCTTGATGGCCTGCCCGCGGAGCTTGTCGGGAACGCCGATGACGCTGCACTCGGCCACAGCCGGATGCTTCATCAGTACATTTTCCACTTCATAAGGCCCAATACGGAATCCGCCGCTCTTGATGATATCATCAAAGCGTCCGTGAAACCAGAAATATCCATCTTCATCCCGCCAAACCGCGTCGCCTGTGTGGTACACGCCGCCTCTCCAGACCTCGCGGTATTTCTCTTCATTGTCCAGGTATGCGCAGAAAATTCCAAGGGGCCGCTTTCCATCCTTGGGAACCACGCACACTTCCCCGATTTCTCCATCCGGAACGGGCTTTCCGTCTTTTCCCAGCAGCGCAATCTCGTACATGGGCGAGGGCTTTCCCAGGGAACCGGCCCTGGAATCCTCTCCGCGGAAATTGGCCAGCAGAAGCGTGGTCTCCGTCTGTCCGTAGCCCTCCCGGAGAGTGAGTCCTGTCTGATCCCGGAATTTTTCGAATACTTCGGGACTCAGATACTCGCCTGCAGTCACAGCCTGCTTCAGACCCGGAACGGCAGGGGCGTCCTTTCTCGTCAGATAACGGTAAACCGTGGGCGGAGCACAAAAAGATGTTACCCCATAACGGTTGATGACGGATGCCAGCTGCTTCGGCTCAAAATTGTCAAAGTCATAAACCATGACCGCCGCGCCTGCAAGCCACTGTCCGTACAGCTTTCCCCAGGAGGCTTTTGCCCATCCTGTCTCGGAAATGGTAAAATGAAGGCCTCCGTCCTCGGCCTGCTGCCAGTAGCGGGCCGTCACATAATGAGCCAGCGGATACGTAAAGTCGTGAATGACTCCCTTGGGATAGCCGGAGGTTCCGGAAGTGAAGTACATCACCATATGGTCTGTTGCTTTTGTCTCCTGTCTTTCCAGCTCTGGGGAGGCTGTCCTGCAGGCCTCTGAAAAGTTTTCAAAGCCGGGAACCGTCTCCTTCACTGTCCACAGCAGACAGTCCGCGTTCAATTCCTCCACAGCCGCTTTTACCTTTTCCGGCACCTCATCCATCGGAGTGCAGATCACAGCCTTTACCTTCGCGCTGCGAATCCGGTAGATAAAGTCTTCCGTGGTCAGCATATGGGTCACCGGTATCATCACGGCCCCTATCTTGTGAAGGGCTATGGAGATAAACCAGTATTCGTAATGACGCTTCAGCGCCAGCATCACCCGGTCACCTCTCTTCACTCCCGCTTTCAGAAGCGCGCATGCAGCGCGGCTGCTCTGCTCCCGGATATCTCCGAACGTGAAAATATGCTCCTCATTCTCCGTATTGCACCAGACCAGGGCGCGCTTATCCGGCGTCTCCTGCGCAATCGCATCCACCACGTCATAGCCGAAATTGAAATTCTCCGGCCAGTGCGCCTGAATGTCTGTCAGGCAGCCGTTTTCATCTATCGTTTCCTTAAAAAAGTTCTGTGCAATACTCATAAACTGCTCCTTCCAAAAGCCCGGAATCTCTCATAGCGCTGTTCTTTCAAGCCGGACACCTCCAGCTCAGACAGCTTTCCAAGCTCTTCCTTCAGTTTCCGGCCAAGATCCGCGTAGAAAAGCGGCTGTCCAAGCTGTTCCTCTGAAATAACTTCTTCCACAAATCCGAATTTCTGCGCGTCCTGAGCCGTCAGCTTCAGGCAGGCCGCGGCTTCCCCTGCTTTCTTTGCGTCTTTCCAGAGGATACTTGCGCAGCCCTCGGGAGAAATCACCGAATAGATGGCATTTTCCAGCATCCAGACCCTGTCTGCCACAGCCAGAGCCAGCGCTCCGCCGCTTCCGCCTTCTCCGATCAGAACGGAAATCACCGGAACGGAAAGACTCATCATCGTCATCAGGTTTTCCGCGATAGCCTGGCCCTGTCCCCGCTCTTCCGCTCCCACTCCGCAGTATGCTCCTGAGGTATCCACAAAGCAGATCACGGGACGGCCGAATTTTTCCGCCTGCTTCATCAGACGCAGAGCCTTCCGGTATCCCTCCGGCCCCGGCGCTCCAAAGAAACGGGCCGCCCGCTCTTTCACGGTATGGCCTTTCTCAATGGCAATCACTGTCACAGGACGGCCGGAAAGGCGCGCTACGCCCCCCGTCACAGCCGGATCATCCGCAAAGCGCCGATCCCCGTGCAGTTCAAAAAACTCTGTAAAAATCTCTTTGATATAGTCAAGCCCTGTGGGACGGTTATTTCCCCGGGCAATCTTTACACTGTCATAGGCTGTTCTGTTCATTTCGCGCCTCCTGTGTGAAGCCTCAGAAGCTGGGCGATAACCTTACGCTGCCTGTCTCTGGGCACAATTGCGTCCACAAAGCCGTGCTCCAGCATGGACTCCGCCGTCTGAAAACCCTTGGGCAGGGCTTTGCGGGTGGTCTGCTCCACAACCCTGGCGCCCGCGAAGCCAACAGTAGCTCCCGGCTCCGCCAGAATAATATCCCCTTCCATGGCAAAGCTGGCCGTCACGCCTCCCAGCGTAGGGCTCGTGAGAACCGGCATGTACAGAAGTCCCGCTTCGCTGTGCCTTAAGACAGCGCCGCTGGTCTTTGCCATCTGCATCAGAGAAAACAGGCCCTCCTGCATCCGGGCTCCTCCGGACACGGTAAATCCTACCACCGGCAGCCCCTGCTCCGTGGCATACTCAAAAAGCCGGGTGATTTTCTCACCTACGGCTGCTCCCATGCTCCCCATCATAAACTGAGGCTCCATTACAAACAGGCAGCATTTCTGCCTTCCTATGGAAGCCGTACCGCAGACCACCGCTTCCTTTTCATTGCTGGCTGCCCGCACCACAGACAGCTTCTTTGCGTAACCCGGAAATTTCAGCGGGTCCGTGGATACGATATCTGAAAACATCTCCTCAAAAGAGCCCTCATCCACCGTGAAGCTGATTCTCTGTCTGGCCCCCGTCCGGTAATGCCAGCCGCAGCCGGGACAGGTATTAAAATTGGCCCACACGCTGCTGACCGGCCAGGATCTGTGACAGTTGGGGCATGAGCTTTCCGGATCTGTCTGGTCGGCCCGCGCTCTGGAACGTCCCCCTCTTTCCAGCTCATTCTGAGGACGGCGTCTGAAATTTAAGATAGGCATATTCGGTCTCACCTGCTTTCCATAAAGCGTAAATCATAGGTTCCATCGGAGAATTCCGCCTCGCCTACAAGGGCCAGCTGTTCCTCCAGGTTTGTCTCCACTCCCTCAATCACCAGCTCGCAGAGAGCCGCCTTCATCTTTCTCACAGCTTCCTCTCGGGTTCCCGCATAGACAATCAGCTTGCCCAGGAGAGGATCATAGAAAGGCGTAATCTCCACTCCCTGCACCAGGTAGGTATCAAAGCGCACAAAGGGTCCGCCCGGTATATGAAGCGCCGTAATCCTGCCTGTGGAGCGGGCGTTAATCCGGCACTCGATACAGGAACCGGACATGGGAATCTCTTCCTGCTTCTGTTTCAGGGCGATTCCGGCCGCCGTGCGGATCTGCCATTTTACCAGATCTACGCCGGTAAGCATTTCCGTCACGCCATGCTCTACCTGAAGGCGCAGATTCATCTCCATGAACCAGAAATTTCCCTGCGGGTCCAGCAGAAACTCCAGAGTTCCCGCTCCCACATATCCAATCTTCGGAACCGACTCCCGCACCAGGGCAGTCAGCTTTTCTCTCTGAGCCGCGTCCACCGCCGGAGAGGGCGATTCCTCAATCAGCTTCTGGTGGCGTCTCTGCACAGAACAGTCCCGCTCGCCCAGGCAGAGTACCTGTCCCGATTCATCCGCCAGAATCTGCACCTCAATATGGCGGGCAGGATATATATATTTCTCCAGATACAGGGCCCCGTCTCCAAAGGCGGCCTTGCTCTCGGCCTCCGCCGTGGCGTAAGCCTTCTCCAGCTCCTCCGGTGTGCGGATTACGCGGATTCCTCTTCCGCCTCCGCCGGAGCGGGCTTTCAGCATTACAGGATACCCGATGGACTCCGCTTCTTTCAGGGCCTCTTCCAGGCCGCTTAAGGCTTCTGTGCCCGGAATAACCGGAAGTCCTGCTTTTTTCATCATGGCCTTGCTCTCGGCTTTGTCACTTAAGGCTTTCATCGTCTCAACAGACGGACCGATAAAAGCAATGCCGTTCTTTTCACAAAGCTGGGCAAATTCCCTGTTTTCCGACAGGAAACCATAGCCCGGGTGGATGGCAGCCGCACCCGTGGCCAGAGCCGCGCTGATAATCCGTTCCGCGTTCAGATAGCTGTCTGACGCGGATGCCGGGCCGATGCAGATACTTTCATCCGCAAGAGCCGTATGGAGCGTCTCCCGGTCGGCCTCCGAATAGACCGCCACCGACGCCACTCCCATTTCCTTGCAGGCCCGGATGATCCGGACGGCTATCTCGCCTCTGTTGGCAATCAATATCTTTGTAAACATAGCTGCTCCTCCCGAATGGTTACTGTTCACTTCACTCACAGCGGCCTGAACGCTCTCAGGCCTTTTCCTTTGGCACTACCGCAAAGGAAAATTCGCCCTGCACGCAGAGCTTTCCATCCACATAACCGCTGCCCTCCGCAAAATAGAAGGGGCCCTTGGACCGCTTAATGCGACAGCGGGTGGTAAACGTATCTCCCGGCTTTACGGGAGAACGGAATTTGACATGATTCATTCCCGTATACATGGGAAGCTTTTCCTCCGTCATCTCATCCTTTAACAGAATACAGGAGGACTGGGCCAGAATTTCGCAGAGAATCACCCCCGGCACCACCGGATTTCCCGGGAAATGCCCCTGAAGGAACCACTCGTCTCCCTTAATATGGAGGCTTCCCACCGCGGTGTCATCTTCCTGAACCACCTCGTCCAGAAGCAGCATGGCATCCCTGTGGGGCAGAATTGTTTTAATCTCTTCCTTTGTCATGCGCTCAGCTCCTTTATCCGGAACAGCTCCGTTCCGTATTCCACTACCTGGCCGTTTTCCGCGCAGACTGCCTCAATCACGCCGTCCTTCTCAGCCACTACCTCATTCATCAGCTTCATAGCCTCAATGATGCACAGCACGCTTCCTTTATGCACCACGTCTCCCACTTTCACAAAGGGGTCCGCGTTTTCTGCGGGAGCCGCGTAAAAGACGCCCACCGTGGGGGATTTCACGCTGTCCAGAATTCCCATGCCCGGATGCTCACCGGCCCCGGCAGCAGATACCGCCGGACTTCCGTTCTCCGGCGCCGCCATGGAGCCTGCAGCCGCAGGCGCTCCGGCATATCCCTGCGCTCCGGAAGCCATTCCGCTTTCCGAAACAGCTCCCGCGCCGGAGAAGAAGGAACCGCTCTCTGCGGAATCCTTCTCTCTTTCCAGGCGGATAACGCCGTTCTTTTCATCAATCTCTATTCCTGTCAGATCCAGTTCCCTCATCAGGGACGCGTATTTTCTGATCTCTGCTTCATTCATAACTTACACCTTCCTAAACGCAAGACATGCATTGTGTCCGCCAAAACCAAGAGAATTGGAAAGACACAGATCAATATCAGCCTTCACCGCCTGATTCGGCACATAATTCAGGTCGCAGGCCGGGTCCGGCTCCAGAAGATTCAGCGTAGGCGGAATGATGCCTGTCTCCAGAACCTTCAGGCAGACGACAGCCTCCATGGCTCCGGCCGCGCCCAGCATATGTCCCGTCATGGACTTCGTAGAGCTCACATAGGAAGCGCGGGCCTTCTCCTCACCCAGAGCCGTCTTGATGGCAATGGTCTCACCGGAATCATTCAGAGGGGTTCCCGTGCCGTGGGCATTGATATAAAGCTTCTCTTCACCCGTATAGCCAGACTCCTCCAGAGCCTGCTTCATGGCTCTTGCTCCGCCTGCCGCGTCCGGAAGGGGCGCTGTAATATGATAAGCGTCGCAGGTGGAACCGTAACCGCTGATCTCTCCATAGATCTTCGCGCCGCGTTTTACCGCATGTTCATACTCCTCCAGCACCAGGGCCGCTGCTCCCTCACCGATGATAAAGCCTGCGCGCCGCCTGTCAAAGGGCAGAGAAGCCGCGTCGATATTGTCTGATACGGAAAGGGCCTGCATATTGATAAAGCCCGCCACGCCGCACTCATTGATGGAAGCTTCTGCTCCTCCGGAAATCACTGCGTCCGCATAGCCGTGGCGGATGGCGCGCACTGCCTCGCCGATGGCGTTGGAGCCGGAAGCACAGGCCGTCACAGCCGGAAGGGCCGCTCCCTGGCAGTTGAAACGGATGGCAATCATGCCCGCCCCCATATTTGCAATCATCATCGGGATGAAATACGGGGATACCCTGGACGGTCCCCGGTCCAGAAGCTTCTTGTGTTCTCTGGTAAAGGTGTTGATTCCTCCGATGCCGGAACCAAAATAGACGGCAAAGCGCTCCGGGTCCACCGTTCCCAGGATGCCGCTCTCCTCCACTGCCTGGCAGGCGGAAGCAAGGGCGTACTGGGCATAGAGATCGCTTCTTAAGGTCTCCGCCTTTTCCATGTACTGTCTGGCATCGAAGTTCCTTACCTCAGCCGCCAGCTTTGCCTTATATTCTGTCGTATCAAAACGGGTAATCGGCCCGATTCCGTGCACGCCGGAAACCAGGTTATCCCAGCTTGTTTTCACATCATTTCCCACAGGGGAGATGGCTCCAAGTCCGGTGACTACCACTCTGCGATTTATCTGATTCATAACTTCTGCTCCTCTTTACATACCCATGCCGCCGTCTACCCGCAGCACTTCTCCTGTGATATAATCCGCGTCCGCCAGGAAGACCACAGCCTTCGCCACTTCCCGGGCAGCCCCGGCCCTTCCCAGTGGAATCATGCTCATCCAGGACTCCTCTGCCCCAGACAGTTCCTTCGTCATATCGGTTTCAATAAAACCGGGCGCCACCGCGTTGCAGAGCACATTCTTTGCGGCCAGCTCCTTCGCCACAGATTTGGTCAGGCCGATGATGCCTGCCTTGGACGCGGCGTAATTGCTCTGGCCGGCGTTTCCGTGAAGTCCTACCACAGAAGATACATTCACGATTCTTCCGCCCTTATTCCGGATAAAGAGACTGCTGCAGTGCCGGATCATGTTGAACGCGCCCTTCAGGTTCGTATTCAGAACAGCGTCGAAATCCTCTTCCTTCATCATGAGGATCAGCTTATCTCTCGTAATTCCCGCATTGTTGATCAGGATATCCACCCTGCCGAAATCTTCTTTGATCTTAGCGACTGTCTCCTTCGCCGCCTCAAAGTCCGCCACGTTGCAGCAGTAGCTTCCGGCTCTCACGCCGTACCTGTCACGGCAATCCTGGCAGACCTTCTCCGCCAGCTCCTGGTTCCCCGCATAGATGACAGCCACATCCGCTCCCTGAGAAGCCAGCTCCTGCACCACTGCGGCGCCGATTCCGCGGGAACCGCCTGTCACAATCGCGATCTTTCCCTTTAACATACAGCTGCCTCCATTGTTTTTATTCCTTTGATATCCTCCACCGGGAAGGTTCTCACATTTTTATCAATTCTCTTAATCATCCCGCAGAGAGTCTCTCCCGGCCCGATTTCCACAAAAGTATCGGCCCCGTCAGCGATCATGCTGCGGATAGTCTGCTCCCACTGTACCGGAGAAATGATCTGTCCGGCCAGAAGCTCTTTCATTTCCGTCTCACGGCCTTCTCCCGGATAGGGGGCCGCTGTGCGGTTGGCGTATACAGGAATCTCCGGCGCTTTCACGGAAATTCCGGACAGCTCTTCCCTAAAAGCTTTCGCGGCCGTCTCCATAAACGGGGAGTGGAAGCCGCCCTTTACCTTCAGAGGAATCATGCGTCCCCCGGCTGCTTTCACCGCCTCGCCGAAGGCTTTCATCTCTTCTGCCTTTCCTGATACAGACACCTGACCCGGACAGTTAAAGTTCACCGGATAGACTTCAGAAAAACCGCCGCAGATTTCCTTTACCTGATCCGCGGTCAGCTTTACGACAGCCGCCATGGCAGCAGGCGTGCGCTCCGCAGCCTCCTGCATCAGTTCTCCTCTTTTGCAGACCAGGGAAAACATGGTCTCAAAATCCGCCATTCCGGCAAAGGCCAGCGCGGCAAGCTCTCCGAGGGAAAAGCCGGCCGCCATGTCCGCCTGGATTCCGGCGTCCTTTAAAGCCGCTGCCGCCGCCATTTCCATGGCAAACAGGCAGGGCTGCGTATTTTTTGTTACACTTAAAATCTCATCGCTTCCCTCAAAGCACTGCTCTGAGGTGCCCGGACGGATGGCATCCGCCTTCCGGAAAATCTCTGCCGCTGCGGGATTCTGCTCGGAAAGCTCCTTCCCCATGCCTGTGTGCTGGGCGCCCTGTCCGGAAAATACAAACGCTATTTTACCCATTTGCAGGCTCCCTTCAGAACCGGCTCCGCTCCCTCGATGAGCTCACGGACAATCTCCGCCGCCGGCTGTTCTTTCTTCACGAAAGCCGCCGCCTGGCCTGCCAGGAAACAGCCCTTTTCCATGTCGCCTTCCTTGACAGCCTTCCGGAGAGCTCCCACGCCGAGCTGCTCCAGTTCGTCATCCGGCATTCCGCCGAACTCTGCCTTTGTGTAATCTCTTGCGAACTGTGTCCGCAGACTGCGCACCGGATGGCCCAGGCGCTTTCCTGTCACGGTGGTGCACAGGTCCGTCGCGTGCAGGATTCTGTCCTTATAAGTCGGATGGATGGAACACTCCTTCGCGCTTAAGAAACGGGTTCCTACCTGAACGCCGCAGGCTCCCAGCATAAAGGCCGCAGCCACGCCCCGGCCGTCCGCGATGCCGCCTGCCGCGATCACGGGGAGATCCGTCGCGTCGCACACAAGGGGCACCAGCACCATAGTCGTCAGTTCGCCCACATGGCCGCCGCTCTCGCCGCCCTCGGCGATGACCGCGCTTGCTCCCAGTCTCGTCATCAGCTTCGCCATGGCCACAGAAGGCACTACCGGAATCACATGGATTCCCGCCTCCTTCCAGGCCTTCATATATTTAGAAGGATTGCCGGCTCCTGTAGTCACTACGGCAACCTTTTCTTCGCATACAAGCTCTGCAATTTCATCTGCAAAGGGGCTCATGAGCATGATGTTGACGCCAAAGGGCTTATCCGTCAGAGATTTCGCCGTGCGGATCTCCTCCCTTACCACGTCAGCCGGCGCGTTTCCCGCAGCTACAATGCCAAGGCCTCCGCCATTTGACACTGCGGCCGCGAGACGGCCGTCCGCAATCCATGCCATGCCGCCCTGAAATACCGGGTACTGAATTCCCAGCATCTCACAAATCGGCGTCTTTAACATATCAATTTTCCTTTCCTCTTCCGGCTTATGTCTCTTAAGCCTGCTCCTGCTGCTTCTTCTCGATCAGCTCTGCCAGCTCTCCTACGGTCTCAACCTTCTCGTCCAGCTCGATGCTGATTCCCAGCTCATCCTCCAGATTCATCAGAAGGTCTACCGTATCCAGGGAATCGATTCCCAGATCGTGAAATGTATCATCTGCCTTAATAGCAGAAGCCTCGCAGTCCAGTCTGTCAGCCAGCAGCTTTGCAATCGTCTCAAATACCATGATAAAATCCTCCAGATTTTCGTGAAGCGCCGCCCATCCCGGCAGACGCCCGTTTTTTATGTTGATTTGTCAACAAACTGGATAATAGCACCAATATGTTGATTTGTCAACAAATATTTCCTGCTTTTTCTCCAAAATTAATCTGGAGTTCTGAGGCCGTCTTTTTGCGCAGTTTTCCTATCCGGAGCATCTTTATCAAACTATTTTCAGCAAAGAATTTTTCATTTTAAATAATTTTTCAAAACTGGAAAGAGATGTATGATGAAAAAAGCGAAAAACTGCCTCTTCCGCTTGTTATTTTTATGTAAATATGCTACCCTTAATTGAAACATAACTGTCAAGACAGCTGACGGGACCGGAAGATTTCCCGGTTCCCGCCTGCTGTACTTGTAAAGGAGAGCGTGAATATTATGAGTACCATGAGACTGACCCTGCTGACGGATCTCTACGAGCTGACCATGATGCAGGGTTATTTCAAAAACCAGAACAATGAAACTGTAGTCTTCGACGTCTTTTACCGGAAGAATCCCTCCGGCAGCGGCTTCGCCATCGCAGCCGGCCTCGACCAGGTCATCGACTATATCAGAAACCTGACCTTTCAGAAAGAAGATATCGATTATCTGAGAAGCCTGAAGCTGTTTGACGAGGATTTCCTGGAGTACCTGAGCAGCTTCCGGTTTTCCGGCGACATCTATGCGATTCCCGAGGGTACGGTCGTCTTTCCGCGGGAACCCCTTCTCAAGGTCATCGCACCGATTATGGAAGCCCAGCTTATAGAGACGGCCATTCTGACTATCGTAAACCACCAGAGCCTCATCGCCACCAAGGCGGCCCGGGTGGTACACGCAGCCAAGGGCGACGGCATCATGGAGTTCGGCCTGCGCCGGGCCCAGGGTCCGGATGCCGGTATCTACGGAGCCCGCGCCGCCATGATCGGCGGCTGCATCGGCACTTCGAATGTGCTGGCAGGTCAGCTTTTTGACGTACCCGTCAAGGGAACCCATGCCCACAGCTGGATCATGAGCTTCCCGGACGAATACACGGCCTTCAAAAAATATTCTGAGCTCTATCCGGACGCCTGTATTCTTCTTGTGGACACCTACGACACCCTGAAGTCCGGCGTTCCCAACGCCATCCGCGTCTTCACTGAGATGCGGGAGGCCGGCATCCCGCTGACCTTCTACGGCATCCGTCTGGACAGCGGCGACCTGGCGTATATGTCAAAGAAAGCCCGGAAGATGCTGGATGAAGCCGGCTTCCCGGACGCTGTCATCTCCGCCTCCAGCGATCTGGACGAGTATCTGATCACAAGTCTGAAGGACCAGGGCGCGGCCATCACCTCCTGGGGCGTCGGCACGAACATGATCACCTCCAGCGACTGCCCTGCCTTCGGCGGCGTGTACAAGCTGGCAGCCGTGCTGGATGAGGAAGGGGAATTCGTTCCGAAGATCAAGCTTTCCGAAAACACGGAAAAGATCACGAACCCGGGCAACAAGACTATTTTCCGCATTTACGACAACGAGACCGGCAAGATCCGCGCCGATCTGATTTCCCTGGCTGACGAAAGCTTTGACTGCTCTCAGGATCTCCTGATCTTCGATTCCATCGAGACCTGGAAGAAGACGAAGCTCAAAGGCGGCACCTATCACATGCGGGAACTGCTTGTGCCCATCTTCCAGAAAGGTGAATGCGTCTACACCTCTCCCAGCGTCATGGAAATTCGGGATTACTGCGCCCAGGAGCAGGATACGCTCTGGGAAGAGACCAGACGTCTTACTAATCCCCACGAGGTCTATGTGGACCTTTCGGACAAGCTGTTCCGGATCAAGTCCGGACTGCTGGATCAGATGAACCGCGAACTGTAATATGTAATACAGCATATCTTCAGCCTGAAGATGGCTGGAGAGGAATAGAACAGGCGGCAGACGAAGAAAAGAACTCTTTGCCTGCCGCCCGCTTTTTGTTTAATAATATTAAAATAATTTTAGTATTTATTGACTTTCGCGAATCACAGAGCTAAAATTTAAGAAGAAAAGGAGGGCACAGCATGCAGATTACAGATATTCAGTTTGAAAAAGTATCCTTCAGTTTTGAACAGCCCATGAAAGTGGCCTTTGCGGAGATCAAAGATATAGAGACTCTTCTGGTGAAAATCGATACAGACGAAGGGCTGTCTGGCTTCGGGGAAGCCGCTCCCCTGCCCTTTGTAACCGGCGACAATCTGGATTCCGCCTGGGCTGTAGGCAGAGAGCTGCGCAAAGCTCTTCTGGGATGCGATCCGGCAGCCATCGGCGGCATTCACCGCAGAATGGACAGTCTTTACAACGGCTGCGGAGCTATCAAGTGCGCCATTGACATGGCCTGCTACGATATCGCCGCAAAGGCCGCGGGAATGCCCCTGTACCGGTATCTGGGCGGAGAGTCCGGACATGTGCATTCCGATGTAACCATCGGCATCGATACTCCTGACGCAATGGCTGCAAAGGCCCTGGAATGGATAGAGAAAGGATTTACGATTCTGAAAATCAAACTGGGAGAAGACATAGAAACAGATCTGGCCCGTATGCAGGCCGTGCGGAAAGCGGCCGGTCCCTCCATTGCCCTGCGGATAGACGCCAATCAGGGCTGGACTGTCAAGGACTCCCTTCGAGTCATTCCGGAGCTGGAAAAACTGAATGTGGGCCTGATTGAACAGCCTGTCGCCGCCTGGAATTACGAGGGACTGCGGGAAATCAGGCAGGCCGTCCGTCTTCCCATCGCGGCAGATGAGAGCTGCCATACTCCTGTGGACGCCGCAAGACTGGCTTCCATGCAGGCAGTGGATTTCATCAACATAAAACTTATGAAATGCGGCGGTATCTACAATGCCATAAAAATAAACGCGGTAGCAGAATCCTTTGGAGTCAGCTGCATGATCGGCTGCATGGGAGAAAGCGCTCTGGCCAATGTGGCAGGCATGCATGTGGCCGCTGCCCTGGACAATATCAAAGAGGTGGATCTGGATGCCGTATACATTCTGTCCGACAAAAAAGCCCACGGAGGTTTTGAACATAAAGGAGGACGCGCAGTCCTTACAGACACCCCCGGTATCGGCGTGACAATTGACTGAGACCTGTTCCGGCTTGTTTGCCGTGGCAATTGGCTGAGAATCGCTCCGGGCTGAACAGCGCTCCAGCCCCGCTGCAGCAGGACACCGGATTTCCGATACCGGGCTGCAATCTAAGGGCGGACCGTGCTTACAAACATCCCCGGACTCAGGCAGCAGATGCCCCGGGCCGGCTCTTCTCCCGGATTGTAAAGATTATGAGGCGCGTTCCCGGGAATGCGGATGCTGTCTCCCGTCTCCAGCCGGTATGCAGTCTCTCCCACCAGCACCTCCAGCACACCGGAGGTAAGATACAGGCATTCTTCCGCGTCATGGGACACCCGTTCCTCACTTCCAAACCGCCCGGAAGGAAGGAAAAAGGTCATCATCAGAAAATCCGGACCCTCGGACGCCGATTCCGAAGGAGGCGTCAGCACCTCATATACTACGCTGGAATCCGAGAAGGAAATCTGATGCCTGTGACTTGCGGATACCAGAGAGGCATCCGGGCTCTCTTCATTTAGAAGCGTAAAGATCGGAACTTCGAGAGCCGACGCTATCTTCCGCAGCGTCGCCAGGGACGGCTCTGTCAGCCCCCGTTCCAGCTGAGACAGATACCCGGCAGTTGTCGTCGTTTTTCTTGCCAGCTCCTGCAGGGTTAGACCCTTTTTCAGGCGGTACCGGCGGATTTTGGAACCGATCACAGGCTGCTCCTTTCTGCCGTCACAGAGGGAAGGGCGGTACCGGAAAGAGCTGTCACCGCAGAACCGGGTTCACTTCCCTCACAGGCTGCTGTAAACGATACAAAAGGCTGCAGATAAAGGCTGTCTCCGGCCCTCATCAGATAATCCGTGTCTGGCAGCTGAATCCGGACAGCCCCCTTTCGCAGATAGATACAGGCCTGCTCCGGCATTCCGCCGCTGCGAAGAACGATGCCAGGCGCCAGCCGTGTCTCAACCAGCGTGATGTGGGCGTCTCCCTTCAGATCCTCCGGCGTCAGAATCACCCAGGAAAAGCCGCTGTCCCCAAGACTCCCGCTCTTCCGCTCGGACGCCCGGATAATCGACGGCTCCGGAAATGGTTCCTCAAAAAAGGCTGTGACCGGACGGCCAAATACCTTTGCAAGCTTTCTTAAAACAGAGAGAGACGGCTCTTCTCCATTGGTTTCCAGCAGAGAAAGATAACTGTCAGTCACTCCGGCCTGTTCCGCAAGCTGACGCAGGGTAAGTTCCTGCTCCAGACGGAAACGCCGAATGATATCTCCTGTCATGTTGATACCTCCGATCCTCTGTCATAACAGTTTTATTTTACAAAATCCGGCATCCTGTTGTCAACCGACGGCACCCGGGAGCCTGATCCTATATTTATGCAACCTGTCAATTCTTTCAGCTGTCTGCTGCGGCTGAAAGCCCAATACCTGCGCGGCAGAACGGCATTCGTCCCTCTCCGCCGCAGAAAAAGAAAGAGGAGGCACTGTATGGAAACCTTATTACATGAACTGGATGGCATTCTTGAAGAACTGCTGAAGCAGTGGAATGTGGCCGGCATGAGCGTCGCGCTGGTCAAAGACGGCCGGCTGCTTGACGCCAGGGGCTATGGAAAACGGGATCTGGAAAAGGATCTCCCCATGACCGGCAGCACCATGATGCCCATCGGCTCCATCACCAAATCCTTCACGGCCCTGGCCCTTGGAATGCTGGCTGATGAAGGAAAACTGGACTGGGACAAACCTGTGCGCACCTATATCCCCTGGTTAAAGCTCATGGACCCGGTTACAGCCGAACGTGTAACTGTCCGGGATCTGCTCTGCCACCGGACCGGAATCCCCCGCTATGACCTGCAGGTGGCATTCTGCGCTCTGGAAGACAGGAAAGCCCAGATAGAAACCTTCCAGTATCTGCAGCCAAGCGCCGATTTTCGAACGGTGCTGCAGTATTCCAATCAGATGGTAACCATCGCCGGTTATCTGGTGGAGGTCTTGTCCGGACAGAGCTGGGAATCCTTTGTAAAAGAACGGATTTTTGATAAGCTTGGCATGGAACGCACTGATTTTGAGATGGCTTCCCTTGCAAAATACGACGACACTTCCAAAGGCTATGTATTCACCGGCACAGGCCAGGCAGAATCCGGATACATGCATCTGGGCGCACTGGCCCCCGCCGGCGGCATTGTCTCCTGCGCCTCCGACATGGCCAGATACGCCCTGTTCCAGCTTGGCGACGGCACATGGGAAGGCACGCGCCTGATTTCCAGAGAAAACCTGAATATGATGCACACGCGCCAGATGATCGGAAGTCCGTATTTCTGGTCTTTTGAAGAGCTTCAGTCTGCTGATTACGGGCTCTGCTGGTTTACTGATATCTACCGTGGAAAGAAAATGGTCAGCCACGGAGGCAACACCAACGGATTTTCCTCACAGCTTACCCTGCTTCCGGAATCCGGCTTCGGCCTGGTGGCCTTAAGCAACGCCACCTCCTCCTTCTCAGTCAATGTCCTTTCCAATCTTCTCTCCGACAAGGTGCTCGGTGTCCGGGAAATTCCCGACTGGAATGCCCGGTATCAGGAGATCTTCACCGGTATGATGAATGGCGCTCTGGAAGGCATGAAGCAGCGCGCAGAAGCCAGAATTCCGGATACCTCTCCCTCACATCCTCTCAGCGAATACTGCGGCTCCTTCAGCAATCCCGGCTTTGGAAGTTTCTCCATTGAAGAAAAGGATGGAGCGCTGACAGGAAAATGGAATGGTTTTGACGCTCTTTTCACCCATTATCATTATGACTGCTATGACATGACGCTTCCCTTTATGAACGCAGTGCTTCCTGTGCGTTTTGAATCCGGCGCTGACGGACACATTCATTCCCTTTCTGTTCCAGTGGAACCCACACCCGGCATCGACCCGGTGGTCTTCATCAAAAACTGAATCCGCACAAGGGGCAGCGCATTCTCTGCGCTGCCCCGTTAACATTCTTAATTACAAACCCAGTTCCCGGAGTTTTTCACGAATTCTCTGGAAATCCCGCTTTCCGTCCTCCATTTTGGAAGGATCACGGAGCAATGCTGACGGATGATACGTCGCCGTCATAAAGCATCCTTTCCGTTCTACCCAGGTCCCATGCTGTCTGGTAATCCGGTATCCCGGATCGATCAGTCTCTGGGCAGCCACCCGGCCCAGGCACACAATAATCCGGGGCTTCATCAGGTAGGTCTCGTATTTGAGATAAGGCATGCAGGCTTCCTTTTCCTGCTCCAGCGGGTCCCGGTTGCCCGGCGGGTGGCATTTCAGGATATTGGTGATATAGATATCCTCCCGCCGGATTTCCACAGAAGCAAGAAGCTCATCCAGGACCTTTCCGGCCGGTCCCACAAAGGGCAGGCCGGCCAGATCCTCCTGTCCGCCCGGCGCCTCCGCCACCAGCATCAGCTTCCCCTTATGATCGCCCCGCCCCATCACCGGATGCTTCCTGGTCCGGCAGAGAGGACAGGCTGCGCAGCTGTTCACATGCTCTTCGATTTCTTCCCATGTGTACATATATGTATCTCCTGTATTTCTGTTTCTTATATGCAGACGGGTTTATTCTCCTGTCCGCGCCTGCGGCATCGTCCATTTATCAGAAGGCACCAGTTCTGCCGTCTCCCAGATCACATCCAGTCCCTCCCGCATTTTTTCTTCTGCCTCTGCATTTTCGTAAAACGCGATTCCCGTTACTGTGTACAGATAATCATCATCCGCCCAGTAAATATCCATATAAAGAGTCGAATCTTCTCCTGTTCCTTTCAGCCGCAGTACCGGACCCAGCCTTCCGGCAGTTCAAAGGCCAGCCATCTGGCGGAATTCGCCCGTTCCAGATATTCCTGGTATTCCTCGTCTGTCATGGTCTGCCCCGATTCATTTTCCCTTGTATCCGGAAAATCTTCATCCGCAGACTCTTCCGCCGCTTCCGCTCCATCCGAAACTGATGCTTCCTCCTGCACTTCCTCTTCTGTGACTGTCGGTTCTTCTTTCTTTTCCCCGCACGCTGAAAGCATCATGACCGCCGACAGGACAGCCCACAGCCTGAAATATCTTCTCATCCTTCATCCCCCCTGTATTTTGGTCTGAACTGCTTCTTTACCTATCCTTATTATCTCTTAAAATTCAAGTCCTTACAAGCTCTAATTCCCGGGGACTGTGATCTCACTCCCCAATACGCCTGCGCGGAAAAAAACACCACGGAACAGGATTTTGGAACAGATCCTGCTTCCGTGGTGTTTTTTCCTCATTGCTCCATCTGCCGTCCGAGAAAATTGGCTGCGGCCAGAGCCAGTTTCTGCTCCACCTCTCCCATTCTCGCTTTCGGGTCCCGGCTGAACAGTGCCACCGCTCCAATCGCGTCTCCTTCGCAGATAATCGGGCAGATCGTTTCGGCAAAGCAGTCCTCCAGCTCCTCTTCCACCAGACGCACATATTTCCTGTCTCCCGCAGCTGCCTGAATATTCTCCCGTTCCTGGATGATATCCTCCAGCTCCTGGCTGACGGCCTTTCCCATGTAATCCTTTTTCGCTCCGCCCGCAGCCGCGATGACCGCGTCACGATCCGTAATGCAGACCATAAGCCCCGACACCTGTGCCAGACTCTCTGCATACTGCTTCGCAAAGGTTCCCAGCTCTCCGATGGGGGAGTATTTTTTTAAGATAATTTCCCCCTCCCGGTCTGTGAAGATCTCCAGCGGATCTCCTTCCCGGATACGGAGCGTTCTGCGGATTTCCTTGGGGATCACGACACGGCCGAGGTCGTCGATTCTCCTGACTATTCCTGTAGCTTTC
Source organism: Lachnoclostridium sp. An138 (assembly GCF_002160765.1). Taxonomy (GTDB): domain Bacteria; phylum Bacillota; class Clostridia; order Lachnospirales; family Lachnospiraceae; genus Laedolimicola; species Laedolimicola faecalis. Next base: position 76,449 of record NZ_NFLF01000005.1, read on the forward strand.
ATAAAATATTCCTCCATTTACAGTGCTTTTTCAACTCTGGAAATAGTATTCTGTAAATGGTGGATTTTTATACGCCATGAAAATTATGGATGGTTTCCAAAAGTTTATTCCTGCAGTCTCCATATATGTTATACTGTATTTCAAGATAAATATCACATCTAAAGAGGTCCATCCCATGCTCATCTTCCTGACCGGTTTTCTCTTCTCCGGGCTGGCCGCTTTCGCGGCCAGCCGCCTGGCAGAGCCAAAACAGAATCTTCTGCTGAATATTCTCGCCATCCTGCTCCCGCTCTCCGAGATCTGGAAGCAGCTTTTGCTGACCGCCGGAAACGGCGGCTCTTACCTCTGGTGGTATTTCCCTTTCCAGCTCTGCAGCATGCCGCTCTATCTGCTGCCCCTGCGGCAGCTTCTTCTGGCCGGACAGAGCCGCTGCAGGACTGCACAGAAAACCAAAGCCCCCAAAGGTATCTGCAGCGCAGTTCCGGACAGCGGCTCCAGGAAACCTCGGGTGTGTGTCTTCATGAGCCGGACCCTCACAGACTTCCTTGCGGACTTCAGCCTGCTGGCAGGGATTTTTGCTTTTGCAGACCAGACCGGCATGCATTACAGCCTCTCTGTCCTGACTCTGCACAGCTATCTCTGGCATTTCATCATGATCTTTCTGGGGCTTTTCCTGCACCTTTCAGGCAGCTCCCCAAAATCTGCGGTGAACAAATCGCCGGCGGACAAGCCTGCGGTAAAGTCTGAACTCCTGGCAAAGCCTGCTTCCTTTTCCTTCAGGAAATCTCTGAAAAGCTTTCTGCCTCCTGCCCTTCTTTTTCTCCTGCTGGCAGGAATCGCGGAGCTTCTGAACTGTCTGCTCCATACCAGAGGCTCCATCGATATGTTTTACATCAGCCCCTGGGAACCGTCTACCCAGGTGATTCTGCGCAGCGTCGCGGACCGTTTCGGAAGAGGAGCGGAGATTGTTCTTTATCTGTGCCTGATTTTCGCAGGCGCAGGGCTGATTCATGTGTGTTCCCGCTTCCTCTCCTGCCGTTTTTCCCGATTTTCTTCTTCCAGTACAGACTGAAATCTGCATACACACAAAAGGAGACCGCCATTTTCCGGCAAACGGCAGGTTCTTTCCTGCGCCGCAAAATGACAGTCTCTCAATGGCCTTCTTTCAATGGCAGTCTCTAATGAACAGTTACCTGTTTCTTCCTTTACAATCTCTCGTACAGCTCCATCTCATGGCGCAGCTTCGCGGCCAGTTCCTCCGTAAAGCTTCCGGGCAGAGCCCTCCACTGCCAGTTGCTGCCTACCGTGGACGGCGTATTCATCCGCGCCTCGCTTCCCAGTCCCAGCAGGTCCTGGGCCTGAACGATGGCCAAATCCGCGACGCTTCCCCAGAGAGCCCTCATCATTCCCCAGTGATAGCCTTCCTCTCTCGACAGCCGCAGATACTCTGCCGCGCGTCTTAAATCCTCCTGTCCGACAGAGGCAGCCCAGCCAAGGATCGTATCATTGTCGTGAGTTCCTGTGTAGGCTACGCAGTGGCGGATAAAATTATGCGGCAGATATTCCGAACCGCTTCCATCCCTGCTGTCAAAGGCGAATTCCATCACCTTCATGCCTGGGAAGCCGCTGTCCGCCAGAAGCTTCCGTACCGAATCTGTCAGATAGCCCAGGTCCTCCGCGATGATGGGCTGCCTGCCGATCTTTTCTTCCACCGCCCGGAACAGCTCGATGCCCGGCCCTTCTCTCCAGCGGCCTTCCCTGGCGTCCTTTCTCCCATAGGGAATGGCGTAGTAAGAATCAAAGCCCCGGAAATGATCGATCCGCACCACATCGTAGACCCGGCAGAGATAGCCGATCCGGTCCGCCCACCAGGAATAGCCGTCCCCGGCCATATACTCCCAGTCAAAGAGTGGATTTCCCCAGAGCTGTCCGTCTGCGGAAAAACCGTCTGGCGGGCATCCCGATACTTCCCGGGGCACCTTATTTTCGTCCAGCTGGAACAGTTCCGGGTGCGCCCATACGTCTACGCTGTCCAGAGACACATAGATAGGCAGATCTCCGATAATGCGGATACCCCGCTCATTTACATAGCTTCGCAGCGCTTTCCACTGCTCAAAGAACAGATACTGGCAGATTTTCCAGAACTCTATCTGCTCCGCATAGCGCGCGCACGCCTCTTCCAGCGCCTGTTCTTCCCGGTTCCGGAGCGCAGACTCCCAGTCAAACCAGGGCGCTCCGCTGTGGGCGTCCTTCAGGGCCATAAAGCAGGCGTAATCGTCCAGCCACCGGGCATTTTCCCGGCAGAAAGTCTCATAATCTCCGGGGGGATTCTCCCGGAAACGCTCTGCCGCCTTTTCAAGCACCGGATAGCGTTTTTCATAGAGCACGCCGTAATTGATTCTGTCCGGCCCGCACTCCCAGTCTATGTTCTCATACTCTTCCCGCCTCAGATATCCCTGTCTTTCCAGCTCATCCAGATCGATAAAATACGGGTTGCCGGCATAGGTGGAAAAGGACTGGTACGGAGAATCCCCGTAGCTGGTGGGGCAGACCGGAAGCAGCTGCCAGCAGGTCTGCCCGGCCTGCTGCAGAAAATCAGCAAACCGCCGGGCAGGCTCCCCCATGCTTCCGATTCCGTGAGGAGACGGAAGGGAGGAAAGATGCATCAGTATTCCACTGCTTCTCAAATAAAATCACACCCTTCCCTGGTCTGCCAGGTAAGGTGTCAGGGCCTCCAGAAGCTCCGGCGAGGCGTCCCCGTAAATGCAGAGCTCCAGCGGATGGGTCAAATCCAGGGAAAAGATGCCCATAATGGATTTGGCGTCAATGGTAAACCTCCCAGACACCAGGTCAAAATCATTGGGATACCTGCAGACCAAATTTACAAAATCCTTGATTTGTGTCACGCTGTCAAGCAGAATCATACGCTTTGTCATAACGCTTCCTCCTTCTGTCAGTGACAGATGATTTCTTCCGTCTCACTGTCAAATACGTGGATTTTATTGGCGTCCAGAGCCAGCTTTACCTGGTCGTCCGCCCGGATTCCGGTACGCGAAGGCACGCGGGCCACCAGCTTCTGACCGTTGCAGGTCAGGTACAGATAAATCTCAGAGCCCATCATTTCCGCCAGGTCTACCCTTGCTTCCACATTCGAGCCTGCAGAAATGGCAAGGAAGGATTCCTCTGCGTGAATATCCTCCGGCCGGATACCGAAAATTACCTTTTTGCCCACATAGGGCGCAAGCTCCGGCTTTACAAGCGGAATCCGGTTCTGGCCGAATACCAGCACATAGCCGTCTCCTTCTTTTTCCACCACTGCTTCCAGGAAATTCATCTGCGGCGAACCGATAAAGCCTGCCACAAACTTGTTGCAGGGATAATTGTACAGATTCTGGGGCGTATCCATCTGCTGAATGACGCCGTCCTTCATTACCACAATCCGGTCCCCCATGGTCATGGCTTCCGTCTGGTCATGGGTGACATAGACAAAGGTGGTCTGAAGTCTCTTGTGAAGCGCGGAAATCTGGCTTCTCATCTCCGTACGCAGCTTGGCGTCCAGATTGGACAGAGGCTCATCCAGCAGGAATACCGCAGGATTCCGCACCATAGCGCGGCCCAGAGCCACACGCTGTCTCTGTCCGCCTGACAGCTCCTTCGGCTTCCGGCTCAGGTACTCGTCAAGCTCCAGAATATGGGCCGCCTCCCGGACCTTTCTGTCAATCTCATCCTTGGGCTGCTTCTGATTCTCCAGCGCGAAAGCCATATTTTTATAAACGGTCATATGGGGATACAGAGCGTAGCTCTGGAACACCATCGCGATATCTCTGTCCTTGGGCGGGACATCGTTGACCCGTCTGTCTCCGATATACAGGTCTCCGGCCGTGACTTCTTCCAGTCCCGCGATCATCCGGAGAGTCGTAGACTTTCCACAGCCGGAAGGACCTACCAGCACGATGAATTCCTTATCCTTGATTTCCAGATTCAGATCAGGAATCACCGTATTGTTGTTTCCATATGTTTTAACCACATTTTTAAAGGTGATACTTGCCATTGTTTCTTCCTCCTTATTCTGTGCGCCGCAGACGTACAGAAAACAGTAACTGTCTTTCTTTTATATTTTCCGGACACTTTCCCCGGAAATAATCCGGAAAGGCACCAGCTCATGCTCCGGGCTCACCCGGTTTTCTATCTGAGAGAGCAGAAGCTCCACGCTCCGGTCCGCGATTTGCTCCCGATCCTGGCGGATCGTCGTGAGGCTGGGGGTCAGATAGCTTCCCAGCTCGATTCCGTCGAAGCCCACCACAGACACATCCTCCGGGACACGCAGTCCTCTGTCCCGGACCGCCCGGATCGCTCCCACAGCCAGTACATCTGCCATGGCAAACACAGCCGTCAGATCCGGCATCCTGTCAAGCAGCCGTCCCATCGCTTCATAGCCTTCCGACATTGCAAACAGAGCCGGCATATACTGCTCTTCCATGGAAAAGGGAATTCCATGCTCCGCAAACGCTCTGACGCAGCCTGCGTACCGGGTATGGGCCGCCCGTGATTTTTCCATAAAACCGCCCAGCACCCCGATTTTCCTGTGTCCCAGAGCAATCAGATGCTCCACAGCCGCCTGAGCCGCCGCTTCGTCATCCGTACTGACGCTGGAGAGATTTTCAAACCCAAGCTCCTGCGCGGAGTTCGTCACCAGCACACAGGGCACCTGTATCTGGGCGAAACGCTCCCGGAAAAATTCCAGGTCGCTTCCGAGAAAGAGAATTCCGCTGGGATGGCGTTCCCGGCAGATCTGCCAGGCCTGCTCCACCTCGTTGTCCTGCTCTCCGATATAGTAAATCAGAAACGCGTAATCCCGTTCCTCAATGAGCTTCTGCAGTCTTTCCACAATCGCCGCAAACAGCATATTCTGGGAACCCTTTACAATGATCACGATTCCGCTGCTCACCTGCTGTTTCAGATGCTTGGCGTTATTATTCAGCCGGAAGTTGTATTTCTCTACCACTTCCATGACCCTTTTTCTCGCCTTCTCTGACACGTCCGGCCGGTTATTCAGCACTCTGGAAACGGTTCCCACCGCATAACCGGATTCCCTTGCAATGTCTTTAATCGTCATATGGTTTACCCCTTAACTGCTCCTGCTGCCACTCCCTTGATGATATGTTTCTGTCCTGCAAGATAAACAATGACTATCGGAATGACCGTCAGCATGATACAGGCCATCATTGGTCCCATTTCCACTCTTCCGTAGCTTCCCCGGAAATACTGGATCAGCATGGGAATCGTCTTGTATTTCTTAATATCCAGAACCAGCGTAGGCAGAAGGTAATCGTTCCACACCCACATGGCCTCCAGAATTCCCACGGATACCAGCGTGGGTTTCAGCATCGGCAGAACAATCCGGAAAAAAGTCTGCAGCGGATTGCAGCCGTCGATCATGGACGCTTCCTCCACTTCCAGAGGAACGGATTTCATAAAGCCCGCGAACATGAACACCGCAAGCCCGGCACCGAAGCCCAGATAAATCACCCAGATATTGTAGGGCGTGTTCAGCTTCAGGGCGTCTGCCGTCTGAGACAGGGTGAACATCACCATCTGGAAGGGCACTACCATGGAAAATACAAACAGGAAATACAGTGCCTGTGAGATTTTACTCTTTACTCTCGTGATAAACCACGCGCACATGGAGCAGCAGATAAGAATCGCCGCTACCGAGGTAATGGTAATCAGAAGGCTGTAGCCCAGACTCTGCAGAAAGCCTTTGGATTCAATCGCGTTAACGTAGTTTGCCAGCCCTGCAAAGATTTCCGGCGTAGGCAGCGCAAACGCGCTGTCTGTCGTGATCGCCGTCTCCTGCTTCAGGGAGTTAAAGAAGATCATGACAACCGGATACACATACAGCAGGGCCAGAATAGTCAGCAGACCCGTCCAGATTGTATTGTCGATTTTTTTTCTTTTCGCCATCTTACTGCTGCACCTCCTTGGAACGTGTCGCCTTCAGCTGCAGAAGGGAAATCACGATGACCAGAAGACAGAAAATCACTGCCTTCGCCTGGCCAAGTCCCTTCCACTGGGCTCCTGCCCTTGCATAGAATGTCTGATAGATGTTCATGGCCAGCATCTCTGTCATGTGATTTGGGTCTCCTCCGGTCAGAGCCAGGTTCTGGTCGAACAGCTTGAAGGAGTTGGTCAGTGTCAGGAAGACGCAGATCGTAATGGACGGCATCACCATGGGAAGCTTCACTCTCCAGAGCGTCTTCCATGCGGAAGCTCCGTCGATCTGAGCCGCTTCCAGAAGGTCGTCGGACACATTCTGAAGTCCGGCGATATAAATAATCATCATATATCCGATCTGCTGCCAGCACATCAGGATAATCAGTCCCCAGTATCCGGCCGCCGTATTCAGCGCCAGAAGCGGTTTTCCCGCCAGGGAAAGCACGCAGTTAATCAGGATATTCCAAATATATCCCAACACGATACCGCCGATCAGGTTTGGCATGAAGAATACGGTACGGAAGATGTTTGTTCCCTTCAGATTTCGTGTCAGCAGCAGCGCCAGCCCAAAAGCGATCACATTGATAAAAACGATAGCCGCCACCGCAAACAGCACAGTAAATTTAAAGGAATGCAGAAATGTGGTATCGGAAAAGATCCGCTGGAAATTTCCGATGCCTATGAAGGTCGCGTCCCGGACCGTCGTAAACTGACAGAAGGCCAGGTACAGTCCTTCGAGAAAGGGAATGATAAATCCGATGGTGAAGGCCAGAAGCGTCGGCAGTACGAAAATCGGAGAATAGCGTTTGATCGCTTTTTCCATAGTTCCTCACCTCTTTTAATACAAGAATCCCCCAGACGGGATTCTCCGCTTGCATAGGAAAGGGGCAGGCAAGTCACTTGCCCGCCCCTTGCTTTTCATTTTACATTTTACATTTGAATGGAACAGTATGCCAGCTTGTTTTACTGTCCGTTCGCCAGAGCGTACTCGGTAGCCCAGCCGTCTACGAACGCGGATACAACGCCGTCCCAGTTTGCATCCGTCTGATCTGCCGCATATGCGGTCAGTGCCTGGCCTACGCCATTCTTCCACTCTTCAGACGGCATCGTCGTGAAGTTCCAGGAGATCGGAGTCTTGCCTGCTGCTAACATTTCCTGGTCTGTCTTTACGAACAGGTTGGTCGGCTCCTGCGCAGACTTGAACGGAATGACAAAGCCCATGTCCTCAGCCATTGCCTTGGTTCCCTCTTCAGAGGTTACGCACCAGTAGATGAAATCAAGAGTTGCCTGAATGTCAGCTTCGTCTGCCTGATTGTTTACGCACCAGTAGTTCTCTGTACCTGTGCAGAGTCCCTGATTTGCCTCATCGCCTGCGCCGAAGTAAATCGGAATCATCGCCAGCTGGTCATCGGAGAATTTGCCCTCACCGGATACATTTCCGTACTCCCAGGAACCATTCTGGTAGAATACTGCTTCTCCGTTCAGGAATTCGCTGGTAGCGTCGTCTGCTGTCTTGGCGGAAAGCTCTGCCGGATCGCAGGTGCTGTTGTTGATATACAGATCCCACATCGCGCGGTAGTTGTCAAGGTAGGTTCCCTCAATAGCGTCCGTGCTTGTGATTCCCTTATCCTGATACTCAAAGTAAATCGGAAGGTTTGCAAGGTGTGTCTTGAATCTCCAGTCGGAGGAGCTGTCCATACCTGCGGAGGTGAATGCCGCGAATCCAAGTTCGTCAGAACGTGCGGTGATATCCTCTGCTACTGCCTTCAGATCCTCGAAGGACTGAATGTCATCTGTGGTGTAGCCGGCCTGCTCAAGAAGATCAGTGTTTACAATCAGTCCGTAGGACTCGATTACATATCCGATACCTGCCACCTTGTCGCCGTCCTTCAGCGCATAGATGTCGCTGGTCAGCTCGCCGTAAATATCGCTGCCGGATAAGTCATAGCAGTAATCCTTCCAGTTTGCCAGACCTACCGGGCCGTTTACCTGGAACAGAGTCGGCGCGCCGCTCTTTCCCATCTCACTCATCAGAGTCGTCTCATACTGTCCGGATGCCGCTGTCACTACGGTAACAGGAACTCCGGTCTGCTCTGTGTAAACTGCCGCCAGATCCTGCCACTGCTGATCCTGCTCCGGCTTGAAGTTCAGATAATATACGGAGCCTTCTCCGCTGGCTGTCTCAGCCTCAGCTGCGTCCGTATCCTCTGTCGCTGCTGTATCTTCGGTCGTCGTAGTATCCGTAGTCGCCGTGTCATCTGATGAACCGCCGCAGCCTGCCAGCAGAGACATCGCCAGAGCGCCTGTAAGCGTCAGGGCCAAAAGTTTCTTTTTCATACTGTTTTCCTCCTGTTTTGCCAAACTCCATGTGTGCCGCTCCTTCCGAAACATCTGCGCACATGTCCCGGAATTTACGGCTGAAATCCGTTTTGGAAACGTTCCATGGAAACGTTTCCAGTTCTTATGTATTAATCATAGTACTTTTTTCCAAAAAAAGCAAGCTTTATTTTTAATTTCCTGACAATTTCGTCATAATCGCAAAATTTTTCACCTATATTTTGTGCACTTTTACTTCTACTGTCGAAGTCATTTTATTTTCTACTTGCAGGCCCTTTAAATTTTCTATATATTTGGATTATATAGTTCCGGCACACCAGAGCATGACACAGGCCCTGACAGACCGGCGCTTTCGAAGCAAGACACAAAGGAGGAATTTTCTTGGCTGACGAACAGCGTACTCCGGGAGCGTTCACACGCTTCTTCTCCATCTTAAATGAAAATCTCTGGGAGCTGGTTCAGCTCAATTTCATATTTCTGCTGACCTGTATTCCCATTATTACCACAGGGCCCGCTCTTGCCGCCCTTACCGCCTGCCTGTCCGACATGGTACGCAAACGCAGAAGGGACGAACCGGTTCTGCCGCGGTATTTCGCGGCTTTCCGTTCCTGTTTTCTGCCAGCTCTGCCCTGGGGGCTGACGCTGCTGGCCGGAACAGCCATCCTTGTACTGGCGCTCTCCTGGTACGGAACTCTGGCTATGACAGACTGGTTTTACGTGCCCTTTATGGCGCTTTCTCTGCTGGGCCTTATCTTTTTCCTGGGAATCGCTTTCCATCTCTTTCTTCTGCTTCCGGAAAGAGTTCAGATGCGTACCCGCCAGAACGAGGACAGCAAAGAGGACAGCGTGGAAATTTCCCGGGAAGGAAATCAGCCCGGTACGGAGACGCCGCTGCTCCGGGCGGCGGCCCTTCATGCCCTGGCACGGATGAAGCAGACCCTGGCCGGCCTTCTGATCGCGTTTATTCTGCTGGCTCTTCAGTTTCTTCTTCTCCCTGCCACAGTTCCCCTGATCCTGACTCTGGGTCTCTCCGTGCCTGGTCTAATCATGGCCCAGGCCTGCACAGAGCAGACGGAAGATTTTTAAAATCCGGCAGCCCTGCGCGGTTCCGTCTCTCCGCGGTCCGGTCAGCGCAGCTTGAGCGAGGTCTTCCCTGCTTGATATTGTGCAGGACCCGGTATTCTGATATACTGATATGGAATCATATGGTGCCGCACGACATCTGCCGGAGGGGCCCTGCCCGAAAGTATGGCCCGATGCTGCCGGCGCCTCATCTGAGAATGTATTGGAGGTTTTACATGAAATTATTAGTGTGCAACGCAGGGAGCACTTCCCTGAAATTCAAGCTGTTCGATATGCCCGCAGAGACCGTCCTTGCGGAAGGCAAGGTAGAGCGCGTGGGCACAGACAGAGCCATCTACCATTTTTCAAAGCCTGACGGCTTCCGTATTTTCAAGGAAAATCTCTCTATCCCTACCTATACGGAAGGCATTCAGCTTTTTCTGGACGATATTCTGGACGCAGAACACGGCGTGCTGGGAAGCCTGGCCGAGCTGGAGCGGGTAGGCTTCAAGACCGTTCTTTCCAAGGGCCACTACGGCATCCATGAACTGACTCCCGATGTGCTCCAGGGCATGGAAGATTACATGGTGGTGGCTCCCGCCCACAATAAACCTTATCTGGAGGCCATCCGCCAGTTTCAGAAGCTGACGCCTGACGCCATGCTGGTAGGCGCCTTTGAGACTGCCTTCCACCAGACAATTCCGATGGAGCGCAAAATCTACGGCATTCCCTATGAATGGTATGAGAAATACGGGATCGAGCGTCTGGGCTACCACGGGGCTTCCCACAGCTATGTGGCGGAGACGCTGGCCGAAATGTACGGCAGCACCGGAAAAGCCATCTCCTGCCATCTGGGCGGAAGCGGCTCTCTGTGCGCCATTGACGACGGAAAGAGCGTGGATACCAGCTTCGGAATTTCCCTTCAGGTGGGAATCATTCAGTCCAACCGCTGCGGCGATATCGACCCCTTTATCGTTCCCTTCCTTCAGAAAGAAGGCATGAGTCTGGATGAAGTGCTGGAAGGGCTGACAAAGCACGGCGGTCTCCTGGGTATTTCCGGCGTCAGCAACGATCTGCGGGATGTGGAAAAAGCCGCGGTCGCGGGAAATCAGCGGGCACAGCTCGCCATCGACGTATTCTGCAACGGCATCGTCCGCTATATCGGTTCCTACTACGCGGAGCTTGGCGGCCTTGATCACCTGGTATTTACCGCAGGCATCGGGGAGCACGGCGCGAACATCCGGGAAAAGGTCTGCGGGCAGCTTAGCCATATGGGAATCCTGCTGGACCCGGAAAAGAACCGGAACTGTACCGGAAGCAATACCATCATCTCCCGGGACGGCTCTCCTGTAAAGATTCATGTGATCCCGGCAAATGAAGAGCTGGGCGTAGCCAGAAAGACTTACGCATATCAGAGATAAAAAAGAGGTCCTGCCAGAAAGCAGCATTCCGATCATGCTTTGTCTGCATACTGCTTTCCGACAGGGCCTTTTACTCTGTCTTAATCCAAAAACATTGCTCTCGCAAGATGCGCCAGCAGCTGCGCCGTTCCCTCCACGCCAAACCGGCTGCTGTCAATCATCAGATCCCGGTCGGTAAAGGCGTCCCGGAATTCGGGACAGTAGCGTCTGTGGTACAGCTCCCGGGAACGATCCACCTCCCGGATCATTTTCTTCGCCGTGGCTTCATCCATTCCAAGCTTCTCCGTACAGTTTTTAAACCGGGCGCTGTAGGGCGCGTAAATATAGACGCTCAGGCGGTTTCCCTTATCCGCCAGGATGCTTTCTGCGCACCGGCCTACAATAATACAGGAACCTTTTTCCGCCAGATCCCGGATGATATTTTTCTGGACCAGAAAAACCTCGTCCTTAAAGCTCGTTATCCCCATTCCAAGCGGATACATCCGTCTGAAATAGATGGATTTTGAATTTTCTTCCGTATCACTGATCACGGACACCGGCATTCCCAGCCGTTTTGCCGTCTCCTCCACAATATCCCGGTCATAAAAATCAATCTGAAGTTCCCGGGAAAGGGCCTGGGCGATGGAGCGTCCCATACTGCCAAACTGCCGGGAAATGGTAATCACATAAGGCTTCATCTTTATCCCTCCTGATTCTGCGCATGGTTTCACGTTCCCGCAGGCAGCGCTTTCAGCTTATGCTTCTGGATATACCGCACAAGACAGGACAGCGCGAAATTGATCACAAAATAGATGAGGCTGGCAAAACCGTACAGCACAAATACATCCGACACGTTTGTCGTTCCCGTCCCGTTGTACCGGCCGGCCGCGCTCATAATCTGGCCAATTCTGGCCATCAGCTCGATCACCGCCACATTTGCCAGATAGGAAGAATCCTTGATGGTGGTAATGACCTGGCTCAGAAGGGTGGGAATAATATTCCGGTAGGCCTGAGGCAGTACAATGTAAAGCATGATCTGCACAGTACCGAACCCCTGGGAATGTCCCGCCTCAAACTGCCCGTGAGCCACTGAGTTCAGCCCTCCCCGCACAATTTCGGCAATCACGGACGAGGTAAACAGCACCAGCGCCACCACCGCCTTGTACAGGAGAGTCGTTTCAACAGAGGACAGGCCGAACATGGAATGAGACAGGAGTTCCGGCACCGGACAGAATACAATGCAGATAAAAATCCACAGCAGCAGCGGTGTATTCCGGAAGATCTCAATGTAGGCAGCCGCTATCCATTTGAAAATCCGGTTTGTCCCCTTATTGCAGTAATTGCGCACCAGGGCAAGCACGGAGCCGATGAGCAGTCCCAGTATTACGGCAGTCACGGCAATCACCAGCGTAAATGCCACTCCCCGGAAAATATAGGTCAGAATTGCCTGATTTGTCAGCATCGACAGGCTCGCTTCCAAAGTATCCATACGTTATTGCACCATCCCTTCTTCCGCTCCGGCCGCAGCGCCGGCCACAGCGGCTTTATTTGCCTGGGCGTCCCTCTTTTTCAGGGAAATCTCCCATACGCTGGCAAGTGTGGACAGCGGAAAACACACGATGAAAAACAGGATTCCGCTGACGATATAGGCCGGAGCGTAGGCGCCGCCCGTATTGGCTCCCGTCACAAAGCTGTAGGTGACGGAAATCAGATCCGCTCCTCCCACGATATACAGGCAGGAAGTATTCTTAATCAGATTCACCACCTGGTTTACCATGGGAGGAAGAATGATCTTAATGCTCTGGGGCAGGATGATGTAATACATCCTCCCTATATAGCCGAAGCCCTGCGACTGGGCTGCCTCTGTCTGCCCCTTCGGGACTGCCTGAATGCCTGCCCGGATGACCTCAGACATGTAGGCCCCGTGGTATACGCCCAGCGCAATCATTCCTGTCCTCAGAATTCCGATACTGTTTCCGGAAAACGCAAGGGCATAATACAGAAAACACATCTGAAGCAGCAGAGGCGTGTTCTGAATAAATTCCACATAGATTCTCGCTGCGGCCCGCAGCGCTTTTTTCCCTCCGGCTGACATGAGCCCGAACAGAATTCCAAGCATAAGAGAGAGAAGCAGCGCAAAAACGGCAAGCTGCACCGTGTTGCCAAGACCGTGCAGAAAAGTGCTCCGATAGCGCCACACCGTCTCCCATGCGTCTGCTGAAAACAATCCTCCCATAACAATTCCTCCCTGCTGTTTATTTCCCTCTTATCAAAAAACAGGAATTTTCCTGTTTCCTGCTCTTTGATAAAAAGCGTCCCAAAAGACAGGAGAGCATCCCGGGCCTGAGGCGCCGGGACACCCGCCATCTTATACGGCCTTGCCGGAATTGGCGGTAAGGTCCGCATGACCTGCCGTTTACCTTCCTTCCCTTACAGTCCGTATTCCTCAATCAGGCCGTCGATCGTTCCGTCTGCCAGCCAGCCGGTAATCAGCTCATCGCATACGCTGGAGAAGCCGGAGCCCTTCTTTGTCGTTACGCCGTACTCCTGGGGGGAGAAGGAATCTTCGATATAGGAGCGTCCCTCCGTCCTGTAAGCATTCAGGATAGATCTGTCTACGCAGAAAGCGTCCACCTCGCCGGCGCTCAGGGCTGTGGAGATAGCCGGATAATCGCTGTACTGACGGAAGCTGACGCCCTCCGTCCAGGTGGAGGCGTCAAAGGTCTCAGAATCAAAATTATCGCCGCTTATCAGTCCCTGCTCGATCATGGCCTGCACCAGAGCCAGCGCGGAAGTAGAACTGGAGGACACTCCCACCGTGGCGCCGGCCAGTCCGCTTAAATCAGTGATTCCACTGGAATCCTCCACCAGAACCGTAACCGCGTCAGTGTAATAGGGCGTTGAGAAATCCCAGCTTTCCTTTCTCTCGTCTGTAATCGTAAAAGTAGCCAGCACGCAGTCCAGATCGCCGGAATCCAGAAGCTCTCCTCTGGTAGCCGCCGTAACAGTCGTATATTCCACATCCACGCCCAGCGCGTCTGCGATCATCTGAGCCAGATCAATTTCCATTCCGCTGTAATCACCGGTCAGCGGGTCCTGATATCCGAAGCCGATGACATCGCTCTTTACTCCCACCCGCAGCACGCCTCTGTCGATAATCGCCTGTACATCCTCAGGCCATTCCGTATCGGCTGCCGCAGTCTCTTCTGCTTCTGTGTCCGCTTCCGCGCTTTCTTCTGTACTCTCCTCTGCTGTGGTTTCCTCCGCGGTATCTGCCGCAGTATCGCTGCCGGATGAACCGCAGCCTGCCAGCATGGACAATACCATGACTCCCGCAAGCAGAATTGCCAATTTCTTTTTCATAACGTTTCCTCCTTCTTATCTGGAATTTATCTCAAAATGCCCGCCTTCCGGCAGGAACATTCAAAGATCTCCCCGGTATTTCTACCGGATAATCTTTCCCAGGAACTGCTTTACACGTTCGTTTTCAGGATTCTGAAAGAAGTGTTCCGGCGTCCCCTCCTCAATGATCTGGCCGTCTGACATAAATACCACCCGGTCGGCCACCTGCCGGGCGAAGCCCATCTCGTGGGTGACCACCACCATCGTAATATTTTCCTTTGCCAGCTTAATCATCACATCCAGAACCTCCTGTATGGTCTCTGGGTCCAGGGCCGAGGTCGGCTCGTCAAACAGTATGATTTTTGTCTGCGCGCAGAGCGCTCTGGCTATGGCAATTCTCTGCTGCTGTCCGCCCGACAGAGTAGATGGATAGGCATGAGCCTTATCTCTCAGGCCAACCACATCAAGGTAATGGAAAGCGGTATCCTCTGCTTCCTTTCTGCTCTTATGGTGCAGCTTCATGGGCGCCAGCGTCAGGTTCCGGAGTACTGTCATATGCGGATACAGGTTAAACTGCTGGAACACCATAGAGGTCGTCTCCCTCACCAGATGCGTCCTGTTTTTATGAGTCAGTTCTTTGCCGTCTATATATACATGGCCGCTGGTAGGCTCCTCCAGAAAATTCATGCAGCGCACTGTGGTGGATTTTCCTGAGCCGGAGGGGCCGATGATAACCAGCTTCTCCCCCTCCTTCACCTCCAGATTCACATCCTTCAGCACATGCAGATCTCCAAAATATTTATTCACATTCTCCAGCTTAATCATAAACAGCCGCTCCTCCCGATCAGAAAAGGCGCCTCACCCGAAAGGTGAAACGCCTTTGTTCCAAAAAATATGTTTTCAGTATAGCGATATTTTCCAGTTTGTCAATCCGTTTTATTTTTTTCCTTAAAATTTTCGTCAGTTCCGGGGCTTCACGAAAAAAACAGGCGCCGCTCCCGCGGCGCCTGTCCCTCCTCGGAACAGTCCTTAAATGGAACTGATATTCATATCTACATTTCCGCTTACGCCATCCACAGAACCCTTGGAAGTATTCTGCCAGATGTCGTAACGGCCCGTGTATCCGCAGGTCGCGGCATAATGTGCCACCCAGATACGGTAACTGCTCGGGAACTGGGATACGCTCAGATGCTCTGAGAACCAGTTCTTGCTTGCGTATACCATGGGCTTGTAGCCTGCGTTGGCTACTGTGTTGCAGAACGCGATGGTGATCTTCGTTCTCTCGGACTTGGACAGTCCGTCCGCGCGTCCGGCTCCTCCGGCCGCATACTCGCTGTCGATGGCAATCGGCATGTTGATGCCGTACTGATTTGCCAGCTTCACTGCCATACTTGCTTCTTCCACAGCCTCTGCCTCGGAAATCGCCTGGCTGAAGAAGTAGATGCCCACGCGCAGTCCGGCCGCTTTCGCGCCTGTGATATGAGACGCGAACATCGGGTCCTGAACCAGCACGCCGGAACCATAGCCCCGGTATCCGCAGCGGATGATAACAAAATTGATTCCCGCGTTCTTTACCTTCTGCCAGTTGATATTTCTCTGGTACTTGGACACATCTATACCGATGGTGCCGGAACGCACGCCCTCGTCGCTGAAGTTGTACTGAATTCCCTGGATAACCTGGGAACCGGTCACCTTATTGCCGTCTTTGTCAAAGTAGTAGGTGGCGCCGTCGATGGTCTGCCAGCCGGTATACTTGTATCCTGTCACCTCGTAGGTAATATCATAGACAGGCTCACTGCTTGTATCGTATACAGGAGCGCTGGTTGTATCATATACAATCACTTCAGAGGAAGCCGCTTTCAGCACTCTCATGCCGACTGTGAGCACGTCAGCAGAAGAAGTTCCTTCCAGATTCTGCTCAGCCGGAGCGGAGCCCTGATTTTCTGTTCCTCCGGTTGTCGTTCCGTCTCCTGTATTTCCACCGGTCTCGCCCGTTCCGGTATCAGCGCCGTCTCCGCTGCTGCCGCTGTTCTCTCCGCCTTCTCCATCCGGAGTAGAGGGCTGGGAAAGCTGCGTCTTGCAGCGGTCACAGATACCGTCTGCCGGGTTCGTATCCACATGTCCCAGCGCCGGAATCTCTCCGGTAGAACCTACCGCGTTGTCTGCGGCACACCGCATCTCATATGTACCCGGTTCCGTACAGGTCGCTTCTTTTGTCACAACCTGCTGGTCATACACATGCGTATGAGCAGGCGTCAGATCCGCGCCGCAGCGGTCACACTTGTTGTCGCCGTTGCCGTCTTTATGATAAGCCGACGGCTCTGAAATGATCTTCGCATACATATCATTGCCGAAATCATCCTTCTGCAGCTTGGAGTACACCAGCTGTCCCCAGGCGTCTTTCTTCTGGGTCTTGACCTCTTCCTTCACCTCTGTCTTGGAAGACTCCACATACTCTACGGTATCCGTCAGCACCTGCGCCGTTCCCGCGTCCGCGTTCCCGTTTGTATTGGAATCCTCTTTGGCTACGTTGATCTCGCTCTCGCTCTTGATCTCATCCGTAATATCCACGACCTTGTAGTCGATATTCGCCTTTACCTCTGTGGTAATATCCGCCGGAGCCGCATAACTGCCGGAAGCCTTCATGGAAATAGTGCACTTTCCGGGCGTCATGGATTTGATGTAGATAATTCCGTCCTTGTCGCTGTCCGTATAGCTGCTTGTCTTCTTTGCGGAATCCGTCACGGACACTTCAAAGGCTGTGCCGGTGATGACCTTTCCGTTTCTCTCGTTTACGATCTTTACCTTCAGATCCTTATCTACGGAAGTAGCCTTCAGAACCACGGGAACTTCCTTTTCATCTACCACAGCCACCTGGGTATTGTCCCCGTCCAGCCGGGTCAGCTCCGCCACATAGGATTTATTCATGGCAAGTCCAATCGCGCTTGCCTCCGCTGCCGTCTCGTCCGCCCGGAGATCCGTCACTGCCGGAATCATATCTTCCGTAATCTGGCCGGAAGCACAGCCGCCGAGCATCGACACTATCAGAAGTCCTGAGAGCAGCATTGCCCCCACTCTTTTTCCATTCATATTTTCACTCCTCTTCCTGCATTGCACTCTGCCTTATTTTTTATCCACATTTCATGGTGATTTCTCAGTCATTTTCCACAGTAGTATATCATTCTTTTCCTTTGTTTTCAACCTTTTCAGGGAAAAATGTTGACATAACACCGATGTAAATGTTTCCAGAAACGGCAAAAGAAAGCGGAATCCGAAGTTTCCGCTTTCCATCGCTGTTTTTCTTACCTCAGCGCCGGTGCACCTGAGAACAAGATCTAGTAGATTTCCTCGGCTCCATAGGCAGGAGCCACCTGAAATTCTTCCGAGTTCAGGTCGATGGCGCCGGACGCCTCCTCCGGGAGTACAATCTCATCTACTGTGTCATATTCCTCAATTTTCAGTTCATAGGAAAGAGAATCCAGCGTTGTCTCGACGCCCTCCATTTCCATCGTGAAAACTTCCCCGTCTCCGCTGCTCTTCATACTCACGGAAGCCGGAAGGCGGCTGTCCGTATAGAGCCGGAGCGCCACATCCATCTGCAGCCCCGACAGATCCAGTCCCAGATCATCCAGTCCGGCCGCTCCCGTACTTCCCATAATCTCGTTGAACTGTTCCATATCAATATCCTCCGCAGAAACGGTTCCCGTAATGACATAAACCTCTTTTCCGTTCTCCTCCTCTGTCTCGTCCAGAAGCGTAAGTGCGGCATTTTCTCCGAACAGGGTATCCAGATTCAGAACCATACCGGTGTCCGAAGCTGTATCCGGCATCGCTGCCGACTGCTTCATCCACTGATCCCCCATACAGACGTAGCTGACGGCCTGATCCTCCTCCATCATCACATACATCTCTGTCTCTACACTGAGTCCGAGCATTCCCATATCCATCACCATATTGCAGTGCATGGCTGACGGCTCTGCCGTGGATTCAAAATCCATATTTGCGCTTACATCCATATCCATGGAAATTCCGGACTGGCTGACTCCCATCGTCATATCCATGTCATAGACGCCTTTCATGGATTTGACTTCGGCCATTTTCTCCGCCGCTTCCTGCATCAACCCTTCCGCCGTCACCTTTTCTCCGCAGCCCGAAAGGGTCGCCGCCGCCAGTAACACAACCGCTGCCGACAGCATTCTGCCTGCAGGTTTCTTCCTCTGTACACTTTTCATTTTTCTTCCCCCAATCTCATAAATAAAGATGCTTTATTATAGCATACTTTTCTGTAATTAAACAGAATATTCCTTGATTTTTCTGTTTTTTCTGTCTTTTTTATGAGAAGAGGATTTTCATTCCCGGGGAAAAATCTGATTTTTATTCTGCCCTCCCGATACCGCCTCTTTTGTTCAGAGCTTTCCCTGCTCCTGCCCATAACGAGCCAGAACCCGCAGTCCCTCCGCCAGGCTGCCTTCCATCTCCAGGCCGGGCGCGCAGATCACCTGTCTGCATCCGTCTATCAGCTTCTTTGCCTGGCTGATTTTTTCCTCCGAAAAGGACTGATAGGGCTTCTCAGATACCAGCTCTGCAGCCAGGGCCCTGGCCGCCGGATAGTCCAGATCGTTTTCCCACAGGACCCCGGCGGCAAAGGGGACGCCCTCTCTCTGGAGCCTGCGGAAGATGGGCGTTCCCGCGCCGCAGCCGGCGATGACGAAGACCTCCGGTTCTCCCGGCGTTTTCTCCAGCTCCAGGCTGCCGGTAAGCTCATCGTAAGCCCCTGCGGTCATCCCGTAGAGCTCCCGGACATATCCCTTGGAAAAGATTTCCTCCGGCGTGCCGAAGCGGTCGATGCAGTCGCCGCGCACACAGGCAATCCGATCCGAGATCCGCTCCGCCAGATCAAGCTCATGGAGGGAGAGAATCACCGTCAGCTTTCTCTCCCGGGACATTTTCTGAATGACGGAGAGAAATTCCAGCTTGTAACGGATATCCAGAAAAGAGGTGGGCTCGTCCAGCACCAGCACCTCCGGCTCCTGGCAGAGGGCGCGGGCCAGCATCACTCTCTGCTTCTGTCCGTCGCTCGTCTTCCGGAAATCCTGGTCCTTCAGTTCCCGGATGTGCACCAGATCCATGGACTCCTCTATGATTCGTTTGTCCTCTTCGCTGAGAATGCCGAAACGTCCGGTATAGGGATACCGCCCGGCGGCCACCACATCCTCGCAGGTCATCAGCTCCGGCTTCACCCGTTCCGTGAGAACCACCGACAGCCTGCGGGCCAGCTCATTTCCGGTAAAGGAGCCCATATCGGCGCCATCCAGATACACCGCGCCGCCAAGCAGGGAGAGCTGTCGGATGATGCTTTTTAAAATCGTGGTTTTTCCCGCGCCGTTCGGCCCGATCAGGGTCAGAATCTCCCCGCGCCGGACCTTCAGTTCAATGTTCCGGATCAGGGGCGTCCCATGATACCCCACGGTCATTCCCTTCGTGTAAAAGTAGAATTCGTCCACAGCCCCTCACGCTCCTTCCTTTTTGCTCCGCAGCAGAATCACGATCACCACAGGAGCGCCAAACACTGCCGTCACCGTGCTGATACTCAGCTCTGTGGGAGAGAACAACGTGCGGGCCAGCAGATCGCAGAACAGGCAGAACACAGCCCCTCCCAGAAAGCAGGCCGGAACCATCAGGATCGGCCTGGCTGTATGAAAAAGGCTTTTCACAATCTGGGGAACTGCGGTTCCCACAAAGGAGACCGGGCCTGCAAACGCGGTCACGCAGGCGGAAAGCAGGCTGGAAAGCAACACCAGAAGCGCCCGGAACAGCCGGATATTCAGTCCCATATTCTGCGCATAGGCCTCTCCCAGCTGGTAAGCGCTGATCGGTTTGGACAGCAGAAACACAAAGGCAGACGTCAGAAATATTACCACCGTCATAACCGCCACGTTGTCCCAGCTGATGCCGGAAAAGCTTCCCTGAGACCAGTTATGAAGGTTTACGATATCAGAATCATCTGCAAAGGTCACCACAAAATCCGTGACAGCCGTACAGATATAGCCTATCATAACGCCGCTTACAATCAGCGTGGACATGTGGTTCAGCACCCTCGACATCAAGAGCACGAAGCTCATGGATATCATCGCTCCCACAAAAGCGGCCAGAATCAGCACCAGCGAGCTGACCCGAAGGGCTTTTTCCAGAAAAAAGACCATCACAAGGGCTACCGTCAGCTTGGCCCCCGAAGAAATTCCCAGGGTGAAGGGGCCCGCAATCGGATTGTGGAAAAAGGTCTGCAGAAGATAGCCTGAGAGAGCCAGAGCTCCTCCCAGAATGGCGGCGGCCAGAGCGCGGGGAAGGCGGATCTGCAGCACGATATCCGCCGACACATCTGCTCCCCGTTCTCCTCCCAGTATCCGCAGAACCTCCGCAAACGGGATATTGACGCTGCCGATACACACGTTTGCAGCCATCAGAAGAAGCATGGCCGCCGCCAGGCAAAGAAATATCAGGACATACCGTTTTTGCTTCATGTTCTAATCCAGCCTGTACAGGTAGGTCAGGCCGTCCTCCTCTCCGTTCAGCATTCCGTGAATATCCGCAATCATGGTTCCAAGCTCCATGGACGACTGATACAGATCTCTCGTCGTACAGTACACATTTCCCTCCCGGACCGCCTTAAAATTCTCCAGAAGCTCGCTTTTTCCAAACAGCTCCTCCACAGAAGAGAGCTCCCCGTCAATGGTGCTGTTGTAAATGAGATAATCGGCTTCCCTGGCCGCCGCATAAAATTCCTCCATCTGCAGACTGACTGTGGAGGAAGCCGTGTCATCCTCCGCCCCCAGATCCGAAAAGACGTAATGTCCTCCTGCAAGCTCAATCATTTTCGGCAGATAGTCAGAAGCCTTGCGCACATTGACTTCGCCGCTGCTGGTGATATAGAAAAAGGCCACGGTCTTTCCGGTGTCTTCCGCATCCCCGATGGACGCAAAGGCTTCCTGCTGCCCGGCGAAAGCCTCTGCCGCCTCTTCCTCACGGTCCGCCAGAAGGCCGTACAGCTTCACCCATTCCGTTCTTCCAAGAGGCTCTGTCTCATAGCTGGAATAATCCACCATCACAGGAATCCCGAACTTTTCCAGCTGCTCCTTGACCTCGGGCGTGTGATATACCATCGTATTTTCAATGGCCAGATCGCAGCCCTCTGCCAGAATCTGTTCATAATCCGGAGCGGAATAATTTCCCGCATAAAGGATATCCCCTGTCTCCACCGCCTCCCTGGCCTCTTCCAGATACCAGCTCGCTGCCTTTGTCCCCGTAAACCGTATCACATCCAGAGAATCCATGGAAATAAACATATCCATCACCGCGGAAGCCACCAGATAGATCCGATCCAGCGGCTGGTATAGCACCGTAATATCCTCTGCCAGATCTCCGGGACTTTCCTTCCCTTCCGGAACCACAAGATACCGTTCGCTGCCATTGACTGTGACCAGAGAGAAGCCTCCCGTATAGTAATCAACCGAAAACTTTTCTGCATAAAGCAGTTCCATGCTGTCTTCATATTCCAGCTCTGCGCTGATGTCCGTATTCCGCTCCTCGTCTGCCCCGCCTTCTCCAGGGCTGCAGGCCGCCGTAAGGAGCAGCAGCAGACTTAAGAGCAGAACCATCCCTCTTTTCCTCATTCAGCTTTCCTTCTTCCTCTTCTTTACAAGACATACTGCTGCGGCTGCAGCAAGAATCAGCGCCGCCGCCCAGACAACTCCGCCCGGAAGGCCTGTCCCCCCTGCGGAAGAGATCGACTCTGACGAAAAGGTCAGAGTATATTCCACCTCATGAGGCCTGCTCATGGCCGTAGTCTCTGCGAGAATTTCAACGGGCTCGTCAAAGACGGTAACCGGGATCTCAAATACGGAATTTCCTTCCTCATTGACCGGAAGATACATCTCCTCCTCCACCTTCATATAGTCGTAATGGGAACTGCTCCACTCAATCCGCGCATACGCCTCTCCGTCCTCTATGAGCAGCTCCGCCGGAGAAGTGATCTGCGCTCTTCCGGAGCCGCCTTCCAGCGTTACCTCCACCGTATATTCCCCATCCTCCGGCAGGATGACGTTTTCCTTTTTGCTTTCCATCGTTTCCATAATCTGTCTCTCCATCCTTTGCGGCTCCCTATGCGGAAGCTTTACAAAAGCCGGAAGCCGCCGCGGACCTCAGGTCCGCGGCAGCCCCTCCTGCAGCCTTCCGCCGTTACTGCGCTGCCTGCTCTTCACCGGCAGGCTCCGGGTTCGACACAGAAACCTTATGATCGTACCAGGTTCCCTTCGTTCCCACCAGCGCCAGGTCAAACTCCTCATCCAGCGCAGGCACCGGAACGTCAAATCCATATACTTCTTCTGTGATTCCATCGCTGTAGGTGACGCTGTCCGTCGTGGGCTCCAGCAGAACCGCGTCTTCCTTCTGCGCGTCCTCCGCCAGGCCCGGGTACAGATTCACAATATTCTTTGATGCCAGAGAGATGTGGATCGCCATCTTTCCGTCTTCCACCGTCAGAGTGCCTTTTCCGTCGCAGGCCTCGCTCACGTGGAACATGCCGCTGTCCGTGTCAAAATCAGCCGTATATACGCCGTCCTCCAGAGGTGCCGGGTTTTCCGCCTCTTCCGCTGTCTCAGCCTCTGCTGCTGTTTCTGTCTCTTCTGCTGTGCCAGCTTCTTCCTGTGTCTCTGTCTCACTGCCTGCGGGGGCTGAACCGCCAGAACCGCAGCCTGCCAGCAGGGCGCAGCCGAGCATGGCCGCACACAGGATTGTCAACATTTTTTTCTTCATTTTTCCTGCTTCCTTACTCGCTCATTACTGCCGCCGTATGGGCCACATAGAGATCCTGGATGGCCTCAATCCGTCCCAGTCCTTCAATCTGCGCGTCTACACTTTCAAAATTTCCGGAAGCGTTGAACATGCTCAGCCAGGAATCGGCGTCCTCCCCTGCCATATCGTTGTTCGCATGATCACCTGCCACTACCATCAGCGGGCGGAGAACCACTTTCGTATATCCGGCCTCGGCCACTGCGCTGATAATGGATTCGCAGTCTGTTCCCTCCGGCTCTCCCTCAACAGTTCCGATAAACACATTGTCATATCCAAGCTCTGTCATCTGTGTCTGCATCTGGCTGTAGGATACGTTCGCTGTGTGGGAGGTTCCATGTCCCAGAAATACAAAGGCGGTTCCGTCTTCTGCCGCTGCCTCCGCGCTGTCATATCCTGCTCCTGCCACGGCCTCTGCTGTCAGAGCCTCTGCCACAGCCTGCTTGTCCTCATTGATCACAGTCGCGTCAGAACCAACCTCACCCAGAAGGGGTTCAGCCACTGCCACGGATGCAAACTGATCCTGATAAGCTTCCACAGCTTCCACCAGCTCATCATATTCTGCGCCGTGCATCAGATGGGTGGGCTGTATAATCAGATTCTGCACGCCGTTTGCCACCGCGCGCTCCAGCGCCTGTTCCATATTGTCAATGGCTTCTCCGTCCCGGGCCTGCACATGGTTAATGATAATCTGAGCTGTGAAAGCCCTTCTCACAGACCAGTCCGGATAAGCCTCCTGCAGCGCATCCTCAATCGCCTTGATGTCTTCCACGCGGCTGTCGTTGAAGGATGTGCCGAAGCTTACGACCAAAAGCTCATTCTCGCCGATTTCATCCTGATTGCGGGGATCGTCCAGCGATGCGTCGCCGGTATCCCTGCCGAAATAATCCGGATCTGCATTCTCACCTGCCACCAGCTCTTTCTGCGCATCCGTCAGAGCGTCCCAGGCTTCCTTTGCCGCAGCGCACTGTGCGTCCGTCTCATCCGTCCTCTGCTGGACGTAGATCGCGTCAATCAGCGCCGCCACATTGTCTGCCGCTTCCTGATCCGAAACCGCTTCCGTCTCGTCCGCTGAATCTGCCTCTTCTGTCTCTTCTGCCGCGTCCGCTGTCTCTTCCATCGTCTCAGCCGCGGTATCCGCAGTATCTGCGGCACTTGAACCACAGCCTGTCAGCAGCGTGCATGTAACCGCCGCCGTACACAATAAAGCTACGATTTTTTTCTTCATTCCTTTTTTCCTCCCTGGAAATTTATCTTGCGGACTGTCCGATATCTCCGGCATCTGCTCTCAAACGGGCAAAAAAATACCCTTTCAATACCAGATACCGGTATAAAAAGGGACGAAAAACAAAAATCCAACGCATAAAGCAGTTGGATTGCAGGAAACTGCCTTCCACCGGCAGGTACATGCTCCTGCTGGCCGGAAGCGTATTTCGGTACAATCAAACCTCGTGATCTGGAATCTGTCATCCCCGTACCACAGCTGGCAGGTCTCCTGGCTCGCAGTCTGGCGCACATTGCCGTCTTCCCGATTACTCAGTGACATATTGGCAGTCTGCTCCTGCATACAGTGACGAGATCGCACAGGCCTTTCACCTGTTTCCCTATTCTCCGCAGTCTCCTGCGGCACCAACTGTTTTCATTCAATTTTCAGATAAATCCGCTGCAACTATTATAGCACCGTCTCTGTCTGATGGCAACCATTTCCTTGCGGCAGAAAAAACGGCGGAAATTATTGTTTTTTACTTTTCGTCAGCCAAGCAAAGGCAATGCAGGCAGTTATGGCTTCACTGAAAGAATGGCAGAGCCAGATAATGCCTTTATCGTGTATACCGGATTAAAGATGGAAAAGAAATACCGGGAAAACAGAACGATCAGAAAGCAGCAGACGATCCCCACAGTCAAAAATACAGAAGAGCAGTATTGAACACCTGCAATGCTCTTTCTTTTTCATTCCGTGCCAGCTTTTCAACGGCCTTCCGTTTTTCACCATCATCCTCCAATATCCGCATAGTGCCGAATACGATCACGCTGCGAAAATAGGAAGTATATTCTTCAGGCAGTATTAAGAACAGGAGGCCGGAAGCTGCTTTCAGCCTCCAGCCCCTCCTTGTCTTTCTGTATATTACTCTGCAGCTGCTTCTGTTTCAGACTCTGCTTCTGTTCCGGACTCCGCGTCTGCCGCTGTTTCGGAATCTGCGGCCGCTTCTGCGTCTTCCTCAGACTCGCTCTCTGCGCCTGTATCTGTCTCGGATTCCGTACTTGTATCCGTCTCGGTTCCGGCAGTCGTATCCAGATAGTACACTCTGTTAAAGTTCAGCTTGTCCAGCGCGCTGTCTACCGTCTCAAAGGTATGCTGCTCCACAAGGGCGTCGCACTGCTCCTGATAAAGAGTGTCGCGGCGCTCCTGAATGATATTCTCTTTCTCTGTCTGAGTCGCTTCTTCATCAAAGGTGCTTACCATCTGAATTCCGTAATATCCGGTATCTGTCTCAACCACAGAGGAAACCTCTCCGTCCGCCAGCGCGTCTGCCGCGTTCCGCACTTCCTCTACAGGAGTCGTACTGTCCGCGCCATAAGTAATCTCGCTGACACTGAGCTGGTTATCTTCGTCACGGCTCTCATTTGCCTCATCCACTGCCGCGTTCAGATCGCCGCTCTCCGCAGCTGAATCAAGGATCGCCTGAAGCTCTTCCTTAATTGCTTCCTTTTCCTCGTCCGTCAGTTCAATGGTATTTCCATTTTCATCTGTCTCGGTTCCGGAAGCAGATATATAAACATAAGCGATTCTCTTCTGAGCAGCCTCCTCGTCAGATACTTCCGTATCCACATCAGCTGTCAGCGCGTCATACATCTTGTCCTGTATCGCCGCAAGCGTCAGAAAACGCTCCACAGAATTCTGGTCCACGCCCAGATCGTTCTTTACCTCTTCGGTGTTATCCTCGAGGAACTTCGCTGCCGCCTCTGTAATGGCGCTCTTTTCCTCATCCGTCAGCTCTACGCCGTAATTCGGCGCCTCCGCCTCCAGCACATACATCTCACGGAACTGATCAATGAGAGTCTCCTTCGCCGTCTCTCCGTATATCGTGCCGCTGCCTGTCATATCCTGCGCGTAAATATTGGAGGTCCCGAACATGGAGCCGTAATAAGTCTCCATCTGAGCCTCCTGATACCGGAGCAGCAGATTAAACTCTCCCAGCGTCATATTTGTCGTGCCATCCAGAGTGGCTGCCGTCTCGGTTCCGTCCAGCACCACTTCCTGTCCGCAGCCGCCAAGGGCAATCGTCAGAGCCAGAACCGGAATCAGAACCGCTGATTTCTTACTTCTCATATCTGTAAATCCTTCCTATCTGTAAAACATTTATTGTCTATTATAGACGCTTTTTTCCCTCCGGGCAAGGTTTTCTTGCTCTGGATATAAAATTTTCACATTTCCGTCAGCATCTGATCGATCTGCACGGTGTCCCAGACCTCCTCTTCGATCACAAGAGGAGCCTCCTGCTGCCACTCCTGTTCCAGCTCCATAAGGTAATTTTTCCTAGCCTGAACCTCCATAGCCTCCAGATTGTCCTCTGTGGCGCTCTCGTCATAGTCTGACACCCGCTGAACCACATACCAGCCGTCCTCTGTTTCGATGGGGTCCGACACCTGGCCTGTCTCCATGCCGCGGACAGCCTCTGCCACCTTTTCGTGAGTTCCGCCGTTTGTGCTGTCGTTAAAATAAGCGTCTATCAGCGTACGGGAGGCTTCCTCGCCCGCCGCCGAAATATCGCCAAGCTCCTGCGCTCTCGCCGCGAATTCTTCCGCCTGCCGCCCCGTCTCCGCAATCTCCTCGTCAGTAAACGGCGTGTGGTTTCCTTCCGCGTCATAGGTTCCTGTCACAGAGAACAGACAATAGGTCAGCTTTCCTACCCTGGCGGCTTCCTCGTCAATCTCCGGCTCGTAACTGCTCTGAATCTGCTCCGCCGTTTTCCCGGCCAACTCGTTCCGCGTAAGGTAACGTTCCACACGCTCCGCCGTAGCGCCAGCAGCTTCCAGAACCTCCGGCGTATTGCTCTCCATGAAGTTTTCCGCCCGTTCCGCGATAACCGCCTGTTCCTCCTCCGTCAGTTCCACTCCATATTCCTCCGCATGGGCGCAGAGAAGGTGAAGCTCTGTCAGAAGGGACATCACGTCGCTTTTGAGAACCTGCTCCAGCGTCTGGCCGTCCTCTGTGGCTTCCGCCTGCCACATTTCGCTTCCAAAACTCTGATAATAGGCCGCTTCCCACTGCTCCTGCAGCATCCTGGTATAAAATTCGGCTTCGTCAAGGTACACCGGATTTTCTCCCACATGGGCCACTACTGTTCCGTCTTCCTGGCTGTCCGGCTGCGCGGAAGAACAGCCGGAGGCAAAAGCGGCTGTGCCCAGCAGGGCCGCTCCCAGAAGCACTGTCATAAACTTTCCTGTTTTCTTTCGTATCATCCTTTTTCCTCCAAAAGCGCCTGCATGTTCTCCAGAATCTCCCCCAGAAGCTTCATGGCGTCTGTCTCTTCCCCTCGGCTGTTCTTCTTCCTGCGGTAATAGAGCGCAGGCTTCTCACCCGTCACAAATTTCATCCTGCCGCCAAAACTTTCGATGAAAGCCGGAAAGGCTGCCGGGTTCAGCCGCGCCTTCTCATAAAGCACCAGACGGATTTCATCCGGCCGCTCCACCAGCTCCTTCACATAGACGTGGTGGGCCTTGACCTTCAGATCCGCCACCGCCAGCAGGTTCTGCACAGGACGCGGCAGATCTCCGAAACGGTCGAGAAGCTCATCCTGCATATCTTCGCATTCTTCCCGGGACTCGATGCCCGCAATCCGCTTGTAGATATCCAGCTTCTGGCTTTCGTTCCGGATATAGGTATCGGGGATATAAGCGTCCAGCTCCATATCCACCATGGTCTCAAAGGAGTCTTCGGGAAGAGCCGTTCCCTTCTCCTCCTTGACGGCCTCATTGAGCATCTTGCAGTAGAGATCATATCCCACGGCCTGCATGTGCCCGTGCTGCTGTTCTCCCAGCAGGTTTCCGGCTCCCCGGATTTCCAGGTCCCGCATGGCGATCTTGAAGCCACTTCCCAGCTCGGTAAATTCCCGGATGGCCCCCAGCCTTTTTTCCGCCACCTCTTTGAGCATCTTATCCTTCCGGTACATCAGGAAGGCATAGGCCGTCCGGCTGGAACGTCCCACGCGGCCCCGGAGCTGGTAAAGCTGGGACAGGCCCAGATTATCCGCGTCATGGATAATCATGGTATTTACATTGGAAATATCAAGTCCCGTCTCAATAATCGTCGTCGATACCAGCACGTCGATCTCGCCGGAAATGAAGTCATACATGATCTTTTCCAGCTCATGCTCCTTCATCTGTCCGTGGGCGAAGGCTACGTTTGCCTCCGGCACCAGTTCCGCTATCTGCGCCGTAACCTCCGCGATATTATTGACACGGTTGTAGACATAGTAAACCTGACCGCCCCTTCCCAGCTCTCTGCTGATGGCCGCCCGCACCATCTCACTGTCGTACTCCATCACGTAGGTCTGAATCGGCAGACGGTCCTGGGGCGCCTCCTCCAGCACGCTCATATCCCGGATTCCAATCAGGCTCATATGGAGCGTCCGGGGAATCGGCGTAGCTGTCAGCGTCAGCACGTCGATGTTTTCCTTCAGCTTCTTGATTTTCTCCTTGTGAGCCACGCCGAAGCGCTGCTCCTCGTCGATGATCAGAAGTCCCAGATCCTTGAACTCCACGTCTGAGGACAGCACCCTGTGGGTTCCAATCACGATATCCACAAAGCCCTTTTTCAGGTCCGCTATCGTTTTTTTCTGCTCTGCCGGCGTCCGGAAACGGCACAGCAGGTCCACGCGCACCGGGAAATCCTTCATACGCTGGACGAAAGTGTTGTAATGCTGCTGGGCCAGAATCGTGGTCGGCACCAGATAGACCACCTGCTTGTTTTCCTGGACTGCCTTGAAAGCCGCCCGGATTGCGATCTCCGTCTTTCCATAACCCACGTCGCCGCAGATCAGGCGGTCCATGATCTTCGTGCTTTCCATGTCCTTCTTGGTGGCTTCGATGGCAAGCTGCTGATCCGCCGTCTCCTCAAAGGGAAACAATTCCTCAAATTCCGTCTGCCAGACCGTATCCGGCCCGTAGGCGTAGCCGTCCTTCTGCTGCCTGGCTGCGTAGAGCTGCACCAGATCCTTCGCCACCTCCTGAACGGCTCCCCGGACTCTCGATTTCGTTCTCGTCCACTCGCTGCCGCCCAGCCGGTTCAGCTTCGGCTTTCTGGCATCCGATCCGGCGTATTTCTGAATCATCTCCAGCTGGGTCGCCAGGATGTAAAGGTTGCCGCCCTTGGCGTACTCGATCTTGATGTAGTCCTTCATGACCTTGTCTACTTCTACCTTCTCGATTCCCCGGTAGATGCCAAGGCCGTGATTCTCATGGACCACGTAGTCTCCGGGCTTCAGCTCGGAAAAGCTCTGTATCTTCTGGCCTTCATAGACCTTTTTCTTTTTCCGTTTCTTCCTTTCCCGTCCGAAAATATCGGTCTCGGAAAGCACCGCAAAGCGGATCAGCGGGTATTCGTAGCCCCTGTGCAGGCTTCCGTGCACCACCATGATTTCCGATGGATTTACCACCCGGTCCGGGTCCTCGCAGTAAAAGCTGTTCAGCTCCTGCTCCTGCAGATCCGCCGCCAGTCTTTTGGCCCTGGTCCCGGAGGCGCACATCAGAATCACGGAATATTTTTCCCGTTTCCAGCGCTTCAGATCCTTCACCAGCATCTCAAAGCTGTTGTTGTAGGGATTGACAGACCGGGCCTCCACCTGATACCGCTCTTTTACTTCCCATTCCGGAGCCTTCTGCTCCATCAGGCACAGGGCCACACAGTTTTTCCGGTTCAGGCGGGCTACAATCTCTTCGCTTCCATACAGAAGCCTGGCTTCCTCCGGCAGGGTCTCTCCGCGCTCCGCCCGGTTCGCCATACTCTCCTCAAATTCCTTCTCGACCGTCCTTCCCTTTTCCAGAAGCCGCGTGGGCTCATCAAGGAAAAACACGGTCTCTTCCGTATCAAAATAATCCAGAAAGCTGACGGCTTCCTCTTTTTCCCCGGGCACCGGCTCCGCCGCCGGATAAATCACAATCTCCTCAAGATTCTCCATGGAACGCTGGCTCTCCGCGTCAAAGCTGCGGATGGAGTCCACCTCGTCGTCCCAGAATTCGATACGCCAGGGCGCTTCCTCTGTCAGCGCAAAAATATCCACGATACCGCCCCGGACCGCGAACTGGCCCGGCGCCTCCACCTGCCCCGTCCTCTCATAGCCGAGCCGGACCAGCTTTTTGGCCAGCGCCTCGATCTCCACAATGCTGTCCTGTCCAATCGTCAGGATCTCTTCCTTCACACGCTCCAGAGGGCGCAGCCGGTCCATCAGTCCGTCAAAGGTGGTGATGACCGTAACTTCTTTCTTCGTCAAAAGAGCCTGCAGCGCCCGCACTCTCTGCTGCACCAGCAGATTTCCCTGAATATCCGCATGGAAAAAGAGGAAATCCTTTGCCTGATACAGCACGGCTTCCCTGTCAAAATACCGGCAGTCTTCATAGATTTCCCTGGCCTTCTGCTCACTGTAGGTCAGGATCACCCGCCGGGGGAACCCCTGCCACAGGCTGCTGGTCGCGTGGACCTTCTGCGAGTCCACACATCCGGACAGCAAAAGAACGCCCCTGTTCTTTTTCAGGTGCTTTTCCAGTTCTTCATATATTCCCAGCTGCTGAAATGGTTCCAGAAAGGCTTTCATCTCCGCTCCTTTCTGTTGTACAGATTCATGGCCTCGTCTGTCTTTCCCTGCACCATCAGACGCACGGCGTCCGCCGCGTTTGCAAACGCTTCCTCTACCAGCTTTCTGTCCTCCGCAGAAAAACGGCCCAGCACATAATCCGCCAGGTCATATTCCTTCGGCTTCTCACCGACGCCTATACGGATGCGCTGAAATTCCTGCGTTCCCAGATGAGCGATAATATTCTTGATTCCATTGTGCCCGCCGGCGCTTCCTTTTTTGCGGACACGGATATTTCCCGGCTCCAGCGCGATGTCGTCATAAATCACAATGACTTCCGCAGCCGGATCGAGTTTATAAAAAGCCGCCGCCTCGCTGACGCTCTGTCCGCTTAAATTCATATAGGTCTGCGGCATCAGGAGAAGCACCTTCTGCCCCTCGATGTATCCGCTCCCGCAGATTCCCTGAAACTTCTTTGTATTCATACTTATATGATAATGATCCGCCAGATATGTGATGGTGTCGAAACCAATGTTGTGGCGGGTGTGTTCGTATTGTTTTGTGGGATTTCCCAGTCCTGCTATCAAGTACATGTGGGGGCTCCTTTTTCTGTATTTTTATGGGTGGCTCTTCGAGGGACGCATGCCGGATTTCTGTATCTCATGTTCGTCCCTTCGTGGACGCCTGTATACTTCCGGACGGACAAACAGTCCGCCGTAATCATACAGGCGTCCACGAAGAGGCCGTACATTGAGATATCAGAAACCGGCCGTCTGGTTCTCGAGACAATCCGCATTGAGATATCTGAAAACGGAGAGCGACTCTCGAGATACTCTTTCATTGCGATATCCAAAAGCGGAAAGCTGGTTCTCGTATAAGCATTGCACCAGAATATCAAAAGCCGGGCGCAGTGTAAGAGCGCACAGCCTTAGCCCTCAGGCAGCAAAGACACTGGTATCTCTGATGTCTGAAGGTGTTTTGTCTTTTTCTATAGTACAGGAGTTTTCGAGCTTTTGCAAGGGAGAAAATCTTGCCCGCCCTGCCTTGAATCAGGCAGTACATTCCTGTATTATGGAAGCATCTGCACAAACAAGAAAGGACTGCTCTTATTTTATGAAGGATTATTCTATTATTTCACTGACGGACAGGCCGGACTTAAAGGACCGGCTTGCGGACTGGTTTCACCGGAAATGGAGCATCCCGAAGGAAGCCTATCTTGAAAGCATGGAGGAGTGTCTCGGCGGGAAAGAGCCGGTCCCCCAGTGGTACGCCGTTCTGGATGGGGAGAAGGTTATCGCCGGAACAGGCATCATTGAAAATGACTTTCATGACAGAAAGGACCTGGCTCCGAATCTCTGCGCCCTGTATGTGGAACCGGAATACCGCTGCCAGGGAATCGCCGGCAGGCTTCTGGACTATGCCTGCAAAGATATGAAGAGCAGAGGAATTTCCGTTCTCTATCTTATTACCGATCATACTTCGTTTTATGAACGGTACGGCTGGGAGTATCTGTGTATGGTACAGGGAGACGGCGAGGCGGAAATGATTCGTATGTATGTGCACAGAGAGGAGAATTGATTTATGCGAAAGGTAACTTTATTTATCGCAATGAGCCTGGACGGATATATCGCAGATAAAGACGGAGGCGTGGACTGGCTGAACGGCCAGGAGGAAAACGGCGAAAATACGGATACTTATTCAGAATTTATCAAAACCATCGATACCATCATTATGGGCTGGAATACCTATCATCAGGTGATTACGGAGCTGTCGCCGGAAGAGTGGGTCTATCCGGAACAGGTAAGCTTTGTGATCACCCATCGGGAAATTCTTTCTACAGAACGGATTCGTTTTACCTCGGAGTCTCCCTGTGATTTGGTAAAAAGACTCCGCGAAGAAGAAGGAAATGGCATCTGGATCTGCGGAGGGGCCAGTATTGTCCGCCAGCTGATGGAAACGGATCTGATTGACACCCTGCACATCTCTGTGATTCCGACCCTGCTCGGAGACGGTGTCCGGCTCTTCGGGCCGCTGGAAAAAGAACAGAAGCTGCGTCTTGTGAAAACCCAGAGCTATAACGGAATTACGGACCTGGTCTATGAGAAGCGGTAAAATGTGAAGCAGGCGGGAAAAAGTTCCGCCTGCTTCTGCTGCTGTAATCTTTTGGCTTCCAATCTGACGTCATCTACATAAACCCGCGTCCCGTCACGCAATCTCCTCCACAAAGCTCCAGCTTTCTCCCCGATCCTCTGAAACAAACAGTGCTTTCGGGCTGATGCCTGCCTGATTCTGATAGGATTTCGTGATGCCCTGGTTCACAATCAGATACAATTTCCCATCTTTTTCATACAATTCCTCCGCAAAGTCAAACGGATAGATAACAGTCCCGTCCTCCATCGTGCCTTCCACCTGCGGCCATTCTATATTTTCAAAGGATTCTCCTCCGTCCACAGTCCGGTATAAGTCCCCGCTTTCCAGCGCGTCCCCGCTTAAGCAGGCAAATCCCAGTTCTTCATCCACAAAAATCATCCACTGAACATAACCCATATCCTGATTGAAAGGGTCCGGATTCAGCAGAAAAACATCTGTGCCATCTGCCTCTACTCCCAGCAGAATATAAAAGCAGTCCCCCATTATATAATCTGTTACAATCATTCTGTATTCCCGCCCATCCTCCAGTTCAAAAACCATATCTGCTTCTCGGCTCAAATAATCGTCCAGATGCTCCTCTATATACCTTCTGCTCTTTTCCAGCCATTCCAGATGCTCTTTCTCAATTCTGGAAGCAAGGACTTCCGGATCTGTCTCCGCTGCTTTTTTGCTCACAAAATCATATAGCTCTTCCTCAAAAGCCTCCCGCGTATATCCGGGATAACTATAGCAATTATAGGAAAATTCCCATACGCTGCCGCTTTCCTCCAGCTGAATACGGATAGCGGGAAATGCGTTCACCATATGTCCGTTTCGCGTAAAGGCGTCACTTTTCATACAAAGATCTGCAAACTCTCCTATATATTCGCAGAAATCCTGTATACTCTGCCCGGCCTGCGCCGGATATACAACGGTCAGTTTCCAGGCGGGAAGCCCCCAGACTTCTGCCCCTTCCCAGTATATCTCATCCGCCTGAAAATAGGCTTCTCCAATGTACCGGAACATCTGCTGTGTATAATTGGTGCGGAGTCCTTCGTCATCTATGGCCTGAAAGCTGACGGAGCCTTCCGTCGGAACGGAGACAGCCGTCTTATATGTATAAATACCATTTTCTCTGTTTACAAGTTCCACATCCCGCCCCAGCGCATCCCTGACTGCTTCCGTCATGCCGTTTGGAATATCCCGGATGATACCTGTGAGAAGCAGAAAAACACAGCACAAAAGCACTGCATTTACCGCAAGCAGAATTTTTATAATTTTTTTCTTTCTGTTCATAGCAGACCCTCTGTATGATTAACAGCCGTTTTTATTATTGCCTTCCACAAATCTTTCTGAATACAAAATCATTCTACCACAAGGGCCATTAAATAGAAACCGGATACCGTGAAAATCACCCATATGAATGATTTTTACGGTATCCGGTTTCTTGTTTTTCCGATATCTTATTTCTTTTCCCTCTCCGTCACTGTGTTCATAATCAACAGCGCCGTGGTGGTAATCAGCACGCAGAGCACGGCCATGGCCATGCCGAGAGATACGCTTCCCTGCTCGAATTCCCGGTTGATGTAGGTGGAGACCACCAGCACATTGGGAGGCGCGATCAGGCTGGCTGTGACCAGCTCACGGAAAGCAATAATGAAAATCATCATCCAGCCCGCCAGAACTCCCCTGGAAATCATGGGAAGAGTCACCCGGCGGAACACATAGAAGGGGCTTCCGCCGAAAGTCCGGCCGGCCTGAAGCAGGCTGTCGTTGATCTGGGTAAAGGATGAGGTCACATACTGGACCGTGTAGGGCAGATAAAGCACCACATAGGCCAGCACCATGATTCCCATGGTATTATAAAGGGGAATCACCTTGTAAATGGCGTTCCAGAACAGCATGATACCGATGACCAGCACAATGGCCGGCAGCATCTCCGGCAGCATACTGACTCCTTCCACAATCTTTCCCAGGCGTCCTTTGCTGCGGCGCACTGCCAGAACAGCAAGCGTGCCGAGCACCGAGCAGATGCAGGCAGAAGACACGGCCAGAAAGAGGCTGTTTCCAATGGCGTTCAGACTCCTGTCCGTCGTGAACAGCTCGATGTAGTTTGCCAGCGTAAAGTTGCCCGGGGCCAGGCCATAGCCGCGCAGCTTAATCAGAGAGCTGGCAATAATGGAAAAGTAGGGGATGCCGATGGCGATCACCAGCACCAGCCCAATCCAGCACCAGGCTCCGGCCAGGCCGCCCTTAGACAGCTTTGTCCGGGCCGGGCGGGTTCCCTTGCCGCTCACCAGACGGTAGCTGTTCTTGTTTGTAATATAGTTCTGCAGCATCCACAGGGCCATACAGATGCAGATCAGCACCGAGGACAGGCTGGCGGATTTTCCGAAATCTACAGGGGCTGTGGTGGAATATCGGTGAATGTCCGTCGTAAATACGTAAAAACCGATACGGCGTCCCAGAGTATAAGGCGTGCCGTACTCGGAAAGGGTCTTAACGAAGACCAGCAGCGCTCCGATGGCAAAGTTACCGGTCAGAAGAGGCGCGAAGATTTTACGCAGCCGAAGTCCGAATCCCGCCCCGAAAACTGCTCCGCTCTCCTCCAGGCTGGCCGGAATGTTCAAAATGGCATTCTTTAAGATGGTCATCATGAACGGGAATACGTTCAGCGTCATGACCAGCACCAGGCCGCCGAAAGAGAAGAAGCCCTCGGAAAATGAGCCCGTAAACGGGAAAAGCTGCTGAAACAGTCCCCGCTTCTGCATAAACAGAATCCAGCCCATGGACGCAATATAAGGCGGCGTCATAAAGGGCACCATAAACACGATATCCAGCCATTTATACCGGGCCAGCTGCGTGCGTGCCAGCAGATAGGCTGTGGGAGCGGCAAATACCGTGGAGCACAGCACTACGCACACTCCCAGAAGAAGGGAATTCCAGATAGTCTGAAGGTTTTCACTGTCCGCAATGATGGACCAGGCCTGATGCAAATCGAGGCGGCCATCAATGATAACCGCCTCGGCAAATACCATAATCAGGGGACAAACGATCAGACCGGCCAGAATTACAAGAAGTATCCATAAAATACCTTTGTTTTTCCAGGTTGCCGATTGTTTCATAAGTTCCTCCGCTCAGCTGTTACTGGCAAATCTCATTCAGTCTGGCAGCTGTGTCATCTGCGATATCCATCATGGCAGTCCAGTCTGTAGGAATCTGCGGGATATCAGACAGGTTGGTGCGTCCATCACACTGGATGTCGCTGCGTCCCGGGAGCAGATACGCGTCTGCTACCATCTGCTGCGCTTCATCGCTGAACAGGAAATCGATAAATGCCTTTGCGTTGTCCACGTTGGGAGCCGTATTCATAATCATAGCCGGACGGGGATTTACCACCGTGCCGCTGGCCGGATAGTAGATGCTTAAGGGCTCGCCGTCTGCCATGGAAGAATATGCGTTGTAATCTACGCCGGCAATCAGAATTCCCTTTTCACCGGTGGTTACAGACTCCAGTGCCGCAGAGTTCGCGCCAGGAACGGTCAGTCCATTGTCAGCCCAGGACTGCATAATCTCCTCACCGTTATCCAGTCCTGTCACCATGCCTGCCAGGAAATCCTTGCAGGCGCCGGACTTCTCCGGATCGGGAATCGCGATATCATCTGTGTAATCAGCCCCGGCCAGATCAGCCCAGTCAGCAGAAAGCTCCGGATAAATGGTCGTATTGTAGATGACGCCTACCGCAGAAGCGCTGTATCCGAACAGCATGCTGTCCTCATCGATCCAGCCTTCATTGACCAGATCTGCGTTTGCGGGCGTATAGCTCATAATCTGTCCGTCCTCCTTCATGGTAAGGCCGTCAGACCAGGAGGCAAGAATAACTACGTCAGCCACCGGATTGGCAGCTTCCGTCTCCAGACGGGCCAGAATCTCTCCGGTCGTTCCCTGGAACTGCTCTACCTGAATGCCGGTCTCAGCTGTGAATGCTTCCGCCAGCTTGTCTGCCAGACCTGCGGGGCTGGGCATATAGACCGTCACCTTACCGGAACCGGTAGTCTCAGCAGCGTCAGCAGCTTCTGTGTCAGCCGCCTCAGCGTCCTCAGAAGCGGCCGCCTCTGTGTCAGCCTCTGCCGCTGTATCCGCAGCAGCCGTCGTATCCTGTATGCTCTGTCCGCAGGCAGCCAGTCCTGCGCAGAGAGCTCCTGCAAGTAATAAAGCAAAAACACGTTTTTTCATTTTTTTAGTTCTCCTTCCCACATGAAATGATTTGTTCTGGATCTATGTAAACGGAAAGTGTTTCTCCCGGAACAGCTTTGTGATTGCCATGAAGCATCCAGGTCTTTCCCTCATAGGACAGTGTAATCTCATAGGTATCTCCCAGATACTGGATATCCTGCACCGGCAGCTCATAATGCCGCCAGCCTTCCCGGGCTTCCAGTCCCATAGCCTCCGGCCGGAAAAATTCCGTGTCAGACAGCCAGTTGGATTTCCCCACAAAATGCGCCACAAAGGCTGTAGCCGGATGATGATAAATCTGTTCCGGCGAGTCGTACTGGTCCACTACGCCGCCATTGAGCACCGCGATGCGGTCGCTCATACTCATGGCCTCTGTCTGGTCGTGGGTGACGAATACCGCCGTAACTCCCAGTCTTGATACAAGTTCCTTGAGCTCATGGCGCATCTCTTCCCGCAGCAGCGCGTCCAAAGCAGACAGGGGCTCGTCGAAGAGGATGCAGCTTGACCGGATGACAATCGATCTGGCAAAGGCTACTCTCTGCTGCTGGCCGCCCGACAGCTGATGCGGATAACGCTTTGCGTATTCTTCCAGGCGCACCGCCCGGAGCGCTTCCATGACCCGCTCCTCCAGATCTTTTG
This sequence comes from Lachnoclostridium sp. An138, assembly GCF_002160765.1. Classification (GTDB taxonomy): domain Bacteria; phylum Bacillota; class Clostridia; order Lachnospirales; family Lachnospiraceae; genus Laedolimicola; species Laedolimicola faecalis. The sequence goes on from NZ_NFLF01000005.1 coordinate 114,229, forward strand.
TGTCTTTGCGCGCCCGAAGGCCGAAAGCCACATTTTCAAATACCGTCATATGAGGCCACAGGGCGAAATCCTGAAACACAAAGCCCAGATTTCTCTTTTCCGGGGGAATATTGATTTTCTTTTCTCCGGAGAAAACACACTGATCGTCCAGCCAGATCTCGCCGGTATCCGGACTTTCCAGTCCGGCAATCATTCTCAGCAGCGTGGTCTTCCCGCAGCCTGAAGGGCCAAGCAGGGTCGTAAAGCTGCCGCTCTCCACCGTCAGACTGGTGGGCGTAATTACTGTTTTCTCACCAAATGCTTTTGTAATTTCTTTCAGTATAATCCTCATATTGTACCTCTCTTGTTCCGCAGTGTGATTATACTCCCCATTTTTTCGGCATACGAGATCAGTTGCGTAAATTGTTTGTTAAATTCCCGTAAACCCGGCAGCCGGAACAGGACCACGCGGACGCCGCGTGGTCCTGATACAAAAAGGCGCCGTCCCCCCGGACGGCGCCTGACCCCAATACTATATTTAAATTTTTATATTACCCCTTAATAAGCTTAAGCCTCTTCTTCCGATTCCAGCAAAGCTGCTTCATACTTATCCAGAATGATGGACTGGATATGATCCCGTGTACCGGAATTGATCGGATGCGCGATATCCCGGTATTCACCGTCAGAAGCTTTTCTGCTGGGCATTGCGATAAACAGCCCTTTTTCGCCTTCGATCACTTTGATGTCATGAACCACAAACTCATCGTCAATGGTGATGGATACGACGGCTTTCATTTTACCTTCTTTTGATACCTTCCGTACGCGTACATCTGTAATATGCATACTTCTTGCCCCCTTTTTTCTGCCTTTTCAGGTCAGTTTATCGTAATAGTGCTTCACGTGGGCTCCGCTACAGGACGTAACGCTCGTTTTTCTCGACGACTATCTTGACCCCATGCTCTCCTACGTAACGGGAGTTGGCACGAATTGTATCGCGGCTTTCAACGATGCAGTTCTCTATGTAAGTATTATCGCCGATATACACTTCGTTGAGAATAATGGAGTTTTTGATCACACAGTTATTCCCCACGAACACTTTCTTAAATAAGATGGAATTTTCCACGGTTCCGTTGACGATACAGCCGCTGGATACCAGGGAATTCTTCACATCTGCTCCCGGATTGTATTTGGCCGGTGGAAGATCCAGCACCTTGGAATACACATCCGGATAGGTTTTGAAGAAATATTTGCGGACGTCCGCTTTCAGGAAATCCATATTTGTCTCATAATAGGATTCCACTGAAGAGATACTGTTCCAGTAATCTGTGATGCGGTACGCAAAAATTCTCTTCAGGTTTTTATAGCGAATGAGGATGTCGCGCACGAAATCATATCTGTCTTCCTGCGCACATTTCTCAATCAGCTCTATCAGCTGTCTTCTGCGGATCACATAGATTCCGCAGGAAATGGTGCTTCCGCTGGTCTCCACGGGCTTCTCCTCGAAATCAAGGATTCGTCCGTCCTCGTCCGTCCGGAGCACTCCGAAACGGGAGACGTCCGTGCCTGCCGGCATGTCCTTGCAGACTACGGTAATATCAGCTTTTTTATCAATATGGTACTCCAGCACCTTGTTGTAATCCATCTTATAGACCGCGTCGCCGGAGGCAATCACCACATAGGGCTCATGGCTCTTCTTCAGCCAGTCCAGATTCTGATAAATGGCATCCGCGGTTCCTCTGTACCAGGAGCTGTTCGCCGCTGTGATGGTCGGGGTGAAGATATACAGGCCTCCCTGCTTTCTTCCGAAATCCCACCACTTGGAGGAGCTTAAATGCTCGTTCAGAGAACGGGCGTTATACTGCGTCAGCACCGCTACCCTCTGGATATGAGAGTTGGACATGTTGCTGAGGGCAAAGTCGATGGCCCGGTAGCTTCCTGCCACAGGCATGGCCGCGATGGCACGCTTGTCGGACAGCTCTTTCATTCTGTGATTATTTCCGCCTGCCAGTACAATTCCAATCGCTCTCATTATCTCTCACCTGCCTTTATCAATGTCTCTCCGCTTTCCAGCACGCCGTCACGGTAGTCGTCCGGCGTCGTGTCACCGGAGATGGCCGTATTCTTTCCAATCTTCACATTGGGCGGTATGTAGGAGTTCTCACCGATAGTCACCAGGCCAAAGGAGTAAATCTTCGGCTGAATCTTGTTCGGAATATCCTCTCCGATGCCGAGAACCACCCCATCAGAGATCTCAACCTCCTCCGCGATGATAGACTTGTCTATCGTACAGTTCTCGCCAATCTTCGTATTCTTCATCACAATGGAATCGCGCACCACCGTACCCTTTCCAATCGTGACGCCGGAACCGATCACAGAATTAAACACATCTCCGTAGATTTCCGAGCCTCCGCTGATAATGCTCCGCTCAATCTTGGATTCCGCGGAAATATACTGGGGCGGAACCGCGTCGCTCTTTGTGTAGATCTTCCAGAATTCTTCGTAAAGATTGAACTCCGGAATGATGTCGATCAGCTCCATATTCGCTTCCCAGTAGGAACCCAGCGTCCCCACGTCTTTCCAGTAGCCATTGAACTCGAAGGCAAACAGCCTGTTCCCGTTCTCGTGGCAGTAGGGAATGATATGTTTTCCAAAGTCACAGCTCGGCTGGCTCGAAAGCTGAATCAGGGCATTCCGCAGAATCGGCCAGCTGAAGATATAGATTCCCATGGAGGCCAGATTGCTTCTCGGATGCTCCGGCTTCTCCTCAAACTCAGTGATACGGTTATTTTCATCGGTGATCATGATGCCGAACCGGCTTGCCTCTTCCATTGGCACGGGCATTACCGCGATAGTCACGTCAGCATTGTTCTCTTTGTGGAAATCGAGCATAACCTCGTAATCCATTTTGTAAATATGGTCTCCTGACAGAATCAGGACATAATCCGGATTATAGGTATCAATGTAATCCAGGTTCTGATAGATTGCATTGGCGGTTCCGGTATACCACTCGCTGTTCGTACTCTTCTCATAGGGCGGAAGAACGGTCACGCCGCCCACATTGCGGTCAAGGTCCCACGGCATTCCGATACCGATATGAGTGTTCAGACGCAGGGGCTGATACTGAGTCAGCACGCCCACGGTATCAACACCCGAATTGATGCAGTTACTCAACGGGAAGTCAATGATCCGGTACTTTCCTCCGAAAGACACGGCCGGTTTCGCAACCTTCGCAGTCAAAACTCCCAGGCGGCTTCCCTGCCCGCCAGCCAGGAGCATGGCTATCATCTCTTTCTTAATCACATAATCACCTCTTACATGTGTTTTTCCTTCTGCCTCACTATTCCGTCACGACAGCTCCGCTGTCTTTTCGGTTATTATACCATATGTTTTGTAAATAGTGAACATTTTTTTCTCGAATCACCAATTTATTTTAAACATTTTGCGACAGTTTTCTTGCATGAATATAAGCACAATAGCTATTTTACATTAAATTTAGATTAATTTATTGTTAATTATTCAATATAGAATTCCTCTGGCTGCGCGGAAAACAAGTGAAGATACCAGTCGTTTGGGGCGCCAGGAGCCACCGGCCCGGGCGCAGATGCCAGTCCGGCGGACACAGATTGCCGCGGCGCGCCCGGTGTAGCTGGCGCAGATTTCCTGGCGCGGCTGGTACAGGTTGACCGCGCGGCCAGTGTTTAGACATATAGAAAAAAATTCTCTCCCAGTATCCATTTTCTGCGTAAAACGGCGGGATCTGCCCACAAAACAATTTACATAACTCGCCTATTTTCCATATAGAAAAAAAGGTGCCGTGTATGTCCAGGATTCCGGTTAATTTTGTACATAGTAGGCAAATTAATTTCCATATATACAATCTGTCTGCTGTTGTACGCCAAAAGAACAGAAAAATAGCCCGGATCTGCAGACTTTTGGATATCAGAACAGAAAAAAAACTGTATATATCCAATCAGACTGCCGCTCCAGGATTGACTTCAGATTTGACTCCAGATTTGACCTCAAGGATCGACTTCGGGATTGACTCCAAAATTGTATCCGGCTCCGGGCGGAACTTTTCTTTCATACAAAAGGAGCAGCTGCCCCGCAGTATCTGTGTGAAACCGCGGAGCAGCCGCTCCTTTTTCGCTATCCTTTTTCTGACAAACTCAGATTCCCAGAGAGTCTTTTACAATCTGATTCATATTCCATGATACCCACGAATTGGTATTATAATAATTTGACACATCTTCTGTGCCTCCGTTGGCTGTGGAATCACGGAAACCTGCCTGCATTTTGTTGGTCAGGCATACGAAAATATAGTTATGATCCGGGTCCGCATACACAGTTGTGCCGGTAAATCCATCATGACCAAACGCATTTTCTGTAGCGCTGTCCCCCATCCAGCTCTGATCCAGCTTAAAGCCATATCCAAATTCATTGGACAAAACAGGATTTCCATCCTCATCCGTATGGTTCTCCTGATAAGTGGTATGTCTTGTCGTAAACAGTTCGACTGTCTCCGGGCTGTACAAACGCACGCCGTTATATTCACCGCCATTTAGCATGCACTGCAGCAGAATCCCCAAATCATGAGCTGTAGAAAACAGGCCTGCGTGGCCAGCCACTCCCTGGCCGCCCATACCGGCATTGCCGTCATTTACCTCACCAATCAAAGTGTAATCTCTCCAGCCGTCAAAATCCGCAAAGGCTTCCGCGTCCTTTGTACAGTCATATCCCACATCCGGCCAGTTCTCTTCATCCACCATCCGATACTCATAGGGATTGCCCAGAGAAGTAGCCGCAATCTGATCTTCAGTGAATCCGTTTTCCAAAGGCTTATAGGTAGTAGATGTCATTCCCAGAGGCTCATATACATTTTCCTTTACAAATACATCCATATCCTGCCCTGTGACAGCTTCTACAATAAAGCCCAGCGTCATAAATGAAAAATCTGAATACATGGGCTCAGAGCCATCTGTTTTATAGTCCTCCACCAGCTCCAGATTTTTGATATATTCCAGCTGCTCCTCTTTGGAATCGCAATACAGGAACGTAGCTTCCCATTGAGGCAGGCCTGAGGAATGCGTCAGCAGCTGAGCGATCGTGATATCTCCTTTTCCATTTGCCTCAAAACCAGGCAGATAGTCTGCCGCCTTATCATCCACACGGAGCTCTCCCCGGTCTACCAGTATCATGATGGACTGAGTAGTCGCCATAACCTTGGTCACCGACGCCAGATCAAAAAGCGTATCTGTAGTCATCTCGCGGGGATTTTCCGTCTTTACATAGACCGGATTGGCATAAGAAGAGCCCTCAGCCTCATAATCCGCATCATAGTAATGCGCATAGCCATAAGCTTTTTCAAATATAACTTCGCCATCCTTCATTGCCAGAACAACAGCTCCCATTCCTTCACTTCCATGGGGATAACCTGCTTCATTTTTCAGATCCCCGTCCAGCTGATCGTTCCAGTAAGAATCCATCTGTTCTTCCAGAGAGGGAGTTGCTGTCTCCTCCTGTGCCGCTGTGTCCGCAGCCTCTGCTGTCTGCTCTGCCGCCGTCGTTTCCTCCGTTTCCTTCACGTCTGTGCCAGTCTGTCCACTGCCGGCACAGCCCGTCAGCGCTGTCAGCATACATGCCGCCAGCAGCAAAGCTGTCACCTTTTTACCCCTCCTGTTTCTTTTCAATTCCAGTATCCTCCTTCTTTCTTTTTATTTTGGAAGTGCTTTTTATATTTATTTCTCAGCACTTACCTTCTTTCTGGTTATCTCTATACCGTCTGGAATACACACTCCGACAGCGCGGCCTCATCCGCGATGACTGTCACATCCGGATGAAATTGAAGAATCGAAGCCGGAATCTCCGGAGTCACAGGGCCCAGAAGGGCCTTTGCCGCGATCTCTGCCTTGTCCGCTCCGCTGACTGCCATCACGATTTTCCTGGCCGCCATAATCGTTCCGATTCCCATGGTGTACGCCTGTCTCGGCACCTCGTCTGCGGAAGCAAAGAATCTCTTGTTCGCTTCAATCGTCCTCTCCTGCAGATCGACGCAGTGGGTCTCCCGGGGGAATTCAGCCGCCGGTTCATTGAAGCCGATGTGGCCGTCGTGGCCAAGGCCCAGAAGCTGCAGATCGATACCGCCCAGCGAACGAATCAGCTTTTCATAGGCTTCGCACTCTGCCGCCGTGTCCGGATTCATGCCATCGGGAAGATGTACGCGATCCGGTGAAATGTTGATGTGATCAAACAGGTTTTCGTGCATGAACCGGTAATAGCTCTGCTCGTTCTCCCTGGGGAGTCCCTTATATTCATCCAGATTTACGGTCGTTACATGGCCAAAGTCCAGATCTCCGCTTTCATAACGCTCTATCAGCTCCCGGTAAGCTCCCACCGGCGTGGAGCCGGTAGCCAGTCCCAGCACGCTGTCCGGTTTCATCACAAGCTGAGCAGAAATTAAATTCGCTGTCTTTCTGCTCATTTCTGCATAATCTTTTACTTTGATAATCCTCATTTTACTTTCCTTCCATTTCTCGCTGTTCCAAGGACAGCGGCACTCTGGTTCTCTTTATTCTCATTCCTGCGCCGGCCAGAACGGCACACCGTTCTGGGGGGCCTTCGCGCCCAGATAGCTGCAGGCTGTGGCGCCCACGTCTGACAGAGTCTTTCTCTTTCCTACTGTCTTTCCATGCACGCCCTTCTGATAAATCAGAAGAGGCACGCACTCTCTCGTATGCTTGCTGTGTCCGATATCCGGGTCATTGCCGTGATCCGCCATGACAACCAGTACATCCTCTTCCTCCAGAAGGGGAAGCAGCCTTCCGATTCCCTCATCGGCAGTTTCCAGTATCTTCTTATATTCCTCCGAGGACTGGGAATGGCCTGCCAGATCGGTTTCCTGGACATTGGTGCAGATAAAGCCTTTTTCCATCTTCTGAAACTCTTCGATGGTGTGATCCAGGCAGTCCTTTGTGGGTACGCAGGAGATACTGGTTCCCTGGTCATTTGCCACGATATCCGCCACCTTGCCGATCAGAGTCACCGGAATTCCCGCCGCCGTCAGGATCGTGGGGGCCTGCACATTTTTGTCCACGCCGTATCCCAGATGCAGGCACTGATAACCCTGCTCATAGGATTTAGACTTGGCCGAAGCGATGCCGATAAAACGGCCGTTCTTCACTTCCTGGGCGTTCCAGAGATCGTCCATGGTATTTCCCGTGCCGCCGAACACGATGACCCTTCCTACCGTCACCACCTCACGGACCAGCCTGGCGATCTCCACTTCCTTTTCAAAAGAAATGAAATCCAGGGGCGCTGTCACGTTATAACACATACCCAAATCCGCTTCCAGGTTATCCGCTACTGTCACATAGTCATCACAGAGCACATACCGCAGCCCTTCACATTCGATAATCTCTACCTTATGACCTGCCTGCTTCAGATGATCCGCAACTGCATCCACCTTTTCCTGAAACGGGTGCACATCCGGCTTTTTAGGAAGAGTTCCCATGATCTCCTGATGTCCCATAAAGGTATCCGCTCCGAAATGCATCAATTCTGACTTTCCGTAATTGGCGTCAGGAGAAAACTTCATACAGCTGCTCTCCCTGCCAAAGGCATTCATCAGCCCCAGCTTCTCCAGAACCGGAAGCTTCAGATCCGGATGGTCTCTCAAAATACTTCCCAGTGTATTGGCCTTCTCATCTCCGGGACGCACGATCTTCGCGTCGTCCATGGCGCCGATTCCAAAACCGTCCAGCACAATCACAACAAAACGTCTCATTTCTTATCCTTTCTTTCTGCCCAGGCTGTCATATACTCCCACGATCTGGGGCTGGCCCGAAGAGATGCCCTCCACCAGCACCACATCGCTTCTGGTTACAAATATCTGAAAGCGGAAGGCCATTACCACGGTCTCCCCTACTTTACATTCCTCAGACAGGCCGAAGTGATAGTCAATGCTCTCATCACTGGGGGGAATTACCTCCAGGCTGCGGCTGTCCTCCAGTGAGCTTCCCACCAGCGCATGTTTCACATGGGAGCGCCGGTAATGTCCGCCGCCGTAGCAGTAGGCATTTCCCATAAAATTATGGGAAACCTCGCTCACGTACACGACAGCCGGTACCTCCGGCTGTTCCAGACGGGCATGCAGAGGCGTGGTTCCTGTCAGCCCATGCCCCGGTTCTCCGCAGTTTCCTCCCAACAGAGCCATCTTTTCAATAGCAGCTGTACAGGTAGCTGACGGCGTATTGATCAACAGTTCTGAATAATTCATTCTTTCCAGGATCTCTTTCGCTCTCAAAACCGTATTCAGATTGGCCGTAGGCGCTATATCCCCCTGCTCTTCGCTGTACAGATAACAGGGGAAAGAAGTGATTCCTTTGATCTGTACATTCGGGCATTCTTTCTGGATAAATTCCACTGTTTTTTCCACCTCTGAGAGATGGAATCCGGCCGTCTGGCCAGAATAAATCATGTCGCCTTCTCCAAAAACTCTCAGCAGGATTCCCTGCCGCTTCTGGAGACGGGCCGCCGCCCGCTGGATGGAGCGTACCTTATCCAGAGAATAGACAGTGACTACCTCCGGCCCATACGCTACGATTTTTTCTACCATAGACTCCGGAACCTGAACCAGATGCCCCACGTTTCCAATGGGAATATTGTGTTCCATCATGGTCTGAGCTTCTTTAAAATCTACGGTAACCGCTCCTTCATATCCCAGCTGCACCAGCTTTTCTGCCAGATACGGATTCCGGCCCAGCTGTTTCAGCATAAAATACAGCTTAATATCATGCTTTCCGGCTTCCTCCAGAATCTTCTTCCCGTTGGAGCAGAACGCATCCACATCAACCACATAGGAATCCGGCAGTATCTGCCCGCTTCCATGAAGCCGGAACGCCGTATCCATCAGCGCTCTGTTTTTCTTTAAAGTCTGCTCTACAAACATTCGCTTACTCTCTCACTCTCTCTACTGACTTTTTGATAATATCCAATATGGTATCTGCTCCAGCCCGCATGGGGTTAATACGAATCATCCGGTGTTCCAGCGTCGGGTCTGCTTTCCGGAAAGTTCCAGACACCCGGTAGAACATGGGAACCATCTCATATTTGGACTCTGCTCCCACCGGATTGGGGGCTGCTCCCAGTTTTTCCGCTTCTTTCAAAACTGCCTCCGCAATGTTCTTGTGGAATTCCACCAGCAGCACCTTGGACTGGGCGTTGGCAAGGAAAGCGTCCTTCACTTCGGGAATCTCTCCGGCACGCAGGCGGCTGACACACTCTTCATTTACCTGTGCCTGGACAGCCAGAGATACCGGCGCGTACACCAGACCGTGAAGCACGTCCAAAGCTTCATGCCCCTGAGTCTGCATTCCTCCGGAATAGCTTTCCGAAACCAGCTGCTCAATATATTTCTGCTTGCCGACAATGATACCGATTCCCTCCGGTCCGAGAAGCTTAAAGGAAGAAAAGCAGGACAGATCTGCTCCGCACTGAATTCCAATCTTTTTCACCTTCATCACGGCATAATTATCATCTGTCAGCACCGGTATATCCTTTGTCTCTTTTATGGCGCGGACTACTTCTTCCATATCATACCGGTCATCCATTTTCTGTCTCGTATACTGGACCAGAGCTCCCTGAATATCGGGTTCTCTTTTCAGAACCCTCCGAATCTCTTCCAGGTCATTGTAGTCAGCCTCCACAGGCACCAGCCCCAGCATCTCTATGGAGGTGGCTGTGGTGTTGTAGATAGGCGCCTTGTGCACAAGAATCTTCTGTCCGCATTTCAGCATCGTATGCAGGCCGAAGCGGATAGCCGCGCTTCCCGCGCCTCTCACCAGCACACAGGCCTCCGCGTCAAAAATCCGGGCAATGACCTTCTCTGCCTTGGCCGTCGTCACAGGCTTATTCAGCCCCATAACCACACCCAGATCTCCCCTGGTCAGAATCTCATGCCCCTCAAATTCCTTTGTGATACAGTCTACCACCTTGAACTGAAGCTTCATGGCTTCCTCAAGGCTTAAGCTGTGCAGCGGATAGGTATTCATGCTTCTCTCTCCCCTCTCTGTTCCAGAATTCGTTTCGGATTGTGAATCAGCAGCATATCAATCTCTTCCTCTGAAAATCCGTTTCCCCGAAGCAGCGGCAGGAAGCTCTCAAACAGATAACCGTAACCGATTCCGCCGAAGGCCTTCAGATGGGATTTTCTCGTAATATCCATGGAAAGTACTACCTGGGACAATCTTCCTCTTTCCGCGATCTCACGGAGAGCCTTCACGCGGAAGGTGTCCGGACAGTAATTCAGCTTTCCTATTGTGTCAAAGCCCACATTGACTCCCTTTTCCAGGATCTCGAGAATCTTTTCCGTATCCTGGGACAGATCCATATGGCCGATGACGATTTTCTCCGGCTTCACGCCGTGGGCGATCAGGTAATCCGCCTGCTCCGCTCCCAGCGTTCCCAGCGTAGTATGAGTGGTCACAGGCGCTCCCGTCCGGCAGGCAGCCAGGCTCATGGCTTCAAAAACCTTCTCTTCCATGGGCTTCATCTCATTTTTGCTGGTGCCAAATTCCCCGATAGCGGAGGCCCGGATATCTGTGCCTTCGATTCCCTCCCGCACTTCCTTCACAGCCAGGCCGGCGAGTTCCTCCACAGTACTCTCCCTGACCATATCCGGCAGAAATGGTTCTTTATAAAAACCTGTGGACACCAGAAGCTGAATTCCTGTGGCTTCTTCTACCCGCTTTATATATTCGATATCCCGTCCCATTCCCATATTGGTGACTTCCAGGATATTTCTTACTCCATATTCATATAGCTGCCGGAACTCTCTGACTGTCTCGTCAAAGCAGTCCAGGCGGCAGTCCAAATCTTTCTTTACTCCCGACAAATCTATGGCCACATGCTCATGCATCAGCGTGTAACCCTCTTTCAGCACTGCCATGCCGTTTCCATCCTCCTCCCCGTTATTTCCCGGATTTTGATCCGGCTTTCAGTCCTCAAAATACATACTGAGATTGCCAAAATACCTCTCTGTCAAAGCATCCGGCTCTGTCTGACAGCTCCGTGCGCAGTCAAACAGGGCCCGGATATCTTCCGGTCTGCTGCCGCCCAAAAGCACCGTACATCTGCCCAGTCCCCGGTCCGGCACTGTCAGCGCGGATACTCCGCACATATTTGCCACCCGCATCAGCCCCTTGCCGGAACGCTCCTGCATTTTCTTCGTGTCCTGGCCGAAATGCCCGAAAATAGTGTCCCCCAGACCCATCAGGTCTACAGGTCCCTCTTTTGATACGAGAATCACGCCTTCTCTGACGGTGTCTCTGACATACTCTATCAGCCCTTCCCGTGGGCCGAAGATGTCCAGATCTTTCTCTGTCTCTGCCAGTTTGTATTCCAAAGACTTCTTTTCCCTGTTTTGCTGTCTTTCCCTCTTATTCAGATCCAGTCCCAGCGCCGTCCCGGCTGCTTTTTCCAGCGTATCCATATCCCTGGTTATCAATCCTGCAGACGGTGAAAAAGAGATACCATCTGTGGATTTTTTCCGGAAACGCTTCATATGCTTTTCCTCAATCAGAGGCGAGATAAACCCATACAGATTCAAAGACGCGGCCGGCGCAAGCACAGAGCCTCCTCCGTCCGTTCCCACACCCAGATCGTTGATTCTGTAAAATACATTCAGCGCGGTTCCGCTGCTGGAGCCTGTCATGGGCCGGCCTGTCAGCGGATTCACGAGCTGCATATCTACAGCCCTGCCGCCCAGAGCCATCCTGTCCCTGGTGTGGGTCAGAAAGCCTCCCGCTTCCATTCGTTCCATCAGAGTGTCCGAAATGGAAGCGGTCTGCTTGTATCCGGTGTAGAAAGCATACCCGTTTTTTCCCAAAGCTGCCCTTACCTTATCGATGACGTTCGGGTATACCTTCTCCACCGTGTGATATGGATTTTTCAGCGCCAGAAATGTCTTCTTAGCATACTGTTCCATTGTATCACCTGTGATTTAACCTGCTGCCGGCACCGCAATCAGTCTGATAAGCAGAAGAACGTTCAGCAGAATTCCAAAAATAATACATGCTACAGGACCTACCGCCAGGTCTACAATCGGCTTCTTCGCCTTCTTGTTCAGCAGGAAAGCGCCAATTACAAATAACGCTCCAATACCTGTGTAGCCGGAAGCTGCCGCTGACATGGTTTCTGCAGCTACAATACCGCCTGCCAGAAGAGCGACTTCCAGCACCTTGTTCATGGAAGTACGCACATATTCGCCCATATCTTTTACTCCCGGGAACTTATCCATTCCCTTTGCAAACAGATTGATAAGCAGAATCTCCACAACCATTACCAGCACGCCCACAACAAAAGCGAGAATCGGATTTCCATGAAGCAGAAGACCTACCACAAATACAAACGTACATCCGGCCGTACCATACACACCTGTTACAATCGCGGTTGTAAATACCAGCGGGATAAAGCCAATGGCGCGTGCAAGAGCTGTCAAAGCCGCGTTTGTAAACTCACCTTCCGCCAAAAGGGCCAGAGAAGCCGGATCGCCGGCAATGATGGAAACGCTTGTGCCAGCCGCGATAAGTCCGCCCATGATGGCAAGCAGGAACCAGTTCTTACGGATTCTCGACACATTACCGCTGAAGCCCTGAGTGAGCGCTTCGTTGCTGTTGGACTCGCCCTTGATTTGAGCCGCAAAAACAATCATCATAACCATGCCTGCCAGCATAGCCATTCCTTCTGCGTTCAGAGACACTGTATTGCCCGCGATTGAGAATACACCGAATTTTTTAATCAGATAGTATACCAGAACGGTCACTCCCGCTGTGATGGTACCCTTCTTAAATCCATGCTGGTATGCCACGCCTACCGCCGGGAAAACCGCAAATGCTACTGTTACATAGTTGGACACGCCGCCCAGATCGCTGGTGAAATTGTAAGGCATCATTCCAAACAGATTTACGATGAACTCCAGACCTGCCAGGAGCGCCAGACCATATACAGCGCCGACTGCCGCGGAAATAATCATGCCCACCTTTGTATCCGGACAGAAGGAACCGATAATATCTGTTGTAAGCAGCAGACAGTGAATCAAAATAATGCTTGCCGCTATAGATGTGGGGATACCAAATCCAATTACCAGGCCAAAGCTGATGGCAAAGCTCATGGCTGCCAGCTCTTTTCTGGAAATTTCTTTATTGAAATACTGGCCTACAATGGGGCGGAAGCCGTCATTGAATACGGCGATACCCTGATTTGACAATACCGATGCAAGAGCGCCTATCAGCGCAATGATAACGTACCTCATAACAATCCTCCTTCTTTGTCAGTCAAAGCTTTTAAAAGTACCGGGAGCACCGCTTCTTTATGCTGTGCCGTGAATCCAAAAGCTACTTTTCCGTCTTTTACTTCCTGTCTTATCTCCTCATCACTGCGGATTTTTCCCGGCATAGACAAGGTCGCGCACTTGGCCTTGCCTAAAATCGCGAGTGCCATGGCAAGAGCTCCGCCGCCGCCCGTGTTACAGGCTCCCACATAATAATCGTAGGTTCCGGCCTTCATGCCCATCGTGGCGTCCAGGTCTCCCTTGACAGTCACCTCTGCCTGATCTCCAAGCTCCTTTTTTACAATCGCGGCAATATCTTCTTTGTCGATCTGCCCTCCTACCACAATCTTCATATTTCCTCCTCCTTATGATAAAAGATTGCATAAATGAACGGATAAAAAGTCCTGCTCCGTTTTCGGAAATGCAATATCCGTCTCCGCCAGAATACGGTCTCGAAGCTCTACTGCCTTTTCATAGGCCGGCTCTTCCCGGATGCTCTCCAATAAGGCTTCATCCATGGGATTTTCCTCGGTGCCTTCTTCCGCCCTCTGGGCCGCCATCGCAAGATGCGTGATAAACATCTCCATCTTATCCTGAGACACGTCTTCGTCTGCAGCAAGAATCAGATCTGTCACATGTCTGGAATAAGCGGCTGCTTTTGGACTGATCACTCCGTTTTGTTCCAGTATCGCAATCCTTTCATACAGTATTTCCTTCACAAATTTCCCTCCTTTCGCTGAATATATATTTTTTTGTATATTGATGCATAAAAGAATATTGGAACCTGAGCAAAATGGGTTTCCTTTAATATACAATATTTTGTATATTCACCCATAAAAGCAGGCGTCCTAGTAAAACGGACGTATCTTCTGCTTTCTCACCTTATCCAGAACTTTCAGTGTATATTCTATCCGGATATTTTTCTTCAAAAACTGCTCCAGCGAAGAGTTTCCTTTCTGAATCACTATTACAGCTGTGGAAAATCTGCTGTTATACTCATCATCTTCCAGAAATTCCACATGGAACCGGCCCTCTGACGGGTTCTCAATAATATCATCGTAGTTCCATACTCCAGCATCGATGACGCCGTCCTCTATCGCGGAAAGAGTCTGCTGCACTCTGATATCCACAAGCCATACCTTTTTCCCGCGGATCAGATTCTCGGTGATGCCTTTCTGATCCGGAGAATCTCTGTCATAAGCCACCCTCATACCATCCTGAATACCGGAAGAAAACTTTTCTCCGAGAATCAGCACATGTCTGGAAAGGAAGCTGCCAGGACCGAAATTCAAAGCAATCTCTATCTCTCTTCCCTCTTCAATGGCATTCTCAGCCGCATACTGGGAACACACCGCAAACTGATAAGTCCCTGACTCCACCAGCTGAATTCTTCCTACCGCTCCCCTGGCATAGGCCATGTTAAACCGGTATTCCTTCAGCTGTTCATAAATAGCGGTAGCAAAGCCTTCGTAGGTTCTGGAATAGGGAAGCGGCATAATTCCAAGCAGCTCTCTGGCCAGGGTACAGTCCTGAAGCTTCACATAATCAATCTTCTCGATGTAGGTACCCATATGTCCGTGGGACACCAGCTCCACAGCTCCGGCTTCTTTCAGATACCGGAACGCATTCTGAATCGTCCCCCTGGAAACTCCGTACTCTTCCTGATAATAAGAGATAGGAGGAATCCTGTCTCCTGCATTTCTGGAAAGGAGGCTGGATGCCACATTGCTGATGGTAACGCCTTTTTTCTGATACAGAACCTGCCTGTCATCCAGCTTCATCTGCCTCCCCCTTTCCGAATATACATTTTTTTATACATTCAATCTATTTGTATTATAAGATTCTCCTGTCCGGCTGTCAATGCAAAAGCTTCGAAATACTTACCAAAAATGAAGCTTCATTTTTGTGCAACTTTAGCGTCAGTGTGCCAGGGGGGCGGTGCAGCCAGTGTTTGGACATATAGAAAAAATTCTCTCCCAGTATCCATTTTCTGCATGAAACGGCGGGATTTTTCTGCAAAACAGTTTACATAACTCTTCCATTTTCTATATAGAAAAAAAGTGTCGCGTATGTACAAGATTCCGGCTACTTTTGTACATAAGCTGAGGCCGGTCTTTGGCAGCCTTCAAAAGCCGCAGATATTCCGCCCTGGTCAGTTCCTTTTCCTCGGGAGAGTAGGTCTGGCGCTGGGTCTTCAGGCTCTTTACCCTGCAGTCTTCCCATCCCAGAAAGCCCAGCAGACTGTTCAGGCTGGCAAGCATGGAATTTACGGAGCGCACCGCATACCCTTTTTCCGTCAGGGTCTGTTTCCAGCTCCGCACGAGCTCCTTTGTTACCCCGGTCCCGCCGCTAAATGCACAGAATGCCCGCGCGTCCCGGATATATTTATCTATAGTAGCTTCACTTTTTTCTTCCTGCTGCAGATAGGCGCGGAACTCTTCTATCCGCTGTTCGTTCAAGATTCTCTGATCCATTTTGGCTCCTTTCCAAAGTTCTGTGAAATAATCCTTATTGTACCCAATTTCATAAGATTTCTGACGCGGTTCTTCTTTTGAGACGTATTATCTTACTATATGAGACGGAAAATAACAGCAAAAAGGAGCGGATATTCTGTTTTCCGCTTCCGTAAACTGAAGCCTGTACCAGCTTTTCTTTTCCGTAAACTGAAGCCTGTATCAGCTTTTCTCTTCCGCAAACTGAGACTTGTCTATCTTCATATATTAATGCTATACTGAATATGCCAGAAGCATATGGGACATTCTTCTCTTATGCGGCACAAAAAAATCGACGAACAGGAAGTGTATAATATGTATCAGCTTCATTTTCATAATCCCATCCCCGTCCATTTCATCGGCATCGGCGGCATCAGCATGAGCGGCCTGGCCGAGATTCTTATAAAGGAAGGTTTCCCGGTATCCGGCTCTGACAGCCACGCCTCCGCATTGACTGAACATCTGGAGAACTTAGGCGCCAGGATTCAGATCGGCCAGTCTGCCTCCAATATTCCGGAGGACTGTCAGCTGGTGGTATACACGGCGGCCATTCATCCGGACAATCCGGAATACGCCGAGGCAAAAAAGCGGAAGCTTCCCATGCTCTCCCGCGCCGAGCTTCTGGGGCAGCTTATGCGCAACTACAAGACTTCCATCGCAGTGGCCGGGACCCACGGAAAGACCACGACCACTTCTATGATTGCTTCTATTCTTATGGAAGAAGACGCAGACCCTACTATCTCTGTGGGCGGCATTCTGCCCTCCATCGGCGGAAATATCCGGGTCGGCGGTCCGGATGTATTTCTGACAGAAGCCTGTGAATATACGAACAGCTTTCTTCATTTTTTCCCCACCATCGGGATTATTTTAAATATAGAAGAAGACCACATGGATTTCTTTAAGGATCTGAACGATATCCGCCGCTCTTTCCGGCGGTTCGCGGAGCTCCTTCCCACCCAGGGCATTCTGATTATCAACAGCGGCATTCCCGATTACGAGGAGATTACAGAAGGGCTTGCCTGCCGCGTCGTGACCTTTGGTTCTCAGGAGAGCGCGGATTACCATGCTTCTGATATCACCTACGACGAGTTCGGCCATCCTTCCTTCCGGCTGATCCGGAAGAACGGAGAGAGCGCATCCTTCCGGCTCCGGGTTCCGGGAGAGCATAACGTGCTGAATGCTCTGGCTTCTGTGGCCCTGGCTGACGCTCTTCAGGTTCCGGAGGAGACCGTGGAAAAGGGCCTTCTCGCTTTTACCGGAACAGATCGGCGTTTCCAGTACAAGGGCGAAGTAAATGGATTCACCATCATTGACGATTACGCCCACCATCCCACGGAAATCCGGGCGACTCTGCATGCGGCTGCCCATTATCCGCACCGGGAAATCTGGTGCGTCTTCCAGCCCCATACCTATTCGCGCACAAAAGCTTTTCTGAAGGATTTTGCAGCGGCGCTCTCTCTGGCGGACCATGTGGTTCTGGCCGACATCTATCCGGCCCGGGAGACCGACACCCTGGGAATCAGTTCCCGTGATCTGGAGCAGGAACTGAAGGCCCTGGGCACAGACGTCCACTACTTTCCTTCCTTTGAAGAGATCGAAGCCTTTCTGCTGGAAAAATGTATACACGGCGACCTGTGTATAACTATGGGCGCCGGAGACGTGATAAATATTGGTGAAAACCTGCTGAACAAATAGTTATCCACATTATCCACATGCTTATGCACCTTTTATCCGCAAAAAGCATGTGGATTTTTCTGTGGACAACCTGTTGACATAAATATTTTCCAGAGTTTCTCTTATTTTTTGTTCTTTTCCTCTTTTTTGCCTGTTTTCAGGTCTGTGCGGTCCTTTTCCCGGTTGCAGATAATATTTCTCCACAAAGTTATCCACATTATCCACATTTTCTGTCTCCACAGTTACCATTCACAGCCGGTTCAGACAGGGAAGCAAATGTGTCGTGCCGGCACGGAAACTGTGGCCTTTCAGCAAAAAAGCCTGTTTTTTTTTGTCGGGAAGTGTGCTACAATACAGATACCCTAAGGTTGCAGAGATACGTCTGTCTGCCGGAAGGGAATAGAAAGGTGCGAAATCATGAACGGTTTTATTCTGCGTAAGGATGCGGACAGCGGTCATACGCTGGTCCCCGATTTTTTTCTGGACAATTACATGCCCGGCGCCAATGGAGAATATGTGAAGATTTATCTCTATCTGCTGCGCTGCCTGAAGTCTGACACACAGGAGCTGTCCATTTCTCTCATCGCAGATAAATTTGAACATACAGAAAGCGACGTGTGCCGCGCATTAAAGTACTGGGAAAAGAGGAAGCTCCTGAAACTGGAATACGACGCTTCCAGCAATCTCACCGGAGTCCGCGTACTGGAGCACGAAGCCTCCGAAGGCAGTCCGGGACCCCGGGGACTGGACCAGCCGGAGCCGGAAAAGGCCAAGAAGGCCGCAAAGGCCGTGAGCGGCGCGGCAGATGCGAAAGATGCGAAAGATGCGAAAGATACGAAAGCGGCCGGAAATACGGCATATGCAGGAAACGCGGGAACCTCTGAAAAATCTTCCGCTTCCGGGCGAATCCCCACCGATTTGCTGTCTCCCCAGGAGGCCCAGCAGCTTCTTTTCATCTGTGAGCAGTATCTGGGCAAGACCTTAAGCTCCAGAGAGGTGGCTCAGATCCTGGATCTGCACGACTCTTTCGGGTTCAGCGCGGAGCTCATCGAATATCTTGTGGAATACTGTGTGTCAGGAGGACACAAAAGCATCCATTATATTGAAGGCACCGCCCGGGGCTGGCATGAGGCCGGCATACGGACAGTCTCTCAGGCACGGCAGCAGACCACTACATACAACCGCGCCTATTACAAGATTCTGAAGGCCTTCGGCATCTCCAACCGCAACCCGGTGGACGTGGAAATTTCTTATATGGACAAGTGGCTGAAGTCCTATGGTTTCTCCCTGGAGCTCATCACCGAAGCCTGCAGCCGGACCATGGCGACTATCCACCAGCCCGGTTTTGAATACGCGGACAAGATCCTGTCCGGCTGGAAAAAGAATCATGTGGCTTCTCTTGCGGATCTGGAGGCTCTGGACCAAAGCCGCCGCTCCGCAGCCAGGACAGCCCAGACGTCTTCTCAGCCAGCCGGCGAAAAAGAGCAGGCGCCCTCCCGCAGGACCGGGGCCCAGAACCGCTTTCACAATTTCAAGGAACGTGATTATGATTTTGAGAAACTGCAGAAGCAGCTTATCAATCAGTAAGCAAAGGAGCAGCTTATGCCTTTGATCAATACACAGTATGATTCTATCATGCGCGGATACGCCCGCAGGCAGGCCCGTTCCCGCCAGGAGCTGGAGGAACGTCTGGAGCGCATTCATCGGGAGATTCCGGAGCTTTCCGCCCTGGAAGAACAGATTACAGCCTGTCAGGCGGAAAAAGTCCGCGCCGCCGTCTCCCAGAACCGGGAACTGAGCGCTGAGCTGGAGGAACGTCTTACTCAGCTTTTTGAGGGACGGGCAGAACTTCTGGCTGAGCATGGGCTGTCACTTTCCGATCTGGAGCCGGTCTATACCTGTCCGGACTGCCGGGATACCGGCTATATCGGCGAAGAAAAATGCCACTGCTTCCTGCAGGCTGAAATCGATCTTCTCTACCACCAGTCTCATCTGAAGGAGATTCTGGAAAAAGAGAATTTCCATACCTTTTCCTACTCCTGGTATGAGGGAGAAGATCGGGAAATCATGCGGCGCTGCGTGATGGACGCCCGCATGTTCATCGAAAACTTTGACAGCAGCTTTCAGAATCTTCTGCTTCTGGGCGCTGTCGGCACCGGAAAGACCTTTCTTTCCAACTGTATCGCAAAAGAACTGATGGATACCTGCCATTCCGTAGTCTATCTGACGGCCTTTCAGCTGTTTGAGTTGCTTTCCAGAGCTGCCTTTGGATCAGAGAAGCAGAACAGAAGCTACCAGCAGACCTATCCCTATATCTTTGACTGTGACCTTCTGATTATAGACGATCTGGGAACAGAGCTTCCCAATTCGTTCACCGTATCCCAGTTCTTTCTCTGTATCAACGAACGGATTCTGCGGAAGAAATCCACTCTCATCTCTTCGAACCTGGACATGGAAGCCCTGCGGAATATCTATTCCGAGCGCGCTCTGTCCCGGATTATCAGCTGCTACACTATCCGTCAGCTGCCCGGAAGCGATATACGAATCAAGAAGAAACTTAAGCCTGGGCGCCCTGCCTCTTAATGAGCCCCTGCCAATACCAATTCATAAACCATGGAGGAATACTGTTATGTTACTGCAACGCAGCCAGCGCGTACTGGAAACTATCCCTGTCGGTTCTCTCGGACTGATCCCTCTTAAAAGCTGTGAAGAGCTTGGACGCCAGGTCAATGACTATCTTGTAAAATGGCGCCACAGCAGCGATCTGGAGCACAAGTCCAGCATTGCCTTCACAGGATATGAGCGAGACTCCTATCTGATCCCGGCCCACACACCCCGGTTCGGTTCCGGAGAAGGAAAAGGTACTATTGACGATTCCGTCCGCGGAAACGATCTGTATCTGATGGTGGATGTGTGCAACTACAGCCTTACCTACAAGCTTTACAACTACACAAACCGCATGTCTCCCGATGATCATTTCCAGGACCTGAAACGTGTCATCGCCGCCATCGGCGGCAAGGCCCGCCGTATCACGGTAATCATGCCCTACCTGTACGAGAGCCGCCAGCACAAGCGCAGCGCCCGGGAGTCCCTGGACTGTGCCATGGCTCTGCAGGAGCTGGTAAATATGGGTGTGGAAAACATCCTCACCTTTGAAGCCCATGATCCCAGAGTGCAGAATGCGATTCCTCTGAACGGATTTGAGACTGTCACCCCGGCCTATCAGCTGATCAAGGGCCTTCTGGAGACTACGCCGGGTCTGGAGATCGACAGCAGGCACATGCTGGTCATCAGCCCGGACGAGGGCGGCATGTCCCGCGCTGTATACCTGGCCAATGTTCTCGGCCTTGACATGGGAATGTTCTACAAGCGCCGCGACTATACCCGCATTATCAACGGACGCAACCCGATTCTGGCCCACGAGTTCCTGGGTACGGATATCGAAGGCAAGGATATGATCGTGGTGGACGATATGATTTCCTCCGGCGACAGCATGCTGGAAGTCATCCGCGAGCTCAAGAAGCGCAAGGCCCGCAATATCTATATCTTCTGCACCTTCGGCCTCTTTACCAACGGCCTGGAGAAATTCGATAAGGCTTACGAAGAAGGCCTCTTCACCAAGCTTCTGACCACCAACCTGGTCTACCAGACGCCGGATCTCTTAAGCCGTCCTTATTATGTAAGCTGCAATATGAGCAAATACATCGCTCTTCTTGTAGATACGCTGAACCACGACGTGTCCATCAGCGATCTGCTGGACCCCTATGACAGAATCCAGGCACTGGTCAGAAGATATCGGAATGGTGAGCTGCAGGGTCAGGATTAAAACGGGGTTTTATAAACACCCTTAAGGTTCCGAAATCGGCAGATGCAGATATTCTCCTCTGCTCAAATATCCATGCAGACTGCGCGAAAAGAATAAAAGAACGGCACGGGTTTCTCTGTCAGCTGATGGCAGAGAAACCTGCGCCGTTCTTCTTCATTAATAATGAGGCTTTTGCGCTATGACGCACTGTGTCCGGTTTATACTTTAAACCGGTACCCTACGCCCCAAATCGTCTCGATATACTGGGGCTTGGCGGAATTCTGTTCTATCTTTTCCCGAATCTTCTTGATGTGTACGGTGACTGTCGCGATATCTCCCACAGAATCCATATCCCAGATTTTCCGGAACAGCTCCTCCTTGGTAAATACGTGATTCGGATTTTCCGCAAGGAAGGTCAGCAGATCGAATTCCCTGGAGGTGAAATTTTTCTCCTCACCGTTCACCCAGACACGGCGGGCTGTCTTGTCAATTTTCAGGCCCCGGATCTCAATCACGGTATTTTCTCTGGCATTGCTGTTCACCAGGCGCTGATACCGGTTCAGATGGGCTTTTACACGGGCCACCAGCTCGCTTGGACTGAAGGGTTTTGTCATGTAATCGTCTGCGCCCAGACCCAGTCCCCGGATCTTGTCGATGTCGTCCTTTTTGGCGGAAACCATGATAATCGGAGTATTCTTCTTCTCCCGTACCTGGCGGCAGATCTCAAATCCATCCACTCCCGGCAGCATCAGGTCAAGAATCACCAGCTGAAAATCCTCATCCAGCGCACGTTTCAGTCCTGTCTCCCCATCTGCGGCAATCTCCACCTCAAAACCCGAAAGCTCCAGATAATCCTTCTCCAGATCCGCGATGGCTTCTTCGTCTTCTATGATCAGTATCTTACTCATGTGACCGGTACCTCCTGATATTTTCTGAGGACAAAATACATCACTGTCCCTGTGTTCTCCTTACTTGTCGCCCAGACCTTGCCTCCGTGGTCTTCAATGATTTTCTTCACGATGGACAGGCCGATCCCGCTGCCTCCCTTGGAGGAATTCCTTGAGGCGTCCGTCCGGTAGAAGCGGTTGAAAATCAGCGGCAGATCCTTTGTGGCAATTCCCTTTCCGTTGTCCTCTATCTCCACCTGAACAAAATCTCCCACGTCCTTCACGCGGATATTGATATAGCCTTTGGGCTTATCGATGTATTTGATGGAATTGCTCACAATATTATTGATAACGCGCTTGATCTGTTCCGCATCCGCGATAACCTGCACGTCCTCGTCCACATAATTGAAATAGGCCAGCTCAATGTTCTGCTCCTCCAGTTCGATGGACAGCTCCTCCACACAGTCCGCAAAATATTCGTTTACATTGATCCGGTCAAATCTGTATGGAATCCGGTTCGTATCGATCTTGGAATAAAAGGTCAGCTCATTGATAAGCCGTTCCATATCATTGGCTTTATTATAAATGGTTCTGATATATTTTTCCTGCTTCTCCGGCGTATCAGCCACGCCGTCCATAATCCCTTCCACATATCCCTTGACTGCGGTGATAGGCGTCTTCAAATCATGGGAAATGTTGCTGATAAGCTCCTTATTCTGCTTCTCCGCCTCCAGCTTCTCTTCCGCGGTTTCCTTCAGCCTGCGGCGCATATCCTCAAAATCTGTGCAGAGCTCTCCGATCTCATCCTCTCCGCCGGCCGGCATCTCAAAATCCAGATTGCCATCGGTAATCTTTTTGGTCGCCACCTGCAGATGATGGATGGGCGTCACGATGCTTTTATAAATCCATGCCGTCAGAATCATACTGGTAAAAATCAGAATCAGCGCCAGGACCATGATCACATCCATCACCAGAGACTCCATCTCCGGAATCATGCCGCTTATGGAAGTGACGATGAACGCCGTGCCCTCCGTCTGATCGGAATACCGGAAATCCAGCTGCCTCACAAGAGCCTGCAGATTTCCTCCAATATAGATTCCCATATCCTGCTCCTGATCCGCATCATGGGCTCCGTATTCCGGCAGGCTTTCCAGAAGATCTGTCTGGTCCCCGTCATTTCCTATATAGGTGAAGCTGTCTCCTTTACGCACCACCAGAAATGAATATCTCTTCTCCAGATCCAGATTTACCGTATCCAGATATTCCGTATCCTCAAAGGCGTCCGGGTCAGTCTCTGCCTTCTGCTGCATTCCGTCATAGGTCTCTCTGGTAATCCGGCTCATCATGGCAGGCGTATTGGAAAGGGTCTCATAAGTGACGTTCTCCACGCCATACAGTTTTCGAATGGAATTGAGCTGATACTGCCCAAAGCCAAAAAAGGCCACTGTCGTAAACAACACCGGGACAAGAATCAGAATCAGAAATGTAATGATTAATTTTGAACGAAGTTTCATGATCGTCTCCAGCTCTGTGGTATATCAGTCTCATTCACGTCTGACAACATTTTTATTATATCACAGAGCCAGAGGTCCTGCTTGGAAAATATGATAAAAAATCTAAATTTTTTCTAAATTAAATACAGCTTATCTCCCGCCTGTATCCGCCTACAGATCCAGCTTCATATCGCCATACTGAATCCAGCCCTTTTTCCTCATGAATTCTGATACAGCCAGCGTCACTGCCGCCGGCAGAATCACCTGAATCAGAAGGATTTTGACAAGCGTCAGCGCGGGACCGTCCACCGGGGCCATCACCTGCCAGGTCATAATCTGGCCTACCAGCCCGGAGGTTCCCATTCCGGAACCGGTCGCGTTATTCTCCATATGAAGCAGCATGGTTCCCACCGGTCCCAGAACGGCGCTGGAAATGATGGCCGGGAGCCAGATCAGAGGCTTTCTCACAATATTCGGCACCTGAAGCATGGACGTTCCCACGCCCTGGGCCAGCAGCCCGCCCAGTCTGTTTTCCCGGAAGCTGGCTGCCGCGAAGCCTACCATATTGCAGCAGCACCCCACCGTCGCGGCTCCCGCCGCCAGGCCGGAAAGATTCAGGATCACGCCCAGGGCCGCCGAGCTGATGGGAAGCGTCAGAATCATTCCCATCAAGACGGAAACCACAATTCCCATCAGAAAAGGCTGCTGAACGGTTCCCCAGTTGATCAGCCCGCCCAGGGCAGTCATCAGGCTGCTGATGGGAGGTCCGAAAATCAGGCCCGCAATGGAGCCGGACACAATCACTGTCAGCGGAGTCACCAGAATATCTATTTTGGTCCGGCCGGACACCAGCCGCCCAAGCTCAATGCCTGTGAGCGCGGCAATAAAGGCGCCCAGAGGCTCTCCCGGACCAGACAGGACCACTGCCCCATCCGAAAGCACGGAGCCGGCCAGAATCCCGCTGGCGAAAGCTCCGGCCATACCGGCCGTGGCTGCTGACAGCACTACGAGAGGACTGGCTTTGAATTTGCAGGCCGTTCCCACTCCGATGCCCGCCCCTGTCAGGGCCGCCGCCAGTTTTCCAAAAAGAAAAAGCGTATCTCCCGCTCTTCCCCCTACAAGCGTTCCGATCTGCTGAATGATCGTACCCACTATCAATGTGGCAAACAGCCCGAGCGCCATACCGCTCAGGCCGTCGATCAGAATATGATTGCAAAGCTTCTTCAGTTTTTCCATAACCTTTCCCCCTCTTTCACGTCCGGTTTTCCGCCGGTCCATCATTGACCATATATGTGTCTTGACACATGTGTTATCACTTAGGGGTAAGCTTATCATATCTGCATCAGAAAGTCAAACTCAAAACTGCCTTTCTGAAATCTCTTTATCCATTCTGCCAGGCGGCCCGCTCCGGAGACATCATCACCGTTCCTGTTCCTTCGTAGACGACCGTATAGCCCTTATCCAGGAACTGATTTGACAGGCCGCTTGCCAGGAACTCCTCTGCCCAGTGGGCCATATAGATCACGTTGGGGAACTTGTCGGGATGCAGCGCATAGTAGTCATACAGCTGGGTGCTGTTCTCATGAACCTGCCAGGTGGAATAGTTTCCGCAGCCCGCGTCCACATACAGGTAAATCCAGGGCGCCACGCCCACTACCATAATCTCATCTTCCTCTGTCAGATTCAACATGTCCAGTTCATCCAGCACCTGCGCGTACCAGTCTGCCATCTCCGGCGTCGTGTACACGTTTTTCAGAGGCCCCCTCTCCATCCGCTCGGAAAGCTCCCATACTCTTTCGTCTCCCCAGGCATAGGTCATCCGCAGGAAAAAGGTTCCGGCAAACTGAGCCACAATCATCACCGCCACACACACTACCGCAAGACATGACACGGCGCGTCCGCCGGCCGCTCTCTGCTTCCACTCCTTCAGCCAGTCCGCCACAAAGATCAGGCCCACCCAGGAGCACATGCCATAAGCCACACTCAGCGTCACAATGCCCGTATTGGTCGCGTACTGCACCACCAGCGTAAAAACCATGGCTGGCAGATACCACCAGCAGAATAGCCGCCTGTCCTTTTTCTCCGTGACCAGATAAGCCTCCAGGCACCAGAAAGCCAGAGGAAGCATCTGATAGTTCACCGTAATATGTTCAAAGATAAAACCGTAATAGATCAGATACGGCAGCACAGCGGCAGAAGCCAGCAGCATATAAGCCAGTCCATGCCGGAAGCGCTTTTTATCCAGCAGCGTCGCCGCGTAAATCACGCCAAGGGCGCAGAACATGTATTTGTAATTTTTAAAACAGAGATCAAAATATCTCCAGGTCTTGTACCAGTAATCCTGCTGATGCTCAGAGTCCCCCACTATGTGCGGCACGTTCGCAAGCACCTCCGCAAGCGTTCCCCTCTGAAACACAAAAGCCAGAAACAGCACAAGAATCAGGACCGCCCCCGCAGTCATCCAAAGAAAGCTGCTAAACCGAAGCGCGCCTTCCGGCTCTGTTCCCCGCCTCTTTCCGCGAATGGACGCCGCCAGGCAGATAACCCCATAGGCCGCGTACATCAGAATGGCAAAGGGGTTCGCCAGCACGATAGCCGCCATCAGAATTCCGCATAAAATATATTCCGGCACAGAGTGCTCCATTCTGGCAGAAAGCACTGCCAGAAGCACCGGCAGAAGTCCGAACTCTATGGAATTGTAGGACATGGCGCAGATACTGAAGGGCGCGAAAATCAGGAACAGAAATACGGGTCCGAAGGACGCGTACCCCCGCCTCTGGAACCGCAGATAAAAGAACAGCGTCAGCACTGCGGAATAAGCCAGATACAGGAAGCGGCTCGCCATCACGATTCCTTCCGTAGAGCCCAGCGCCAGCCGGATCAGGCAGTAAACCGGGTGAAGAAGAAAGGTACAAAGCTGCTGAGTCGGATTCCACTCGTCGATCAGGATCTTTTCTCCCCGGAAAATCCGTTCCGAGGTACCGATGAAGTACATCTCATCCGCTGTATTAAAACCGTAAAAGCTTCGGAAAATAAAAATAAGCTCAAGAATAAGAAACAGGGCGATAAAAATCAGGTGCTGCCGCTGGCGTCCTGTCCTCTTCCGTCCTGTCTCCGTCTTCTTGGGCTGCTTTTGTGTCTGTGTTTCTGTACGCGCTGCTGTCTGTATTGCTGTCTGCTTCTCTGTCATAACCTCTGACGCTCTCTTTACTCCTTTTTCTGCACAAGCAGTTCTTCTACATGTCTTCTCAGGGAAACTGCCTGGTCCGTAATCCTCTCCAGCTCTTCCTGCACAAGCCTCAGCTCTCTGCGCCGCGCTTCCTCCGTGTCACGAAGCTCATTTTCCCTGTCCGTCTCTATTTTTTTCAGTTCCTCTGCATGAGCCTGCTCCATATCCTGAAGCTTCTTTTCGTAAAGGGCTTTCTGCTCCTGTGAAAGCCGTTTTACCGTCTGCTCCAGCCGGCCCTGCTCCTGCCTTTTCTTCTGCTCCTTCAGTCTGCTCATCCCGTCTCTGTACAGCTGCTCCAGCTGTGTCACCTTCATTTTTATCTCCCCCTTCTGAACCGCCTAAAGGAAGGCCTTATGACGCTTTCCCGTTCCTGTTCTCCCCTTTTCCGGACTGCGGGGCCCCGGAGGAGCCCCGCAGCCGAACGGTCAGGAGCCTGTCAGCAGATTCACACTTTACCGGCGCAGCCGCACATGGTCATACGCAGCTTCACGATCTCTTTTACCTTTTCCATAGCCACTTTTCCATACTTCTTCGGATCGAAAGCGTCCGGATTGGCCGCCAGGAATTCTTTCACGCCGTCCGTGTAAGCAATACGAAGCTCTGTGGCAAAATTCACCTTGCAGATGCCCCGCTTAATGCTCTCCACAACAGCCTCTTCAGAAAGGCCGCTGGCTCCATGCAGTACCAGAGGAATGGAAACCACTTTCCGGATCTCCGCCAGACGGTCCAGATCCAGCTTCGGTTCTCCCTTATATACGCCGTGTGCTGTTCCGATAGCCACTGCCAGAGAGCTCACGCCGGTGCGCTCCACAAACTCCTTTGCCTCCATGGGATCAGTGTAGCCGCCGTTTCCGCCGTCTAGATCATCTTCCTTGCCGCCTACTTTTCCAAGCTCCGCCTCTACCGGAATTCCGGAGGGACGGCAGGCATCTGCCACCGCCTTGGTCACTGCGATATTTTCCTCAAACACATTGTGGGAACCGTCAATCATGATGGAGGTATAGCCTGTGCGCAGCGCCCGCATGGCCAGCTCAAAGCTGTCGCCGTGGTCCAGGTGCAGACACACCGGAACGCTGGCCTTCTCAGCCGCCGCCTTTACATTTGCCAGATACATGTCCAGTCCCGCATATTTGATTGTGGACGGAGTAGTCTGCATCATCAGCGGAGCGCGGAGCTCTTCCGCCGCCGCGATTACGGCCATCACCATCTCCATATTCTCCACATTAAACGCGCCTACCGCGTAGCCGCCCTTCTGTGCGTCCAAAAGCATTTTTTCCGATGTAACAAATGACATATCTGTTTCCTCCTCACTTTTTAAGTGTTCCGGCAGCAGGTCTGCCGTTTCCTATATGTTATATCATACACTGCCTTGGAAAAAAGCGCAATTACATTTCCTCATAATCGGGCGGGGCAGATAAAACAAGAAGTTCTTCCAGCGTAACCAGCAGCAGACGCGGATCATTCCGCGCTTCCTGTATGAGGCCGCTGCTAAAACCACTTTTTGAAAATAATACATACCATGTATCATGCCGTCTCTTTCTGAAAACATCTGCCTTTTGCTTCAGTTCTTCATACACGCGCCGGTCTGTCAACTCGTTTCTCCATTTACACTCGCAAATCAGATAATCTTCCCCGTCTTCAGCGATGAGATCTATTTCCGTCTCTTTTCTTTTCTCCGGGTCAGTTCCCCACCAGCGTCCAATTTTTGTAAAAAGCACCGGAAGCTCTCCTCTGCTGTTTTTCAGCAGCAGGTACTCCCTGCAGATCATTTCAAAAGCAGTTCCCATATAATGGCTGAGGTCCGGCGCAATCCGTTTCGTCCACACAAGCCTTTCTGCTCCTGTCTCCAGCAATGTTTTATTGGGAGATACATAGCGGTACCAAAAACGGAACATGGGATCGCAGATACCGTATTGAGCCTTTCTGCTGTTTTCCTTTTCTCCGAACGGAACTTCCCTGTACAGAATTCCAAGCTCGCGGAGCACAGAAATATATTTCAGACATTTAGCTGTTTCTTCTCCTGTCCTGGCCGCGATTTCCGCTGAACGGACAGCGCCCCCCGCAATCGCTTCGATCACTGCACAGTACATACCCGGTTTCTGGACCTCCTGCCTCATCAGAAGCATGGGTTCCTCATACAGATAACCCGTCGGCGTCAGAAAATCTTTTCTGATATTATCCTCAAATCCGGTTTCATTATCTATCTGCCGCAGATACAGCGGCGTACCTCCGTAAATGGAATAGAGCATCAGTTTTTCTCCGCCGGAAAATCCCGGAAGCATGCGGATTCCCGTCGTATACAGAAAGGGCTTCATATGAAGCTGAGCTGTTCTCCTCCCAAACAACGGGCTTTTGCTGCTCAACACTTCTTTCTCCATAAATCCCATATAACTGCCGCACAGAATCAGAAACAGCTTTCCATCCTTCAGCCGGTGGTCAATCAAATGCTGCAGCACAGACATCAGGGCAGGATTGCTGTCCGCAAGATAGGGAAACTCGTCCAGAACAACCACCAGCTGCCTGTCTCTCTGCCTCTCATTTATATACAGGAATGCCTTTTCCCAGTTTGAAAACCCGCTCACATGCTCCTCCCCGTAAAACCGGAACACCTCTGCAGAAAACTTTTCCAGATTCATCTTATCATTGGTCTGCTCCGCTGCATAAAATATGCTGTCTCTGCTCCTGCAAAATTCATTCAGCAGCGTAGTCTTTCCCACTCGCCTCCGCCCATATAATATGAAAAGCTGAAATCTGTCCTGTTTATACAGCCGGTTCAATTCTTCCAGTTCCTTTTCTCTGCCTACAAACATGTGTATCTCCTTACTGTAAGATATAATTAACTTCAAAATAATTAATTTCTAAGTAATCTATTTTTATAGTACAGGAAACAAAGCCTGCCTGTCAAGGGCTCCTGAAAAAGAAAAGAAAAATTTCGTGAATCATGTCCTCACGGTCTGCGCAGCATGTGCGCAGACCTGGACAGAACTGTTACAAAATTTCCTCCAAAAAAGCTGCCGGAACAGATTTCAAAAATTCCTGTCCGCGTTCCCCGCCCCAGCATTTTACTGCCAGTGGTGTCAGAACCACCGTGGGAGAAACTGCATTTACGTTAATATGATAGCGTCCCCATTCGTTTGCCAGCGTTTTCGTAATGTTAATAACTCCCGCTTTAGCCGCTCCGTACAGAGCATGCCGCGGAAGTCCCACAATACCGGCCTGAGATGCCATGTTGATAATTTTTCCGCCAGATCATCATGGTCTCTTCCCGCAAAGAGCTCCGCTGTGCTGCGGGCAATAGAGCCCGCAGCGCCGGTTATGATGGCAACTTTCCCTTCCAGCGACATATTTTTATCGTATCCCGGAAATATTCCGTCTTCCAGTATTCTTGCCATGATTATTCTCACTCCTCAATGTACTGATCTACATTGTCAATAGTAATAAGCTGGAAAGAAATATCGTACCTTTCTTCCACTTCTTCACCAGATGCTACTTTTACGGCAGTATCTACTGCTGTACTTGCCTGTGAGTTTGCGTCCTGAAGCACTGTGCCGGAAAGTCTGCCATCTTTTACTGCCTGGAGCGCATCAGGAATGGCATCTGTTCCGATAATGATCAGGTCTCTGTTCTGTGATTCTGCAGCCTGAAGGGCACCCATGGCCATATCATCGTTTTCACAGATAATCGCTTTCAGTTCCGGATATTTCCCCAGCCAGTCTTCTGTAGTGGACATAGCCTCATCTCTGGACCTGTTTGCAGAAAGCGTCGCTACACACTCATAAGTATCGTCTGCAAGAATCGTATTCTCAAGCCCTTCATATCTGAGAAGCTGAGAGCTCTGTCCCATCTCGCCTTCCAGGATTGCGTACTGACCGCCCTCTTCTCCCAGCTGCTCCATTACAAAATTACCCATAATTTCGCCTGCCTGCGTATCGTCAGAACCAATGTAGGATACATAATCTGTACGCGTGGTTTCCGTATTAATCTCAATAACCGGAATATTGGCGTCTGCCGCAAGATCCAGTACCTGTGCGGAACCGTCCGCATCCTGCGGATTCAGAATAATCACATCGACCTGCTTGGCTATCAGATCTTCCGCCTGAGAAATCTGTTTTGCCACATCAGCCTGTCCATCCATCAGATAGAGATCGCAGTCCGGATACGCCTCTTCCGCATAGCTTTCAATCGCTTCGCCCAGCTTGTTAGAATAGGTATCCGACATGGTTTTCATCAATACTCCAACTCAGTTCCCACATACAGACGCGGAGCACTTTAAGACCGTCTTGTCTTAAAGTGCTCCGCGTTATCTTTTTACCATATGATTATTTCTGCTTTGTCCACATGCAGGGCTCGCACACCGTCAATCAGTAAAATCCACCTATACCTCAAGCTCAATCTTCCTGCCCGTGTGCAGATAGGGAACCAGCTCCACGCCGGCCGCCCGGAACATCCGCTTGGACGCCAGTGTGGCCGCCGTATCCGCATACTTATCGGAAGCGTAGACCACCGTCTTCAGTCCCGCCTGAATGATCGCCTTGGCGCACTCGTTGCAGGGGAAGAGAGCCACGTAGATCTTGGCGCCTTCCAGGCTGCCTCCCCGGTAATTCAGAATGGCGTTCAGCTCCGCGTGAGTCACAAAGGGATATTTGGTCTCATTGCTTTCGCCGGTTCTCGCCCAGGGAAATTCATCGTCGTCACAGCCTTTGGGGAATCCGTTATACCCCATGGACAGTATCTTATTGTCCTGGCTGACGATGCAGGCTCCCACCTGAGTGTTCGGGTCCTTGGAACGCATTCCGGACAGCATGGCTACTCCCATAAAATACTCGTCCCAGCTGATATAATCCTGTCTTTTCTCTCCCATGAATCTCTCCCTTTCCTCCTGTGGGACACCTCTTTATTTTGTTCCGAAGATACGGTCTCCCGCGTCTCCCAGTCCGGGAACAATATAGCCGTGCTCGTTCAGGTGGTCGTCCAGCGCGCCGATATAGATATCCACATCAGGATGAACCTCCTGCATTTTCTTCACGCCCTCCGGCGCTCCGATGATGCAGAGCAGGCGGATATTCTTAACCCCGCGCTCCTTCAGCATCTGAATGGCCGCCACTGCAGAACCTCCTGTGGCAAGCATGGGGTCTACCACGAACACATCCCTTTCACTGCAGTCTGCCGGAAGCTTGCAGTAATACTCCACCGGCTCCAGCGTCTCCTCGTTCCGGTACAGGCCGATATGGCCGACCTTGGCTGACGGTATCATGGCAAGCATGCCGTCCACCATTCCGAGACCCGCCCGGAGAATCGGAACGATTGCCATTTTCTTTCCGGCCAGCTCTTTCACTGTAGTTTTGCAGATAGGCGTCTCAATCTCCACATCCTGAAGCTTCAGATCCTTTGTGGCTTCGTAGGTAATCAAGCTGGCTATCTCGCCTATCATTGCCCGAAAATCCTTTGAACCCGTCTCCTTGCGCCGAATCACCCCGATCTTGTGCTGAATCAGCGGATGCTCCATTACTACTACCTTTGACATTTCTTTTGTCCCCTCTCTAGCAATCTTCAATTTTGCTGATTCTTCTCTTATGCCGCTCGTCGCCCGAAAATTCTGTGTGCAGGAAAGTATCCACAATCTTTACTGCCAGCCCCGGACCCACGACACGGCCGCCCATAGCCAGAATGTTTGCGTCATTATGCTCTCTGGTAGCTTCCGCGCTGAAGCAGTCGCTGCAGAGCGCCGCGCGGATTCCCTTATACCGGTTGCAGGTAATGGAAATTCCGATTCCCGTTCCGCAGATCACGATCCCTTTCTCACACTCTCCGCTCAAAATGGCCTTGACAACCTTTCTTCCGTAATCCGGATAATCCACGGAATCATGATTATTCTCACAGCCCAGGTTTTTATAGGCAATTCCCTCACGATCCAGATACGCGATCACAGCCTGCATCAGATCATAGCCGCCGTGATCACACCCCAATGCTATCATGCGTTTCTCCTCCTATGAAGTATTTTCCCAACAGTTCAGTCATGAAGCGTACCGGACTGTTTTTCTTTTAGAGATTATATCATTTTTTCTGGAGAATGGCAATGAAATCCGGCCGCAGAAGCGGCGTCTGAAGGGAAGAGAACTATACGCTGTTCATATATTTCAGAATTCCCATGTGAATCGCCCAGACCAGTTTATCCTGATAGTTCTCATCCTGAAGCTTCGCGCAGTCTGCCCAGTTGCTTAAAAACCCGCACTCTACGATAACAACCGGAGCTTCCGTCTTTTTCAGCAGGTAGTAGGTGTCATTTGCCTTGGCCTGCCTGGTATTTTCCGGCTCAGCCACGCGGACAAGCTCCGACTGCAGAACCTTTGCCAGCTTTTCACTTTCCCGCGACGTACTGTAATAAAAGACCTGAGCCCCATGAATGCTTTCCTCATGATAACTGTTCTGATGAATACTGACGACGCAGACCGGCTGCTCTTCATTGATCAGTTCACAGCGCCTTTTCATATCCTGCACCTTTTTATTGGAAGCGTTCTCATCATACAGCCCCCGGTCTTCCTCTCTGACCAGCATAACCTCCATATCCTGCTGCTCCAGAAGTGTTTTCAGTTTTTTGGCAAGCTGAAGATTCAAATCCTTTTCCAGCACGCCGTCCACTCCCACCTTGCCGGGATCATTTCCGCCATGCCCCGCGTCAATCATAATCAGTCTTGTATCCTCCCGCTTTGCTCCCGTCCAGGCTTCCTCCCAGAAACTCTCTCTTGAAAAATAGGAGGCTGCCGCAAGAACTACAAACGCCATCCCGATTCCCAGGCCTCTGCTGTCCATTTTCAGCCTGCTTCTGATTCTGCGCAAAAATTCCATGCTGTGTTCATCCGCCGCTTATCTCTTTATTAAAAATATATGGCAGATATAAATGTTTCATACCGGGCGGTGCCGGAAGCCGGAACAGAAACGCAGAGCTGAAAACCGGAGCCGGAAGCAGCCGCGGGAAGCAGAAACCGGAAGACAGTAACAGGAAGCACCCGCGGCGGATGCCGCGGGCGCTTCCTGTGCCGGACAAAGCCGGCATACTGCTGCTGTTTGCTGTATCTTTATCATTTCCCATTTATCATTTACTAATTGACATATCTCAGAATCACATCCCAGATATCCTGCCGCTCAAAGCCGAGCTTCCATGCAGAAATACCGGCCAGATTGTATTCCTTGATAAGCGACGCCTTCAAAGCTATGGATTCCTCTTCTTCCAGCCAGACTTTATAGGTATTTCCATCCGCCGTATATTCAGCGTAATACTGGCCCGAAGTCTCGTCCCAGGTTTTTTCAGCTCCATTATCTGCCAGAACCTCGTCAATGGCATCCATGCCGTAGGCCCGGCTGGATACCTTCACGTGTACACTGGTATCTGTCGCCGGAAGCTCTGCCTCTTCTTCTTCAGTAAGGGGCCGCTCCTCCCACAGGCGTGTATAGAACGGAACGGCATTGATCAGCTTCTCAGCCGGAACCTGTTCCAGCGCCAGCTCGATGCCCTCACGCACCCAGTTGATGCTGGCTACGCTTCCCGCTGTCTCAGAACCTGCATAATGCTCATCATAGCCCATCAGAATCACGTAATCCACCACCACTGCCTGCTCTTCCAGATCATAGAACGTATTGTGATCCGCCGGACGGTAGTTGTCCACGGAAAGCACGATTCCATTCTGGCGGCATCGGATGGACAGCTCCCGCAGGAACTGCAGAAATGCCTTTGCGGAATCCGCGTTAATATACTCAAAATCGATATTCAGACCATCCAGATCATACTCGATGGCCCTCGCAATCAGGTTGCTTACCAGACGCTGGCGGGAAGAAGTCCGGGACAGGATCTCATAATCCACGATACTGTCTTTATAGGTAATATCCTCCACCAGAGCCCATACCTCGATTCCGTTCTGGTGGCAGTAATTTACATAAGTCTGACTGGCCAGAGACTCTATGTTTCCTTCATTGTCATTGAGGAAAAACCAGGTGGGCGAAATCGTCGTAAGTCCCTTTGTATTCGCTATCATTTCCAGCACGTTACTGTTTGCGTCCGAATTCGTCACCTGATGCCAGGCCATGTTGATGGTGTAATCTTTTGAAATGCTTGTGTACTCCGGCTCTTCGTAATTGGATTCAATCGTCTCTTCGCCCCGGCTGCCCAGACTTCTGTTCCGGATATAGCCGATAAAGCCGTCCGCTGTCCTTACCTTTGTCCAGTCTCCGATATCCTCCTCCTCTTCCAGCACATAGAGTATGTCACCCTTTTTCACTTCCGTGAGAATCGGGCTCTTGATACCGGCGCGGTAACGCACCTGACCCGTTCTCTTCGCGGTCACTGTCTCTATCGTGCCGAATTCTGTGGTAATCACGACCCGGTTCACCTCGTCCGTCATAACCTCATACTGAAGGGCTGTATACTTCTGGATATATGAAAGCGCAACATATGCCGTATCTCCATCCACCTTAACAGGCACATAGCTTTCCGTATAACTCTGGTTCCCCTGCGTATAGGTATTACTTCCCACTGCAGCCGTAACCACTTCTGTAGGCGTCGTATACAAAAGCAGATTTTCCGCCTGATCCCAGTAGAAACGTGAATTCAGGTAATCGTACAGCGTATCGGTCGTCACATAGACCTCGCCGTCAAACATACGCCCCTTGATCTCCGTCAACTCATCGTTCAGAATCACTGCCACTTCGTCCGCTTCCGACACAGAATAATATTCCGTCCACGCCATGCGCTCCTTGGAAGGGCTGTATTTATCTATCAGATAGCTGACAAATATACCAGCCAGCACGACAATGATCAGCAGCAGCACTGCCAGTACAGGCGCTACCCGTCTGTTTACCTGCATTTTCCTTTTTTTCCTTCGTTTTTTTGCCGTCATTGCAGAATCCTCCTGTTTCCATTATAATAACAGAATTTCCACGGTACGTCACCCCTGTTTTCTACATTTTTCTCCCCGGTTCGTCATTCGGAAAAATTCACGGAATTTTCTGAGAAAGACTGTTCACAGAAAGGCTTTTAGAAACTTCCTGCCCACAAAGCGCAAAAGGAAGCTGCGGCTTCCGCTTCTGTCCGGTTCGGAGGGGCCTCACCTGCGTAACAGTAAGTAAAAAGCCGCGGCTTCCTCTCTTTTCCAAAAGGATTCGTGATATATTATCCGAAAAAACCGCCTTATTCTTTTAAAAACATCTTTCTCTGACAATCGTGGTTCTGTGGAAATTCCACCGATCTGGTGAATGAAAACAAGAAACAGCCTGGCTTACACAGGCACAGGACTCCGGGAGATCCGGAGAATCATTCGTAATCCGCCTCCTTTCTTCCGGCGGCTTCTTCGCTTTTTCATTATAAAACAAAATGGAAAATAAATGCAAGCGTTCCTGAAATTTCATTTTTTGTTTAGAAAATCTTTATAAAAAATTGGTATTTTTAACGTATTGACTTCCGATTAAATATTGTATATACTTTCAAAAATGTATATAATAGAAAAGAACCAGTTGATTTGCAGATTTGGATGTGAGGATTATGAGAATAGAAAAACTGAATGACAACCAGATACGCTGTACCCTGACCAGGGATGACCTGGCCAACCGCCAGATTAAGCTGAGCGAGCTGGCTTATGGCACGGAAAAGGCAAAAGAGCTGTTTCGGGATATGATGCAGCAGGCAGCCATTGAATTCGGTTTTGAAGCTGATAATATCCCATTGATGATAGAGGCGATACCGCTTCCCAATGAATGCATCGTTCTGATTATCACCAAGGTGGAAGATCCGGAGGAGCTGGATACCAGATTCTCCAAGTTCGCCCCGGGCGGCGAAAGCGCCGGTGATGAGGCAGGCGATTTGAATGGACTGCTTCCGGAAGGCGCCGACAATGTGCTGGATATGTTCCGCCGGCTGATCGACCGCCACCTGAAAGAGAGCGGCAGGGAGGAGCAGGCGGAAAAGGCCGTAGAACTGGCCTCCGAGCTTGATTTGACCCGTATGTACTTTTTCCCGAATCTGGATACGGTCATTTCGGCCGCCCATGTGCTTCAGGGATATTATAAAGGATACAACTCCCTGTACCGTCTGGCCAAAGACGGCAGCTACTGCCTGGTGATCCGCAAGAGCGGCCACAGCCCGGAAGAATTCAACAAAGTAGCCAATATTCTTTCCGAATACGGCTCCAGCGGCAAGTATTCCTCTGCCAGCGAAGCCTATCTGGATGAGCATGAAGAGGCCATGGTCAGAGAACAGGCTCTGCAGAAGCTTGCGCTTCTGTAAGCTGGCGGTTTGAATGACAGATACAGCGTAAAACAAGAGAACAAAAATACGGCTGCAGACCGGAAATCCCGGTACGCAGCCGTGCTTTTTATTCTCTTCTGCTATTTTTTTACTGACCAAATCAGCGCCCGGAGAAGTCTTTCTGCCTGACGCTCCAGCCTTTAGACTGCCTGAAGAAACGCATTCAGTCTTGCTACCAGCGTGTCCGGATCGATGCCGTGAACCATAGCAGCCTCTCCGAGACTCTCAAACTGATGTGCCGGGCATCCGATACAGTGCATGCCTTCCCGCATCAGAATATTTGCCATGTTCTCATTTGTCTGAAGCACTTCCGCAATCAGCATGTCCTTTGTTACCTGTGCCATCTGAAACTCCTCCTTTATCTATCTTGCTTTTGTTCTGTCTGCTTTCACTATTATCTGCACATTTGCAAGGTTTATTATAATCTAATTCCGAGTAATTTGCAAGGAATTCATTCAGAAATTTCAATTTAAATTACAGCTGTCTCTCTGGAGCGCAGATTTTGTACATCTTTACGTACAATCCTCTGTTTACATATTTTTCACTTGTATAATTTGAATATTTATTATAAAATACACCTGTAAACAATCCTTCCGGCGCAGAGCTTTCAAGGCTTCTCCGCATGGGAAGGTATCAGGATGACACATAAAATTACCCGCCCGGCAGAGACGTTTTCCTACGTTCCCCGGCAGGTAGAATAAAAAGGAGGATTTACATTATGGCTTATGTAATCAGTGACGAGTGTGTAAGCTGCGGCGCATGCGCAGAGGTATGTCCGGCAGAAGCTATCAGCGAGGGTGACGGCAAGTACGTAATCGACGCAGACGCATGTCTTGACTGCGGAACCTGCGAGGCAGAGTGTCCGAACGGCGCAATCAGCGCAGAGTAATCGGCTGAATCAGCGTACAGCAAAGGGACAGGCCTATACGGTCTGTCCCTTTTTCTGTCTGAAAAAACCTCGTTTCTTTTTCTCCTCTCCGCCGAAAAGGGCCCGCTCCTTTCGGGCTTTCTGGGAACTGCGGATGGTCTCGTCCAAACGGCGGAAACGCTCGTCCTCCCGTTCCTCTTTCATCCGAAGCAGATAATCCATCTCTTTAATCACCTGATCGCTGACCTGAGTTCCGATTTCCACTCCCATTTTCTCTGTATGGTCCTCCAGCGCTTCCGAAATCAGCCGGCTCATAATGCACTGGAACCGGTGCATTTTCTCTTCCCGGGCCGCTGTCTGGCTGTCCGCGGAAATCGGCAGCTTGTCCGCCCGGGCCAGCAGATGGGTGATTTCAGAATCGCCCTTTTCCAGGTCCGGCAGCAGCATTTTTACCGCTTTCAGCTGCACTCCCTGGTCTTTCAGTTCTTTGATCTGCCGGAATAACCGGATATTTTCTTCTGTATAATAACGGTGTCCCATCTCATTGCGTCCGATGGGAAGATCCAGCTCTTCCTCCCAGTAACGGAGTACATGAGCTTCCACATCCACCAGTTTTGCCGCATCGGAAATCATATACCGAACGTCACTCATACCTGTCCCCTCCAAAATATGTATATTTTTTCCATATTGCTATTATAACAGGTTTACAATCTTTTACAAGGGGATAAAAGGAAATTTTATGACTTTTTTTAAGCCGACCCAAGTTGATAAGGACATACCGTGCACAGGCAGAAATCAGGACCGCCTAGATGGGCGGTCCCGGTTTGAAGTTTTTGAAGGTTGTATATTCCGGCATCCAGAGCAGATTAATGGTTCCCACAGGGCCGTTTCTCTGCTTGGCCACAATCACTTCAGCCAGATTCTTCATTTCCGTATCTTTATTATAGTAAGAATCGCGGTACAGGAACATGACCATGTCGGCGTCCTGCTCAATGGCTCCTGATTCACGAAGGTCTGACAGCATGGGCCTGTGGTCGGGCCGCTGTTCCACGGCACGGCTCAGCTGAGACAGAGCTACCACCGGCACGTTCAGTTCTCTCGCCAGACTCTTAAGACCGCGGGAGATATCTGAAATCTCCTGCTGTCTGGACTCGGAGCCTCTTCCTCCTCCCGACATCAGCTGCAGGTAGTCAATCATAATGATTCCCAGCTGGTTTTCCAGCTTGTATTTTCTGCATTTGGAGCGCAATTCCGCCAGGGTGATACCCGGCGTATCGTCAATAATCAGGTTGGAGGAGGCTACGCCTTCCGCCCCTTCCACCAGACGCTCCCAGTCGGAATCTGTCAGGTTTCCGTTTCTCAGCTTCTGGGCGTCCACACCGGATTCCATGGAAAGGAGACGGTTCACCAGCTGCTCCTTTGACATCTCCAGACTGAAAATCGCCACGGTCACATGGCTGCGAAAAGCCATATACTGAGCAATATTCAGCACGAAGGCTGTCTTTCCCATAGAAGGGCGGGCTGCGATCAGAATCAGGTCCGAAGGCTGAAATCCCGAGGTCTGATAATCCAGATCTTTAAAACCCGTGGCAATTCCCGTTACGTTTCCTTTTGTGCGGGAAGCTGTCTCAATCTTCTGTATGGCGTTCAGCACCACCTGGCGAATCGGCACAAAATCTCCGGCATTCCGCCGCTGTACCAGATCAAACACCTTTTTCTCTGTCTGCTCCAGTATTTCCTCCATGGGCTCCGTACCTGCATAACAGAGATTATTGATTTCATCGTTCAGACGGATCAGCCTGCGCAGCGTGGCTTTCTCCGCCACAATGTTCGCGTAGTATTTTACATTGGCCGAGGTCGGCACCTGGTTCAGGATATCCCGGACAAACTCCATGCTGCTGACCTCTTCCGGCACATCCTTGGCCCGGAGCTGATTCTGCAGCGTGACCAAATCTACCGGTTCATCCTTATTGAAGAGCTCCACCATGGCTTCAAACACAATCCCGTACTGGCGCTGGTAAAAGTCCTCTCCGGTCAGGATCTCAGAGGCTACCAGAACTGCCTCCCGGTCCATAATCATGGAACCGATGACCGACTGCTCCGCCTCCAGGCTGTGAGGCATCACACGTTTGATAATCGCTTCTTCCATCTTATGCTTCTCTTACATTCACTTTCAGCTCTGCAGTTACCTTCGGGTGCAGACGAATCGGAACCATGGTGGTTCCCAGGGTCTTAATCGGGCTCGGCAGCTGCATCTTCTTTTTGTCCAGTTCCACTCCCAGCTGCTCCTGGGCAGCCTGAGCAATCTCCTTGGTGGAGACGGAACCAAAGATTTTTCCTCCCTCTCCGGTCTTGATGCTCACGTTGATCTCCATCTTGGAAAGACGCTCCGCAAAGGCCTTCGCCTCTTCGTAGACTTCCTTCGCAATCTTTTCCTCATTGGCCTTTTTCAGCTTCAGGTCATTGAGATTCTTCGGCGTCGCCTCCAGTCCCAGCTTCTTCGCCAGAATATAATTGCGGGCATAGCCATCGTTCACATCTACAATCTGTCCCTTCTTTCCCAGGGACTTCACATCTTCTATCAAAATTACTTTCATTTTAAAATTCTCCTTCCTCATGAAGCTTATCAATGGTATGCTTCACGATTTCAATCGCTTCCTCCACTCCGCATTCCAGCTGCGCACCGGCCATGTTCATATGACCGCCGCCGCCCATACGCTCCATCAGCACCTGCACATTCACCTCGTCGATGGACCTGGCGCTGACATAGGTCTTATGCTGATAGTCCGTCAGAACAATGGATGCCTTGACGTCGTTGATATTCAGCAGCTCATTTGCAGCCTGCGCGCCCACAATCGTGGGGCTTTCTATATTTTCCGTGGGGCATACGGAAATGGCGAATCCGTGATACAGCTGCGCATGGCGCACTGCTTCTGCCTTCGCTTTGTATTCCGCCATATCGCTGCGGAACATCTTGCGCACACGGGTCACATCCGCGCCGCAGCGCCGCAGGAAAGCCGCTGCCTCAAAGGTACGCACACCTGTCTTGCTGGTAAAGTTATTGGTATCAATGATGATACCGGCATACAGGCAGTCTGCCTCCACTGCCTTAATCTTCAGTCCTTCATCAAAGTACTGCAGAATCTCTGCCACCATCTCACAGGCCGAGGACGCGTAAGGCTCGATGTAGGAAAGGATCGCATTGCTGATCTGCTCGTTGGTCTGCCTGTGGTGATCCAGCACCACAATCGTGGAAGTCCTGGCAAGCAGCTCCGGACACTCCGTATAGCTGGGCCGGTTCGTATCCACCACCACCAGCACCGTATTCTGGTCGATCATTTCCATCGCCTGTTCGCTGGTCAGGAACATGTCCGTCTCATAGGCCGGATTATCCATAAAGCAGCTTTTCATGGGGCGTATAGACGTGGTAACTTCATTAATGACAATGTAGGCCCGTTTTCCAAGGACCTTTGCCGCCCGGTAGATACCCACAGCCGCGCCGAAGGAATCTGTATCGGACCTCTTGTGTCCCATGACCATAACCTTGTCTCTGCTCTCGATAAACTCCCGCAGAGCATGGGCCTTCACCCGTGCCTTTACCCGGGTCGCTTTCTCCACCTGCTGGGTCTTGCCTCCGAAATAGGAGATATTCTCTCCTTCCTTGATGACTACCTGATCGCCGCCCCTGGCCAGAGCCAGATCAATGGCAATCCGGGCGTAATCATAGTTCTCAGCGAAGGTCTTTCCGCTGTAGCCCAGGCCGATGCTTAAAGTCACTGCCATTTCATTTCCGATATTAACGGTCTTCACGTCCTGGAGAAGCTCAAATTTGTTCTCCCGCATGACAGGCAGATCCTTTTCCTGAATCGCTATGAAATACTTGTCTTTTTCCATCTTTTTGACGATGCCGCCGAGAGCGCCGATATACTTATTGATCTTCCGGTCCACAAGAGCAACCAGAAGAGAACGGCGCACTTCTTCCACCGTCTCAAGCGCCTCTTCATAATTGTCCAGATAGACAAGTCCTGCCACCAGTCTCTGCTCCCGAATCATGCGGATATACCGGTTCATCTCTGTCTCGTCGAAGAGATACACGGCAATCAGAAAGCCTTCGTCCTCCTCCACTTCCACAAAGGTGCTGCTGTCCATCACATGATCCATGTAAACCCGGCGCAGATCTGCCCGGTAATCCTTCTCTCCATAGGAAAAATGAACCGTTCTGCTGTCCTCGAAATCGCTTTCCGGCAGCATTTCCAGCGTAAATTCCGGGAAAAACCAGGTGATGGATTTCCTCAGATTCTTTTTCCCCTTGCCGCTGGCTTCAAAAAAGGCGGTATTTCCCCACAGGACCCTGCCATCCTCATCCAGAAGCGCATAGGGAATCGCCAGCTCTTTCAGAAGTTTGCGCTGCACCTGCCCGTACTGGGTCGCAAAGGACACCAGTTCCCCGTATATCTGCGGCCGGTTTTTTACGTACAGCAGCAAGACCACCGCGATATAGACGATAAGAAATCCGCTCATGACGCAGCCTGCCTTCACAGACACAAAGTACATGACCAGATTCATCACCAGGAGCAGAACGCTCAATATGAGCGGCCACTGGACATAACGCCTCAGCTGGCCCTTCAGTTGAACCTTTCTTTTCATTCTTTTCAAAGCTCCTATACCCGCTCCCGTATGCGGTTCCAAAATATTCCTCTCTCGCACACGGGATTCACTCGTTCATTAATGTTCCTATTATAGCACATATGGGTCATGATTTACAAGAAGGCGGATAACTGCTCATCGATGAAAAAAACAAAAGAACAAAAAAGAAAAAGATACCTTCAGCCGGAAAGCGCACTGCCTGCTCTTCCCTGTCTGAAGATATCCCTGTTTCCATCTTACTTTCCAAACAGCTCGCCAAAGGAAGCTCTCTTTTCCACAGCCTCGGTCATCTCACCCATACGGCTTACATCGCCGATGAGGATCGCGCCGCAGAGACGGTTGTTGCGGAAATAATATTTCTCATACTGTTTTCTCGCCATATCCTTGAACTCCACGGTCCGGTAGACCAGATCCGGATGGGAGCCGTTGTCTCCGATAGCGAACAGAGCTGTATTCATGCCGTGGAAGGTCAGGGCTGCGGGAACGCCCGTGTACTCCAGGGTCTCGCCGGCAGCATTTGCTCCGGCTGTCTTGCCTTCTTCCACCGCCTGGGGCCAGATGGCGTAATTGATTCCCTGATACTGGGCGCAGTCGCCGCAGGCGTATACATCCGCTGCGGACGTCTCCATGCGGCTGTTGACCACGACCGCCCGGTCTGTCTCGATGCCTGCTGCCTTTGCCACTGCCACATTGGCACGGACGCCGCAGGATACAATGACAAGCTGTGCCGGGAAGACCCGTCCGTCTCCGAGACGCACGCCGGTCACATGTCCGTCTCCTTCGATAGCTTCAATCTGGACGCCGGTGTGGATCGTGATTCCCTGCGCTTCGCTGACTGCCTTAATCATCTCTCCGGCTCCCTCGTCCAGCTGGCGGCCCATCAGTCTCGGAGCCAGTTCCAGAACCGTCACCTTACAGCGGGCTTTTTTCAGCTCCCAGGCTGCTTC
This sequence comes from Lachnoclostridium sp. An138, assembly GCF_002160765.1. Lineage (GTDB taxonomy): Bacteria > Bacillota > Clostridia > Lachnospirales > Lachnospiraceae > Laedolimicola > Laedolimicola faecalis. The sequence continues at coordinate 157,868 of NZ_NFLF01000005.1, forward strand.
CAGACCAAGCACACCGCCTCCGATGACCACCGCTTCCTTCGTCTGGGGCAGAAGCTCTGTCACCTTCTGCGTATCCGACAGCCGGCGGATAGCGATTACCTCCGGCTGATCCGCGCCTTGAATGGGCGGAATGAAGCACTCGGAACCGAGGGCGTAAATCAGCTTCGTATATTTGAATTTTGCTCCGTCATCTGTATGGATTTCCTTCTTCTCCGTATCGATGGAGACCACATTCTTTCCGAGAAGCAGGCAGACATTGTTCTCCTCATACCAGGAAGCTTCCTGCACCGCAATCTGCTCCGCGTCCAGTCCCGCTACCAGAGACTTGGTCAGCATGGGACGGTTATAGGCCGGATATGCTTCATTGGAAAGCATGTAGATGGAGCCTGTCTTGTCTCTCTCCCGAATCGCCTTCGCCGCGTTCAGTCCTGCGGCTCCGCCTCCGATGATGGCGTACAGATTCTGCGTGTCCCTGCGGTATCCGGTATCCTCTGCCTCCACCGGCACAAAGTTTTCTTTGCCTACGCCGCAGACCGGACATACCTCCAGGGAGGAATCAAAAATTTCTCCGCAGACCAGACATTTCACCAGGGTCGTCTTCGCAGATTTCTTCTTTGGATTCTCCTTATCCTGCAGGATGCATCCGAAATTGTAGCCGTAATCGTATGCGTTCAGCATGTCCACTTCGCCTGGCTTGAAGCGTACCTTAAAGCCCTCATCCGGCACCCGCATACGGAGCTGCTTCAGACGCTCGATGATGTGAGGCACACCTTCTCCGCTCCAGCCGTAGCTTCCAAAAGCGCTGGCCAGCTTTCCGCCGTGGGTTCCCGCGAAAATGGATGTGGTCAGATCCCAGATGGGTTTCAGCGCTTCTCCCACAATTGTAGGCGTGCCGAACAGGATGCCGTCCGCAAATCCCAGCTCGTCCAGAACCTTCGCCTGATCCGCCGTCACCATATCATAACGGCGCACCTCGATATCGCCGCTGTCCTCGATTCCCTTTGCAATCTGCTCTGCCAGCTGGCCGGTATAGCCGTAGGCGCTCACGTAAGGCATCACCACGGTCTTTTTCTGATTGGGATTGACGACAGTGCACCACTCTTCGTAAGTGTTGTACATCTTGTCAATACCGGCATCCAGGACCGGTCCGTGTCCCGTACAGATTATGGAAACGTCAAGCTGGCGCACCCGCTCAAGAGCCTTCAGCATAAAGGGCTTGAAGGGGCCGATAATGCAGTCAAAATAATACTTGGTGGCCTTCCAGTAGTCATCCTCGTTCTTCACTTTGCTCACCAGAATGTCCTCGGAAGCATAGTGGGAGCCGAAGGAATCACAGGTCACCAGCGCCTGTTCTTCCTCAATGTAGGTGTACATGGTATCCGGCCAGTGCAGGTTCGGCACATGCAGAAAACGGAGCGTGATGTTTCCGATCTGCATCTCCTGCTCATCCCTTACCGCAATGCTGCAGAAGTCCCTGTTTACAATATTCTGCAGGAAGGAGACAGCCGTGGGCGTGGCGATAATTTTCAACTGAGGATTCAGCTCCAGCAGCTTCTCCACACTGCCCGCATGATCCGGCTCAGTGTGGTTAACCACCAGATAATCAATCTTCGTCACGTCTGTGATCTCTTTCAGTTCCTTCAGATAATCGTCAAAAAACTTTGCCTTGACCGTTTCGAAAAGGATGACCTTATCTCCGGCCTTGTAAATATAGGAATTGTAGGTGGTTCCAAACTCCGTATACATAATGATGTCAAATACGCGGAGCGTGTCGTCCAGAATTCCCGCCCAGTAAAAGTTCTCGCGAAGCTTTAAGGCTTTGGTCTGCATGTTCTTTCCTCCTGTTCTCTTTTCCCGCGCGGCGCGTCTCTGCTCCCGGTATCCAGATCCACAGTCCGCGCGTATGATTTTTTGTTTGGCAGTTCGTTTTCAGTTTTCAAATAACTTTATTTCAGATAATTTTATTATAACCAGCCGGGGCAGAAATGTTTGTCGCATTTGCAACATTTCCTTTTCTTTTCCTCCGCCCCTTGTTATAATCTTGTTAAAAGAAAGTTCTCCCTCCCGTCAGAAGACTTCTGCCGGGAGGGAGAGCCGTACATCGAAGGAGGACCCCATGAAAAATCTGTCTGTAATGATCAAACCTGCCTCATCACTCTGCAACATGCGCTGTAAATACTGCTTTTACGCGGATATCAGCAGTATCCGGGAGCAGCCCTCCTATGGGGTTATGACCTCCGAGACCAGAAAGAAAGTTCTGTCCAACATTTTTTCCCAGCTGGACTCCGGCGATTCCATTACCTTTGCCTTTCAGGGCGGCGAACCCACCATGGCCGGTATCGGCTGGTTCCGGCAGTTTATTCAGGAAGCCAGACAGCTGGCCGGAGACGGTATCCAGATTTCCTATGCCTTCCAGACCAACGGCCTGCTGCTGGACGACGACTGGCTGAACCTCTTTAAAGAGCACCATTTTCTGGTGGGCCTTTCCCTGGACGGCCCGAAGGATTTTCATGACCGAAACCGGCCGGACGCTCATGGGAACGGAACCTTTGCCCACCTTCTGGATATCAAAAAGAAGATGGACCGCCTCCATGTGTCCTACAATATCCTGACCGTGCTCACAAACGCCGCGGCACGCCACCCGCAGAAGCTTTGGAATTTTCTGAACGAGCAGCAGATCGCCTGGGTGCAGTTCGTCCCCTGCCTCGCCCCGCTGGACGGAGAGCAGAATGTATACGCCCTCACCCCGGAGCGGTACGCTTCCTTTTATACCGCGCTTTTTGACCTCTGGTACCCCACTCTGACCCAGGGCCGGCCCATGAGCATCAAGCTCTTCGACGATCTTCTGGCCCTCCTGGCTTTCGGCCAGGAGACTGCCTGCGGCATCACCGGGCACTGCCATCCCCAGATCGTGGTGGAGGCCAACGGAAATGTCTATCCCTGCGATTTCTATGCAGTGGATGAATGGCTGTCCGGAAATCTTCAGGAGGACAATATCCGTACACTCTACGATTCATCCGCGCACGCTTCTTTCCGCTCCCGTCCCCGGACGATGCCGGAACAGTGCGGGGACTGTCCCTACGCTTCCATCTGCGGCGGAGGCTGTCCCCGCATGAGAAGCTCCGTATTCTGTTCCTCCAGAGACGGCTTCTGCGGCCACCGGGCCTTCCTGGACGCCGCCATGCCGCGCCTGTCCCGGCTGGCGGCAGAGATACGCCGCCGGTCTGTCTGATATTTTAGAAAAAACCTGCCGCCCGGTCATCTGCTGTATGATGACCGGGCGGCGTTTTTGATCGCATACTTTTCTCTACTCTCCGGCATATTTTTCTGTCAGGATATAAAAAAATTGTTCTGATTTCAAATATTCATCATCCTTCCCCGATTCTATTGAAAATACAAAAGACATCATTCTAAAATAAGAAAAATTAAGGATAGGAGTGAAACAAATGAAAAAAGGAGACAAATTGTTCTATGGCTGGATCATTGTCCTGGGCGGAGTGCTCATAGGCGCGGCCACCAATCTTCTGAACAGCATTGCCAACGTCGTCATTGGGCTGGTATCAGAAGACTTCTCCGTACCGCGTACCATGTTCAACCTCGCCACCGTCATTTCCATGCCGGTCGTCATGGTGCTCTCGCCGGTTGCAGGAAGGTATTTCCGTACCAATCCCAAAAAGAAGATTATGATTGCGGGCTCCGTCGTCTTTGGACTGGCTCTGTTCGCCTGCTCACTGGCCCCGAACATTTACTGGTTCTACGTCTTAATTCCCCTTGCCGGAGCAACCACCGCGTTTGTCAACAACGTACCCGTGTCCACCATCATCAACAACTGGTTCGTGGAGAAAAAGGGACTGGCTATCGGCATCGCCGGAGCGGGCGTTCCTCTTGCCTCTATGGTGACTACCCCCATTATTTCCTGGCTGGTAGATACTGTAGGCTGGAGACAGGCCTACTTAACAGCAGCGATTTCCCCGCGTTAAACTGATAGGGATTTTGCTCTGCCGCCATAAGATCCCTCCTTATTTTCTCTCGTAACAGCGGTCGCAGACCTGAAACGGCGATCCCAGTGGCAGCAGCTTTCCGCAGTAGCGGCAGCGGGCGATATAATTCTGCTTGCCCTTCGCCAGATAATTCATGATCTGCATCTCCGTCTTTTCCCGCTCCGCGGCCAGCCATTCCTCGTCAATCTCCTTCTGCATCCGGTGGGAGAACTGGTAATACAGATCCAGCTGCTTGTAATAGGTCTCGTACTGAAGAATGCCGCCCTTTTTCTCCCGGCGCAGAACCGGCCGTTCCAGAGACACGTCGGCCGACCAGGTCTTGCAGTAATTCAGCCACAGCGCCACCACCTTGCGGTCCTTGATATCGATGGGACAGGTGATCATCCGGTAGAGAAGATGCTTGTTTTCAAAGCCGTCTATCATATTCCGGCATTTTTTCGCCTGCTCATAGAGATACAGAGCCTCGTCGATATTCTCTTTCACAAAGGGCTCCGATGGCGTCACTGAATACCAGATTTTCATCAGCTCATCCAGGGGAGCATTGATATCCAGAAGCACCTGGGGAAAGCCTAAGTTCACCTGGGTCAGGGGCTCTTCCGGCGCCTCAAATCTCTCCCGGATATATTCCAGTTCCTGCTCACCCATGGCGCTCACATACCCTTTGTCATAGATCCCATAACGTCCTGCCCGGCCCGCAATCTGCTTGATCTCCGGTGTCCTTAAGGGCCTCCGGCTGGTTCCGTCGAACTTGTCGGCCTGGAGAAACACGATTCTGCGCACCGGGAGATTCAGCCCCATGCCGATGGCGTCCGTAGCTACGGCTACCTTTGTCTTTCCCCGGTTGAAAAGGCGGGTCTGCCGCCTCCTGATCTCCGGCGGCAGGCTGCCGTAGATGACGCTGGAGCTCACGCCCGCTTCCTCCAGCCGTCCCGCCACATCCAGAACAGATTTCTTGGAAAACGCGATAAGGGCATCTCCCTCCCGCACGTCATCCGGAAATACAAAGGGCCTGTCCTCGCAGATCAGCTCTGTCTTGCGTTCATAGCGCCTGACTTCATAATCATCCCCGCAGAGTCCGACGAGGTGGCAGATCACCTGCTCAGCCGCAGGGCTCATGCAGATATGGATTTCTTCCGCCCGCAGGCCAAGAACAGCCTTGGTCCAGGAATGGCCCCGATCCGTATCCGCCACCAGCTGAGCCTCGTCAATGACGGCGATATCATAGTTTTCATCGAAATCCGCCATTTCTATGGTGGACGCCGTAACCCGGCTGTTTTCTTCCTCAATGCACTCCTGCCCGGTTCTCATAGTGCAGGGCACTCCCATCTCATTCATCCGCTCATAGACCTCCAGCGCCAGAAGACGCAAGGGTCCAAGGTAGACGCCGCAGGCGGCTTCTTTCAGGCGCTCCAGCGCCTGGAAGGTCTTTCCGCTGTTCGTGGGACCGATATGGAAAATGAAATGGCGGCGGAGCTCCCGCACCTCCGCAAACTCCATCTCCGGCCTGGCCGGAACCAGCTCCAGAATCCTGTTTCTCACCTTATACCGGCGGAATTTCGGATAAAGGGTAAAGAGCGTCTCCGAACAGACCGCCTCCGGCATGGTGCGCCGGAGCCAGGCAAGGAATTCGCCGTTTATCCCTTCCCGCTGCTCCTCCAGAAGCAGCCCCAGATCCAGGGCTGTCAGTTTGGGAATCATCTCCGTATTGATCTGTTCGATCAGTTCCCTCCTGTTTTTCCGGTAAGCGTAAGCCGCCACATTTTTCAGCTGCCGATGCAGATCCTCCAGCACCTGGCTGTTGGTCTGATAGGGTCTGGCCCTGCGGAACGCTCTCTGAAGGTTCTTTACCCGGGATTGCAGCACCGAATCCCTGACGGAGTTCTTCGACTTTTTCCGCCCGGCCCGCTCATATTCTTCTATATAAAACTGATTCAGTTTTTTCTTTTGAATCATCTTGCCTTCCTCTTCATACTGTCAAGACCCACAGCGTCGGTGTACAAAAGCAATACGCTTGATACACCGACGCTTTCTATTGTTAATACAGTGTTAATACAGAATAATCCGGGGTAGAAAATAGCCGCCACTACTCGCACTAGTGACGGCTGACCTCATCTGAGATAAGCTAACTATTATCGGGCAGGCCGCATGTCTCTGGCTTTCCCTTTTCTACCGTTAATATAACATAATCCAGGCCGGAAAGCAAGGGAAAATCATGTATCCATTCCTTTCCTCCCGCCCTCCGGCCCGTTCTTTTTCCTGAGTCCGACCCCGATTTTCCTGTGTCATAGTTGAGTAAAAATTGCGTCAAATTTTCTCTCCGGCACCCCGGAAAACCCGCATGTATCAGGTATTAGTCCATTACGTAGGGCATCAGAGCTACGTGACGCGCTCTCTTGATCGCTACAGTCAGCGCTCTCTGGTGCTTTGCACAGTTTCCTGTAATTCTTCTGGGAAGGATCTTTCCTCTCTCAGATACGTATCTCTTTAACTTCGCTACATCCTTGTAGCTGATTTCGTTATTCTCTTTGCCACAGAATACGCAGACTTTCTTTCTTCTGCGTCCCATGCCTCTCCGTCTCATCGGAGCGTCGCCTTTATCGGATTTTGTGTAAGCCATGGCTGTTACCTCCTTCTATATTTCAAAAACTGTTCCACGATTGTCAGTTGAACGGGAGCTCCTCGTCGATTCCGTCCGGGATATTCATAAAGCCGTCTCCCGCCGCTGCGGAAGGCGCCGGCGCGGACTGGAACGGATTGGAGTTCTGCTGGGGCTGGAAGCCTGCGCCGCGCTCGCCCGCTGCGGCCTTGCTCTCCGCAAATTCCTGCTCCTCCACTACCACGTCTGTGGTATATACCTTCTGTCCGTCACGGTTCGTATAGCTTCCGGTCTGGATACGGCCGGTGATCGCTATCTTCGTTCCCTGGCGCAGATATTTCTCAGCAAACTCAGCCTGTCTGCCGAAAGCCACGCAGCCGATAAAATCAGCAGTGGCATCGCCGTCCCTTCTGAATCTGCGGTCTACCGCCAGTGTATATCTCGCTACCGCCGTGGCGCTCTCGCCCTGGGAATAGCGTACATCCGGATCTCTCGTCAAACGTCCCATTAAAATGACTTTATTCATACCAACAATCCTCCACTTTTCCGGTCAAAAAACCTTACGTCTATGCGTCTTTGCGAACACACAGATAGCGGATGACATTCTCCATGATACGAACATGCTTCTCTACCTCAGCCGGGCAGTCAGCCTCAGCGTCGAACTGAATGAAGTAGTAGAATCCTTCTCTCATGTGCTGAATCTCGTAAGCAAGACGCTTCTTGCCCCAGTCCTCAACCTCTGTCACAACTCCGCCGTAGCGGGCAATGTACTCTTTTGCCTTCTCTACGGTAGCGGTTCTGACATCATCCTCTACCTTTGCATTCACAACTAATGCCAATTCATACTTGTTCATGCTTTACCTCCTTTTGGTCTCTGGCTTCCTCACTTTGGAGGAAACAAGGAATTTAATAATATATCACGAGGTAATACTATACCATAGAATTTCCCGAAATTCAAGCGTTTTCCTCTGAAAAATACACAGAATTTTTTTAGTGAATTTCCCGTCCCACTGGCTTTTCTACCATTCTCAGGTTCGGAAAACGGCTTTCGATCCGCTCGTCCGGAAAGTGAGCGTCCATGTATGCGTCTGCCGCCGTATGTATTCCCTCTCCCGTCTGTCTTACCGTATACCGGTTCAGAGCCAGGGCGGTCACTCCGATGTCAAAAACCATAAAAACTATCAGAATCCATGTGGCCCAGATACCTGTTTTCTTTGGAATTTTCTCAATCCATTTTGAGATGAACGGGTACAGGACCTTCATCCAGATTACCGCCGCGATTCCCCAGAAGAAGCAGAACAGAAGGTTGATCCGGCCTCCCAGGTTAAAGGGAATCTTGCTGTAATCCCAGAAAACCGTACCGAACACGATTTCCGTAAACACGCTGCAGATGTACTCATAGGCGCCTCCCATCACCGTGCCGAACACGAAAATAAAACTGTCGCTGCGGTTCCTGTACTGGTAGAGAATGGCTGTCAGAAGCATACAGCCAAGTCCCCAGACAATACTGAAAGGACCATATACCACGCTGCTGCGGCTCATTAGCTTCCCGGCTGTCACAAAGACAAAAATCGTCTCTGTAATATCTCCCAGAAACGCTCCCAGGAAAAACAGGACTATCAGCTTATAGAAAGAGCAGCCTGCGGCAAATACTGCCCCGCCCTCTTTGGCCTCCTTCTTTTTCTGCTCCTGCTCTCTGCGCGCCTTCAGAAGCTCTCCGGCATTCAGAGAGGGATAGGCCCGTTCCATACGCCGGAGGACCAGCCGGGTCAGCCCTTTTCCCATCATATCCGCAGTCTTCTGAAGATTTTCCGACACTCCGTAAAGCAGAGACTGCTTCTTTACATGAGATTTCACCTTCAGAATTCCCGTGAGGGTCCCTGCCAGATCAAGAAATGTCAGGATCACAAGGACCAGAAGAACCACTTCCCCTGCCCTTCTTGACAGCAGCCGGAACATTCCGCGCAGGAAGGGGTTCACGAAGCGAATGGAAATCACCGCCAGCGCGCCCCAGACAAGAGCATAAGGCAGGTTCACATAGCCGCTGAACTGGAACCGTTTTCTGGAATAATCCCACCATTTCCGGTGGAAAATACGCTCCAGCACGAAGCCGGTAAGCAGCGTCAGCAGAAAGGACAGGATCGCGCCGCCCAGGAACAGGAAAAACAGATGTCCCCGAAGCTCTGTCAGGAATATGATATAGATGACGCCTCCGAAGCCGTAGGCGGGACATATGGGGCCATAAAGAAAGCCCACGTCCACAAACTTTTTTTCGCGGACAGCGGCTGCGGCAGTGCCAATCACCCAGCCTGCAAAAGCATACAGGAAAAAGAACCACAGAAGATCATACAATATCGGACTCATGTCTCCTCCTCTTTCACATCAGATAAAATGTAAATGTTCTGCCGCCGGCGGGCAGATTTCCCGGTCCGGCAGCCAGCCGGCAGTTCAAAGATATGAGCGACATTATACCGGATTCCGGGAAAAATGGCAAGCCAAAAACAGCTCTTCTTTACAAACCTGCCGGAATCCTCTATACTGAAAATCATCGAAACTTCATTTCATTTTTTGGAGGGAAATCATGTTCCGTCTCTGGGCAAAGGAATTTAAAGATAACCGCATGCTGCGGGATACGGTCATCTGTGATGACACAAAGGACACGAGAACTCATAAGGTCTTCCACGCGCTGGATCAGATCTGCCAGGAATTTGATTTAAGCCAGCCCCTGTGGCTGGATACAAACATCCGGGAATTCCAGCGGCACGCGAAAGTGCGCTTCTATCAGGACAGCTTTATCGAACAGATAGATTTCGATTACCTGGAGCTGCAGGTCATCGAAGAAGATTAACCTGCTGGATGGAACCGAAAGCAGCGCAAAAAACAAAATGAGACGCGCGCCGACAGGCGCGCGGGAAAAGAGGGAGCCCCGGGGCCGGTTCTGCGGAACGCGGCCTTCGGGGCTCCCGTGTCTGTCTCTGTCTGTCTCTGTCTGTCTTCGTTTACGTCTGCCAGGCTTTTCAGATCAGGTTTTCCGGATTCAGGCAGTCCAGCTCCGGCAGCACAAAGCGGCCATTCTTCCGGATCAGACGGTCGTCAAAATAGATCTCTCCTCCGCCGTACTCCTCTCTCTGAATCATCACCAGATCCCAGTGGATAGCGCTGGAATTGCCATTATAGGCGTCATCGTAGCAGTTGCCGGGAGTAAAGTGGATAGATCCCATAATCTTCTCATCAAAAAGAATATCTTTCATGGGCTTCAGAATATAGGGGTTCACACCGATAGCAAACTCTCCCACATAGCGGGCCCCTTCGTCCGTGTCCAGAATCTGATTCAGCCGCTCGGTATTGTTTGCTGTGGCCTTCACGATCTTTCCGTTTTCAAATTCCAGCCGCACATTTTCAAAGGTGAAGCCCTGGTAAAGGGAGGGGGTATTGTAGGTAATAACGCCGTTTATGGAATCCCGCACCGGAGCCGTGTATACCTCGCCGTCCGGAATATTCAGCTGGCCGTCGCAGGCGATGGCCGGAATATCCTTGATGGAGAAGGTCAGATCCGTATCCTTTCCAGTCAGACGCACCTTATCCGTGCGGTTCATAAGCTCCACCAGAGCTTTCATAGCCCGGCCCATTTTCGAGTAGTCCAGATTGCACACCTGGAAATAGAAATCCTCAAAGGCCTCCGTACTGGTTCCGGAAAGCTGGGCCATAGACGCGTTGGGATAGCGCAGAACCACCCAGCGGGTCTTCGGCACGCGGATACCATGATGCACCGGAGTAGAGTACAGGGTTTCGTACAGATTCATTTTATCGGCGGGCACATCCGACAGCTCCGATACGTTGTCGCTTCCGCGGACGCCGATATAGCAGTCCATCTGAGACATTTCCTGAGCCGCCAGATCTGCCATGATCCGAATCTGCTCTTCCGTACAGTTCAGCAGCACTTCCCGCTGAACCTTCGGGTTAATATAGTGTACAAAGGGAAGACCGCCCGCGGCATAGACTTCCTTTACCAGCTGTCTCGCCAAATCTTCTGTGGAAGGACCGGTATAATTGATATATACCTTGTCCCCTGCCTTTACCCTGCAGGAATAGTTTACCAGATTTTTTGCCAGCGTCTTGATTCGCTCATCCATGTTTCATTTCCTCCTTCTTCTATATTCCCATGTTTCTTTCTCAGGTCTCCTCAGCCGGAAGACAGACCAGGAACAGATTCCCCAGCCCTTCATACATCTGAGTGCTGTCGTTCAGTCCCCGGCGGCTGCTCTCGCCCGTCAGCGGATCTGTCACGATGATATTCTGCTGATCGTAGCCCGTGATCAGCTCCGCCGCGTTTCCGCCCTGCATGGCAAGCACCGGGCAGCCCTGGCTGATATAATACTGTATCATGCTGATCGAGCAGCCCGACAGATCGAGAACCCGTCCTCCCGACTGCTCTGTCAGAATTTCATAAGGCGTGTAGCCCTGGGACAGATAGGCCTCCACATCGCTGTAAATCTTTTGTGTTCCCAGCAGAATCTCAATGGCTGCCTGAAGACTGGACTCTCCGGCACTCTGCTGGGGATTCTCAAAGGTTCCCAGATCCACACGGGTGCTGCGTCCGCCTCTCTTCCAGATATATGCCTGTCTGCCGTCCACCACGCTGCCCATCGCGTCATAGGCCTCAAGGATGGCCGCGTTCGCCTTTGTATAAGCCCCCAGGAAAGAGCCATCGAAGCCGTAGGCGTAATACCGTTCATCCGCTGTCTCATTTCCAAGAGCCAGGCCGCGGCTGCCTTCAAAGAGTACCTGCTCCGGCGTAAGCCTCCTCAGCCTTCCCGATCCGTGTCCTTCTGACAGGGCAAAATAATATTCCCGTTTCTTATCTCCGGAATTTCTGGTCTCCAGGGAAATCTTTTCCGCATTCTCCACATCACGGCTGGTGATCGTCTCCGGCGAAGTCTCTGTATAGCTTCCATCTGCCGACCGCTGCACGCAGCTTAAGGAAATCCGGTTGTTCTCGATGGAAATGGAAACCACATATTTCCCCAGAGACTCATAATCGGACGTCCGGAGTTCATTCCCGTTCTGATCCTGAATCACTACGCGTCCCATGGGGAAGACCGTATTTCCCGCAATATCCTGCTGCACATCACTCTGTCTGGCTTCTCCGTAGATAAAATCCGTCCCCATAAAGCCCAGAGCCTGAATATAATACCCGTCCTGAGCCGACACCGTCCTGCCCGTGCCTGTCTCCAGATCCAGAACCGTCACCGCCCCGGACTCATACAGGGAGTTTTCCTGATGCCATGCGGCAAACCGCCCATCCGAGGATACCATACAGCTTTCTTCTTCGATATCCGTCACAATATTCTCATATTCCAGCGTATTCAGATCAATCCGGACAATATTTCCGTCCAGGAACAGATAGAACTGCTGATCATTGTTCACATACGCCAGTTCTCCCAGCTCTGCCTCCAGAGCCGCGAAGGAACGGCTGCTCTCGATAAAAACTCTTTCCTCCACAGAATTTGCCAGGGCGTCATAGGTATACAGCGCTATGCCGGTCTCGCCTTCATGTGTTCCGCGGTTCATATAACCGTATACCAGGAAATTCATGCTTCCGGATTCCGACACATCCAGAATCCGGATTCCATGCTCGTCATAGCTGCCCCGGAGATCGCTGCCCTCCCGGAAGCCGAAAACCAGCGCCAGCTTGTTCTGCGCCGCGTCATAGCTCCAGAGCTGCCCGTTCTGCACGAAACCAACGATGTTTTCCTCTTCGTTTTTCCGGTATTCCACCTCTGTATTCAGGATACCCAGATTTATGGCTGTATCCGAGAAAATATCAAGAGACGGGTCGAAAATCCGGTCAGTCTTCCTGTCATAGTTCAGAAGATACATCCTCTGATCCGTATACCGCACGCGGTAAGCTTCCGTCACCTCATAGCTCTCCGTCTCTCCGTTTTCATTCACATAGTCTGCCTCATACTCCAGGCGGATCGAAGCGACAGAATCCTCTATCTCCGTGATATAGGTCCGGACCTCTCCCGAAGGCGGCTGTACGTCCATATCCGCCCAGATCATCTGATTGTAACGGGAATGAATCGTCACATGATCGAGGGTATCGTTGTCGGCGGTGGAGTCTGTCTCCATATACTGGGCAATGCTGACCGTATTGTTTTTGTCAAACAGGGCATTGTGGATCGTGTCCACAAAATCCAGGCATTCGTCCAGGTGCGTATCCGGGATGTTGGACAGATGGGTATAATACCAGACCTCCCTGCCCTGCTCCAGTTCCAGGCGGAGCACAAGCAGGTATTCCTCTCCTTCCTCCAGGAGGTCCATCAGCTGAAAGTCCGCCCGGATTTCGTCTCCGTCTCTCTGCAGATCCGTCAGCTCACCGTCCTCAATCAGACGCTCCATATTGGTGCTCCGCACTTCATAATACACATTCCGTACAGACGTATCCGGACTTTCAATCCGGATGGAAATCGTCCTGTCGTCAGAAAGCGGCAGCACAGCGTCCCGGATATACGCCGCGTCCATGCTCTCCGTGTAGCCGTGGAGAAGATTGAAGGAGCGGCCGCCTCTTTCCAGGTAGATGAGCGGCAGAGTGGCGGAAGCCATATGCGCGGTAGAATCCGCGTTCCCGGCCATGAGATAATAGCCCATTCCCATAAGCCCCAGGAAAAACGCTGCTGTAATAGACACGATTTTCAGAATGGTTTTCTTCAACAGCTTTCTCCTCCTTTCTTTCTTCTCCGGTAGGCTTCCGCGGGAGACGCCTCTGCGCTCAGCAGACGCGCAAGCGTCAGATCCGCATGAATGGCCGACGCGCAGCGCTCATACTCCTCCATGCACTGCCTCCGCTTTTCTTCCTCCGCCTCTTCCGTTCCCGGACGCTTCACTGCCCGGATCAGAATGTTCTTCGGCGTGTGCTCCATGTCGATAAATTCCAGAATCTGCGTGTCATAGCCCTGTCCCTCCAGAAGCCGGGCCCGCAGTCCGTCTGTCATAAGGGCCGCGAACCGTTCCTTCAGAAGCCCGTAGCCAAGCACCGGCGCCAGGGTCTCGTTTTCGATCTGGCCGTTCAGTTCATGCTGGCAGCAGGGCACGGAAAGAATGACCTTCGCGTTCCATTTTACCGCTTTGTACAGAGCATAGTCGGTAGCCGTATCGCAGGCGTGCAGGGTCACCACCATATCCACCTGGCTGCAGCCCTCGTATCCGGCAATATCGCCCTGCAGAAAGGTCAGCTTTTCATATCCGTATTTCCGGCTCAGCTCGCTGCATTTCCGAATCACGTCTTTTTTCAGATCCAGACCGATGATCCGCACATCCAGCCCTCTGCGCTCCTTCAGATAATAGTAAATGGCAAAGGTCAGATAGGACTTTCCGCAGCCGAAATCCAGAATTGTCAGTTCCCGGTCCCGGGGAAGAGCCGGCAGAATATCCTCGATGAACTCCAGGAAGCGGTTGATCTGCCGGAACTTGTCGTAGCGTGCGCGCACCACACGTCCTTCTGCAGTCATCACTCCCAGATCCGCAAGAAAGGGAACCGGCGTCCCTTCCTCCAGAAGATATGCCTTCTTTCTATTATGCTCCAGATTTGCCTTGTTTACACAGGAGGCCTCCGGTCCCCCGCTGCCCGGGCGCCGTTTTTCCTTCACGGTCACCCGGCCCTTTTTGCTTACCAGGGCCGTCACATCTCCTCCTGCCCCAGACATCTGCAGCTGGCAGAAAGTATCCTCCATCCAGCCGCAGATCCGGGCGGCCGCTTCCTCCCTGCTCATATTTTCATGAAAGGCCTGGGTTCCCCGGAATATTTCCGCCTGAAATTTCAGCTGGCCCTTCAGGAGCACCGGACGAATCCGGACCTTCTGCTCCTCCCGCCCTTTCCGGGGCGCGCTTAAAATAAGACGCTCCAGATTCTGATCCATATATTTTTCAAGTAATTTTCTCAATTCTTCCATATGATACCTCAGATGACATCCGTACAGCAGATGTCTTCATTCTTTTCACCATGCCGTTTGCAGGCCGTATTCCTCTGTCTTACGCCCTTGTCAATCGGTAGTATAGCACAAAGTCTTTCTGATTGCCATTGTAAAATATCAGGCTCTGTGGTATGATATTTGCGTATTCCTAAGCCCCGGCCGCCAGTCACCCGGGGCTGTTCCAAACGACAGCCGGCAGCTTCGCCTGACTGCACACTCTATTTCGACACAAAGGAGAATGATCGGATGCTGAAACAATTATCCATATACGCAGAAAATAGAAAAGGCACCCTGCAGAGTATCACGCAGATTCTCGCCGACGCGGGGATCAATATCTGGGGCTCCTGCACAAATGACGGCGCGGAATACGGAATCAACCGAATGGTTGTATCCGAGCCCGAAAAGGCCATGGAAGCGCTGGAAGGCGCGGGCTACCTCTGCCGCCTGACCAGTGTCATCGGCGTGGAGCTGGCCGATGAAGTAGGAAATCTGAACCGCCTTCTGCAGGCTCTGTCAGAGAGCAATATCAATATCAACTACATTTACCTTTCTTTCAACCGCGATTCCGGCCTGCCTGTTATGGTATTCCAGACGGAAGATTCCGCCGAGGTGGAAAGCTGCATCCGCAAGAAAGGATTTTCCGTGGTATAATGCTGACGATATGATACTGCGCCGCATGGCATACGGGCATATAAGCCATATAAATAAAAGGAGGGCATTCCCACAGTCATCACGAAAGATTGATGACCTGAGGGATGCCCTCTTTTTTCCGGCTTTTCCGCGGCTGCCTGCCTCTAATTTTCCTTTTTCCCGCTGCGAATCCGGCAGATAACCAGACCTGCGCAGCAGACGGACAGCCAGAGTATCTGTACCAGCAATACCAGATCGATTCCATTTCCAGCCTGCATATTGACGCCTTCTTTCAAACAGTGCTTTTCCCGCCATTACGGCTTTTCCTTTATGTTTATTATTTATTATAGGAAGCGTTCTGTTAAATTCTCCAGCCTGTTTTCGAAAAGGTCCGTTTAAGTTGGTGTAAAATCTGCGTTAACCCCCGAAAAGCTCCACTCATAAGAGCAGCGCCGGCTGTCAGAAGTCTCCCTCATCCAGCCGGCGCTGCTTTCTGTTTCTACTCTGTTTTATTTTACTCCAGCATCGTCAGCGGATCAACCTGAGAGCCGTTGACAATAATCTCAAAATGCAGATGCGGCCCGGTGCTTCGTCCGGTATTGCCGCTCAGCGCAATCCGCTCGCCCTGCTCCACAGTCTCGCCTACAGATACCAGCACACGGCTTAGATGCGCGTAACGCGTCTGATTTCCGTCCGGATGGCGGATCGTGACGCAGTTTCCATAGCTGCTGAACCAGCCCGCCTGAGTTACAGTGCCGCCGCAGGAAGCGAATACCGTGGTTCCCACCGGGGTCGCCCAGTCCACGCCTTTGTGCTGACGGCCCCATCTCCATTTGAAGCCGGAGGTGAAGGTTCCGCCTGACAGGGGCTTGATATAGGTGGGCGGCGTCTGGGTGCCGCGCTCGATGATCTCCGGTACCGGCTCGGTCATCACAGTCTCGGCAATAATCTCCCGTCCTGTCTCCGTGCCGTTCTCCCGGGTAATCAGAGCGGTGACCTCATGATGGCCGGCCACAGGCTCCTGGCGCACAACTGTATCCGTCGTGTACCATTCGTCATTGTCTATATACTGCACCTCGGCGTAGTAGTCTTCCTCGTAGGTGGACTCTTCCACTATGGTTACGGTCAGTTCCGGCTCCGGAACCGTAATGATGATCTGATCGCCGGGATGAAGCACCGTATCCTCCGACAGTCCCTCGTTCAGGGCCAGCACCTC
Source organism: Lachnoclostridium sp. An138 (assembly GCF_002160765.1). GTDB lineage: Bacteria > Bacillota > Clostridia > Lachnospirales > Lachnospiraceae > Laedolimicola > Laedolimicola faecalis. The sequence continues at coordinate 174,284 of NZ_NFLF01000005.1, forward strand.
AGCCACCAGCAGTCCGTTGCTGTTCGCAATCACCGACAGGGTGTCGCCGCTCTGGACTTCATAGACCGTATTCTTTGCCGTCTCTTTGGTGACCAGTTCAATGGCCTCGTCCGTAGGCGTGATCTGATCCTCAGAAACATAAGCCTCCGCAATCTCCACCTTTTCACTGAAATCCACGTCCCGCAGGCCGTCTCCGGCTACTTCGGTGGTGTTCTCTTCTTCCTCTTCGGTGTTCTCAATATTTTCAGCCGTCACCGTCTCTGTGATGACATCCTCTACCGCATAGCTTACATCAAAGTCTCCGATGCCGGCGCTTGTTCCGGGAACGGAAGCGATGCCGGCCGGCGCCGACTCCTCCTGTTCTTCCGCCGTCTGCTGCTTCGATACCTCCACCGTATAGACGTTCAGCTCTCTCTCCGCGTCAGAGACGATGCTGATCTGAAATTCATTTTCTGTATCATACCGATCCTTCGCGGCATACAGCACGTCCATCACGTCCTGGTATCCGCCCAGCGTCACTGTGAATTCGTTGATTTTCAGCTGATAGGCTTTCTTTTTCGCAGTGGCCACCACGTTCTGAAGCTCCTGGTAAATGGCTTCTGTCAGCGTCTCCGGGTCCATGGTGCTTCCGAAAATCTTCGGAATCTTATCCAGCTCATATTCCACGTCCGCCAGCACCAGCCCGTCCGTCTCCCGGGAAATCCGGGCCCTGGCCTCCAGAAACGCATTCTCCACCACGTCCGGATTGCGCACGGAACCGACCACCTTACCCTCCAGCGTCACTTCGTAATAGCTGTTTCCATTGCCGAAACCACTGCCCAGAAGGGGAACTCCCACCAGCATACAGCCGCAGGTGATCGCCATGGCCTCAATAAAAGTCAGTTTGGATCTTTTATTAAAAAATAACTTTTTTCTGCTCATTCGCTCTTCATTCTTATGTAATACTTTTGTAACATTTCTTATTCTATCAGCATTTTCAGCGCTTGTAAAGTTTTTTCTAAGGTTTCTTCCACATTCAGCCCGTCTTCCTCTACTGTCACATCCGCATACCGCTCATAAAGGATGGTTCTCTCCTCATAGAGTCCCTTTAAAGTCTGGCCCTCCCGAAGCACCACGCCCCGGCCTCTGATGTCCCGCAGACGCGCTTCCACAGCCTCATAGGAAAGGCTGAGATAGACAACGACGCCAATCTGTCCCAGATGCTCCATGGCCCCTGCCCCGTACACCACGCTTCCCCCGGTGGCAATCACAGCTCCTTCCGGCTCCAGCCCCGCGTTGACCCGCTCCTCAACAGCCAGAAAGCCGTCCGGCCCCTCCTGTTCAATGATCTCACTGAGCAGACGGCCTTCTTCCTTTTGTATGACCAGATCCGCGTCGATGAAGTCCTTTCCCAGAACCTTCGCCAGTATGACGCCTATGGTGCTCTTTCCCGCTCCGGGCATTCCGATCAGCACTACGTTCTTTTTCATCCTTCTTCTTCCTTTTCACACTCCAGCCAAAGCTTCCGCAGGGCTCTCCCAGAGCCATATAGGTTCCATGGGAATAAGCGATAAGCCCTGTCTGATTGAGCTCAAAACGTCCTTTTTCGTTCAGATATTCTTCATCCACCGACACGCCGAGAACCTCCGCGAGAAACATATGGTGGGAACCCAGTTCCTTGATCTCCGTGACCCGGCACTCGATATTCACCGGACTTTCCTCAATCACAGGAGCCAGCTTCAAGTACTGCGCTCTGCCGGGCGTCAGCCCCGTCTCTTTGAATTTATCCACATCCCGCCCGGAACGGACACCGCAGTAATCTGCGGCCCATGCCAGCTTCTTTGTGGTCAGATTAATGACAAATTCTCCCGTCTCCCGGATCATATCATAAGAATACCGTTCCGGCCGTATGGACACGGATACCATAGCAGGGTCGGAACAGATTGTTCCGACCCATGCCGCTGTAATAATATTCGGTTTTTCTCCATCCCTGGCGCAGCTGACCATGACTGCCGGCAGGGGATAGAGCATATTTCCCGCTCTCCAGTGTTGTTTTTTCATATTCACCTCACCCCCCAGGGGGTCCTCTCTTCCGGCTTTGCCGGAATTCACCTCACCCCCCAGGGGGTCCTCTCTTCCGGCTTTGCCGGAATTCACCTCATCTCTTCCATCTGCTGAATCATGCCCGCCAGAGCAGGTATCAGCTGCTTCTTTCTGGATACCAGGCCCTTCAGCTCATAGCAGTCGCTGTCATCGGGCAGCTGAAACGCTTCTTTTACCAGAGTATCCGCATTGGCCCCGCAGCAGAGCAGTTCTGTAGTCTCCCGGATAATATTGGTCAGCATAAAGAAAATCATATTGAGGCCGCTTTCCTTCAGGGCGGTGGAAATATAGGGCACGATCTTTTCCCTGATTTCCTCCAGCTCGATAGCGTTCATGGAGTTGATCTGGCCTACGCCGAACTGAATATTTCCCACGCTGAACCGCTTGAAATCCTGGAAGAAGATCTCTTCCGCTGTCCGGGCGCTTAAATTGCTGCCTGCGGAGAACATATCCACGGCCAGGTCCTCAATATCCACATCCGCAATCTTCGCCAGGCTTTCCGCCGCCGCCTTATCCACCGCCGTGCAGGTGGGCGAACGAAACATGAGCGTATCGGAAATGATGGCCGCGCAGAGCAGGCCCGCGATCTTCTTCGGGATCTCCACGCCCTTTTCCTGATACATCTGATACATGATGGTAGCCGTGCAGCCCAAAGGCTGGTTCCGGAAAAAGACGGGCGCCATAGTCTCCAGAGAACCCAGCCGGTGGTGATCGATGATCTCCAGGATCTCCGCATGCTCGATTCCGTCCACTGCCTGGGACTCCTCGTTATGGTCCACCATGATGACCTGCTTGCGCTTCAGATTCAGCAGGTTCCGTCTGGAAATCATACCTACATAATTGTCGTCCTTGTCCACAATCGGGAAATCCCGGTAGCGCTTCTGCCCCATGATCTCCCGGATATCTTCCGTCTTCTCATTCACATTGAACACGGTCAGGTTGTCCGATTTCATAAAGTACTGAATGGGCATACTCTGATTGATCAGTCTGGCTGCCGTAAATGTATCCAGCGGCGTGCTGATTACTACGCAGTTGTGCTCCTGGGCCAGCTTCTTGATGGTTATGGACACCTTGGCTCCCTCGCAGACAATGATGCAGCCGGCCTTCATCTCGATGGCGCAGAGCTGGGATTCATAACGGTTGCCCAGGATTACCAGATCCCCTTCCTCGATATAGTCTTCCATCAGATCCGGATTGGCCGCGGCAATCAGCACCTTGCCCTTATTGTAATAATCTTCGGCAGAACCTACCAGAATCTCGCCTTCCAGCGTATCAATGATGTTGCTGTACTGGGTATTGGCCTGGGCCAGAATCTTGCTGTCATACACATCCATATAGGAGGTGGTGATATCTCCAATGGTAATCAGACCTTCCAGCTTTTTCTCCTTTGTAATCGGCAGCGTCACCACACCCAGCCGCCGCATCAGATTCCAGGCCTGCTTCAGAGAGAGATTGCCGCGCACGCCTTCCGTCTTGCGTATCTCAATATCTCTCACCTGAGTCATCACATCCGCCACATACACGGGTGCCTCCGCCTGAAAAAAGTTCAGCACATACTGGGTCTCCTGATTCAGTTGTCCTGCCCTGGCAGCGATATAGCCGCCTCCCTCCACCTGATTTTTCAGGTAGGCATAGGCCAGCGCCGAGCAGATAGAATCCGTATCCGGATTCTTGTGTCCGATGATAAATACCGGTCTTGTCAAATCCTTCTCCATGATTTTTCCTTTCAAGATGGGCGTTTTCACAGCGGTCCGGCCCGCCCGGACCGCTGCCCGCTTTCCGCGTAAAGATACCCGTTTTTTCTTATTTTAACATCATACGCCGCAGCTTGGCAAGAACACTCTGCCCGATACGACGATAGAGCTTATCGGCTTGTTTTATATATTTTGCCCTAATTTTTGACTTGTCGATTGAATATTTTGTGCGTTTTCACAATAAGTTCACATTTTATTCACACTTTGTTCATATTCCATTGTTATACTAAAACCATCTTAAGAGAAGGGCTTTTCAAAAGGAATTCTCTTAGAACAGATGTAAATGCTTTCACTACACATATAGATAAATTTTTTCATAATAGCCTCGGCGTACCTGGTACGTCGGGGCACTCCTCATTTTATAAGGCAGGCCGCCAGGTCACTGACAGCCTGCCTGTTCTATTTCGTCATACCCAGATGGAAAAACACACGTCCCGTAATTTCTTCTTTCTTTACCACTCCGAAGCTTCGGGAATCCAGAGAGTTCTCCCGGTTGTCTCCCAGCACAAAGTAACAGTTTTCCGGAACAGCATACGGAAACTCCACGCCGTCCTGGACGGGAAGGGTCTTACCCATGCCTGCCAGCCCTTCCTCTTCCTCTCCGTTCACCAGAAGGGCGCCCTCCTCCGACAGCTCCACTGTGTCTCCCGGCTCCGCCACTACACGCTTGATGTACTCTATGTTATCCGAACGGTGGATAATTACAATATCGCCCGGCTGATACGCCTGATCCAGCCGGTAAAACACCACCAGTTCTCCGTCTTTCAGGGAAGGCTCCATGGAATGCCCGCTCACAAATGCCAGACCGATGCAATAATGAAAGATAATGTAGACTGCCGCGACCACCACGACACACTCCACCAGAAAACGCTTCCACTCGCGCCTTCTCTGGACCTTTTCTATCTTTCCCTCCAGAATCTCTTCCACTGACTGCTTACCAACTTTTTTCATCTGTGTTATCCTGCCTGTTCTTCTCCCTCTGCAGCCTTTACCTTGCTTTTCAGCATATGAAGACGTTCTATCAGCCTGTCCATCTCCTCACGCACCATGGCAAGCTCCCTGTTCCTCTGCTCCGTCTCTTCCTGAAGCTGCGCCTCCATCTCCCGGCGGATCTGAATCCTTGCCCGGACCACTTCTTCATCCAGCTGCTTTCTGGCCTCTTCCCGTTCCTTCTCAAGCTGCTTTCCGGCTTCTTCCCGCTCTTTCTCGAGCTGGGCTTTTGCTTCTGTCCGTTCCTTCTCAAGCTGTTCTTTTATTTCCGCTTTTTCTGTCTCCAGAGCTGCTTTCAACTGGTTCTGCTCTTCCTCAAGCGCAGCCTGAAAGTCCGCTTTTTCCTGTTCCAGCTGCTCCTTCAGGGCCTCCAGCTCCTCCTGATGCTGCTTTTTCACCTGCCCCAGCTGGCCCCGCGCCTGATCCCGCATCTGCTGGGCCCTGGCCTGATACATGGAATTCAGCTTCTGCATTTTCTCAAAGACATCTTCCTTCTGAAAACCGAACAGACTGCCTTTCAGTTTCATGTTCTTCAGGAAATCACTGATCTCCGGATAATCCACGGCAGTTACGCCCGGTACCACCTCCGGAACCTCCAGCGGCGTGTATTCTGCCGAATCCTGCTTCTCTTTTTCCTGCATCTCCATGCTTCATCCTCCCCCTGTCTGTCCGCTGCTCCTGGCAGACCGTGTTTTCTCCATCATACCCTGTAATCCTGTATTTTGCAACCTTTATTCTCTGGCAGACACTGGACTGGTCAATTTTTCAAAAACTGGATATTTGAAAACAGCCACTTTCCCGTTATAGTAGCGTAAACAAGCGCAGAAGGGCTCCGCCATCGGACCGTTTTCTGCAGACTGACTGCTTAAGGAGGTAACGAATTATGTACGACATCATGACGCCCGGGCCCACGCAGGTCCGCGGGAACGTGCTGGCCGCGCGGGCTCTGCCCTGCACCAATCCCGACCTGGACCCGGATTTTTTTACTTTCTATAAAGAAACCTGCGAGCTCATCAGCTCTCTTCTGCACACCGGGAATCAGACTCTGATTCTGGACGGCGAGGGAATCCTTGGCCTGGAAGCCGCCTGCGCCAGCCTGACTGAACCGGGCGACCGGGTGCTGGTCCTGGACAACGGCGTCTTCGGAAAGGGCTTCGCGGATTTCGTGCGCATCTACGGCGGAGAGCCTGTGCTTTACACCACAGACTATCGCCACACCCTGGACGTGGACGCGCTGGCCGCTTTTCTGGAAAAGGACCATGACTTTAAATATGCCACTGTGGTCCACTGCGACACGCCCAGCGGTATGCTCAACGACATCTCCCGCATCTGCCCTCTGCTGAACTCCTGGGGCATCCTGACCGTCGTGGATTCTGTGTCCGCCATGTTCGGCGAAGAGGTCCGTGTGGATGATTTCTGCATCGATCTGCTCTGCGGCGGCTCCCAGAAAGCTGTCTCCGCTCCTCCGGGACTGACCTTTGTGACAATAAGCCCGGCTGCCTGGAAAACCATGAAGGAGCGCAGGACTCCCATCGCCTCCTTCTATGCGAATCTCCTGGCCTTCGACGGCTATTTTGAAAAGCAGTGGTTTCCCTACACCATGCCCATCAGCGATATCCGGGGACTGCGCGCGGCCTTTGAAAATATTCAGGCCGACTCAGACATGCTTCTCCGCCATGCCCGGATCGCCCGGGCTGTCCGCACCGCTCTGACGAGCTGCGGCCTCAGGCTTCATACCCGGGATGGCTGGTCCAATACCGTCTCTGTCTTCGACGTGCCTGCGGGAACCACGGCCTCCGCCATTCTCACCGCGCTCCGCGAAGATCACAATCTGATGCTGGCCGGTTCTTTCGACGTGCTGGAAGGCCAGGTCATCCGTATCGGCCATATGGGGGAAAATGCCCGGGAGGAAAAGCTTGCGGCCGTCATGAAGGCGCTGGACGCCGTCTTGGCGAAACTGGGCGTACCGCTTACGGGAAGACTGGAGGAAGTCTACAGAAACTCTCTTACCTGAATCCGCCGACGGAGCAGAAAAACAGAAAGGAGACAGTTCCGCATGGATTCAGCTCTTCTAAAAGCCTGAATCCCGCAGTCTGTCTCCTTTCCGAATATTCAAAGCATTCCCTATTAAAAAATATCCCAGTGTTTCTCAGCGCCGGTATACCTGGGGACACTGCAGGCAAAACAGCTGAATTTCCGCTCCGCGCTGTCTATGTTCCAGCCCCATCCGGCGTCCGGATTCCTCTGGTGTTCTTCTCCACCAGCCGTCTCGCAATCATAACCTGATGGCCGCAGCCCAGACATTTCAGCCGGAAATCCGCCCCGACTCTTAAAATCTCCCACTCGGAACTCCCGCAGGGGTGTGGTTTCTTCAGCTTTACAATATCTCCTACCTTATATTCCACTGAGCACCTCTCCTATATTTCCCTGGATCAGCAGGTCAGCCTGCCGGTCTCTGGGCGTCGCGTCCCGATTAATCAGCACCAGATGCCTGCCGGAGAAATAATCAATCAGCCCGGCCGCCGGATACACTGCAAGAGACGTACCGCCGATAATCAGCATGTCAGCTCTGGAAATGGCATTCACCGCTCCCCGAATCACCTTGCTGTCCAGTCCCTCTTCATAAAGTACTACATCCGGCTTGATGACGCCGCCGCAGCTGCATCTGGGAACGCCCTCTGACTCCAGAATATACCGGGCATCATAGAATGCGCCGCAGCGCTGGCAGTAATTCCGGTGAACAGAACCATGCAGTTCATAAACACATTTGCTGCCGGCCATCTGATGAAGGCCGTCGATGTTCTGAGTAACCACCGCCGTCAGCTTTCCACGCTCCTCCAGTTCAGCCAGTTTCTTATGGGCCGCGTTGGGCTTTGCGTCCAGACAGAGCATCTTTTTTCGGTAAAACCGGTAAAATTCCTCCGTATGGCTCACAAAAAAGGTATGGCTCAGAATCGTCTCCGGCGGATACTTCCACTCCTGATGATAGAGCCCGTCTGTGCTCCGAAAATCGGGAATCCCGCTCTCCGTAGACACGCCTGCCCCTCCAAAAAACACAATGGAGCCGCATTCCTCCACATACTCTTTCAGAAGCTTCACCTTATCCTGGTTCACAGCCATCCCTTCTTTCTCTTAATTACACTCTTTCTCAATATACCTTCTTTGCATGCACAAGGTATCTGTGTTCACCGCTCTTGGTACAGGTGGACAGCGTAATAATATAATCATCCTTTGTCACAGTCACCCCTGTATCATAGGAGGAACGGCTTTTCAGCGTCTGCAGAAACGTCTCATACTGCTCGTCCGGCGCAAAGCCAATCGTATAGCTGTCGCTCTCAGAGGGCGATTCATAAACGGAAAAAATCTGATATGCGTGCGTTCCGTCCGCCAAATCAATATACACCGTAGGATGCGCCACCAGATAAGAAGGCGATTCATAATTCTTCAGTCCCGCAAACATGGAACCGTTTTTCATATTATGTCCGTAAATAATGGTATGCAGATCTGTGAAATCCGCGCTGTTCAGCGTCTCTACAAAGATGCTTCCGGCACTGTTTATCTTCTTGCTGAAGGTATGATTCAGATAATAGGAATCATCTCCCGTCTGCATCAGCGGATAGCTGATTCCCGTCCCCGGGATCTCGATCCAGCCCACGGTATCCGAATTCTGTGCCTGCAGCTCGCTCAGGGCCACGCGCTGCACCCGTTCTTCCTCCGTGCCGTCTTCTCCCGTCTCCTCTGTTCCGGCATCTCCGGTCCCTTCTCCGTCCTCCGGCACCTCCGCCATCACATACTGCTGCAAATCATCATATTCATCCGTGCCGGCCTTATACTCCAAAAATATATCAGACAGCTGCCAGATACTCAAACCCAGCGCCGCCACACAGACGCACAGCACAATCAGCAGCGGTACAGGCATTTTTTTCTTTTTCTGTTTTTTTGCCATAATGACTCCTCACCTCTTCCTCATTCTATCAGACTGACCTGTAAAAAGCCAGAACAAAATTCCATTCCAGACAGGGACGAAACGGATTTCCAGGCCTTCAGCGGCCAGAACGCTCTTCTTCCGAAAGCGTTCCCAAAAGAATCCATTCCGGATACTCCGCAAAATCCGCTTCCTCCGAACAGGCTGCCAGGCTGTATTCTCCGCCTTCCAGCTCATACTGCCGGATATAACAGGCTTCCCTGCGGATATTCTGGGAAACCCGGATGACTGCCCCGCCCCCTTCTGATGACTGGGCCGTCTCGGCCTCTTCCACGGTACAGAAGGAATCCAGCCGCAGACGCAGGCCTTCTCCCACCGCTTTCAGAAAGCTTTCCTTACGGACCCAGAGATCATAAAAGGCTCTCTCCTTCATATCCTCCGGCTCTGCCGCAAGAACCTTCTGTTCCCCTGGATGAAATCTGCGGGCAATCCGTTCCTGATTCAGCCGGCTTCTGCGCTGCTCCACATCCACGCCCACGGTCTTTGCCCCGATAGCGCAGGCCGCAAGTCTGCCGCTGTGGGAAATGCTGATGCAGATCTCCTCGTGACCCTTTAGAAAGGGCTTGCCGCGCTCGTCTTTTTCCACCCGGAATGTGCCCGCCAGCTCCGGATACTCTTTTTCCAGCGCCCGCATCAGAAGACGGCGCGCTGCTGCCGACTGGCTGCGGGCGCGCCTGCCGCCGGGACCGCCGGCCCCCTTCCCGGATTCTTCGGCCTCCGGTTCTATTGCGGCTGATTCCATTTCAACCGGTTTCATTACGGCCGGTTCCACTTCGCCCGGCTCCATTTCAGCCGGCTCCGGAATCTCAGCCAGATAGATCCGCACCATAGCCTCAGGACTCCGCCTGGGTGCCTTTTATGCCGGCTTTCTTTTTCTGCGCATCCAGCAGCTCCATCAGAGCCTCGTCGCTGTCAGAAATCCACACATCCTCTTCCTCTGCGTTCAGGCCCAGATATTCCCGCAGCGTACAGGGCTCGTCGCTGTTGCCCCAGTCTTCAATATATCGGTCTATTTCCTCAAAAGGAATCTCTCCGGCCAGATATCTCTCTTTAAACTTCATCTTTCCCTCCCTGCAGTTCCGCGCCGCGCGCAGGAACCGGATTCTTCTGCTATTATAACACGTCTTATCCATACCCACAAAACATTTCTGTATTGCGGCAGGTTTTTATTTCGCTTTTATTTCTGCTTTTATTTCTGCATTCCGGCGCTATTGACAGCCTGCTCCTCTTTGGCTAAAATAGCGTGGGTAAAACAGATCTATGACCGGATATTTCGGGTTTTCAGCCTCTTTTCCCTGCGGTCCCGGACACCGGAAGAAACAAATGTCTGGCTGAAACAGAAAAATACATCAATCAATTTACAGAAAGAAGGCTCTGTCATGGAAGTTACGCTTCATATGCTTTTAATCATATGCCCCCTGGTATTTCTTGCGGGACTCGTCGATTCCATCGGCGGAGGCGGCGGCCTGATCTCGCTGCCTGCCTACCTTTTCGCGGGAATCCCGCCTCACATGGCTATTGCGACCAATAAACTTTCTTCATCTCTGGGCACTACCATTTCCGCTGCCCGTCTTTTCAAATATATGGATCTGCCTCTGGCCGGAGCCTGCGTCATCTGCTCTCTGGCCGGATCGGCCGCCGGCTCCTCTCTTGCGCTGACTGCCAGCGAAGCGCTGATTCAGTTCATGCTTCTGCCGGTGCTCCCGGTTGCCGCCTATTATGTGCTGCGCAAAAAAGATTTGAATCAGCCCAAACAGGAAAAACTGTCCCGGCAGAAGACATTTCTGATCTCCATGCCGGTCTCTTTTCTTGTAGGCATCTATGACGGTTTTTACGGTCCCGGCACAGGCACCTTTCTGATCCTTTTATATACCAGCCTGGCAAAACTGGACCTTCTTACCGCCTCTGCAAACACAAAGGCTGTAAACCTTGCTTCCAACATCGGCGCCCTCGCCGTCTTTATCCTGAACGGCAAGGTCTTTTTCGGACTCGGCCTGCCTGCCGCTCTCTTCTGCATCGCTGGCCACTACCTGGGCGCGGGTATGGTCGTCAAAAACGGAACGCGGATCGTAAAGCCGGTAATTCTGACTGTGCTGGCCATACTGTTCCTCAAAGTGCTGATAGGAGAGTAAGACAGATCCGTTCTTTCCTTTAGCCGGCGCCGGTACGGCGGGAGCGATTTCCCCGCCGCGCCGGCGCCATATTCCTGTCTTATTCTCTCATATCCGCGTTCCAGTCAAAGATAATCCCCGTCTGGGCATCCAGCTCAAACTCATATTTGATTCCATTCCAAAACAGTTCTCCCTCAAACCGGCTCCGCCCATCATCGCTTTCCTGCCAGATCTGCACCTCATCCGCAGAAGCCCCGCCTGCTTTGCCGGCCGCTATGCTTCTGGCCCCGTCTTCATCTACCGGCGAACCGCCAAGAGAATCCAGCCACTCTTCGTCCACCTCATAATCCGCTCCGACGATCCTCCCATCCGCGGAAGCTATCTCATACTCGTAATCGCCATAGTCTGTCTCAAACTCCACCTGCCAGATGGAAATATCGTTCTCTCTGTCTTTCTCTACTTTTACATTGTACGCGTCGTCCTCCGGCACCTCCGCATTCTCCAGCGCCAGCGCAAACGCGCCGTCCCTGTCTATCTCTCCGGCGGAAGCTTCCTCTCCCGTCTGTCCTTCCATTATCTGTGTCTCCTGTACCTGTACCGGCCCGGACTCCTGCTGCCCGCCGGAGGAAACCCACTGTTCTCCGCCAGCGCTTCCACAACCCGTCAGAGCAAGGCAGAGCAGCGCCGCGCCTGCGGCTGCCGGCCATTTTTTTCTGTTCATACCGTTCTTCCCCCTTCCTGCGCCGCAAATTGCAGTTCTACCACTACTTTAACGGATTTCTCAGATTTTCACAACAGTTATCTTGTAAACCGCAGAGGGTCTATGGTAACATATCTACGTTCACTTTTTCAGATATCATCACCAGGTTTGTTTCAGGAGGTTTTCATGACAGATAAAAAGAAGCTGATCTTTGTTCTCATTCCGCTGGCAGTTGTTGTTCTGGCTGTCTTCGCGTTTTTCTATTCCAGACAGATCCGGCAGCAGCAGGACCCAATCACGGCTACAGCGTTCAAATTGAATACCGTAGTCACTATCACTGTTTACGACTCTCAGGATCAGGGGATTCTGGACGGCGCCCTGGCGCTCTGCGATGAATACGAACGGATTTTCAGCCGCACTTTGGAAGAAAGCGAGCTGTACCAGCTCAATGCCGGCACGCTGCCCCAGGAAAATGGAGCTTTTCTTCTGTCAGACTCCCTCTCGGATCTGATCTCCCAGGGACTTTATTACAGTAATCTATCCGGCGGAGCTTTTGATATCTCCATTGCTCCGGTATCCTCTCTCTGGGATTTCACCTCCGGAGAAGCTGTGCTGCCGGATGAGCAGGCGCTTTCCGAAGCTCTCCCCCTTGTGGACCACAGCCAGATCTTTCTCGACGGAAACAGCCTGCGTTTTGGAATGGAGGGGATGGAGCTCGACCTGGGCGCCATCGCAAAGGGCTATATCGCAGACCGGATCAAGGATTATCTCGTATCCCGAGGCGTAGAAAGCGCGATCATCGACCTGGGCGGAAATATTCTCTGCGTCGGGGAACGCACCGACGGGACTCCCTTCCGCATCGGCATTCAGCGTCCTTTCGCAGACCGGAGCGAGACGGCCGCCATTGTGGAGATAGACGGGAAATCGGTCGTCTCCTCGGGAATCTATGAGCGGTATTTTGAAAAGGACGGCGTACTTTACCACCACATTCTGAACCCGGACACCGGCTATCCCTACGACAACGGCCTTGTGTCTGTGACCATTATTTCTGATGAGTCCGTAGACGGCGACGGCTTAAGCACCTCCTGTTTCGCCCTCGGACTGGAAAAGGGCATGGAGCTGATTGACAGCCTGCCGGATGTGTATGCGGTTTTCATCACAGAGGATGGCGGGCTGCATTTCAGCGAAGGCTTTGAGGATGCCTTTTCCGTGTCTTATGGGGAATAGAGCCTGCCTGGTCTGCTAAGCGCCCGGTCCATACAGAATATTCAGCAGGTTCCTACACTATTTTCTTCCCATGAAAAGAGGTCACTTTAAGCTGACCAGCCAGCTCTGCCAGATTCTCCTTCGTAATCCTTCCGGCGGCAACTACCTCCAGATTCGGAATGTCCTGAAGCTCCCGGATTCGCTCCAGTCCCGCCAGAGCAGTCTCCTGCTGCCCCGATGTCAAAACCCGGTCAATCAGGCCCTGACTGCTTAAGCTCCGGACCGCCTCCACATAATCCGGCGTCTCATCTATGGCCTTATGGAACGTCACTTTCAGAGCGCCCCTGCACTCCGCGATCTTCTTCATTTTCTCAAAATCCACCCGGTGATCTTCCCGCAGAATCCCGGTGGAGATACCGTCTACGCCCAGCTCCCGGCAGATGCGTATATCCTCCAGCATCACCTGGAATTCCCCGTCGTCATAGACGAAACTTCCTCCTCTGGGCCGTATCATGACTACAATCGGAATCCGCAGAAGCTCCCGGCAGACCTTAATCGTCCCATAAGAAGGCGTCGTTCCCTCCTCCGCCAGATTTTCGCAGAGCTCAATACGGTCCGCGCCTCTTTCCTGCGCCTGAAGCGCTTCCCTTAAATTTCCTACTGCTGCTTCTTTTATCATTTCTTTCTCCTCCGGAATCTTAAGTTTTCTCACACATATTCTGCGCTCCTGTAAGTTTTTGGATGCGTCTTTCTTCACTATAACAGACACCAGCGCTCTGCACAAGCTCTTGCCTATGCAAAAACGCAAAGAACGGCACACAAAAGCGGAATGCAGACGCCATTTCCCTCTTTCCGGAAATAAGGCTCCGCACTCCGCCCGCTTTACATTTCAAACCTGTTTTAGTACTTTTAGTAAATGCTCAGTATCATATAGATAATCCCGGCTGCCAGCATATCCACCGGCAGTCCGCAGTAAGCTTTGCTCACCCGGGAAAACTTCAGCGTCTGCTTTACAGAGAAGAACAAAGCCACGGGTATCACAATCGTCAGAACTAGACCTGCCGTCTCTCCGAAGATCCTTGTGGTAAAAGGATGCAGAAGAAGCATGGCGGGAACCGCTGCCAGAAAGCTGTTCTGCCCTCTGCAGTCCTTTTTCAGAACTCCGTTTGTAAATGCCAGGACAAGACCCGCCGCGATAAAGGCGAAGCTCACTTCTCCAAAGGCCGCCGACTGAAAGCCGAGCTTCAGAACCGTATTGCCGAAAATCTGTCCGCCTGCCGCAAATTCACGGGCAACAGCCAGAAGAATCCAGAAACCCCAGGCAATGGCGGATTCCCACAGAAGGTCTCCGTAATCTGCCTCAATATCGCCGCGCAGTGCCTGATGGGCGCACAGAAGACCAATCACAAAGGTCATCAGCCACACGCCGGTGTCAAGCAGGGTTCCAAGCGCCGCAAAGCCGACCAGGAACACAGAGGCACACACCGCTCCGGAAGCGATATAGACGCAGAGACGAAGGCTCCATGCAGGAAGGATCTTTTCCAGAAGATTCTTTAATAATTCCGCAAATACCACAGACAAAATCACAAGGATTCCGGCTGCAAAGGCTTCCCTCATACCCGCGGAAAACAATACGATTCCCAGGGCAAAGGCTTCTGCCGGATACTTTAGTTTCATATCGAATCCCCCGTTTCCTTATTTCACTGTCTGCAGAAAGCTGTACGCGTTATTGATGGCTGTCACAGCCGCCGTAGAGGATCTGGTCGCTCCGGATATACCGTCTACCTGCGTACCGTTCTGGGAAGCTGTCTCACCGGCAGTCTCTGTTCCCTCTGCCGCTCCAGCCTCTTCTGCCTCAGCCGTCTCCATGTTCTCCGGATGCTCGATTCCGGCAGCCTGATCAATACACTGCTGTGCCAGACTGATAAAGCCATTGACAGAAATGCTTACGCCGGACACTGCGTCCGTCTTTCCTTCCGCGTCCGGATTCAGGAAACTTAAGGACTGATTTTCAATCAGGGCTTCTGCCAGAGCCTTTGACTGTTCTGCCCAGGTCGGACCGTCCTCCGTCATCACATACTCGCCATTCTCAGACATCACGCTCTTTAAGGAACCGTCTTCTGCTACTGCTTCCCAGTTGACCTCTGTAATTTTCCCATCTGCCACGGTAATCGTCACCTGATCCGTGTATCCGTTGGACGCCTCAGAGGCTGCTGCCTGATAGGTTCCGTCCTCAAGCTCTAAGGCTGCCTCCTGAGGCTGTGCGATACCTGCCGCCTGCTCCAGACACTGTGCCGCCAGACTGATAAAACCATTTACAGAAATGCTTACGCCGGAAACCGCGTCCGTCTTTCCTTCCGCGTTCGGATTCAGGAAGCTTAAGGACTGATTTTCAATCAGAGCCTCTGCAAGCGCCCTGGACTGCTCTGCCCAAGTCAGGCCATCCTCGGTCATCACATACTCGCCATTCTCGGAAAGCACAGTCTTAGAAGAACCGTCTTCTCCAACAGAATCCCAGGTCACTTCCGTAATCTTTCCGTCTGCCACAGTCATAGACACCTGATCCGTATAGCCGTCGGAAGGCTCGCCCACCGCTTCATAGGTTCCATCGTTTAAAGCCGCGCCCTCCAGAGCCGCCAGCGTCTCCGCCATATCTGTGGTTCCTGCTTCAGCGCTCTCATCAGAAGTGTCTGCCGCTCCACTGGTGCTTCCTTCCGCCTCCACGGTCATTCCCGGCAGATAAACCGGGGCCTTGGCGCCCGCGAACTGATCCAGGAACTCCGGCTCCGTAATTCTGGAGCCCAGAGTCTCTGTCTCGTTCTGCTCCAGCACTTCCACCTGGCGCAGTGTCTGCGCGTCATCCTCAAAGGTTACCCGCAGTACGATATCGCCTGCATAGCCGGCCTGCCGTACCGTCACCATATAACCGCCGTCCTCCAGGCGGACCGCTTCCTCAATACCTTCCGCGCCGCTGACATCAAACTCTTCCGCGGCAGCAGTCTCTCCGGACTGCGCGCTGCCTCCTGCCATATCCTGGGACAGGACTCTCGCTCCGGCAATCACACCGAACGACAGAGCCGTCACTACTATCAATGCAAGAATTCCTCTTAATTCTTTATTCTTCATATTCTTTCATTCCCTTTCTTCCCCCCAGGGGGTCTTCTCTTCCGCTTTCAGCGGAATTCACCTTACCCCCCAGGGGGTCTTCTCTTCCGCTTTCAGCGGAATTCACCTTACACTTTTCTGGTTCCGTATACGTGTCTCTTATTCAGCAGAGAAAGTCCTCCCGCGAGACAATTAGCCGTCAGGATTCCAAAGCAGATTCCTTCCGGATAAATGCTGAATATACGAATGGCTGCTGTGATGACTCCCGCCGTGACCGCGTACAGAAGTCTTCCCCTCCTGGTCACAAAGGCATAGTCTGTCAGCATGTAGCAGGCTCCCATGATCAGTCCGCCTCCGAAGAGATTCAGCAGAATATCTCCGGTAAAAAGTCCTGCCGGTCCGAACACAAAGGTCAGGACAAGCACTGTCACAATATACGTGACTGCTGCTTCCGCATTGACGATTCCCATATAGCACATATACGCAAAGCCCACCAGAAGAAGAAGTTTGCTGGTCTCTCCCAGCGCTCCGGGTATCTCTCCCAGGAACATCTGCAGATAGCTGTATCCGGCCTCTCCTCCGGTCTTCACCGCTCCCAGAACGGTTGCGGAGGACACCGCGTCCGCATTCAGGGTCACAGGAGCGATATACTGCATAACCGCGCCCGGCCATACCACCATGGCCAGAAGGCGGCCCATAAGCGCCGGATTCGCAAAGTTATTGCCGATGCCGCCGAACATCTGCTTCACCACCAGAATGCTGAATACAGATGTCAGCACCACGACCCAGCCCGGAGCCGTCGCCGGCATGTTGAAAGCCAGAAGCATACCAGTAACCACTGCGCTGAAATCCCCTGCCGTAATCTGTTTCTTTGTAATCTTCTGCCACAGGTATTCCGTCAGCACGCACACGGCTACAGAAAGAGCCGTCAGATACAGGGCGCGGATTCCGAAGAAATACACGGCTCCCAGAAGAGCCGGAATCAGAGAAATAGCCACATGAAGCATCACCCATCTGGTTGTCCGCTCTGTGCGCACATGGGGCCCATTGATTACCCTTGCAGGCTTTGTCACTGTTCCCGCATGATTCATGCCTTCTTCACCGCCCTTTCCCTCATTCTCTGCTTCACCGCGTCCCTTGCCATCCGCGTCCGCACAGTCAGCTCACGCTTTGCGGGACAGATGTAGGAGCAGCAGCCGCAGGCAATACACTCACTGGCATAAAGCTTTTCGCAGAGTTCATAGTCCTCCTGCTGAAACGCAAAATCAATCTGCCAGGGAACCAGGCCTGCCGGGCAGGCGTTCTCACAGCCGCCGCAGCGAATGCAGGGCTGCTCTTCCCAGGCCGAATCCGGAAGTACAAGAATTCCGGATGTATTTTTCGTAATATAAAACAGTTCCTCTTCCCCGTTCCAGTCCGAAGCCACACAGGGGCCGGTCATGGGGCCTCCGGCTATCACCCTGTTCTGCGGTACAGTCACACCGCCCGCAAGCTCCACCAGCTCCTTCGCGGAAGTACCGATGGGAACACGGTAATTTCCTGGATTTTTCACCCAGCCGGTTACCGTCACAATGCGCCGTGTCAGCGGCATGTGGCCCAGAATCATGTCTGCAGCCGCTTTGGCAGTTCCCACATTGGAGACAATCACTCCCACATCCGCCGGCAGGCCTCCCATGGGAACTTCCCGGCCCGTAACCGCCTGAATCAGCTGGCGCTCACCGCCTTCCGGGTATTTGGTGGGAAATATCTTAACCTCCACCTGCTCGCCGCTTTCCATGATTCCCTGATTCCGCGCTTCCTCAAGAATACGGCTCAGGTTCTCTGCCGCCTGGGGCTTATTGTCCTCCAGACAGATACAGGCCCGCTCCGCTCCTGAAGCCTTCAGAAGAAGACGCGCGCCATTTACCAGCGCATAACCCTCTTCCAGCATCAGCCGGTAATCACAGGTCAGGTAGGGCTCGCACTCCGCTCCGTTAATCAGAAGCGTATCGATATCCTTGTCTGTCTCATACTTTTTATGAGCAGGAAAACCAGCTCCTCCCATTCCTGTCAGTCCGCCGTCCCGGATTCCCGCCAGGATCTCTTCCCGCGAAATTTCCCGGATATCCGCCGCTGCCGTTCTATAGGAAGCGCTGCTCTCCGCGCACTCTTTTTCCCTCTGTATCACACAGGCCAGAAGTTTCCTTCCCTGGTTCACGACTTCTCTCACATCCAGAACCGTTCCGCTTACGCTGGCATGAAGCGGAGCCGCCATGAACGCCTCCGGCTCTCCTATCAGCTGGCCTTCTTCCACAGTATCGCCCGGCTGCACCAAAAGGCGGCATTTACCGCCAAAAGACTGCTCAGATAAAATAGTGACTGTTGAGGGCTCATACTGCTGTATGGCCGCATCCATAGACAGTGCCTTATCTGAACCATCCGTAGGATGCACACCTCCCGGAAATACAGATTTTCCTTTTTTCTGCATATCCTGTTCTCCTTTAACCTCTTTGCTTGTTAAAATATTCACACGTTTTGTATCTTACCACACCCCTGCCGCCTTGACAAGGGTTTTGTTCCAATCGCAGCGTATTTCCATTCGCTGCTTTTCATTCGCCGCTTTCCGCCGGCTGACGTTCCCCCGGCAACAGTGATTTCCCCCGTCAGCTGTAGTTTTTCCCGGAAAGTCTCTTCAGAATCAGCTGCGCGCAGATTCCCGTGAAGGCTCCTGCCAGGCAGCCGGACACAAGGAGAAACGGCAGGTAGGCAAACACTCCCGGCGTCTGCGTAACCAGAACCGCCGCCGTCAGCTGTCCGATATTGTGCAGGACTGCTCCCATAACACTGCTGAGCCAGATATATTTCTCTTCGATCACTTTGCGCAGAAGAAGCATCCCCGCCAGGCAGAAGATACTTCCAGACAGGCTGTAAATCAGCGTAGACATAACTCCTCCGAACAGAGCGCCCAGAAATACCCGCACAAAGACAATCATCATCACTTCTGCAGGCCGGTAATGGTACACCGCATACACGGTAATGATATTGGCCAGTCCGAGCTTCACTCCCGGAATCGGGAAGGGATTTGGGATCTGCAGCTCTACCACAAATATAATCAGGGCGACGGCCGTCAGCATCGCCAGTTCTGTCAGTCTTTTTGTCTTCAATCGCAACTCCTCTCCGGTTCCGGCATTCAGGCTTCCGATTCCTTCTCTTCCGCTCCGCATGGCTTGGCCCGCCTTTTCTCCCGGCGTCAGCCCGCCACTGCGTCCAGACTGCCGGAACCTTCTGTAAATTGAATCACCAGATGATGGGGCAGGCAGACAATCGGCGCCGCTGAATCCAGCCAGCCCATATCTACACAGACCTGGTCCGGGCAGTCTGCCTCCAGTACGTGAATCCGGTGGTCCCGAATCTCAATCCGGTTCACCTGGCCTTCATACTCCACTTCAATAATCCGATCTTCCTCTGAGGATAGGTCAAAGCTGTACAGCACCCTGCCGTCCTGGACGATTTCCACCTGGCTGGTCCTGGGCTGCCGCAGCACCAGAATGCTGCCAATCACGCCTGCCAGAAACAATCCCCCGCATATAAGAAAAAGCCATTTTTTCTGCTTCATAAAGAACTCCTCTGTTTTCTTCCGGCCGCCGCCGGTTATACACGATGATACCCGTCAATGATACAGAAAAAAGAGCTGACCTCCTGCATTTGCAGGAATCAGCTCTTCCTCATTCAGAGGCGACAACCAGATTTGAACTGGTGATCAGGGTGTTGCAGACCCACGCCTTACCACTTGGCTATGTCGCCATATCCTTATTATATTTTATCAAAAACGTAATTATACGTCAAGATTGAAAATGACTCCTACGGGAATCGAACCCGTGTTACCGCCGTGAAAGGGCGATGTCTTAACCGCTTGACCAAGGAGCCCTGTATTCTGCCCCTTTGGGCTTTGACACAGACATTACTTCTGCCGCGCCTGATTATACTATCATACTTTTTTGTATTTTGCAAGCACTTTTTTATATTTTTTCTTACCGTATTTTCTTCTTATTTTCTTCTTCCCCCGCTTTGAAATGCCTGAAGCAGACGTATGATCTGTTCCGCAGTCAGGGAGAGGTTTTTCCTGGCTGTCTCTTTTTCCATGGCCTCCTCCAGCGAAAGAGGAGCGGAGGGAATTGGAAAGAAGGCGTCTATTCCTGCCTCATTGCAGCGGACAGCCTCCGGTCCGGCGGCGCCTGCCACTGCCGCCACAGGAATGCCCCAGCGTTTCGCGAGCTGTGCCGTGCGGATCGGCGCCTTTCCCATGACGGTCTGCCCGTCCAGACGGCCCTCTCCTGTGATGACAAGGTCACAATCCCGCAGCTCTTCTTCCAGACGCACTGTCTCCAGCACCAGTTCCGCCCCCGGCTTCAATTCTGCCTGAAGAAAATTCAGCAGCGCAAATCCCAGGCCTCCGGCCGCTCCCGCGCCCGGAAGTTCCCGGCTGCTCCGCCCTGTAAAGGCTTCGCAGACCGACGCATACCGCGCTATGCGGCTGTCCCACTGCTCCATTTCCTGCTCCCGGATGCCTTTCTGGCCGCCAAAGACCCGCACTGCTCCATTGGGCCCGCAGAGAGGATTGGTCACATCGCAGGCTGCCTGAAAGGAGCATTCTTTCAGCTCCGGCAGCACATGATCGCTTCGTATGGCCGCGATCCGATCCATCCCGGAAGGGTCCGCAGGCACCGGATTTCCTTCTTCATCCAGGAATTCATATCCCAGCGCCTGAAGCATCCCCAGGCCCCCGTCTGTGGTGGCGCTGCCGCCGATTCCAATGATAAACTGACGGCAGCCTCTTTTAACCGCGTCGCGGATCAGCTCCCCTACGCCATAAGTCGCCGCATGCAGCGGGTCTCTCTCTTCCGGGCTCACAAGGGTAATCCCTGCTGCCGAAGCCATCTCCAGCACTGCCAGCTTTTTCTCCTCTGCCATTCCATACACGGCGTCCACAGGCCTGCCCATGGGACCTTTGACCCTGCAGCGCACCTCTTTCCCCCCGAGCCCCTTTGTCAGGGCTTCCTGCGTGCCCTCTCCGCCGTCTGCCAGCGGAAAGACCTTTACCTCCGCGGACGGATCTGCTTTGAGAATTCCTTCTTTTACTGCTTCCCCTGCTTCCAGAGATGTGAGGCTTCCTTTCATCGAATCCACTGCTACTGCTATCTTCATGGTTTCCGGCTCCTTTGATTTCTCAGGTTTCTTTGACTTCTTTGATCCTTTTAGCATCTGTCCTTGTTCCGGCGCGGCGTGCCGGAAAACAGCGCGTCCCTGGAGCGCCAGCTTTATCCGTTCACCACGTTCACCGGCTCCCCATCCAGATAGGCCTTCACATTTTTTACGGTACAGTCCATGATTCTCTGGCGGCTTTCTCTGGACGCCCAGGAAATATGCGGCGTGATGATACAGTTTTTTGCTTTCAGAAGCGGATTGCCGCTGCGTATGGGTTCCTCGCTGACTACATCCAGGCCGGCTGCCCGGACCTTTCCGCTGTTCAGGGCATCCGCCAGATCCTGCTCATTGATCAGCGGTCCCCGGCTGTTGTTCAGAAGAATCACGCCATCCTTCATTTTCGCAATGGTCTCCCGATTGATGATTTCTCTCGTCTCCGGAAACAGGGGGCAGTGCAGGGAAATCACATCCGACTCTGCCAGCAGCATATCCAGATCCACATACTCTCCGATTTTCCTGCCCGTCTCGCTCTCATGGGGACTGAACGCAAGTATCCGCATTCCCAGCGCTTTGGCAATCGTTCCGGTCTTCTGGCCGATCCGCCCGAAGCCGATGATTCCCATGGTTTTTCCCGCCAGCTCTATGAGCGGATAATCCCAGAAGCACCAATCCGGGCAGTTTTCCCAACGCCCCTGGCGCACTGCCTCCGAGTGGGCTCCCACATGATGGCAGATTTCCAGAAGGAGGGCGATGGCAAACTGAGCCACCACATCGGTTCCATAGGCAGGCACGTTCGATACCGGAATACCTCTTTCCTTCGCACAGTCACAGTCCACCACGTTGTAGCCTGTGGCAAGCACGCTGATAAACCGTATGGACGGGCAGCGTTCCAGCACAGTGCGCCCCAGAGGCGTCTTGTTTGTGATGACCACCTCGGCGTTTCCAATGCGCTCCACAATCTCATCCTCGTCCGTCATGGATGTTCTGTCATATACCGTAAGCTCTCCAAGCCGTTCCAGCCCGTTCCAGCTTAAATCACCGGGATTTTCGACGACGCCGTCCAGCACTGTGATTTTCAAAGTCTTCCTCCCCTTTCTGTCAGCCCCTTTTCCGGCCTTCCGCCTGCTCAGCCGAACTGAAACAGATTGAGCCCCACCTCTTCGTCATAGCGTCTGTCCACAACTCCATCTATGAGGCGGATCACCATTTCACAGGTCGCGCTGACCACCGCCCGGTTCAGATGGCCTCCGAATACCTCGCCCTTTTCATTGCCCGCGCTCATATGCAGGTGGCAGTAAAATTCCCCGTTCATGGTATTAATCGTACCGGTCAGGGAGACGATCTCGTAGCTGCCTTCAAATTCATTTGCCATGTATTTCTTTTCATCCGTCTTAAATACACCCACTGTAAAGCTGCTAATCGCCCCCAGAGCCTGAACCGACGCCAGCCCGATCTCTTCCTTCAGGGCAATTTCACGGACCTGCTCCAGAATCTCTTCTCCCCTGTCGATTCTTGCCACAAGGGTATTCCCAAACCTTCTGTACTCCATGTCGATTCCCTCCATAATATATTTATTCTCTTTAAGATCTTATCCCGGTCCTTTTTCTTTGTCAACAGTGCCTTTCGGCAAATCCGGTTCCAGGGCGCGGCCTGCAGGCAAACCTGTAAACCTGTGCTTGTTGCGCTTCCAAAACCGTGGTACACTGGAAACAGAAAATCTTACTTTTTACCAGGAGGTTTTTTATGACTACCGCAGAACGCCGTGCAGAAATACTAGATATCCTGAAAAGCTCCGATTCCCCCGTTCCGGCCAGAGAGCTGGCCGCGCGCTTCGGTGTAAGCCGCCAGGTCATTGTGCAGGACATGGCCGTGATCCGCGCCTCTACTTCGGGCATCCTGTCCACCGCCCGGGGCTACATCCTCCAGCAGGACAGCACAGACAGCTGCTGCCGGGAGTTTAAGGTCCGACACCGGGAAGAGGACACGGAAAAAGAGCTGAATCTCATCGCGGACTGCGGAGGACATGTGAAAAACATCAGCATCAGCCACCGGGTCTACGGCCGGATATCCGCCGATATGGACATCCGTTCCCGTCAGGATGTGGCTGAATTCATGGAAGCCTTAAGCGGCAGCAGCTCCAGTGTCTTAAGCTCGGCCACCTCAGGCTACCATTACCACCTTGTGGAGGCCTCCAGCCCGGAACGGCTGGACAATATTGAGAAAAAGCTCCGGGAATCAGGCTTTCTCGCTCCGCGGCTTCCCTGGGAACAGGAAACGTAGCGCAGGGACAGCAAACAGCAGGGCTTTGACTACGTTATCGGCAATCATACAGTACCAGACCGCGCGAAGCCCCAGCTCCCAGAAGCGCACGCACAGAAAGGTAAGCAGAATGCGCACTCCCCACATACCGGCTGTCTCCACAAAGAAAGAATAGCGGGTGCGCCCAAGCCCATAAAAGATTCCTTCCAGCACAACCATAAATCCGAAAAAGGGCTCTGATAATGCTACAAGCCGGAGCATCTCTGCGCCAAGATTCACCACCTCAGCCACGGGAGAAAAAAGACGCATCAGAGGATGCGCGCCAAGATAAAGAAGCATTCCGCTGACGCACATGATGCCGATTGTGAGCAGTACGCTGAGCACGCCTGTCTTTCTCAGTCTTTCCCGATTGCCTTCTCCCCGGGCGCTGCTAATCAGTGTGGAAGCAGCAGAACGGAGTCCATAGCCCGGCACATAGAAAATCGTCTCAGCTGTCACCGCGATGGAATGTGCCGCAAATACCGTAGTTCCCATCCCTGACACCAGGCCGGCGAACACCACATATCCCAGACAGGACACCACGCTGGCTCCCAGCACAGGCGTTCCCACAGCCGCGCACTCCCGCATCAGTCCCTTATCCAGAGAAAACCCCTTCCATTTCCAGGTCAAAAAGTGGTTCCGCCTGCAGGCTGCCAGCATCAGCACGCCTGACAGAACATAGGAAATGGCAGAAGAAAGAGCCGCTCCGGCCACACCGAGATCCGCTGTGTATATCAGCAGATAATTCAATACAATATTGACTCCATTGGCCGCCATGCTGATCAGCATGGGCGTTTTTGTATTCCGGACAGCGCGGAGAGCTGCGCCGAGCACAGAGCTGACACAGCGGAAGACCAGAGGCAGGCTGATAAGAAAGAAATACCTTGAGGCTTCCTCCTGAATCGCCTCTTCCGCTCCCATCCAGACCGGAATATAAGGACTGAGCATAATGGAAACCACGCTTAACAGCAGACCGAAAAGGACGGCGAGAAAAAGCGCCTGCTGGGACAGCCTGCGGACCTGCCGTTCATCCCCCGCGCCAAGCGCTTTCGAGATCAGAACCAGTACCGCTGTCCCGATGGCTCCTGGAACACTGTTCACCAGCCATGTCACATTGGTTGTGATGCTGACTGACGCTGTGGCCTGCTCTCCCAGCCTCCCGACCATGGCAGTATCCACATACTGAAGCAGCGTCGCCAGAACTTCTTCCACGATCGTCGGAAAAGCCAGAAAAACCAGCGTGCGCAGAAGCGGGCGGACAGCGATGCTGTCCGCCCGGCTGCGCGCTCCGACCTTATTTCGTTCTTCTTCCTGCTCAGGCGCAGGCACACATTTTCTCTCTTCCATCTTCCTTTTTCTGCTCCTGTATGAGAATCTCAGCTTTCGCGTTTTCATCATCCAGAATCAGCTCGCCCACCGAAGGAACCCGAATCCGCCCCGCCGTCGGATTTTTGATGCTGATAACCGGAGTCGTCACCACAGCCTCCACTTCCGACTTTTCAAAGCAGAGATCCGTATCCATCATCTCACAGTTTACCAGCTTCAGATTCTTACAGTAGCAGAAAGGCTGCGTTCCGATAATCTTACAGTCGATCAGTGTCAGCCCGTCCGAATACCAGGCCAGGTACTCGCCTTTTACGACGCTGTTTTTCACTGTAACATTTTTCGCATGCCAGAAAGCGTCCTTCGTATCAAAGCTGCAGTTCTCAAAGACTGCGTTTTCAATGTACTGGAAGGAATATTTCCCCTGGAACCGGACGTCTGAAAAGCTCAGATCCTCTGAGCGCATCATGAAGTATTCACTCTGAGCCGTGCAGTTCTCCATTCTGATATGCTTTACCGACCAGCCGAATTCCGGCGAAATAATATCGCAGTTCTTCACCGTCACATTGCTGCACTCCCTCAGCGCCTTGATGCCGTGCATCTTCGTGTCTGTGATCTCTATCTGATCAGAATACCACAGCGCCGCCCGGCAGAGCTCCGTCATCTCAGAGTTTCGTATGGTCAGCCTGTGATCGTGCCAGAAGGGATAACGGAGATTGCAGAAGACATGGTCCACCTGAATATCGCTGCTCTCCTTGAACGCGCTCTCTCCGTCCGCCGGACCGTCAAAGGCAGAATTTTTCAAAAGAACATCATGGCTGCCGTACAGCGCCCGCTCCTCATCAAAAGTTTTATTTTCAATCGTCGTCATCTTGATTCCTCCTTATCCAAACAGCCGTCTTCCGGCGCCAGGCAGAGCCCTCTGTCCGAAAACGGCTCTGAAAGCTTTTCCTCTATGCTGTATTATATGGCGGAGGAATCAGAATAGCAAATACCTGTATTGAATGGAGAGTCATAGATAAAAGTTATGGAAACTTTAGATTTTCAAAGTTCACGTTTCATTCTGTATTATGCTATTGTAGCGTCGGTGTACAAGGGGCAATACGCCCTTGGTACACCGACGCTAGCAATATACAAATTATCCTTATCAACTAACATCTGCAACGGCTTGTTATAGAGATCATTTATCATATTTATATTATCTATAAATGGTCTTACAAAATTGCTCTGCCGCTCAATAAGTTTCTGCATCTGCCTGCGGACCCTTTCTGCACTTATATCATTTAATTTATCTCCGGCTGAAACCAAAGTTTCGTCAGCCTGAGTATCTCCCACAACGGGCATCTTTTCAACAACTTTTCCGACAGCAATGGCAGCTTTGGACAATCCTTTCAATACCGATGACTGAAGGGATGATGAAGAGTAACCTGAAATCTCTTCATAACATTGAGTATATAGTTCTTTGTATTGTAAAGAGTACTTATCCAATTTTGCCGAAATACTGGATAAGTATTCTTTTTCATAATTTTCTAATAGCATTACATCTAAAAATGATGAAAACGCAGGTATGTATAATGCCAGCTGATAATCCTTAAGCTGCTCCAGCAACTGTCGTTTGAACAGCTGTTACAAGTGGCTGAAAAGCTGTTCCTAAAGCTGCCAGCCTGCTTATTGGCAGCCGTGTATAATTTACAGCTCCGACCTCTGATTCATCTAAAATGGAACGTAAAAAAGTATGATTCGTCATTTGCAGTAACTCCTCCAGCATTCCTGACTCTGGCTACTCCTTTAAAAACCTGTATTTTCCTTTTCCATAGCCAGATACCGGTTCAATAATATCCGCCTGCACCAATTTCGCAAGCAGTTTTGACGCTCCTGAATTTTGAAGTCCCAGCAGTTCACAGACTGCACTCCGTCCAAATATATGCTCATACCCAAAAGCATCAAACATCTTATTGATATGTGCTGCTGTCTTATCCGAAAAACCAAGCAGTTTTTCAGACAAAGCAGTCTCAATGTCCACTTTTTTCTTTTGAATATCCACTTTTATTCCGTCAATATCCACTTTTTCTGTGCTGAAAATTCCACTGATGTGCTTATCGCGGCTATGCAGTTCATTCTTTTCGTTCAAAAGCAGATTTCTCAGGAAGATTTCAAGATACTCTGTTGTTTCATGGATGCCCTTTTGCAGATTTGTATAATTGGCACGAACAAGGGCATTTCGAAAATACCTCACATTCGCCGCAAAAATATCATTGGCTGCCGAAAATCCGAGCATCCGCAGATATTTGATAAAAAAGACGGCAGTGGTTCTCGTGTTCCCTTCCCCGAAAATGTGGATTTGCCACAATCTTGATACAAATACCGCAAGGTGATGGATAATCTCATCCATCGAAAGCCCCCTGTAGCTGAAATCTCTTTCCTGAGAAAAATCATATTCCAGCGTGGCTCTCAGCTCTGACGCACGTCCATACAAAACAGTAGCTTCGTCTAAGATCCATTCCTTTTTTGTTATATTATAATCCCTGATTTTTCCTGCATGCTCATATATCCCTCGAAAGAGCCTGCGGTGGATAGAGATATACTCATTTGGTGAAAATGAAAAGGCAGCCTCCGACAGAATTCCCACAATTCGTGCCGATACCTTATCCGCTTCTTCGGTACGCTCACCGTCCGGAGCCTCCTGCTTTTGTTCATAATAACTGTCAATGAGTTTTTGCGCTTCTTTTAAGGTAATATTGCCTTCAATATTCTGAATAGCTGTATCAATCAAATACTTTGATGGCTTCAGTCCATCTACCGCCTGCAGTCCGATAGCTGTACTCCAAACATAACCTTTGCTGGCCTTGTCAGGCTCGGATTCTTTTATATATTCCTTGAAGAGGTCTTTTTCCATATCTATTTTCCACCTTTTTTCCAGTCACTACCTATATTACAGGCGGGCCCGCCCGCTGCCGGCG
Source organism: Lachnoclostridium sp. An138 (assembly GCF_002160765.1). Classification (GTDB taxonomy): domain Bacteria; phylum Bacillota; class Clostridia; order Lachnospirales; family Lachnospiraceae; genus Laedolimicola; species Laedolimicola faecalis. The sequence goes on from NZ_NFLF01000005.1 coordinate 201,982, forward strand.
GCAGTACATACGAATGTATAAAAAAATTATATCGCTATCATCTTTCTGACACAATAAAAATCAAGAATCCTTTTTCTTATTCTGTACCACAAATGGGCAGTCCCTTTTCAGAGACTGCCCATCCTTTCACTGCTTATACAATTTTCACAACCCAGGCGCTTACGCTTAGTACAGCTTCGCTCCGGCCGGGATGTGCTCATCCACCATCAGAAGATGAAGTCTTTCCTCTCCCTCTTCCTGATGTACCGCGCTGATTAACATACCGCAGGAATCGATACCCATCATCTTTCTCGGCGGCAGGTTCGTGATGGCGATACAGGTCTTGCCCACCAGTTCTTCCGGCTCGTAATACTCGTGAATACCGCTTAATATGATCCGGTCATTTTCCGTGCCGTCATCCAGGACAAATTTCAGAAGCTTTTTGGACTTGGGAACTGCCTCGCATTCTTTGACCTTCACCGCGCGGAAGTCAGACTTGGAGAATGTCTCAAAGTCCACCATATCTTCAAACAGCGGCTCGATCTGAACCTTGGAGAAATCAATCTTCTCCCCAGTCTTTGCAGCTGCTTCCCCAGCCGTCTTCTTCCCGTCACCCGTGCTCTTTTCCGCCTTTCCGGAATCAGAGCCGCCAAGACTCTTCATGGTCGGGAAGAGCAGTACATCACGAATCGCCGCGGAGTCTGTCAGAAGCATACACATACGGTCGATACCGAAACCGATGCCTCCTGTAGGCGGCATACCGATCTCCAAGGCGTTCAGGAAGTCTTCATCTGTGGTGTTCGCTTCCTCATCTCCCTGAGCCAGCAGCGCTTCCTGAGCCTTGAAACGCTCTCTCTGATCGATAGGATCGTTCAGCTCAGAATAAGCATTTGCCATCTCCCAGCCGTTCATAAAGAACTCGAAACGCTCCACATACTCGGGATTGTCCGGCTTCTTCTTGGTCAGCGGAGAGATCTCGATGGGATGGTCCATAACAAAGGTCGGCTGGACCATCTTTTCCTCCGCATACTTTTCAAAGAACAGATTCAGAATATCGCCTTTCTTGTGGCGCTCCTCATACTCTATCTCATGCTCCTTCGCCAGAGCGCGGGCCTGTTCCAGATCCTTTACCTCATTCCAGTCCACACCGGAATACTTCTTAACAGCGTCTACCATGGTAATGCGCTCAAAGGGTTTCCCCAGATCCATCTCCACGCCGTTGTACACAATCTTTGTGGTACCGAGAACCTCCTGGGCCACATGGCGGTACAGGTTCTCTGTCAAATCCATCATTCCGTTATAATCTGTATAAGCCTGATACAGCTCCATCAGCGTGAATTCCGGATTGTGGCGGGTATCCAGTCCCTCATTCCGGAACACACGGCCAATCTCGTAGACGCGCTCCAGGCCGCCCACGATCAGCCTCTTCAGATAGAGCTCCAGAGAGATACGCAGCTTGAAGTCCTCATCCAACGCGTTAAAATGCGTCATGAAGGGACGCGCCGCCGCTCCGCCCGCATTCGACACCAGCATAGGGGTCTCCACCTCCATGAAGCCCTGGCCGTCCAGATAACGGCGGATGCTGCTGATAATTCTGGACCGCTTGATAAAGGTATCCTTTACATCCGCGTTCATAATCAGGTCGATATAGCGCTGACGGTAACGGACGTCTGTATTCGTCAGCCCGTGGAACTTCTCCGGAAGAATCTGAAGGCTTTTGCTCAGAAGGGTGATTTCAGCGGCATGAATGGAGATCTCGCCTGTCTTGGTGCGGAATACCTGGCCGCGGACGCCGATAATGTCGCCGATATCGTATTTCTTGAAATCCTTATAAGGCTCTTCACCCACAGCGTCCCTTGCCACGTAGCACTGGATATTCCCTTTCAGATCCTGCACATTGCAGAAAGAGGCCTTTCCCATGACACGCTTGGACATCATACGGCCTGCAATGGAAACATCCTTTCCTTCCAGCTCCTCAAACTGATCCTTAATCTCCTGGCTGTGATGACTCGCATCATATTTGGTAAGGCGGAACGGATCTTCTCCGCGCGCCTGCAGCTCAGCCAGCTTGTCCCTGCGGACTTTCAAAAGCTGCTTAACATCCTGCTCCTGCGCATTCTGCACTTTCTGTTCTCCCATTCTTACGTACTCCTCCCGTCTCGCACTTACTTGGATCTCTGTATCTCAAGTACTTTATATTCAATCACTCCGGCCTGGGTCTCCACCTGGATAGTATCTCCCACTCTGGCTCCGATCAGAGCCTTTCCTACCGGAGACTCATTGGAAATCTTGCCATTCAGACTGTCCGCCTCGGAAGAGCCTACCAGCTTGAACTCCTCTTCCTCGTCAAATTCCACATCCAGTACCTTGACCACGCAGCCAACATTGATCTTGTCCAGATCCACCTCGTCCTCTACCACGACTTCGGCATTCTTCAGAATCTTCTCAATCTGCTCAATACGGGCTTCGATATCCCGCTGCTCGTCCTTTGCCGCGTCATACTCGGCATTCTCAGAAAGATCTCCCTGCTCACGCGCTTCTTTGATTTTCTGAGCAATCTCCTTTCTCTGAACCACCTTCAGATCCTGAAGTTCATCCTCCAGCTTTTTCAATCCCTCATAAGTCAGTAAATTTTTCTTCTCACCCATGTTTTTTTTACATCCTTCCTGTTTCTTGATTCCAATTCAATCTATTTCATTATATCTTTTTCTGTCCCGTTTATTCCTGCATTCTGTCCCTGATTTTTCCATTCCTTTTCCGCCAGCATTTCCGCTGTCTTCCGGCCTGAAAAACTCTGGAAACATTCACAGTATTATATCTTAACAGGCCCCTGTTGTCAAGATTTCCTGCAGCAGCTCAGTTTTGAACGGTAAAAAATATGTCTGCCTGCCATAAAGAAAAAATTTCTTGAGAAATTATGTTATCCCCATTTTATTTTTTTCCGCACCTTTTATCCACATTCCATAAGCGCACTTATTACGATACTTTCTTTTTGTGAATAATTCGGTTCATTTCCCTCTTGGCAGGCACCACTTCCTTTGCTATACTTATCTCAGTTGGATGACTGTGTAGCTTCATCTACTGGAAATATATCTTCTTTTGTTAGTTGCCGTCCAAAGCTGGCTAACAAATCGGAAGATATATTTTTTTGTTTCTTTTTAATCTCATTTTTCTTGAGATAATAGTACTCATACAGCTGTTTCATAAAATCTGATATCTGTTCCATCAGATAGTGATTCTTCTGCGCCTGGTCATTCCAGCTGCATGTATGGCTAATGCTTCCCTGCCAGTTTTTCTGCCGGTTAAATCCTTCATTTTCTATCTTCCAGCGTTTTCTCCCTGTTTCTGCTATTCTTTCTGCATTTCCTTTGGTAATCTTTATACTGCTCAGCCATTGGAATTCTGTTATCTCCCCATCCTTTTCTTCCCGATACCTTAATACGTGTACTGCTTTCCCTTCATAATCGATATCATTCACAAATTCCGCTTTCTCCGTTTTTCCTTTTTCCGCTATCTTTTCGTATTCTTCCGCTATGCTTGGAATACTCCCTTTTTTATATCGGATCAGAAATTCCCACTTATATTCCCTGCACAGATCCATGACCGGTTTCGACGCATACAGACTGTCTGCCAGTAGCAGGATTGGTAACCGGGGAAATCTCTTCTTGATCCGCTCCGCCAGTCGAACGAATGCTTTTGTTTCACAATCCTGTTTGATTTCTTCAGCACTCATGCTTTCCTGGCGCTTCCGGTCTTCCCCATTATTTTCGATGAATTCACTTCCTATGCTGGCTACCAGCTTTTCGCCAAAATAGATTTTCGCCTCCAGCACATCCCGGTGATACAGCGTAATCTCTTTATCCGTCCCTTTATTGCAGCGCCGTTCCAAACAGTGTTCATTGAGCTTTCTCCGGCCACAGTACAGCTGCGTCCCGTCTACAATGACCAGCCATTTCTTCTTATATCTCGCATTCTCAAAACATCGTCTTCGGATTAAATGATACACCAGATCCTGCTTGATTTCTTCCAGTTCCCCTGGATCAAGCTTTTCCAGATATTCATTCTCTGTTACATGGTGGGGAACATACTCTTTTACTTTTTCACCCATGAATGCGGACAGATTTCTAGAAACTGCCTCATCATTAAACTTTTCGGTCATTTCCTGCATGCTGTCTATCCCTGCAATCCCCTTATAATATAACGTCCCCAGCATCATACGGTTGGTATAAGTAATATAGCTTGGATGCCGGGGATCTTTTGTCTGGGAAAACTTCCAGAAGAGCTGGCTGTAAAATCTGTTTTGGATCTTATTCAATTCCCGGATTGGATTTTTTTCAAATTTCTTTTGAATCCTTCGTTCTTTTCTTCCCATTTCAACCTCACTGCGAAAAAGTTTTTTGTAACATCTCTATTTTCGCAATGAAGCTGTGTATTTTCAATGGATTTAGTGCGAATTATTTTTACCTGTCAAAACTGGCAGCAGCTCCTCCATCTCTTTCAGACTTTCCACACTGTTAATCCGCGCTCTCAGCTTTGCGGAATGGGGAAGTCCCGCTGTATACCAGGAGATGTGCTTGCGCATCTCGCGGACCCCGGTGTAATCCCCTTTGTATTCCACCTGCATCCTGGCATGGCGGAGCATCATGGCATAGATTTCTTCCCGGGAAGGCTTCGGCTCCAGCCGCCCCTCTTTCAGGTATGCTCCCACCTGGTGGAAAATCCAGGGATTTCCTCTGGCGGCCCGCCCGATCATCACGCCGTCGCAGCCCGTCTCCTCCAGCATGGCCTTTGCCTTTTCCGGCGAATCCACATCCCCGTTTCCAATGACAGGAATGGACACCGCTTCCTTTACACGGCGGATAATCTCCCAATCCGCCGTTCCGGAATAATACTGCTCTCTGGTCCGGCCGTGCACCGCCACCGCCGCGGCCCCGCTGGCCTCCGCAATCCGGGCGATCTCCACCGCATTGACATGATCATCGTCAAAGCCTTTCCGAATCTTCACGGTGACCGGCTTTTGGATGGCGCCTGCCACCTTGCTGACAATCCGCTCCACCAGCTTCGGGTCCCGCATCAGGGCTGAGCCCTCACCGTTTCCCACGATCTTGGGAACCGGACAGCCCATGTTGATATCCAGAATGTCAAAGGGACGTTCCTCGATTTCTTTCGCAATCTCCGCCATCAAATCCGGCTCCGACCCGAAGAGCTGCAGCGAGACAGGGCCTTCCGCCGGGCTGATCTGCATAAGCTTTTCCGTATTGCGGTTATGGTAGGCAATGGCCTTTGCGCTGACCATTTCCATGCAGACCAGATCCGCCCCCTGTTCATGACAGAGCAAACGAAATGGCAGGTCGCTTACCCCTGCCATAGGCGCCAGTATCACAGAACCCGGAAGCTCTGTATTTCCTATTTTCAATGACATTGTCAGTTCCTCTTCTTTTATTCCTGCGGAGTATTTGACTTCCTGTGCCTGCGCCGGTGGGTCTGCTGTTCCTTTCCGGCCTTCCAGAACAGGAGAATACTGGCCGCAAAGCAGACCGCAATAGCTGCCAGCCACAGTACATAGACAGCCCCGATAAACGGCAGCCGGAGCACAAAGCTTTCATCCGGAAACTGGCCGGCGTACCAATGCCAGTCCACGGCAATCAGCGCAAGAAGAATTCCAAAATACAAAAAGGTCTGTGCTTTTCCCTCTGCTTTATTCATCTTTCATTTCTCCTGTATCCGCAGACGCTTCCTCAGCCGCCTTTCCCCCATGCTTTCCTGCCCAGAAAAACAGGATCACGCCGAAGAGAAAGGCAAATATGGCGATAAACTGCGAGGTAGACAGCGCTCCCACATTTCCCCGCTCCAGATCTCCCCGGAAGAATTCCAGAATAAAGCGTCCCGCGCTGTACAGAGCGAAATAAAGGCCGGCCACCTGGCCTTCCCCTTTCTTCCATCTTTTCGCGAAGAGAATCAGCAGGCCAAAATGCAGGAAATCCAGCGCGCTGGAGATAATCTGCGTGGGAATCAGCGGCACTCCGTTAGGCGCATAGGCCGAATTCTGAAAGACGATGCAGAAAGCGCTGTCCGTCTCCTGTCCATAGCAGCAGCCTGCCAGAAGACAGCCAATCCGGCCAAAGCCCTGGGCCAGCGCCACAGACGGAAGCGCCAGATCCAGATAGCTGAGCACGTTCATTTTCCAGTGCCGGCAGTAGAGAACAATCCCGATAAAACCGCCAATCAGCGCTCCGTAAATCACAAAGCCTTCCATCAGATCCCGGTAAAGAAGCGACGGGTCCGCCGCAATCTGCGGAAGAATCGTAAGGTAATAAAGAATTTTGCCGCCGGCGATGCCTCCGATGACAGCCCAAATCGTAAGACCAAAGACTCTTTCATCATCCAGTCCGATTTTTCTGGCCCGGTATTCTGCCAGGCAGTAGGCGGAAAAAATACCAATGGCAATCATCAGCCCATACCCGTATACAGTGAAAGGTCCTATGGAAAACAGTTCGTTATGCATGTTCAATCTCCTCATTCAAAAAAAACACTTTATAAAACAGCTCCAAGGACTTCAGAAGCTCTTCTTTTTCCTTTTGAAGCTCCCTGATCTTCAGGCCGCTCCCAATCTCATCGAAAAAGAAATCATCATCCCGGCTGGACACCTGAAAGATCAGCGTCCCGTCCTCTTCAAATTCCAGAAGCAGAATACCTCCCACTTCAGACACAAAGAGCACACACATGATCCTCAGCTCTTTCTTTATGGCGTCCGGAAGAGCCGCAAAATCCTCATTGAAATAATATTTCTCCTCATAAGAATTGGCTCCGCAGAGCACTACATTATCCTGATACATTTCATCCTCCCAGGCACGGTTACACGTAGCCGTAGACGCCGCGCACCGATACCTCGCCTGCATAGACCTTTTCTATACTGCCATCCTCCAGCTCCACCAGAAGCTCACCCTGGCTGCTGATGCCGAGAGCTGTGCCGGTATGCTCGCGGCCAGGCTCCAGAACGCGCACCTGCTTTCCCTTATTTACCAGCAGTCTCTCATACTCTTCCTTCAGGTCCCCCAGGTCTTCTTTTTTTTCAAACCTGTCATAATATTTTTCAAAATATTCCATGCACAGAGCGATGAGCTCTGCCCGGAGAAGCGGCTTTCCCGCGTACTGGCGCAGCGACGCCGCATGGGGAAGCTCTTCCGGAAACCCTTCTGTGTTTACGTTGATGCCGATGCCGATCACCACATAATGAATGAAATCGACCTCCGTACTCATCTCCGTCAGAATTCCGGCAGTCTTCTTGCCGTCCAGCACCAGATCATTGGGCCATTTCAGGCCTGTCTGCGGTACAGAAGGTTTCCCGGCCGCGGCCCGGCTCAGAAGCTCATTGCACGCTTCTGCCGCCGCAAGTCCCATGACCAGCGTCAGCATGGACGCATGTTCCGGACGGACCTTGGGCCGAAGCAGAAGGCTCATATAGACAGCCGCTCCGGGAGGCGAGCTCCAGGCTCTGCCGCGTCTTCCTCTTCCGGCTGTCTGGGTCTCCGCGCAGACCAGTGTTCCGTGGGGAGCGCCTTCCTCCGCCAGCCGCTTGGCCTGCACGTTTGTGGAGTCCGCGCTGTCAAAGCAGACACAGTTTCTTCCCATCACCCTTGTCTTGAGCCGGCTTCCGATCTCGGCCTCCGTCACCACATCCGGAAGGGCCTTCAGACGGTAACCCCGGTTGGACACGCTCTCAATCTCATAGCCCTCTTCTTTCAATCTGGCGGCGGCTTTCCAGACCGCAGTTCTGGAAACGCCGAATCTTTCACAGAGCTCCTGGCCCGAGACGAAATCCCCCGACTCTCTCAGCGCCTTTAACATTTCTTCCTTTATCATATGAACCACAACCAGATTACATTTAAAATCAAAGCTACCGCCAGGATTCCCGAAAACACGGAACAGATATAACCTATGACCTTCTTATTCTTGGCCAGCTCCATAATTCCTGACAGCGCGCACATAACAGCTCCGAGAAAACAGGCCGCCGGAATCAGATACTTTTCTTCTCTTCCTGTCAGAACCAGAAACGCCAGAATCAGTATCGCAAGGGCCAGAATCATATTGAGGGCCTTCCAGTGGTAATAGGGATCTCTGACAAGCCTGTTTTTCCTTTTCTGCATCTCTATAACCCCAGTGTAGCCGCCATCACTGCCTTGATTGTGTGCATACGGTTCTCCGCCTCATCAAATACCACGGACTGGCCGGACTCAAACACCTCGTCCGTGCATTCCATTTCCGTAATGCCGAACTTCTCCGCGATCTGCTTTCCGATGGTGGTCTTCAGATCGTGGAATGCCGGCAGACAGTGGGTGAAAATCGCCTGCGGCCCTGCATTCTCCATGACTTTTCTGTTCACCTGATAGGGAGAGAGCTCCCGGATGCGCGTCTCCCACACCTCGTCCGGCTCTCCCATGGATACCCAGACATCTGTGTAAATCACATCCGCGCCCTTCGTACCGCTCTCCACATCTTCCGTCAGCGTAATGGACGCGCCCGTCTCCTTTGCCACTTCCTGACACCAGGATACCAGCTCCGGAGCCGGAAAATAAGCCTTTGGAGCGCAGGCTGTAAAGTGCATGCCCATCTTCGCGCAGACGATCATCAGAGAATTTCCCATATTATAACGGGCATCTCCCATATACACCAGCTTTACGCCTTTCAGACGCCCCAGATGCTCCTTGACCGTCAGAAGCATGGCCAGCATCTGCGTGGGATGATACTCATTGGTCAGACCGTTCCAGACCGGCACGTCAGAATACTTCGCCAGCTCTTCCACAATCTCCTGGCCGAAGCCCCGGTATTCAATACCGTCGAACATCCGGCTCAGCACCCTGGCCGTGTCCGCGATGCTCTCCTTCTTTCCGATCTGGGAGCCTGACGGGTCCAGATAAGTGGTTCCCATGCCCAGGTCGTGGGCAGCCACCTCGAAAGCGCAGCGGGTTCTTGTGCTCGTCTTCTCAAAAATCAGAGCTACATTCTTCCCTCTCAGATCACGTTCCACAATTCCCTGCTTCTTTCTTGCCTTCAGCTCTGCGGCCAGATCCACCAGATACTCAATTTCCTCCGGCGTAAAATCCCGGAGCGTAAGAAAATCGCGTCCTTTTAAATTCATGTTTATATCCATTCCTTTCGCTTTGCTCAGGCACAAAACGTTATGAAAATGGTTTTCCTGAGCCTATTTTTTCGTTATAATTCTTGTTCATAGGGAACCCGGTATACTACAAATCACGGGGAGGTGAGTGGGACCTCCGGCTCACCAAGGTATTCTTTTGGTGTGCCGGATGACCGTATGTTTATATGTGTAGTCCGCCTTTTCAAGCACAAATAAGTGTGACCCGATCACGTAATCTTATCTTTGTATAAACAATCTCGTTTATGGCTTAGGCGTTCAGTCAATGCCGTCTCTCCCTATAATCTTTTGCGAACCTATTGGTTCTGAAAGGAGTCCCTATGGCTTTAAAAATCGTGTACAAAATCTGCTGTGGCATTGATGTCCACAAGACTTTTGTAGTGGCCTGTATCGCCTCTACCAATGATAAAGGCGTCACCACTTATGAGAGCCACCGTTTTTCGACCTACACGAGCGGTCTGAAAGATTTGTTACAATGGCTTCTCAAACGGAATTGCAGGGATGTCTGTATGGAATCTACCGGTAAATACTGGATTCCTGTTTACAACATCTTAGAAGATGATTGTTCCATTGTCCTTGCCCATCCCAAATATGTTAAGGCTATCCGTGGAAAGAAAACTGACAAGAAAGATGCCAGATGGATTGCTGACCTCTTCAAGCATGATCTTGTTGCCGGTAGCTTTATGCCACCTGCTGACATCCGCCAGCTTCGTGACCTTATGCGTTACCGTTTCAAACTGACCTGCTTTATGTCAAGCGAAAAGAATCGTTTGCAGAACTGTCTCACGGTTTCCAATATCCAGTTGGGAAACGTTGTTTCGGACACCTTCGGCAAATCTGCTCAGGCGATACTGGATAAACTTTTGGAAAATCCCGCAGATACTTCCTTTGACCTTGAACCTCTTGTTTACAAAAGTTTGAAAAAGAAACTCCCTGAACTCCGTGACGCCATTGACGGCTATATCACTCCGGAACAGGCTGGTAAACTTAAGGTAATTAAGGCTCATTATGAAAACCTGGAATCCCGGAAAGCAGAGCTTGAAGAACTCATTCTTGCGCTCGCCGCTCCCTATCAGCAGGAACTTGCTATTCTCCAAACCGCTCCTGGTATCCGCAGTACCTTCACTGCCATCGGGATCATTTCCGAAATTGGTACCAATATGGAGGCTTTTCCCTCGGCGAAACACTTATGCTCTTGGGCCGGACTGACTCCGACCAACAACGAAAGCGCAGGGAAGAAAAAATCTGTCCGGGTTTCCAAGGCCGGATGCTATATCAAGCCACTGTTGGTGCAGTGTGCCAATGCTGTCGTTACCAGCAAAAAGCATCCTGAGATTCGTAACCGTTATCTCCGTATCAAAAAGCGTCGCGGTCACAAGAAAGCAATCATTGCCATAGCAAGAATGCTTCTGACTGCATTATACCACATGCTGAAGAACGGTGAAAACTATAATGCGGAACTTTATAAAAAATCCGATTCGCTTCCGCTTGATCGTGAGATCACGGTGGAGCAGGCGATTATTCTAGTGAGGAATCAGGGTTATAAAATCAAGTCAGCAACTGCATAACCTTAACATTCTCAATATTCAATTTTTAAAGCAGCCACCGAAAGATGGCTTATTTGTCGTGTGCCAAAGATAATGAATATCCTCTACTTCTCATTTTCAATCTTCTTCCTCCTCATCTCCCGATTTCACATCGAGAATCAGCTGTACACAGTCCGGCATTCCTTCCGGAATCCCGTTTTCTCCGATCTTTCTCTTCGTCTCCTCCAGAAGCTGCTGCACCGTATAGACCCGGTATCTGTGCACCTTACAGTGGCGGGCCGCAGTCTCCAGAATCGCCAGGTAGAGACTGCTGTAATTCCAATCCTTCGGAAGCTTCAGCTCCACGGCCAGAAGGGGCAGCAGCAGCTCCACAAAGCTCCGCATCTCCTGTTCCGGACTCCGGTCCAGTTCATAGGCCTCCAGCAAAGCCGCGCGGACTTCGGGCTTCGCCTGCACCAATTGCTTTAAATAATAACACTCTTCCCGGGTTTGTTCAACATAATATATTTTTCCCTGCAGGCCGTATATTGCCCGCAGAGCGTCATAATACCCCAGGCGCATGTTTTTTCTGCTTTTTCCCGCGTCAAACTGAAGCGTATTTCCGAGATTTCCCCTGGGAGCAATCTCCGTCACGCTCACCCCCTCCGGAATGCTGACTTTTTTCTCTCTTCCCACCCCAAAGATACGCAGCAGAATCAGATCCTGATAGCCGTGCTCCAGCAGCACATCCATGGGAAGCACATTGGTGGCGCCTCCATCCACATAGGTCTTGCCGTGAAGCTTTTCATTCTTAAAGCCCGGAAGATAGGCGCTGGCCAGAAGCATGTCCTTCATCTGCCCCTCAGGCACCGTCTTCATGTCTACATTCAGTTCTTTCCGGTCCGTCAGAGAATAGGTGCAGGAATAGAACTCCACCGGACTCTTCCGAATCAGATCTTCGTCAATATTTTCCTCTATCAGGCGGCGCAGCGGCGTGATATCCATGCCGCCCTCTCCCAGCATCCGGAAAATCTCCTTCAAAGTCTCCCTTAAAAACTCCGGCTTCATCTGGCTCTTATCAAACAGCCGTCCCATCAGCTCGTCGTCCACGTTGATAATCTGGGAATAGGAAATATTCGCCCAGAGATTTTCCGCCCTCTCCAGGTCATCCATGCAGATCAGCGCTCCATTCAGAGCCCCCACGGAAGTGCCCGACACGCCCTTTATCTTCACGCCGGCTTCCTTCAGCGCTTTCCATGCCCCTATCTGATAGGCCCCCTTGGCTCCGCCTCCTTCCAGTACAAGCCCGTATTCTTTTGTCAGATCCAGCCTTGGTTCCATCACATTCTCCTTCTCCAGTCAGAGGTTCTTTTTATCACAAGGAGGCTGCGCGCAGTTTTCCCGCGCCGCAGCCCCCAGCATATCATTTTCTTTTATAACCGATCAGACAACATGCAGCCGGCATGCTATCCTTCCTTCGCCACTTCCGTAATGGCCTTTACCATGCCCGCCAGTCCCTGAATCTCGGACGGGATAATAATCTTTGTCGCCTGTCCGTCTGCCGCCTTCGCAAAGGCTTCCAGGCTCTTCAGCTGCAGAACCGCGCTGTCCGCGTTGGCGTCTTTCAGCATTCTTAAACCATCCGCGTTCGCCTGCTGTACCTTCAGAATCGCCTGCGCCTGGCCTTCCGCCTCCCGGATCATGGCTTCCTTCTTCGCCTCCGCGCGCAAGATAGCTGCTTCTTTTTCCGCCTCCGCGTCCAGAATCGCGGACTCCTTATTACCTTCTGCTACCAGAATCGTGGACTTTTTCTCTCCTTCCGCCCGGAGAATCGCTTCACGGCGCTCACGCTCTGCCTTCATCTGCTTCTCCATAGCATCCTGAATGGCTGCCGGCGGAATGATGTTCTTCAGCTCCACGCGGTTTACCTTGATGCCCCAGGGATCGGTAGCCACATCGAGAGAAGCTCTCATCTTGGTATTAATCACTTCACGGGAGGTCAGCGTCTGATCCAGCTCCAGCTCGCCGATGATATTACGCAGAGTAGTAGCCGTCAGGTTCTCGATAGCCATGATCGGGTTCTCCACGCCGTAGGCAAACAGCTTCGGATCTGTGATCTGGAAAAATACTACCGTATCGATCCGCATCGTTACATTATCCTTCGTAATCACCGGCTGGGGCGCGAAGTCAACGACCTGCTCTTTCAGCGTAATCCGCTTTGCCACCCGGTCAATAAACGGAGCTTTGAAATGAATTCCCACTCCCCAGGTTCCCATGTACGCGCCCAGCCGCTCTACAACAAGCGCCTGTGCCTGCGGCACAATCTTGATGCAGGAAGCCAGAATCAGCAGAATGAAAATAATCAGAATAATTACAAGTACGGTACCTACTATCTGCGGCATATATCAGCCCTCCTCTTTTCTTTTTACAATCAGCTTTACGCCCTGTACGGCTGTGATTTCCACATGGGCGCCCTCGGGTATCGTCACGGAATCATCAGCGGTACGCGCTGTCCAGGTCAGCCCGTTCACCACAGCCTCACCCTGTCCCTCCAGATTGGAAACCGCGGATGTCACGACAGCCGTCTTCCCGATCAGGCTGTCCACATTCGTCTTCACCTTTTTCTGGCTGTTAAAATAGCGCAGAGCCCAGGGCCGTGTACAGAACAGCAGTATCAGGGACACCACGCAGAACGCCGCCCACTGAAGAACAGGCTGCACATCCAGCATGGAAAGAATAAAACCTGCCAGAGCGCCTCCGGCGAACCAGATCGTCGTAAGCCCAAGCGTAATAATCTCCAGCACCACCAGCACAATAATCAGAATCAGCCAGTAAACTGCATTCATACCTCACTGCTCTCCTTTCCTTCCCGAACTTATGATTAATATACTATAATTACAGCCTGATTACAAGTAAAGTTTCTGTCCGCTTACAGCTCCATCTCCCTCCGCGGCTCGCGGGCAGGGTGCTTCCACAGCAGAAACGCCGTTCCGGCCAGCAGGACAACCGTGACCGCCAGACCGCCCTCCAGGCCAAAGGAACCGCCGTTTATCAGGCTTCTCCCTTCCACCGGACTGCTGGCAAGCACAGAACACGTTGTCACGATGCCGCTCACCCGGATTCCGTAGAAATTGCCCTGCGCCAGATTCCAGATGGAATGAAAAGCCCCGATCCCCCAGATATTCCCGCTCTTTATGAAATAAACCGAAGCGAAGATGCCAAACAATGTCAGATTGATCAGCGCAAGGGGTGAGACTCCGTCATTTCCCAGATGAAGCATGGCAAACAGCAAAGCATTGGCCAGAGCCGCCGCCCACATGGAATGGCGTCTCCCAAATGATACCAGGAAATAGCCTCTGCACAGTACTTCCTCTGCCATTCCCTGAATCAGGAAGCCCAGGACAAAGAGCAGGAACATACCCGGCGCAAAGTCAGGCGAGATACCCTTAAGCTTCAGGGAACCTGTGACGACGCAGAGCAGAACCGCTGCGGAAAACAGCAGGAAACCAAAGCCAAGTCCCTTCAGGTACTCCCTGCCCATATTCTTCTTCACAAACCCCAGCGTATTCATTTTCCGCTTCTGTACCACTTTACAGAACAGCATCACGATTCCTATCATAGCCAGATTTGCGAACAGCATGCAGACCATCAGGGCGTCGGAACTTCCCAGCCCCAGGAGAGCCTGCTCCACCTGCGCCGTATCTCCGGTCGTGGCAGCCGCTATAACCTCCGGATTCGTAAGCATCACGAAGACCATGCCCGGGAGCATCAGCACGCTTTCTCCTATGGATACCGCAAGGTATACCAGCCCGAACACAAGGATTTCCAGGAACCAGTTCATTCCTTTCTTCGCCTCCCTGGCCTTCAGAACCGCCGTCGGCGTCTCCAGTTTCACATTCATACCTCTTTTCCTCCGTCATCCAGAATCTCTGTCTGTGTATCTGTATTTCTGTATTTCTATATTTCTGTGTTTTATTGTAGCACAGACTTCTTTCTTTCACACGAAAGATTTTCTTAAGAATCGCAGAAGAGGCGGGCAGACAAAGAGCCCCAGGTTCTCCCCGGAGCTCCTTGCCCAATATAAAACCAGCGCCGGCGTACCAGGAGCAGTACGCCCCTCTGACACGCCGGCATTCTCTTTCTGATTTAATAAAATACATGGTTTCCAATCACAATGTGATCAGAGCTTACAGACGATCTTGCATTCTTGAAATGGGTGAAGCCGCCCACATTGGTATAGCCGTTAATCGCCTCCTGCGCCGCCTGCACACAGCTTGCCTTGGGGCTGCTGGTATACCGCAGAATCGTTCCATTGCTTACCACGCCGAACTGGCCCGGAGCATAAATGACGTCTGCAATCGTGCTTCCGTAACGTCCGCTTCTTACCCGGTTCATAACCACCGCGCCGATGGCCACCTGGCCTTCGTAGGGCTGATTGCCGCCCTCTGCCTGTATCAAAGCCGCCAGAAGAGTCACATCATCACCATTTGCCTTAAAGGCCTCCAGCTGCTGCTTCAGAGCCTCTCGCTTCTCTTCCTCTTCTTTTTTCTCTATCTCTTCCATCGTCATGGCTTCGCCCAGTTCATACTGTACATCCACATACTCGGCAGAGACATAACCTGTCTTATCCTGCGCGTACTCTACCTGGACCCATTCCGATCCTTCGCCGCCGGCGTCCACCACATCAAGCTTCGCGCCTTCCTCCACATTCTTGAGGATCTTCGCGTCTGTGCTGGCCTCCTCGCGGATTCTCAGGCCTCCGGTCAGCGACGTGGCTGTAAGCTCCGCTTCCGTCTGTGCCTGATTGTATGCTTCCTCACCGAACAGCAGATACTCGTTGCTCACATAGCCTTCCACATTTCCAGAGCTGATCTTGGTCCATCCTTCTGTCTGCTCTACGATATCGCCGCCGTCTCCCTTGAACATGCGGCCCACCGCTTCCGCTTCAGAGCTGGGCTCGGAACGCACCGTCACATAATCCTCCACATCGGCAAGCACTTTGCTGTCCCATTCGTTCTGCGCCTGTATTTCTTCAAAATCCTCGCTTGTCAGATCGTCCATTACGGACTCGATGCCAGCCGCCATCTCCACGTTCAGTCCCGTAAAACCGGAGCCCATGACCCAGAGCACCGCCAGAGCGCCAAGCGCCAGCACCTTTTTGCTGATAAAGCTCATAACAACCTCCCTGTACAATGATGTAACATTTTTATTTCACTTATTACAATTATTATTACAAATGTTACATTTCTGTTACGAGAGGTATTGTAACAGAGGCTTTCCCTTTTGTCAAGCCTTCATCTGAAAACATACAATTCTGTCCAGCCAGGCCAGAAAAGCCTCTGAAGGCGGCTTAGTTACGGATAAACGCGGAAGGCGGCGTCCGTCACCCGGGCGCCGCCTTCCGCAATTCTGTCATGAATAAATTTATCCTCTGTAATAATTGATGAGGCAGCCCTTGAGAATGATCTCGCGCTCATCATCGGTCAGTCCGCCCAGGCGCAGCGTCACTTTACGCTCCTTCTCGCCGTTCACATAGACCTTAATCTCACTCTGCCTGTCCTCGATGGCCTTGCGGATATCCGGCACAAACAGGAAATCACCCTTTGTAAACGGAAGCTCACCCTCGTCGATCAGGAAGGGCAGCATGCCCCAGTTGATCAGGTTGGAGCGGTAACGCTTGGTGGCATAGGAATTGGCGATATTCGCCCAGCCTCCCAGCACCTTCTGGCAGGAAGCCGCCTGTTCTCTGGCGGAGCCGTCTCCCGGCTTCACCGCAAAGATTGTGCTTCCCACGCCCAGGTTCGTCTTATTGACGCCCGGATACCAGGTATCGATAGCTGCGAACAATCCTTTCAGCTCCGGCACCGCCTCTGCGGGACAGTTTCCGGCCTCGATGGCCTTTTCCGCCTTCTGAATCTCCTTTGCCAGGCCCACATAGGCCGGGTCTTTGCGGGACAGGGTAAACTCTGCCAGTCCCAGAGGGTTGGAACGGTAGGAAGAGGTCTCTCCGGACGGGATCAGCTCGTCCGTCGTCGTAACCGGATCGTGAATCTCGGAAACCACCTTCAGAATCAGGTGCTCCGGCAGCGCCGGCATGGCAGGCCAGTCTTTGATATTGGGACCCATCTTGATTTCCACGGAGGGGTCCGCCACGCCCTTGCTGTCAAAGACGCGGTTTTCATAAATCTTGCTGTCAAAGAAGTACCGCGGGTTGGAATAATCCACATCCATCTCTGTGGCAGCTGTCAGATATCCCTTATTCGCCGCTGTCGCCGCGATAGAACGGGCATCCATCAGCGCTACGGACGCGATCTGGCCGCTCTGGAGCTTGGAGCCCTCCCGGTTCGGGAAGTTTCTTGTGGAGTGGCGGATGCTGAAGCCATTGTTGGCCGGCGTATCGCCCGCGCCGAAGCAGGGTCCGCAGAAGGCCGTCTTCATGACCGCGCCTGTCTCCATCAGCGTGGCTGCCGCCCCGTTCTTCACCAGTTCCATATAAACCGGCATACTTGCCGGGTATACGCTCAAAGTAAATTCATCCGGGCCGATGCTGGCGCCCTTCAGGATATCCGCTGCCGCGCAGATATTTTCAAAGCCGCCGCCTGCGCAGCCGGCAATGATTCCCTGGTCTACATAAAGCTTTCCATCATGAATCTTGTCGGTCAGATGATATTCCACAGCTCCTCCCAGGGATACCAGAGCTTTTTTCTCCACATCCCGCAGAATATCGCCCAGGTTTGCCTTCAGTTCTTCAATGGTATAGGTATTGCTGGGATGGAAAGGCATTGCGATCATCGGCTTTACTGCGCTCAGATCTACGTAAACCATTCCATCATAGTAAGCTACGCTGCCCGGCTTCAGCTCTTTATAAGCCTCCGGCCGCTTGTGAATCTCATAGAAATCCTTAATGGTATCATCTGTCTGCCAGATCGAGGACAGGCAGGTGGTCTCCGTGGTCATGACGTCGATGCCGATACGGAAATCCGCGCTTAAGTTTCCGACGCCGTCGCCCACGAACTCCATTACCTTATTATTTACATATCCTTTTTCAAAGACTGCGCCGATAATCGCCAGCGCCACGTCCTGGGGACCCACGCCCTTCTGGGGCTTTCCGGTCAGGTATACGCCCACCACATCCGGCATATTAATGTCATAAGTCTTGTTCAGAAGCTGCTTGACCAGCTCCGGTCCGCCTTCTCCCATAGCCATGGTACCCAGCGCTCCGTAACGGGTATGGCTGTCAGAGCCAAGAATCATCTTGCCGCCCTCTGCCAGCATTTCACGGGCAAACTGGTGGATGACTGCCTGATGAGGCGGCACATAGATTCCGCCGTATCTCTTGGCGCAGGTCAGGCCGAACATGTGATCGTCTTCATTGATCGTACCGCCTACCGCACACAGACTGTTGTGGCAGTTTGTCAAGACATAAGGAATCGGGAATTTCTCCAGCCCTGAAGCGCGGGCCGTCTGAATAATGCCCACAAATGTAATATCATGAGATGTCAGCTTGTCAAACTTAATCTCCAGCTTTTCCATATTGCCGGAAGTATTATGCGACTCCAGAATGCCATAAGCAATGGTCTGCTTTTTCGCATCCTCTTTGGACGGCACGCTGCCCAGCTGGCTCTCCAGCACGCTGGCCGCGTCCTTCGTATCCGGAACGATCTCCGTTCCATTCAGCAGATATGCTCCGCCTTCCAATAATTGAACCATGCTCTCTCCTCCTGTCAGATAAAATCTCTGCCATGCAAACGCTCTGCAGATTCTCTGTCATACAGAAGCAGGCCCTGCACTTCCCCGTGCAGGGCCCGCATTATATTTATTATAAATATAGAACCTGAAGATTGCAAGCTGTTTTCTGCTTCCGGCTCCTTCCCTATAAGCTGCTTTCTGCTTCCGGCTCCTTCCCTATAAGCCGCTTTCTGCTTCCGGTTTCTTCCGTATTTACGCTTCCGGTTCCTTCTGGCCGGCTCCGCCTGCCGTATCCCGCCGGAGTTCCGGCGCTTCCGGGAAAATGATCGTTACCTTGAACAAATCTCCATCCAGATAGATGTCGAAGCTTCCTTTCTGAAGCTCTGTCAGGTTTTTCGCAATGGACAGGCCCAGACCGCTTCCTTCTGTGCTGCGGGCCACGTCGCCCCGGATAAACCGCTCCGTCAGCTCTCCCGCGTCAATATTCAGAGGCTGCTCAGAAATATTCTTAATACTGAAGCGCACCATATGTCCTACAATCGTCAGATCCACATAGACCCGGGTATTGGGCATTGCGTATTTGGCGGCGTTGTTATACAGGTTTTCTACGATACGCCAGAGTCTCCGTCCGTCTGCCTCGATCACCACGGGTTCCTGTGGCATATTGATCACGAACTGCAGTCCCTTATCCTCAAATTTCTCGCTGAATTCTCCGTTTGTCTGATTGATCAGCTCCTGGAAATTAATGCGGGTCATCTCCAGCTTTACATTTCCGGAGCTTATCTTTGAGGCTTCTACAAGGTCATCCGTCAGATGTTTCAGACGCAGGGCCTTATCCTCCAGAATGGCAATGTAGTTCTTCGCCCGTTCATTCTGAATATCCTCCCGCTTCAGCAGATCCACATAGTTGATGATCGATGTCAGCGGAGTCTTGATATCATGAGACACATTCGTAATCAGGTCTGATTTCAGACGTTCATCCTTGATGCTTTTTTCCACTGCCATGGAAAGTCCCTTTCCAATCTGATTCACTGCTTCCGCCAGAACCTGATTATCTCCTCCCAGCTTATCCACAGGAATCTGATGGTTCAGATCGCCCTCCGAAATCTTTGCGATTCCATCAAGAATTTTCTGGCGCTGCACCGCCTGCTTTATCAGAAAAACTCCTGTCCCAATATCAAACAGCACCGCCAGGAACATTCCCACGCCTCCCAGACAAAGACATGCAATATTGATAAGCAGGAACGTGCCATAGCTCAGCAGAGACTTGGTCGTCGCTTTCCGGTTTCGAAGCGCCTTCCGGAACCCTTCCACCATTCTGCACAGCATACTGTTCGACCACAGCGTTTTGCTGCGAAGCCGCCGCACCAGACTCAGATAACCGCTCAGAAACAGCAGATTAAACAGAAAAGCAATTCCGCCGCCGGACAGGGCAAACTCTGTCATGCTCAGATTCCTGATAGAAAGCAGCGTAGCCGCGAACAAAAGGGCCAGCGAAGGAAGCGCAATCATAAGCAGCGCCGCTTCCGTCCGGATATGATCAAACCGGTTCAACCGGATCGTTCCCTCTTCCTCTGTGCTCCGGCCTGCAGCCATGGTCAAATACACCATCGTAAGAAGATAGAGCACTGCTCCCAGCACTACACCGTAGACAGCCAGCCGGCTGATAGGCCGTATCTCCTCAAACTGCTGTTTATACTGCTGCAGATTGTCGCTGGCCATATACTGGGGATCAACAGCAATCGCCAGAATATAATCGCCTTCTATGGAGGGTGGATAGCTCTTCACATAGCTGCTCAGCTCACTTAAGGAAATGGGCATATTGCTTGGCTGAAAGTCCATATTGGAGCTGTCATAAATCAGATAATCTTTAAATCCCCGGATATAATTCAGAATTCCTTCCGTGTCTTTAAATTCGGCTGTCCCAAAGGTCATGATATTTGTGTAGATCTTTTCCTCAAAATCATCCGGCGTCACCTCAGTGACTGATTTGGGAATCAGCAGATACCGCATATTTGTCATGCTGGGACTGAAAAGCTCCAGATTTTCTTTATAGGCATAAAAATCATTGTAAATGACAGGAATAATATTTTCCAAATCATAGTAGAGAGCCTGCAGCTGCCCGGTGGTCAGCTTCTGCTCCTCCGCATAGGAGGTAATGCTGTCATACCCCACTGGCGCGTAGCGCTCTTCCACCGCCTCTATCTGCTCCACATTCTGTACAGTCCCCTGGCCTGCGTCAAAAAGCCCCATATCCGCCAGCGCTTCCGAGTCCGCTTCCGTGATAACCTCTTCCCACATACCGTCCGTGGTGCTGCTCTCTGCCGGCTCCTGCGCTTCTTCTGTATCTGCGCTTATTTCGCTCTCATCCGCGCTATCTTCAAAGATTTCTTCGGAATACTCCTCATTATTGCCCCCCACTGTGGAAATGGAAGCCACCGCCGAGCCATCTTCATACAATGACTGTTCCGTATAATTCCGGGAGCCCTTCGTCAAATATCCTACTGAGCCGTCTTCATAGGTCAGCTTCATCAGGGTAGTGGTCTCAAACCCGTCCAAGGACCAGTTCAGAAGATCCGTCAGCCGGTAATACAGGCCTCCGCTCTCCGGATTGCTGTCCATAATCGTATTATTTTCCGCATACTCTTCCACATTTACAAGGAGGCTTCCATCATAGACGCCATTCTTTTCAAATTTGCTTTCCCGGCTGGCTGCGCGGATACAGCGGTAAATCTGTTCCAGCACCTCATTCTGATAATAAGCGGTGCTCTCAAAACTCTGATCTTTTCCGACCCAGCCAAAGCCGCTGCTCCCCACATACACGGTACAGACAACGACGGACAGAACCAGAACCACCGCACAAATCTGATTGACAACGATGGCCAGCGCTTTCCAGGTTTTTGAATACTCCCATTTCATTCTACAGCTTCTCCACCTTATAGCCGATTCCCCAGACTACTTTCAGGTAACGGGGCTCTTTCGCGTTAATCTCTATCTTTTCACGAATATGGCGGATGTGCACCGCCACCGTATTATCCGCTCCGATTGCGTCCTCATTCCAGATACTCTCATAAATCTGGTTGATGGAAAACACCTTTCCCTGATTCTTCACCAGGAGCAGAAGAATATTGTACTCAATGGGAGTCAGCTTCACAGGCTCTCCGTCTACTGTAACTTCTTTCAGATCATCATTGATAATCAGGCCTCCGGTCTGGTAGACCTTCTGATTCTCTCCTGCCGCTGTTCCCAGCTTTGTATAGCGACGGAGCTGGGATTTCACCCGGGCTACCAGTTCCAGCGGATTAAACGGCTTCGTTACATAATCGTCCGCTCCGATGTTCAGCCCCAGAATCTTGTCCGCATCCTCCGATTTCGCAGACAGAATGATAATCGGGATACTGCTCTTCTCACGGATCTTCAGCGTCGCGCGCAGGCCGTCCAGCTTCGGCATCATGATATCGATCAGAAGCAGCTGTACGTCCTCCTTCTGCAGCATCTCCACGGCCTGCAGGCCATCATAGGCTTTCAGAATCCGGTATCCCTCCTGAGACAGATAGATCTCAATAGCATCCACAATTTCTTTATCGTCATCACACACCAGAATTGTATTTTTGGTTTTTGTCATCCTTCTCACCTCTTAACTCCCATTTTACTGTCTGTAATCAGTTATAACAAGGCTTTTTTAATTTCTGGGGCCGGGAATTCTTAAGATTTTATTGAGATACCCTTAATTAACAAGGGCATGTTCGGTCAGAGCAGGGCTGTTCCGGTGTCCTGCTGTGTTGCTTTTCATTCCGCGTACACCCAGTACGCGTCGTTCAAGCGCCTTGCAGGACGCTGGAACAGCCTCTGCCTGACTCTTTGACCTCCAGTAGGTCTGGTTTCGACCTTTTCAAGGAAACGGAATGAGGCGTACCGGACGTACGCCGATTGACGATGACGCGGAAAAGGCCGAAACCAAACCGCTGGAGGCGAGTATGCCCTTGTCAATTAAGGGTAAGGAAAAGCAATGAAAAATATTCCGTCTTTCCGCCAGCATACAAAAAACCTGCCGGCAATTCTGCCGGCAGGTTTTTCTCCTCTGAAGCTCCCCGAGTAGGGCTCGAACCTACAACCCCACGGTTAACAGCCGTGTGCTCTACCATTGAGCTATCGAGGATTATCTGGCATAAGTTCTTCCCTTATACCTTCAAAACTATATACTGTCAATCCATTTTTAAGACTTTCTTTCTATCCTATGACGCTTTGCGAAGTGCTTTCGCTTTCTTCGCTTTTTGGTCAAGCCCTCGACCTATTAGTAACAGTCAGCTCCACACGTTACCGTGCTTCCACCTCTGCCCTATCTA
>NZ_NFLF01000050.1 GCF_002160765.1 Lachnoclostridium sp. An138
AGCCTCCCACCTATCCTGTACATGCAATACCGAATCCCAGTATCAAGCTGGAGTAAAGCTCCATGGGGTCTTTCCGTCCTGGCGCGGGTAACCAGCATCTTCACTGGTACTTCAATTTCACCGGATGCATTGTCGAGACAGTGCTCAAATCATTACGCCTTTCGTGCGGGTCGGAACTTACCCGACAAGGAATTTCGCTACCTTAGGACCGTTATAGTTACGGCCGCCGTTTACTGGGGCTTAAGTTCAGACCTTCGCTTGCGCTAAGCCCTCCCCTTAACCTTCCAGCACCGGGCAGGCGTCAGCCCATATACCTCACCTTTCGGTTTCGCATAGACCTGTGTTTTTGCTAAACAGTTGCTTGAGCCTATTCTCTGCGGCCTGCTCTCGCAGGCACCCCTTCTCCCGAAGTTACGGGGTCATTTTGCCGAGTTCCTTAACAATGCTTCTTCCGTCGGCCTTAGGATTCTCTCCTCATCTACCTGTGTCGGTTTACGGTACGGGTACTGTATAAACAATAGCGGCTTTTCTCGACGCATGGCTCATGTGCTTCCCTACTTTAGTTCGGTCCGCGTCACGTCTTCGGATTGCTAAGCGGATTTGCCTGCTTAACTCCTACCCCGCTTGCACCGGTCTTTCCATACCCGGCTCACACTCTCCACACGTGTCCCCACAGTTCTGTTATACAGCAGTACAGGAATCTCAACCTGTTGTCCATCGGCTACGTCTCTCGACCTCGCCTTAGGTCCCGACTTACCCAGGGCAGATCAGCTTTACCCTGGAAACCTTGGATATTCGGCCGGAAGGATTCCCACCTTCCTCTCGCTACTCATTCCGGCATTCTCTCTTCTTAACCGTCCACGCCTCTTTCCAGTGACGCTTCGTCCTGATTAAGAATGCTCCTCTACCAATGTACGTTCGTACATTCCTGAGCTTCGGTGTCGTGTTTTAGCCCCGGACATTTTCGGCGCAGGACCTCTCGACCAGTGAGCTATTACGCACTCTTTTAATGTATGGCTGCTTCTAAGCCAACATCCTGGTTGTCTTTGAAATCCCACATCCTTTTCCACTTAACACGCACTTTGGGACCTTAGCTGCAGGTCTGGGCTCTTTCCCTTTTGACTGCCCAACTTATCTCGTGCAGTCTGACTCCCGATGAGCATCTATATGGCATTCGGAGTTTGATATTCTTCGGTAAGCTTTGACGCCCCCTAGGAAATTCAGTGCTCTACCTCCATTAGACTCCATCGAGGCTAGCCCTAAAGCTATTTCGAGGAGAACCAGCTATCTCCGGGTTCGATTGGAATTTCTCCCCTACCCACACCTCATCGCCACCCTTTTCAACGGATGTGCGTTCGGTCCTCCATTGCCTTTTACGGCAACTTCAACCTGGACATGGGTAGATCACCCGGTTTCGGGTCTGCCTGAACTGACTAGAACGCCCTGTTAAGACTTGGTTTCCCTTCGGCTCCGGACCTTAAGTCCTTAACCTCGCCAGTCCCGGCAACTCGCCGGACCGTTCTACAAAAAGTACGCGGTTGAACGTATAAAGTTCTTCCACAGCTTGTAAACACAGGGTTTCAGGTTCTCTTTCACTCCCCTCCCGGGGTCCTTTTCACCTTTCCTTCACAGTACTATGCGCTATCGGTCACTAAGGAGTATTTAGGCTTACGGGGTGGTCCCCGCGTGTTCAGTCAAGGTTCCACGTGTCTCGACCTACTCTGGATACCGCCATGTCTGTTTTCCTTTCGTGTACGGGACTTTCACCCTCTCTGGTCTGCTTTCCCAAAACCGTTCCACTAGAATCACAGAATCAATTACGCGGTCCGAACCCCGGAGTGCACGCACTCCGGTTTGGCCTCTTTCCATTTCGCTCGCCGCTACTTTGGAAATCGAGTTTTCTTTCTTCTCCTCGCCCTACTTAGATGTTTCAGTTCAGGCGGTTCCCCTCCATACGTTATGGATTGGCGTATGGATGACTGAGGTCTGCTCAGCCGGGTTTCCCCATTCAGACATCTCCGGATCATTGGATATTTGCTCCTCCCCGAAGCTTTTCGCAGCTTATCACGTCTTTCATCGGCTCTTAGTGCCAAGGCATCCACCCTGCGCTCTTAACGCTTGACCTTTCGTTAAACTTCTTCTCGTCTAACACTCATGCATAGCGTTGCATGAGGGCCATAGGTTATT
>NZ_NFLF01000051.1 GCF_002160765.1 Lachnoclostridium sp. An138
AGCATTCTGGTGATATGTCAAGAACTTTTTGAAGATGATTTTGATGTGTTTTTCAGAAAAAAGGGTAACTTTAATAGACCTTCGGTATGTATTTCAAAAAACCGAATGTCAGTTCGGTTCAATATTATATTCGGCGTCCAGCTTTTCGCCGGTGTACAGTTGGTTTTTGGCCAGCAATCCAAAAACGAGTCGTACGAATTTACGAGATGTAAGCGCGAGTGCTCTTTTGTGCTGATGTTTGGATACCTCAGCATATTTTCTGGCATAGAAGTCAGCATATTCAGGGATGTGCTTCCTGACGCTGTTTGCCGCTTCGCCAAGATAGTAGCGAAGATAGGGATTCCCGGCTTTCGACATTTGGTTATCCTCAGAAATGAAATCCCCGGAATCCCCTTTAGGCCAGTAAAGGCCGGCATATTTGGCAAGAGCATCGGACGAATGAAACGCTGTGATATCGCCGATTTCTGACAGGATCCCGGATGCCCATACCGGACCGATTCCGGGTATGGATTGAAGGATGATCAGGGCGTTTGTGTTCATTCCCTTGATGCATTTGTCAATCGCCTGCTCGATCAGCCTGATTTCTTTCTGATAGGCCTGGATGCAGTTAAACGAGCTTGCCAGTGAGATGTTCAGTGGTTCGTACATGCACTTGTCCAAGCGGTAGGAATCTCTGGCCGCCTTCCGCAAAAGCTCGGAAGTTTTGGATAGGTCAGAGATGCGGTTCCTGCTCTTTTGTGCAAGGAAGGCAAGCAGATCCTCTTCCGGCATATCGATGATTTCCTGCGGAGACAGGAATTCCGTCAGGACGGCTGAGGAAGTGGCCCCATAGAGATTGCCAAAGGGCTTGTCATCCCCTTCCAGGAGCTGAAGCTCGCTGAACTTCAGATAAAGATTCGAGACCATGTAGGTCTTCTCTCTGGTGATGCACTCAGAAAGGTGCATACGGTGCCTTGTCAGACGTTTCAGGGCAATAAACTGCCCGCCGCGCCATGGTTCCAGCTTTTTGGTACGGCCTACCCTTCCAAAGTCCGCAATGAGATAGGCATCTGTGGGATCGGTTTTTTCCATTCCGATATAGGACTTGCGGTAGTTCGCAGTGGTCTTTGGGTTTACACAGAAGACGTAAGGCTTGTAGGGCATGAGGACCTCGCTGGAAGCCAGGAAGTTTGAAATATGGACGCTGTACACAGAAGTAGATTCCAGGACGATAAGAAGCGTATCCAGATTTTTATGCTTCTGCATACATGCGGCGATCCTATTTACAAGCTCATCAGCCCCCGGCTGATTATTGCCAAAGGATGTTGAGAGATATTTGTTTTCCTCAAAGTCCATGGCGTAGACAGAATTGGTTTTTGAGCTTACATCAATACCAACAAACAAGGTGGACATATAGTTGATCTTTACCATGATATCACCTCCATTCCGATAAGGATTTGTGAAATCTGAAGCAAAAGGTTTATCCTGCGCTGCATACGGTGACCGAACCCTCGCGTAATGAGCATGCACCCAGTCAGCCATTCTTGCTGGGGCTAACGGCTGGGGATGAAACTTCTGTGTCAGCGGAATGTGCCGTATGAGCCAGGCTGAATGCTTTCGAAGCAGTCGCGGACAAAGCCGGCTGAAAGGAGGTTGAGCAGTGCCTTCGGACATCAGACTCTGCCTGATATCATACCACAGGATCTACCTATATGGAAATGTAACTATCAACTGTATAGATGGGAATCAGGAT
Organism: Lachnoclostridium sp. An138; assembly: GCF_002160765.1. Lineage (GTDB taxonomy): Bacteria > Bacillota > Clostridia > Lachnospirales > Lachnospiraceae > Laedolimicola > Laedolimicola faecalis. The sequence goes on from NZ_NFLF01000051.1 coordinate 1,733, forward strand.
GAGGGGAGTACCTCTTAGAAGTCCTTACCATCTATACCAAAAAAGAATAAGTCTGTAAGCTGTTTTTCTTGCTTACAAACTTATTATACGAGGAG
>NZ_NFLF01000052.1 GCF_002160765.1 Lachnoclostridium sp. An138
ATGATATGCTCCCTTTATGAGAGACAGTGAAAAAAATAAACTGTAATCATAAAGGGAGCAATTCTATGTCGCAAAAAAGTAAATTAAATGCAGAAGAAAAAGTCGAAATTATCAGGAAGTACCAACAAGGAGAACTAAGCTTAGTTCAAGCAGCTCGGGATGCAGGAGTTGGAACAACGACAATCTATAGATGGAGCGCACGGTATGAAGTAGAAGGGGCGGCTGGATTTTTGCCATATCAGCAAAACCGAGTCTATCCGCCAGAACTAAAGTTAAAAGCGGTACAGGATTACCTGTCCGGAGCAGGCAGTCTCGAAGAAATCAGCAAAAAATATAAGTTGCGAAATGATCGTCAACTCAGTAACTGGATAAAGGTGTATAATGCTCATGGAGATTTCAACTCCACAAAGTTTTCTGGAGGAGGAAGTTACATGAAGCCAAGACGAGAAACTACAGCTGAGGAACGAGTTCAAATTGCCAGGGAGTGTATCGCCACTGGAAAAAACTACGGAGAAATAGCTTTAAAATACCAGGTAAGCTACCAACAAGTTCGTACTTGGACGCTTCGCTTTGAAAAGATGGGAGAAGCAGGACTGCAAGACCGGAGAGGTCAGCGCAAGAAAGATCAAACTCCCCGTACCGAATTGGAACAGGCACAAATTGAGATAGAACAGCTCAAGCACAAACTGTATCTGGCAGAAATGGAGAATGCGCTGCTAAAAAAATTGGACGAGGTAGAGAGGAGGGATGTCTCTCAGAAGTAAGGCAGAGACACATTTATACAGCCATCAAAGAGTGTCATGAGGAACACGGTTTTCCTGTTGAGGCAGCTTGCAAGCTACTCCATGTGGCCCGTTCCGCTTACTACAAATGGGCTTCCGGGAAGCTAAGTCATAGGGCGACGGAGAACGGACAGCTGGCCGACAAGATTGAGAAAATCCATTTGGAAAGCCCGGATAAAGGTTACCGGAGACTGGCTGACGATCTCCGTCATGACTATGGTATCTATGTCAATGACAAGAGAGTGTTGCGTATCTGCCGGGCCAGAGATATCCGCTCCACCATAAAGTACAATAACCATGGCTGCACCAGACGGGCAAAGACTCCCCAGTATCTTGCTGAAAACTTACTGAACCGCCAATTCCACGCGGAGAAGCCAAATGAAAAATGGCTTACTGATGTGACGGAATTCAAATGGTTTGAAGGGATAGAGGTACATAAGCTTTATCTAAGCGCCATTCTGGATCTTTGTGATCGGCGCATTGTGTCTTATGTGCTAAGTGAGCACAATGATAATCCCCTTGTTTACAAAACCTTTGACAAAGCTGTTAAGACGAACCCGGATGCCCATCCCCTGTTCCACAGTGATAGAGGCTTCCAATACACAAGCAGAGCCTTCCATCACAAACTCGTACAGGCTGGAATGACTCAGAGTATGTCCCGTGTGGCCCACTGCATAGACAATGGGCCAATGGAGGGATTCTGGGGCATCCTGAAGCGGGAACGCTATTATGGCAGGCGTTTTACTAGCAAGCAAGAACTCGTCCAGATGATCGAGCAATACATCCGTTACTACAATACCAAACGAGTACAGCGCAATCTGGGCGTGTTAACGCCGATGGAGAAATATGAGTTGTACTGTGCTGCATGAAATATGGCCAGCAACGCTTAGCTGCTGGCCGGAAAAATTTTATATTTTTTCTCTGTCCTCTTGACGGGGAGCAGTTCA
>NZ_NFLF01000054.1 GCF_002160765.1 Lachnoclostridium sp. An138
GATAATTCTCAATTATCCGTATTAAGAAGACAGTGAAGAAAGTAGAATTTTGTGATACACTACCCAAAAAAGCGTGGAGGACGAAGATATGGATTATAAGGAGCAGATTGGAAGATATCTTGAGTATTGTGAGTTTAGAAAGGAATTAGATTGGAATACACTTAAAGCATATAGAATTGATTTGATGCAATTTTTTGAATATGTGAAGGAAGATATTCCTGGAAAAGAGAAAATAGAAGATTATATAACAGAGTTGCATAAGAAATTTAAACAGAAAACGATTAAACGTAAAATTGCCTCAGTTAAGGCGTATTATAATTATCTCGTAGAGAGTGAGATTATTAGCGACACGCCTTTTAGAAAAATCAAAGTGAAGTTTAAGGAGAGCATTATTCTTCCAAGGATTATTCCCCGTGAAGAGATTGAGCAGATACTAAATTGTATGTATGCACAAGAAAATAGAAAAAATGTAAAAGCATATAAATATTGGCTGAGGGATGTAGCAGTAATAGAGACCCTTTTCGCTACTGGAGCCAGAGTTTATGAAATATCAAATATTAGAGAAGATAGTGTAAACTTAAATACAGGACTTATAAAAATTATGGGTAAGGGCGGCAAAGAAAGGTATGTTCAGATTGCTTCATCTGAAATTCTGGGTGTCCTCAAGAACTATTATAAAGAGAATGCAGAAGATATAAAACAGAGTGGATTTTTCTTTGTAAATAATCGTGGGTGCAGATATACAGAGCAGTCGATAAGATTAATGCTGAAAAAGTATGCAAAATTAGCTGGTGTAGAAAGGAACATAACCCCTCATATGTTTCGACATTCATTTGCGACGTACTTAGTAGAGGAAGGGGTAGATATTAGCTGTGTACAGCAAATATTAGGACACAGTTCGATAAAAACAACTCAGATTTATATACATGTAGCGGCAAAAAGACAGGCAGAAATTTTGCGAGAGCTGCATCCTCGAAACCGGATGAATATACTTAGAGTAGCTTAATATTTTTACATATCTGACGGATTATCTGAAGGCCAGCTTATATATTGGTGGCCTATTTTGCGTATATAAGTGATAGCAGCATCTGGGACTTAAAAAAATATGTTTTGATGGTTCCCCAACAAGTGCAGTATTAGTAATTCAGAGAAATTGTTATGGAAAAAAATGATAATTTTTGATATAATATATTCCATCTAAGGATTAGGCTTGAGTTGCTTTGTTAGCGATAATACCTAATTATCCTG
>NZ_NFLF01000055.1 GCF_002160765.1 Lachnoclostridium sp. An138
CCCTCCCGGTGGCACATCTCCATGACTTCGGACTTGAAGTAGCGCAAGGCCGCGTCGGTACAGCGGTGCTTGCACCCGGCTTTCGTGTCGGCTGGCCTGTCCATGTAGGGCAGGAACGGGACTTCCTCTATCCGCAGCGAATTGATAACGATATGCACATGGATATTGCCGCTGTGGTTATGCCCGTCCGGGTGGGTGCATACAAGGGCTTGGTGGCCGGGGAAATGCTCGGCGCAAAACTTCTCGCCCAATTCCTGCGCCCGGTCTACGGTCAGGCCGTTGTCCGGGCCGTCCCGTGGGTCAAAGCTGATGATATAGTGGTGACTTTTCACATCTTCCCGCCGTTGGTTTTTCTCATAGCGGAGATTTGCCCGCATACAGGCAACGGCAAAATCCTCCCCGCCGCAGTTCAGCGTGGACAGCCGGTAGTCCTCGCGGGGGATAAGCCTGCCGGTTTCATCAAGGACGGGCTTCATGGTAAACTCGTCATGCTCAAAAAGCAGGTATTGTTCGGCGGCTCCGTAGTCGGCGTTTTTAGAGTTGATATGCTTGAGTGTTGCCAACCGCGTCACCTACTTTCTGTAAGATTTCATACTTGAGGGCGGCAAGGTCGGCTATGGCGGCGCGTACCTCGCCGGACAGCGCATTGTAGGGTACGCCGTACTCGTTCAGATACCGGGCAATCTGGTTGAGGTTGCCGCCGATCCTGCCGTACTCGGCTGTGAGTTTCCCGACAGCGGAAAGCAGCTCGTCATTGACCGCCGACACATGGATAATTGGGCGTATGGCGGTGCGCCGTATCGCCTGCCGGAGAAATTCGGACTGGCTGATACCATAGGGCGCAAGCCGCGCTGTGAAGTCGGCGTATTCATCTTCGGACAGCCGGGTTTTCACAAC
>NZ_NFLF01000056.1 GCF_002160765.1 Lachnoclostridium sp. An138
TGGAGCCGCTGTTGGGATACCACCCTTGCAGTATTGGGTTTCTAACCAGCCGCCGTGATCCGGCGGTGGGACAATGTCAGGCGGGGAGTTTGACTGGGGCGGTCGCCTCCGAAAGGGTATCGGAGGCGCTCAAAGGTTCCCTCAGAATGGTTGGAAACCATTCGAAGAGTGTAAAGGCAGAAGGGAGCTTGACTGTGACACCGACGGGTGGAGCAGGTACGAAAGTAGGACTTAGTGATCCGGTGGTATTAAGTGGGAATGCCATCGCTCAACGGATAAAAGCTACCCTGGGGATAACAGGCTTATCACTCCCAAGAGTTCACATCGACGGAGTGGTTTGGCACCTCGATGTCGGCTCATCGCATCCTGGGGCTGTAGTAGGTCCCAAGGGTTGGGCTGTTCGCCCATTAAAGCGGTACGCGAGCTGGGTTCAGAACGTCGTGAGACAGTTCGGTCCCTATCCGGCGTGGGCGCAGGATATTTGAGAGGAGCTGTCCTTAGTACGAGAGGACCGGGATGGACTGACCGCTGGTGTACCGGCTGCATCACCAGATGCACCGCCGGGTAGCCAAGTCGGGACGGGATAAACGCTGAAGGCATCTAAGCGTGAAGCCCCCCTCAAGATGAGATATCCCATTCGAAAGAAGTAAGACCCCTTGAAGACGACAAGGTAGATAGGGCAGAGGTGGAAGCACGGTAACGTGTGGAGCTGACTGTTACTAATAGGTCGAGGGCTTGACCAAAAAGCGAAGAAAGCG
>NZ_NFLF01000057.1 GCF_002160765.1 Lachnoclostridium sp. An138
TGGGGTGAAGTCGTAACAAGGTAGCCGTATCGGAAGGTGCGGCTGGATCACCTCCTTTCTAAGGAAGAAGAAGTAGGGGAAAGCACGAGAGTGTTAGGCACTGTTTAGTTATGAAGGCTCGCGAGGAAGCCTGGAAGATTTCCGGTGGCGATGCGTCTGGGGGCCACACCCGTATCCATCCCGAACACGATGGTTAAGCCCCAGACGGCCGATGGTACTATGCTGGAGACGGCATGGGAGAGCAGGTGGCTGCCGGAACACTTAATAAGAACAAGCCGAAGGGGCAGTTCGAATTTAGTGAGTGGCGTGTCACGACACTTAGCGAAAGCGAGTCGCAAGACGAAGCTTGAGGTTAGTGACGGGACCTGCCGGATTAACAAAAGGAGGGCTTATAGCTCAGCCGGTTAGAGCGCACGCCTGATAAGCGTGAGGTCGGTGGTTCGAGTCCACTTAAGCCCATTGGCCTGGAAGAATCCAGACCAGACAAAAGAATAGAGAAAACAAACCTATTCGTGGGGGTGTAGCTCAGTTGGGAGAGCACCTGCCTTGCAAGCAGGGGGTCAAGAGTTCGAATCTCTCCATCTCCACTCAGTGTGAGCACTTAGAGTGAAAGCACTGAAGATAAGGCGGAAGGAATGATAATTCTGAAAGCCATATCCCTTGTACCTTGAAAACTATATACTGAAAATATCCAGTTAAATCGAAGATTTAACAATACAAGACATCCGA
>NZ_NFLF01000058.1 GCF_002160765.1 Lachnoclostridium sp. An138
TCGGATGTCTTGTATTGTTAAATCTTCGATTTAACTGGATATTTTCAGTATATAGTTTTCAAGGTACAAGGGATATGGCTTTCAGAATTATCATTCCTTCCGCCTTATCTTCAGTGCTTGCACACCGAGTGGAGATGGAGAGATTCGAACTCTTGACCCCCTGCTTGCAAGGCAGGTGCTCTCCCAACTGAGCTACACCCCCACGAATAGGTTTGTTTCCTCTATTCTTTTGTCTGGTCTGGATTCTTCCCGACCAATGGGCTTAAGTGGACTCGAACCACCGACCTCACGCTTATCAGGCGTGCGCTCTAACCGGCTGAGCTATAAGCCCTCCTTTTGTTAATCCGGCAGGTCCCGTCACTAACCTCAAGCTTCGTCTTGCGACTCGCTTTCGCTAAGTGTCGTGACACACCACTCACTAAATTCGAACTGCGCCTTCGGCTTGTTCTTATTAAGTGTTCCGGCAGCCACCTGCTCTCCCATGCCGTCTCCAGCATAGTACCATCGGCCGTCTGGGGCTTAACCATCGTGTTCGGGATGGGTACGGGTGTGGCCCCCAGACGCATCGCCACCGGAAATCTTCCAGGCTTCCTCGCAAGCCTTCATAACTAAACAGTGCCTAACACT
>NZ_NFLF01000059.1 GCF_002160765.1 Lachnoclostridium sp. An138
CGCCGTATCGCCTGCCGGAGAAATTCGGACTGGCTGATACCATAGGGCGCAAGCCGCGCTGTGAAGTCGGCGTATTCATCTTCGGACAGCCGGGTTTTCACAACGCGGCTGCGGTGGGGCGTGTTGTATCGCTTCGGCATGGGCTGTAAACCTCCTTTCACTTATCACAAAAAATAGGCTGGTCTGTTAGGTATTTCCGGGGCAGTTCTCGCAAAAAAACGGCCTGCCGAACGGAAATCTTTTTGCGGCGCAAGCCGCCATAGCAGGGTTTGGGGAAGGCACTCCCCAACAAGTTTCCCGCGAGGGACAAAACCGCAGAATTGCGGATTTTGGCACCGTGGTAGAAACTTGCTCTAAGACTGCCGCAGACTGCCCCTGTCTGGTTTTTCCGTACATAGAACGGACAGGACAGGGCTTGCGGCCCGCTGTGGGCGGCCTTTTTTCCTTTCGCCAATATGACGCCGGAACGGGGCTTTGCTGCCCGCTGGCTGCGGCTTTTTCCCTTTCTGCAAATGTCAACCACTTTTTTACATTGTTAGGTAAGATGTTTTTTACACCGTATGGTAAGGAGTTTTTTACATACCTTAGTAAGCAGATTTTTACATCGTAAGGTAAGCACTTTTT
>NZ_NFLF01000006.1 GCF_002160765.1 Lachnoclostridium sp. An138
CCCTCGTGCTTTGTAGTATAGCTTCTCGCTTTTAGTATAAGGCAAAACGTGGAGAAAGTCGAAACTTTCATTACTATTTGTGCCGCCAACTGAAAGGCGGCGGAATGGAGATTTTTATGTATAATCATCTTCTTGATACTTTTATCGCTGTAGCTGACTGCGGCAGCTTTACCAGGGCCGCAGGGAAGCTCTTCATCTCTCCCACCGCCGTCATGAAACAGATGAACGCCCTGGAAGCCCAGCTGGATCTGAAACTCACAGAACGCACACCCTCCGGCATCCGCCTGACAAAGGCCGGAGCTGTCATTTACCAGGACGCCCGGTTTCTCATTGATTATTCCCGGAAATCACTGGCCAGCGCCCGGGCCGCCCTCCTGGCTGAAGAGCGTACTTTCTGCGTGGGAACTTCTCTTCTGAATCCGGCCAAGCCTTTTATGGACCTGTGGTACCGGGTCAACCAGGATTTCCCCGACTATAAGCTGCATCTCGTTTCCTTTGAGGATGACCACAACGGGATTCTCTCGGAAATCGAAAAACTGGGAGATAAATTCGATTTTCTCATCGGCGTCTGCGATTCCAGAGCCTGGCTCTCCCGCTGCAATTTTCTGCCTCTCGGCATGTACCGGAAGATGATTGCCGTGCCCCGGGAACACCGCCTGACCGGAAGGAAACGGCTGAAACTGGAAGATCTGTATGGAGAGACTCTGATGATGGTAAAGCAGGGCGATTCCGGCCACAACGACTTTATCCGCCATGAACTGGAGACCCGCCATCCGGAGATCCGGATCGAGGATACGCCGCCGTTTTACGACCTGTCAGTCTTCAACCGCTGCGCCGAGACCGGAAATGTGCTGCTGACCATCGAATGCTGGCAGGAGGTCCATCCCGGCCTTGTGACTCTTCCCGTGGACTGGGATTATCAGATTCCCTATGGCCTGCTTTACAGTCTGAATGCTCCGGAGGATGTACTCCGGTTTGTAAAAGCCGCCGAAAGGCTGACACAGGCTTCTCTCCCGGAAACATCCAAAGCTTTTATCTCAGAAGCTTCTACACCAGCAGATTTACAATCAACCCCGTCAGGAACGAATAAACCATAACAAAGACGAGATAAAAAAGAAAATGCCGGATTCCCAGCACCCAATACCAGAAAATCTGCCGGAACTGCACGTCAAAATAATACCAGAGATAGATACATTCCCGCCGCAGCACCTCAGCCATCAATGCTCACCATCTGATAGCTTCTGCTTCCAAGTCCGATCTCTTCCCCGTGCTCCAGCACATGGACCGCATTGCGGGATTCCATCCGTTCTATCAGAGAAGCTGTGTCATCCTGGGAGGCATACACCAGATCCACACAGGCCTGGTCCAGAGCGTCTACGACAGACTTTCCTGCCTCCGCCATACTCTCGGTAAAAGGGTCCTGCTCGCCGCCCCAGGGGCTGGTATGGCTTTCACCTGCCGTATAATTGCTGGCAGGCGGTTCTCCAGTAGAAAGCTTGACTGCAATATTCTCTCCGGAAAGCCCCTCTCTGTCCTGCCATCCTCCGCCTGACTCTGTCCCGTCTTGCTGCTCTCCTCCTGCTCTGCCATTCTGCCATAACCACAGAAGCCCGGCACCCTCAAACGGATACCAGGCTTCCTGTTTTCAGCTGCTTGATTTTATTGTAAATGACGGTTTCTTAAAAATACAATGCCAAAAACGCAAGCAGGTATAATTCAGACGCATACATTCCCGAAATTTCATCCATTTTTCAAGTCTCAAGAGCCCAGCTCTGGCTCTCGGTCTGAAGCTTCACCATATGAGTGTAAAGGCCGTTCTTTCCATACAGTTCTTCCGGTCTTCCCTGCTCGGCCACACGGCCGTCAGACAGCACGATGATCTTATCCGCGCCGGTTACGGTACGCATCCGGTGGGCGATGATAAGAACGGTCTTGTTCTTTACCAGCCGGGAGATGGCTTCCTGAACTTCAGTCTCATTTTCCACATCCAGGGACGCGGTGGCCTCGTCAAGCAGTATCACTGGCGCGTCCTTCAAGAGGGCGCGGGCAATGGAAATACGCTGGCGCTCACCGCCGGACAGGGTAGAGCCGTTCTCTCCCACCATGGTCTGATAGCCTTCCGGAAGCTGCCGGATGAACTCGTCGCAGCGGGCCGCCTTTGCCGCCGCGTAGACCTCCTCGTCCGTGGCTCCCCGCCGTCCCAGACGGATGTTTTCCAGGATCGTATCCCGGAACAGCACCACATCCTGAAATACAAAGGAGTAATGCTTCAGAAGGACCTCCGGATCTACCTTTGAGATGTCAATACCGCCCAGCGTAATCGTTCCGCCCTGAATATCCCAGAAACGGGCGGCCAGTTTGCAGGCTGTAGACTTTCCTCCGCCGGAAGGACCCACAAGCGCTGTCACCTCGCCCTGCTTTGCCGTAAAGGATACATCATCCAGCACGCCTTCATTCTCCCGGTAGGCGAATTTCACATGGTCAAAGACAATGTCATAATTCTCCGGCTCACAGGTTTCGGCCCCGGTCTGGACAGGCTGCTCCAGAATGGCCCGCATCCGGTTGATCTGCAGCTTGGCGTTGAAAGTCGCCGCAATATTCTGCAGAACGAGTCCCAGCGGATCGTACAGCCTGGCTGCCGCGAACAGAAAACCCAGAAAATACAGGAAAGAAAGCTCGCCCCGAATCAGAAGCCCGGCTCCAGCGAACACTGTGGTGGCAAGCCCAATCCGTAAAAATGCCTGGGCCGAGCACACGAAGACACCTGTGGCAAGCTCGGAACGGATGGCGCAGCGCTCGGCGTATTCCAGTTTTCCATCCAGCCCCTTTAAGTATTCCTCCTGCCGGCTGCAGGCTTTGATATCCCGGATCGTCTCCAGGCACTCCTGGATATTGTCCGCAACCGCCCTCTTGGCCAGAATGTTCTTCGTACCGCAGAGATCCTGAAGCTTTTTGGAGCCCGCCGTCAGAAGCACGGCTGCCGGAAGCACCCAGAGTACGGAAAGAGCCATTCTCCAGTTGATGGCAAACATGCAGATTCCAATCACCAATGTGGAGAAGATGGAAGCAAAGAGCTGGGGAATATAATGGGAAAACATCTGATCAAGACTGGAGCAGTCGGCAATCATCGTGGCTGTCAGGTCGCTCAGATCCCGGTTTCCGAAAAAGCTTAAGGGCAGCCTCCGGAGTGTTTCCGCAAGGCTGACCCTGCGGGACGCGCTCTCTCTGTAGGTAGCCAGATACAGGGCCGCGTACTGAAAATAATGGAGAATGAACAGAACCAGCAGTACCAGAACCGCCGCTCCCGTATACAGCCACAGGCCTTCCGCCGGGTTCCCTTCCGCTTCCAGCGTTCCCAGCAGATACTGAATCACAGCCATAACCACGCCTACAGGCAGCATCAGGCTGATATTGCACAGGAAGCACCAGATGACTGCTTTTACAAAATCCTTAGCGCCCTTCTCACTGAGGGCGAATACATGCTGAAGCCTGCGAATCATATCTTCTCACCTCTTTCTACTTTCCAGGCTGCCGCCTTCTGATAATCTGACCACATCTTTGCATACAGTCCGCCTGCGGCCAGAAGCTCCTCATGATTTCCCTGCTCCCGGACGGAGCCCCTGTCAATGACCAGAATCTTATCTGCGTTCTGCACCGTGGAGAGCCTGTGGGCAATCATCAGCACCGTTTTTCCTCTGGTCAGCTCACTGAATGCCTTCTGAATCAGGGCTTCATTCTCGGGGTCAGCGAATGCGGTGGCCTCATCAAGAACCACAATGGGCGCATCCTTCAGAATTGCCCGCGCCAGCGCAATGCGCTGGGCCTCGCCGCCGGAGAGGTAGACGCCCTTCGTCCCCACCACAGTATCAAGGCCTGCCGGCAGCTTTTCCAGGATATCATCGCACTGGGCGGCATGGGCCGCCGCCTTCACCTCTTCCACAGACGCGGAAGGACGGGACATCCGGATATTTTCCAGAAGACTGACCTTGAAAAGTTTTGTATCCTGGAAGACAAAGGCCACATGCTTCATCAGTTCCCGGCTGTCCATGTCCCGCACGTCTGCGCCTCCGATCCGCACATGACCGCTCTGCACGTCCCAGAACCGCGGAATCAGAGAGGCCGCCGTAGATTTTCCTCCGCCGGAGGGGCCCACCAGTCCGGTTACAGTTCCTTCCTTCACTGTGAAACTCACATCTTTCAGCGCCGGATGCTCTGTGCCGGGATACTGGAAGGTTACGTGCTCGAAGGTTACGGTCTCATTCTCCGGCTTTTTCGGGCTGGCCGACTCCTCCAGCGGCTTCTGTTCCAGAATCTGATCCAGCTTCATCATGGCTTCATTCGCTTCCATCACGGACTCGGAGGCATACATAATCCGGTTGATCATAGCGCCGCAGGCCGGAGCAAACAGGGCGTAAAAGATAAAGTCTGCCAGCACCTCCCAGCCGTCTCCGCCGGAAGCCAGAAGAAGAGCCGCCGGTATCAGCAGGGCGAAGCCGCCATTGATACAGGTGAGAAAGGAGGTCTGCCCGTTCCGGCAGCTCATGGCATACTGACTGGCCAGATCACTGTAGGACTGAATCGCCGTATAAAAAGCTTTAAAAGAATATACCGTCTGCTGGAACACCTTGACCACCGGGATTCCCCGGACATACTCTACGGCCTCCGCGCTCATTTTCTCTATCTCCCGCTGGTAACGATGGAAAAAACCGGCGTTTTTGCCGCCCATCATACTTGCCATACACACAAAGGCCAGAATCATGGTCAGAAGGCAGAGCAGCCCCATTCTCCAGTCGAAAGTAAAAAGCAAAACCACAGCTGCTATGGGCGTCACCACTGCTGCCGTCAGATCCGCCAGCTTGTGGGCAAGCAGGTCCTCTGTAAGAGCCGCATTGTCATCGATGATCTTCCGAAGTCTTCCCGACTGGTTTCCCGTAAAAAATCCCAAAGGGAGCTCCAGAATATGGGCCGTACCCAGATGCCGCATATTCCTGGCCGTGCGGAAAGCCGCGATATGCGTACACATCAGCGCCGCAAAGTAAACCAGAATATTGGCGATCGCAAACCAGACCGCCATCCATCCCCAGCGGACGATACGGAAGGCTCCCGTCACATCCGGATAGGCGGCCAGCACGTCTTTGGCGGCCAGCCATACACACACATAAGGAACCAGCCCCAGAACTGCCGCGATTCCGGAAAGCGCGCAGCCCAGAAACGTAAGCTTCTTATGTCCTCCGGCCAGCGCCAGCAGTCTTGATAGATTTGATTGCTTTTTCAAAGCACAATCCTCCTTTTCTTCTCTCTTAATCTTTCCTGTTTCTCTATGATAAGGAAGGCGCCGCGGCCGCCTTCTCTTACCCGCTTTGTACGTATATATTAGTTTTAACTAACCATCAGGCAAAATAACAGGGCATTACTGCCCCATAATTTTCATCCAGCCCGCCGTATAAAAGGCCCGCATCTCCCTGAGATAATTCATGGCCTGTTCAAGCGGCATCTCGTGGATGATCAGCTCAAAAAACGCGTTAAACATTCCGGTAATCAGAATGTGCTCCAGCTTTGGATCGATAGCCGGCGAAGGTCTTCCCAGTTTCTCCAGGACTTCCTGATAATCATGGGTCGCCTTGGTCTCCACCTCTGCCATCTCGTCCACCAGTCCCGCAAAGCGGGTCCCTTCCGAGCAGAGGAGAATCAGCTTGAACTCCTCCAGATACCGATAGGCATAGACCAGCATCTCCTCCATGCAGACGCCGGAGATTCCCGACAGGTTCTCCGGCTGCTCCTCCTCCGGCAGAGCCGCAAACTCCTCCTGGGCCCTCCGGAACCGTGCCATCAGGTATTCATATTGATCCTTTACCAGAGCCTCAAAAAGCTCCTCTTTACTGGCGTAATAACCGTAGAAGGCCCCGGTAGTCACTCCCGCGGCCTTGACAATGCTGCGCAGGGAAGCCGCTCGAAATCCCTTCGCCAGGAATTCAGCCTTTGCCGCGTCATGAATCAGTTCCAGCGTAGTCTTAGGTCCCGCAGCCACCGTTTCTGCCTCCTTTATAACATTGTTATATATTACTGTTATATTTTATAAAAGAAAGGACTCCCTGTCAAGGCTGGCCGGAACGAATACAGGGTTAATGAAAAACTTTTTCATTTTTCCGGCGCTTGTTCTTTTTACACATTATGGCTATAATGAGTACGCTGGATTTTCTTTTCCGGCCTGCTGTTTTTCAGCAGATTTCAAAAACGATAAGGAGTGTTAAGATGCACTATACCGTTCCCCATTACTGGAATCAGTTTCAATGCACCGGCGGCTCCTGTCCCGACAGCTGCTGCGCCGGCTGGCAGATCCAGATTGATCCGGCTTCCCTGAAAAAATACCGCAGCCAGAAAGGTCCCCTGGGCGCCCGGCTGCATAATGAGATTGACTGGAGACAGGGCTCCTTCCGTCAGTACCAGGGCCGCTGCGCCTTTCTAAATGATGAAAACCTGTGCGATCTGTATCTGGAGGGCGGCGGACAGAAAGCCTTCTGCAGGACCTGCAGGACCTATCCCCGGCACACAGAAGAATTTGAAGGGCTGCGGGAGCTGTCCTTGTCTCTGTCCTGTCCCGAAGCCGCCAGATTGATTCTGGAATGTGAAAAACCCGTCCGCTTTCTTCACGGCGAAGACAGCCGTACAGAATCTTATCCAGACTTTGATTTTCTCCTGTTTACTAAACTGATGGACGCCCGCAGCCTGATCTTCCGGATTCTGCAGGACCGGACCCATCCGCTCCGTCTGAGGCTGGCTTTCATTCTGGCTCTGACCCACGATCTGCAGAACCGGATCAGTCAGAATCGGCTGTACGAAACAGATGCGCTTCTGGCACGCTGCGGATCTCCGGAAGTGTGGGACTGGTTTGAGCAAAAGCTGTCAGAGTCTGTCCCAAAGCCGGAGGCGGTGCCCGGATATTCCCGGAAAAAGCTGCTGCGCCGCCTGTTCCAGATTCTCGAAAAGATGGAGGTCCTGCGTCCGGAATGGAAGCAGTACCGAACACAGGCGGAAAAAACACTGATGGAAGCTGCTCCCTTCTCCCCGGAGCAGGAAGCTGCCTTCCAGACTCTTTTTACAGATATTACGGCAGAACAGCTGATGGTTTATTTTCTTTTCACTTATTTTGCAGGAGCAGTCTATGACGGCGACGCCTGGGGAAAGATGAAGTTTTCCTTTGCCGCTATGGTTTTGATCCGTGAACTCTTCCGCGCCGAATGGCTGCAGAATCCGGACGCTGCCACAGCGGAAACACTGCGGCGCGCCGCCTGGTGTTTCGCCCGGGAGCTGGAACACTCTGATCCCAACAAAGCCCTTCTGGAAAAGGCATTAAAAAAGGAACCCCTTTTTTCTCTGAGGTCCCTGTTCACTCTGCTTTCTTAAGCGGAAAGTCCATTGCTGCCCGCCTTCTTCCTTTTATTACCGCCCGTCCTTTTTCTGCTCCTTCAGCATCCGGACATTGTGGCGCGCATAAAGAACAAAAGAAATAAGAATCATGACTGCGCAGGCTCCAATCAGCACATCTGACACCGTCTTCGGAATCTGATACCAGAACACATGCAGGATCATGGCCGCGTACAAAAGAACCGTCGCGGCCTTTCCGTGCCAGTCGGCTCCGAACACGCTTCCCGTCCTCCGTATAATCAAAAGACCTGTGATACCCATAAAGGCCTCCTTGAGAACCATCAGCGCAAGAGGAAAAACCATAAGCGGAAACCGTGTGCACAGACTGAACAGCATGGCCGCCTGGGTCAGTTTATCCGCAATCGGGTCCAGCACCTTTCCCAAATCGCTGATCATATGAAAATGCCTTGCGATAAATCCATCTGCCACATCAGTGGCTCCGGACAGAATCAGCACAGCTCCTGCCGCAGCGTCATTCTTTTCCACTGTATACAGCCAGATGATGACCGGAATCAGGCAGAGCCGGAAAAAAGACAGGATATTGGGAATCGTAATAATTTTCTTCTGTGAGCTGGTTGTATTACCAGATTCGTAATGCATGGGTATTCTCCTTTGTCTAAAACTGCAGACTGCTTCTTCCTGACCTTCTGCGCTGCAGCTGCCAGAGCAGTTCTGCTTCATTTTCATAGCCTCTTGCCACAAACCACCTGCGCCTGTATTCTCTTCCTTCCAGGTTTCTCACCTGGCAGACCAGCCTGCAGCCGCTTTCCTTTTCTTTCAGTCTTTCCACCGACAGAATCTGCTCTCCTCTTGCCGGCGCCTCTTTCTGCTCTGTCATCTGTCTTTTCAGGCGCTCTATTTCTTTCTGGATCTCCAGAGCCATCTGGCCATACCCCAGAAGCCCTCTATGAACTGGAACCAGCTGACTCACATCCACCGCAAAGAGACGGCCATTGTCGTCCAGACAGAACAGCAGGCTGTCTTTCCGGGAGCGGCGTCCCAGCCGGAACGCAGCCCAGACGGCGAGAGCCGTTTCACCGACGCAAATCAAAAGGCCGGTCCATTTCGTCCATTCAAAAATAAGGGCAAGAAGAGAAAATGCCACGCCGAGACCCATTGCAAGCACTACAATCCCCAATATGCCGAAGATACTAAGCGCAGCGTAATGATTTTTCTTTTCTCTGCCTGACGCCGTCCAGATCTGCATCTCTTTCCTTCTCCTGCTTTTTCTCCTTTTTAAAAACCGAATACCCCACAGAAACAGCTGCAGGGTATTCGGTTTTCTGTGCCTTATAAACAGGCCTTCTGTCTTACATGATCGGTTCCAGTCCAAGCACCGGATGATTCTTTTCCTGAAGGAACGCCATCAGCGCCTCTTCATCGGTCGCAATCGTCTCATCCGCGATCATATCTGTGAAATTGTCGATGCCATATTTCTCCTTGGCCGCCTTGTTCAGCCTCTCAGCCACGTCATCTTTCAGCTCTTTGGGCATCCATACGATACGTTCGAAACCGCCCTCAGCGCTCATGAACTTTTTGGAAGCAATAAAGTGGCGTCCATGTCCCATGAAGCCCGGCGTCTGTACGCCGCCGCCTGTCATACTGGCCAGCTCGCCGAAAGTCATTCCAAGAGGCGTCATGCCTGAGTATTCACGGTTTGCAATGATGACACCGTTGGAGAAGGGCTCGATACCGCAGATACATTCGAAGCATCCGCAGGAGGTCATCGGATCTTCCATAATGGAGTACAGGGTTACACGGGACAGCGCGCCGTGAGTCGCCTCTTCCACCATACGGTTTACATCCGGGTAAATACCCTTCACTTCATCCTCGCAGCCTTCCTTGGAGATGGGCTGGCAGGGTCCTTCCGGATTCAGCTCCTTGGTTGCCTTCGCATCCAGCCAGGATACGGCTCCGCAAAGTCCCAGACGCTCCGGGGTTACCACGCAGCAGTGGGACGGAGCAAAGGACTGGCACAGCGTACAGGTATAGAACTTGTCTACGCTCTCGTCTGTGAGAGTCTCCAGACGCTCGTCTCTTGCCTCGTAAGCCGGCATGGCCTTCTTTTCCAGAATCTCCTGTACCTTCTCGGTATCTGTCACAATCTCAATCTCACATTTATCTACAACGATATCGAACTCGTCCATGATCATCACATAGAGAACTTCTCCGAAATCCTTCAGACGGAGTCCCTTTTCGAAGGCTTCCTTGCTGATACGGACACGAATCTGGTTTCTCTGTCCGGTGTGCATAACACCTTCCATGTAATTGTACCACGCGTGAATCTTACGCTCGATAACCGGCTCAAAGTCAGACTGCATCTTCGCGCCTGCCACCTTGATATAAGTAGCCAGCGCATAGGTCTGTCCCTGCTCCAGCTCATCCAGATCCTTTCCTACGATCGTAATCTTGTGATCCTCAATCTCATCTGCGGAAACAGTCTCCACCAGCTCACAGGTCGGCGCCTTGTGAGAGCTGAACTCCACCTGCATATCGCCCTTACGGATAATTTCGCCCTCGAAAGCGGACGCAAATGCTACCGGAATTGCGATCTCGGTCACTTTAATCTTGATACCCCGGAGTTCCAGAGACTTCTTTACAGTCATGGAATGATCGGTTACAGATTCCAGAGCGCCCGGAACCTGATTCTCGCCCAGATCCACATCTACGACAACCGGGAAGCCAAGAGCGATGGCGCCTGCGCCAGCGGATACAACGACCTCATTCAGCGCTCCGAAAGTATTCACAAAGGCCGGAACTCTTTCCTTGGTATACTTCAGAAGGCCCGGCAGATCGCCCGGCGTCAGGTTTCCAAAGATCAGCGCCGCGCGGACAGCTACGGTCACTACATGAATGACAGAGGTCACATCGTGTCCCAGAGGAATTACACGGAAATCAAGGCCCAGCTTCACGCCGCCTTCCGCGCACTGTTCAATCACATCGCCGACCATAAAGGTCATAATGCCCTTGCTCTGGTAATCTTTTACCACATTTACTACGTCTTCGGCATTATCAGCCTTTCCAAGCACTACAGCCACACCGGGGATATCGCCCGTTACCAGCGGCACGCCCAGGGAACGGATAATGGGGTCCG
Organism: Lachnoclostridium sp. An138; assembly: GCF_002160765.1. Classification (GTDB taxonomy): domain Bacteria; phylum Bacillota; class Clostridia; order Lachnospirales; family Lachnospiraceae; genus Laedolimicola; species Laedolimicola faecalis. Next base: position 10,520 of record NZ_NFLF01000006.1, read on the forward strand.
GAACAAAGCCGATTCCGCTGTCCTCCGCATAAGGATCTGCATGGTCCACATACTTCAAAGCCTCGATGATCTCAGCTCCTACCGCTGTGGCAAGTCCTGCGTTCAGAGCTTCTCCCAGATCTTCTTTGTTGGTAATCAGGCTCTTCAGAACGCCCACACAGGCAGGCAGATCGCCGAGCTTTGTCACCTTTACGCCTGTGGCAGCGTAAATCGTAGGCAGAAAATAAGCCGTATCCGGCATCGCTACCTTTTTGTCTTCTCCATACTTTGCAATCGCCTCATTCACAGCATTTTCCGTGAGTCCTGCCACCGCATTGGAGCCATTGTAAATCAAATCAGTTAACACGCTCATAATCAGGTCCTCCTTGGATTTTGTCTTGTCTTTATTGTTTAAATTTTATCACTCGTGTACAAGGAAGTCAATAACCCCGGCAGGGGGTTTTGTAAAAAACGCACAAAAGACGACAGGGCGGCGCGCAAGAGGACTCGCGCCCTCGCGCGCCTGCGCCGGAATTTATCCGGAACGTACCGCGGCCCCGGATAAACAGACAGACAGATGGGACGCTTTCCAAAAATTTCCCATCTGTCTGCTTTTCTTTTTATGAGTCAGAGTTATATGTACTTGATAAGATTGTATACACTGATCAGCGTAATCACAATCAGCAATACAAAGAAAATCCGGTCAATTCCCTTATTGTCCAGCCGCTTGCTGATCCGTCTTCCAAAGATTCCGCCCAGCACGCCGCCGAATACCATTACGCCCATGACCGGCCATTCAAACTCCGGAACGCTGCCGCTTATCACTGTATTCAGGAAGCTGGCTCCCTGAGAAAACAGGATGATATACAGAGAATTCAGGGCTGCCGTCTTGCTGTCCATGGAGAAAAAGAACGAAAGAATCATCAGATTAATCGGTCCTCCCCCGATTCCGAGAAAAGATGACAGCACGCCCAGCAGAAAACCTATAATAACGCAGGCCGCAGACCCTGATACCTCCAGTGTCCGGATATGGACTTTCCGGATCGTATAGACCAGAACTGCCCGTGTCAGAATAATCATCATGGTCTGCTACGCTACCATAATGAGGCTTCCGCCCATGCCCCTGACAACCTCAAACAGCTCTTTCCCGGCGATTCCTCCCACAGCGCCGCCTACGGCCAGCAGGGTTCCCCGCCGCGGTTCGATTTTTACGCTTCCGCCTCTGCTGTTAAATACGGAAACCGCCGTCATGGCAAGCACGGTGCAGCCAGACAGAAAACTGATCTCAGCCACCGGCAGGCCGGACACCGCGTCCATGACCGGCTTAATAATAACTCCTCCGCCTACTCCGCTGATTCCGCCAGCCATCGTTGCCAGCAGACATACCAGAAAATAAAACAATACCTTCATGAACCTTCTCCTTTATCTGTGCGGAATGGCAGAAGTTCTTCTTTCCTAAGATTCCAGTCCCAGACGTTCAAACTGTTCTTTGGGGCAGTCATTCTCCTTCATCGCACGAATCATGGCCTGAATCATCCTTGTCTCAACCGCTTCGTCCTGAATGGGATTTTTTTCCTCCGGATCGTTTTTCAGATCATAGAGTCTCGTTCCAAAACGGCTGACCTTGTATTTATCCCTGCTTTTCACTTTCAGGACCGGACAGCCCTTTGTAAAGGAAAAAGGTTCCACAAGTTCCGCGCCTTTCAGTTCTTCGGGATCAAAGCGCTTATTCATATGATTCGGCATTAAAGTATAATTATACACCTCATCAGCCTTCTCCGTCAATGGTGCCCGCATATAAGCATAGCTGCCATCTGTAATATTTACATGGCCGCTGAACACTCCGTAAAGGGCGTACTCTCTGCTCGGCGTGTCATTTTTGATGATCTCATCCATCGGGCTTCCCTGTACATCCTTCGGGATTGGAAGATTGAAATACTTCAGAAGCGTCGGCATCCAGTCTATCATCTGCACCAGAGACTGTCTGCGCACACCCTGCTCCTTATAACGGGGGTCCCATACAAAGAAGGGAGTATGAGCCACCTCATTATAATAAGGCATCTGATTCTTGCCCCAGTATCCATGCTCAGCCAGAAGGAAACCATGGTCCGTACCCACAATCAGCATGGTATCGTCCCACATCTGGTATTTATCCATCATATCCAGAATCCGTCCCAGGCTGTGATCACACATGGTCACCAGCGCCTGATACTGTCTGCGGCAGTGGGCGATTTCCTCCGGTTCCTCTTCTACCGCTCCTCTAGGCCAGTCAAAATGCTTTCCGTCATATTCCTCCGGATACATATCCAGATATTTCTGAGGCACATAGAAGGGTTCATGGGGATCAAAGGTCTCCAGATGGAGAAGCCAGTTATCCTGATCATGATTTTTTTCCAGGAATTCGCAGCCTCTGTCGAAGCACTGGGTCTGCGGAAAATCTTCTTCTTCCCGGATATAATTCCGGTTCACCCAGTCATACCTCCAAAGTCCGGAGGTACCTGTTCCCTGCTGTTTCTGAGGCACCTTTACCACCGGCGGGATCTGAGGATCTTTTTTCTCCCCTTTCCAGTGATCTCCTTCCTGGCCGCGGATAATCTCCCAGGAAGAATAACGGCTGTGATAAGTCGCGCCTCCGTCCTCCCAGTAATGAAGATGATCCGAGATCAGGTGAGTATAAATTCCGTTTTCTTTCAAAATCTCCGGCATGGAGTCGTCAAAAGGCTCCAGCGGTCCCCATTCTCTGTGAAGGAAATTATACCTTCCTGTGTGCAGCTCCCTTCTAGCCGGAATACAGGGCATGGACCCCACATAGCTGTTGTCAAACTGAACACTGTGCCGGGCCAGCCTTGTAAAATTCGGCGCAATCGTATTGGTCTCGGGATTATAGCAAGGGAGATAACGCCGATTCAGGGTATCATAAAAAACAATAATTGCTTTCATCCGTACTTATCCTTTCACTTCCGGGAAATGCTCATCTACTATTTTCTCAATCTCAGCCGCAATGCCTTTTCCATCCATTACGTTTACCACAGGGATGATAAATTCACCCTCTTTTACTGTAATCTCTGAGAACAGGTTCTTCAGAATTACAATGATATCTGCCCAGGAACGTAAAGACTCCATCTGTCCCAGAGACGTATGCTGCACATTCGCGGCAATATTCAGCTTATTCAGATTGTTTTTTACTCCAAGCTCTGCCATGGTGCTTGTGCCCATACCCATTCCACATACAAATAATACGTTAATCTTTCCGCCTTCCATAATATCAGATCGCTCCTTTTCTTTTTTGAGGGAGCTTCACGCCCCGAAGGGCGGAAGCTGTTTTAGAGGTTTCCCGCCTGAGCGGGATATGTATAGATTTCCAAATATAAGAAATGTTGGCTAAATAGTTAGAAAATATTCCTGCCTGGCACACGGGGCACTTAAGCAGTGATACCGAAGATACCGCCGATCCAGCGAAGTACCTGAATCACTGCCGGCCATACCGTTGACAGGTCAAACATGCCGGACCAGCCGGTTGCTGACGGATAATGAATCTGAGTGATTGCCCAGCAGGTACCAAACGTCTGAATCACACCCAGCAGGAAGCAGCAGATAATGACTGCCCTCAGGCCGCCCTTCTTATTCGCTACCACGCCAATCGGTCCGCCTGAGAAGAACAGAGGCGTAAATCCGGGAAGCATCATCATAGAGCTTCCGGTGAGAAGCAGAATCGCCATGGAGAATACGGTTCCCAATGTACAGAACAGGAATCCGATGGTTGCCGCGTTCGGAGAAAACGGAAGCAGCGCTGCCACATCAATAGCCGGAATCGCGTTCGGAACGATCTTCTGCTGAATACCCTGGAAGGAAGCAGTCAGCTCAGAGCAGAGCATCCGGACACCCTGAAGCAGAATCACCATGTACATGGAGAACTGGATTCCTACCATAATCAGATATACCAGCCAGTGCTGGCCGCCGGAAAGTTCTTCGATTCCGCTGATTCCCAGAGGAATACAGAACAGACCCACAAATACAAACATCAGAATCGCAACAGAAGCTACGTTATTATTGAAGATAGCCAGCCAGCCCGGAAGCTTCATATCTTCACAGTCGATTTTCTTCTTTCCCGCAAGCTTCGGAGCCAGGCGTCCGAAGACCCAGATACCTACCTGCTGGTTATGTCCTACCGTGAATCCGCCTCCATCTGTCACTTCATCAACGACGCCGGCCGCGAGAGTGGTAGACACTGCCCAGTAAATTCCTACCAGGATACCGGAAATAATGATAGTCGCCACAGACGGCAGAGCGAAGTTTGCCATAATCAGCCACAGCATGACCTGAGAATGAGCGGTTCCCGCATTTCCTGTCAGGAACACACCTTTCATCTTGGTGTACTTACCAAAGAAAACCAGGAGCAGGTTGACGGCAAAGGCAATCAGGAATACATAAGCCATCCATCCAAAAGCGTCGCCCAGCGCTTCCTGGCTGGCAGCCTTCATCGCGTAGGAATCCATAATATATCCCTGAATTTCAGTTGCGTCACAGACTGCTGTTGTAATAGGTTTAAACACGTTGGAGAACTGGTTTCCTCCAAATATAATCAGCTGCATACCGACCATGGCGCTGATGGTTCCGGTAACCGTTTTTACCGGTCCGGCTTTCTGCAGGATATAACCCAACAGAATCAGAAGACCTATCAGCAGTGTCGGCGTTGTCAAAAAATCATTGACAAGAAAACTAATAACAGAATTCATTTTTTCCCTCCGATACAATTTTCGCTCGATACTGTCCTTCTCCCGCGGATAAAAAAAGAGAGTACCGTCATTTATAAGGTTTCGTCAAACCTTATAGTTTCTGTACCCTCAATATATCACCTTTTCGTCAAATAGTCAATCACAAAATGATATTTCACTCATATTTTTGATTGTATTGTCATTAATTTGATTAATTTTCAATCATTTCCAAGTAATCTCGAAATTTTACACATGTATGCTCCATTTTCCTCTATCCACTGGGGAGACTGATACTCCGGATAATCCGTAATGATGGTAACCTCCCCTGAGATCTCGCCAGGCACAGAATAATAGGCGGTTCTGTGAAATTTTTCTTTTCCAACCATCAGATATGTACTCTTTGACTGAAGAATACAGAGCTTCTTAATCTCGTCCTCGTATTCGTCCGCTGAAAGCAGACAAAGATTGTCATTGATGCCGTTGGCCCCCAGAAACGCCTGGTCAAAATGATAGCCTCTGAGCATCTCCACGGTTTCCTTTCCCACCATGGAACGGGAATATTCCTTAAAAAAACCGCAAAGCAACAGGGCCTGTATCTTTTTGCGGTGCAGGGCCTCCAGCTGCGGTATCCCATTGGTAATCACATGGATATTAGAATTCTGGATATAGGGAATCATTTCAAGAGTCGTAGTGCCCGAGCCAATAAATATCAGTTCATTATCGTGAAGCCGGCTGGCGGCCAGTCTTCCTATCGCGGCATGGGCCTCGTCCGGCTCCTGGCTCTGGAGCGTATTTCTTCTGCGGTTTTCCGGAGTCTCCTTCCGGCGTATCCCACCCCAGTACCGCTCTACTTCTCCTTCCTCCTCCAGCCTTACAATATCTCTGCGGACTGTAGCAGGAGAACTTTTCAGAAGCTCCACCATCTGCTGGACCGACATGCTTTCATGGAAATGCAAAGCAGACAATATTTTTTCTTTTCTTTCCGTATATTTCATGAGAACACATCCTTTTTACTTTTTCTTTTATTATATCAAGTTTATGCTCTCATTACAATCAAAATCTGATTATTTTTTAATCATTCAATCACATAATTGCTGCTTTCAGCCTCCGATTTATGATTAAAGCAGACGCAGGGACAAATACTCTGCGGAAACAAAAGGCGCCGCTCTCCGTGAAAGCTTCCGCCAAAGGCGAGTCTCACAGAAAACGGCGTCTGATTTCTATTCTTCATTCCATTACAGACAGGGTCAGTGCATAAGGGGGAAATATGCCCTTGGTATACTGACACTGGAATCTCCGGAAATCAAAGGTCCGAAAATTCAGGCTCTGGGAATTAGATCTCCAGATAGGAATCTGCGTACAGGTTGTTGTTCTTGATGATATCGCAGGACTTGATGGTCTCCATCAGACGCAGATCACAGGGATTTACGATAGCGGAGGTCAGTCCGTTCATCATAGCCATAGCTACCATTGCGGAGTCCATGATCGGACGGATGTGCTTCGGCATTCCGTTGGAGTTGTTGGAAAGTCCGCCGGTGCTCTGCATGCCCATATCGGAGATCATCTTAATGAACTCCAGAACCTGCATCTGCTTGTCCTGCATTCCCTTGATAACCAGGAACAGCGGGTCAAACCACATATCCTCTTCTACGTTCATGCCATGCTCCATACCACGCTCCATCATGGTCTGCATGTACATCATACGCTCGTCGTTATCCTTTGCGATTCCCTCGCCGTTGCACAGAGCGATTACGATAGCATCGTTGGCAGCTGCCAGATCGATGTACTCGATTCTTCCTGCAGCGTCAGCGGAGTTCACGATCGGTTTTCCCTTGGAACGGTTGTAAACAGAGATACCAGCCTCGATAGCTGCCTTGTTGGAAGTATCCAGAGCCAGCGGAACATTGTCGAAGTTGCTCTGCAGCAGCTCAACAGCCCACTTCATCAGCTCCGGTCCGTCATTCTCTGCCGGTCCGATATTTACATCCAGATAGGTAGCGCCAGCGTCAAGCTGCTCTTTTGCTCTCTTCAGGATCGGCTCCGGATCTCTTCCGGAAAACGCACGGTTGATTGCCGGTGCGGTGGTGGAGAGTCTCTCTCCGATAACAATGAATTTTGACATAGTTTCTTCTCCTTTATCTTTGCGGGGGCAGCCAGCTTTACGCGGGCCGCGGCGCAAAAGTTTCTCTTTCTGCGCCTGCATGCCTGCTTCGGCGGCTGCCCCGCATAATTAACAAGCTGATTTTAGATCTCGCCGTTTGCCTGCATATCCTTTAAGAACTTCACAAGCTGTACAGCCTCGTTGGGAGCTACGATTACTTCCCAGCCCGGCAGCTTCGCCTCGATATCGCCCTTCAGAACCGCTACCTTTCCGGGGATAATCAGTTTTCTGCACTTGATCTTGTCTTCTACGTTCTCCTGAATGAACTTGGATACGGAGGTAGAAGAAAGCTTTCCAGCTGCCCAAGCGGTCAGTACGGAAAGTCCGCCTGCATCGCTGATGATCAGGTTGCAGGGAACGCCGGAACGCTCCAGCTCGCCGGATACTACGAAGTAGGTCAGCGCGAAGTCTACGGTGGTCAGACATACGGAATTCTCATCTCCGCCGTTCAGCGGGTAGATGCCCGGCTCAACCTTCATGGGCTTCTGCGGGTCTGTGAATACGTTCTGGCGCAGACCATACAGCGGAAGAGCCTGTGCATAGCTCATACCTTCCATTACTACGATGGAACCGTATTTTACAGTAAACAGGGATGCCAGAGCAGCCTGCATTCTGGAATCTCCAGGAGCCAGAGCAGCCGCATTGACGATGGACGGATAACCGAAGGTACGGTTGGTATCCTTCAGAGCCGCGCGGCGGATCTGTACCGTTGTCGCGAATGCGTCCTTGATGGAAGCAGCGCCTACATTCAGAACCAGGTTCTTGTTGCCCAGCTTCTCAACAGCTGCTGTGGTGTCATACAGCTCATTGATATCCGCGCCGCGCACACCCAGAACCACGCCTGCCTCTGTGGCCAGCTTGCTCATCTCTTCGTAATTGGAAGCATCAGCGCCGTCCAGGATCGGCTTCTTGTCCTTGCATACATCCAGGGCAGCCTTTGCAGCTTCCACATTGGTGCAGTCCAGAACGATAGTCTTGTCCGGAACCTCCTCCATTACTTTCTTAACAAATGCGGCATAACCTGCAGCGTCGCAGTTTCCGCAGTATGTAAGATACAGCATCTCTACGTGCATACGCTCGCCGATACGCTCGTAATCAACCTTCTTCAGCTCTGCCAGCTTCGCGTCCATATTCTCATCGCAGCAGGAGATCGCTGCAGCGTATCTCGTCTTGCTTACGAAAGTCTTCTCATGACGATACAGAACGGTCTCTCCGCCCAGTGTATACTCAGCCTCGCCGGTGCCGACCTTGATGGTCTTCATAGGCGGTGCGGTTGCCTCAGACAGAGTAGCCAGAGCTTCCTCAGACATATGAGGACACTTGCTGATCTCTACGGCGCCCTGAGCTACCTTCATGGCGAACGCCATACAGGTCGGGCTGCCGCACTCCTTACAGTTTGTCTTCGGTGTTAATTTAAAGATATCCAAGCCTTTCAATGCCATGGTAATTTCTCCTCCTTCCCTCGATTAAACCAGTTCGTTGATTAATTTTGAAATCGTTGCAACCGAGGCCGGATGTTTCAAAATTACCGCATTGGAACCGGATGCAAGCACTGCTGCGGCTGTCTCGATCTCCATATCGATACCACGCTCTTCCTGGGAACCCCATTCCGGCATATCCGCTTCAGAAGCCATAGCCTCTTTTACGTTCCATGCTTCATCAGCTACCGGAGTGATGATCGGCATCTGAAGCTGTACATCACCCTGGGAAAGAGCTGCTGCCTTTACACGGTCCATGGTGGATACTACGTACTCGAAGCCGTATCCGGCTGCCGCAGAACCTACGTTCATTACTACGTTTGCCGGATCTACGCCCAGCTGTCCGATCAGAACGTTCAGCTGCTTTGCAAGGTTGATATCTACGGCAGACTCAGCGCCTACCTTCTGGCCATACGCAAGGCCTGCGGCTGCAGCTACAGCCTTGTAATTCTCTTCTCTTGCGGACATGATCAGTACGTTCTTGCCCTGAAGAGCCTCAGCAACCTTTGTAAACAGCTCTGCATCCTTCTCTACATTCTTACATCCTTCAATTACCAGAGGAGCGGTGATGGCATCGCCAACTTCCTTTGCGATAGCTACGCAGTCCTCAATGGAACGATCCTCGCCGTTGGGATCTGCGCCCTCAAAACGGAGCACAACGAAATCTGCTCCCGGCATCTCCTCTGCCTTCTTTGCGATCTCCGCAAAGCTAGAAGCGCCTGCATAGTAATCCTTGATTCCAGCAACCTCGTTTTCCATACCAAGGTCTGTGATCAGAACACCAATCTTCGGCGCATTCTCAATCGGCGCATCGAATGAATATAAGGGCATTACATTCTCTCCGCCAAGCTTCACTGCCTTATCTCCGGTTCCGATTTCCACGGTACGGATGGCAGCATTGAACTTTCCTGATTTTCCAGTAAACGGCATTTGTCAGTTACCTCCTTATTCTTTATGGCCTGTCCCCCGGCTTACAGGAACGCACGTCCTGCCGGCATGCTGAAAAAGCCTGCCTCCGGCTGCATGCGTTCCTGTAAACCGAGGGTGCGCACAGGCTCCTCTCTGCCTGTGCGCAAGCCAAATATTATATAATATTATACTACATCATCGGCTCCATGCCAAGTGCCGGATGTCCTTTTTCTGTCAGGAACTCCAGCAGTGTCTCGGGATCTTCCGCGATGGTCTCGTCACCGATCATATCGGTAAAGTTGTCGATACCGTACAGTTCTTTTGCAGTAGCGTTCAGTCTCTCTGCTACCTGCTCCTTCAGATCCTTGGGCATCCATACGATACGGGCCACTCCGCCTTCAGCCTTCATGAACTTCTTAGAAGAAATGAAGTGCTTTCCATGTCCCATGAAGCCCGGTGTCTGCACGCCGCCGCCTGTCATGGAAGCAAGCTCTGAGAAAGTCATTCCAATAGGAGTCATTCCCGCGTACTCACGGTTTGCGATGCAGACGCCGTTGGAAAGGGGCTCGATTCCGCAGATACACTCGAAGCATCCGCAGGAAGTCATGGGCTTTTCAATCAGGGAGTAAAGAGATACGTCTTCCAGAGCGCCCTGGGAGAATTTCTTTACAGCCTCATTTACATCCTCGTACTCACCGATTCTCTCATCGATAACACGCTCTTTTGTGATTACCTGGCAGGGTCCCTGGGGGTCCAGCTCATTGGTAGCCTTCGCGTCCAGCCATGAAACAGCTCCGCAGAGTCCCAGACGCTCCGGAGTAACCACGCAGACGTGGCTCGGGGAGAATGCCTGACACATAATGCAGCTGTAGTATACGTCTACACCCTCGTCTGTCAGTGTGGTCAGTCTCTCGTCACGCTTGTCGAACATCGGGATAGCAAGGCTGTGGCGCAGCTCCGTACACTGAGCCGGATCTGTAATGATCTTCACCTGGCACTTATCTACAACGGCCGCGAACTCGCTCTTCACGCGGGCGTAAAGAACCTCGCCGATATGTTTCAGACGGAAGCCTGCCTGATAGGTCTCCTTGCTGATACGGATACGGATCATGTCACGCTGTCCTGTATGCATCATACCTTCCACGCAGTTCAGATAAGAATGGAATTTACGCTCAAATACAGACTCGAAATCGCTCTGCATGGATTTTCCGGCTACTTCTACGATATAGGCAATGCTCTGCTTGCTTCCCTCCGGCATCTCATCGATGTCCGGACCGATCAGCTCAATCTTGTGATCCTCTACCTCAGTAGCGTCCTTGGACAGTACCAGCTCGAAGCAGTCCACACGGGAGCCGTCAAACTCTACCTGCATATCGCCGCGGCGGATGATCTCGCCCTCGAATGCGGAAGCGAAAGCAACCGGAATGTCGATCTTTGTGATTTTCAGCTTGATATCGCGTGCCTCAAGAGAGGTAGCGTTGAACTTGCTTACGTCCTTCTGTACGATCAGGCTCTTCGGTACGCGGAAGGTCTCCTCGTTTGTGATTACCGGGAAGCCAAGAGCAATAGCACCTGCGCCGCAGGCTACGATTACGTCATTCAGCGGAGCAAATGCGTTTACGAATGCCGGTACACGCTCCATGGTGTACTTCATCAGTCCGGCTGCGTCGCCCGGCTGGATGTTTCCGAAGATCAGAGCCGCGCGGACTGCTACGGAAACTGCGTGAATCACAGCTGTCACGTCTTTTCCAAGCGGGATTACACGTACATTCGCGCCCATCTTCAGGCCCTTCTCCACACACTGGTCGATGATGCCGCCCACCAGAGTTACCAGGATGCCCTGTCCCTGATAGGATTTTACAAGCTCCACGCCTTCCTCAGCAGTGGGAGCCGCACCCAGGATTACAGCTACGCCCGGGATATCGCCGGTTACCAGCGGCACGCCCAGCTCACGGATCGCTGCGTCCGGAAGATGTCCGGCTTCGGGAGCCGCGTAGGGAGCTGCTCCGTCCATGTATTTCAGGACCTCAATGAACTCTGCGCACAGAGCAGTCGCGATACCGCTCATAAACGCGTCGTGCAGTCTCTTCTCTCTTGTCATCAGGCTCTTCACAACCCCGAGAGCTTCCTTCAGTTCTCCAAGGTTTGTCACTTTTGTGCCAGTCACTGCGTAATAGCAGGGAAGGCTGTAAGCAGTATCCGGGAAGGCTACCGCTTTGTCGGCGCCGTTCGCCGCAATCGCGTCGTCAATGGCCTTCTCTGTCAGGCCATATACTGCATCATTTCCACTGAAAACTACATCAAATAATGTCACAGTTTTACCTCCATATATACACTGTATATTTTATTTCTCTAAAAGCTCTTTGATCTTTCGGATCTCATCTGTAGCCGTCTTGCTGACATCATAAGGGGATCTTCCCTGACGGTCCGCGTCGATGACTTCGGAATTATAATGAATGAATCCCAGAAGATCCTCTGCCGGAATCCTGGAACGGACAAATTCCTCGTCCTCGGCTCCGCGTACCTTATTGGCAACTACGCGTACCTTTTTGATTCCCAGATCCTGTGCCAGACGCTTTACATTTTTATAGGTCTGGACGCTTCTGGCTCCCGGCTCGATGACCACCACGAACTGCTCCATGCCTTCACAGGTACCCCGTCCCAGATGCTCCAGGCCGGCCTCCATATCCATGATGACCACATCCTGGCTTCTGAGGCTTAGGTAGCTTAAAATCCTCTTCAGCATCACGTGCTCGGGGCAGACACAGCCGCCCCCGCCCGTCTCCACAGTTCCCAGAGTCAGAAGCTTGACCCCGTTGTAAGTCTTGCTGTAGGTATCCGGTATATCATCCACCTTGGGATTCAGCGTGTACATCATGTTGTCGGGTCCGGCTCCGGTCCGCTCCTCAATGAGCTTTCTCATCTTGGAAATCGGAACGATGGAATCCAGAATTTCTTCCGGAAATCCAAGAGCCAGTCCCAGATTGGCATCCGGGTCCACATCCGCCGCCAGCACCGTCTTGCCTTCCTCCGCGTAGAGTCTTGCAAGGGTGGCCGCAAATGTGGTCTTTCCTACTCCGCCTTTTCCTGTAATCGCTATTTTCATGCCAGATACGCTCCCTTACTTACCATTACTTTTACAGATTAAATTCCAAGCGCCGTACGCTTCTCTTCGATTCTCTCGATCATCAGATCTACAAGCTTCTCAATATCCTTCTCTACGGTGTAAGCGGCCTCTACCCACTCGCGGATACCGCTCTTCAGCAGATTGTCTACTTCAGTAGAACCGGATACATAGGGATCTACGCCCAGGAATGTATCAATACCGGTAGCTACTACGTAGTTTCCGATGGAAACAGCCTTCTCGGACATCCACTCGGGCGCGCAGCCTACCAGCGGAAGCTGGGAAATATTCAGTCCGGAATCCTTTGCCAGGTCGGCTGCCAGATTCATCATACGGCTGATATCCACACAGGAGCCCATATGAAGTACCGGAGGAATATCTGCCAGCTCACATACTCTTTTCAGTCCGTCGCCGCAGAGATCCTTCGCAGCCTTATCCATCAGACCTGCCTTGGCAGCTGCCTGCGCGGAACATCCGGATGCTACAACGATGATATCGTTGGCAATCAGCTTCTTCATCAGATCGATGTGCGCCTGGTCCGGACGAATCTTCGGGTTGTTGCAGCCTACCATAGCTACCGCGCCGCGGATAACGCCGGATGTGATACAGTCAACCAGCGGCTTTGTGGTTCCAAGCTCGTCTACCTGAGAATTGGTTACGCCGTCCAGAACCTTCTTGATAGCCTCCAGAGAGTATCCTACGGTCGCCTTCTGCTTCATATCCGGAATGTGTACCAGCTCCGGCTTTCTGTTCTGGAAGTTCTCAATAGCCATCTTTACAATTGCCTTTGCCTTCTCAGCAGCGCTCTCCACAGTGAAGTGGATGAACTCGGAATCCGGCATCTGCGCAATCTTGGATGTGGTGATGAACTTTGTATGGAAGCACTTGCTTAAAGGTCCAAGTGCCGGGAAGATACACTGTACGTCCACAACAATCGCTTCGCAGGCTCCTGTCAGAACTACGTTCTCCTGCTGCAGGAAGTTGCCGGCCATGGGGATTCCGCGGCGCATCGCAACCTCGTTGGAGGTACAGCAGACACCGGAAACCGTGATTCCCTTTGCGCCGAAGCTCTTTGCGTACGCGATCATCTCCGGATCATCCGCATACTCGCAGATCATCTCAGAAAGACTCGGATCATGTCCGTGTACAACGATATTTACATTCTCTGCTACCATAACGCCCAGGTTTGCCTCAGTCTCAACGGGCTTCGGCGTTCCGAACAGTACGTCTGAGAACTCGGTTCCGCACATAGAGCCGCCCCATCCGTCGCAGAGACCTGCGCGTAAGGACTGGCGAATCAGAGCTTCCGGCTTGGAAGAACATCCCATATGCGCCATATGTAAAGAGCAGGATACCTCGCGGTCAATAGCACGGGGAGCAATCTCTGCATTCTCCCAGAGCTCCTGGGTGTGCTTCGGAGCACGGGCAATCCAGCGGGAATATCCGAAAGGCTTTCCATACTCCATCAGGGCCTCGTAAGCCACCTCATGAGCCAGGTCGTAAATGTCCTTGCCCTCAGTCTCGATGCCCCATTCCTTCGCGATACGTGTCAGCTTCTCAGGATCTTTCACCTTGTAGCTTCCATCTGCGGATGAATGATACAGAGTGTGGCAGATCTCACGGCCGTGATCAGAGTGCGTCGCAGCTCCGCCCGCCGTGAATTTCAGGTAGTTACGTCCTACGATGCCGTGTACGTCGCAGCCGCAGATACCTCTCGGGGCCTTCGGTGTAATACGGCAGGGTCCCATAGAACAGATACGGCAGCAGACACCCTGCTCACCAAATTTACAGTGCGGGGTCTGATTCTTCACACGAAGCTGCCATGAATCTGCTCCCACCTTTGCTCCCGTCTCCAGAAGTCTGGCTGTTGCGGCTTCAAACTCTTCCACCGTCGTCAATTTAAAGTCTCCCATTATAAACCTCCTAGATTTTTTATATATCTTTTATCATGAAAGATCCAGTTTATCAATGATCTGATAAAGGGCCTTCCGCACCGGAGAATCCTCCGGAAGCTGTACGGTCGGTTTCCCTTCACAGTCAAAGTCAAATACCTGCTCATCCTGGGGAACAACTCCAAGCAGTGTAAGACCCTGCTTTTCAATCTCATCTTTTGTTCCCTCATTCAGCACTCCGCCCGGCGCCCGGTTCACAATCAGGCCTACCGTCTTCGGCTTCAGTCCGCATTCCGGAATCAGCTTCGCGATCCGGCCCACAGCCTGCACGCCTCTGCGCGAGCAGTCGCTGACCAGGATAATGGTGTCTACCGACGGAAGGATTCCGCGGCTGATATGCTCCATACCTGCCTCATTGTCCACAACAATATACTTGTAATTCTGAGCATATCTGGAAATCTGAGTGGTCAGAAGACCATTCACAAAACAATAGCAGCCTTTTCCCTGGGTATGCCCCATCACAAGCAGGTCGTAATCATCCTGCTCAGAGAGCGCGTCCCCGAATTTCAGCTCCATATAATCCTGCTTGGACATTCCGGCCGGAATCGGGTTCTTTCCCGACACTTCCGCCTGGGCTACTTCCTCCCGAATCTCCCCAAGGCTTGTAGGCGCTTCCACGCCGAGCACCTCATTCAGGTTGGAATTCGCATCCGCGTCTACTGCAAGAACCGGGCCGTTTTTTTTGCTGCACAGATATTCAATCAAAAGTCCCGTCAGCGTCGTCTTGCCGACGCCGCCTTTCCCGGCTACAGCAATTGTATATGCCATCTCATCTCTCCTACTTTCCTGGAAGGCGCCTCCTGATTTCAGCCAGCTGAATCATTCCGGCTGTCCTTCCTTATTTTGTGCCTCCGCTTAAGCGGCAGGACAGTTCAGCTTTACTACAGAGTTTGCCAGATCCACGAAAGAAATGCTTCCTTCCAGCACCACCTCAGCGCCCATGATGTCTACCAGCCGGACGCTTCCGCCTTCCACATAAATCTTGCTGACATTTTTCAAAACCACTTCTTCTGTGTCCTTCACTGTCTTGTACACTGTCGCCAAACACATAAAAAAAGCCTCCTTACTTTACCAGAGAAAGCGCAAGACTCAGATAAAGATTTCCCTTGTCAAAGTTCTCAATTGCCTTCTCTATCTGTACTGCCACATCTTCCTTTCCGGTCTCCCGGAACTTCTTTGCCACATCCGCCAGCTCTGCCGCATGATGCTTATTATGATCAAGCATATAGGAAAGCAGAGCTTCCTGCTCACTTCCGGGCTTCTTCCCGGCGCAGCCGCTCTCACAGCCGCCGCAGTGCTCATGGGCATGATCGTGATCATGGGTATGCTCATGAGCGTGGCCGTGGGCATGTCCATGTTCTCCATCTACAATATGCATGATTTTTCCTCCTTGTCTATTTTTCAAATATTATGTTAAATTCCTGTCAAATTTATCTCAATTATACCCCATATAGGGGATTTAGGCAAGTCGATTTTAGAGGTTTCCTGAGCCCGGATTGTTTTTATTTTCGTACATGTCCGGCATCTTTCTGCAATCTGCACAAACCTCCATTTTATCCCCGTTCTTACTTATTTTTACATATTCTGCGGGTTTCCTTTTTTCCTGCACTCTGTAGGAATCTGCGGACCGGGAGCATTGACTTTCAGGCAAATATTTTGTACTCTCATCTTATCTGATCGATCTTAATCTTTAAAGGAGAACCGACATGAATCATTCTTTTGAAATCAACGGAAAAACGCAGCTTGTATGCCTGCTGGGAAGCCCTGTGTCCCACAGCATTTCCCCGGCCATGCACAACGAGGCCTTCCGGCTCCTGAATCTGAATTACGCGTACCTTGCCTTTGATGTTAATGAGGAGTCCTTTGAGCGCGCTGTAGAAGGCCTGCTGAGCCTGCGCGCGGCCGGCTGGAACTGCACCATGCCTCTGAAGCGGCTGATGTACGAGCGGGCCGACCAGCTTTCCGACGCCGCTCTTTTAAGCGGTGCTGTAAATACCATTGTCAATCAGGACGGCGTCCTCTGGGGTGATAATACGGACGGCTACGGTTTCATGCGGTCCATGGCGGACGCCGGCTTTGAAGCCCGGGACTCCCACATCACCCTTCTGGGTTCCGGCGGAGCCGCGGCTGCTATTCTAGCCCAGGCAGCCCTGGACGGCGCCCGCGCCATCCACGTCTTTGCCAGAAGCGCAAGCGCGTCCACCCGCCTTATTGAGGAAGAGATCAGGCGCATCCACGGAAAATGCGCCTGCCGTCTGAATCTGTATGATCTGGCAGATTCCGCTCAGCTCAAAAAGAGCCTGGCGGAAAGCCAGGCTCTGATTAACGCAAGCTCTGTGGGAATGGCGCCCCGGACGGACGCCTCTCTCATCACCGATCCCTCCTGGCTGCACCCGGAGCTGATGGTCGGGGACGTCATCTACAATCCCAGGGAGACTCTTCTCTTAAAAACCGCCCGTGAGGCCGGCTGCCGGACCTTTAACGGCATGTACATGCTCCTTCACCAGGGGGCAAAGGCATTTCAGGACTGGACTGGCATAGAGATGCCGGTAGAAGCTATCCGCCAAAAATACTTCCAGTGACGCCCGTACAGTTGTACAGTCGTATTTGCCGCTGCTTCAACAGGAAAAAGCCGGGCTGCCCGGCTCCCTATATTTCCTTTTTCCGGTAAGCCTCTTTCAGCTTCTGGACCCGGACCAGGCTTCTGGCCGAAGCCTCCTTCAGCTGTTCGGAGACAGCCAGCACCAGAGCGTCCGCCACAGCAGCGGCAGCCGTCATGGAATGATACTCTTCCTCTCCGCCCCGGTATACATAAAGACTGATATCTGCCTGCTGCCCGGCAGGCGCATAGAGGCGGCTGGTAAATGCCATGGTCCGAAACCCGGCAGTCTTCGCACAGCTCAGAATCATGCGGCTTTCCTCGGAAAGCTTTCCGAAACCGAAGGTGATGACCAGATCGCCCTTCCCTGCATGAGCAATTCCCTCCAGAACCTCCGAGCCGCCGCTGGGAATCAGTGACACATTAAGCCCCAGACGGCGCAGCCGGAAAAACAGCAGCTGTCCCACAGAGGCAGAAGCATTTTTCGCATGAATATAGATGCGCTCCGCATCCTTTACGGCCTCCGCCGCCCGTTCAAACTCCTTTGTATCCGTATGAGTAAACGTCCGCTCCAGGCATTCCTGCTGGGCCGCAAACCATTCCTGGAGGTGGAAGCCTTCGCTTTTCAGGAGAGTCCCCGCCAGCTTGCGGGCCGCCCCGCGTCCGGAGCTCTCCCTTGCCACCCTTGTCTTCAATTCCTTGAAATCCCCATATCCGATATGACGGACAAACCGGGAAACCGTGGCCTCGGACATTTGAAGTTCTGCGGCAAGCTGTCCGATGCTCATCAAAAGAAATTCATCTGTATGATTTTCGATATATTCCATAATGCGGAGATCCGACTTTGTGTAGCTTACGTTCTCCGCCCGAACGGCCAGTATCATTTTCCTGCTCTGTTCCTTTCTTTATTTCCGCATGCCTGCGCCGGGATATCTGACTACTCCGCGCCCTGCAGCAGCACGCTGACATAGTCGCCGCCCAGGGCATGAATCTCCTTCAGCGCCCGCTTGAGAAGACCGGCTGTCTTCACCTGAAACGCCGCATGACCGGAAACCACTATCTCATAACTTCCTTTTCTTATCTCTTCCTTCATCTCCGCCACCGTACAGAATTCCTTTTCAAAACAGGTACGGATACATCCGTACTGCACGGCCTGATGGGTGTCACTGCCTGCGACGACAGGAAGTCCAAGCCTCTTTCCCAGCCCGTAAGTCTTTCTCTCCGTCTCTTCCCTGTCCATGGCAATATCCTTGCCGTTCAGGTCCAGAAAATCAAAGCGGCGCAGAAGTTCTTCCGGCAGTTCCGGAATATGGCCGCCCTCCCGGAACGGGTGCCCGGCACCCACCAGCACGGAATACCCGGAAAACAGCTCCATAAGCTCCCCAAAAGGCAGAAACCTGTCCTTCTCCTTGTGGGGCTCCAGTCTCCGGTTCAGCTCCAGTATCTCCTCAGGAGTTCCGATAGAAAGGATGTGGCCTCCTTCTGCGATATCCGTCTCCATTCCGGCAAAAATTCGAAGGCCGTCCTCTGTCACCAGCGTGTCCCCCTCCCGCTCACAGCGGGACAGAAGATATCCGTACACCTCGTCAAACTGAAGCGTATTGAAATGCTCCGTCAGACACAGGGCGTCAAGCCCCGCGCCTTTTGCTTCTCCAAAAAGCCAGTCCGTATAGGCAGTGGAAAACGGCAGCTTCTTTGCCAGCTTTCCATGCGTGTGAAAATCAAGATACACTGCTCTTCCTCCCCATCTCTTACAAAAGTGTATTTACAAGCACAGCCAGGGCAATCCAGAACACGGAAACGGCAAGGAACAGCAGATCGTCATTCGTCACCCGCAGGGAAGCCAGCTTCATCCGCTTTACTTCCTTATTGACCGCCGCATATCGGTATCCTTTCAGCTCCAGAGCCTCCACTGTTGTCCGGGAACGCTTTGCCGTATTCAGCATCAGCGGATAGAAGGAATGGATGATCACCTTTACCTGATAAATCAGGTTCCGGATTTTTCCCATAAACGTAGACGCGTCCGGCGCGCAGCCCCGCAGCCGGTAGGACAGCAGCACGTTCTGAAATTCCTCCATCAGCATGGGAAGCATCCGGTAGGCATAGGAAATCGAAAAGGACAGCCTCTCCGGACAGCCGTACCACATCAGCCCGTTGGAAAGCCGGTCCGGGTCCAGTCCGGAAAAGACCGTGATGGAAGCCAGCGACACCGTCGCCACTTTCAGGGTCAGAACCAGCAGCGGAAGAATCGTCTGAGCATTTCCGCCAAAGAACAGGGACACCAGGAAAAGATATCCCGTCTGGGCGAAGACTCCGATTCCAAATAAGAATAGCACAAGCCCGGCCACTCTCGCAAGTATGGTTGTGACCGCCACCAGCAGAAAGCTGGCCGCCAGAAATACCAGATTGTCCGAAAACCAGGGAACAACCGCAAAGAACAGATACCATACCAGAAGAATCCGCGGATCTAGTCTGGCAATCACCGTATCATCGTTCCCATAAGCATTCTTCAGCACCTGGTTTCTCAGAAAATCCATCGAAAATTTATCCAGTATATTTTCCGATAATTTTTGTTTCAGTCCTTCCATCTCTCTCCCCTTCTCAGACAGCCGCCCGGCCGTTCCTCTCTTTCTCTCCAAAGCAGTCCGCGAACTCTTCCACCGTATAGCAGAAGGCATCCGGCGTCAGAAGCTGTCCCATAGTAAAAATTTCCGGAGGGCGGATGCCCGCCTGTCTTCTCACAATCTCATTGCCGAAAATCTGATTTCTGCTTCCGTCCGCAATCACACGGCCGCCGCACAGCACCACGATCCGTTCCGCCCATTCGCACACAAGCTGCATATCATGGGTGGCAATCAGCACCGTTTCCGTAATATGCTTCATATCGTTCAGCGTCCGCATAATCTCCCTTCGGGTCGCGATATCCAGATTGGCTGTAGGTTCGTCCAGCAGCAGAATCTCCGGGTTCAGCGCGATTCCCACCGCCAGGCTTGCCCGGCGCATCTGTCCTCCCGAGAGCAGCCGTCCGTCTCTGTCTTTCAGCTCTGTCAGGCGGAATCGTTCCAGAAGCCGGCGGGTTCTTTCCTCCCAGTCCGGCACCTGCCGCTCTTTCATGGCAAAGGCAATGTCTGCTTCCACCGAGTCCTTGATAAACATATCCTCCGGATTCTGATATACCAGAGACACGGTCCGGGAAAGGGCCTCCGGTTTTGTATCCCGGATTTCCTTCTCCTTCAGCAGAACTCTGCCCCGCTGGGCCTTAAGAAGACCGGTCATCAGTTTCATCAGCGTAGATTTTCCTGCTCCATTGGAGCCTACAATGGCAATCTTCTCCCCCTTCCGGATCTCCAGATTCAGATGCTCGAAGATTTTCCGCGGCTCTCCTTTGACCGCCCGGTAAGAGACCGACACATCCTCAAAGGCCGCCATTCTCTCCCCTTTCATCCGCGTGTGTCCCCAGGAAGGGCCCGGACGAAAGCTCAAGTTCTCAAAGGCTGCCTGCCCTTCTTTCACCGTGGAAGGCAGCCGTTCCGCAGAAGGCAGGCTGCCGCGTCTCTGCAGCTCATAGGCCGCCATGGTAATCTGAGGCGGATAGATATTGCAGGAGCGCAGTTCCTCTACTCTGGCAAGAGCTTCCCCCGCAGGAAGCTTCCATTCCACATGACCATCCTTCAAAAGCAGCACATTCCTGCAGTATTCCGCAATATATTCCGTATGATGCTCAATCACGATGATTGTTTTTCCATGCTTTTCATTCAGCTCGCGGAGCACCTGATAGATCCGATCCGCGTGAGCCGGGTCCAGCTGGGCGATGGGTTCGTCCAGAATCAGGACCTCCGGCCGGAGAGATACCGCTCCTGCCAGCGCCAGCAGATGGGTCTGTCCTCCGGAAAGCTGCCAGACATAATCCTGCTCCCGTCCAGACAGGCCGCACTGCTCCAGAGCCTCTTTCCCCCGTTCCAGATAGTCTTTCATGGCATAATTCATACAGGCATAGGAGGCGTCGTCCAGCACCGTGGGACGGACAATCTGATTTTCAAAGTCCTGATAGACATACCCTGCCTTCTGCGCCAGGCCGCCGATATCCGTTTCCAGCGTATCGACGCCGTCTACACGCACGCTGCCCGTCATCTCTCCCATGATAAAATGGGGAATCAGTCCGTTGATTACCTTGCAGAGCGTGGACTTTCCGCAGCCGTTATTTCCCACAATGGCCAGAAAATCCCCCTTCTCCACTTCCAGATTCACATCTCTGAGCGTCGCCTTTTCCGCGCCGGGATACGTAAAGGTCAGATTTCTGATTTCAATCATGCCTCGACGCTTCCTCTCTTTCGGATAACCAGAAGGGTAATCACAGCCAGCGCCGCCGCTGCCGCCATTCCTGCAGCCAGCGCCGTACCGCTCTCCGCCCAGGAAGCCTCCCAGTCAATCAGAGACAGTCCGCTCTCCGCCATCATCTCGGCGCCGACGGCCACCGCAAAGCCAATCAGTGAGCCTGCGATCACCTTTCCGTTCACACCGCCCAGAGCCGTCTCCTCCGTCCTCGGCCACATGCCAAGCAGAGGCTCAATCTTTCCATAAAGCTTCGGCACCAGGAACAGCGTCGGAAGCAGACAGAACAGAATGCCTGAGAACAGTACGTCGTTCAGAAACGCGAATCCCTCCGTGGCGAACACACTTTCCGGAAGACCGGGAACCGCTTCAAAATCCGTTACCGCAAACTGTACCTTCAGAATATCCACCACAGTTCCCATGAGCAGCTGCAGTATTACACCCGTCATAGCCGCGATTCCGACCATTTTCGCATTCTTGGGATTCTTTACCATTCTTCCGGCAATATACACTCCGATGGTCACTGTAATAAACTTTTCCAGCTCGCCCAGTCCTCCGAACTGTCCCAGCATAATCTCGCTGAAAACAAGCTCACCTGTGGCTGCTCCCAGAGCCGCGGACATGGGATCAAAGAGCATGGCCAGCGTCAGCGGGATAAAAAGAAAATACTCTACCGAAAATTCCACAATACCCACCTGAAATTTCGGGATCAATTCCGTAAATAAGGTCGCCAGTCCATACAGGGACATGGTCAGCACAAACACCATCAGCTTCTGCGACTGCGTCGCCGTCTTTTTTCCTGTCATCTCATTTTCCTCCTCAAAGTCTGCTCCGTACCTGCTTTCTGCATATTTCACTTTGTGACGTCCGAAGCCGTATCTTATTGACAAAAATTATCATAGACTCCTTATGTAAAGTTATCGACAGGGGTTTTGTTAAATGTAAGAAAAATTTCTTTTTGAAGTATTTTAGAAAATTTATTTTCAAAAGAGTGCAGAACGAGACATAAAAAAAGGAATTCAAAACTTGCGCCTTATGTATCATTTGAAGCTGACAGCAGGCAGACAGACGGGATAGAATACCAGCAGGCAGACACCCGGGCAGCCAGAGACAAGGCCCGTGTTACAGGACCTCTGAAGTACATAATTCAGCCAGCGCGGCCAGATCGGTGACCTGGATTCTGCCCCGGCTGGTGGAGACAGTCTTTCTGCTTCGAAGCTCTGAAAGTCCGCGCGTGAACTGCACGCGGCTCAGTCCCAGAAGCTCCGCCAGCTCTCCCTGCGTCGTCTCCACTTCCAGCCCCGCCCCGGCAGGCTGTCCGGCAGTCAGAAGGTAGAGCAGATTGCAGATCTTCACAAGAGAAGTATTGTATTCCTGATGAACCGTCTCAAAAAGAAGCCGGTTCACGTACATGGAATACCAGTTCACCACCTGCCCGCTCAGCTCTTTATTGGACTCGAACATGGCCCGAAACTGCTCTCTGGAAAACTCCAGAGTTTCCAACTCTGACAGAGCGGCCATGCTCAGAGAAAGCTCTATTTTATAGTCCGCCTGATGATAGCCCGGAAACACCGTGCCCGGTCCATGAAAGCTGATAATCTTCCGGTGTCCGCTTTCGTGCTCCGCGCCGTGGACCGCAGTGCCGGAGACAATGTAATAGAGATTTCCATAAGGGCTGCCCGGCTCCCAGAGATATTCTCCTTTGTGAAAGTTTCTTTTCCTGTGGGGCCGGGACAGAAAATACTCATAAAACCGCCGGAAATCCCCGGCAAAAAAGTAACGCGGCGTCAGCATGATATCACCTCATTCTCTGCATCCATATTTTTATTGTACCGTCTGAAAGCCGTTTTTTCAATCCGTGTTTTCACCAGCGCTTTCAGCCGCTGCTGCCGCGTTCTTTTATAAACTCACAACGCCCCGCCGCCCGCGGCGGACATCCAAAAGAAAGAGAGGATTATTCAGTATGCAGCACAAAGTAAAAGTCACCGTCATCGACAAAAAACTGTACCCGGAGCTTCAGGCCCGGTACTGCGCAGACCCGGAAGCGGGAGCCTGTCCCTGCTACAACGTGGGAGACGAATTTCTCTTTGAACGCTACGGGAACGCCGACGATTTCTGGCATATGGGGCTGAACACCCTGCGTCAGACCAGCCTTTCCCCGGAAAGCCGGTCAGGCATCGCAGGCGGCCCTGCCCTTCCGCACTGCTCCGAAGCCTGGGACGCTATAGCAAGATATATCTACACCGGGCTTCAGGGCGGTTCCATCATGCGTAACTGGATGAACGACGAGCGCGTCATGATCACCTGCTGCTCAGACGGAACACGCCCCGTCATATTCAAAATCCAGCGTCTGGACTATAAAGTTCTGTATATCGAGGGAATCGGCTGCGACAAATGCCGGGACAAAATCAAGACCGCTCTGACAGCAGTCGGACACATGACAGACGTGGTTTTCAAAGAGGAATTTACAGAAGTCTTTCTGGAACAAAACGTGCCCGACGATGTTCTCAAAAAAGCTGTGGAAAGCTGCGGAGAATACAGGGTGGCAAAAATAGACTGATGCGGAAGCCGTATCGCGGACGCACCGCAGTCACTGCCGCGCTGCTGTCCTTTTCTCGTCGCAATGCGCCATATCTACGACAGGCGGCGGTTCCGAGTGAACCGCCGCCTGCTGCTTCTGTATCTGAACCGTCTATTCCTGTGGGAATACCAATGTTCCCGTATTCTTCACCGGCACCCGGATCACCGTCTTCAGCTTCTCCGGACTGCATCTTCTCGCATCGCTCAGATAAATCTCGTGATGCCGCCTGGTTTCTGAAAAATCAGGCATCAGTCCATTTTCCTCCATAAACCGGTGTATGACCTCAAGAGTCGCCGGTTCCTCATCATAAGGCCCGATGTGCATACACTGAACGCACAGCCCTTCCTCCCAGGTCAGGAACTCTGC
The DNA here is from genome assembly GCF_002160765.1 of Lachnoclostridium sp. An138. GTDB lineage: Bacteria > Bacillota > Clostridia > Lachnospirales > Lachnospiraceae > Laedolimicola > Laedolimicola faecalis. Next base: position 34,716 of record NZ_NFLF01000006.1, read on the forward strand.
CCGGGAAAAATCCTGCTTCTTTTTCTGCTCTGCTTCCCTGCGCGCCCATTCAAAGTCGGCTTCTGTCACAAAGTCAGGCAGGCGGATCATGGATACCCACTGGAACAAATCCTTGCGGCTGTAGTCAATGCCCGCCGTTCCTTCCTGCCACCAGAGACCTTCCAGCGGAGGCACCACATAATCAAAATAGCCTTCTATCTGATAAGAGCCAAGCTTGCTCATCTTGATCGTAAATGCCAGCCCATACAGAAGCCCCATGGCTTCCTTGTAATCCCCGCCTTCCTCATTGGGATCTCCTTTGCCGCGTACTGCCACAAAATTCATGGAAGGCACCGTGACCAGTCCCGGCTTCTTCTTCGGCAGATAGAACTCCTTATATTCCTTCTTATAGTCAAATGCCATCTTCTTTCCCCCTCTGCTTCCGGCTGCGCTTTCTTTTTTCCTTCGGCTCCGGCAGTTCCTCACAGGTCGCAGCAGCAAGCTGTGTCAGGACCTCTCTGTCATCCACCTCTTCCACCAGAAGATAGTTTCTGGCTCCCTCATAGGGCGGTTCCTCCGGAAGCCCGGGACAGACTTTCCGCCCTGCCTCCGTAATCTTGAAAAACAGCGTATCATCACTGACAACGCCAAAAAATTTTCTTCCGCAGAACAGCCCATATTCTCCGAACATTTTCCGGTACGTGACCGGCCCCACATCCCGAAGCTGTTCCGTCACATACTCTACAAATTCCCTACTGGACGCCATATTTATTCCCCATTTCTCAGACCTACATATATTTGAATCCGTAACCCTTTTTCCCTGTCTTCCTGATACTCTTCAAAGTCACTTTCAAAAGTCCGTGACAAATTCATCTGCCAGATCTCGCGCCACGCAGCCGCTACTTCTTCGCCATTTCCTTCAACCGTAAATTTAGCATAGCATCCCGCCGGAATCCTGCAACATTTATACTCGGGTGAGACCCTCTCTTTCTCTGAAATCTTCTCCGTTTCGCAACCGGCAATCACCGTATAATCTCCTTTTTCATCACTCTCATATTCCGTATAAACGCCGAAAACCGGAGCTTTCTTTTCTTTCAGAGTCTCCACGATACCATTGCTGTAAAACCTGTTCCACAGCTCTCCAATCATTGCTCCCATATTCGGATCACTGTTATTTGTACGAACCGAAATTCCTGTTATCATCTTTTCTTCCAATGTAACAATTTCATATACCATTGTCTTATCTCCTTTTTATAGTTATTGTACCAAAGGAAATACGACAACCGTATGTCATGTATCCAGATGCTTTTCCCGGATTTTTTCTCCGAACCGGGCAAGCTCTGACCGGAACTCCGCGGGTTCCAGCAGCTCTGCCCCGCCGCCGAAGGAGGCGATCCAACCGATAACACTGGTCTTATCCGTAAAACCAAATGAAAACAGCAGCGAGCCATCCGCCTGAATGGAAAAGCTGTCTGCTCCATATTCTTCGATAAGCCGCCATTTATACTCCGGTTCAATTCTCGCTCTTACCTGAAAGACATGGGGAAACACCTTTTCCTGCGACAGATCCGGCAGCGGAGCCGGCCGTTTTTCAAAAGAACCGGAAAGCTCCAGTTCTGTCATCCGGTTCAGCTTGAACAGCCGGAAATCTTCTCTCGTCCGGCACCAGCCCCACAGATACCAGCCGGCCCACTGGAAAATCAAATCATACGGCTCCACAGTCCGGCGGGATTCTCCGGAAGGCGCATGATAGGAAAAGGACACCAGCCGGCTGCTTTCTATCGCTCCATGGAGCAGCTCAATTTTGGGCGCAAGCGCCGCCCGGTACCAGGAGGACAGATCAATCAGAATATGCGGATCGCCTGCCAGAAGATCCGAAGCGCCCGGAAGCAGCTTTTCCATAAGCTGCGCATACCGGTTCGTCCCGCTCACGCTGTCCAGGCTCCGAAGCCCTGCCAGAACCGCCTGCATGTCCGAAGAAGTGAGCAGCGTCCGGTCTATTGCATAGCCTTCCATGATGGAAATGCCGCCGCCCGCTCCGCGCGTGGTCACGATCGGGATTCCTGCCATGCAGAGGCGTTCAATATCCCGGTTGATCGTCCGCCGGGATACCTCGAACTTCTCCGCAAGCCAGGGAGCCGTCACCTTCTCTTTCTGCAGCAGCACTGCCAGAATCCCTATCATTCGATCAAGCTTCATCGTTTCTCTCCAGATTTTCAAATATCTTCCCGAATTCCGGTTTTCTGTCTCTTCTTAAAACACCGCATTTCCAAGCAGCAGATCCTTAACCAGAGCGAACGCTTCCCGGGTCATATAATGGGGACGCATGAAAATCTCCGTGGGAGCCGGAATCCCAAAGGCATCTATTCCCTGGGCCTTCGCGATATGTACCGCCCGGAAAATGTGGAAATCATTTGATACAATTCCGATGGATGGACATTCTCCTTCCATCATCGCCCGGCTGAAGCGGATATTCTGTACCGTATTCACGGACTTTTCTTCCTTCCGAATCCGTTCCGCCCCAATCCCTGCCTCAATCAGGTAATCTTCCATGGCCTCCGCTTCCGTAATGTCCTCTCCCGAGCCCTGCCCGCCCGACACAATGACGAGCGTCCCGGGATTGTCCCGCAGATACTCCGCCGCCCGGTCCAGACGCTGCTTTAAAGCGCGGCTCACCCGGGTTCCCTTCACCTGCGCTCCCAGCACAATCAGGTAATCGCAGGATGCTTTCTCTTTCTGCACCATGCCGCTGACGATACAGCCCTCCGCGGCCAGAAACAGGGCAATTCCAAGCGCCAGAAGGATTCCCGCCGCAGTCCGGATTCCCGGCGGAATGCGCAGAAAGGCCGCCTGAAGGGCGGGCACCCTGCAGACGGCCAGAGCCAGCCAGCATACAGCGCCCAGTCCCAGCCAGAACCAGGCAAAAGACGCATGTACGCCGGCATATAAAAGTATTCCGATATAATAGACTGTAAAAAGTGTGCCAAGAATCAGAAACAGTTTACTCATGCATTTTTTCCGCAGCATTTTTTATATTTCTTTCCGCTTCCGCAGGGGCAGGGATCGTTTCTGCCAATCTTCGGTCCCTTTACAATTGTGCCGGATTTCTTCTGCTCCAGATACAGCTCCTTCTGTCTTTCCTTGGAAAAGATAGCGTCCCACTGGGGCAGCTCATACAGCCAGTCTGCCTTTGCGTCCACCATATTCTTGTAAAGCTTTTCCTTATCAAATTTCAGAGAAACAACCGTGTCCTCCTCCATCTCCTCGATGGGGTTCGGCTCCACCAGGCTGTCGTTGATGCCATCCAGAAAACCGGTCATGGTCATAACGTCCTGTCCGTATTTTTCGGCCAGCTCTTTTACCGTTCCCTTCACCTCAGTGTCCGGGTCCTCCAGAAGCTGCTCATAGATCTCTTTCTCTATGTTAAAATATTTCGCCCAGAATCTCTGTATATCTCCTTTATTTGCCTTTTCGTCGTAGGCCATATCGCGCCACTGCTTCAGTAATGCCATTTGTTTTCTCTCCATCCTTCGCTTTTACTTGCTTTGACCGGGCTTTGGAAAGCCCGTGCATGTCCCTAATGTTATCATCTGAGACCGTATTTGTCAATGTCTCCTACTTCAGGAAACCGCTTACGATCTGCTCTTCCGCCTCTTTTTCCGTCAGTCCCAGAGTCATCAGCTTGGTCAGCTGCTCTCCGGCGATCTTTCCGATGGCAGCCTCGTGAATCAGGCTGGCATCCAGGTTATTGGCGTCCAGAGACGGAACCGCGACCACGTGTCCCTCGTCCATCAGAATCGCATCGCATTCCGTATGTCCGTAGCACTGGTTGTTTCCGCAGATTTTGGAATTGAACACCTGGCGGGAAGCTCCCTTTGCCACAGAACGGGACACCACGTTGGCTGTGGAATCCACGCCGTTTAAATCTACCTGGAAATTCGTCTCCGCGTACTGCTGTCCGTGGGTCATGATCTTTTCCTTGATGATCAGAGTCGCACCGTCTCCCAGCTCTGCCTTTGTGTCACGGATGGTGGAATCCACACCCTTGATCTGCGTGGTCTCCATCTCCATATAGCTGTCAGTATCCATGTAAATCACGGTGGTCGGATTCAGAATCCGGTCTCCGGTACCCTCTCCTTCCCCGTAATGTTTCTCCACATATTTCACTTTCGCGTTTTTCCCGATATGGAAAGTATGGATACCGTCATGCTCCGTGGTATCGTCGCCGCCGCAGTGAATACCGCAGCCCGCCACAATAGTCACATCCGCATCCTCTCCGATATAAAAATCGTTGTAAACCAGATCCTTCAGGCCGCTCTGGCTTACGATGACCGGGATATGAACGCTTTCGTTTTTCGTGCCCGGCTTGATAATAATGTCGATTCCCGGCTTGTCTTCCTTGCTTACAATATCTATATTGGCAGTTGTATTTCTTCCGGCCAGCGATCCGTTGGAACGGATGTTGTATGCGCCTTCCGGAACACTGTGGAGATCTGCCACCTTCTCCAGCATGTGCATCTGTAACTGATCCATTTTCTGAGCCATACTTATATCCTCTTTTCTCTCATGCCGCGTCGGTTCAGGCATCCTGAACAGCCGCCTTACACTACCTTGTCCATCAATGTGCTGCACGCCTCCGAAGACGTCAGAAGCTTCGGAAGCACCTCATCCTTTGTGCCCTGCTCTGTCACCTCTCCGTCCGCGATCACAACGATACGGTCTGCTATGTTCAGGATTCGTTCCTGATGGGAAATGATTACGATGGAGCCGTCGATTTTCCTGCGCATCTCTTCAAATACGCGAATCAGATTGTTAAAGCTCCAGAGATCAATCCCGGCCTCCGGTTCGTCAAAAATAGAAAGCTTCGTTCCCCGGGCCAGCACCATGGCAATCTCGATGCGCTTCAGCTCGCCGCCGGAAAGGGAGGCGTTCACTTCACGGTTGATATAATCTCTCGCGCAGAGCCCCACCTCCGACATATACTGGCAGGCCGCGTCCAGAGAAAGCTTCTCACCGTGAGCCAGATTCAGAAGGTCCAGTACAGTCAGTCCCTTGAAACGGACCGGCTGCTGAAACGCAAAGCTGATTCCCTTTCTGGCTCTCTCCGTGATGGAAAGCTCCGTAATATCATCGCCGTCCAGCAGAATCTTTCCTGACGTAGGCTTTACAATACCGGTAATAATCTTGGCCATCGTGGATTTTCCTCCCCCGTTCGGGCCTGTAATTACCGTAAATTCATCATCTATCTTTAAATTGACATGTCTCAGAATGTCGATATCCTGAGAATCCTCGGTGACCTGATAACAGATATCCTGTAATTCAAGCATTTTCATACGCCTCCTGTGTATCATTTTCTCTGAGAACTATTCTCAGATGGGAATACAGCATCCCATCAGTTGATCATAACAGCGCAGCAATTCTTTGGCAAGCCCCAATTCAATAAAATTTATCCATAAGGCCGGACGCCCCGCGCCCGCGCAGTCTGGTGGAAACCGCAGGGTATCCGCATGATTTTCTGATCCAGAAAGGCCAGAGCATCCGCTCTGGCCTCCCGTCATATCTCCTGGAGCATACGGGACTTGAACCCGTGACCTCCACACTGCCAGTGTGGCGCGCTCCCAACTGCGCTAATGCCCCTTACGCCTTTACTACTATAACAGGACATTCAAAAAAAAACAAGACATATTTTCATTTTTTCAAAGTCCGTCCATTACCGCGCTCCGGAACCATCCCCTTCCGCTTCTCTGCGCATCACGGAAAAACTTTTATCCAGATAAATCTGATAGGAAACCGCAATGATCACACTGCGGAGCATCCGCTTTTCATCGCTGGAATCCTCTCCTATCTCTTCCGGACTCTCCTTCAGGCCGAACACAAAAGCCAGAACGTTTTCCAGCTCGTCACAGAAATAATCATAAGCTGTCTCCGAGGGATACGTGGCCTTCTGAAGCCCGATAAAATATTTCAAATCGTCCAGACTCAGCACATTTTTCGTCACCGCGATAAAGAACAGATACGCAATCTGTTCCCGGCTGTACTGTTTTTTCTCCGGACTGGCAATCAGATGTTTTTTTACATAGTTGGAAATCATGGAAATGGTAATGCAGTTTTCCTGAAGTCCGGACAGATATTCCGAAATATATTTTGCAGTCTGCTCCAGATACAGACCCACCGCCGGGATCTCCCGGTAACGCGGAAGCCGGAATCCCTCCACCGCAGACTTAATCTTCTCTCTGCATGCCTCTGTCATAACAATTCTCCCGTCTGCTGTCTCTGCCGGACAGCCTATGTGATATGAGTATAACATTTCTTTCTTTTCAGCGCAATCTTCCCGTTTTCAGGAATTTTCCCCGATCTATTGACTTTGTATGCAATTCATATTACTATATTATCAGTTTTTTAAAAACCGATAATGCGATATCAAGAAATCGAGGTGCCCGTATGAAATATAAGATTATCATGGATTCTTCTTCCAATATTTTTGACCTGGAACAGGTCAGCTTTTCCAGCGTTCCCTTAAAAATCATTACGGATCAGAAGGAATTTACAGATGATCCGAACCTGGATCTGAACGAAATGCTCACATACCTTTCCGCCTACAAAGGCCGCTCCGGCACAGCCTGCCCAAACATCCATGAATGGCTGGAGGCTTTCGGAGATGCGGAATACGTGTTTGCCGTCACCATAACCGGAACCCTCTCCGGCTGCCATAACGCAGCCGTTCAGGCAAAGGACAGCTATGAAAAGGCACATCCCGGACGCCGTGTCTGCTGTCTGGACAGTCTCTCCACCGGTCCGGAAATGGTTCTGATCGCCGAAAAGCTGCGGGAACTCATCCTTTCTGACCCGGAGCTGAGTTTTGAACAGATAGAGACAGAAATACGTGCTTACATGAAGCAGACCCATCTCATCTTCACGCTGGAAAGCCTGAACAACATGGCACAGAACGGCCGGGTATCTCCTCTGGTCGCCAAAGCCTGCGGCCTTCTGGGAATCCGCATCGTCGGCCAGGCCAGCAGCGAGGGCACTCTGCAGCCTCTGCACAAAAGCCGCGGCATCGCAAAGGCACTGAAAATGATGCTTGAAGAAATGAAAAAGAACGGCTACCGGGGCGGAAAACTGCGGATCGTCCACTGCCAGAACGAAGCAGCCGCCCGGGAATTTCTTAAGCTTGTAAAAACGGAATTTCCAGACTGCGACGCCTCCATCGGAAACACAACCGCTCTCTGCAGCTTCTATGCCGAGAAAGGCGGTCTTATGGCCGGTTATGAAAGCAGCCTGTAAGATTCTCTGATCCCAAAAACTCCGGAAAGCAGACAAACAACGTTCTGCTTCCCGGAGTTTTTTCGCCGGATACTCCTCTTTTTACGGCAGGATCAGCTCCGGCCTGAACTTCAGATAATCCGACGATACCAGTTTATACTCTATCCCGTCCACATCGCCCTTAAAGCTGTCGTCAAACCGCTCTCTTCCGTGACAGTGGGAATAGATGACCTTCGAGGCCCCATACTCCTGTGCCATCCTGGTAAACGGGCTTTCCATCTCTCCGATGCTGGTCGGCGGATAATGCAGAAACATCAGATACTGTGTGAACCCTGCCGCCTTTGCCGCTTCAAAGGAAGTCCTCAGCCGCGCAAGCTCTCTTGTCATAATCTTTTCAAAATGATCCGGCGCGTCCCATCCCTCGTAGCAGTAGCCCTTGGTTCCCACCAGCGCATACTCTCCATAGGAATAGAAATTATTCTGCAGGAATTCCAGGCGGCCTGCAAACCGCTCATTCAGCCGCTCCGTCTTTTTCGCGTCCCAGAACATGTCATGGTTGCCCCGGAGCAGAATCTTACGCCCCGGAAGCCCCATGATAAATTCCAGATCCGCCGCGCATTCTTTCAGATTCCTGCCCCAGGAATGATCGCCGGTAATCACCACCGTATCCCCGGAAGCAATCCGCCGGTTCCAGTATTTTTCAATTTTCTTTTCATGGTTCTTCCAGACCCGTCCAAAAAGATCCATGGGCTTGTCTACGGAAAAAGCCAGATGCAGATCCCCGATTGCATAAAGGCTCATGTCTTTCCTCACCTTTCCCGAAATTTCTGTCCGCAGATTTTTCCAAGCATGGCAGAGAGCACGAAATTTATCTCTTACCCTGCCCTGCGTATTTTCTTTTCCTTCCCGTTTCCCGTTTTTTCAAACGCAAGCTCATATGCGGCGCGTATTTCCTCCGGCATCTCTTCCGGAGACATCTGCCGCACCCGCTCTTCCGCTCCGTCCTCTATGGCCTGCTCGTAATACCAGCGCTTGTACCGGATCATGGCAAGCGTCTTTTCCAGCCTGTGCATCTCCTCTTTTACTGCCTCTTCCTGCCGGATGAACAGCTCTTTTCTTTTCGGATAGGTGCTGCTTCCTTCCGAACACCATTCCATAAACGTCTTGATCTCGCGGATTTCCAGCCCTGAGCGTTTCAGGCATTCAATGACCCGGAGAGCTTCCATCTCCTTTTCCGTAAACTTCCGGATTCCCCCGGACCGCTCCAGTCCCGGAAACAGTCCCTCCTTGTCATAATACCGCAGTGTGGAAACGGGGATCTGAAACATTTCTGATATCTGTCCTATCGTATACATATGCGCCTCCTCCGGCTCTCCTGTACAAAATCAGTCGCCCGCCGCAGCCAGCCGCAGACGTTTGTACATTCCTGCCGTGTTCACAAAAAGTTCAAAAATATCATCTTGACCTAAAGCCAGGTTTAGGTCTTATACTGACCATAACACGGAGAGACAGAAATGTCAATCCAGAATCTTTCAACAGGATAACCCCTTTTTCCGGCCTGCAGACAGGTACGGTACACATTTTTTTACAGGAGGATTTTTTTATGGAAGAAACATTACAGCTGACAGCAGAATGGGACAAGGTATTTCCCAAAAGCGAAAAAGTAAATCACCGCAAGGTAACCTTTCACAACCGGTACGGCATCACCCTGGCAGCCGACCTGTACGAGCCGAAAAACGCCGCCGGAAAGCTCCCGGCTCTGGCCGTCAGCGGTCCCTTCGGCGCCGTCAAGGAACAGTCCTCCGGACTGTATGCCCAGACCATGGCAGAAAGAGGCTATCTGACCATCGCCTTTGACCCCTCTTTTACAGGCGAGAGCGGAGGCACGCCCCGGTATATGGCCTCTCCGGATATCAACACCGAAGACTTCCAGGCCGCCGTCGATTTTCTGTCTGTGCAGGATAACGTAGATCCGGAAAGAATAGGCATCATCGGTATCTGCGGCTGGGGCGGAATGGCCGTCAACACCGCTGCCATTGACACCCGGATCAAAGCGACCGTCGCCGTCACCATGTATGATATGGCCCGTGTCAATGCAAAAGGCTATTTTGATTCGGAAGACAGCGAAGAAGCCCGCTATGAAAAACGCGCAGCCCTGAACGCCCAGAGAACGGCCGATTACCGGAACGGAAGCTACGAACGGGCCGGCGGCGTGGTGGACCCGCTGCCCGAAGACGCGCCCTTCTTTGTAAAGGATTATCATGACTATTACAAGACAGAGCGCGGCTACCACAAACGCTCCCTGAATTCCAACGAGGGCTGGAACACCACCGGCTGCATCTCCTTCCTGAATCAGCCGATTCTGCAGTACAGCGGTGAGATCCGCAGCGCCGTGCTTCTTGTTCACGGCGAAAAGGCTCATTCCTGCTATTTCAGCAAGGATGTATTCCAGACGCTGAAAGGAGATAATAAGGAGCTGCTGCTGATTCCCGGAGCAGTCCATACAGATCTGTACGACCGGATGGATGTCATTCCATTTGAGAAGATCGATGAGTTTTTTCAGAAGTACCTGAAATAAAAAAGGCGTCCGCCTCTATCTCTTTTGAGCCAAATCCGCAGAGCCGCAAAGACCGGCAGGGCCAGGGAACTCTCCTGGCGCTGCCGGTCTTTGACTGCTGTATTTTCTTCTAAAATCCCTCAGACTTTTCTGACCGGAATCCAGACCTCGTATCGCGTATCGCTGGGATTCGGCTGAAAGTAAACCTCCACATCCGGCCCCTCTGTAAATTCATAGCCGGAAGTCGGGAGCCATTCCGTTACAACACGCCTCTCCAGCTCCTGAATCGATTTTCCCGTACCGGACCCGGAAAAGATTGCCCACATACATTCCGGAATCATGTATTCCTCCAGTGAATCATCAATATCCGCAGAGGATGAAACCGCTATATAATACCGCCACTGCTCCTTATCGCTGCAGGCACTTACCCCCAGAACTCCCTGCGGCTGGCTGTTCATCAGTGAAATAATTTTTTCAATCGTGCCGTCCGCCACTGCCTCCTGCCACATCTGCGGCACTTCCAGAAAATTCTGTTCAATCTCCTTATTCAGCGGCCAGGATTTCCCGACTATCCGGAAAGTTTCTTTCGTCTCAATGCGATAATTCATTTCTTTCCCTCCCTCAACTTCAAATTTAAAGGAGATCGGCGGAAAGGACTTCACAGACACGCCCTCGTTTTTCACCGCAGACGGAGCGATTCCATGAACACTCTGAAAAGCTCTGTTAAACGCCGTCGGGGATGAATAGCCGTATTTCAGACCGATATCAATGATTTTTTCATCACCGCTCTGCAAATCAACAGCAGCCAGAGACATCCGTCTGCGGCGTATGTACTCCGAAAGCGAAACGCCCGCTATATAAGCGAACATTCTCTGAAAATGATATACAGAGCAGCAGGCGATTTCAGCAAGCTCCTTATAATCGATTTCTTCGGCAATGTGTTCTTCTATGTAGTTGATCACCTGATTCATCCGGTTGGTCCATTCCATTTTTCTGCTCCTTTTCACCGTTTATTATAATGGTTCCGTTCCCCTGCTTCCTCTCTTTTCATGCACAAAAAAGAGAGGGGGAAGGCCTTACCTTCCCCTGTGCTTCTGTTTGTTCTGCTCCTGCTGCAGTTTTAAATCCTCCTGCGATTTCGTCCCAACACCTGCATTCTGAAGATGCTTCTCCGCTATTTGATAAGAATTTTAATACCCCATTGCGTGCTTTACGATTACCATTTTATCAAAGCCAATGAGCCTCTTTAATAATTCAAAGGCAACGTCAGCCGCCGTCTCCGGACAATAGGAAGTCATGATATTCCCGTCGACAACTATCCTCTCGTTTGTCACCACTGCGCCAAATTCAGCTAATTGTTTCTGTCTGCAGGCATTTTTCAGATGATATGTGGTAGCCTTTCTTCCTTGCAATATACCGCTTTTCCCCAGCGGCAGCGCTCCAACACAGACAGAAGCAATAATTTTCTCCTGCCGGTTAAACTCCCGAATCAGTGCCATCACACGTTCATCAAACGCTTCCTGATAAAATCCAAATTCTTCAAATCCTCCCGGAATGGCCAGCGCATCGTATTCTTCAACATTAATTTCATCCAGTGTCTTATCTACAATAATCGGAACACCAAATGTACTGATCACTTTTCTGTTTTACCCGCATGTCTCTGTCTGTACAGGATACCCATAATCATTTCGCGCCCATCCAAATACATCAATAAACGCACTGAACTCCATAGTTTCAAAGCCTTTTGCGCAAAACACTAATATTTTCATCTTCAACCTCCGCACTTGCTAAATTGCCGTCATTTACCTGAAAATGAAAATATCAGTCCCCGCATATATGCCTTGTTTTCTCATCAAAAATACATTCAAAAAATTTTCGTCACCAGTGACTATCTTATTCAAAATCGCTGCACCTGCATTTCGTTCCGTTTATAATTAACTCAATTCCGTAAAATCCGTTTTGCTGGCTCTATTATACTATGACCGCCTGCTTTTGAGAATATGTGATATCCTCTGAGCACCAGATATTTTCTTATTTACAGACATATGTTAAAATACAGACATCCCTGCTGTTGATATCTCCGGCTCAAGGGTCTTCCAGAGTTTCCACCAGGATATATCCAGAAAACGTTTTTTGACGCATGTTATAAGATAAGAGGATTTTCTATGAAAAATTTCAAAAGAGACAATTTATTATTTTCCCTGTGCGGATTGAATTGTGGCTTATGCCCCATGAACCTGAATCAATACTGCCCCGGCTGCGGTGGCGGGGAGGGAAATCAATTCTGTTCCCTGGCAAAATGCAGTTTACAGCATAAAAATATAGAATATTGCTTCCAGTGTGAAAATTATCCCTGCGAAAAATATAACGGCATAGATGACTTTGATTCTTTTATCACGCACCAACACCAAAAACAGGATATGAAAAAATTCAGGGTAATAGGGGCTGAGCTTTATACAGCGGAACAGCAGCGAAAGAAAGCACTGTTAAATCATCTGATAGATACTTATAATGATGGACGAAAGAAAACTCTGTTTGGTGTCGCAGTCAATCTGCTGGAGTTGAACGATTTAGAAAATATCATATCCGAATTAGACGGGAATACCTCGAATCTCACATTAAAAGAAAAAGCTTTCCATGCAGCCCGTTTGCTTCAGGAAACTGCTTCAAAGAAAAATATTTTATTAAAGTTACGCAGGAAAAAATAAATCGTCAAGCTTTGAAATCAATTATGATTTTTTCAACCGAAACTGCTTCCGTTCAACAATAACCACATTTCAACATAAAGAAAGCGCCGTAATCTTTTGGATCACAGCGCTTTCTCAAATTATCAGTTTATAAACAAATGGATATCCTTAGAACTTGCCTTCCTTCGCAGCTTCCTCAATGGAAACAGCTACAGCTACAGTCATACCAACCATCGGGTTGTTTCCTGCGCCGATGAGACCCATCATCTCTACGTGAGCCGGTACGGAAGAAGATCCAGCGAACTGAGCGTCGGAGTGCATACGGCCCAGAGTATCGGTCATTCCGTAGGAAGCCGGTCCTGCTGCCATGTTGTCCGGATGCAGAGTACGTCCTGTACCGCCGCCGGAAGCAACGGAGAAGTACTTCTTGCCAGCCTCGATGCGCTCCTTCTTGTAGGTTCCTGCTACCGGATGCTGGAAACGGGTCGGGTTTGTGGAGTTTCCGGTGATGGAAACGTCTACATTCTCTCTCCACATGATGGCAACGCCTTCACGTACGTCGTTTGCGCCGTAGCAGTTTACCTTCGCACGGGGGCCGTCAGAGTATGCTTTGCGGAATACTTCCTTCAGCTCGCCGGTGTAATAATCATACTGGGTCTCTACATATGTAAAGCCGTTGATACGTGCGATGATCTGAGCAGCGTCCTTTCCAAGACCGTTCAGGATAACGCGCAGCGGTTTCTGACGAACCTTGTTTGCCTTGGTAGCGATACCGATAGCGCCCTCTGCTGCTGCGAAGGACTCATGGCCTGCCAGGAAGCAGAAGCACTCGGTATCCTCTTCCAGAAGCATCTTTCCAAGGTTTCCATGTCCCAGACCTACCTTACGCTGGTCTGCTACAGAACCCGGAATGCAGAAAGCCTGAAGGCCTTCTCCAATAGCTGCTGCTGCGTCAGATGCCTTACGGCAGCCCTTCTTGATGGCGATAGCAGCGCCTGTGATGTAAGCCCAGCATGCGTTCTCAAAGCAAATCGGCTGAATGCCCTTTACCTGATTGTATACATCCAGTCCGGCATCCTTTGTAATCTTCTCTGCTTCCTCGAGAGAAGCAATGCCATAGCTGTTCAAAACCTGATTGATTTTGTCAATTCTTCTTTCATATGATTCAAATAAAGCCATTTTCTTACCTCCTCGATTATTCCTGTCTCGGGTCGATGATCTTTACAGCGTCATCCACACGTCCGTACTGTCCCTGGGCCTTCTCCCATGCGGTGTTCGGGTCGTCGCCCTTCTTGATGAAGTCTGTCATCTTTCCAAGGTTTACAAACTTGTAGCCGATGATCTGATCCTCTTCATCCAGCGCAATACCGGTTACATAGCCCTCTGCCATCTCCAGGTAACGAGGTCCTTTTTTCAGAGTTCCATACATGGTTCCGATCTGGCTTCTGAGTCCCTTTCCAAGGTCCTCCAGACCTGCGCCGATGGGAAGACCATCCTCAGAAAATGCGGACTGAGAACGTCCGTATACGATCTGAAGGAACAGCTCTCTCATAGCCGTGTTGATTGCATCACATACGAGGTCGGTATTCAAAGCCTCCAGAAGTGTTCTTCCGGGAAGAATCTCTGCAGCCATAGCTGCGGAATGTGTCATACCGGAGCAGCCAAGAGTCTCAACCAGAGCCTCCTGGATGATTCCCTCCTTGATGTTCAGGGTCAGCTTGCAGGCGCCCTGCTGCGGAGCACACCAGCCTACGCCGTGTGTCAGGCCGGAAATGTCTTTGATTTCTTTTGCCTGTACCCACTTTGCTTCTTCCGGAATCGGAGCAGCGCCATGATTTACGCCCTGAGCTACCGGACACATTGTTTCAACTTCATGTGAATAAATCATTATAAAACTCCTTTCAAATTAAGTTAATCAGCGGCGCCGGGGTGGCTTGGATCCCGGCTTGTCGCATTTGATTATATTTTCTCATAATATCTGGAATTCGTCCAGTCTTTTTTTACGAAACGGGAAAGTCTGAATGTTCAGACTTCAGCATCTTCCGGCAAGGCCATTCCGGCATTTCCGCCTTTTTTATATTTTCTTTTTCTCCCATGCCTTCAGCTCTTTCTGCGTTTTTCCCAGTTTTCCGAATCTTTAAGCTTTCTCATTTTCCGACAGCTTCCGCCCCATCAGCACCCCCATGACGGAAGCCATCATCAGTCCTCTGGTCCAGCCGCTGGAATCACCCAGGCAGTAAAGTCCCCGGATATTCGTCACCAAATCCGGTGTCATCTTAATCCGGTTGCTGTAGAATTTCAGCTCCGGAGAATAGAGAAGGGTTTCATTGGCCGCAAAGCCGGGCACCACATGATCCACGGCCTGAATAAAATTGATGATATTCGTCATGGCCCGGTAAGGCATGGCCGCTGTGATGTCGCCCGCTACCGCGTCCGGCAGAGAGGGACGGACATTGGACTGGGAAAGCTCCTTCTGCCAGGTCCGCTTTCCGCCCAGAATATCGCCGTAGCGCTGCACCAGAATCTTCCCGTCTCCCAGCATATTCGTCAGTTCTCCCACCTTCTGGGCGTAAGCAATAGGCTGGTTGAACGGATATGTGAAATTGTGGGAACACAGAATCGCCAGGTTGGTATTCTGAGATTTCAGGTCCTTATAGGAATGGCCGTTTACCACCGCCAGATCATTATCGTAGTTTTCCTGGCTGACAAAACCGCCCGGATTCTGGCAGAAAGTGCGGACTTTATTCTTAAAGGGCAGCGGATAACCGATAAGCTTCGACTCATAGAGAATATTGTTTACATCCTCCATGATCTCGTTTCGCACTTCCACGCGCACGCCGATATCCACGGTCCCCGGCACATGGGCGATATCATGCTGCTCACAGAGCTTTTCCAGCCAGTCTGCTCCTTTTCTGCCGGTGGCCACGATCACATGATCGGCATAAATCACCTGTTCATTCGTATGCTTTGCGGAATCTTCCAGTACAGCCCCTTTACAGACATCGTTCTCCACAATCAGATCCCGGCAGTGGCAGCCAAACAGAATCTCCACGCCCTTTTCCAGCAGATACTGCTCAATCCGGTAATAAATCTCCTGGGCCTTTTCTGTTCCCAGATGGCGGATCGGGCAGTCTACCAGCTTCAGGCCGGCCTGAATGGCTCTCTTCCGGATATCTTTTACCTCCTTTTCCTTTCCAACGCCTTCCACCTTTGTATCCGCGCCGAATTCCAGATAGATCTGATCCGTATACTGAATCATTTCCTGGGCAAAGTCCTCTCCAATCAGGGATGGCAGATCTCCGCCCACTTCATAGCTTAAAGACAGCTTGCCGTCGGAAAAAGCGCCTGCTCCGGAAAATCCAGTGGTAATATTGCAGTAAGGTTTGCAGTTCATGCATTTCTTCGTCTTTGCCTTCGGACAGGAACGCTTTTCCACCGGCCTTCCTTTTTCTACAATCGTGATGCTCTTTCTGCTTCCCCTTCGCAGAAGCTCCAGAGCCGTAAAGATTCCTGCAGGCCCCGCCCCGATAATCAATACATCTGTTTTGCTCATTTCAAATACCTCCTTTGCTCATCTGCTGCAGATACTCTGCAGATACCAAAACAGCTGCCAGAACAGTATATAGCATCTCCCCGGAGGGAGGCTTATAGTCAACTGTTACGGCAGCTGGTAGAAACATTCAACCTATTATGAATTTATATAAGACTCAAACCTTTACCATATTAGCGGACAAAAACCCATTTGTCAAGCAGAGAAGCCGTCCTTTACAGCAGCGCCGCCTGAAATATCAGGAAAAAATCTTCCTACAGCAGCGCCGGCAGCACAAAATTTCCGGCCGCCCAGAGAATCAGCAGATGGACCGGATAAAACACATAGAAAAAGTATTTCGGCTGGCGTCCCCGCTTTCCGTTGTACAGCGCAAGAATCAGAAAAGCCGGAATGCTGAAAATCTCAATCCGCGCCAGAAGCACAAGCAGAATCAGCGAAAGGACAGAGGCCGCCCAGAACCGCTCCCGCAGAAGATACATCACCGCAATTACTGCCACGCCTATGGCCCCGTAATCTGTCCCGCACAGTTCTGCCGCCGCGCCCAGAACCGCCAGCGCCAGCATGCCTCTCCACTCCTGCCCGGGAGATCTCTGAAAAGCCTGAATCACAAGCAGGCCGGCCAGCAGCGTAAAAAATACATTTTGGGTTCCCCAGTAAAACGGCTGATTATGAAGCGCCAGATCAAACGGGATCTCAGAAATGAGCGCAAAGGAAGCCAGTCGCAGCAGGTATTTCCGGGGACTGCGCGTATGCACGGCTCCTTCTACCAGGAGAAAGCAGAAAATCGGAAACGCTGCCCTTCCGATTCCGCGCAGAACCGAATCCAGGCTGAGCCAGAAATACAGATTGTCAATCCTGCCCGCCAGCGGTGAGACGCCGTAATAATTCAGCACAAAGACCTCCAGCAGACAGGCCCCGATGTGGTCCACAAGCATAATCAAAACCGCGAACCATTTCAGCGCGCTGCCCGAAAAAGGCATTGCCTCTCTCCGGCTCATCTCTTCTCTGCTACCTCGCCCTGCTTTTTATAGATGGAATGGGCCGGAACCACGCCCCGTACGGAAGACAGGGGATAAATATTGCTGTTCTTCCCAATGACGGTTCCCGGATTGAGCACGGAGCCGCAGCCCACTTCCACTTCGTCGCCAATCATGGCGCCGAATTTCTTGATTCCGGTCTCAATGTCGCCCTCCGGCGTATGCACCTTCACCAGGAGCTTGTCAGACTTCACATTGGAGGTGATGGAGCCTGCTCCCATGTGGGCTTTATAGCCCAGGATAGAGTCTCCCACATAATTGTAATGGGGCACCTGCACTTTATTGAACAGAATCACGTTTTTCAGCTCTGTGGAGTTTCCGACCACAGCCCCGTCTCCCACCAGGGCATTTCCGCGGATGAACGCGCAGTGGCGGACTTCCGTATCCCTGCCGATGATACAGGGTCCTGTGATGGAAGCGGTAGGCGCTACTTTGGCAGAGCGGGCAATCCAGATGTTTTCCCCGCGTTTTTCGTACTCTTCTTCACTTAATCCCGCGCCAAGCTCCAGAATGAAAGCGCCGATTTTCGCCAGCGCTTCCCAGGGATAGGTTACGCTTTCCAGAAGAGGCGCAGCCAGCGTCTCAGACAGCGTATAAAGTTCCTTTACTTCCAGTTCTTTCATTTCTTTTCCTGCTCCTTTTTCTTGATTTTCTTTTCCGGATCTGTACCCCCAGCTTTCTTCTGAGAGCCTCCTCCCGTCTTATAAAATCCTGCCGACGCGTCAAAACAGGGGCGCAGGGCCCTCCGGTAATCCGCGTTCAGCACATTCTGCGTCTTGTCAGTGATAAATTTTTCGAGCTTCTGCATGTATATTTCTTCTGTGATGGTTCCCTCCGCCATCTGTGTCAGTCCCTTTTCCCAGCTGGCTGTCAGCTCCGGATTCAGCAGGCTGTAGATGGAAGCCCGCACCACATCGTAAATCATCTCTCCCAAAAGCGTCGGCGTGATAATCTGCGTCTTTTTATTTAACGCAATGTATTTATTATTCACAAGTTTTTTCAGGATCTCCGCACGGGTCGCGCTGGTTCCGATTCCGCTTCCCTTGATCTGGGCCCGCAGCTCCTCATCCTCGATTAGCTGGCCCGCATTTTCCATAGCCAGAATCATAGAACCGGAATTATAACGCTTCGGCGGAGAGGTCTCGCCTTCTTTGATCCGAAAACCGCCGGTCTCGATGACCGCCCCTTTCCTGAGCCCCTTTAAAAGTTCCAGAAATTCCGCGTCCACGCGCACATCTTCCGTCTCGTCTTCGTCTGTTTTCTTTTTTCCGCTGTCGCCAGCCTGAGGCTGCACCTTCAGCCAGCCTTCCAAAAGCAGCACCCGGAAACTGGAGAAGAACCGTTCTCCCCGCACCTCCGTCACCAGCTGCACCTTCTGGTATTCCGCCGCCGGATAAAAAATTCCCAGAAACCGCCGGGCTATCACCTCGTAAATCTGTTCCGATACCGGCGAAAGACTCCTTAAAGCCCCCAGCCCCTGGCCGGTGGGAATAATTGCGTAGTGGTCCGTGATCTGCTTGTCGTTGACGTAACGGGTCTTTGCAATCCCCTTCCATGCCGTTCCCCCGAGCACTTCCGATGCATACTGAGACAGCTTTCCGTAGGACCGAAGACCAGACAGGTTTTTCCCTATCTCCTTTGCCACCGCTGTGGAAAGCACCCGGGCGTCCGTTCTCGGGTAGGTCACAAGCTTTTTTTCATACAGCTCCTGGACCACCCGAAGAGTTTCGTCGGGGCTCAGCTTGAAGCGCCGGGAGCATTCATTCTGAAGTTCCGCCAGATTGAAAAGCAGAGGCGGATTTTTCTTTTCCTTTTTCCGCTCAATGGAAAATAACGCCGCCTGTACCGGCTTTTCTTCTTCCAAAAAGCGGATCAGCTCTTTTGCGTCCTCCTCCTTTTTAAATCCGTTTTCCTTATACAGCTTATGCGGTTCACAGAATACGGAACCTGATACCGCCCGCCATTCTCCTTCAAATTTTCTTCCATGAAGACCGAAATCTCCCAGTACCCGGTAGAAGGGCGTTTTGACAAATTCCCGGATCTCCCTCTCCCTGCGGACCACCATGCCCAGCACACAGGTCATAACGCGTCCTACAGAAATCACCGTGTATTTCGTATTCAGATAACCGGAAATCGTATTTCCGTATTTCAGGGTCAGAAGGCGGGAAAAATTAATACCCATCAGATAATCTTCCTTGGCACGCAGATAGGCGGCGCTGGCCAGATTGTCATATTCCGACAGATCCTTTGCTTCCCGAATGCCCCGGAGGATCTCCTCCTCCGTCTGCGAATCGATCCAGACGCGCTTCCGCTTTTTCCCGTGAACGCCTGCCATCTGTTCCACCAGCCGGTAGATATACTCTCCTTCCCGCCCGGAGTCGGTACATACATAGATTGTCTCCACATCCGGACGGTTCAGAAGGCCTTTTACAATCTCATACTGCTTCTTTACCGAGGGAATCACCTCATATTTGAATTTCTCCGGCAGAAACGGCAGCGTCGCCAGACTCCATTTCTTATATTTTTCATCGTAAACCTCCGGGTAACTCATGGTCACCAGATGACCCACGCACCAGGTCACAATGCTGTCTTCGCCTTCCAGATATCCGTCCCGGCGTGAAGTATTCAGCTTCAACGCCTTTGCAAACTCCTGCGCCACACTGGGCTTCTCGGCAATATATAATGATTTTCCCATAAATCCTCTCTTTGCCGACGCTTTTCCCTTGCGTCCGCGCCGCATTTCCCGGCTGCAGCCCGATCCTGCCCTGGCTTTCGGCATTCCCTTCTGCCGTCATTCGCAGAATCCTGCAGCCCGGTCTATTCTACCACAAATTCAAGGATTCTGGCAATGTCTTTTGGTACAGGAGCCGAAATCCGAAGTTCTTTCCCTGTAAAGGGCTGAAAAAACGCAAGCTCCGCCGCATGAAGGGCTGTCCGGCCTATCAGCCCTGTTTCTTTCGGTTCTTCTGTTCTGCCTGTGTCCCAATGCAGCCCTTTTCCGTATAAGGGATCTCCCAGAAGCGGGCATCCGATATAAGCCATGTGAACCCGTATCTGATGCATACGGCCGGTCTCCAGCCTGAGACGGACAAGAGAATACCGGGATCTCCGTCTGCTCCTGCCTTGTCCTCCACAGACACCTTCGTCTTCCGGTTCCCGGCTGTCTTCCCAGGTCTTCAGGACCTGATAATGCGTTTTCGCGGATTTTCCGTCTTCTGAGACGCGCATCCGTCTTCTGTCCTCCGGTACCGGGGCGAGCAGAGCGCAGATCTCTCCTTCCTTCTCCGGGGGCACCCCCTGGCAGACTGCCAGGTAAGTCTTTTTCAAAATGCCATTCTCCCGCTGTCCTTCCAATCGCCCAGCCGCCGCCCGGCTTTTGGCTGCCAGAACCACACCCGAAGTATCCTTATCCAGCCGTCCGAAGATACGGATTATGCTGTCTTCTCCTTTATTCCGGAGATAGAAGGCCAGACGGTTTGCCAGCGTGTCTCCTTCCCATGATTTTCTGCCTGCCGGATGGACCGAAAGTCCCGCAGGCTTATTCAGAACAATTACATCCCCGTCTTCATAAAGGATGTTCAGTTCTTTCTCTGAGGAACGAAGCTGCGGGGAAGTGTCTTCTCCTGCCCCCAGCCGCACCTCCACAATGTCTTCTGCTTTCAGGACAGCCGTAACCTTCTTTCTCTCTCCGTTGACACAGATTCCGTTTTCCAGAAATTTCGACCGGCTGATCTCCTTTTTACTTAAGGACATGCAGAAACGCAGAAACTTTCCCAGCATCATGCCGTCCTCATCCGGCGTTACTTTCCGGGCAATCCTTTTTTCCACAATGTACCTGCTCCTTTCCCAGATTGGCGATACGCATAGCTGCTTCCTCTGGCGGAATGTCTGATACATCAATCTTTTCCGTGATTGCTTTCGTTTCCTCCGCCGGTTCCGCTGCTGCCGGCCTGTAGTTCTCTGCTTTCCGCCATCTCAAAGCACTCTCTCCAAAAACAAATCCACTGCCGCATTAAATTCTTCGGACGCTTTCGCAGCCACAAAATGACCGCCTTTCACAAACTTCAGCTCCGCGCCCGGAATTACTGCTGCCAGAAGCTTTGTGTGTTCTTCTTTGATCATATCCTCGGTCCCTGCAATTACGAGCGTGGGAACATGAATCTCTTTCAGCTCCGAGGGTTCTATATTCGGATCATCGACCATGAGAGCCAGCATCTCATGATTCTTTCTGGCCTTTTCTGATATTCTGGAAAAAAGCTTTGTCATCCGGTACCCAAGCTCAATCGGAATCTGCACAGAAGCCTTTACACCCCTCGCATTCAGATTGCCTCCGTTCAATATCAGCGCTTCCACCTTCTCCGGATGCTTCATCGCAAAGCGCATGGCGATGTTGGCTCCGTCAGAAAACCCCAGGATAACGGCCTTTGAGATATCTCTCTGCTCCAGAAATGCATTCAGATCCTCCGCAAACTGGCTGATGGTAAAGGGCGCCGCTCCCCGCGGGGACTGTCCGTGTCCCCGCGTATCCACCGCAATTACTCTGTATTTTTTCGAAAAATACGCAAGCTGATGCTTAAAATATGTTCCGTCTTCTCCATTACCATGTAACAGGAGCAGCGGGGTCCCTGTCCCTTCTTCTATGTAATGCAGGGTGATGTCCATTATTTTTCGTTCCTTTCTGGTGTTTTTCTGTCTTCGTGCGGATATAAAGCACGGTTACCCGTTTCATCTTTACGGCGTACCCTGATGAAGGTGTAAATTTCCGTCACTCCAGTGCTGAACAAAAGATATGGTATAATATATAGATTAAGTTTATAAGCCATTTCTGTTTTTCCCAGAATCAACAGAATAATACTAGCTGCAAGATACACTGCAGAGCCGGCCAGAGCCAGCTTTCCAAAGCATCTGTTGGACCAAAACCATACATTTCTGCGCATCCCCTGCTGAGGTGATTTATAGCCCAGCATATTTCCTTTTTCCCTTGGAGAATAATATCTTAAAAAAAGCGAAAAACAAAGAAACAAAATTCCCATGCCCAAATTATTCATATCTTCTCCCCCTTCGCAATATCCCCAATCTGCCATAGAACCTTCCATGTGTTTCAATGTAGCTCTTACTTTTCTACATCCGCTCTTCAAACGCAGAGATGCTTCCGCAGCGGGCTGCAAGCCTGTGCCAGCGCGTCAGCACTTACGGCCGTACTTTCACCTTCCCAATATGACGGTGTTGTTCCGCTTGTATTGAAATAAATATACATTAACCTGTCCGGATAATCAAGATCCGGAAGCTCCAGGCATCTGTTCTGAAACCGGTACATCATATAGTCTTTCCCAAAAGGAGCGTAGGGAAGAAACATATTTTTCGTCCATTTTTTGCGCTTTCTCTCATTTCCCTCTCTCCCTGTAAATGCCTGTTAAAACACAATATTTAACACTGTAAAAAAGATGCCTCCTGCTGCAAGCAGCACCACCGCGCCCGCCAGAAATCTGAGCCCGTCCTTTCTCAAAGCCTCACCAAAGCCGCTCATGCCAATCCGGGCCGACTCTTCCATATCCTGTCTGCACCAGGTCTTTTTCTGACAGGACGGGCAGAACAGCCTTCCGGACTGGCGGACCGTTCTTCCTGTCATTCCATTTCCCTTATAGACAGACTTGCGAAACATAAACGGATGTCTGACCAGATAATCTGCCGGAACACAGAAGGAATGTCCGCAGGTTTCACAGGTAAAGGAGATTTCCCCGGAGCACATCGCTTCCGACCTTCGGATATCCCGCATCAGTTTTATAAACCAGACAATCAGCCATCCCAGCAGGAGGACTCCCCAAATCACAAGTCCCGCCATCCGGATTTCATTTCTCATCTGCAGACGCGCAATCCGCTCCGCCTGTTCCGCCAGCATCTGTTCTCTCAGTTCTTCCATTCCAGTTTTCCCGCCTTAATTCTCCATTTTTCTGAAAACAGCCGGCAGGTCCGGCCTTTTCAGGATCTGTCATTATATTACCATATGTCTTTCCTCTTTTCCATACGCTTTGCTATAAACAGGTTCTCCCTTGTCTCTCCTCCTGCTCTGTGCTAAGATAAACTATATTTTCAATCATAAACAACAGCAAAGGAGCCGCCCATGAAAACTGTCGGAATCATCGCAGAATACAATCCTTTCCACAAAGGCCACGCCTACCAGCTTCAGAAAGCAAAGGAGCTCTCCGGCGCGGATTACGCTGTCATCGTCATGAGCGGCGATTTCGTACAGCGGGGATACCCAGCCATCGTGGACAAATATGTGCGGGCGGAAATGGCCCTGCGGGCGGGTGCAGACCTTGTGATCGAACTTCCCGTTTCTTACGCTGTGGGAAGCGCGGAGGCTTTTGCCCAGGGAGCCGTCTCGGTTCTGGAGGCTCTGGGCTGTGTGGACTTTCTTTGCTTTGGAAGCGAGTCCGGCGATCTGGATACGCTTCTGTCCTATGCCCGGCTTTTTGAAGAAGAGCCGCCTGCCTACAGGGCCTTTCTGCAGGATTTTCTGCGGCAGGGCTTCAGCTTTCCGGCTGCCAGAAGCCGGGCTGCGGAAGAATACCGGAATCTGACTGAACGGATTCTGCCCTGCTGTTCCGATGACGCAGACTGCCGCCGGGCCCCTTCCCTTCTGGATGAACCCAACAATATCCTGGGCATCGAATACTGCCGCGCTCTTCTTGGCAGGAAGAGCTCTATCCGTCCTCTGACACTCCGCCGGCGTTCCGCCGGCTACCACGATCTGTCGCTGGATGCCGAGATGGCTTCGGCCTCCGCGATCCGGCATGCTGTATACAGGGGATCAAAGCAAGCTCGGTATCCCGGGCAGTCCGTCTCCGGGCAGTCTGCTTCTGAACAGTTCTCATCCGGGCGGTCCGCCTCTGAGCAGTTGTCAGAACAGCCCTCATCCGGGCTCTCGAGCCCTGTCCTGGCGCAGCTTCCGCTGTTTTCTGAAAAGCTTTTAAGAACAGCTCTGGCAGCCTCCGGTCCGGTGCGGCTGAATGATTTTTCTTCTGTTCTGTCTTATCTTCTCCTGTCACTGCCACGGGAAGCTCTGGCAGCTTTCCAGGATGTGGGGGAAGATCTGGCGGCGCGGATGGGAAACTGCCGCTTTCAGTTCACGTCCGCAGAGGAATTCGCGGATCTTCTGAAGACGCGCCAGCTCACCCACACCCGCGTCACCCGCGCCCTGTGCCATATCCTGCTGAATCTGAAACAGACAGAGCTGGACGCGCGCAAGGCCGCAGGCTGGCCTGTATATCTGCGCGTGCTGGGCTTTCGGGAAACCGCCCGCCCGCTTCTGGGAGAAATCAAAAAAAGAGGCTCCTCTCCGCTTCTTGTAAAAGCGGCGGATGCCTCTCATATTCTCACTTCGGAACAGCTCCGTCTTTTTGCAGAAGACATTTTCGCTGCCCACGTATACGAAGCAGTCAAAGCAAACCGAAACGGCGCGCCCCTGATTCATGAGTTCACACGCTCCCCCATTCTGGCGCCCTGAGAACACATAAAAAGCTTATCCCCTGCCCTTACCTGCCCTTAACTTCTGCTTCTGCGTTTTCTTTCCGTTCTGTCCCGGCCGCCGCGTCAGGAGCCGCTGTGCCGCTGAGCGGTCTGTCCGGCGAACTGCAAAACGTCTTCCACCTGCTCCAGCCGGTAGGTAGCCTCAATTCCTTCCGGATTCAGGCAGCCCCAAAGCACCAGCGCATGATCCACGCCAGCTGCTCTGGCGCAGTCCATATCATAGGCCGTATCGCCAAAATACAGCACTTCCTCCGGCGCCGCGCCGCTTCGCTTCAGGTATTCCAGCATGGGATCGGGATAGGGCTTGCCCTTTGGCGTATCGCTGGCCGTCACCACACAGGGAAACAGTTCCAGCAGTCCTTGTTTTCCAAAATGATCGTCATACTCTTCCCGGAGCTTTGAGGTAATGATGCCCAGTGAAGCCCCTCTTTTCCGAAGCTGCTCCAGAATTTCCCGCATCCCCGGAAACAGAGGCATGCCGAGCCGTTCGGAATATGCCGTATAATTGCGTATCCATACCTTCAGCGCTTCTGCCGGCTGAGAAAAACCCAGAATTTCCATGGCCCGGATGCCGGGTATGCCAAAGGAAAAATACAAATCCTCCAGGGGCATGACCTCACCTCTCAGTTCTCGCACCGTCTCCTGAAGAGAAAGCATATTAATCCTCGCAGAATCAATAATTGTCCCATCTATATCAAAAACCAGATGTGTGTATGTTTTCATCTTATCCTCCGTAATCCGAACTTTTCCAGCATAAAAGCCGCCTTCCGCAGCCTGAGCCTGTATGTTTCTCTTTTCCCGGCAGCGGAAGGCGCCACGTTACGCAGCATTTAATTTTTAAAAGAATGAATGGGCGCGGGAATCCGCCCCTTACGGCTTACAAAGGCCTCACAGGAGAACTGATTCACCGGCATAATCGGCGCGTATCCCAGAAGGCCGCCGAATTCCACCATCTCGCCCACGCCTTTTCCGATGACAGGAATCAGGCGGACTGCCGTAGTCTTCTGATTGACCATGCCAATGGCCATCTCATCCGCAATGATTCCGGAAATCGTGCTGGGCTTTGTATCTCCCGGAACCGCAATCATATCCAGTCCCACAGAGCAGACGCAGGTCATGGCCTCCAGCTTCTCCAGGGTCAGGGCTCCGGCCTTCACAGCGTCGATCATCCCCTGATCCTCGCTGACCGGAATAAAGGCTCCGCTCAAGCCTCCCACATAGGAGGAAGCCATCACTCCGCCCTTTTTCACCTGATCATTCAGCATGGCAAGAGCCGCCGTCGTACCCGGCGCTCCGCAGCGCTCCAGGCCAATCTCTTCCAGAATCTCAGCCACGCTGTCTCCAATGGCAGGAGTCGGCGCAAGGGAAAGATCTACAATGCCAAAGGGAACCCCCAGACGCCTGGACGCTTCCTGCGCTACCAGCTGGCCTACACGGGTCACTTTGAAAGCCGTCTTTTTGATCGTCTCGCAGAGGACCTCAAAGCTTTCTCCGCGCACCTTAGTCAGCGCATGCTTTACTACGCCTGGTCCGCTGACGCCCACATTGATGATGGCGTCCGCCTCGGTCACGCCGTGGAACGCTCCTGCCATAAAGGGATTGTCGTCCGGCGCGTTGCAGAATACCACAAGCTTCGCGCAGCCCAGGGAATCCTTTTCCTTTGTGCATTCCGCTGTCTTTACAATCATCTCGCCCATCAGACGCACCGCGTCCATATTGATGCCCGTCTTTGTGGAACCCACATTGACAGAGCTGCATACCCGGTCCGTCTTTGCCAGCGCTTCCGGAATGGAACGGATCAGATTCTCCTCGCCCTTTGTCATACCCTTGGATACCAGCGCGGAATATCCGCCGATGAAATTGACGCCCACTTCCTTGGCCGCCCGATCCAGAGTCTCTGCAATCGTCACATAATCCTCCGGAGATTTGCAGGCCGCCTCGCCCACAAGAGCGATGGGAGTCACGGAAATTCTCTTATTTACAATGGGGATTCCGTAATCCCGTTCAATAGCCTGGCCGGTCTGCACCAGATCCCTTGCCACTGTCGTAATCTTATCGTATATCTTCTGATTCAGGCAGTCCAGATCCGCATCGATGCAGTCCATCAGGCTGATTCCCAGCGTAATGGTCCGCACATCCAGATTATCCTGCTCTATCATCTGATTCGTTTCTCTTACTTCATATAAATTAATCATGGCAGCTCCTTTCGAATCTTTCGTTAAATCCGGTGCATCCGGTCAAAGATCTCTTCATGCTGGCATTTGATTACCACGCCGATCTCATCTCCGATCTGCTCCAGCTCATGGGACAGATTCTCAAAGGATTTCACATTGCCCGTGTCCACAATCATCATCATATTGAAAAAGCCCTGCACGATGGTCTGTGAGATATCCAGGATATTCACTCCGTTCTGTGCAAGATACGTGCACACCTTTGCAATGATTCCCACTGCATCCTTTCCTACTACGGTAATAATGGTTCTTTTCATAACGCTCCTCCTTTATTTATCTCTATGTAATGATAGCAATTAAATCTCAATACAGGCCGACCGTTCCTCACGGCTTGCCACGCTGAGCGGAAAATCCTCCGGCTTATAAGGGGTATCTCCAAGGGCCAGTTCCAGTTTCACCGTCTCATAGGCCAGTTCCGCGTAGTTGTTTTCCTTACTCAGATGTCCCAGCATAATCGCTTTCAGGTCATCATGCAGCACCTGGCACAGAAGTTTTCCCGCCGTCTCATTGGAGAGGTGGCCCAGATCCCCGGAAATCCTTTGTTTCAGGTAATAAGGATAACCTCCCACCTGCAGCATATGGATATCGTGGTTGGCTTCCAGAAGCAGGACATCCAGTCCTTTCAGATGCTCAATGGTATAATCTGTATAGACGCCCAGGTCTGTGGCAACTGCCATTTTCTTTTCGCCGCACGCAATCCGGTAAGCCACCGGTTCTGCCGCGTCATGGGAAATATGAAAGGGCGAAATCAGAAGATCTCCTATCTGAAAATCCTGGTCCGCGTGAATCTCCCGGAACAGTTCTCCATCGATTTTTCCCAGACTGCTCATAGCCTTCACAGCTTCCGCCGTCCCCGGCGTGGCATAAATCGGAATGTCGTATTTTCTGGACAGAACTCCCAGTCCCTTGATATGGTCGGAATGTTCATGGGTCAGCAGAATCCCGTCTATATCCTTTCCGGAAAGCTGTAGCTCCTTTAGCCCTGCTTCCACCCGTTTTCCGCTGATCCCCGCGTCAATCAGAAGATGATGACTGCCTGAGCCCACATAAATACAGTTGCCGCTGCTTCCGCTGGCGATACTGCACATTCTCATTTTTATGACTCTCCTTTTCCTTCGTATAATCCTTTTTTCTCCAGCAGTCTCTTGACCTGAATGAGCGTCTCCTCCGGACTTCCGCTGTTATCTATCACTTCCCGGCAGCAGGCCCGGAACTGTGCGTCTGTCTGCTGGTTTCGAAAAATGGAATCAATCTTTTCATCCGGATAGCCTCTGGATGCTTTCAGTCTTTCTCTTCGAAGCTCCGGGGCTGTATAGATATACCAGAATTCTTCGCAAAGCTCCTCATAATGATCCTCTATCAGAAGGGCCGCCTCTATGACAAAAAGCCTGATCTTGGCTTTCTTCCGCTCTTTTTCTGTCTCCCGGCGGAACCACTCCTTTACTGCCGGATGAATCACGCTGTTCAGCCAGGAAAGCTCCCGCCTGTCTGAAAAAACGATCCGGGACAGGACCGGCCGATCAATTCTGCCGTCCTTTCCCAGGATTCCTGTCCCAAAATGCTCTCGGATTTTCCGGAAGGCTTCTGTCCCAGGCTCCATGACCAGATGGCCGGCCCGGTCGGCCTCCTCCACCCGCACGCCCGGAAGACCTGCGAGAAATTGCAGCACTGTGCTTTTTCCCGCTCCCACGCCGCCTGTAATTCCGATGATTTTCATACTGCCGCTTTCATCAGTGGGCTTCATACCAGTTCATCCCCTGCTTCATATCGATTTCCAGCGGCACGGAAAGCTCCGCCGCTCCCTGCATCTCTTCTGCCAGAATTTCTTTTACTCTGGAAAGCTCCCCTGTCTCAGCCTCCACCAGAAGCTCGTCGTGCACCTGGAGCAGCAGGCGGGATTTTAAGCCCTCTGCCCGCAGTCTCCGGTCTACGCGGTTCATGGCAATCTTGATAATATCCGCGGCTGTACCCTGGATCGGAGCGTTCATAGCCACCCGTTCTCCAAAGGATCTCTGCATAAAATTCGAAGATTTCAGCTCCGGAACCGGCCTTCTGCGTCCAAACATGGTCTCCGCATACCCTTCCTGCTTTGCCTTTTCCACACAGCCGTCCAGGAATTCCTTGATTTTCGGATAGGTTTCAAAGTATTTCTGGATGTATTCCTGGGCTTCCTTTCTTGTGATGCTCAGATCCTGAGAAAGGCCGAAGGAACTGATTCCATACACGATTCCGAAATTCACGGCTTTCGCGTTTCTTCGCTGAAGAGGCGTCACTTCATCAAAGGGCACGTGAAATACCTGGGAAGCAGTCAACCGGTGGATATCCTGAGCTTCCCGGTAAGCCTGAATCAGATGCTCATCCCCGGACATATGGGCCAGCACGCGCAGCTCAATCTGGGAATAATCCGCATCCACCAGGATGGTTCCTTCCGCGGGAATGAAGACTTTCCGGATTCTTCTTCCCAGCTCCATGCGGATGGGAATATTCTGCAGGTTCGGCTCCACGCTGCTCAGGCGTCCCGTGGCTGTAATGGTCTGCTGGAAGGTGGTATGAATCCGCTCGTCTTCTCCGATATAGGCAGCCAGGCCGTCCGCATAGGTGGATTTCAGCTTTGCAAGCTGCCGGTACTCCAGAATGTCAGCCACAATGGGATAATCCGGAGCCAGCTTCTCCAGTACATCCGCCGAAGTGGAATATCCGGTCTTGGTCTTTTTCCCGCCTTTCATTCCCATTTTGTCAAACAGGATTACGCCAAGCTGCTTGGGCGAATTGATATTGAAGGTCTCTCCGGCCTCCTCATAAATCTTTTTCTCCAGCTCTCCGATCCGCAGGGCAAGTTCATCCCCGTATGCTTTCAAAGCCTCTGCGTCCACGCGGACCCCGGCCCTCTCCATGCGGTACAGCGTAAAGACCAGCGGCATCTCCATTTCCCGATAAAGCTTCTCCATTCCGGTCTTCCGGAGACGTTCAAGAAGCACCGGCATGGAGTGGTACAGAACATAACTGAAATAGCCGCCGTAGGTCAGGAAAACGCCGGGCTTCTCCTCCGCAGCCTTTGCGAGGCTCTCTTTCCCAAAAAGTTCCGCGCGGGAAGGAACCGAAAGATCCAGATACTCCTTTGCCAGCTCCTCCACGGAATAGCTGTCCTTCAGAGGATTCAAAAGATAGGCCGCGATCTCCGCGTCCAGAAAGGTCTTTTCCTCCTCCCGGCCAAAGAGCACTTCCTTTCCTTCCAAAGCCGCCTCCAGACAGGGAAGCTCTTCCTTCAGCCTGAGGCAGTCCGCTTCTTTCGCTCCCTCAAGAGCACGGAGCAGACGGCCAAGAAGCCATTCCTCCGTCACAAAGCCCTGAACCGGAACCAGACAGGTCTCCTCTTCTGAAAAAGTCAAAGAGAGAGCCAGCACTTGTCCGTCTTCCCGCAGGAGAGCAAAAGCCAGGCGCCCCGCGCCCTCTGCCCGGCTCAGAAGATTCTCCGCTTCTCCCAGATCCTCTATGAGCCGAAAACTCTTTTCGATTTTTTCATTGGCAGGCGCCTCCACAGAAAAACGGGAAAGCATATTTTTAAACTCCAGCTTCTTCAAAAGCTGATAGGCTTCCTCCGTATAAATATTCCCAAGACGGGCCGCCTCCCAGTCATAGTCGTAATCACAGTCAATGTCAATCGTCGCCAGCGTCTTGCTCATCTGCGCCATATCATAGTGGGCCTTCAGCGCTTCCCTGGCCCGGTTGGGCCTGATCTCTTCCACATGGGCGTACGCGTTCTCAATACTGCCGTACTGGACAATCAGATTTGTGGCTGTCTTCTCTCCAATTCCCGGCACTCCGGGAATATTGTCCGAAGAATCGCCCATCAGAGCCTTCAGCTCAATAATCTGAAGGGGCGTGACCTGGTAACGGTCTATAACATCCTGAGTATAATAGTTTTCCGTCTCCGTAACACCGCCCTTCGTCTTCGGCAGCCTGACCCGGATATGATCCGTGGCCAGCTGAAGAAGATCCCGGTCTCCCGAAAGCACTGTGACCTCCATGCCTTTCTTTTCGCTGCGCTTTGCCACAGTTCCCAGCAGGTCATCTGCTTCCAGCCCGGCCTTCTCCATAGTGGCGATCCCCATCGCGTGAAGCACGTCCTTCAAAACCGGAACCTGCTCGTGAAGCTCCTCCGGCATGGGCTTTCTCGTTCCCTTGTAGGCATCATAAAGCTTATGACGAAAAGTCGGCGCCTTCACATCGAAAGCCACCGTCAGATAATCCGGCTTTTCCTCGTCCAGAACCTTGAAAAGCGTATTCAAAAAGCCAAAAATGGCATTCGTGTGGAGCCCTTCCGAATTGGTCAGGTTCGTCACACCGTAAAACGCGCGGTTTATAATGCTGTGTCCATCCACCAGCAGTATCTTTTCACTCATAAATTCAAAATCTCCGTCACTATTATCACTGTCAGCGCCGCCATCGCCAGCACCTGGGAAAAGGTATAAAAAACATTAAAAAGCTTCCTTCCCCTGACTCTCTGCTCAGAGATGTACAGGGCTTCCTGCAGAAGATTGCGCATGTCCTGGCCTTCATTTTCTCCGTCCAGCTGCGCAAGGCCCGCATAGATCGTATAATAAATCTCCAGCTCCTCATAGCAGGAGCCGCAGCTGCACACATGCTCAAGAAAAGCCTCCAGTTCCTTGTCCGTCAGCTCATCGTTGATATAAGGCATAATCATCTGTTCTGCTTCCTTACAGGTCATGAGGCTCCTCCTTTCCCGCCAGCGCCGCGGCGCGGTATAATGTCTGGCGACATTATACCACATCTCCGCGAAAAAGCACAACCCTGCAACTGCGCAAACCGGAGCCGGCGCCTGAAGGCTGTGCTTTTCGTACTTTTCATGCTTTATGTGCTTTTCTTCTTTCCCTTTTCTGCTGTATTTTCCTGTGATTTCTGTCAGTTAAAGGAATCCGGGGAAGGATACTTTTGGCTGCTTACGGAATATCCGTCGTCATATTTGATCGTCAGATAACGTGTTTCATCTCCGTTTACCAATTTGACGTAGCAGACGCCGTCCTCAAAGGAATCCGTGACATCTATTTTCTGATTGTAATAGTATACCCAGACAGTTCCGTCCTCTTTGTACTCCACTTCCGGCATGTACAGTTCCGTCATGATCTCCTCTTCCGTAAGGGGCCGTTCGGTTCCATCATCTTCTATGGCCACGCCTCCGCCGGATATCGTCTGTGCCGATCCGTCCTCCTGGTAAGACACGCTGTAGCTGTAATTCCCGTCTTCTATTACAAGCTCGGCGTTTGTCTGATCTCCGTGAACCCACAGCTGAATTGTGCGCTGAATTCCTCCCACGTTTGCCGCGTAGGCCACTCCGGTGCTGCACACAATCAGGGCTGCCGCTGCCGCCGCGGCAGCGGCTTTATGGATATAAGTATGTTTTCTCTTTTTCTGCATCAGTCTATATACCTCCAAAGGCTCCATTCCGAAGGAAGCCACTTTGTCAAAAACTTTTTTATACTGTTCTTTGTCCGTCATGATTCTTCCTCCTTAAATACATCCCGCAGGAAACTCCGTCCTCTGGACAACCGCATCTTTACACTGCCTTCCGTTATTCGGAGAATCCGGGCGGTTTCTTTTATGGAAAGGTCTTCATAATAATACAGGTGAATCACCTCCCGGTATTTTTCAGGAAGCCGCATAACCGCTTCAAAAAGACCGGTTTCTTCCCTGCTTTCAAACGGAACCGCATCCGCATAGTCCTCTATGGACAGTCTGTTCTTTTTCCAGAAGGAGCGGGAAATATCTTTTGCCCGGTTGATTGCCACCCGCAGCAGCCATGCCTTCAGATGCTCCTCATCCTGAAATTGCTTTTTAGTTGTATAATACTGAATGAAAGTATCCTGAACCACGTCATTGGCGTCATCCGTGTTTCTGCAAATATTAAATGCCGCCGCATACAGGCTTTTCTGATAAGCTTCAATCAGTTCTTCCAGCGATTGTCTCATAACCAGTTCCTCGTTTTCTTGTTACTTTGAAAGGCCCTTTCACTGATAACACGTTTCACAAAGGAGAAAAGTAACAAAAATAACAAAAAAAGCACAGCCCGTTCCCGCAGGCCGGAAATCCGCGTCCGGGGCTGTGCTTTTCATTCTTCTGCCGGCCTGCAAATCGTCTAGGATGCCATCTCGTCCGGCTGTCTCTCCTTAAGGCTTTCCAGGAGCTCCTGGGCAGAAATCCCTCTCTCCTGCATGTACCGGTAGAGCTCTGCCATCTCCTCGTCCCGTTTTGCCGCCTGGAGTTCCTTGCGTTCCTTCTCCAGGGCCTGCAGGACTTCCGTATGTTTCCGGATCTTTTCCGCGTTTTCCTCAAGAAGCTCTTCATAAGATTTTCTTGCTTTCGTTCTGGGTCTTGCCATAGTCTTGTCCTCCTGTATCCTGTACTGTTTCCATTATATACAGAATCCACCAGCCGTATTCCACATTTTTTCTGCAAAATATGTCTGTAACTGTCTGAGAAGACCACATTATGACAAATTATCCTTTACATTCCTTTCTGCTGTATCTTATACTTATATTATACGTGATTTCTGTACTTAAGATACGAGGGGGAATACTGTTATGAGTCATACGCGTCTGGATAAATTTTCCGATTTTTCCGCACGTTTCCTGCAGAAACGCCGCGCATATTTTCTTTGCTATACTGGCGCATTCTGTCTGCTTTCCTTCATTGCCTTCTTTCCTCTGCTCTACAATGGAAAGTCTCTGATTTGGAAACCGGACGGCCTTACCCAGCACTACAACGCGCTGGTGTATATCGGGAACTGGGGCCGCACCATTCTGCGTACCCTGATTACAGAGCACCGTCTTTCCGTACCCCTCTGGGATTTCTCCATCGGTTACGGCTCGGATGTGCTGACAACTCTTCATTATTATGTGATCGGAGATCCTTTAAACCTTCTGTCCATCCTTACGCCGGTGCGTTTTACTGAATATCTCTATTCCGGGCTGGTCGTTCTCCGCATGTACCTGGCAGGCCTTTCCTTTGCCTGCTTCTGTTTTCAGATGAAGCAGAGACGAACAGCCGTTCTGGCAGGTTCTCTGGCTTATGCCTTCTGCGGTTACTCCCTGTCTCTGGCTGCCATGCACCCTTATTTTATCAATCCGATGATCTATCTTCCTCTGCTGCTTCTTGGCGCGGAACGGGTCATGCAGAAAAAAAGCCCTCATCTCCTGATCGGTATGACAGCTTTGTCTGCTGTCAGCAACTTCTACTTCTTTTATATGCTGGCTGTTCTGGTCATTCTGTACTGTGTCATCCGTTTTCTTA
Source organism: Lachnoclostridium sp. An138 (assembly GCF_002160765.1). Lineage (GTDB taxonomy): Bacteria > Bacillota > Clostridia > Lachnospirales > Lachnospiraceae > Laedolimicola > Laedolimicola faecalis. Next base: position 68,858 of record NZ_NFLF01000006.1, read on the forward strand.
CAACCAGACACGATAAATGGGGAAAGGAGCTGCTGTGCTCTGCCGGAAGAGTTCTGGCAGCTGCCCTTCTTGGAACCGCTATCGCTGCTTTTATCCTGCTGCCCGTTATTCTGCAGTTTCTGTCAGACTCCCGTTCCGGCTCGGAACTGACTTACTCCATGCTTTACGATCTGGATTACTATGAACAGTTTTTTGATGAATTTCTTTCCCTGCGCTACTCCTCCAACTGGACTTATCTGGGATATGCTCCGCCTGCCCTTTTGTGCGTCTTTCTTCTGTTTTTAAAAAAGGATACGCAGAAACGGCTGGCCGGGCTTCGGGCCGCTTTTGTCCTTCTTACCCTCATGCTTCTGCTTCCCGCAGCCGGCTCTGCCATGAACGGCTTTTCCTACACAGCCAACCGCTGGGGGTTTGGTTATTCCTTCCTGGTCTGCCTGATCCTGGTTCTTCTCTGGCCGGAGCTTTTCCGGCTCTCGCACAGGGAAAAAGCCGGTCTTCTGGGATTGAGCTTTCTCTATCTGGCGCTTCTGATCTTTCTGGGCGGAGCCGGTTCTCCGGAAGCCTTTGCGGGCCTGGCCCTGCTGCTTCTTTCACTGGCGGCCGCCTCGTCCGGTCCCGGGCTTTTCTGCTTTGTCAGGCAGAAGCAGCTGCAGCAGAAACTTCCCCAGACCGCTGTGATTTTCTTTCTGGTCTTTGGCATCTGCACAAACGCAGTCTCCTACAGCCAGATTTATGCGGATTCCTATACCAGCCGTTTTGTGGACCTGGGACAGGGCAGTGAAGAGCTGGAACACACCGCATCCGGCATGATGAGCCTGTTTTATCCCAATCAGGGAACCTTTTTCCGCTTCGCCCAGGACCTTGTGCCCACACGGAACGACAGCCTGAATACCCGCACGAATACCATTCACTATTACTGGAGCCTTTCCAACGGCAGCATCACCCGTTTTTTTGATGAGCTGGCTATTCCCTTTGAGGAACGCGCTTTCAAATACGATGATGTAGACAACCGCGCCAGTCTCCATGCTCTGGCATCTGTGCGCTACTATCTGTCCGAGGACCCCAACAGCCGCCTTCCCTGGTCTTTCACCAACACACAGGTATACGAATACCTGGGCGACCAGTATTATGTCTCTGAAACAGCGGAAACCCTTCCGCTTGGCTATACCTATGACGGATATATTTCCCGGGAACAGTATGATTCTCTGACCTATATCCAGCGCCAGCAGGCTCTGACCCAGGGCCTTTTGTGCGACGCCATTCCCGCAGGCTCTGAAGCTGCGGAGCTCCATTTTCAGGACAGCTCTCTGCCCTATGAAATTTCCTGCAGTGAGGATGTGCTGGAAATGAACGGCTCCTTCTATGCCGCAGCCCCCGGCGCTCAGCTGACACTGACCTTCTCATCCCCGGCTGACTGTGAAACCTATCTGCTTATTCAGGGAATGCAGGCAGAATCCTTAAATGAGCTGGAGCTCTACACCACAGAGCCTTTTTCCCTGCTGCCGGATTTCAGCTGGTCTCCTCTCTCCCGCTATGAGCAGAACCGGATACGCAGAGACGCTCGCCATTCCCCCGATGCCGCGCGCTTTACCCTGAACTGCCGGTCTGAATATGTGGATACAGATTTTTCCTATTATGCCAGTCTTACAGAAAGCTCCTTTGACCGCACGGACTTTCTGATTAATCTGGGATACAGCGAAGAAGGACAGACGCAGGCTGTTCTGACTCTTCCCTATGCCGGAATTTATTCCTTCAGCAGTCTGGAAGTCCTCTCTCTTCCCATGAGCCCCCTGGCCGGGCAGATAGATGCTTTAAGCCAGGAAACTCTGGAAAATATAACCTTTGGAACCAATCAGATTACCGGAACCATCAACCTGTCCCGGGACAAGCTGCTCTGCCTCTCCATTCCCTGGTCCTCCGGCTGGAAGCTCCTTGTAGATGGACAGGAAGCAGAGCTCTTCCCGGCAAATACCATGTACATGGGCGCCGCCCTGACCGCAGTCAGTCATACCATTGAGCTTTCCTACCGCACTCCCGGCCTGAAGGCAGGCATGATTATCAGCGCCGGGGCTTCTGCCCTCTGGCTGGCTCTGTACCTGTACCGGAGACGAAATCGGAGAAACAGATCCGCTTAACCGGTAATAAGGGGAACCAGCTTCTGCCGGTCCACATCCACAAGACCTCTGGTCGTAAGCTTCAGATGAGGAATCACCGGCAGGCTTACAAACGCTGTTGTCATGAACAGTTCCCTGTTTTCCGGCACTCCCAGCTTCCGGAGAGCGGCTCTGACCTGTTCATTCTGAGATGCCGCTTCCGCCGCTGTCCGGTCCGTCATAAGGCCTGCATAGGGAAGCGGCATCTCTGCTTCCACCTTTCCATCCCGCACAACAGCCATGCCGCCTCCCAGACTTCGGATGCGGTTCGCCGCAAAGGCCATATCCTTCTCATCTGCTCCCATAACAATCAGGTTGTGGGAATCATGGGATACAGAAGAAGCGATGGCTCCATATTGGATTCCGGTGCCTTCCATAAAACCAAGCCCTGTGTGGCCCGTATTCCGGTGCCGTTCTATGACAGCAGTTTTTATCAAATCCCGCCCGGTATCAATTCCGTTTCGTCTGTCAAAATCTATCTTCCGGACACGCTCTTCCGTCAGCAGCTGGTCCTGCAGGATGCCGATGACACGGCAGCTGCAGACCCCTCTTTCTTTCACCAGAAAATCTTCCGGCTCAAGCTCTCTCAGGCGGAAGGAATGCAGCACCGTCTGCGTCAGTTCCTGCTTTCCCTCCGGCTCCGGGAATGGCAGCAGCCTGCCCTCTGAGACTACCTTCCTTCCATTCTGATAGACATCTCTTACCAGTACCCGTTCCAAATCGTCCAGAACCAGCAGATCCGCCTGATATCCTGGAGCTACGGCTCCTGTCCGTCTCAGGCCATAATATTCCGCGGCCTGAATGGTCGCCATCCGGATTCCGGTGACAGGATTCTTTCCCATAGCGGCTGCCTGGCGGATGATATGATCGATATGCCCGTCCTTCAGCAAGTCTGCCGGATGCTTGTCGTCCGTCACCAGCAGACAGCGTCCCGCGAACGGTTCCTCAAAGAGAGGAAGAAGTTCTTTCAGGTTTCTGGCTGCTGTTCCCTGTCGGATCATCACCCGCTGCCCTTTTCGTATCCGTTCCATGGCTTCCTCCGCCGAGGAGCACTCGTGATCGTCTCCAACTCCGGCCGCAATGTACCGATCCAGCATGCGTCCGGAAAGAAGCGGCGCATGTCCATTGACTGCAAGTCCCCTTTTTTCCGCGTCATCTATCTTTTCCCGAAGCTTCCTGTCACCGGCCGCGGCCGCATGATAACTCATGACTTCCCCCAGGCCCAGAACTCTGGGATGATCATAGAAAGGCCGGATATCTTCTGCCTCCAGACAGGCGCCGGCCTCATCAAATTCTGTAGAAGGAACACAGGACGGGATCATAAAATACATCGTCAAAGGCAGTCCTTCGCTGGCCTCCAGCATAAACTCAATTCCCCGGCTTCCGCACACATTCGCGATTTCATGAGGGTCCGCCACCACAGCGGTGGTTCCATGGGGAAGGGCCGCCCTTGCGAATTCTGCCGGAAGCAGCATGCTGCTCTCAATATGAATATGCCCGTCGATAAAGCCCGGACACAGGTATTTCCCGGAAATATCTTCTGTATCATCCGCATCTTCTTCCGAATAATCTCCGGTACCCGCAATCCGCCCATCTTCCAGAAGAACCTCCGTTCTCTCCAGCTCCCCTGTAAAAACATTAATGACTGTGCCGTTTTTCAGCAGCGTTTTCATAGAACCCTCCTCCATCTATTTTATTTTTATCCATCTTGCCGTAACCGGCAGCCAGAACTGTACCAGCGGCCCTGTAAGAAAGACAGCTGCAATCGTTCCGGCGCCTACCGTTCCTCCCAGCACAAAGCCCAGCGCCACAAAAAACAAATCGCAGCACACGCGAATCCAGCGAAACTCCACTGCTTCTATCTTATCTGATAAGATCACCGCCACCAGATCATTGGGGCCTGTACCCGCATTGCTGTTGATCACCACGGACATCCCCAGCGCCAGAATGACGCAGCCTGCAAGCATGCTCACAACCCGCAGCGCCATTCCGGAATTTCCGTTTATATAGTCTCCCAGAATCCAGGTGAACAGATCAATGATCGGGCCTCCGCAAAATGCGCAGACCACCGTCCCCGGCTTCACATAACCCTTTGTGGTCAGCAGCATCACTGCCATGAGTATGCAGAGTACGATCACATGAACCGTTCCCACTGTAAGCCCAAATACTACGGACAAGCCCTGAATAAATACTGTGAAGGTGTCGGTTCCCAGCTCAGACAGCAGGAACAGGGTCACCCCCAAATGCGCGATCGTCAGTCCGGCCAGAAGCACAAGCAGCGCTTTTACCCAGTCTCCCGGTGTTCTGCCGGATGTATCCGCCGCGAATTTTTTCTTTTTCTCCCCCGAAACTTCTCTTTCCATTTCTCCCTCCTTTTTCTGCCGAAGAAAACTCTTCACATGAATAACAAAAAAGACAACGCCGTACCATAACTATCTTACCAGTTATTTTACAACATTGTCTTTCCTTTTGTCCACTGCCGGCGGCGGGACTTGAACCCGCACGCGGTTACCCGCAACAGATTTTGAGTCTGCCTCGTCTGCCATTCCGACACGCCGGCCTTCTGCGGTTACCCGCAACGCTTATTTATTCTAGCACACACAGAGAAAAATGGCAAGCAGATTTTTCTGCTCTCTGTCTGTCCCTTAGCACGGCTTCAACGTGTTCCCTGGCGCAGTTTTCTCAGAAGCTCTTCAAAGTATTCCGGAAGGGGAGCTTCAAATTCCATATATTCTCCAGTGGAAGGATGTACAAACCCCAGCACCATCGCATGCAGAGTCTGCCCCTCCAGATGAAAGGGATTTTTCCCCCTGCCGTAGACCTCATCCCCCAGAAGAGGGTGTCCGATGCTGGCCATATGCACGCGGATCTGATGGGTGCGGCCCGTCTCCAGACGGCACTCGATATACGTATAGGCGCCGAAGCGCTCCAGCACCCGGTAATGGGTGACGGCACTCTTTCCTCCGGTGCGGACTACAGCCATTTTTTTCCGCTCTATGGGATGGCGCCCGATGGGCGCGTCTATCCTTCCCTCATCTTCTTTCAGATTTCCGCAGACAATGGCCCGATAGCGCCGCGTAATCGTATGGGCCTTCAGCTGTTCTGCCAGAGAATTATGAGCGCGGTCATTTTTGCAGGCAATCAGCACTCCCGTGGTATCCTTGTCGATTCTGTGGACGATTCCGGGGCGCAGCACTCCGTTGATGCCGGAAAGCTCTCCCCTGCAGTGACAGAGAAGCCCGTTCACCAGTGTACCGGTATAATGCCCCGCTGAAGGATGCACCACCATTCCCTTCGGTTTATTGATCAGAATCACGTCACTGTCTTCATAGAGAATATCCAGAGGCAGTTTCTCCGGAAGAATCTCCGGTTCCTTTGCCTCCGGAAGCATCAGCTCGATTTCAGCGCCGCAGGAAAGCTTCGCGCCGGCCTTTGCGGGCTTTCCATCCAGAAGCACATTTCCCTCGCGTATCAGCTTCTGAAGATAAGAGCGTGAAATCTCAGGCTCACGGTCTGACAGATATCTGTCCAGCCGCTGTCCAGCTATCTCCGATCCCACTGTGTAAGACCGGATTTCCCCTGAAAAGCTCTCCTCCATCTCAACGGTCCTTCTGTCGTTCATCACGTTTCCTCAGACTTAAAAATCCCAGTTCTTCTTCCTTGTACACAAAAAGAATGAGAACCGCCAGCAGAACAGCTCCGACTGTCACATAGCAGTCCGCCACATTGAACACGGGAAAATCTATCAGCTTAAAATACAGAAAATCCACCACATAGGAGTACCGCATCCGGTCAATGAGATTTCCCAGGGCTCCTGCCGCCAGCAAAACTGCCACCACGCGCATCAGCGTGTACCTGCGGCCTCCCGGAAGCCGGTTATAATAAAACGCAATCAGCACAAGAACGACAGCGGTGCATATCAGAAAAACCGCTTTCTGTCCCTGAAGGATGCCAAAAGCCGCGCCTCTGTTCTCCAGATAATACAGCTCAAAGACTCCGTCCCAGAGCACAATCGGGCTCTGCCCCTTTAAATGCAGCACTGCCAGATATTTTGTCCACTGGTCGAGGGCAGTCAGAAGAACTGCCGCCAGAATTCCAATCAGGTTGTATCTCTGTTTTGTCATCTTTCTATTCCTCTGTTATCCATTTTATCGCGTCCAGCATCTCTGCCTCTGTCACTGTCCGGTCCACGAATGCGCAGCCAGTCCGCTGCAGGAGGACAAACTTGATACGGCCCGCTTCCATTTTTTTATCTGACCTTGTAGTCTCAAGCACTTTTGCCGGATCGATTCTCCCCACCTTAACCGGCAGAGAAAAACTCTGAAAAGCGCCGCAGATCCGGTCGAGTTCACTTTCATCTATCAGGCCGCGCTTCCAGGAAAGATAAGCAGCAGCCGCGCAGCCTGCCGCCACACACTCTCCATGATACATCTGGAAATTTTTCAGCTTTTCCACCGCATGCCCTATGGTATGCCCGAAATTCAGCAGTGCGCGTTCTCCCTGCTCCGTAGGGTCTTTTTCCACCACATCGCGCTTGATCTTACAGCTCTCTTCAATCATCTGCATCAGCGCTTCCGGCTTCCGTTCCAGTATGTCCTGCCGGTGATCCAGAAGCCACTGAAAATAATCCGCATTTTTAATCAGCCCATGCTTCAGAATTTCAGCCATTCCCGACGCGAACTGGCGCTCCGGCAGCGTCTGCAGCACAGAAAGATTCATATAGACCAGGCGGGGCATATGGAAAGCTCCCACCATGTTTTTGTAGCTGTCAAAATCCACACCCGTCTTACCGCCGATACTGCTGTCCACCTGCGACAGAAGCGTAGTAGGAATCTGTATAAAACTGATTCCTCTCAGATAGGTGGCTGCCGCAAATCCTGTCAAGTCTCCGATGACGCCGCCTCCCAGAGCCGCCAGCAGATCTCTTCTGTCAAAATGCTCCAGAATCAGATGTTCGTACAGCCCCCGCACCGTATCCAGCGTCTTGTAATCCTCACCCGCTTCTATGGTATAAACTGTCACGCGGGAACAGACTCCGGAAAGCCGCTCTCTGACCGCCTCCAGATAAAGAGGGCCCACATGGGTATCTGTCACGATACAGATTTTTCTTCCTTCTGTCCCAAGCTCCGCCGCGCCTTCCGCAAGCTTCTCAAAATCCTGCTCCAGCCGGATCTCATAGCAGATTTCTCCCTCTCTGCGGACCGGAAGGGTCCGACCTTCTTTTTTCATATGACTCCTCACCTTTCCCGGCGGCCTGGCCGCCTGATTCTGTACCGGTGCCCGGCGCCGCCGCCTGCCTTTTCCAGGATACACGCGCGCCTCAGATATAGCGCCAGAGTGTTACATACTCCCGTCCCTTTTTCGACTGGCCTCCGCCTCCCTGATACCGGAAGCGGCCCATGCCCCGTACAGAGACCAGATCTCCCTCCCGGGGCTGATATCCGTTGGAGGTAATGAGCTTTCCATTCACGAAGACCTTACCGCCTTCGATGAGTCCTGTCAGGCTGCTCCTGGAAGCTCCGAAAGCCAGCGAAAGAAGACGGTCCAGGCGCACGGACGCCACAGTCCCCGTAATCTCTTTGTATTTAGGCTCATAATGGAACTCTCCCGCTTCCACGGGGCTGGCATAGACAGAGGTATGCCGCACACGCGTGAGATTGTCGCAGATAAAGGAAGACATGCGGCTGAGACAGAAAAGATGGACTGCCGATTCCTCCACCAGAATATCTCCAAGGCAGCTTCTGTCCAGACCCAGGTTCAGGATCGCCCCCAGATAGTCTCTGTGGCTTAAGTCTTCCGCGAATTTCTCCTGGAGCGGAACAATCTTCAGGCAGCTGACAGGGTAATCTGTACAAAACAGGGGAGCCTCAGGCCGGAATACCGCAATCTGACGCTCCGCTAATTCATATCCGCCGAAGCTTTCCGTTACAATATAGGGAAGCTTCCGGCGGGTCTCCTGAAAAATATTCAGTTCATTTAAATTCAAAAAATCGGAATATACAGCAATTCCTCTCTGATAAGCATATTCTCCCAGTTCAAGAAACCGCTTTTCCAGCTGCTGCTCTTCTTTTGTCATGGCCTTAGAATTTACTGTATACGGAAGGAATGTCGATAGCTCCGCTTAAAATATCCTGCAGATCGCCGGAGATATCCACGTTCTTCGGTGTAACGATAAAAATAGACGCGGAAACCTTCCGGAGATTACCTCCAATGGCAAAACAGGAGCCGGAGGTAAAATCAATAATTCTCTGGGCCACATCCACATCCAGACCTTCAAAATTCAGCACCACTGTGCGGTTGCTGAGCAAAGTCTCCGTTACCTCTCGGGAATCATCAAAAGTATTCGGTTTAATTACACATACTTCCATCGCGCTGCCCTGCTTTCTGGAGGTCTGCCGGATAGGCGTCACTTTCTGGGGCTTCGTCTTTACCGGAGTATCCTCCTCATAGTCCTCGTTATCCTCGCCTCTTCTGCCCTTGAAGATTTTCTTCCGGGGCTTTTCCTCTTCATAATCGTCATCGTAATCATCGTAGTCATCGTACTCGTCGTCGTAATCGTCTCCTCCGAGTTTCATGACATCCAGAAATTTATCGATTACACTCATATTCCAGTCTCCAATCTATCTCTATTTTTATATAGTATAGTCTCTTTCACCGAAAATGCCTGTCCCGACACGGACCATGGTGGCACCTTCCTCGATCGCCACCTCATAATCCCCAGTCATTCCCATGGACAGGATATCCATAGATACATTATCAATGTTTTTGTTTTTTATGTCAACACATAATTTCTTTAAACTGGCAAAATATCCTCTGTTATCCTCCGGATTTTCCACATAGGGAGCAATGGTCATCAGACCTTTGACAGCAATCGACGGCAGCTTTGCAATTTCCCGGATGAGGTCTTCTGTCTCCTCCGGAGCGGCGCCGAATTTGCTTTCTTCTCCTGCCACATTTACCTCAATCAGGACCGGGACGGTAATGCCCTTTTTCACTCCCTCGGCGCTGATAGTTTCCGCCAGACGGAGGCTGTCCACCGAATGAATCAGGCAGGCCTTGTCCACCACGTATTTTACCTTATTGCGCTGCAGATGCCCAATCATATGCCAGCGGATATCCTTCGGAAGCTGCTCGTATTTATCGCAGAGTTCCTGCACCTTATTCTCTCCGAAATCCCGGGTTCCCCCCGGCAGAAGCTCTTCAATCATGGATACCGGCTTCGTCTTGCTGACCGCGATCAGCGTCACCTCTTCCCGCTTCCGTCCCGACCTCTGGCAGGCCGCGCAGATATTCTTTTCTACTTTTGCAAGATTCTCGACTACCATTTTCTCATACTCCTCCTAATAGATCACCTGATCCTCGCTGACCGTATCCGCATTCAGCACAATGTGGTCATACACAGACAGGCCGTAGCTGGTACCTTCCTCCACGATACAGTATTCTTCATTTTCATACATCACCTGAATAATCCGGAAGATGGTATAGCCTTTATTGATATTATACACGCCTTTCAGTTTTTCTGTCTGTCCCACCTGATAATAATCCGCAGAATCCGCCTTCACCAGCAGATCTCCGCTCTCCAGCAGCTTTCTGGACGTACTGAAATCCTCTTCCTCCGGATCTACATAGGCATATTCTTCATCCTGGTAATAAATGGTACAGTTCACGAATTCTACTGCCTCTGTTCCGTCCTCCGAAACTGTCTTTTTCATAAAGCCGGTATTATCCTCCGACTGGGTAATGTAATCCGCGTCAATAACAAAGAAGTCCTTTTCTGTCACAGCTGACTGGGGAATCTTAAGCCCCACAGTCTCGTCCCGGAGAATCTCAAAATCCAGATACCGCTCTCCTGCGTACCGCACCATGGAATTGACAAAGGAAAGCACTCCATATGCCTGGCCATCCACATACTGGACTGTCACAGAGGGCCAGACTGTCTCTTCATCTTTATCGAAGCGTATCTCAATATATGTGGTATTCTGGGTTACGGTGCCGTCCTCAGCTGTAGTCTGATTCTGTTCCATCTCATCCAGAATATAATTTTCCATATTTTCATCCAGCGGGAAGACAATCTGCCAGTCTTCTTCCGTCACAAGCTTGTATACCGGGTCTCCCGCGCTCACCAGAGACGCCGTCCTCAGATCCTGCCATTCGTAGTTTTCCTCATCGAACCAGGAAGGATCAATATTGTCTGACGTGGCGCTCTCCAGTCCATCTATGTAATATTCCACAACTCCTGCCGTCTCGGCATTATATCTGGTAAACAGCGTTCCTGCGTCTTCGGACGCGCTGTCCAGCTGATCGATCAGGTTCTGGTTTACCAGATCCAGAATCGCAGAATCCACATTCGTCTTAAAATCATACACCTCTCTGAAATCCATATCCGAATAGTTTCCCAGATAGGAACTGATATCCGCTCGTATCTCGCTGTAGTCCTCCTCATCAAGGCTCAAATCACCGGCGCTCTCATTCAGAAGCTCCGACATTCTTCCGCTTTCGTCTATGGTGTACACAGTGGAAAGCACGGAGACCTTTTCTCCTTCCGCCGCGTAATAATTGACATAACCGGCTTTTTCCGCCGTATATACCTGCTCCGTGCGCAGAGCAACGCCCGTATAATGATAATCCGCCGCCAGATTCCCCTTGATAACCTCATACCCTGAGACGTGCTCTGAAGTAAAATACATATAAACACAGACTACGAGATAGACTGCGATAAATCCAAAAAATACAACGCCAATGTTAAACGGGCGCCTGTACCTGACAATTTTTGTATTCTTTTTTCTGCCGCCCGCCACTGGCTTAAATTCCTCCTTCTTCCATCCCGCGCGCTCCTCCGGCTTCCGCGGGAATTTTCAGCAAATTTCCCCATGTAACGATGAAGCTGCCGCAAAAAGCTATCTTTTGCGGCAGCCATGATATGTACAATCTCTAGCAGGAAATGATAACCTGCTCCTTTGCAAATTCAGGCAGGTCTTTCTCCTCTACGGAAATACTGAGACAGAAATTGACTTTAAACTGCTCACTTATCTGATTCAGCTGTGTCAGAGCATCTGTCAAATCCTCGCCTTCCAGGTTCGCAACCTTCAGAAAGCTGTCCACATACATCTGCTCCAGGTCATAATCCTGGGAAATGATTCCACATACAAAACCGATAAACTCATCACTGTTTTTCAAAGGATAATCTTTTACATTAATAAGCCGTACCTTATTGTCCAGCTCATGCATATGCTTTGTGCTCTTGTCCAGATATACAATATTTCCCGATGCCGTCTTAATCTGGCTGTTCACTCTTTCCAGCAGATGCTTTGTCTTTCCGTCTCCCTTACTTCCTACAATCAATTGTACCATAGCCATGTCCTCCTTGGGTCTCATATATTTTTGAGGCAGCGCCTGAAAGTCCAACTTCACATCCGGGCGCCGCAGCCCTATCAGATAAACATATTATAGTCTATATGCCCAAAAAACTCAACTGTTATTTCCCGGCTTTAGACTAATTATACAATTCTCTCCATTCCATATCGCCGCGATCCAGGGCTTTGACCAGAAGCTCCGCCGTAGCCAGGTTCGTAGCCAGAGGAATATTGTAGGTATCACAGAGCCGGACCACATTGTTCACGTCAGGCTCATGGCTTTTGGGGTTCTGCGGATCACGCAGGAAGATCACCAGATCCATCTGATTATGCTCAATCTGCGCTGCCAGCTGCTGTTCTCCTCCCAGATGTCCCGCCAGATATTTGTGTACGTTCAGGTTCGTCACCTCTGCAATCAGCCGTCCGGTCGTACCGGTCGCGTACAGATTATGTTTACAGAGGATTCCTCTGTATGCGATGCAGAAATTCTGCATCAGTTTTTTCTTTGCGTCGTGTGCGATTAGTCCAATGTTCACATGAACACCCCCAAGTTAATATTTTTTCGGCTGCAGTCCCACATTCAGGACAAAACCGATTGACATGTACAGCGTCACCAGGGAAGTCAGCCCGTAACTGACAAAGGGAAGTGGAATTCCCGTATTGGGCATCAGGCCCGTGGCTACGCAGATATTGACAAAGCTCTGAAACCCGATATAACCTGCAACCCCACAACAGATCAGGGTTCCCGAAAACTCTCTTGAGCGTCTGCCGATCTGTATACATTCTAACACAATCAGCGCCAATAGTAAAATAATTGTTGCGCAGCCGATAAATCCAAGCTCCTCGCCTGCCACCGCGAAGATAAAATCCGTCTGTGGCTCCGCGATAAAGCTGCCGTTTTTCACGGAAGAAACCAGGTTATTGTTCAATCCCTTTCCCACCAGCTGGCCGGAGCCGATGGCCATAATGGAATTCTGCTGCTGATAGGCGTCATTGGCGTAGGCCGCAGGATTCAGCCAGGCCAGGATACGGGTCCGCTGATAACCATCGATGAGGGTCTGATCCGGCTGCATAATCAGACTGATAAAAATCACAGACGCAGGGATTCCCACGGCAAGGGCCCCTCCTATCAGCTTCCAGCTTAAGCCCCCGATAAACAGCAGAATCAGAAAGATCACACACAGCGATATCGTCGTAGACAAATCCGGCTGCTGTTCTACCAGAACAGCAGGAATACCGAACAGCAGCGCGGAAAGGCCGAGTATCTTCCATGTGTTCAAAATTTCTTTATACTTCTCCAGAAATTTCGCAAAAAACAGAATCAGGCAGAGCTTGCACAATTCTGAGGGCTGGAAACGGAAGCCGCCCAGCCTGAGCCAGCGGGTGGCGCCGTTATTCTCATATCCCAGCGGCGTCAGCACCACAAGCAGAAGCAGCAAAAGATTAAAAGCATAAATCAGCCAGTGGAATTTCAGAATCCAGTTATAATCAATCAGCGATACAGCTATCATCGCGGCGGTTCCAAGCACCATTCCAAGAATCTGCTGATCCTGAACAGATTTCTCCGCGCTTCCTATGACCAGTATTCCTATAATCGTAATCGCAAACACATAACACACAAGCCGGAACCTGTAATCCCTCACCCGGTACTGTTTTAACATAATCTCCTCTGTCCTTTTCCTGTCCGGTTATTTCCGCTCTGAAGAATGCTTCAAATCCTTGATCGGAATATTGGCGCACAGAGCCGGCACACGGCCGTTGGAGCCGTCAGACTCCGTCTGCGTAATCTGGATGTCCAGATGATCACAGTCAATTTCCATGTACTTTGAAATAACCTTGATAATATCGTTTTTGATCAGCTCCATAACCTCCGGGGAACAATTCGCCCGATCCGAGATCAGCAAAAGTTTCAGGCGGTCCTTCGCCACATCACCGGAGCTCTTTCTCCGGAAAAAATCCATCAACGCCATGTCTATTTCCCCCTTCGCTTATTTAAACAGCTTTGCAATCCTGGCAAAGAATCCACTGTTGGATTCCAGATTCATCAGGGGTACTTCTTCTCCCAGAATACGCTTGCAGATATTCATATAAGCCGTTCCCGCAAGAGAAGAATCTCCCGCCAGGGGTTCGCCCTGGTTCGTGGCAATGACAATGTGCTCGTCATCCGGAACCGCTCCAATCAAATCAATGGCAAGAATATCTATCACGTCTTCAATAGACATCATATCGCCGCGCTTTACCATATCCATGCGCAGACGGTTTACAATCAGATTAATCCTGTGGATATCGTTGGCTTCCAGAAGGCCGATAATCCGGTCCGCGTCACGAATCGCGGACACCTCCGGCGTTGTAACGATCAGCGCCCGGTCCGCGGCCGCAATGGCATTTTTAAAGCCCTGCTCGATGCCTGCCGGGCAGTCAAGCAGTATGTAGTCAAATTCCGGCCGCAGCTCTTCTATCAGCTTTTTCATTTGCTCCGGATTTACCGCCGTCTTATCCCGCGTCTGCGCGGAAGGAAGGAGACAAAGATTGGAATACCGCTTGTCCTTAATCAGGGCCTGCTTCATACGGCAGTTTCCTTCCACTACATCTACCAGGTTATAGACAATCCTGTTCTCCAATCCCATTACCACATCCAGGTTCCGAAGACCGATGTCCGTATCGATCATAACGACGCTCTTTCCAAGCTTCGCAAGACCCGTTCCGATATTCGCCGTGGAAGTCGTCTTTCCCACGCCGCCTTTTCCGGATGTAATCACAATCACTTCACTCATAGCTTTTTCCTCCAAACCCTTTTCTATAGATTAATATCATTTAAAACCTCTTTTGTAATAGGCTCTATATAAATATTTCCTTCCTCCACAAAGGCTATCTTCGGCGTATCGTCCGTCTTTTTCTTCCGGACGGGCCTGCTGTCGGAGCTTCTTGCGATTACATCTCCGATTCGAATCTGCATGGGGTCCATGGACAGAGCCGCCACAAAAGCATCCTGATTGCCGGAAGCTCCCACATACACATTTCCCTTCAGCGTTCCCAGCACAATGACATTTCCCTTGGAAATCACCCGGGCTCCCGGATTTACATCACCGAGAATGATGATGCTTGTCTCAGATTCCAGAACCTGTCCGGAACGCAGCGTCCCCTTATAGAAACGACCGTCCTGAAGATTCATCAGATCCGCGCTTTCTTCCTGATTCCGTTCCAGCGCCTGCTTCATTGCCTGCTCCACAGCCTCATTCTGATCTGCGATGCACATCACCTGTATCTGGCAGTTCGCTGATATAATATCGGAAAGCTCCAGCTCTTCTTCAAAAGACAGGCCTCTTCCCTGAAAGCACAGAGCCATCTGAGCGTCCCCGAAGAATTTGGCCGAGGTACGGAATTTCTCAGCCACATCCTTCTTCAGAGTCTCCCAATCTGTCTTTTCATCCAAAACGACAATCAGTCCATGCTTATTGCTCTTTATGACAACCGACTGATTCGACATCCCTCTTCACTCCTAATCTGCAATATTCTGTCCTGAGGATCCGCTGGCAGTTCCTGTCAGGATCTCTTCCTCATCCACAAGATTATAATAATATTTATACAAATCTGCCGCAGCCTCCGCCGCGTTTGCAGAAGTATATCCATTGGCGATACGTACAGCCACCGCGATCTCCGGATCGTCCGCCGGCGCATAGCTTACAAACAGCGCGTGGTTCGGATGGCTTCTGCTCTGCTGGGCCGTACCTGTTTTTCCTGCCACATCCAGGCCATACTCGCTCAGGGCATTCAGGGAGGTGGTGTCGTCCGCCACCAGCTTCATTCCTTCCTGCACCGCGTCCCAGCTGCTGTCCGCAATCTCCACCTGATTATAGAGTTCAGGCTCAAAGCTCTCCACCGTCTCTCCGTCTGCCGATTCCACCCGGTCAAGCAGCGTCAGGTTATAAACGCTTCCCCGGTTTGCCAGAGCTGCTACATAACGCCCGATATGAGACAGGGAAAACGCGTTCGTACCCTGGCCGATAGCAGAACGCACCGCGTCCTCATCGGAAATCTGAGGATCATACTCGGAAATCTCCAGGCCGGATTTCTCTCCCAGTCCGAACATTCTCGCATATTTTTCAAGAACCGCCAGGCCCTTCTCTACGTTGTAGCCGCCTGCAGTGCGTCCTCCTGCCAGGCGGTAGCCCACCTCATAAAAATAATAGTTGCAGGAATCGCGGATAGCCGTCAGCAGCGTTTCATTTCCGTGAACTCCTCCATACTGGTTGAAAATCCAGCAGGTAGGCGACGGCGTAATCTCTGTAAACTGACCTGCGCCATAGATGACCGTAGACGGCGTGATCACGCCCTCCTCCAGGGCTGCAATCGCCACAATCGGCTTAAAGGTAGAACCAGGCGCCAGATTTTCCTGCGTCACACGGTTGACAAAAGGCGAGGAAAGATCCCGGCGCAGGCTGTTGTAATACTCTGAATCCATCACGTTCGTCAGGCGGTTGTTGTCATAGCTGGGATAGGTGACGCAGGCCAGTGTATCCCCCGTATTTACATCCACCACGATAATTCCGCCGCTGCAGGGCTCCAGAGCCAGCTGAGCCGGCGTAATCTCCAGATTCGAGATCTTATCAAGCATAAAATTATAGGCGCTTAAAGACCCTGACTGCAGGCTGGCCACTGTCGCCTCGTCATATTCCAGAACTCCCTGGTCATACAGCAGAAGGCAGACCTCTCTTCCGGTCATCTGATCATCCAGCAGCATGTACTTGTAAAGCATCTTGCCGAATTCCATATCCTCCATCAGAGCAGACTGGATATATTCCAGGACCAGCTGATAGATTTCCTGGGAATCCAGGTACGGATCGTCTCCGGATATCTTGGTCACATCGATCCAGTTCATGGAGATCGCATACTGCAGGTATTCGCGCAGACTGATCACCTCGTCTGTCGTCCAGGCGATATAGGTCTCATCGGAGGTGTCCACCGCGTCGCTCATAAGCACCTGGTTGTCTCCCATCAGAACATCAGACACAATATAGCTCATATAGTTCTTCATTTCCTGGGAGAGATTCTGATAGGCTGCCGCGTTTTCATTGTTCAGCTCTGCCATAATCTCGGCTACCGCCTGCTCCCGCTTGCTTAAGAATCTCTGGTATACGCTTTTCTCAAGCTCCGTAGCGTCATCCTCGGAAAAATGCGTAATGTCAATAATATAATTGTCAATCAGCGCATAATATACATCATAGATCGGAATCATGATTTCCGAAGCGCTGTCATTTCCCTGAATATACTCTTTGGTATTCTGGATCTTTGACACCAGAATTCCCGCAATTTTCTGCTCCAGGATCTGATAAGCCGCAATCTGAAGATCCTTGTCGATGGTCAGATATACATCATTTCCCGGCTCCGGGTCCTGCTGCTCCGTCACCTCAAGTACGCGGCCCACGCTGTCCACGTACATCTTTTCATAGCCCTTGGTTCCCTGGAGCTCCGTCTCCATATACTGCTCGATTCCGGTCTTTCCTACAATATCATTCAGCTCATAATCCGGATTTTCCTCCTGGAGAGCCTCCAGCTCTTCTGAAGAGGCCTTGCCGATATATCCGATAATCGGAGCAAAATAGATGCTGTCCGTGTAGATGCGGCGGCTGCTTTGCTCTACATCCGCTCCCTGGAGCTCGTTCTGATTCTCCTGAACGGCCGCCACTGTCTCCTCCGACACATCCGTCGCTACCGTTGTAGCCACATACCGCTTATAGCTGTTTGCTGAGATTCCGAACCGAATCGTGGCAATCTGAAGCTGTTCTTCAGGCGTATACCCATCGACCGAAATGCCGTACTCTTCCTTTTCCTCCTCCGTGTAAGAGGCCTTGATAGCGTATCTTTCATCACTGCACATATACTCCATGAGCTCATCCGCAGTGGCCAGCTCTTCACTGGCATCCAGATCACTGGTAGAAGACTTCCCAAAAACATCCGCTTTTAAACGCAGAAGCGACGTGCCTGTCAAAGAATATTCATAAGAGCCGTTCTGGTAGACAATCCCCAGATCGCTTACCACACTGTCCCCGTTCTTCTCAATCAGCTTGATCAGTTTGTAAATCGTCTCATTCAGCTGGGCATTCTTTGTTCTCGTATTGGGATAGCTTCCATTATCCTCGATCGTCACAGACCAGGAAAGTTCGCTGTAGGCCAGAACATTTCCGTTCCGGTCATAGATATTTCCTCTGGTACTGGCAAGAGATACCTCCCGCTCCGTGCGCAGGGAAAAGGACTCCTGGTAATCTGCCCCCCTCACAATCTGCAGATAGAACACTCTCTGGAGCAGAATGCCGAAAAATATCACAAACACAGCGCTCAGCAGAAAGGTTCTGGACTTAATGATATTCCACAGGATATCTCTGATCTCTCTGAAAAATCTCACTCAAAATCCTCCGTATGTTTGTCCAGGCCGCTCTGTCTTCCCGAAAGGGCGGAATATTCCGAGGGCGGCTCCTCCCATCTCTCCAGCATCCGGTTCAGACGCCGGATCAGCCGGTACATCACCAGGGTCAGGGCCACGGTGTAAACCAGCTCCGGGAGGATGATATGCGTAAAATAAAATCCAAAGTCAAACTTGCTCCGCATCAGAAACATGAAAAAGTACACACTCAGACCGTATACCAGCTCTGAAAGCGCAATCCATACCATGGGAAGCTTGATGTCCTCATCATAGAACATCATGTGAAACAGGCCGCTTCCATATCCAAGAAACATATACAGAAGGGCATAAAACCCGAACAGGCTTCCAAAAAAAATGTCCGTCAGAAGCCCACAGAAAAACCCGACCGCCATTCCTTCCTTTTCACCCCGCATAAATCCCAGGGAAGTGGTGACAATCAGAAGAAGGTTCGGGGAAATTCCCGCCAGGGCCAGCGCCTGAAACACGGTGCACTGTAAGATAAAGCACAGAATGATCAAAACCGCGATGACCGCTTTCCGCCTCATTCCTCACACTCCTGTCTATTCTTCCATACTGCCTGAGGTCCGGATTCTCCGTCCTCTACTCTTCCACATCCACACTCTGCTTCAGGTCTGTGATGACCAGCACGGAATGAAGATGCTCAAAATCGACTGCCGGAGTCAGGGTCCCCGATCTGGTCAGATTATTGGAATCCAGCGTCAGCTCATTGATGTAGCCGATCAGAATTCCCGAATGGTACTTGTCACTCACATGGGAAGTCACTACCGTATCCCCGATGGATGCTTCTCCCTCGGGGTCGCGCAGCTGGGAGATCTGAATCAGTCCGTTCTCCATCAGCTGCAGATCTCCTTTTACAAAGCAGAGATCCGAGGTAGAAAGAACCTGCGCGCTCACATTGCTCATATCGTCGATAATCGCGCGTACCTGGGCCCAATTGTCTCCCACCCGGGTGACAATACCCACCAGGCCGCTTCCCGCGATCACATTCATATCCACCTGAATGCCGTCAGAAGATCCCTTGTCAATCACAAAGGTATTGAACCAGTTGCCCGAATCACTGGCAATGATATTGGCAGCGACTTTATTATATTCACTGTAGGTCTGGTCCAAAGCATAGAGCTCTTCCAGCTCCTCCAGCCGGTACTGGTTCTGCATCAGCCTGCTGTTCTCCAGAGTCAGCTCATCCACCTGGGACTGCAGCTCTTCATTTTTGGCCTGCGCGTCAGCCAGATCCTCCAGGCTGTCCGCTCTGCTCCTGAGCCAGCCCCCGACAGTATTGATGCCCCGCTCAAAGGGCACAAAGACATAGCCGGAAATTCTTCCCAGAGTGCTGCCTGCAAACCCTGTGCTGTAAGAGGCAAACATCATACCGACGCAGAGAAGCGCCAGGGCCGCAAATATGTATTTTGACGGCACGGAAAAACGATTTTTTTTCTTCATATTCCACCTGAATTATTTATAATCCTGCTCTTTCGTGATGAAGGTCAGACTGCGGAATTCCTTTTCCTTGATCACCCGCTCCAGACCTCTCGCCACGCACTCTTCCGGCTTATCCACCAGATTTACCTTAATGTTCGTAGCGTCGGCAATCAGGCTGTCCAGCCCTTTAAGGTTTGCCACTCCTCCGGTCAGGAAGATGCCGTTCCGGATAATATCTACGCCAAGCTCGGGCGGAGTCCTCTCCAGAATCATCTTGATGGCGTCCACGATTGCCTTCAGCTGCTCGGCAATGGCCCCCGCCACAAAGTCCGCCGTAATCTCCAGAAGGGCCGGCAGCCCCAGCGCCATATTGCGTCCGCAGATCTCCCGCTTCGTGGTGGTGTCTCCCGGCTGATAACCCAGCTCATTTTTCAGAATCTCAGCCGTCTTGTTGCCAATAAAATATCCGTACTCTCTGCGGATCGCGCTGGAGATCGCCTCATCGATCTTATTTCCGCCATTCTTGATGAGCTTGCTGGTTACAGTTCCGCCCAGGGACAGAATGGAAATCTCCGTCGTATCGGCTCCCACATCCACCAGCATCACACCCTGCGCCTGGGTCACATCAAGACCGAGGCCGAGGCCGGCCGCCACCGGTTTATCAATGAGTTCCACATTTTTAGTCTTAATCCCTGTTCCGTGAATCAGAGTGGTGAACACACGATCCTGCACATCTGTGGGAAGGGCCACAATAAATTCCGCGCCCTTCAGGCTGCCTTTTGTGCGCTCTTCCAGAAAAGATCTCAGAAACTGCTGCATATACGTAATGCTGGCCACCGTGCCAAAAGACATGGGGTAAAGAACCTCTATATTGGCCGGAGCCTTTTCATGCATGTCAAAAGCCTCGTTTCCATAGGCTATCATTCCTTTTTTTTCTTCAATCGCCACCATATTCTTCTCGCAGTATATGGTATCGCTCTCCTTGCTGTAAATCTTGATGCTGCTTGTACCAAAATCGCAGCCAAAGCTCTGTGCAGACATGTGCGTCTCCCTCTCTTTCTTCTGTTCCTTAACTTCTGTGGAATACCTGTCCCGCCGCGGAAATCATCCCACATCCGATAGTATTCCCCGTTCTCTCAAAGAGCTATAACATCGATCGCCGATAATCACGTGATCCAAAAGCTGGATGCCAAGGAGCTCTCCTGCTCTGCCAATCCGCTTTGTCATCCGGATATCCTCCAGACTCGGCGCGGGATCTCCGCTGGGATGATTATGCACCAGAATCAGCTGCACGGCATGAACCTCCAGCGCCTCCAGAAAAATCTCTCTCGGCGAAATGATGGAGGCATTTACCGTCCCCTTGAACATCAGCTTCTCTCTGAGAAGCTTGTTTTTCGTGTTCAAAAACAGCGCAATCAGGTGCTCCTGCTCCTTATGGCGGAGTTCTTCCATAAAATAATCTGCTATGGTAGCCGGTGTATCAAAGCAGAGCCGCTCACCGGCCGAAGCCTTTGCCATGCGTCCTGCCAGCTCAGCAAGACATTTCAGCTGAACTGCTTTTACCCTTCCCACGCCTTTCAGTTCCATCAGGCGTTCCATGGGAATCCGGCAGAGTCCCGGAAGCCCCTCAAAATCCGGCAGGCTTAAGATTCGGCCCGCCAGCTGGCAGACAGTCTCTCCGGCGCTGCCGGTCCGAAGAATAACAGCCAGAAGCTCTGTGTCGGAAAGGACTCCCGGCCCGCAGGCCAGGCACTTTTCATAAGGACGCTCTTCTTTGTACAAATCTTTCATCGTTGTCGCCATGGTTCCTCCTTTTGCTCTCCAGGCAGCGGATTCCCCTGCGGCAGCTCTTTTGCGGCTACAGCTTTCTGTAAATGATAATTGCAAGCACCACACCGATAATGCTGGCTATCGAAATGTGGATGGTCAGGCCAAAGGTCAGCACCAGCAGTCCCAGATCCAGAACAATAGGCGTCTCAAGCCCAAAGCCCTGCCCATAGTTCAGCCAGTTTAAGCCCGATACATTTTCTGTCAGCATTCCGATAAATCCTCCCAGCACAATGCCGGACAGAAGCATGATCAGAAGTACCCAGCCATTTTTAGATTTCATAACAGCCTCCGTCTTTCGTAATATGAACGGCCCTCCGGCCATGGATATCCAGTTTACATAAATATCAGTTCTGGAAATCATATCAAATTATATCATAGCACAAAGCGCAGAACTTGTATAGAGAATAAATCCTTAACTTCTCTTAAGATTCTCCAGTTTTCGACAATTCTCAATCCTCTTTTCCAGTCCGGTACCGGGCCGCAACCGCCTCCGCCGTCTTCACTCCATCCATGGCAGCCGAGGTGATTCCACCGGCGTATCCCGCGCCCTCCCCGCAGGGATAAAGCCCGCGGACCGCGCTCTCCAGCCTCTCATCTCTCAGAATACGGACCGGCGAAGAGGTTCTGCTCTCCACACCGGAAAGCAGGGCGTCTCCCCGGGAAAATCCCGGAAGGATATGCTCACAGCCAAGGATTCCTTCCTCCAGAGCGGCAGAAAGGACCTCTGGGAAAATCCCGCGGACATCTCCGAATTCCCAGGCTCCCTTCATAGAGGGCTCCACCTCTCCCAGGCTGCGGCTTCTCTGCTTCTTCTGAAAATCTGCCAGGAGCTGAACCGGTATCTTTCCTCCCGCGGCACGGTAAGCCGCCCGCTCAAGTCTTCTCTGAAACTCTACACCGGCCAGCACATCCCCGCCGCCGAAATCTTCCGGCCTTACCGTCACAATCATGGCGCTGTTGGCATTGCGGCCGTCTCTGGCCTGATAACTCATGCCATTGACCGCCAGAAAGCCTTCCTCGGAAGATGCGTTCACCACATAGCCGCCAGGACACATACAGAAGGAGTAGACTCCCCGGTCCCCGCTGACCTTCCGTGTCAGCTTATAGGAGGCAGCCGGAAGATGCGGGGGATAGTCTCTCCCATACTGGCTTTCATTCACAAGTTCCTGGGGATGCTCAATGCGTACACCCACTGCAAAAGCTTTCTGTTCCATGGGAATCTGCTTCTGGGCCAGCATGGCAAAGGTATCCCGTGCGCTGTGGCCGATGGCAAGCACCAGCGCCTCACAGGGCAGATATTCCTCTGTCTCTGTCTCTGTCTCTGCCTTTGCTTTTACTTCTGCTCCTGCTTTTGTCTCCGCTCCCATTCTTCTCCGGACACGGACGCCCCGGACAGCTCCATCCTGCACGTCAATATCCGTCACTTTTGTGCCAAAACGCACCTCTCCTCCCAGAGAAAGGATCTCTTCCCGGATACGTTCCACCACGCAGGTCAGCACATCCGTACCCAGATGCGGTTTGTTCCAGTACAGGATTTCCTCCGGCGCTCCGGCCTGCACAAAGGTCTCCAGCACCAGCCGGTTCCGGCCCTTTGGGTCCTTTACCAGGGTGTTCAGCTTTCCATCGGAAAAAGTTCCGGCTCCGCCTTCTCCAAACTGTACATTGGAATCCGGAACAAGCTCCCCGGTCTTCCAGAAGCGGTCCACCGTTCTTTTCCGCTCTCTGGCTGTCTCTCCCCGCTCCAGCAGAAGGGGACGGTATCCGGCCCGGGCAAGCATCAGCCCGCAGAAGAGCCCCGCAGGTCCCGTTCCCACAATCACAGGCCTGTGCTCCAGCCGTTCCTCCCCCATCTGCGGAAAATGGTATTTTACAGGCTTCACAGGAGCAGCGTTCCGGCTGCGCAGTTTTTTCAGCAGCTTCTGTTCCCCCTGAAGCTCCACATCCACAGTATAGACATAAACTACCGGCTTCTTCCGCGCGTCGATAGATTTTTTACTGACAGCCAGGCTTTCGATCCGCTCCTCCGGCACCTTAAGCTCTTTTGCCGCCTGCCGCTTCAAATCCTCCGGTCCATGATCCACCGGAAGCTTTAACTGGCTGATCCGTATCATTGTCCACCTCCCCGGGCCGCATGAAATCCTGCC
Source organism: Lachnoclostridium sp. An138 (assembly GCF_002160765.1). Classification (GTDB taxonomy): domain Bacteria; phylum Bacillota; class Clostridia; order Lachnospirales; family Lachnospiraceae; genus Laedolimicola; species Laedolimicola faecalis. The sequence continues at coordinate 92,199 of NZ_NFLF01000006.1, forward strand.
ACATGTCCGCTGCTCCAGGCCCACTGAAGATTGTAGCCGCCGCAGGCCCCGTCGATATCCACCACTTCTCCCGCAAAATAGAGTCCCGGCACCAGACGGGATTCCATAGTCTGCGGGCAGATCTCCGAGGTATCCACGCCTCCGGAACAGACCTGTGCCTGCTCAAAGCTTCCCCCTGAGACGACTTCTGTCCTGAAATCCCGGATTACGGACAGCAGTCTTTCCAGCTCCTCTTCCGTCCAGGCCCCCGCTTTTTTATTTTTGGGGATTTTCGCCCGTTCCAGCAGACACAGGGCCATCTTTTCATGAAAAAGCCCCGTAAAAAAAGCTTCTCCCTGTTTATAGCCTCCGTCCCGGATTCTGGCTCTTAAAAAAGCCTCCAGCGCGGCCTCTTCCTCTTCTTTCTCCGCTGACAGTCCGCAGCTTCCGCCCGGAATCTGAGGGAGAAGATTGAGACTGGCTTCTACTTCCCGTCCCTCGTCCAGCGCCCGCACCGCATGGCGGCTCACCTGGAAGACCGGAATGCCGGAGATACCGTTCCTTGTAAACTGAACCTCTCCCCTGTCACAGGCCGTCTCTTTTCCATCTGCCAGCACCCGCACTGCAGCCTCCATGCGGAGGCCCGCAAGCCGTTCATAGAACCGTTCCCGGCAGCGGAGCTGCACCAGGGCCGGCAGCGGCTTTATAAGCCGGTGCCCCAGGCTCTCCGCCAGGGCGTAGCCGCTGCCGTCCGAGCCTGTGGCCGGGGCGGCGGCGGAGCCCGCCGCCAGGACGCAGGCGTCTCCCTCGTAGGTCCAGCCCTCTGTCCGGGCCGCGAACCGCGGCCCGGAGACAACAGCGCTGTCCCCGGAAGCTTTCCCCGCTCTGTCCTCTTCCGGGCGGTCTAAGTCTCCGGAAGCACCATTTGGATTCAGCGCTCTGATCTCCAGAATCTGATTTCCCAGAGCCAGCTTCACGCCTAGGCGCTCCGCTTCCATCCGAAGCGCGTCCGCCACGGAAGAAGCCTGATCACTATAGGGGTAGAGATAACCGTTTCTGCTCTTTGCGCAGACCCCCAGCCGCTCAAAAAAACGCAGTGTATCAGGAAGGCCGAAGTTTCCAAATACCGTCCGGGCAAAGCCCGGCTCCCCTCCCCGGTAGCAGGCCTCGTCCTGATTTTCATTGGTCAGATTGCAGCGTCCGTTCCCTGTGACCAGGATCTTCTTGCCCACCTGGCGGTTCTTCTCCAGAAGCGTCACCTTCGCCCCCTGCTCTGCCGCCGCAATGGCCGCCGTCAGGCCCGAGGCCCCGCCTCCAATCACCAGCACCCTTCTCATGACAGCTTCACCAGTCCGGCATCCGCAAGCTTCTGCAGAGACATGAGAATTCCCAGCTTGGCATGGGGCCAGGTCAGGCCCCCCTGAAAATACACCGCATAGGGCGGCTTGATGGGGCCGTCCGCGGAAAGCTCAATGGAAGAGCCCTGCACGAAAGCTCCTGCCGCCATAATCACGTCGCTGTCATAGCCCGGCATGGCCCAGGGCTCCGGAGTCACATAGCTGTCCACCGGAGCGGCCGCCTGAATTCCCTGGCAGAACGCAATGACGCCCTCCGGTTTTCCAAAGGTGACAGCCTGAATAATGTCGTGGCGGCTCTCCGTTCCATTCGGGATCACAGCAAAGCCCAGCTTTTCATAAATATTGGCCGCGAAAATCGCGCCTTTGAGCGCTGCGGCCGTCACTGTGGGAGCCAGGAAAAATCCCTGGTAAAAACTCTGCATCACGCCCAGGGAAGCTCCCACCTCTTTTCCGAGTCCCGGCGAAGTCAGACGGTAAGCCGCGTTTTCCACATACTCCTCTTTTCCCACAATGTAACCGCCGATGGGCGCAAGCCCGCCGCCCGGATTCTTGATCAGAGAGCCGACACAAAGATCCGCCCCCACGTCTGTAGGCTCAATGCGCTCTACGAATTCTCCATAGCAGTTGTCCACCATGCAGATCACGTCCGGCCTTCTCTCCTTAATAAATGCGATCAGCTCTCCGATCTGTCTTACGGAAAAGGTCGGGCGGGTCTGATAGCCTTTGGAGCGCTGAATGGTCACAAGCCTGGTCTTCTCATTCAAAGCCGCCTCAATAGCCGGATAGTCAAAGCTTCCGTCCTCCTTCAGCTCTACCTGCCGGTAGGACACGCCATACTCCGCCAGCGAACCGTTGGAGGGCCGGATTCCGATAACCTCCTCCAGCGTGTCATATGGCTTTCCCACCGGGGAAAGCAGCTCGTCTCCGGGACGGAGGTTGCCGGAGAGAGCTACCGCCAGCGCGTGGGTTCCGCAGGCGATCTGCGGACGCACCAGAGCGGACTCCGCGTGAAAGGCCGCCGCGTAGACCTCTTCCAGCTTCTCCCGTCCCAGATCATTGTAGCCGTAGCCGCTGGTCGCCGCAAAACAGGCTGCTTCTACCCGGGCCTTCTGCATGGCTCCCACCACCTTCAGCTGATTGTACTCGGCTGTGGCGTCAATGGCCTCAAACCGTTCCTTCAGCGTCTTTTCAATCTCCTGGCCGAACCCATAGACCTCCCTGCGGATGCCAAGCTCCCGGTACATCTCTTCCGTCTGTGTATATTCTGTCTGTGTATATTCTGTCTGTGTATTTTCCGTCCGTATATTCTCTGTCTGTGTCATTCCTGTCTCCATCGTCTCTGTCTCCCTTTCCATCTTTCTTTGTTTTTCTGCCCTCAGCTGACAAGAGCCTGCGCGTCCCTGCCAGCCGAAGGACACTCTGATCTATGAAATAATTCCTTTTTCTCTTAATACCTGCAGCATAGATTCCAGAATCGCTGCCTCGTCATAGTGATACTGCTGCTTGTCTATCCATACCACATCCCGCTCCCGGCGGAACCAGGTCAGCTGGCGCTTGGCAAAGTGCCGGGTATCCCGTTTCAGAATCCGCACCGCCTCATCCAGGGAGCATTCTCCGTCCAGAAAAGAAAGCAGCTCCTTGTAGCCCAGTCCCTGCATGGAAACCATACCCCGGCGGAGTCCTTCCTCTTTCAGCCTCTCCACCTCCTGAAGCAGGCCTTCCTCCATCATCTGGTCCACCCGGGCATCGATCCGTTCATAGAGCCGTCCTCTTTCGTCATTCAACACGAAATACGCAAAATTGTAAGGCGATTCTTTGGCTTTCTGTTCCTCATTGTGCTCGGAGATTCTTTTTCCGGTCAGCCGGTAGAATTCCAGCGCCCGGATCACACGCTTCACATTATGGGCATGAATTTCCTCCGCTGCCTTCGGATCTGCCTTAGCCAAAAGAGCATGAAGCCTTTCTCCACCCTCCCGGGCGGCCAGCTCTTCCAGCTCCGCGCGGATCTCTGTCTGCGCTTCATTTTCCGTAAAATCTATATCGTAGAGCAGCGCCTGAATATAAAAGCCGGTGCCGCCCGCCACAATGGGAATATGACCGTTTGCCCGAATCTTCCCCAGAGCCTCCTTTGCCAGCTGCTGGAACCGGACCACATGAAACTCTTCATCGGGCTCCAGTACGTCGATCAGATAATGGGGAACCCCCTCCATCTCCTCTGGGCGCACCTTGGCCGATCCGATATCCATGCGGCGGTATACCTGCATGGAATCTGCCGAAATGATCTCTCCGCCTATGGCATGAGCCAGAGCGATGGAAAGCTTTGTCTTTCCCACTGCCGTCGGCCCTGTAAGAATCACAAGAGGTTCCTTCTGCTTTTCCGTCATGGCCCTGCTCCTTTCCTTATCTTCTGCTGAATCTTTTCTATTTTAGTATTAAATGTCCGGGATTTCAACCAGAAATTTTCCTGCGCCGCAAAAACAAAAAGCGCCCTGCGGATGGCAGTCTTCCTGTCCGCACAGCGCCTTTACGCTTTACATTTCGTTTTATCTCTTTTTCTTTCTTTTTATCCTTTTCTACCCCTGCGTATACCGTGACAGGAACTGTCTCGTACGCTCTTCCCGGGTGTGCTCAAAGATCTCCTCCGGCGTACCCTCTTCCATGATCTTTCCCTCATCCATAAAGATCACCTTGCTGGCCACATCGTGGGCAAAGGCCATCTCATGGGTAACAATGATCATGGTCGTCTTCTGATCCGCCAGCTCTTTGATCACCTTAAGAACCTCTCCGGTCAGCTCCGGGTCCAGAGCCGAGGTGGGCTCGTCAAAGCAGAGAATATCCGGTTTCAGCGCAAGAGCCCGGGCAATCGCCACACGCTGGCACTGGCCTCCGGAAAGCTGGTGGGGATAATTATTCATCCGGTCGCCCAGCCCCATCTGTACCAGAAGCTCTTTTGCCTCTTCCTCGATCTCCTGATGGATCTCCTTTTTCCGGGCCTTGTAATCCGGCTGCTCCTTTGCCAGAAGCTCTCTGGCCAGCATTACGTTGCCAAGGGCCGTATACTGGGGGAACAGGTTAAAGGACTGAAACACCAGGCCGAAATGAAGGCGTTTCTTCCGTATTTCTTCCTCCTGCTTTGTCTGGGGAACCGATGCGTCAAAAAGCACCTCCCCATTCACGCGGATTACGCCTGTATCCGGCTGCTCCAAAAAATTCAGGCAGCGTAAGAAAGTGGTCTTACCGCTTCCGGAGGAACCAATGATGGAAAGCACCTCACCCTTCTCCAGGGTAAATCCGATATCCTTCAGGACCTCTGTATCCTCAAAATTCTTACTGATATGTTCTACTTCCAGAATTGCCATCGTCTTCCGCCTCCTTACCTGAAATATTCCAGCTTCCGTTCCAGACGTCCCAGAAGGACCGTCATCACGCCGCTGAAAATCAGATAGTAAAAGGCCGTAAAAAACAGCGGCCAGATCACGCCGGAAATTCCCTGGGAACCCTTCATGAATGATTCTCCCGCCCAGATAATTTCCTGCAGCGCGATGGTAGTAGCCAGAGAAGTATCCTTTACCAGAGTTATAACCTCGTTGGACATGGGCGGCACAATACGCTTGATCATCTGCAGCAGCTTGACCTTGAAAAAGATCTGCCTGCGCGTCATGCCGAGCACCAGGCCGGCCTCCTCCTGCCCTGCCGGAACGCCCTGGATACCTCCCCGGTAGATCACCGAGAAATAGCAGGCATAATTGATGATAAAGGCTACGGAAGCCGCTACAAAACGGCCGGCGTTTCCTCTCCAGATCTGATTGTGAAACACCAGACCCGGGAAGTAAAAGATGATCATGAGCTGGATCATAAGCGGCGTACCGCGTATGATCCAGACGATGATATTTGTCAGCCAGCTTAAGGGCTTAAACCGGGACATGGAGCCGAAGGCTATCACAAGCCCCAGAGGCACCGCGCCCACAAGCGTTACAAAAAACAGTTTCAGTGTCTGCAGAAAGCCAGCGTTCAGAGAACGGATGACAATCGGCAGCTGTTCCATTATCAGTTCCATTTGATTACTCTGCCGTTTCCTCAGCTGCAGTCTCCGCGTTCAGAAGCGCTGCCTGCACACCGTATTTTTCTGCCGTCGTCTGCATGGTTCCATTCTCATAGCACTGTGTGAAGAAGTCGTTCAGAACCGCTGCCAGATCAGAGCCCTGACGGAAGCCCACACCGTATTCCTCGCTGTTCAGGCTTACCGTATAAGTAAGATTATCGTAGCCGGTTCCCTCGCCTACCATAGCTGCCGCCATCAGAAGATCGATAACCGCCGCGTCAGAGGTGCCGGACGCTACCTCAAGAAGAGCGTCAGACTGGGCGGAAACCGGAGTATAATTCAAGCCGAGAGCGCTTACCTCTGCCTCGCCCGCGCTGCCTGCCTCTACCGCAAAGCTCAAATCAGACAGGCTTTCCACATCCTGATAGTCCTCAGCCACATCAGAGGGAACTACGACCACCTGAGCATTCATCAAGTATGGATCGGTGCACTCCATAGAGCTTGTCACTTCGTCTGTCAGCGTCATGCCATTCCATACGCAGTCGATGGCATTGCTGTCCAGCTCCAGAATCTTGCTGTCCCAGTCAATCTCAACAAATTCTGCCGTGATTCCCAGGCTTTCCGCAAAGGCATTGGCCAGATCCGCGTCAAAGCCAATCCACTCGCCATTCTCATCCATATAGTCCATGGGCTCAAAGTTCGTGATTCCCACTACCAGAGTTCCCTTCTCCAGCACATATTCCATATCGCTGGCCGCCTCAGAGGTATCCGCAGTCTCTTCTGTCTCTGCCGTATCCTCCGCATTCTCCGCAGCGTCTTCCGCCGCGTCCTCCGCGTCCGTGTTGGTCACAACTTCTTCGCTGGAAGAAGATCCGCAGCCCGCAATCATGGATGCTGCAAGGCAGCCGCACAGTAATAAGCTTAAAACTCTTTTTTTCATACTTTCCTCCCACTGCCGCATAGCGGCTGATTATTCCCGTATCCCGGTCCGGCACGGGTTTGTGCTTTCTTTCTCTACCAATTGGCCACTGTACCTTAGTAAAGTCACGAAGGCATTTTACCATACCGCCGGCTGTCTGTCAAGCAGAAAGGGGCGGGCCTTTGGGGACCCGCCCCTGCAGCTGCCGCTGTTCACTCTCTTTTCAGCAGCCTGCAAATCTGAATTAGCATCCTGCGCCTTCCCCCGCTTAAGAATACCTTGTGTTCTTTTCGTATTCCCGTTCCAGCTCATACAGGCGGGCAGACAGATCCTGGGGCAGTAAGAAATGCTCCCCCGCTTCCTTTTCCAGCCGTTCATACTCTTCCGTCAGTTCCTCCAGCTGATCCCCGCGGATCTTCTGAAGCTCCATGGCTTCCTCAAAATCCTCGTCCGAAAGGCCCAGGCGCATGGCGCAGACATATTCCTTCAGCACGGCCGGGTCCTTCTGATACTGCCAGGAGGTCCGGAAGGCCTGAGCCGCCTTTCCAAACAGAAACAGACGGCAGCAGCAGACCCCAAGATTGTTCCAGACATGAGCATAAAACTCTACTCCCAGCCGCTCACTCTGCCGGATATCGAGAATCTTCTGATATTCATAGATAGCCGCCTGATAATTTCCTCCTACAAAATACTCATCCGCCCGGAGCTTCAGGCGTTCCTGCTCCTGGTAGGTATTCAGCACCTTCATTTTAGCCGTAAGCTGGGTAAGCTCCTCCTGGGAATAAAAATCCACGCTCCGAAGAATCGTCAGAACCATATTTTGAAGGCTGCCCCCGGCCTCCATGCCCTTCTGCAGCCGATCCGCCAGCTCCGGATTGTGCATCTCCGTACGGAGCCAGTCCCAGAGCCGTTGCCCCAGCATCTTTTTATCAACCAGATAAATATTTTCATACAGAAAATAGGCCAGTTCTTCCATGGAATAAATCCGGGCTCCCATGCTCTCGATGTAATAAGGGGTCTCCGCCGGTTCGTTTTTGCATATCATCACTGCTCCCATGGTTCATCCTCCTCTTCTTTCTCCACTGTCAGCCCGTCTTCCGCAAGGCTCCCACACAGACTCCGCGTTCTGTTTCAGCCTCCCAGATCCACCTCTTCCGTCCAGGTCAAATCCGAAGAAGGAAACAGTTCTCCGAACCCCAGATCGCTCACCTGCACCTGAAGTCTGTCCACGCTTAGGAATTCAGCCGATATGCGGAGTCTGGTGGCCCTGGGCGGCCTGTCCGGCAGGCCCGCCAGCAGCAGGCTCTCCTTCAGCGTATCTCCTGCCTGCATGGGCTTTAAGATAAACTCCACTACCGGCTCACTGCAGAGCAGCGCCTGGCACTCTGCTTTTGCCTCATACCAGCTTTCGCCCGCTTCCAGCAGAGTGTAGACAGCATTTCTGCCCGATCCGGGCGTGAGCAGACCCACATTATAAGAAATCTTATCTTCCCCCAGAAACACATAGGTTCTCTCTCCGGTCAGTCCCGCCTCCTGAGCTGCCCGGAAGCAGGCTCCTTTGGCAAAAAGATTATTGCCGGCGAACACTCTTCTTCCGCTGGCGCAGAGCACCCGGAGAGACTGCTCATACCACTTTTCCTCAAAGGCTTCTCCCACCAGAAACACAGAGGAAACCGGACGCTCGGAAAAAATAGCCTTTGCCATTCCAAGAAGAATCTCGTCCTTCTCTTCCGGCTGCAGGCCGGAAACAGGCTGCTTCCACTCCTCCTGGCTTTCCGTTCTCGCAAGAAAGGGCAGGGTGCGGGCATTCACATGCAGCGCGACTGCTTCCAGCAATTCTCCCTCACAGGAAAACAGCACTGTCTGATGCCTCCAGATCTCACGGGACTGATTCAAGACGTAAGCGCAGTAGCTTTCCTGGCGGGTCTGCACATGAATCCTGCTTTCCGGCACTCCCATAATCTGCATGGTCATCTTCCGAATCTGCTCCACATGCTGCTCGGAAGCCTCTGCCACGGAAAACACCACTGCTTCCGCTTCATGGATTTTCCCATAAGGCTTTAAAAGCCGCATGGCCTTTTTCAGAAACAGCTCCAGGCTCTCTGTGGGAATTCTGTATTTTTCCGCTCCTGCCACCACTGAGATGGAGACGGGTTCCTTCGTCTTTTCATTCCAGCAGCAGATCTGCGAATATTCTTTTCCCAAATCGAAACCGACCACAAAGGCTCCCACTGCAATTCCTCCTTCTCTTTCGTCTTATTCTTCCATCTTGTTCTTCTGCCGTACTCTTCCGCCGTGTTCAGGACCTTATTTCAGGGAAAAAAGTGTCTCCACCAGAAAATTCTTTCTGGCGTACTCCCGCATCTTCTCTTCCAGCTCCGGAAGATCCCGTTCAGATAATATTCTTGCCATTTCGTAAATATCCGCGTACTTGGTTCCCGTAACCAGCTTCTCCTCATTTTCTTCCAGATAACTCCGGTCCGGAGTAGCCAGCTCGGTACCGTCTTCCTGAACTTCCGTGATAAACCAGGTCAGCCGCTCTCCGTAAAACAGCGTAAATTCCCGCACGAAAATGCCCGGCTCCACAGGATACAGCCGCTCTGCCACATAGCTGCAGCTGTTCTCCCGGGGTGTCTCGACCACATAATGAAGCACGACCTTATGGGAAGGATTGGTCCTGTATTCCACAAAAAATTTATCCTCCAGGAGATATGGCCTTCCCAGGCGCTTCAGCAGCGTCTTCATAAATCCAAACCGCATCTTTCTCCGTATGCAGCCCTCCAGCATATGCTCCGCGCGAATCCTCTGATGCTCATTCAGATGCCTGCGCTCCGACAAGTCCTTCAGATATGCCAGGCCGCACACGTCCGCCAGATTTTCCTCCCAGGCTATGGCCTTTTCCATATACTCATAGGTTCCTTCCGGGGCCGGGCAGTCGCGTACAAAATCTTCATAAGCCAGCCAGGTAAGGTAAGCCCGGCTCACAAGACCGTCCCCGCCCAGGCTGTGATAATCCCGGAACACCTCAAAAGCACAGTCTCTCAGCTGCCCGGTAAACAGCATCTGACCCAAAAGACGCTCTTCCAGATCAAATACATTCAGCTCAAAGGCCCGGGCCTCCCTCCATATGGCCTCCATCACTTCCGCGGAACCATAATAGTAACCGGCCAGATATTCCAGAACGCTTTCATTGTATATATGATTCTGGAACACAAAAAGACACAGCTTTATGAGAAACTCATCTTCTTCATAATCCTTTTCCCGAATCTTCCAGGCAGCCAGCTTAATCAGAAGCTTGCATTTCACCATGGTAAACCCATGGCGCCAGATCATGCTCCAGGCTTCCTCATAGAGTCCCCTCAGGATCAGAATCTCCGTATATTTCGCCCGATCCTTGGGAGTCATGGAAGAGGTCTCCGTCACAAAAAATTCCCGGTCCAGCTCGTCCAGCTCATGGCTGGCATAATAAAACTGCAGGATCTCCTGGCGCACATTTTCCTTATACCGGGCCGTAAAACCGTTGATCTTCAGAACCCGTTTATAATTTTCCACATTTTCTTCCGTCAGCACGTGATAACGGGAGGTCCCGTCGCACAGATAGAGATAAAGCCCCTGATGATAACGCAGCAGCTCCCGGCAGCGGCGCACATAGCGCTGCTCGTTCATCAGTCTTTTCAGCGTGTAAGGTACGCTGGAGGTGTAGCAGTTTCCCTGCTCGTCCACCAGCAGAATCACGGCTCCGGGCGTGTAGATCGGAATCAGCGCCTGGCCGCCCGAAAGGGGGACGGTAATCCTCTTCTGCAGCTGCTCATAAAGCACCTGAACCTGCTTGATTCTCTTATCCTTACACCGGATTCTCCGCAGAAACATAATATCCGCCAGAGCCTCCGCAAAATCTATGGTCAGCAGCTCTTCTACCAGAAACCGATCGTAAATCACGGCCAGATCCTCACTCTGCCTGCGCTTTACCAGTTCTTCCAGCATAAAGGCTTCGATCTGATCCTTATAAGCGCGGTAAATATCCGAGTCCTGTGGCTGGAACCGGACAATATTCGCGTAGAGACATGCCTTCTGGGTGCTGTTCAGCGTATTTTCCATCTGAAAATACAGGAGCAGGTTTTTCGGGAAGGGCTCTGCGTAATCCTCCGGAACAGCCCTCATAAAATACTCGTAAAGCTTCGTAATCTTAAGCTCAGCCTGCACGCCCCGCTGATACCAGAAAAAGCTTTCCCTGTCCGTACTTCCGTTTTTGATGAAGTGGGAGCAGATATCCGAGAGCATCTCCTTGCTGCCGTACTTGTGATACATCTCTTCCAGCCGGGAATACCCCTGCTCCGCGGGCCGCTCTCCTTTCAGGATCTGCTCCGCAAGTTTTCCCGCTTCCTCCGGACTCATCTTCTCTTCCATGCCGCCGGTCACTTCTACCACTGTCTGTACCTGTTTTTTACCCGGCTTCGCATCCTCCTTCTCCTGCTTTTCCTCAGGGAGGGGCTCTATGGGATCTGCGGAGATAAAATAGGCATAATTTTCTTCTTCGGTTTCCCTGTGAGCTTCCACACGAACCGTATAGGGGACCAGAAATTCTCCTGCCTCCGTCACAACGCAGAATTCCCCTTCTATCTCTTCTCCGCCCCAGAAGCCTCTTGCATCAAAGGTGCAGAAAATCCGGGCCGTACGGCTGTGAAAGCTTGCGTGCTCCAGCGTCATGCGGCTGGTGGACGCGTAGACTACCCCCTTGACCGGCCTGTCAGCCGTCAGGGTAAAACTGCCTTCTGCTTTTTCTCCCGGTCCGCAGGACAGGGTGACAATCGAATCAGAAAGCGTCACCACAGGTTTGTCATACTCTATTTTTCCAGCCGCAATCCGCTCCAGCTTTGCCCTCATGGTATCTCCTCCCGTTCTGTCATCCTCTTGTCTTTTTTGGAAATCTGTATATAATTTAGTATAGCATTAATTAAATTAAAGTACAAGAAAAGAGGTTCGGAATGTTAAAGCACAAAGACCATTTTCACGGCAGCGACCTGGAAAAAATTGAAGAAATATACGGAATTAAAAAAGAAGATATTACCAGTTTCAGCGCAAATGTCAATCCTTTAGGCATCTCTCCCCGGATGCGGACCGCCCTCGTCGATCATATCGATGTCATCACTACTTATCCCGACCGGGAGTACAAATCGCTCCGCAGCTGTATCGGAGAATATGCGGGAGCGCCCATGCAGAATATTCTTGTGGGAAACGGTTCCACGGAACTGATTTCTCTGTTTATCCAGATGGAGCATCCAAGAAAGGCTTTGATTCTGGGCCCCACCTACTCAGAATATGAGCGTGAGATTTCTCTGGGCGGAGGAACTTCTCTTTACTATCCTCTGAAGGAGGAGCATGATTTTATTCTGGATGTGGAAGACTTCAAGCAGCACTTGAACGAGGCCCTGGACCTGCTTGTCATCTGCAATCCCAACAACCCCACCTCCACTGCCATCACCCAGAAGGATATGCGAAGGATTCTGGATGAATGCAAGCGCCACGATATTTTCGTGATCGTGGACGAAACCTATGTGGAATTTGCGCCGGATATGGACGCGGTAGACTCGGTCCCGCTGACCCGCTACTATAACAACCTGGTAATCCTGCGGGGCGTCTCCAAATTTTTTGCCGCTCCGGGTCTCCGCCTTGGCTATGCCATTACCGGGAATATGGATCTTCTGAAGGATATCAATACCCACAAGGACCCCTGGACTATCAACAGCCTTGCGGCCACAGCCGGAGAACTGATGTTTACCGATACAGAATACATTCATAAGACCAGGGAGCTGATCGCCTCCGAACGGGACCGGATCTATCAGGAGCTTTCCTCCTGGGACAGCCTGAAAGTCTACCGGCCCACAGCCAATTTCCTTCTTGCCCGGATTGAAAAAGAGGACATCACAGCCGACGACCTCTTTGAGCACGCAATCCGCCAGGGACTGATGATCCGCAACTGTTCCACCTTCCCGTTCCTGGACAACCGCTATTTCCGGTTCTGCTTCATGCTTCCGGAGCAGAATACCGCGCTGCTGAAGTGTCTGAAGGAACTGCTTTAATCCTTTTGTCCTTTCTTTGGATTTCAAAGGCAGCATACAGGATCCGTTCGAAGATTTCATAAAGAACTCAAATATTATAAGCGTGAAACCAGGAATGACGGCCATACATTCTGAAATGGAAATGCTCTAAGCGGCTGCCTCACTAATCATGACCAAAATTTCTATTTATTCATGATTTAAAAGCCGCTTAGAGCATATATTATCTTTGTCTGTTTTCACATATAAAGCCTGTCCGCTTATCTGGAATCCGCCTTAAGTTCCGTCTTCTCACGTTCCAAGATATTGTTCATAGATTCCAAGGAAATCCGGCGGCATCTCTCCGGTCCAGTCTGCGAAATGCACCTTTCCCCAGAGTCTGCTGTTAAACTGGGAAGGTGTCTCCGCTACAAGCTGATCGTACACGCTCTCAAACAGCTCGTCCCTGCGTTTTTCCACCATGGTTATCTTGTTAGCTTCTGTGGCCTCCTGGTCAAAGTTATTGACGCATTTCAGGATATAATAACCGTCCTCTGTCTCGATGATATCACTGACCTGATCATTTTCCAGGACAAAAGCCGCTTCTTCATAGGCGCTGTCATGTTCCCCTCTGCCAAAGGTATAGGTGATCTGGCTGTCCAGACTGTAAGCCGAGGCCACTGCCGCAAAATCCCGTCCGCTGTCCAGCTGTTCTTTCACAGTCTGAGCCGTCTCGGAAGAGTCCAGGCGAATCTGCTGTACGGTAATGATTCTTGCTTCATCATCGCTGACTTCCGTATTTACATCCTTTGTGATCTCTTCATATACCTTGCCGGACAGCGCGTGATCCCGGTACAGCCCCTCTACATCCTTAAGCTCCAGGTCCATATATTCAATCTGGTCTGTACTCAGAGCATCAAAATACTCCTGAGCCGCCTGCGAAACCTGATTTTCCTCGTCACTGCTTAAAGCCACATCATAATCTCCGGCCAGAAGCGTGATCGCTTTCATGGAAGCCAGCTGATCTACAATGGTGTCCTTCACATATTCCTCAAAGGTCACTCCGCCGAAATCGTGCTCCCACATCTCTACACCGTACACGCCCTCATACTGCCTCTGGTAATCCATCACGTAAATCATGGCTTCCGGCAGCGTGCAGACACTTTTCCCTATCTTAAAAAGCTGGTTTCCCGACAATCCCGTCGTAAATACAATTTCTGTATTCTGCAGGAGGCCGCAGCCTGTAAAGCTGCCTGCAAGCACTGCCGCTGAAAGCAGTACAGCCAGCTTTTTCCCAAGCGATTTTGTCATTCTCATTCCTCCATCCAATTCTATCCGCGTCTTACGCTTCCACTATCAGATACGTACCGTCTTCCAGCTCAAAGACTTCTTCCAGTTCCCTGATCTCATCCAGAGACAGGCCGCTGATATCCATGCCGCTCTCTTCCAGATAGTCACATACCTCTTTCAGAGAATCCACCACTACAGCCATGCAGTCTTCCAGAAATTCTTCCGCTTCCTCCAGCGTCTCCGCAACCGGTTCGTCAAACAGCTTTCCCTGCCTCTTCAGAAATTCTTCCAGGCAGCTCTGTGAATACTCATACATAAATAAATCTCTCCTTTTTTCTCAGTCAAGAAGTGTCCGAAGCACTTTCAGCACTCCGTCATTTACATTGGTATCCGCCACGTATTTCGCGGCTTTCTTAACGGCATCGGCCGCATTGCCTACCGCATAACTTTCCGTGGCGCTTCGGATCATCTCCAGATCGTTGTGATTGTCGCCGAACACCATGGTCTCATCCGGGCTGATTTTCAGGATCTTCTGGATACTGCGGATCGCATTTCCCTTATTCGTATCCAGATTCATAAAATCCACCCAGATATCGCCCGACACTGCGCAGTGAAGACGGCTCTCCCAGCGTGGAATCAAAAGCTCCGCCACCTCCCGGATATTTTCTTTCCGATAGACAGCCATTTTATTGATACGCCGCCTGACGGCAAGCACATCCTCTTCCACTGTAATCCTGCTGCGGTAGCCGTCTCGTACCAGGCTGAGAAATTCCGGGTCGGAGCTTTCCGTATAAAATCCTTCCTTGGTATCCAGCGTAAAGCTGGCTCCCGGGATCTGGCGCACCTCGCGGACCCACTGGCAGACAAGCTCCCATTCCACCACCTGCTCCAGCATATCATACCCCCGGCAGCATACATAAGCTCCGTTTTCCGTAATAAAAATAATATCGTTTTTCACAGGCTCAAAAAGCTTTGACATGCTGGTATAATGCCGTCCGCTGGCCGCCGCAAACAAAATTTCCTTTTCCTTCAGCTTCCGGATTACCTGAAAAATCTCCGGATTGATCTGCGCGGTGCCCTCCGGAAGCAGCGTTCCATCAATATCACTGGCTATAAGCTTAATCATTTTCCAGACTCTTCCTTTCCGTAAATATCCGCAAGCTCACCGGCTTCTGAAACGATGCAGTCCGCTCCGTCTCTCAAAAGCTCCTCCTCTCCCCGGAATCCCCAGAGTACGCCGATGGTATACATGCCTGCCGCTTTTCCTGTCTTCATATCTGTACCCGTATCTCCCACATAGAGACATTCTCCCGGCGCCGCTCCAAGCCTTTCAGCCAGGTAAAGGGCCCCGTCAGGAGCCGGTTTTCTCGGAAACAGCTCCGACTGTCCCTGCACCAGGTCAAAATATCCCTCTCCAAAAACCTTCCTGATAACATCTATCGTATTGCCATGGGGCTTGTTCGACAGAACGGCCAGCTTTGCCCCCTGCTTTTTCAGACTCTCCAGCGCCTCCGGAATCCCCGGATAGGGCTTTACCGCATAGAGACAGCCCTCTTTAAAGTATTCCATATACCGCCGCTTGGCTTCCTCGAACCGGACTCCCTCTTCATCTCCTCCGAATCTCAGCAGACGGCGCATCAGCACATCTACCCCATCTCCTACAAATACCTTGTAATCCTCCAGGGATGCCTGACGCATCCCCAAGTCCGCAAGCATATGGTTTCCGCTCCAGGCGATAGACTCCACGCTGTCGCAGAGTGTTCCATCCAAATCAAAAATACAGGCACGGTAGCTCATGTCTCATCCTCCTCTTCCGGCTCCAGCAGATCGATTCCCTGCCGCAAAAGCTCCTGATAAAAGCGGGCCGCCGGAAAGCCCACCACATTCGTATATTCTCCGCGTATCTCCCGGATAAAAGGCATACAGCCTCCCTGAATCGCATAGGCTCCCGCCTTGTCCATGGGTTCGCCCGACGCCACATAGGAACGTATCCACTGTTCTGTCATGGGATACATGGTGACTTCCGTCCCTTCCGCGAAATGTACCAGAGTTTTCTTTGTCTCCGCATCAATCACCGCCACTCCTGTATATACCATGTGTGTATTCCCGGAGAGCATACGGAGCATGGCCGCCGCCTCTTCTTCATCCGCCGGTTTTCCGAGAATCCTGCCGTCATAAGCCACCACCGTATCAGAGCCAATGACCAGAGCCGCTTCCGTCTGACGGCCTGCAGCCTCCGAAGCCTTCTGAAGGGCCAGGGTTCTGACGGCTTCTTCCGGGTCTTCCGTCTCAAGCTTTTCTTCACCGGAACAGGGGCTGACCGTAAACATAAGACCCATCTGCTCCAGAATCTCTTTTCTTCTCGGTGAAGCCGACGCCAGAATCAGTTTTCTTTTCATTTTACAGTTACTCCTCCAAAGACACAGGTTGCATTAATATAAAGCGTATGGCAGGGAATCTCTGTGGGCGCCGGCGCCTTGTTGCTGACTCCGCCAAGCACAGGTACCGACATGACGCGGACCATCACATTGGACGGCACCAGAATATCAATTCCGCCGCATACAGCTGTAGCGTCTATCCGGATATCGCGCTCTATCACTGCCATCCGCAGATCCATTTCCACATTCCCGAAGACAGCATTGACCGTGGCGCCTTCAAAAACCTGTCCGCTGTAATCTGCTCTCCGTCCGGTAAATACTCCGGATACGTCGCTGCCCTCCGGTCCCTCCTTCTCATAGGGAATCTTATTGCCGTTCTGATCTTTGATATTTCGCTTTGTCCTGGTATTGGACAGCAGAATGCTGACACCTATCAGGATCAGAATCAGCGGAATCAAAAGGCGGCGAAGCAGACTCAAATCAATCACATCCCAGGCGCTTAACAAAAACGCGGCTCCGATAAGAAGCCCGGCCACATTTCCACCATTCGCCCCGCGCCGTATGAAACTGATCAGACAGGGAATAATAATAAACAGCGTCCACCAGCCCCGGAAAAACAGAGTGAATTCCCAAAAGCCAAGGGTATTGCCCGCGTAACCCACGCCAACCAGAATCAGCAGAAGGCCCCAGACGATATTGGAAATACGATTTTTCATTCTGCGCAAGTCCTTTCTGTTTCTGTCTTTCTTCTACAGTCTTTTATCTAATCCTTAATCTGCCGGCATCTCAGCGGCCGGCCTATCTAATAGAGTAATATATATTTTTTAGATTGACAATAAATTTTTAATATTTTTTTGCTTTTCTTTTTTCCTGTTCCGTATTACAATAGAGAAAAATTACCAAACGAGATCCCCGTTCTGAACACAGCAGACCGGAGTAAAAAAATCAAGAATTCCATGAAGGAGGAACCCTAATATGAAAAAGCTGTTTAAATTTGTCGGAACCGTGGCTGCCATAAGCGCCGTTGTAGCAGGAGGCGTAGCGCTTTACAAAAAGTTCTTTGCCCCGGAAGAAGATTTCAGTGATCTGGACGACGATTTTGACGATGAATTTGAGGAGGAAGATCTGGACAGCGAACCCCATACAGAAAGAGGATACGTCTCTCTGAACAATACCGCTGAGACAGTAAAGGAAAAGGCGGAAGAAGCAGGCGAGACGGTAAAGGAAGCGGCTGAAGAATAAAGACGCTTTCTGTATCCGTTGTTCGGACGTCTCACGGACGCATGTATGCTTCCGGACGGACCAAGGTCCGCCTGAATCACACATGCGTCCGCGAGAAGCCGGACACCAGGATATCAGAAAGCTTACGCGATGTCGCTCCGTTTAGATTTCAAATTGGCGTTTCCATATGTAATCATCGCAGAAATCATACAGGATCTTATTGAAAAAGGGCAACAAAAATCTCCGTCTCAGCAGAGATTATAAAGTCTTTCACATATATTTTACCTGGTATATTAAGAGTTCTCAGAATCATCCAGATTTTCAATACCATACTCGCATAAGATAATGACGAGCTGATTAACAAAAATATTCTTTTCCTGTGCAATACTTCCCAGCTTCTCAATAAGGAATACCGGAAGACGGAAAGTTCTGTTTTGATATTCCCTTTTATCTATTTTCAGCCTATCCGGCATCACAATTTCTCCCTATCTTCCCTGAAATTTATACGTACATTATAATTTTGAATTTAACGTTCAAATACATATCATATTACACATATATTTGCATGCAATCAAACAGAGGGAAGAATACCATGAAATTGCCAGAAGAAACCTAAGATAAAAAGAGTACTGCGGGAGAAGCTTTATGCCAGAATCAAAGAAGTATATGGCGAAGATGCCAGCTTCCGTCTGTATGCCTTTTTGTGTAGCACACTATTTATAATCCATGTGTAATGTGCAACTTTGATGCTTGATATCCCAGTATCCGTGAAACGTCCGCAAGGTGAATTGCTGCATAGCGGCAAGAGAAAACGGCCTTGAGCTATATACTAATAATTCCCATATCCACAGAATAAACGATTGAAGTAAACGGGCTGTCGGTTTTCTGATATCCCAGTGTCCGGCTTTTCGCGGACATCTGTGTGATTCAGGCGGACCTCGGTCCGTCCGGAAGCATACTGATGTCCGTGAAACGTCCGCAAGGTGAATTGCTGCAAAGCAGCAAGAGAGGGCGGCCTGGGCCGGACACGGGATACAGAAAACCGACAGCCCTCTTTCTTCTATCTTTTATTCATTTCTCAAAGGTTCCAAATACCAGCTGTTTCCCATCTTTCACCATCAGCTGTCCCTTCGCCATAACCGTCTTCAGCTCCAGCGTATCCTCTGTCAGAAGACAGATATCCGCGTCGAAGCCTTCCCGGATGCGGCCTTTCGCGCCCAGCTTCAGGATGGAAGACACATTTGAAGTAATTCCCTTCACTGCAATTTCCAGAGGAATTCCTTCTTTCAGAACGCATTCCCGCACTTCTTTGAGCAGACAGGAAGCCTTTCCTATGCCGATTCCCTGATATTCACCCTTTTCGTTGAAGACAGGCATGCTGCCCTGTCCGTCGGAGGAAATTGTGAAGCGGTCGCTGGATATTCCCATGTCCAGAAGTCTTGCTATGCCTCTGCATACCCGTACTTCATCACAGATAGTCTCCCAGTAATCAATATCTTCATTTCCGGTAAAATCAATGGTCCCGCCTTCTTTCGCAAACTGCAGGCAGACATCAAAAAGGCCCGCGTTCCGGTTCACATGGGTGGGGAGGAACTGAGAAGCCGGAATCTCTGTTTCATGGATCACCCGTTCAATCAGATCTATATGACGGGGACTGTCGCCCAGGTGGACATTGACAATTCCCGCCTTTCCGGAAAGCATGCCTGCCACACGGGCATCTGCCGCTATCCGGGCAAACTCTTCAAATGTGGGCTGGGAAGAACGGTGATCGGAAATCGCCACCTCACCGACTCCAATTACCTTGTCCAGCATCATGATATCTTTCATCAGGCTGTCTGTCAGCGTCTTCACCGGAACCCGGTAGGAGCCTGTATAGGCATAGGTGCTGATCCCTTCGTTTTCCAGCGCATGCGCCTTTGCCAGAAGCGCCGTCATATCCCTTCCTACGCTGTCCGTTCCGATACAGCCCGCCACGGTAGTAATACCGTTCATAATCAGATCCTTCAGTTCCGCTTCCGGAGTCCTGGTCTCAAAACCGCCTTCACCGCCGCCGCCCAGAATATGCTCATGACTGTCAATAAATCCCGGCACAGCCGCCATTCCTTCCCCGTCAAGCTCCTCCACTTCCAGGCTTCCGCCAAAATCTGCCTGCAGCTTTTCACCTACTGCCGCTATTTTTCCTCCAAGCACCAGAATATCCCTGACCCCGGCATATTCCGGCTGATATACCTTTGCATTTCTGATAAGTGTAACCATTGCCATTTTATTTCCCACCTTCTCTGTCTTTTTTCTGCCAAAACGCAGTCCGCAAATTGAAAGTCCGTGTACGGAGACCTTCGTCCCCGCACACGGATCTCTGATATCTGTGTCTGTATTACTGGAAATTGATTGCCACCGCGATGGCTATGAAAATCGTTCCCATCACAAAGAAGAATGCCTGCATCTTAATCTGGAATTTCGCCCAGGTACCCCAGTCAATTCTAGCCACACCCAGAACACCGATAAGGCTGGCTGATACCGGTGTAAAAGCATCCACAAAGCCTGCGCCCAGCTGATAAGCCAGAACCGCGATCTGACGGGAGACGCCTACCAGGTCCGCAAGCGGCGCCATAATCGGCATGGTAAGAGCCGCCTGTCCGGAATTGGAGGTTACCACCAGATTGAAAAGGCTCTGGAAAATGTACATAAACCATGCTCCGATGAAGGACGGGATTCCCTCCAGAGCGTTTCCAATTGCGTAAAGGATCGTATTCAGAGTAGAGTAAACGTCTGCGTCAGAACCTCCGAGCACCAGGAGGATTCCCTTTGCCATACCTACAACCACGGCTGTGCCTGCCAGATCGGCTACACCGCCCTGGAACGCGGAAGCCATGCCATTGATCGTCATGCCGTTCAGTTTGAAGATGATGGCGATCACGCCGGCCGCAAAGCCCATCACGAAGAACTGGGATGCGATCTCCGGAATGTAGAAGCCCTTCTGGGTAACACCCCAGACAATCCAGATCAGCACTGCCAGCATCTCCAGAAGAATGAGCTTATGGCCCAGATTAAATTCCTTTTCCTCCTCCGTTACGGAGCCCATACGGTCACGGAAGTAAGCGTCTCCCACGTAAACCACAGAATGCTGCGGATTTTTACGGATACGCTCCGCATATACCATAAGGAAGGCCGCGGACGCCAGCGTTACAACCACCCACATGGTCAGACGGAAACCAGCGCCGGACAGTACCGGAATGCCCGCAATACCCTGAGCCACCGCCACAGAGAACGGACTCATCCAGGATACCGCATTTCCCACCTGAGAAGCCACATAGGTTACAGTAACCGCCACGATGGAGTCATAGCCAAGCGCAATCACGAAAGGCACCATGATCATCGCAAACGGGATACATTCCTCTGCCATACCGAAGGTCGCGCCTCCCAGTGAAAACAGAATGAAGAACAGCGGAATCGCCAGTCTCTCAAGACCTTTGGTCTTCCGGATAAACGCGTAAATTCCCGCGTCAATCGCTCCGGTCTTCATAATGATACCGAAGGAACCGCCGATTACCAGAATCAGCGCGCACAAGCCTACAGCAGAACCGGAACGGTCACCTGTCACCAGACCTTCGAACACATAGTTCATGAATCCGAAGCCGCCGAAATCCTCGGTTCCCCAGACGCCTGCCGTCTTATGCAGCTTTTTGCTGGTATCATAAAACTCTTCCCCATACCGGGAATACATCTCGTCGTCGCTGATGCCGGCCGCGTCCAGATCTTCCTGTGTCCAGGCAGAGGAGTCTGTCTCCATCAGCGCCGCAAGTGCCTCGGAATCCACTTCCCACTCTTCCATCACAGCCTGATCCTGGCTGATCTCCGCGAGAGCGTCTGCCACAAAATCTGTATCCAGATTGTAGTAATAACGGAACGTATCTGCCATCAGGACAGTTCTTGTGGCTGTGCCGCCGTCAGCGTCCGTATATTCGATTGTGTGCGTGCTGAATTTTCCTGCCGGAATCAGATAAGTCAGAAGCCAGCAGACGATTACCACGAAAAAGATAATCGCATAGGTGTGAGGCGTCTTTAGCTTTGTATAGTCCTTTTTAGCCGGAGCCTGCCCGTTTTTTCTTTTGAAACTCATAACTTCTCTCCCTACTTGTTTATTATATGTGTATCATACATTGTAACCTATTGTATAAAAATACACAACAATTATTTACACATTCCGTCTTTTTTCCAGAAAGTCTTCTGCGGAAACCGGCAAAAAGCGCGCTTTACGCCTCTCCGGCCAGATACTGCTCCGCGCTCCAGGCAGCCATGGCCCCGTCCGCCGCAGCCGTAATCACCTGGCGCAGCTTCTTGGTCCGCGCGTCTCCGGCCGCAAACACACCCGGAACATTGGTACACGTGCTCTCGTCCGCAATGAGATATCCTGCCTCATCCATGGACACCTGTCCTTCGAAAAGCTTTGTATCCGGAATCCGTCCGATAGACACAAAAAGGCCGTCCAGAGAGAGCTCTCTCTTCTCTCCAGTCCCCGTATCTGTCAGCACCACGCCCGTCAGCCGC
Organism: Lachnoclostridium sp. An138; assembly: GCF_002160765.1. Taxonomy (GTDB): domain Bacteria; phylum Bacillota; class Clostridia; order Lachnospirales; family Lachnospiraceae; genus Laedolimicola; species Laedolimicola faecalis. The sequence continues at coordinate 113,969 of NZ_NFLF01000006.1, forward strand.
TTGTCCGCAAGAAAGCCGGTCACTCGGCTGTTCCAGATCAGCTCCACACTGCTTCCAAAAAGCGCATCCTGATAAACCTTTGCCGCGCGCAGTGCGTCTCTTCTGTGAATCAGATAGACCTTTGCGCAGATCCGTGAAAGCAGAAGGGCGTCTTCCACCGCCGTATTCCCACCGCCATAGACAGCCACGGTCTTGTCCTTATAAAACATCCCGTCACAGGCCGCGCAGTAAGCTATGCCCCGTCCCGCCAGCCGTTCCTCACCTTCTATGCCTGTCTTGCGGGGATAGGCTCCTGTGGCCAGAATGACCGCGCGGGCTTTGAATTCCTTTTTTCGTGTCCTCACAGCCTTCACCGGACCGGAAAGCTCCACAGACTTCACCTCTGCAAACTGATTTTCCGCTCCAAAACGCAGGGCTCCCTTCTGCATCCTTTCGCCCAGTTCAAAGCCGCCGATTCCTTCAGGAAAACCAGGATAATTGTCTATCTGATCCGTATTGGTCATCTGTCCTCCCGGAGAAAGCTTTTCCAGCACAAGCACGGAAAGCCCGCTCCGCACCGCGTACAGAGCAGCCGTATATCCTGCCGGTCCGCCTCCGATGACAATCACATCATAAATTCTTTCTTCCACATTTTTGTCTTCCATATATCTCTCCCTTCCAAAGCCCGTTTTTTCCGGAACTACAGGCTGACGCCATTCTCCTCCAGCCACTCTTCGATTGCGTCTCTGGAACCGGGAGCTACCAGCTCTTCCCCCGCCTGTTCCCCATTCCGGAAAAGAATCAGACTCGGGATTCTCTCCACGCCGAAACGGTCTGCCAGCGCTTCCTGCTCATCCACATTGACCTTGCCAACCACAAGGTTTCCTTCCGTATCTTCCGCAAGCTCCTCCACAGCCGGCTCGATCCGGCGGCAGTATACGCACCAGGGCGCCCAGAAATCCACCAGTACCGGAAGCGCAGACTGCAGCACCTCTTTTTCAAAATTTTCTGCTGTAATTGTCAAAATGGTTTCGCTCATTTGTCGTTCCTCCTTATGAAGCGGATCTTTGTCCGCCTTATTTACTTAAAGTATTTCCATTCATTTTTCTTTTATTTCCGCAGCTGCCTCGCTGACTGTCCTCCTGCTTCTCCAGCCTGCCGCGGAGAATTTGGCTTCCAGGCTTTTACAAGCCGCGTAGCCGCTTCCAGCAGCTCTTCCTCCGTAAGCGTCGCATAGCCCAGAAGCACCGCCGGATTTCTCATTTTCTCTCCGGAACCGTCGATGGTATATTCTGAAAGTGGATATACCCGGACTCTCTGCTCCTCTGCCCTGCGGATTACCTCCGCTTCCGTCATTCCGTTCTGAAATTCAACCAGAAGGTGTACTCCCGCATGTTCTCCCGTAACACGGACGCTTCCGGACAGTTTTTTCAGTTCTCCCAGCAGAATATCATGCTTTCTGCCGTAAATGCGGCGCATCCGGTTCAGGTGGCGCTCAAAATATCCTTCCTGAATGAAATGATGCAGGATCATCTGATCCGTGCGGGACACTGTGGAAGAAAAACGCCTCAGTCTGTCTTCCGCCTTCTCCAGAAGCCGCTCCGGCAGCACCAGATAGCTGATTCGTATGGCCGGCGCTATGGACTTGGAAAACGTCCCAATATAAATGACCCGGCCGTTCCGATCCGCTCCCTGCAGCGCCGGAACCGGCTTTCCCTTATACCGGAACTCACTGTCATAGTCATCTTCGATCAGATAACGCCCTTCCTTTCCGTAGGCCCACTTCAAAAGCTCCATCCGCCGGCTGATAGGCATGACAATCCCCAGCGGGTACTGGTGGGAGGGCATCACATAGGCTGTATCCGCCCCGGAATCCTCCAGTTCTTCCACGCGCATTCCCCGCGCGTCCATGGAAACCGTGGTGAGAGAGAATCCCAGCTGTTCAAAAATCCGGTAGGCGTGTTTATAGGTAGGACTTTCCATGGCTACCCTGCGCCCGGTCCCGAGTATTACGGAAAGCAGCATCAGAAGATAATCATTTCCGGCCCCAAGCACCACCTGCTCCGGCCGGCAGCTGACGCCTCTGGCCTGATGCAGATAGCGGCTGATTGTCTCCCGAAGCTCCCATTCTCCTTTCGGATCGCCCAGCTGAAACAACTCCCTGCTGTCATCCAGCAGAACATTTCTGGTCAGTCTGCGCCATACATCAAAGGGGAAGCTTTCCAGATCAATGCCATTCGGCGTCAAATCAAAATCCCAGGCAGAGGTTCCGGCAGGTCTCTTTTCCCGTACCGGCTCTTTCCCCGCGTCCAGGCTGTAAAGTCCTTCTATCCGGCACACATAATAGCCTCTGCAGGGAACCGCTTCCAGATAACCCTCCGACACCAGCTGCTCATAGGCCAGTTCCACCGTGCTGCGGCTCACCTCCAGAGACGCCGATAAAGATCGACTTGAGGGCAGCCGCTCTCCTGCGCGCAGCTGCCCTTTCTGAATATCGTGTTTGATATAGCTGTATATCTGCTCATACAGAGGCTCTTTTGTATCCGGATCAAGACCGATCGCAAGCTCCCTCATTCCGGATTCCCCTTATGCTTTCGGAAGCTTGAAGGAGCTCTTCAGTGACACAATCCGGTTGAACACCAGCTTCTCCGGAGTGGTATCCTTTGCATCCACACAGAAAAAGCCATTCCGCACAAACTGGAAGCTGTCATAAGGCTTTGCGTCCTCAAAACCGGGCTCCAGATAGGCATTCTCTACCACCGTCAGGGAATTGGGATTCAGATTCAGGCTTCCATCCTCGTTGTACACGCCCTTTTCCTCATCAATGATGTTCTCATAAAGGCGTACCTGGGCCGTGATCGCATAAGGCGCCGGAACCCAGTGAATGGTGCCTTTCACCTTGCGGCCCGTAAATCCGCTTCCGGCCTTTGTCTCCGGATCGTAGGTGCAGTGCACCTCGACGACCTTTCCGGTCTCGTCCTTCACAAAGCTCTCGCATTTTACGAAATACGCATGCATCAGGCGGACCTCATTGCCCGGAAACAGCCGGAAATATTTCTTCGGCGGCTCCTCCATAAAGTCCTCGCGTTCAATATAAAGCTCCCGGCAGAAAGGAATCTTTCTGCTTCCCAGCTCCTCGTTTTCCAGGTTATTGGCAGCGTCCAGATATTCTACCTGTCCTTCCGGATAATTATCGATCACCAGCTTAATCGGGTCCAGCACAGCCATCAGACGGGGGCGCTTCAGCTTCAAATCCTCGCGGATGCAGTACTCCAGCATGGCATAGTCCACCGAGGACTGGCTCTTGGAGATTCCACAGAGCTCCACAAACATCTTAATGGATTCCGGCGTAAAGCCCCGGCGCTTCAGGGCGGCGATGGACACCAGACGGGGATCATCCCAGCCGTCCACAATGCCTTCTTCCACCAGCTTCTTGATATAACGCTTTCCTGTGACCACGTTGGTCAGATAGAGCTTAGCAAACTCAATCTGGCGGGGCGGCACAGGATACTCCAGCTCACGGACTACCCAGTCGTAAAGAGGACGGTGATCCTCAAATTCCAGCGTACACAGGGAATGCGTGATGCCCTCGATAGCGTCTTCTATCGGATGCGCGAAATCATACATGGGATAGATGCACCATTTGTCTCCCGTATTGTGATGAGTCATATGCGCCACCCGGTAAATCACCGGGTCCCGCATATTCATATTCGGAGAAGCCATGTCAATCTTTGCCCGGAGCACCTTCTCTCCGTCCGCGTACTTTCCTTCCCGCATCTCCTCAAAAAGCTGCAGATTCTCCTCCACGCTCCGGTTCCGGTAAGGGCTCTCCTTTCCCGGTTCGGTCAGCGTTCCCCGGTACTCCCGGATCTCCTCCGCAGTCAGGTCGCAGACATAGGCTTTTCCCTTCTTAATCAGCCTGACAGCCGCCTCATACATCTGTTCAAAATAGTCGGACGCAAAAAAGAGACGGTCCTCCCAGTCCGCGCCCAGCCACTGCACGTCCGCCTTGATGGATTCCACAAATTCGATCTTTTCCTTCGTGGGATTCGTGTCATCAAACCGGAGATTAAATTTTCCTCCGTATTTTTTCGCGATTCCGTAATTCAGCAGAATCGCTTTGGCATGTCCGATATGCAGATATCCGTTGGGCTCCGGCGGAAAACGCGTATGAACCGTATCATAGACACCCTCCGCAAGATCCTTGTCTATCATCTGCTCAATAAAATTTCTACCAGTCGTTTCGTTCTCCATAACGTCTCCTCGCTTCTCTCACAGTATATTGATTTCCGGTTCAGCTCCGCCAGAACTGCCGGCTGAACAGTCAGGTATTTTGGCAAAATCATACCACAGCTTTCCCATATTGGCAAGTGCGGCGTTTCACATGCGGTATCCGGTCTTCCGGTCAATTACATTCCGGAGCGGCCTCTTTACCAGATAACATTCCAGATTTTCGATGCAGATATTCAAAATCTTCTCCAGTGTCTCCGGCAGAGAGAATCTTCCCGACACATGCGGCGTCAGAATCACATTGTCCATATCCCAGAGCGGATGTTCCGAAGGCAGAGGCTCCGGATCTGTCACGTCCAGACACGCGCCTGCGATACGCCCTTCCCGAAGGGCCTTCGTCAGCGCTTCCGTATCCACCGTCATACCGCGTCCCACATTCAGAACCACCGCGTTTTCCTTCAGCATCGCTATTCGTTCCTCATTCAACATATGATATGTCCCCTCATATCCCGGCAGACAGAGGGCCACAATATCTGCTTTCGGAAGCTGCTGTTCCAGCCGTTCCAGCGTAAAAAGATCATCCACGCCCTCGGGCTTTCTGGCCTCCCGGCGCTTGATTCCCACGGTACGGCATCCCAGCCCTTTCATTTTCCGGGCAAAGGCTGTTCCGATATCCCCCAGGCCAATCACCAGCACCCGGCTGCCTTCTATCAGGCGGACATTTCCTTCCTCTTTCCAGATGTGCGCCCGCTGGTTTGCCGCATACAGATTCAGCTTCTTCTGAAGCTCAAAAAGCATTCCTATCATATGCTCGGAAATCGCCAGTCCGTAGGCTCCCGTAGCGTTCGTCAGGAGGACCTCCTCCGGAAGCGCCCCGTCACAGTAGCCTTCCGTACCCGCATTGTTCAGCTGCAGCCATTTCAGCTTTCCGGCATAGGCCAGAAGCTCTTGCGGCACGTTCCCCAGAATTACTTCCACATCGGAAATCGTCTCTTTCGTCAGCTCTTCCGGCAGGCAGTACACAAATTCCTGATGCCGGAAATTCTGTTCCAGTTTTTCTTTCTGCCTTTCATTCAGAGGCAGCGCCACCAAAATCTTCATATTCAGTTCCTCACCTTTGTTCCCTTTGTATCGCGGCTTCCGGGCTTCAGCTTATTCAGTACCAGCGGCTTTTCTCTGTATTCCACTGCCTGTTCTGTCCCCGGATGGTAGAGATACACAGCCTCCAGAGAGTCTTTTTCTCCCAGCCGCATGCCGCGTACGCCCAGAGCTCCCTTCTTCTTTTCCGGCACTTCCCCAATTCCGAAACGGAGGAAATACCCTTCTCTGCTCTGAAGCACCACCTGCTCGCTTCCGTCTGTGACCGCCACTTTCAGTACCGCGTCGCCTTCCGCAAGCTTTGTGGCAGCCACCGTCCTTTTATTGGTCTCAAACTCGCTTCCATCTACAATTTTCAGCATACCGTTTCTGGTAGCGAAAAACAGCTTTTTGTTCTTCAGCTCCTCCATGCTTCCGATTCCCGTCATCTGCTCTTCACTGCTGTTGTAATTGCTGAGATTGTCAATGGGAGACCCTTTGTCCCGGAATTTTCCAAAAGGAAGATCCAGCACCTTGATCGTATGAAGCTTTCCGGTATCTGTAAATACGCAGATTCTTCCTGTATTCATACAGGGGAATACGTATTTGTTTTCACTGTCGGCCGCTTCTTTGTTCCGCTCGTACACCGTCATATCGATGGTTTTGGCATATCCGAAGCGGTCCATCAGGAACATGACCGGCATCTCTTCGATCTTCTTTTCTTCGAGAACAATCTCCTCCGCATTTTCCACAGAAGTCCGTCTCGGCCTGGAGAATGCCTTCCTGACAGCGTCCATCTCCCGGATAATCACCCGGGTCATGCTGTCGTGATTCTCCAGAATATCTTCATATTCCGCGATATTCTTCAGAGTCTTCTTGTTTTCCTCTATGAGAGCCTGAATCTCCAGACCAATGAGCCGGTACAGGCGCATCTCCAGAATCGCGTCCGCCTGGCGCGGCGTAAAACGCAGTTTGGAAGCCCGCTTTCTGGAGGCTTCTGATTTGAAACGGATTCCCTCCGTGGCGCCTTCAGTCAGACAGGCCTTTGCTTCCTTTACATTCCGGCTGCCCCTTAAGATCTCGATAATCAGATCGATGACGTCGCAGGCTTTGATCAGGCCTTCCTGAATCTCTCTCTTCTCCTGCTCCTTCGCAAGAAGCGTCCGGTATTTTCTGGTAGTCAGCTCATACTGGAATTCGATATAGTACTCCAGAATCTGCTTCAGTCCCAGGGTCTCCGGTCTTCCGTCAGCCACCGCCAGCATATTCACGCCGAAGGTATCCTCCAGGCGGGTCTTCTTATAAAGCAGATTCTTCAGTGCCTCCGTATCGCTCCCCTTTTTCAGCTCCAGCACAATGCGGATGCCTTCTTTGGAGGACTGATTGGAAATATCAGTGATTTCCGGCACTTTTCTGGTCTCAACCAGAGAGGCCACATCGTTTAAGAATTTTCCGATATTGGCTCCTATCATGGTATAGGGGATCTCTGTGATCACAAGCTGCTCTTTTCCGCCTTTCAGCTTCTCCACCTCGACCCGGCCCCGGATCTTGATCTTTCCGGTTCCGCTCTCATAAATCGCCGGCAGCTCATCCTTGTTCACCACGATGCCCCCTGTGGGGAAATCAGGCCCCGGCATCAGCTTCAGCAGCTTTTCTGTCGTGATGTCCGGATTTTTCAGATAAGCCTTGGCCGCGTCAATGACCTCGCCCAGATTGTGAGGCGGAATATTGGTGGCCATACCTACAGCAATTCCGTCGGAGCCATTTACCAGAAGGTTCGGCACACGGGCAGGCAGCACCACCGGCTCTTTTTCATTCTCATCAAAATTGGGGACAAAGTCTACCACATCCTTGTCCAGATCTGCCAGGAACGCTTCCTGGGTCACTCTCTGCAGCCTGGCCTCCGTATAACGCATGGCCGCGGCTCCGTCGCCCTCAATGGAACCGAAATTACCATGGCCGTCCACCAGCGGCAGCTCCTTTTTAAAATCCTGCGCCATGACCACCAGGGCCTCGTAAATGGAGCTGTCCCCGTGGGGATGGTATTTACCCATGGTATCGCCGACGATTCGGGCGCATTTCCGGTAGGGCCGGTCCCAGCGGATTCCAAGCTCATACATGTCATAGAGCGTTCTGCGCTGCACAGGCTTCAGGCCGTCCCGCACATCCGGCAGCGCGCGGGAAATGATGACGCTCATGGCGTAGTCTATATAGGATTTCTGCATCAAATCCGAATATTCAGTACGTATAATCTGTTCTTCCATAATTCCTCCCTGCCTGTCTCAGCTATCCTACACATCCAGCTCCGCATCGCAGGCATGTTCGTAGATAAAGGCCCTCCGCGGCGGCACCTCTGTTCCCATCAGCATCTCCGTCACACCGGAAGCCATGCGGGCGTCCTCAATCTCCACTCTTTTCAGAATCCTCGTCTCGGGATTCAGTGTGGTCTCCCAGAGCTGCTCCGGGTCCATCTCTCCAAGTCCCTTGTATCTCTGCAGCGTAAAGCTTCCCTTATGCTTCTTCCGGTAGCGCTCCAGCGCCTTATCATCATACAGATATTCTTCCTGTCCCCGGGCCGGCATGGCTTTATAGAGCGGAGGCATGGCAATATATACATGGCCTTCGTAGATAAGTTCCGGCATAAACCGGTAGAAAAGCGTCAGCAGCAGTGTGGAAATATGAGCGCCGTCCACGTCCGCATCGGCCATAATCACGATTTTATCATACCGAAGTTTTGTGATATCAAAATCGTTGCCGTAGCCTTCCGAAAATCCACAGCCGAAGGCATTGATCATGGCCTTGATCTCCGCATTGGCCAGGACCTTGTCAATGCTGGCCTTCTCCACGTTCAGGATCTTTCCGCGGATGGGCAGAATCGCCTGAAAGTTCCGGTCGCGGGCTGTCTTGGCGGAGCCCCCTGCAGAGTCTCCCTCTACAATAAAAATCTCACACTTTGAAGCGTCCCTGCTCTCGCAGTTGGCAAGCTTTCCATTGGAGTCAAAAGAATATTTCTGCTTTGTCAGCAGGTTCGTCTTGGCCCGTTCTTCGGTCTTCCGAATCTTCGCGGCCTTTTCCGCGCAGCCGATAACATTCTTCAGAGTCTCCAGGTTCCGGTCAAAATACCGGACAATCTCGTCGCCTGTCACTTTGGATACGGCCCTCGACGCATCCTGGTTGTCCAGCTTCGTCTTGGTCTGTCCCTCAAACCGGGGAGAAGGATGCTTGATGGAAATAACGGCCGTCATGCCGTTTCTCACGTCGGCTCCCGTAAAGTTCGCGTCCTTTTCCTTCAGGATTCCCAGCTCCCTGGCATAATTATTTATGACCGTGGTGAAGCTGGTCTTGAAACCTGTCAGATGGGTTCCGCCCTCCGCGTTATAAATATTATTACAGAAGCCCAGCACATTCTCATGAAACTCATTGACGTACTGAAAGGCTCCTTCCACCACGATGCCTTCTGATTCTCCCTTAAAATAAATGACATCATGAATCTTTTCTTTATTTTTATTCAGATCCTCCACAAAGCCTATGATTCCATTTTCCTCATGGAACTCTACATGCTCGGTCTCCTCTCCTCTGCGATCCTCAAAGATGATCGTCAGTTCCGGATTCAGATAGGCCGTCTCATGAAGGCGGCTCTTGACCTCCTCCGCCTGAAATCTGGTCTTCTCAAAAATCTCCGGGTCCGGGAGGAAATTGATCTTTGTCCCGGTCTCCTTCGTCCTGCCGATGACAGGCAGCAGGCCGTTCTCCAGCTCTATGGTCGGCACGCCCCGTTCATAATGATCGTGATGGATGTACCCGTCCCGGCTCACTTCGATATCCAGATAAGTGGACAGGGCGTTTACCACCGAAGAACCTACGCCGTGAAGGCCGCCGCTGGTCTTGTATACAGAATCATCAAATTTACCGCCCGCATGCAGGGTCGTAAACACCAGCCGCTCCGCCGACACGCCCTTGGCATGCAGATCGACCGGGATTCCACGGCCGTTATCTGACACGGTGCAGGAGCCGTCCTTCTCCAGATATACGTAAATGCGGGAGCAGAAGCCCGCCAGATGCTCGTCCACGGAATTGTCCACGATCTCATAAATCAGGTGGTTCAATCCCTTTCTGGACACGCTTCCGATATACATGCCCGGTCTCTTCCGAACAGCCTCCAGACCTTCCAGAACAGAGATGCTGTCCGCGTCGTAGGTAGTTTTCTTTGTCATATTACGTTCACTCCCGATATATTCAAACAAATGTTCTGATTTCTTCTTAACCAGAACAGTATACCACAACATCTAGTGGTTTGACAAACGTATTTTTTCTAATTTTCCCTGAAGAAGGGCAAGATACACGCAGGTACTGAAGGTTACAAACATTTCAAGCAGGCTCGACACCATTCCGGCCCGGAAATAAATCCATGCGGAAACCGCCGCCACCGACAGCTGAAATCCTTTCAGCCCCCTAAGTCTTATTCCCTCCTTCCTCTCCGCTACATGAAGAAGCCGGTAAAGGCATATAAACAGAGCCGCCGCTCCGCCAAAAGAAGCCCAGACATGAAGGCGGGAAAGAATCGGAACCTTCCGCGGCAGATACGGCAGCCCGATTCCGCACAGGAAAAGCGCCAGAGCAATGAAAAGGCTGAGTTCCGTCCATCTGTCTTCATACCTGCCAAGCTTCAGCAGATCTCTCACATACAGATAAAAATAGTTTCCGGTGACCGCACCCCAGAGAAGGAAAATCCCCCTTTGCCCTTCCCTGTTTCCTATTACTGAAAAATTCACCGCCGTCAGGCTGTTCCCTGCCGCCAGCAGAAACGTCAGAGCCGGAATCACAAAAAATGAACAGAAATCATAATGTTTCCCCAATGCCGGTCAACTCCTTGTCCCCTGTTTTTACAGGAAGTATATTCTGCCTCTTAGTATGCGGATGGTTCCTGCCTTTCAGCAAAGCAAGTTCTGGAAAGCTGCAATTCCGGAATTCCAGGCCATTTTTCAGGCTTCCGGAAGCCCTGTGAAAAGCACGGATGAAAGACAGATGAAAAATATGATGAAAAATATTATATTTTTTGAAAAAAAAGCTTGCAAAATGTCTGCGCCTAGTATATACTAAGCAAGTCGGCAGGCAGGACAGTAAAAAGCCTGAGGTTATGGTCGATTGGTCAAGCGGTTAAGACGCCGCCCTCTCACGGCGGAAACAGGGGTTCGATTCCCCTATCGACTGCTGAAAAGCTCCTGAATTTCAGGAGCTTTTTTGTTGTATCAGAAATGTCCCGCTATACGGCCGGATATTTGACTTTGCGTGGAAACTCTTTGCCATATGCAATAGAGTAAAAAGGATATCAGAAATGCCGTTTCGGCATCTCCGATATCCTTTTTCTATGTCTTTCTATGTTACCCTCAGTTGACAAGGACACACAGACAGAGTCAAACCGTCAGATTATCACATCCGCAAAACTTCCACCCGCAGCCTTCATCAAATCTTCCGGCGAAAGCTCCATCTGGGAGCCTCGTCTTCCGCCGCTGACCATGACCTTCGGCAGCTTCAGCGCGCTCTCATCCATGACCACCGGAAACTGCTTTTTCATCCCGATGCAGGTACAGCCGCCCCGGACATAACCGGTCAAATCCGTCAGTTCCTTCAGGGGCAGCATCTCTATGGCTTTCTCGTGCACGGCTTTTGCCGCCTTCTTCAGATCCAGCTCCGCCTCGATCGGTATCACAAATACATAGTGTTCTCTGCTCTTTGCCACCGTCACCAGAGTCTTGTATACAAGCTCATGGGGCTGCCCGAGAGCATCCGCCATGGTGACTCCGTCCATAAATTCTTCACAGTCGTAGGTATGGACCGCATATGGGATCTTTTTCTGCTCCAGAATGCGCATGGCATTGGTCTTCACATCTTTTTCCTTATGCTTTGCCATCAGTCAAGCGCCTGCTTTCCCGCTGCCAGCTCGAACTCTTTTTCAATCTCACCGGAGGGCGCCTCTGTGGCAAGCGATACCACTACAATTACGATACAGGAAATCACAAAGGCCGGGAACAGCTCGTAAATTCCGAAAATTCCGCCCATGGGCTTTAAAAGCAGATTCCATACAAACACCATCACTCCGCCGGAAAGCATACCGGCAATCGCTCCCGGACGGTTGATGCGCTTCCAGAAGAGAGAAAACAGCATAACCGGTCCAAAGGTAGCTCCAAATCCGGCCCACGCAAAGGATACAATATTAAAGATAACACTGTCCTCATCCCAGGCGATTATCATGCCTACCACCGCAATCAGAAGCAGCATGATTCTTGACAGATTCATAACCTTTTTATCATCCGCCTGATTCTTTTTCAGGATTCCCTCATAAAGATTCTTGGAAACAGCGGATGCCGCAATCAGCAGGTAAGAGTCCGAAGAGCTGATGGTGGCCGCCAGAATTCCAGCCATGATAATTCCCGCCAGCACTGCCGGAAGCAGCGCCTGGGACAGCACGACAAATACGTTTTCCGCTCCGCTGGCGGTAGCAAGCGTCTCCTCAACCGGATACAGCGAGCGTCCGATGATACCGATGATAACCGCAGCCGCCAGAGAAATCACGCACCATATGGTTGCGATTCTTCTGGACTGTTTCAGCTCTCCCTCTTTGCGGATGGCCATAAAACGAAGCAGAACCTGGGGTACGCCAAAGTATCCAAGTCCCCAAGACAGCGTGGAGATAATGGTGAGGAAACCGTAGCTTCCGGCCTCTCCAAACAGCGGAACGCCGCCCGCTGCCTGCTGTACGCCCGCCGCGTCAGTCACTGGCGTCGCCTGCGCGGTCAGAGAAAGATAACCCGGAATCTGTGCCGCGTTTTCAATCACATTACCCAGGCCGCCTGCCGCATTCGTCCCCAGAATCAGGATCGTAAGCAGGGCAATCACCATAACCACTGCCTGCATGAAATCGGAAGCGCTCTCAGCCAGGAAGCCGCCGATAAAGGTATAAACCAGTACGAAAACAGCGCCCGCAATCATCATGGAATGATAGGAGGTTCCGAACAGGGTCGAGAACAGCTTGCCGCAGGTCACGAAGCAGCTTGCCGCGTATACGGTAAAGAATACCAGAATAAAAAGCGCGGAAATTCCCAGAATCACTTTCTTTTTTTCATGAAAACGGTTGCTCAGGAAATCCGGAATGGTAATGGAATCTCCCGCCACCGCTGAATAGCGCCGCAGTCTCTTTGCCACAATCAGCCAGTTCACATAGGTGCCAAGCGCCAGACCGATGGCTGTCCAGGCTGCGTCCGCAAGACCGCACCAGTAAGCCACTCCGGGAAGTCCCATCAGAAGCCAGCCGCTCATATCTGAGGCTTCCGCGCTCATGGCAGCCACCCAGGGACCCAGGGATCTTCCGCCCAGGAAATAGTTTTCCGAGTTTGCCTGCGCCCGCTTTGCGAAATACAGGCCGATTCCGATGACTACCAGCATATAGCCGATCATCGCCAAAAGTATCTTCAGTGTATCACCTGACATAACATTACTCCCTTGCTTTATAAATTTCTGTCCATTTTAACATTTTTTTTACGGCCTGTAAAGAAAAACCCTTCTTTGTCCTCTGCCGCGATTTCCTGATTCAGGTTTTGCAGTCCTGATTCTGCGGTTCTTCTGTCTGGTCAGCCGGAGGGATGAACATGATCGCAAAGACTGCCAGAAGCAGGAAACAGGCCACCAGCACAGACTTTTCCAGAAACCGTCTGGTCAGAGCCGTTCCCGCAACGGCTCCTATGATAAAGAAGAAAATGATGCCATAGTACTGAAGACTTTTATTCCTCGCCTTTTTATCCTTATTTATATTATAGTAAAAAAGCTGTTCCGTAGCGCTGCGGAGATTACCGGTGCACATGGTTGTGGCATAGGCGCTGCCATGAAGCAGGCGGAAGCTCTCTACCTGCATGGAGCATACGAAGGAAACCAGTGTATTGACAATATCGTCATAACGCCCGGACGGCACAAAGGCAATCACAAGAAGCACCGCGAATTCCAGGGCAATTACTATCTGTCTCCAGTGAAGCCCTGAATTGTAGCGGTATTTTTTCCGCACGGCTTCTGTCAGCAGAATTCCGGCCATAAACGCCAGAATCGGACAGATATAGGACCAGATCTGTTCCCAGTTTCCATCCGCCGCGCTGATGCCCAGAAGGACAATATTTCCCGTCTGGGCATTCGCAAACACTCCGCCTCTGCAGATATATGTGTATACGTCCAGAAAGCCTCCGGCCACAGCCAGAAGCACTCCCACAATATAGGATTCCGAAGCCTTTTCCAGGTGTATTTTCATACCTTCCATACCTTTTTCCTTACTCTGAAAAAGGGCCGCCGCAGGGTTTTCTCTCCGCGCCGGCCCCATGATGCCTTATTTCTTTGCTGCCAGATAAGCTGCTTTTCCTTCCTCGTAAAGGTTTCTTCCCTCGCTGTCAATGATGACTACCAGAGGCATCTCCTCCACATAAAGCTTCCGAAGGGCTTCCGCCCCCAGATCTTCATAGGCAATCAGCTCACATTTTTTGATGCATTTTGCAAGCAGGGCGCCTGCTCCGCCAATGGCTCCAAAGTAAACTCCATGATATTTTTTCATGGCCTCGACCACTTCCGGAAGCCTCGCTCCCTTTCCGATCATCCCCCGGGCGCCCACGGACATCAGTGTCGGCGCGTAAGCGTCCATACGGCCGCTGGTGGTGGGGCCTGCGCTTCCGATGACCTGGCCCGGCTTGGCCGGCGTGGGCCCTACATAATAGATGGTCGCGTCTGTGGGGTCAAAGGGAAGCTTTTCTCCCTTTGCAAGGGTCTCGCACATCCGCTTATGGCCTGCGTCTCTGGATGTATAGATCGTCCCGGTCAGATAGACCGTATCTCCCGCGTGAAGGGTATCCGCAAGCTCCTCTGTAAGAGGAAGAGTAATATGCTTTTCCATCAAATCACCTCCGTCTTATGGCGCGTCACATGGCAGTTGATATTGACCGCACAGGGCATGCCCGCAATATGAGTCGGCATGGTTTCAATATTTAAAGCCAGAGCCGTAGTCCGTCCTCCAAAGCCCTGGGGGCCGATTCCCAGCTGGTTGATTTTCTCCAGCATCTCTTCTTCAAGAGCCGCGTAATAGGGATCGGGATTTCTCTCCTCCGTGCTGCGCATCAGAGCTTTCTTCGCAAGAAGAGCGCACTTATCGAAGGTGCCTCCGATTCCCACGCCCACTACCATAGGCGGACATGGATTGGGTCCCGCGTTTTCCACCGTCTCCAGGATAAAATCCTTGATGCCCTCGATCCCGGCGGAGGGCTTGAACATCCGGATCGCGCTCATATTTTCGCTTCCGAAGCCCTTGGGTCCTACCGTCACCTTTATCTGCTCTCCCGGCACAATTTCCGTGTACAGCATGGCCGGCGTATTGTCTCCCGTATTTCCCCGGCGCACCGGATCGCGCACGACGGATTTCCGGAGATATCCTTTGTCATAGCCCCGGCGTACGCCTTCATCTACCGCTTCCCGTAAATCACCGCCCGTAATATGTACGTCCTGGCCAATCTCCAGGAAGACACAGGCCATTCCCGTATCCTGGCAAATGGGAACCTTCTCCTCTCCCGCAATCTCAAAATTTGTGATAATCTGGTCCAGAACTCCCTGGGCGATCTCCCAGTCCTCACATGCGCGGCAGCGATGAATCGCGTTTTTGATATCCTCAGGCAGCTGTTCATTCGCCTCAATACACAGACGCTCCACCACGTCCGTAATCTGCTGTGCCTGAATTTCCCGCATAGTTTTCACCTCCATATAATGATAATGTATCAGCCTGTCTTATATTGTATCACAGTTTCTGTTCCTGTGCAGTCTCTTTTCGCATTAAACCATCCGTAATCCCCTGCTCCTGCGCAGCTTTTTCCCGCATTAAGCCACGCGCAGCTCGGCTCCGCTTCGCTTCGTCTCGCTCCCGGCTTGCGGGACGCTACAGGAAAATCCCGATAAACTGGCTGGCCAGAACCACTGAAACCAGCGCTATGGGATAGGTGGCCGCATAGGCGCTCGCCACATCGTCTGTCTCTGCCACACGGATCAGCGTGCCAAGAGCAGGCGTGCTGGTCATGCCGCCGCAGATGGACCCCAGCGTATTGAAAAGATTCAGGTGCAGCACTTTCACGGCAAAGAAATAGCCGATGAACATGGGAATCAGCGTCATCAAAGCTCCGTAGAGGAACAGCATAACACCATGCTCCTTCAGAATCTCCACAAAGCCTGCGCCAGCCTGAGAACCGGCTCCCAGAAGGAACAGGGCAAGGCCGAATTCTCTAAGGCACTCCAGCACATGCTTCTCCACCTGCACGCTCAATCGTCCGAAATGGCCGAAATGGCCCAATATAAGTCCCGCAATCAGCGGTCCGCCGGAAGTCCCCAGCGCAAACACGGCGCCGCCCGGAAGAGGTATCTCGATCTTTGCCAGAATGATTCCCAGAGCAATCGCCAGTGAAAATGGGAAGAATCCCATACTGTCCGCGTAAAACAGCTCTTCTTTTTTCGTCTTGTGGTACTCTTCCACCTCCACGCCTGCCGCCGCTTCAAATTTCGCCCGTTCTTCGGCCATATCCACTTTCAGAATTTTGGGCACCAGCTGTACAAAAAGCACCACCCCCACTACGCCAAAGGGATATGCGATTCCATAACCTACAGAAGCCGCGTCAGAGCCTGTGGCCTCCAGCGCCGCCGCCAGTCCCGGCGTGCTGGTAAGCGCTCCGGTCATCATTCCCACGCTGATATCCGTAGGAATTCCAAACACTTTGATGACCGCCACACAGACAAGCGCTCCTGCCGCAATCACCAGAATTCCGAGCAGAATATAGGAAGCCGCATTGCTTTTAAAATTCCGGAAGAATTTCGGACCCGCAATAAAGCCCACCGAGGTCACGAAGCAGATCAGTCCCAGCTCCCGCACCAAATCCGGAATCTCCACGCCGAAATGGCCAAAGACCAGAGCCACAAGCAGGATACCCGCGGTCCCAAGCTCAAGACCGCAGATTTTGATACTTCCTACCAGATACCCGATGACAGCAATCAAAAACACCATCATCAGCGTATTGGAAAATACATTCTCCTGAAACCATTGTATTACCCCCATATGTCATTCCCTCCTGTCGTGTCCTGCTGTCTATCTCGGCATACTGAATGTATAGTTCGGCAGCAGCATCGGTGATACGCTTCCTGTATGCAGGCCGGCTGCCTCCAGCTCCTCCGCGTATTTCTGCAGATGGTCAAGATTCATTTTCCCAAGCTCCACCTCTTTGGCTCTGGCCGCGGCAGCCTTTCCCGCATTGCGTCCAAATACAATGATGTCGAGCAGGGAATTTCCCATCAGACGATTTCTTCCGTGGATGCCTCCCACAGCCTCTCCCGCCACAAGCAGATTCGGAATCACCTTGGTAAAGCCGTCTCCCCCGATTTCCAGCCCTCCGTTCTGATAATGGAGCGTAGGATAAATCAGAATCGGCTGTTTTCTCATATCAATGCCGTAATTCAGGAACATCCGCAGCATGGCGGGAATTCTCTTTTCAATGGTTCCCTCCCCATGAAGCATCTCTATCATGGGCGTATCCAGCCAGATTCCCCAGCCCGTGGGAGTCTTGACGCCCTTCCCTCTCTCGGTACATTCCCGGATAATGGAAGCCGCTGATACGTCTCTTGTCTCCAGCGGATGCATAAATGCCTCTCCATCTGCATTTACCAGCATCGCTCCTACGGAACGCACCTTCTCCGTCACCAGCGCTCCAAAGATCTGCGCCGGGTACGCCGCTCCGGTGGGATGATACTGAATCGTATCCTGGTAGAGAAGCGGGGCTCCGGCCCGGTATCCCATAACCAGCCCGTCTGCTGTAGCGCCATAGTGATTGGAAGTGGGGAAATTCTGATAATGAAGCCGTCCCGCTCCTCCTGTGGCAATGATCACCGTCTTTGCGCGGGCAACCTTATATTCTCCTGTCTCCATGTTCTGCAGAACAGCTCCTGCCACCTGGCCTCTGTCATCCTTAATCAGCTCTACCGCCGCCGTAAAATCCACCACCGGAATCTGGCGGTTCCAGACTTCGTCACGAAGTACCCGCATGATCTCTGCTCCGGAATAATCTTTGCAGGCGTGCATTCTCTTTCTGGAAGTTCCGCCGCCATGAGTCGTGATCATCCGTCCGTCCTTATCTTTGTCAAACATCACGCCCAGATCATTCAACCACTGGATGGCATCCGGAGCCTCCATGACCAGGCGGCGCAGCAGCTCCGGTCTTGCCGCGAAATGTCCGCCGCCAAAAGCGTCCAGATAATGGCGCTGGGGAGAATCGTTTTCCTTGTCCGCCGCCTGAATGCCTCCTTCCGCCATCATGGTATTGGCATCCCCGATACGGAGCTTTGTCACCATCATGACATCCGCGCCGGCCGCCTGCGCTTCCAGCGCCGCCGAAGCTCCCGCTCCGCCGCCGCCGATGACCAGCACTTCCGCGTCGTAGTCGACCTTATCCAGATTGATCGGCACATTTAAAATGCGGCTGTTGGAGTGAAGCAGCGTTCCCAGCTCAAAGGGCGCCTTTTCTCCCTTATTCGGTCCTACCTTGATCTCCTGGAAGCCGTCGGTCCGGTAATCCGGGTGGAATCTGCGCAGCAGCTCGTCCTTTTCCTCCGCCGTCATTCTCCTGGGCTCCACGCCCAGGCGCTGCGCTCTGGTGGCTTCCACCTTTTTAATTGATTCCAGCATCTCCGCTGTATACATATCCGCTTCCCTCCTTATTTCTCAATATCCCGGTTGTTGTACAGTTCCTGCATCTCCGTAATCGGCTTCTCCATAATCTGCTCAATCAGATCATCGAAGGCGCCGCTGTGGATTTCTTCCACACGCTTCTTCAGGTGCTGGGACTCCGGGGCTATGTATTTCCCGGTCAGTCTCCTGGCCAGCGTGCCTACCATCGGATGGGAGATGCCTGCCGGACAGCGGGAGGTACAGATGCCGCAGCCGATGCAGTCGAAGGACTCCTCCGCGCATTTCTCGAAATCGCCCCGCTGGGCGTAAGCAATATACTGCATCACGTTCAGCGACTGAGGACATCCCTTGGTACAGGCGTTGCAGCCGATGCAGCTGTAGATTTCCGGATAAAGGTCCATCATCACCCGCTGCTTCGGACTGACTTCCTCCATGTCATAATTCCGCTTGTCTGCCGGGAAGAAAGGCAGCGTGGCGATATACATGCCTTCCTGTACCTGTGTCTGGCAGGCCAGGCAGGTCTTCAGCTCATTGTTTCCCTTGATTCTGTAAATGGTGGCACAGGCACCGCAGAAGCCGTGGCGGCAGCCGCAGCCCCGGACCAGCCGGTAACCTGCATATTCCATGGCAGCCATGATTGTGAGATCTGCGGGCACGGAATATTTCTTTCCATAAAAATATACGTTTACCATATCCTGCATGTTCTATATACCGTTCCTTTCCTTCCTATGTTGGAATGAGTTTCTTTCCATTTTCCGTCTGTGTGCTATACCCCGCGCTGTCCAAGCTCGATTCCGCCCTGCGGGCTCCATTTCGCTTGAGGGCTCCCCCCAGGGGGCCTTTTCTTCGCATCGCCACCTCGATTCCGCCCTGCGGGCTTCATCTCGGTTGAGGCGTTCGCCTCATACATCCAAAAACCGCCAGTCTGTCTTACGTGCAAGCACGACGCCAGCCTGCCGCTTTTCGTCTGTGCGATGCTCAGTGCTGTCAATACTCTGGTGGCAGTTCGTCTATCTCATCGCAGCGGAACACGGGGCCGTCCTTGCAGACGTATTTGGAACCGATGTTGCACCGGCCGCATTTGCCGACGCCGCATTTCATCCGGAGCTCCAGCGTGGTGTACACCTGGGTTTTGTCAAAACCCATTTCCGTAAGCGCCGCAAGCACGAACTTAATCATAATAGGCGGTCCACAGACCAGCACAGTCTTGTCTGTGGCAAATTCCAGCTCTTTCAGATAGGAAGGAACAAAGCCTACATGGCCGTCCCAGCCCTCCTGCTCCCGGTCGATGGTCAGGTACACATCCACACCGGGCGTTTTCGCCCAGACCTCCTGGATTTCTTTCAGCTGAACCAGGTCATCCATGGAACGGGAACCATACAGGATATCTACCGCGCCGTAGTTGTCCCGCTTGTCAAGCACATAATTGATGACGGAGCGCAGGGGCGCAAGACCGATTCCTCCGGCGATGAACAGAAGGTTCTGACCCTTCAGGGCCGTCTCCACCGGAAATGAATTGCCGTAAGGTCCGCGCACGGTGATTTCCTCGCCGGCTGTCATATTATGCAGGTAATCCGTCAGGGTTCCACAGCGCTTGATACTGAACTCCTGGAATTCGGTATTGGTCGGTGAAGAGGTAATGGAAAACATCGCCTCGCCCACGCCGGGCACCGAAACCATCGCGCACTGTCCGGGCATATGCTCAAAGAGCTTCTTTCCGTCCCGTCCTACCACACGGAAGGTCTTTACATCCGGCGTCTCCGTCCGGATATCCGTGATGACGCCAATCATTGGAATCAGAGTATCCGGTTTTGTCTTTCCGCCGCAGCTGCATTCACACATTACGCCTCACCTCCCATTTTCTTAATCACTTTTACGATATTCAGGGATGCGGGACATTTGCTGACGCAGCGTCCGCAGCCCACGCAGGAATATAAACCGTCATTGTTGGCCGGATAATAGACCAGCTTGTGCATGAATCTCTGGCGGAACCGCTGCATCTGGCTGGTTCGCAGGTTTCCATGGGCCATCATGGTAAAATCAGAGTACATGCAGGAATCCCAGCAGCGGTAGCGCTGTACGCCGTTCTTTCCGCCGTCGAAATCCCGGATGTCGTAGCACTGGCAGGTGGGACATACAAAGGTGCAGGTTCCGCAGGCCAGACAGGGCTTATACATCTCTTCCCAGAGCGGAGAATCAAAAAGCTCCATGGTATTTTCCGGTTTGAATCTGGAAAGGTTCAGATGGGAAAGGGGCAGCTTCTCTGTGATATCACGAATGGACGACTGCTCTTTCGCCACGGCTTTTTCCGCCTTCTCTGCCGCGTCCGGCGCGGAAGCAGCGTCCGCATTTTCCAGAAGCCCGGCCAGAGATACCGTAAGCGCCTCTCCTTTTTCCGTCAGCGGCTTCCAGTACAGGCTGTCCTCTATGATCCAGGTCTCCACATCAGCTCCCGGCTCTGCCGCGTCAATACCGAAGTTTTTACAGAAGCAGGTTTCTTCCGGCTCATGGCACGCCAGGGATACGATGATGCCGTGCTCCCGCCGGGCCGCATAGAAGGTATCCACCGGATCGCTTAAGAAGACTCTGTCCAGCACCTCGATGGCTTTCACGTCGCAGGCGCGCATGCCAAAGACCACAAACGGCCTGTCGCAGAGCTTCTGCGGATCAATGGAGAGCTTACCGTCCTCGTTCTTACAGCGGTAGAGCACCTCGCTCTGAGGAAAGAAGCAGTCCTTGGCAGACTTTACGGTTTTCAGCGTATCGAGATCAAAGCATTCTTCTTCGCTCCAGAGCCCGTAATTGGTCTGATCGGCTTTCCGTAAAGGGAGGAAGAGATCCTGATTTCCGCTTATGGCTGCAAAGAGCTCTGCGAGCCTGCTTTTGTCGATTCTGTACATGCTATCTTCCGCCTCCTCTCTCACTTACAATCCCCGGCTCCACATCCTCAAAGGTAAAATCCGTCAGGGGAGCCCGGCTTTCCGTATCGGCTCCTGCCTGGTATTCGCCGTAGAAGGTATTGATATCCTTGATAAATTTCCGGTTCAGAAGCTGAAGCGGGATGCCTTCCGGACATACCCTGCTGCACTCGCCGCAGTCCGTACAGCGTCCGGCCACATGATAAGCCCGGATAATATGGAACATCTGCTCCTCAAAGGTATCGACATTCGCTTTCTGGCTGCTGTCAAACTGATTGCCGTCAAACACGCATTTCAGGCAGCTGCAGGCCGGACAGACATTCCGGCAGGCATTGCAGCGGATACATTTGGAGAGCTGTTCCTGCCAGAACGCGAACCGCTCCTTCGGCGGCATGGCTTCCAGCTCCTCCACCTTCGCGAAGCGGTTTCCGGCAAGTTCTCCCGGTCCCGCCTCTTCGCCTTCCTCTGCGCCAATCAGTTCGTCAAAGACCACGTGGATTTTCCCTTTGCAAACTTTACAGCGCTCCAGAAGAGCGTCCATCAGGGGCATTTCCTTTTCCCCGTAAAGGGTCTTTACTTTCAGCGTATCTCCCTCGATGGCAGCGTCCTCGATGCCCTTGATTCCGGCGCTTAAGACCTTTTCTGCTTTCAGGGTTCCATGGCAGCCTACGCCGATGATATAAGTCTTCTCCCTCTTTACCCGGTGCTCCTTTGTGAGCTGGTTGAAGCTGTAGGTATCGCAGGGTTTTAAAAATACCAGCGTCGTTCCCTCCAGCTTCCCGGCTGCGATCAGATACTTGCTTAAATTCGCGCCGCAGAAGGGGTTATACACGAAATCTTTCAAATCTTCTTCTTTTTCAAAATAAGCAGGCTCCGGGTCCCAGCCCATATCGCCCTTTTTCCAGCCGAGCACCCGCGACACGGTTCCGTCAGCCAGAAGCTCTTTTGCTCTTGTGATCAGTTCTTGCATCGCAGATCCTCCAGTCTTACGTTTTCTCCGAGCTCGTGAATCTTCGCCACAAACTCATTCATGGTCGTCGAGAACTTAACGCCCTCGGCCGCGGACACCCATTCCACGCGGGTACGCCCGTTTTCCACACCCAGGTAATCCAGCATGGAGAACAGAAGCGTCATTCTTCTTCTGGTATAATAGTTGCCTGTGGTATAGTGGCAGTCTCCCGGATGGCAGCCGCACAGGATCACGCCGTCGGCTCCTCTCTGGAAAGCTCTTAAGATAAACATGGGATTCACCCGGCAGGAGCAGGGCACCCGGATAATCTTCACATCCGCCGGATAGGCAAGGCGGCTGCTGCCGGCCAGGTCCGCTCCGGCGTAGCTGCACCAGTTGCAGCAGAACGCCACGATTTTCGGTCGGAATTCTGTATTTTCTACCTGCATATCGCATCCACCTCCGCAAGAATTTGTCTGTTTGAGAAGCCCTGCAGATCCATGGCGCCTGACGGGCAGGCCACTGTGCAGGCTCCGCAGCCCTGACAGAGGGCGCTGTTGACCACTGCCACACGTCTCGTCTCCCGGATGCCGTGGTCGTTCACTTCCTGCTCCTCATAGGAAATGGCTCCGTAGGGGCAGACCTTTTCGCAGGAGGAACAGCCGTTGCAGAGCAGGGTATCCGACTTGGCCACGCAGGGATTCGTCACCAGATGGTCCTTTGCCAGAAGTCCGACTACCTTCACAGCCGCGGCTCCAGCCTGGGCTACCGTCTCCGGAATATCCTTCGGTCCCTGGCAGACGCCGGAGAGGAAGATGCCCGCCGTGGGCGATTCCACCGGACGCAGCTTCGCGTGGGACTCCGTCAGGAAATTATTCGTATCAATGCTGGCCGTCAGCATGGTCGCGATTTTCCGCACGTCAGGATTCGGTTCTATCGCCGTCGCCAGAACTACCATGTCCGTCTCCATGAGAATCCGCCTGTTGTCCAGCAGATCCACGCCCTGCACCAGAAGCTTATCGCCCTGGGGCGCCACCTTTCCAACCTGACCCTTAATATAATGGACGCCGTATTCTTCCACGGCCCGGCGGTAAAATTCATCGAAGTTCTTGCCCGGCGTACGCACGTCTATGTAAAATACCGTCACATCCACATCCGGATACTTATCGCGGATCAGCATCGCATGCTTGGCGGTGTACATACAGCAGATCTTGGAGCAGTAGCTCTTTCCGCGGTTATCGGCACAGCGGGAGCCCACACACTGGATAAATACCATGGACTTGGGAGCCCTGTGATCCGACATACGCTCCAGATGGCCCTTTGTGGGACCCGCCGCGTTCATGATACGCTCCAGCTCCAGGGAGGTAATCACATCCGGACTCTGGCTGTAAGCATATTCGTCATATTTATCAAGCTTAATCGTATCGAAGCCCGTGGCTACCACGATAGCTCCGTAATTTTCCGTAATGATCTCATCCTTCTGCTCATAGTCAATGGCTCCGGCCTGGCAGACCTTCGCGCAGACGCCGCATTTTCCGGTCTTGAACTTGATGCAGTGCTCCCGGTCAATGACAGGCACGTTGGGGATGGCCTGGGCAAAAGGCGTGTAGATGGCGCTTCTCTTATCAAGTCCCCGGTTGAACTCGTTGGGCGCCTTTTTGGACGGGCATTTCTCCTGGCAGACGCCGCAGCCCGTACACTTGCTCATATCCACGCTTCTGGCTTTCTTCCGGATTTCCACATGAAAATCGCCCACAAAGCCTGTCACCTTCTCCACCTCGCTGTAAGTGTAAATGGTGATGTTTTCGTGGGCTGCCGCCTCCACCATCTTCGGCGTCAGGATACAGGCAGAGCAGTCCAGGGTCGGGAAAGTCTTGTCAAGCTGGGACATTCTTCCGCCGATACTCGGCGTCTTTTCTACAATGTCCACCTTGTAGCCGGCCTCGGCAATGTCAAGGGCCGTCTGGATGCCGGCGATACCGCCGCCAATCACGAGAGCCCGTTTCACTACCCGGCTGGTCCCGGCCGTCAGGGGTGCGTTCAGCATCACCTTCGCGATGGCCGCCCTTGCCAGGATAATGGCCTTCTCTGTGGCTTCCTCTCTGTCTTTATGTATCCAGGAACAGTGCTCGCGGATATTCGCGATCTCTACCATGTAGGGATTTAAGCCCGCGCGCTGCGCCGCCTGGCGGAATGTATTTTCGTGCATTCTGGGAGAACAGGAACAGACAACGATGCCTGTGAGCTGTTTTTCCTTTATGGCCTCCCGGACTTTGAGCTGTCCGGCTTCGGAGCACATATACTGATAATCCTCCGCGTGGACCACGCCCGGCTCCTTCGCCGCCGCTGCCACCACCCGGTCAATGTCTACCGTCGCCGCAATGTTCGTACCGCAATGACAGACAAATACTCCTATTCTATGCACTTTTCTTCACCTCCTGATCCTCTCTATTTGCTGTATTTGCGGAACGCGCTTGCCAGAAGCTGCTGGGGCAGTTCCGCATCCAGAAGCTCCGGCACCTCGTCCGGGTTTAAATAATTGCCGCCTCTCTGGCGTACCACCATCAGCCTTGCCGCCTCGATGAGCTTCGCCGGTTTCACGTCTCTCGGGCACCGCTCCACGCAGGCAAAGCAGGAAAGGCATTTCCAGAGACTCTTTGATTCCAGAAGAGAGCTCACATCGCCGCTCTCCACATAGGAGACAAACTGATGGGGACGGATGTCCATCTCATCATAGGCCGGACAGGATGCAGAGCACTTGCCGCATTTCATGCATTTTCTTGTATTGACACCGCTGATCTCGCGGATCATGTCAGCCTTTGCCGTTTCTGTGCTATACATCTGCATCTCCTCCTTCCGCGTATTCTCCCTGGCCTTCCGCCCCGGAAGCCGCCGCATGATCCGGCGCTTCTTTCTCCGGCAGCAGTCCCAGAGCCTCCGCAAGAATCTCTGTCAGGTAGGTCACCGGAACCTTCTCCCGGCTTCCGCTGTTCCTTAAATTATAGAGACACAGGGGGCAGGCGGTAATCAGCTCTTCCGCCCCGTGACAGACGGCAGATTCCATCACTTTGTCTACCAGGCTTCCTGCCAGCGGTTTATCCTTCAATGATATGTACCCTCCGCAGCACTCATTCCGAAACGGATAGACCACCGGCTCCGCTCCCAGCGCCCGGATGAAATCCTCCATCACTGTGGGATTCTCCGGATCGTCAAAGGCCATCACGGAGCTTGGACGAAGCAGCATACAGCCATAGTACGCGCCGATTTTCCGTCCGGTCAGAGGACGCACCACCTTTTCCTTCAGGGTATCGAAGCCCACCCGGTCGCGCAGCACTTCGAGAAAATGAAGCACCTTCGTCTCTCCCAGATAGGGCTCGTCAAGCTTCAGATAATTGTTTGCCCTGGTGCGGATATCCTCCACATGCTGCATATCGTCGTTCACACGCTTGATAACATGATGACAGGCAGAACAGAGCGTCACCAGATCCTGGCCCTTTTCCTTCGCGTCGTTTAAGGCGCGGACTGCCGACAGCTTTGTGGCGATTTCGTCCGAAGCCAGAGGATAGACAGCTCCGCAGCACTGCCACTCTTCAATCTCCTGAAGCGTAAAGCCCAGCGCCTCTGCTGACATTCTGGCGTATCGATCCAGGTCCTGCGCCTTGTTCTTCAACGTGCAGCCCGGATAATAGCTGTACACCATTTGACTACCTCCTTCTTTCCATTTGATAAATTTCTATCAATTTTTCAACATTGTATCATGTCGTCATTTTTTTAACAACCCCTTCCGGGGATTTTTTTATGGTTTTTTCTAAACTTTTTATACAAAATGTTATATTCTGTGTTATTTTTTCATCCATTTTTGTTAAATCCCAGCGTTTTTCTGGGAATTTTTATCGACTAACTCTGTAGTTTTTCCCTGTATATGTTAATTTGTTAACTTTATTGTCAGTCCTTTAACAGATAAATCGGATAGGGGAAGCTGCTTCCTCTATCCGGCTGCCGGGTACAGCGCGCAAAAAAAGAAGCATGGATCTGTCCCCAAATCCACGCTTCTTTTTATTCCCGCGGGCAGTGAGCCAAGCGGACGCGCTCGCGCGTCCATTTGGCGAACGCCGCGAGGGTCAAATACCCCGATGCTTGCATCGTTTCTAGTTTGATGCCCCGTATGCTTGCATCGGGGTATTTGACTTGCCATCTGTCGTTTTATATTATGTTAAGAATACACAACAGCCGCTTCCGCTTAGTCGTTCGCAACCACGTCCGCGATAAAGTCTTTCAGGACCTTTGCAGAATGTCTCAGAGCCACCAGCTCCTCATCCGTCATGGAAATCTTCAGGGTTCTGGCAATACCCTCGCCATTGACTACGCAGGGAAGGCTGATCGTAGAGCCTGCCATGTCGCCGTAGCTCTCATCCAGCACATGAGCAACCGGAAGAACGGTATTCTGATTCTTCAGAATAGACTCCACAATACGGAAAGCAGACATTGCGATTCCGTCAAAGGTAGCGCCCTTCAGAGAAATAACGTCTGCGCCTGCGGTACGCGCCTTTGTGGCAATCTCCGTCTTTACTTCCTCCTTCTCTTTCTCGTCTGTGGGAAGGAAGTGATCGATGGTCTCGCCTGCCACGTTTACGCTGCTCCAGATCGGAACCTGGGAATCGCCATGCTCACCGAGAATGTATCCCTGAATGTCACGGATATCCACCTTGCAGCGGCGGCTTAAGAGATAACGGAAACGCGCCGTATCCAGAGAAGTACCTGTTCCGATGACGCGCTCTGCCGGAAGTCCTGTCTCCTTCTGAATCAGATAGGTATTGACATCTACCGGGTTGGATACAACGATAATCAGAGGATTCTTTGCATATTTCATAATGTTCTGCGCAATGTCTCTGGCAATACCTGTGTTCACCTTTGCCAGATCCAGACGGGTCTGTCCTTCCTTACGCGCAACGCCTGCAGTCACGATGATGATCTTCGCGTCTGCACATTCCTCATATCCGCCCTGCTTGATACGTACCTGGCTGTAGAAAGCTGTACCATGGGAAATATCGAGGGCCGCACCCTTTGCCTTCTTCTCATTTACATCGATCAGAACGATCTCTCCTACCTGCGCGCGCAGCATCAGAGTGTAGCAGATGGTTTCTCCTACGTTTCCTGCTCCGATCACAACGATCTTGTTTGATGTCTCACTGTTCATACTCTGTTACCTCTCTCTCGTTTACGTATTGTAATTGATAATTTTTCAGCAATCCACTGTATTATAGCACGTTGTTAAAGTAGTAACAAGCCCTAAAATAAAGTTTTGTATTTTTTCACGTACATTTTACATGGCTTCTGCCATTTTCTTTCTTCTCCTCAAATTCACTGCAGAGATAACGGAAAAATTTCTCCGCAGCCGGCGACAGGCGGTTCGCCCTATGCCGCACCAGCTGTACGGTCCAGAGAATCTCCGGCTCTTCCAGAGGCAGCGCCTTCACTCCGCCGGTTCTGATATACTCCGTCACAAAATCAATGGTGACGCTCAAGCCCTGCTTCATTGCGCACAGCTCATGGCAGAAGCCAATGTCACCGGTCTCTGCCACAATCTCCGGATATACGCCGGCGTCCATACATTTTTTCCGGAACACCTCATAAATCCGGAAATCATTTCCCTCCATAATGAGAGGCTCGTCCTTCAGATCCTGATAGGTGAGACGCTCCCGTTCGTACAGCGGATGTCCCTCATACACCAGAATCCTGATACAGCGGGAAAACAGATCGATGCTCTCATATCTGTCTCCAAACGGCTCCTCCCCCTTTACCAGAAGCCCTATCTCGTAATCGCCTTCAACCAACTGCTGCTCCGCCTGGAGATCCGGGTATTCCCTCCACTGCAGATGGATCTCCGGGTACTTCCTTTTAAATTCCAGAATTCTGGAATAGGGCAGGGCCGACAGCGCCCCGTAGCTGCACACCAGGCGCAGGGCTTCCTCTTCCCCATAAAGGCTCCGCACCTGAAATGCCGTCTGATGCATGCTTTTCAGAAGCTTCTCCGCCTCCTGATAAAAATAGTCTCCGGCTCTGGTGGGCTCAAGCCCCTTCACAGAGCGTTCAAAGAGCCTGACCTGAAGCTCTTCCTCCAGCGCGTAAAGAGTGCGGCTTAAGCCCTGCGGCGAAATATACAGCTCCGCAGCCGCCTGCCGGATGCTCCGCTTCTCATAGATTTTTCGATAGTATTCCAGTGTTTTGAAATCCAAGGCTTCTGTTCTCCTGCTCCGTTTTTTCGCGCAAAAAAGCTATACCGTTTCCAGTATAGCCTTTTTGAAAAGAGCTGTAAAGCTCCGCTTATTTTCCTCGGTTTTCGCTTCTTTTCCCCGGTTTTCGCCTATTTCGTTTATTTCTCCCAGCCTTCGTCCATGCGGACCACAGCTTTCAGCGCCGTTCCGTTATGGGAATCCGCAAAGGCCTGGTTGATGTCCGCAAAGGAATAATATTTGACGAGCTTATCTACCGGGAATCTGCCCTGCCGGTAATACTCCAGCATTTTCGGAATAAAGACCTTCGGCACAGCCGCTCCTTCTATCACGCCGGAAATAGTCTTTCCCTCTGCCATCAGCTCTCCGAACATATCGATTTCCATGGGCGGCGTGATTCCCACAACCACTTCTACCCCCATAGGCGCCAGGCAGTGCAGTCCCTTTCTGACAAAATCCGGCACTCCGCTGGTGTCAATGGAATAATTGGCACCGCCGCCCGTAATCCTCTTGATCTCTCCCACGATATCATCGCACTGCTTCCGGTTGATGACATGGGTCGCTCCGATCTCAAGGGCCAGCTTCAGGCTCTTCTCGTTGCCGCCCACGCCGATGATCTTCGAGCAGCCGGCGATGCGCGCGGCCATAATCGCGCTCATGCCCACCGTGCCGCAGCCAAACACCACGATAGATGTTCCAAACTCCGGCTTCAGGAAATTCAGCACCGTTCCCGCTCCTGTCTGAATGCCGCAGCCCAGCGGCGCCACAATCCCCAGATCGATGCTGTCATCCTCCACCTTGATCGCGCAGTCCGCGTCCACCACCGCATACTCCGCAAAGGCCGACTGGCCGAAAAACATGGAAAGTGTTTCGCCGTTCTGGGACAATCTCGAGGTTCCGTCCCGCAGAACGCCGCCGAAATTGATGTCGTTGAAATGCTCGCAGCTTGCCACATGAGCTGTATGGCAGTTATCACAGTGACCACAGAAAGCAAAGGAAAAGCCAACCCGGTCCCCCTTTTTAAACTCGGTCACGCCTTCTCCGACCTTTTCCACAATGCCTGCTCCCTCATGTCCCAGCACGGCCGGAAGCGGCGTCGGCACCTGCTCGTGCTGCGCTGCCTCATCCGTATGGCAGATTCCGCAGGCTGCGATTTTCACCAGAATTTCCCCCGCCTTCGGCTCCTCCAGATCCACCGTCTCAATCTGAAACGGCTCTGCGTTTGCGTGTGTCACTGCTGCTTTGATTTTCATATGAATCCCCTTTCCGGCTATCAAGCCCTTTTGTTAAAATAATAACATTTAAAAGGCAGCCTGCATAGCAACGGAAAAGGGACGGGTGTTCCATATTTCTGCACGCACTATTTTTCAGCTGTACAAGAAAATTTAAAAAGAACAACTCATTATAATCATCGAAACATTAATAAACCGCATTCTCCATAAGGCACAGCGTCTCTGAAACCGCCAGAAACTCTTCTTCCGTATATTCTTCTTCACTTAGATACAGGCAATAGGAAATACGGCTTCCTTCCCTCTCCGTGCGGGCTATATACCAGACGGTCCCGGAATCGGTCTGCCGTATCCCCCGGCGGAGAATCAGAGCGTCTTTTCCCCATCCTCCCGTCTCAAGAGGAGTCAGTTCCTTTACAACTGACGTCCCCTGCTCTATCTCTCCATTCCCCCAAATCTCAATGCCGCCCGCCAGCGGTTTTTCGGCATAGAAGCCTGCATTTTCCAATGTCAGTTCTTCTTCTGCCTCCCCTTCTCTCAAAAATGCAGCGCCGCCGTGGCTGCCCATCCAGTATTTGAAACCGCTCAACCTCAATCCTTCCGGGAGCGTCACTGTCAGATAATCTGACATCTCCACGTTTCCATCCAGAATATGTTCCAGATTCCCGGAACGGATATCCGCGCAGCTTCCATCGTAAGCATATTCCTCTTCTGCGGAATCAAGCTCCAGAAAATCCTCTCGAAAAACCACTGCTCCATCCAGAGCGCCTTCATAAGGAGCGGCAGCCAGTTCTTTATCGCTTGCGCTTACACGCAGGCACAACGTCTCCCCCTCATAATCAAATTCCAGCGTTTCCCACAGACTGCCTTCTTCCTGAAGCGGAGACAAGTCCAGATATGGCCCAAAGTCTTCGATTGCCAGCTCCGCGTGCTTTGCCGCAAGCTGCTCCACAGCTTCGGCAGTAAGGATCTCTTTTTCTTCTTCCGAAAAGTCCTCTATCATTTTCGGATTCTGCTCTGGTTCTTTCTGGATGTTTCCTATAGATTCAATTGATGGATGCTTTTCTGATGAACAGCCTGATAAAACGAAACCGAAGCAAAAGGCAAATACTAAATGTTTTAAAGTCATATATTAGCTCCCTTTAAAAATATGGAACAGGCCAAAACCTGTTCCATAAGCGTTCAATAAAATAATGCTATCTTTTTCCTAAAACCATTTAGCTATAGTTGAAGCAGCACATTTAACTGAAGCGCATCTCTGATAAATGTAAGAAAACATTTGACTATTTTTTTGCAGGTATGAAAATTTCCGGACTATCATCGCCAAGCAGCAAATAACCCATATCCTGCCAAGCCTCCAATAAGATTTAAAAGGAGATCCTTTATATCAAAGTACAGCGTGATCGAATGAAAAACTGCTATGATAACTATCTGAAACAATTCCAGGCCGAAAGAAAATATCACTATTAAAAACAATACGATGTGATATTGCTATTGCAAAAGGGATTAATCCCATCCGGAGTTGCCACCAATATCCAAGGCTTCAACTTCAATCAGCTTATTTCCAGAGACCTCGATATTTCATATATCGAGCTGCATAAAGCATAAGCATTATCATTATAGCTCTTGAGAAGACAGACATGCAATCTGTCTTTTTGTCGTGTCTAAAATATGTTCCATATCTAGTAAAAGGCTGCCAGTTTCCATAAAATGCGGTTGTGAGGATGGATTCAATGTTTTTTTATAAAAGCATCAGGCATCTTTATCGTTAACTAAATGGCATTGATTCAGATAGATGCCCATAACTATACTCTCCTTCCATGAAAGTATGATTCCATTTTAACATGAAGAATATCGTGTGGAAAGACACATTGGAATCAATTCTGCCAAGAATGAGCGATACTTTCAGCAGTCGGGACGGCAGTACAAGAGCAGAGCATAGTCTAGGGCTGAGGCTGGTGAAGCAGATTGCCAGCTCCCATAAGGAAGCTATACGGTTTCGATTCCGTGCCCCATGGACTGACCATTCAGATTTCCCTGCCAGTCGGCAAATAAACATATTTTGTAACAATAACGAAAATCCCGAAAATACCCAAAATTCCCATATCCATTTTCATACTTATCAAAAATGAAAAAGCATAGTACATCGTCAGGAAAAGCAGTCCTGTTCCTGCTAATTCTGCACATACGAAGAGGATTCTGTTTTTTATAATATATTTCTTTGTTTTTTTGATATGCCGGTAATAAAGTATGTGAAAAACCAGAAATATTATTAATAAACCGATGATAAAGCTTACAATATCAAAACCTGTTTTCTCTATAACATTATATTTTACAGGGAAAACATCTATCGTATAATATCCGCATTTCTGATCCAGTAATAATTGCTTTATGTAGTTTGATGTTTCAGTAAATTTCTCTATTGGAGCCACCAGGCAACCACTTGTTTTATTTGCATAATGAATGGTTATTCCTGCATTTTCCTGCGGCATACTACAAACATTAAAGCCAGGCATGATAACATATTTATCCAGCAATATTGTGGCGCCCGGATTCTGGATCATTGAATCTTTATCCAAAATTCCCACAACCTCAAAGTTATATGTCTGATACAGATATATTGCGGTAAATTGAAAACCTATTTGATATACATCCCGGTACTCATATCCCAAAATAACAGGGATCGTTCCTCCATAATACTGAAAATCTTTTGTATCAAAAAGTCTTCCCCTATAGCATTCAAAATGATTCCTATTTTGCAGATTTTCACTTATCTGGACGCATAAAACCGCGTCACACCCTTTTTGTAATGTTTCCGTTTCATAATCAAAGAAGTTCTCAGATTCCGAACTTGTTTCTAAATATTGTAAATAACATTCATAATATTCAAATCCCAAATTATTGCATAGCTGCGAATAAAAATGAACATAATTTTCTAATGGAACATCAAAAGGGCTGCTTTCCTGCTGCAGTTCAAAATATACATGCTTTTTATCTACGCTTTCCTGAGCAGAATTCGTTTTGTATAGCCCCACAAATGCAATTAAAAGGTGTATGCTTATTAAAATAATGGTCAACAGAAAAGATGATCTTATTACTGCAAAGATTCTCTTAAAATAAACTCCCATCACATTTTATCCTTTTGCAGATTTATAACGATTATTTGCTGAGAAGGCACAGCCCCTCTCAGCAAATAAGTAAAGCAGATACTGTTATATTGAAGTTTTCAATATTATTCTGTGTCAGAACTCTAAGATTTATTTAGTCTTCTGTCCCATATTTTACCTTATGAATACAGGTATCCCATACATCCATCATACAATAGGTACCAGTAGCTTGTACCGTTTTATACCCCCATTGGCGGTCAGAATCACCTTTTTTGCCTCCTAAAATACCTCCATCAAGATAGGTTCTTGTATAGTGGAACGTATTTAAAACTGTTCCATTCGAAACATGCTCTGAATAACCGATAGGACGCGCAGTATTATCGCTTTTCCTATATTCACGTTCCCCCCAAACATTCCAATATGTTGACCTAGGCATAATACTTTCATTAGTGTCCACATGATTAATATCAAATGTAGGATCTTGTAACGCCTCTTCTAAAGAAACATCCTCTCGTTCTGCCTGAATAACAGATGGACTGATATTGCTAATACCTTCTGCGAAAACAGGCCCCGATACCAGTATGGTACACAATGTAGCTCCTAATAAAATTGTGGTCAGCGTTTTCTTCATCATAACTCATTCCTCCTACTCCTTAAATTTTCTCATTTTCAGCTGCCCCACAATCAGAGAAGTTCCAACGATTGCAAACCCTGCTGCGATAACCGCAGTTAGTTTTTCCCACTTCCACAGTAATGCCAGCAAAAACAACACGCTTTCTGATGTCAGAATTATCCTAGTTCTTCTACCATACACCTTCCGTTCTGCATTATCCAAACGCTTATTTGGATTCTCCACAGGCGCAAGGAACAGGATAACCAAAAAAGATACCGCTGTAATAAATATGTAGACTGTCCTCGGCCAGTTATATCTTATCAGACAGGCAAAGGTTACTATCAACATTCCTACGGATAAAAGCATACATCTCATTCTGGTGCTGGCATGAAAGCCTCCCGCGTTTTTCCGAAGAGGATACATAAGCCCCCATAAGAGTATACCCTCCAGCAACCGGCCAAAGCATACTCCAATCAGAATCGACATCGCAATTCCTGTCAGGTCGCTTTTAATGCTCTCAAGCCCATAACACACCAACTCTGCTTCTTTCTGGGAAATGATTTCATCCGACAGCAGTTTCTCTGTCATGCGCTCTGCGATGCTCAAAATTCCCGCAGCTTTTTCAGGCTTTCAGGTTCTTTGGGCTGATACCCCCAGTACATACAGCACATATTTGCTTCACGCTCTGCCGAACCTTTTGCCACTTTTACAATGAGTTTCTCCACTTTGTTTCCAATCAAGCCCTTTCTCTGCATTGGCCTCCCCTCCTTTCTGCCCGTATCTTATCACAAAAAGAAAGTCTGTGCCGTTTCCTGTAAAAAACAGTCTATGTTCCTGTCAAAATTGGACGTTTTCTTTTTCATTTTGGCGAAAAAAAGAGCAAGAAACATTCGTTTTCCTGCCCCTGCATACCAGTTTATGAAAATGCTTTATATATACAGCATAACTTTTACAAAAAATATATCTTTCCCTGAGCGTACCTCCATCAAACCATTATATTTTTCAACAATTTTTCTTACGTTGTTTAAACCGATTCCATGCGCCGCTTTATCTGGTTTTGTGGTAAAAAATATTTCACGCTTCCGAACCATTTTACCACAGAAGCTGTTTTCTATCTCGATCTGCAGAATTCCTTTCTGAAAAACAATTCGGAGTTTCAGTCTTTTCTCCTCTGTCTGCCCCGCTCCTTCTATGGCGTTCTCCAGAAGATTTCCTAGAATTACATTCAAATCAAAGGTATGGGAGAATTTTTCAGGCAACTGCACCTGCACATCCACTGTACGCAGTTCCTTCTTTGCCTGCTCAAGCATATAGTTTAAAATACTGTCAATTTCCCAGTTTCCTGAATAAACCATTTCCTTCGGATTTGATACAAAATTCTCCATATCATCAATATAATTCTGGATTTCCTGTGTCTTATCCTGCTTCGCCATCAGTCTAATCTCGTTCATATGATGCTTCATATCGTGGCGTAAGGCTTTTACTTTTTCATCACTTTCCTTCAATATCTGCATCTGACTAGAATAACTCCCAAGCTGCAATCGCATAGAAGCATTCTCATATCTTTCATATAACGTTTCAGATAACAGATCATACAAATAGAAAATCAAAAAATCGCTTAAAAGAAAACCCAGATTCAGAACAATCAATCCAATATTTGTTACACTATCTGTATTTGTCAAGATTATATTTACAACAATACTGCTCAACGGCACCAACAATAATGCTATGCTATACACACTGTCATCGTTTCTTTGTGTTCTTATAAATCTTTCTGCCAGTAATTCAAAAATAATAGAAAGCAGCACTGAAAGCACTTGTAATATCTGATTGAATATTTGCCCTTCTTCATAATTTGTAAATAATGATATTATGATAAATTCACATGCCATGGCAATAACTGAATATGAAACTACTGTAAAAAATGCTAATTTAACTGACCTGGTATACAAACATGCAATTAAACTTATGCCCATCAAATTACATAGTAGGTTCACCCACGACAGATGAAGCAGCAGAAACAGCGCTGTATTTACCACATAAAAAGTCCCATAGGCAAAAAACAGCATTTTCCT
Source organism: Lachnoclostridium sp. An138 (assembly GCF_002160765.1). Taxonomy (GTDB): domain Bacteria; phylum Bacillota; class Clostridia; order Lachnospirales; family Lachnospiraceae; genus Laedolimicola; species Laedolimicola faecalis. The sequence goes on from NZ_NFLF01000006.1 coordinate 149,121, forward strand.
GGAAGCTCTGGGCTCCCCGATCAGCGTTTTCATAAAACGGCTGATCACGTACATTCGGAACAAATTCGATGCCGCGCAGAGAATCACGTCTGTCATGTCTCTTCCCCTCCCCGCAGAAGCCTCTCCCTCACCTGCTTCCGGTATTTTTTGCTGATGCTTAAGATCGTCCCGTCTGTCAGCTCCACTTCCTCATAGGCATAACGGGCCACAAAAAGCGTATGAACCAGATAGGACTGATGGATTTTCAGGAAATCCTTCGGAAGCGTCTTTTCCAGTTCTCTGATTTTCCCGTAAAACTCCTTTTCTCCCTGTGCCGTCACAATACGGATTTTTCTTCCTTCGCTGATAAAATACAGGATTTCACCATAAGGAATATAATAATAATCCCTGCCGCTCTGATACGCGAATTTCGTCTCATTTTTCCCCAGGAGCTTCACTGCCAGATCAAGTACCTCGTCCACCTGTTGCTGCCGGATGGGCTTCACAAGAAAATCCAGCGGCTGGGTTTTAAAAAGGCTTTGGGCGTAAGATGCCTTTCCCGATATATACACGATCTGAAGTCGTCTGTCCTCCAGGCGGTTCCGGATATACGCTCCCGCCTCAATGCCTGTCATCTGCCAGAGCTCAATATCCAAAAACAAAACATCTAACGGCTCTCCTTTCTTCAGATACCCACAAAGACTCTCGCCTGTATACCAGACAGCAGTTTTTAATTCCATACTTTTCTGTTCTGCATAGAAAAAAACCATGCTTTCTAGTTCAGAACAGGTGTTCTCTCCGTCATCACAAATCCCGACATAATACATTCCCACACCTCATATTCTTAACAAATCCTTACAATTTTTATTTTATCAGATTCGGGACGGAAAGTCGACAAAAGGATATTTTTAATTGCTCTGTTTTTCCATTACCATTCATTCCTGTCTCAGGCACTTCTGTTTAATCACTAAGCATTCCCTGACAATATGGGGGTGAAGTCCGCCCCCATATTGTATCTTTATTCTATTTGAATAAACAGCTCTCCCACCGCGTCTTCACACCGCACGCCGATATAGGTACTTTCCCCGTCTACCTCCCAGGTGCCGGTATACTCCCCGCTCCCGGATAAGAGGATCTCCGGATCATCGGAGCCGGAGCGGAGGAGGACTTCCGCCTTTCCGCTCTCCAAAGAGAGGGAGCAGGTAAGCTCCAGGGTTCCTCCCTCCTCCCGTTTCAGCGTCGTCCCGCCGAACAGCACTTCCGTGCCTGTAAATTCCGTATAAGACGCCCTGTAAGATCCGGTATAGTCATCTTCTCCTCTCGTAAGTCTCCCTTCCAGCGATCTCTCGGGGGTCAGGACTGCTGTGCCTGCCCCTCCTATGAGCGCGTCATAAGTCTCCAGAATGGTATCCTTCAGCTGCTCATTTTTTTCCTTACTATCCAGAACCCCTCCGGAAGAACAGCCGGATAACAGGCCGGTACACAGAACTGCGCAGAGCGCCGCCAATACCTTTTTCTTTCGCTCTGTCTGTTTCATAAGATCTATCTGTTTCATAAAGTCCTCCTTACCTGCGCCGCCGCTGGCCGCGGCCCTTTTTCTTTTTCTTCTTTCCGGAGCTTCCGGCCCTGCTGCCCGGATGAGAGGAGAACAGGACCCCGGCAGTCAAAAGCAGAACCGAAAGCATGCCTAAAAGCGCCAGCGGAATACTGGGAGACTCTATGGCGCCGTTGTATTCCTGCATGTCAAATCCGGACAGCACCAGCGCCGCGGAAAAGGGATACGCGGAAAGCAGAAAGCCGCCTTTGAAAAACAGGATGCAGTAGCCAAGAAAGAAAGTCAGAAGCGATCCTGCAAGATAAGCGCCCCGGATCTGTCCGAAAATCAGGATCAGCGGCATGCAGACAAGCCCGGTATAAAAAGCCGCCAGAATCACCTGGCCTCCCTGACGCGCCAGAACAATCATGGAAAATCCGTCCAGCCCGGCCAGACTTCCTGTCACCACTGTCGCAATGACACTGTATACCCCGAATACCAGGGCCAAAGCCGCGGCCACGGCCAGCTTTCCGCCCAGCAGCCTGTGATAGGATACCGGCACAGCGAGCAGATTTTTCATGGTGTCACTGGTATGCTCCCGGTCAATCATCCATCCTCCAGTCATCACGAGAGAAATAGGCAGGAAAACCTGCGTATTTCCCCAGACCACACTGGAAAACAGACGGACAAAATCGTAATTCGGGTCCCGTATCTCCGGATTGACAATGAGCTGGCTTCCATACTGCACCACAGGGCAGAGAGCCAGCGCCACGATTCCTACCAGCAGAATCTGGCACCGGCGCAGCTTCTGCCATTCCCCTTTGATGATATTCCACATGATTCACACCTCCTTCTTTTCAGCAGCCCTGTCTTTTATAGACAAGAGCAATTAAAGTCAAAAACAGAACGGCCTCTGCGCCGGTTACAAGAAAAGCCTGGGGAACCGTCACAAAATAGGGACTGATCCGTTCCAGCAGGGCCGCTGTCTCCGCGCCCGCATGGGATGTGTCAAAATACTGAAAGTACCAGCGGAAGGCCAGGGAGCCCGGAAGCAGCGTCCCCGGGTTAAAGCCGAAGGGCTGCATAATAAACAGATCATTCATGCCGAAAATGTAATTGATGCTTGTGTAGAAAAAGGCAATAATCACGGAAATAATATAGCTGCGGTTCAGAAGCACCACCAAAAGAATGCAGGGCAGCGCTCCGGCCCACATCATGATCCCCTGGCCGATTCCCACCCAGAAGAGCCTCCAGAAGCCCTCCGGCGCCCAGCCAGCCGCCGACACAAGGGCCAGGTTCACCAGTCCTCCCACAGCCATGAAGGCGGCGGAAAACAAAAACAGCAGCAGCATTTTTGCCAGAGCCAGGGACGCCTTGCTTACGGGAACCGTCACCAGATTTTTGAGCGTATCATTGTCCTGTTCTTCAAAGAGAAGATTGGAGGCCAGCACGACCAGCGCGGGCATCAAAAGCAGACAGGCGCTCATCTGAAACAGGGCTGCCATCATGGAATCCACTGCTTCCCTGCTGCTTGTAAACTGCTTAAAATCAGGCAGAAACAGAGCGTAGGCCAGCGGAATCAGGGCAGACACCGCCGCGGCGGCGAAAAACAGAGGCTTTCTCCGCAGCTTGGCGAGTTCACAGCGCAAAAGCTTAAGCAATGCCCTCACCCCCTGTCACCTTTTTGAAATAGTCCTCCAGGGTCTCCTCATAAAGATGAGCGTCCGACACGGTCAGGCCCGCCTCCACAAACAGCCGGACGGCCGCGCCTGTTTCCAGGCCGGAATCCCGAACCGTCAGCTCATTCGTATTTCCGATGGCAATGTCCTGGACTCCCATCTGCTGTTTCAGAAGCCGGGCCGCCGTTTTCGGGTCTGATACCCGGAAGCAGAAATATTTACCATTCTTCCGCTCCAGCTCCTCCAGGCTCTCCTCTTCCAGCAGCACGCCATGGTCAATAATGCCGATGTCGTCCGCCAGCAGTGAAATTTCAGAAAGAATGTGGCTGGAAATCAGGATGGTCTTATCCATAGCATCGCACAGCTCCCGGATAAAATCCCGCATTTCCGCGATGCCGATGGGGTCAAGGCCGTTGATAGGCTCGTCGAGGATCAAAAGCTCCGGATTGTGCATGACTCCCAGCGCGATGGCCAGACGCTGCTTCATGCCGAGAGAATACTGGGAAAACAGCTTTTTATCCTTGTATGGAAGATTGACCACTTCCAGAGCGTTTTTCACATATTTCGGCTTTTTTAATCCCCGGAGAGAGGCAAATATCTGTAGATTCTCCGTTCCGGTCAGATTGGGATAAAAACCGGGAGATTCAACCAGGGAACCGATGCGAGGCAGGATTTTCTTTTCATTGCCCCGAAGGGGTTCTCCAAAGATCTTTACATCGCCGGAAGTGGGCGCGGCCAGTCCCAGAAGCATCCGCATGGTTGTCGTCTTTCCGGCGCCATTGCGCCCAAGCAGTCCGTAGATGCGGCCCTTTCTCACATGAAGGGAAAGGCCGGATACGCTGAGCTGCTCTCCATATTTTTTCGTGAGCCCGCGGGTCTCAATCATGTAATCGTTCATAGACGAATACCTCCTTTTCGTGATATCAGCAGATTATCACTCCCACCTTGAGTTAAGACTGAGCGATCCTTAATTTTTCTCTGAGATTTCCGGATCAGAATAGCCGGATGGCGTTTTCAGGGGTATAATACAGACAGCGCCGGTGTACCAGGAACGGACTGTGCCATGTCCTCCGGGGGATGTCATGCGGCGCTGATGAACGATTGCGAAAGGATGGAAAGCTATGGAAGAACACAGAATCTTACTGGTGGATGACGACCCGGACTTGCTGGAAATGCTGCTTTCTATTTTCACAAATGCAGGATACCATGACCTTCTTGCCGCCTCGTCAGGGGCCGCGGCCCTTCAGCTGTGGAGGGAGCAGAAGCCCGATCTGATCATTCTGGATGTCATGATGCCCGGAATGGACGGCTTTGCCGTGCTCCGGGAGATCCGCCGCACAAGCCGCGTCCCCGTTCTGATGCTGACCGCCCGCGGCGAGGCGGAGGACCGCATCGAGGGCTTGGAAACAGGAGCGGACGACTATCTTTCCAAACCTTTTCTGCCCAAAGAGCTGCTGCTGCGGACAAAAGCCATTCTCAGCCGCGCTTACCCGGAGCAGAAACGCCGGGTCAAACTGGCAGCTTCCACCGTGGATCTGTCCCGCGCGGAGGTATGGAAAGACGGCGAAACGCTCTCTCTGACCGCCAAAGAGCTCCAGCTGTTTGAAAAGCTGTATGAAAATGCGGGGCGGATCGTGACCACGGGAATCCTGTGCGAGACCATATGCGGAGAGTTCTGGCAGGGGTATGAAAGCACCCTCTCCACCCATATCCGGCACCTGCGAGAAAAAATAGAAGAAAATCCCTCCCGGCCCGTTTCCCTGATCACGGTAAAGGGCCTGGGCTACCGTTTGAACCTGAAGGAGGAGAAGCCATGAATCCTGTACAGCGCTTTTTCCGGCGGTACATTTTTTCCACGCTCCGAATTATACTGCTTTTCATCATCATCAACCTGACCCTGTTCTTTCTGATTATGGTGGCAGGAAGCATGAGCGATTCCGATACCTCCTTCTCTGTCCAGGAGCTTTCCGGGCATGTAACGCTCCAGAATGGGGTCTGGACAGCCGACGATACCGCTCTCTCCCTGATGGAGGAAAGCGGCGCCTGGGCCATGCTGCTGGACCAGAATGGAACTGTGATCTGGCAGCAGGATCTGCCGGAGGAGCTGCCCCGATCCTACACAAGCGGGGACATCGCCTCCTTCAGCCGCTGGTATCTGGACGATTACCCGGTAAAGGTCTGGGCGCGGGAGGACGGGAGCCTGATGGTGGCAGGCTTCCCGCCCCGGACTCTGATAAAATATTATTATGTCCTGAACTGGCCTTATATGGGATTCCTGCTGGGAGGAAGCGCCGCAGTCTTCCTGTTCAACCTCTTCCTGATCTCCTTTCTCCTGCTCCGGAATACCCGCAGGGTAGAAAAGGCCATGGCCCCGGCGCTGCAGGGAATCCAGGATCTGAGCCACGGCAGGCCTTTGCATCTGGATGAACAGGGCGAGCTGGCAGAAATCAACGCAGGACTGAACCGGGCAGCCGCCTATATGACCCGAAAGGATAACACAAGGGCCGAGTGGATTCGCGGGGTCTCCCATGACATCCGCACGCCGCTCTCCATGGTGCTCGGGTACGCCAGCGAACTTGAGGACAACCTTCTTCTTCCCCAGGAGGCAAGGAAGCAGGCGGGAATCATCCGCCGGGAAAGCGAAAAAATGAAGCGGCTGATCGACGATCTGAATCTGACCACCCGGCTGGAATATTCTCTCCAGGCCGCCTGCCTCAAAGACGTGGATCTGGTGGAAATCGGAAGACAGGCCGTCAGCGAAGTGCTGAACAACGGCCTGCCCGGGCAGTATGAGCTCACATTCTCCGAAATTCATCCGGGACGCTCCATCCATCTTCCCGGCGACGCCGGCCTTCTTCTGCGGATGCTGGACAACCTGATTCAGAACAGCATGACCCACAATCCCCAGGGCTGTAAGATCCTCCTTTCCGTGGATGAAGAGGATGGACGCTGCCTCTGCACCGTGTCGGACAACGGCACCGGCCTGTCTGCCGTACTCCTTGGCAGGCTGAACCGGGGACAGGATATTTCCAGCAGCCGGGACGGCAGTACAAAGGCAGAGCATGGACTGGGCTTAAAGCTGGTAAAGCAGATTGTCAGAGCCCATAAAGGGACCATACAGTTTTCCGATTCCGTCCCCCATGGACTGACCGTTCAGATCTCTCTGCCCTGTTGTTTTTCTCCGTAAAATGCTTATAATAAAAGCAGCAGAAAACAAATACTCTGAAGCCTTCCTGATATGACGGCAGACTTCAGACAGGGGAGGGTATAAGGCTTGAATCAGATATTGCTTTTAGAAGACGACGAAGCTCTGGGCCGGGGAATCCGCATGGCTCTCGAGACGCCGGATTGTACCGTCGCTCACTGCGGCACGCTGCAGCAGGCTGCAGAGCTTCTGCAGAATACCATTTTCAATCTGCTGATCCTGGACATCAATCTGCCTGACGGCAGCGGGCTGGGGCTTTTGCGGACGCTGCGCCAAAGTGGAAACGGCACGCCTGCCATTCTGCTCACAGCCAACGACCTGGAGCTTGATGAAGTCACCGGTCTGGAAGCAGGAGCGGACGACTATATCACCAAGCCCTTTTCTCTGGCGGTACTGCGGGCACGGGTAAACGCTCAGCTGCGGCGGTCCGCTCCCGTAAAATCCGACCGGCTGGAGCTGGACGGCTTCGCCTTTGATTTCTCCCGCCTGGAATTTTTTAAAAACGGCACGCCCATCGAGCTGTCCAAAACCGAACAGCGGCTGCTGCGCCTGCTGGTGGAAAACCGGGGCCGTACCCTGCCCCGGGACCTGCTGCTGGAAAAGGTGTGGGACGGAGGCGAATTCGTAGACGAGAACGCTCTGTCTGTGGCCATGCGGCGGCTCCGCGCCAAGCTGGGTGACGCGCCCATCCGGACCGTATACGGAGTAGGCTATGTCTGGGAGGTGGGCAGATGAACCCTTTGACCCTGTGCGCTTTTGCGCTGGCAGCTGCCGGCACGGCATTTGGCCTCTGGCAGTGGGCAGCCAGACGGCGCACCCTCCGGAAACTGAACCAGATGCTGGACCGGGCTATCGCCGGCGGCTTTGTGGAGGACACATTTAATGAAACTGAACTGTCCGCCCTGGAGAGCCGGCTGGCCCGGTTCCTTCAGGGCTCCGCTTCTGCCCGGAAGACCATAGAAGGAGAACAGGCGGCAGTCAAAACCCTGATTGCCGACATCTCCCATCAGACCCGCACTCCCATCGCCAATCTGCTGCTGTACGCTTCTCTGCTGTCCGAGAGCGAACTGGCCCCGCGGCAGCAGGAGCTGGCCCGTTCTCTCATAGTTCAGGGAGAAAAACTGTCTTTCCTGATACAGGCGCTGGTGAAGGCCTCCCGTCTGGAGGCCGGCATCGTGGCGCCGGTCCCGGCTCCAAATCCGGTCGGCCCGCTGCTGGAGGGAGCGGCGGAGCAGGAGGAACGGGCGGCACAGCTCAAACAAATCACAATTACAGCCAGCCTCTTCCAGGGCAGCGCCTCCTTCGATCCCCGCTGGACCGGAGAGGCCCTTGGCAACGTGGTGAATAACGCTGTAAAATATACCCCCGCCGGCGGGACTGTAACCATCTCTGCCCAGATGCTGGATTTCTTCTGCCGGATCGATGTGGCGGATACCGGCCCCGGCATTCCGGAAAGCGAGCAGGCGGAAATCTTCAACCGCTTTTTCCGTGGAAAGGATTCTCACGGCGCGGAAGGACTGGGCCTTGGCCTCTATCTGGCCCGGGAGATTCTGGCCAGGCAGGGCGGCTATATCCGGGTCGCCTCCCAGCCCGGAAAGGGATGCGTGTTTTCACTGTATCTGCCAAGAGAAGCCAGGCAGAGATAAAAATCTTTCCATTCTGTTAGATTTGAGAAAGAGCCTGGAAAGATTGCTGTGGTAAAGTCTGTATTGTCGAAAGACAGTGCAGACTTTTTCGTGGAGGTATTTTATTATGACGATTTTGGAAACCAGAGATCTGAAAAAATATTATGGCAGCGGAGACACGCTGGTGAAGGCCCTGGACGGGGTAAATTTACATGTGGAGGATGGAGAATTTGTGGCTATCGTAGGCACGTCAGGCTCCGGCAAGTCCACCCTGCTCCACATGCTGGGCGGGCTGGACCGGCCTACTTCCGGCTCTGTCGCCGTAGGAGGAAAAAATATCTTTTCCTTAAAGGACGAGGCTCTGACTATCTTCCGGCGGCGGAAGATCGGCTTTGTGTTCCAGAGCTACAACCTGGTGCCGGTCCTGACGGTATATGAGAACATTGTCCTTCCGATCCAGCTGGATGGCGGCCGAATCGACAAGCACTATGTCCGGGAGGTCATTGCGGCCCTGGGAATCGAGAAGAAACTGAACAATCTTCCCAGCCAGCTCTCCGGCGGCCAGCAGCAGCGGGTAGCCATCGCCCGGGCCCTGGCCACGAAGCCCGCCATTCTCCTTGCCGACGAGCCTACCGGCAACCTGGACAGCCGCACCAGCCAGGACGTATTGTCCCTGATGAAGGTCACCGGCCGGAAGTTCGCACAGACCATGGTGATGATTACCCACAACGAGGAAATTGCCCAGCTGGCCGACCGCATCGTCCGCATCGAAGACGGCCGGATCGTGGCGCGGTAAGGGGGTGAGTACATGAAAGTCAAAAACAGCAAGTGTATCCGGCGGCTGGCCTGGAAGACCCTGCAGGCCAGCCGTACCCGGAATCTGATCGCGGCAACGGCTATCGCTCTGACAGCAGTGCTTTTTACCAGCCTGTTCACCATCGCGCTTTCCATCAACGAAGGCATCCAGCAGTCCAATTTCCGCCAGGTAGGGGGCTGGTCCCATGGCGGCTTTAAATACCTGACGGAGCAGCAGTTCGACGCCCTGAAAGACGATCCTCTGATCGACGCCTGGGGCCTGCGGCGCTTTCTCGGCATGCCCACAGACGCGCCTTTCAACAAATCTCATGTGGAGGTCAGCTACGCTGACGCCAACGAAGCCCACTGGATGTACTGCGATCCGGTAGACGGCGCACTGCCCCAGGAAGGCACAGACCAGGCTGCCACCGACACCCATGTGCTGGAGCTTCTGGGAATCGAGCCGGAAATCGGAGCGGAATTCACCCTTACTTTTCCCGTGGACGGACATACCACCACGCAGACCTTTACTCTTTCCGGCTGGTGGGAATACGATGAAGCTATCGTGGCAAATCATATCCTGATTCCCGAAAGCCGCCTAAACGAAATCCTCTCGGAATGCGGTGTGGACCCGAACGCTTCCTCCAATGGCATGACCGGAGCCTGGAACATGGACGTGATGCTGAAAAGCGGCTCCCGGCACATTGAGCAGGATCTGAATCAGATTTTATCCAATCACGGCTATCAGAGTGAGACACAGGGGGAGAACTACATCGACACCGGAGTCAACTGGGGCTATACCGGAGCCCGGATGTCCGACAGCATGGACCCCACCGTGTTCCTGGCAATTACCGCCATAGCCCTGCTCATCATTTTTACCGGCTACCTCATTATCTACAATGTATTTCAGATTTCCGTCGCCGGGGATATCCGGTTTTATGGTCTCTTAAAAACCATCGGCACAACACCACGGCAGCTGCGCCGGATCATCCGCCTGCAGGCTCTTGTCTTAAGCGCCGCCGGCATTCCCATCGGTCTGGTAATTGGCTGGCTCATAGGCGGACGGCTGACGCCGGTGATCACAGCCCGGCTTGACGGCGTGGTGACACTCACCTCCGGGAACCCGCTGATTTTTGCCGCCTCGGCTCTGTTTGCCCTGATCACAGTGCTGCTCTCCTGCCGGCGGCCCGGACGGATGGCGGCAAAAGTCTCTCCGGTGGAAGCAGTGCGTTACACGGAAGGCCGGGCGGGAAGCCGGGCGAAAAGCCGCAGAGCCCGCAGAGTCAATCCCTTTACCATGGCCTGGGCCAATCTGGGACGAAACAAGGGCAAGACGACCGTGACCATCCTCTCCCTTTCCCTCGCCGTAGTGCTGCTTACCGTAACTGTAAACTTCACCAGCGGCTTTGATATGGATAAGTATGTGTCCAATTTCACCGCCAGCGACTTTATCGTGGCGAACGCCGCCAAATTCCAGACCGGCACCCTTATTTTTTCGGACGATATGGGCGTGCCCCAGCCGGCCATGGACGAGATTCAGGCACAGGGCGGCATCACCGGCGAAGGTATGGTGTACGGACAGACCTCTCAGGTGCTGGAGTATATCACTGAGAATTACTTCCGTCAGATGAACCAGCATTTCTACACTCCGGAACAGCTGGATAATCTGATCCGCCTCACAGATCAGAACGAAGAGGGACTGCTGGCCGCCAATGCTCAGATTTCCGGCATGAGCTCCTTTGCCCTCGATCACCTGACGGTACTGGAAGGGGATCTGTCTTCCCTCTATGAACCGGGCAGCCGGACTATCGCCGCCGTGTACAGTGAAGACGAGTACGGTAATGCCGATCCAGACAGCCACTGGGCGAAGCTTGGAGATACGGTCACTCTACGGTATGTGGAGGAGACAGAATGCTATGATCCGGACACCGGGGAGGTCTACGGAAGCTATGAGGATGTGCCGGATGGAGCAGACTATGCGGAGCGGCCCGTGGAATACCGGGATGTGGATTACACCGTAGCTGCCCTGGTGACAGTCCCCTCCGCTCTCAGCTACCGCTACTACGGCTCAGATGAATTTATTCTGAATGACCAGGCCTTTGTTCAGGATACGGGCACAGACAGTATCATGTATTACGCCTTCGACACCACTGACGAGGCAAACGAAGCCATGGAAACATTTCTCGCAGACTATACGGAAAACGTAAATCCGGAACTGGATTATGAGAGCAAAACCACCTACGCGGGAGAATTTGAGAGCATGCGGTCCATGTTTCTGCTGCTGGGCGGAGCCTTAAGCTTCATCGTGGGACTGGTGGGAGTGCTGAATTTCTTCAACGCCATTCTTACCGGAATCATCTCCCGGAAGCGGGAGCTGGCCGTACTTCAGGCCGTAGGAATGACCAGCAGACAGCTGCGCACCATGCTGGCCTGCGAAGGACTGCTGTACGCTCTGGGCGCTGCAGGGCTGGCCCTGCTTCTGACTGTGGTGCTGGGACCGGTATCCTTCCGGGCCATCGAGGGGCTGTTCTGGTTCTTCACCTACCATCTGGAGCTGACCCCCTTCCTGCTGGTGGTTCCTCTGTTCACCCTCCTTGGGACAGGTATTCCCATCCTGACCAGCCGGGCGTCAGAAAAGCACACGGTAGTAGAACGGCTGCGGGAAGACTAGCTCCGTTTTTGGATACAGAGCTAGTTGAATCCCCCTCTTCTGGCCACAGCGCTCACAGCCCCCTCCTTTTCCGCCTGTATAACAGACATACAGCTATTATAAACCAAAAGCCGCGGCAGAGAAGCCCGCACAACCAAAATGTCGTGCGCACTCATCCTCTGCCGCGGCCCTTTATATCCCATACGACCTATTCTTTATTTTATCCATGCATTCTCTTAATGACCTTCAGACGCGTGAACTCCTCACGATCCTTCTCTTCCAGTGCATTGGAAATCGTCTTCGTCAGCATCTCATACCGGGGAATCGTAATATTCTTCAGAGCATTGGCGCGCTTCTGAGCCTTCTTGATATTGGCCGCCAGCTGGTAAGCCGAATTCTCCACCATGGACAGCTTAATCGTCAGATCCTTTACCTTCTCGAAAGCCACTCTGGCAATATCCAGAGATTCCTTCGTGCTGTAAAAGGCATAGACCGGGGTTCTGGTAGCCGCGTCGTAGCGCACCAGAGGAATCTCGGTGCCCATGATGCTTCGCGTCTTGACCTCGATACTGTCCTCTACCGGTACATTTCTGGCCACGTCAGCCACGGCATTGATGCCAAGCTCCATATTGGCCCGCTGGAGGGCCGCATAGGCTTCCGTGAACGTAGTGCGGATCTCGGCCTGAATATCCTTGGCCTGATCCACAAGCCCCATCAGTTCCCGGATCAGAATATTTCTTTTTTTATCCATCAGCTCATAACCCTGACGGGCCAGAGCCAGAGAATTCTTAGCCGCTATGAGATTGCCTTTTGTGGGGACTGCACTGTTGTCCATGCAATTACCTCCTTCTTTTCTGCGCGGCGCGGAAGGCAGACGCTGTAACCTCAACTGCTCAAACAGTCTTCTGACTTCCTGCGCCCTGCAGAAATTCACTCCGCCATGCCGCAGGGGCGGGAATTTGCTCCGCTCCGCCGCACGGCCGGAAAATTACTTCGGGCTTTTCGGATGCTGGAATTCTTCCGTGACTGCATCGCGGCTGCGAATACCCCCGCGGACTTTCATCTGCCCAGTGTCTCAGCCTCTTCCTGAACGCCTGTCTGATTCTGGCGGACTGCTTTTTAGTCCGACAAGAAGCAGACAGGTGTACAGGAAGGGATGGACACGGGCAGTGAAAGTCTGCGGGACGGTCTCGCGCGGTCCAGCAGTCATAGAAGAAGCCCCTTTCCGAAAACCCGGATTAATTTTCCTCTTTTTCCGCAGGCTTATAGTATTTATCCAGTATCTTTGTATCCGCGCGGTCAAGCTCTTCTCTGGGCAGCATGCCGAGAAGTTCCCAGCCAATGTCCAGCGTCTCCTCAATGGTACGGTTTTCGTCGGGACCCTGGCCTACAAAGCGGGCCTCAAATGCCTTTCCGAATTCCAGATATTTCTTATCGATAGGAGACAGCTCGTCCTCACCGATTACAGACGCCAGTGCTCTCGCGTCGCCCACCTTTGCGTAAGAGGAAAACAGCTGGTTTGCCAGATCCTGATGATCCTCACGGGTGAAGCCCTCGCCGATACCGTCCTTCATCAGACGGGACAGAGACGGCAGCACACTGATAGGCGGATATACGGCCTGGCCGTGAAGCTCTCGATCCAGTACAATCTGTCCCTCCGTAATATAACCTGTCAGGTCAGGAATCGGATGCGTAATATCGTCATTAGGCATGGTCAGAATCGGAATCTGTGTCACAGAACCTTTGACGCCCTGTACGATGCCGGCACGCTCATAAAGAGCCGCCAGCTCACTGTATAAGTAACCCGGATAACCCTTTCTGGACGGGATCTCTCCCTTGGAGGAGGAAACCTCACGCATGGCCTCCGCGAAGGAAGTCATATCCGTCAGAATTACCAGAATGTGCATATTGCATTCAAATGCCAGATACTCGGCAGCAGTCAGAGCCACCTTCGGCGTGATCAGACGCTCTACCACCGGATCGTTTGCCAGATTCAGGAACATGGCCACATGCTCGTAGGCTCCGCTTTCATCAAAGGCGCGGCGGAAGAAATCAGCCACGTCGTGCTTGACACCCATAGCGGCAAACACAATACCGAACTGCTCGTCGGAATCCTCGCCCAGAGACGCCTGCTTTACCAGCTGGGCTGCCAGCTGATCATGGGGAAGTCCGTTCCCTGAAAAGATCGGCAGCTTCTGTCCGCGGATCAGAGTGGTCAGGCCATCGATGGCGGAAAAACCGGTCCGGATATAGTTACGGGGATATTCCCGCGTAACCGGGTTCAGCGGCTGTCCGTTTACATTCCGGTGCACATCGGACACAATCTCTCCCAGGCCGTCAATCGGCTGGCCGAGACCATTGAAGGTACGTCCCAGGATTTCCGGTGAAAGGGCGATTTCCATAGGATGTCCGGTCAGTTTTGTATGGGTGTTGCGCAGGGACATGCTGTCCGTGCCTCCAAACACCTGAATGACCGCCTTGTCCTTGTAGCACTCTATGATACGGCCCAGCTCTTTTTTCTTCGCGTCTACGCTGATCTCCACAATTTCCTCATAGGAAGCGTTCTGGACGCCTTCCAGGGCGATCAGAGGGCCATTGATTTCACTTAAGCCTAAATATTCAATTGCCATAGCATTTCCTCCCCTTTATGCGTTCTTTTCCAGTACGCGATTGTAGAAATCATCAATCGCTTTTTTGTAATCGTCAAACATCTCCAGATGATCGTTGGGCACGTCATACTTGATGGCGATAACCTTCTCAAAGATATTCTCAGACTTCAGCACAGACATGGGCATTCCCATGGTAATGAGAGCCTTTGATTTGTCATACAGATAAAGGATTGTCTCCATCATTTTCATCTGTTTCTCCATAGGCACGCAGGTATCCTCCGAATGGAAGGCGTTCTGCTGCAGGAAGCCCAGACGCACCACTCTGGAAATCTCCAGAACCAGCTTCTGATCATCAGGAAGCACGTCGCTTCCGATCAGCTTTACAATCTCCATCAGGCTGCTTTCCTGATTCAGAATCACCATCAGACGATTCCGGCAGTCCATGAAATCCTTTGCCACATGGTCCTTGTACCAGGGCGCCAGATCGGAAATATACTCGCTGTAGCTGGACAGCCAGTGAATGGCCGGATAATGACGCGCATAAGCCAGAGACTTATCCAGTCCCCAGAAGCAGCGCACGAAACGCTTGGTATTCTGCGTAACGGGCTCAGAAAAATCGCCTCCCTGGGGAGACACGGCTCCGATAATAGAGACGCTTCCCTCTGTGCCGTTCAGGTTCATCATCATGCCGGCACGCTCGTAGAAGGCCGCAAGGCGGGAAGCCAGATAAGCCGGGAAACCTTCCTCGGCAGGCATCTCCTCCAGACGTCCGGACAGCTCACGGAGAGCCTCTGCCCATCGGGATGTGGAGTCCGCCATGATAGCCACATCATAGCCCATGTCCCGGTAATACTCGGCAAGAGTCACACCTGTATAGATGCTTGCCTCGCGGGCCGCCACAGGCATGTTGGACGTATTGGCAATCAGAACGGTACGGTCCATCAGAGGATTGCCGGTCCGGGGGTCCACCAGTTTGGAGAAGTCCTCCAGCACCTGGGTCATCTCATTTCCACGCTCGCCGCAGCCAATGTAAATAATGATATCCGCGTCAGACCATTTTGCGATCTGGTGCTGGGTCATGGTCTTTCCTGTACCGAAACCGCCGGGGATCGCCGCTGTACCTCCCTTTGCGATAGGAAACAGGGTGTCCAGAATACGCTGTCCTGTGATCAGCGGCTTCATTGCCGGGTAACGCTTTCTGGTAGGACGCGGAATCCGGATAGGCCATTTCTGAGTCATGGTCAGCTCCTGCTCCGAACCGTCGTCCAGCTGCAGAACCGCAATAGTGTCGCAGATGGTATACTGTCCGTCTGGCATCACCTTAATCAGCGTTCCTTCCATATTCGGAGGAACCATCACCTTGTGGACTACCGCATGAGTCTCCTGAACTTCACAGAGTATCGTGCCGCCCCGGACACGCTCTCCCTCTTTGACAGTCATATGCGCGTCCCAGAGTTTTTCCTTATCCAGAGAATCCACAATCGTTCCCCGGGTAATATACGCGCCGCCGGTCTTTGCGATCTCGCTTAAGGGGCGCTCGATTCCATCAAAAATATTATGAAGAATACCTGGAGCCAGCACGACCGAAATCGCGTCTCCCGTGGCCTCTACAAGCTCTCCCGGCTTCAGGCCCGTCGTCTCCTCGAAAACCTGAATGGTCGTCATATCCTTTGTCAGTCCAATAACCTCGCCTACCAGCTTTTCCTGGCCCACGTAGACCATCTCTGACATTTTAAAACCTGTATTTCCCTGGAGGTAGATAACGGGACCATTGATTCCATAGATAACGCCTGTTCTATTCATTGGTCTTGCCTCCCTTTAACTGAAAGCTCTCTTTTGCCTCCGCAAGCTTGGTTTCAAAAGAATTGTCAATCAGAATATTTCTGCCCGGCAGAACCGCCCGGGTTCCGCCCAGGAAAGAATAGGTGCTGACCGTAACCGGGGCTCCTACTTCTGCTTCAATACTATACTGATACTGCGCGTCCGAAGGATCGATATAGAGAATGATTTCCTCTCCTCCCGCGAACTCTCTCGCCTCACGCAGCTGCTTCACCAGCATCTGATGATACTCCCGCGTCTCAGCAAACCGCGCCAGCATATCCTTTACTTCCACAAACAGCTTTTCTTTCAGCTCTGCCTGACGCTTGCTTAAGGTTCTTTTGATTTCTATCTGAGCCTCTGAAAACTGCTTGTTATTCTGGCTTACAAGGCGAACCGTTTCTGTCTTTATCTCCAGATCCGCCTGACGTTTTTTCTTTTCCTGGTGCTCCTGGAAAATCTTCTCCAGAGCATCTCTGTATTCACGGAGCATGGTATTGCTCCTATTTCTCGCCTCTTCCATGGCATACATGGTAAAATGCTGCAGCTTTTCTTCTGTCGTCACCGCGTTCCACCTTCCTTCTTCCTGTTACAGTTTGACTCCTACCGCCTCGTTGACGTAAGAAGTGATAAAGTTTTCATCCCGGGTCGTACCGTGGCGATCCGGAATCTCTATGAGAAGCGGCAGACTGCGGCTCAGACGGACATCATTGATCAGATCCGGGAACTCCCGGCCGAACTTCTCCGTCAGAATAATAACCGCCACCTCTTTGTCTGCCAGGACACGGGCAAGCTCACTTTTCAGCTCTTCTCTCTCGTGTACCACAGCTCCCTCAATTCCTGCCAGGCGCATGCCTGTGCAGGTGTCTACATTATCACTTATCAGATACATTTTCATAGGAATTCCTTCCTTTCAGGCGGCTGCTTATAACTGTCCAAGAATCATGAAGGAGATGATAAGTCCATACAGAGCGATACCTTCGGCCATAGCTACAAAGATCATGGACTTACCGAAAATGCTCTGATCCTCGCTGATAGCTCCAAGAGCCGCGCTTGCAGAAGAAGCTACCGCGATACCGGAACCGATACCGGAAAGGCTTGTTGCCAGAGCTGCCGCGATATAGCCGAGACCGGAAGAAAGTCCGCCTGCGGCCGCGCCTGAGGCTGCCACATCTGCGGCAGCCTCAGCAGCCTGTACGCTGCCTGCTCCGCCAAGGGAAAGAACAGATGCCAGTACCAGGGTTCCAAAGAAGAAGAAGCAGTTGCACGCAAGTGATCTCTTATATCTCTTACGGCTCTTTTCTCCCAGAAAATATGCGCCAAAGGGAACAATAATACTTAAGATTAACGCTGCAACCAGTAACACTCTCACTACCATAGACATTTTATTTTCCTCCTTAAAATACCTTTAGATATTTATAAATAAATTTTTTATTGCTGCTTTTTTCACATGCTTTTTCAACTGTTTATTTCTTCAGCTCATAAGGCTTGAACGCATGTCCTGTTCCTTTGTAGAACCGGCTGAACAGCTCGTAATATTCCAGCCTCAGCACCTGGATTCCCACAATCAGACCCTCCATGGCGCATACAAAGGCATTGCCCAGAACAATGATAATCCAGTTTCCGCTGCCGCCGTTCGTAAAGCCTGCCAGCATCAGCACGACCTCCATCATGGCCGCGTGGCTGACTGCAAACGCGCCGATACGGACAAAGGACAGCGTATTGGAGAAGAAGCTCAGAAGCACCTCGAACATTTCAAAAAAGGTCTGAACCAGGTACATGGGTACTCCGTCCTCAAATTTTGCCTTCTTCTTCTCCAGCCAGGCTCCCAGAGGCTCCTTGAAGGCCATGGCCAGAAGCGGAACTCCAAGGATAATCACCAGAATCACCGCTGCGGGAAGAGTATGGCCGCTCATCACAAGAATCAGGCTGGCTACCAGGAAGCCGTAGAACAGGAAGCCTGCCACTCCGTTTGTGTCAAACCAGGTTCCTTCCGCGTCATGATTGCGCACACATACAATGATGTGCATAATCATGGCCGTCAGAATCAGGAACATACCGAAGACGATGGCAACCACAAACACCGTATTCATCTGTCCAATCACAGGCAGCGTCATCATGGCCTCCTTGGGTTTCAGCCAGATGTGCTTTATCACCGTATCCTCGAAACCGAAGAAGCTGCCGTACATAAAGCCAAAGAAAGTGGAAAATACACCTGCGCTGGCGATAATCGCCGCCAGATCCATTCCCTTCTTTTTATAAAGGAAGAGACCTCCCAGCAGAAGTACCAGCCCCTGTCCCACATCGCCGAACATGGCTCCGAAAATGAACGCATAGGTCAGAGCTACGAACATAGTGGGGTCCATCTCATTGTAGGCCGGAAGACCATACATCTTCACGTACATTTCAAAGGGCCGGAACAGCCTGAAATTCTTCAGCTTGGTAGGCGGAGTGCTGAAAATATTGTCATGATCATCCTCCACTACCACAAAGGTCTGCTCATCATCCTCAATCTCTTTCTGGAAGGCATCCGCCTGATTCTCCGGCATCCAGCCGCAGAGAATATAGAACACATTGTCCTTTTCCTTGGTCAGAGCCGCAAATTTGCGGATGTCAAAGCTTGCGGAACGCTTCTCCAGGAACTGCATCGCTCCGGCCAGTTCATCCGCCCGGTCTGCCGTCACGCCTGTGATCTTCTGATCTACTTCGGCCAGCCGGCTGTCCAGTCTGGCTATCTTGTCCAGCAGAGCCTGATGAGCCTGGCTGGGCGTACCTTCATACTCGTCCGGCAGGAAGAAATGTTCAAAGTGCATGGAAGCGTATACTGCGTCTATCTTGTCTGCCATAGAAGCAGGCACAAAATACACGCCCCACACATACTCCTCATCGCTGCTGCATTTATAGAAAATCGTATCCAGCGTATCATAGACATACCGCTCAAATTTGTCAAAATACTCTTTTGAAATCCGGCCGAAACGATATTTGATATACCGGAACTCCAGAAGCCTGTGTACCTCAAATCCCAGAGCCTGAAACGGATCAATATTTTCCAGCAGCTTCATGGCTTTTTCCCGCTGTTCAGAAAGTTCCGTCCTCTGGCCCCGCAATTCGGTCAGGTTCTTTTCCGCTTCCCGGAGAATCTGCTCCGCCCGTTCCACAGTCATATCCGGGAATTCCTTATCTGTTTTCAAACCGGCAGGGAGATACTCTTTTGCCTGGCGGATGATTTCCTCATAAGGATTTTTATCCGTATAGGCCCTCAAATCCCTTACCGTCTTAAGCTCTGTCAGGGCGTTTTCCAGCTGAATTTCATACTTGGAAAGATATTGGCCAGCCATGCGCTCAATATCATTTTTCGGCCCAGTGATGCTTAAGAACTTCATTTTAACAATCACTTGCTGCTACCTCCTCTACTGTGTGCTTCCGTCACTCGCCTGCTCCACGTATTTCAACGTCTCACCGGGCGGCATGCCATATCTGACACCCTCCAGGACGGTGGTCAGCCTATCCAGCTCCAGTTCCTTGTCGAACAGATAACTGGTAATCACTGCCATGGAATACGGATTGCTCCGTTTCTCTTCCCCATAAATTTTTCGGATAAACTGGTTATACATAATCTCCAGTTTCTTCCCGTCCAGCTCCAGAAAACGCTTTCCATAATAGGTTTTCCGCGCGGCCTCTTCCATCTCTCTCTCATCCCCGGCCGTCACCATATTCCGGATATCGCTGTCATGCAGCCGATAATTAATGGGGATTAAAAGAGCGTAAATGGAGGCCTCTGTAAGCTGGTAATATTTTTTTGCCCGGTAAATCCACATCATATTCAGCAGATCAATTTTACTTCCCAGGCTTCTTGTCAGAAGATCCAGATCCCTGCCTTTCAGAAGCTTATCTTTCTGTTTCCATATTATAGAAAAATAATAGAGATCCAGCGTCATCTCAAAATCAAAAAGACTTACCTGCTCTGATTTTTCCAGTTTCTGCAGAACTCTGTAATAATGCGTATCCTTCAGCACTTCCAGAATCTCCGGGACAGTCTGGGCCTCTGACAGCTTGTCCAGAGGAATTTCCGTAAAACGCTGAATCATTCCCCGAAGCTCTTTCTCCTCTGCCGTCCTGTCTCCATGGTTAAACGCGCGCCGGAAGGCCCGTTTCAGAACAGCAATTTCGAATTTGCAGAAGTAAAGTCTCAGGACACTCTTCTGGCTTCTGTCACAGAACCGGTAAATTTTTGAAAAATCAAAGTACAGTGTTCCAATCAGAAGCTTTTCAATCTCTCCACGGTGAAGCTGATTTTCATCCCTGCTTCCAAACAGGGCGCTGTACGCGGGAATCTTCTTCAGATAAGCCACTGCCTGCGGCACACTTGCCATCTCTGCCAGTCTCCGGTAGTCTTCCTTCTTCAGGAGGCGGCTCTCCATGGCTCTGATTTTGGTGGCAATGGCGCTGTATTTCATCAGATCGCCCATGCCTACTCTCCTATCATTTTATGAAATATTCCTTCAGCCAGCTTTTCATGGTTCTGACTGTATTCCTGCTCCATAGCATTAAGCTCGCGTTCTGTTTCAATCTTCATCTTGAGAAGCTCATTTTCAGCTTCTGCTTTCAGCTTTTCATTCAGATTTTTCAGCTTTTCCTGCGTCTGAGCATCTATTTCGGCATCAAACGCTTTTGTCTTCGCATCATACTCTGCGGCAATATCTTTTTTCTGTTCCGCCGCCTGTTCCTCCAGCGAGACAGCCGCATCCTCAATCTCAGAAAGCCGGCTGAGCACAGTCTCCATCTGCTCCATGCGATTTCCTCCTGTCTGCGTATCATAATTGAATCTAAATTATACTATATCTTTTTTGTGCAAAAAGCTATAGTCAAAATGACAAAAAAGTAAATTATTCTTTTTGTCTTTCTCTACAATTATGTAAAATTTCCAAATTATGCAGGTTTACACCTTTAAATTTTGTTTCCTTATCCGCTTCGCAGAATTTTCTTGCACAGAACATGTTGACTGAACCGGAAACAAAAGTTACCCGCCAGATCAAAAAATTCCCCGGGATCGCCGGGGAATTTCACGCACAATTAATTGTATTTACGCTTTCTCGCTGCTTCGGACTTTTTCTTACGTCTTACGCTGGGCTTCTCGTAATGCTCTCTCTTACGAATCTCCTGCTGAATGCCAGCCTTCGCACAGTTTCTCTTGAAACGACGCAGAGCGCTATCTAAAGTCTCGTTCTCTTTTACGATTACATTCGACATAGTATCACACCTAACCTCCCTCCAGTTGTATATTGTGCACTAGACAACTGTCTGGGTAATATACCTTCAACTGCGGAAAGCTCGCGCAGTTCGCCGCTGAAGGGATCGTTGCACAACTAAGATTATAGTGTTTGAATGGACTTCTGTCAATACTTTTTTGCGATTACTGCCCGCTGGCTGTCCGCCTGCTGCTCTCTCCTTCCAGAATTTCCGGTGCCAGAATAATCTTCTGAGCAATGTCCCGAATCTGTTCTCCCTGCTCCGATTCCTCCGCTGTCTTAACCCGGGCCAAAAGCCGTTTTGCCACGACATCTCCGATATTCTCAATAGGCTGCACAATTGTCGTAATAGACGGAGTGATCAGCCCGGTATTATCAATAAAATCAAAACCAATCAGGGCAACATCCTCCGGAATCTTCAGTCCACTCTCACGGATGGCGCGCAGGGCTCCGCAGGTCATCTTATAGGAGCTGACATACACTGCCGTGAACGGTTCCTTTTCCCGGTTCTCCAGAAGTTCCTTCATACAGCGGTAACCTCCAGCCTCCTGAAAATGCCCCATTTTCACAAGCCCCGGCCTTACCTCCAGCCCGTGCTCTTCCATACTGCGTTTGTATCCGAGAATTCTTTCCATTCCGGTAGTCTCTCGTTCATTTCCCGCAATGATTGCAATTTTCTCATGCCCTTCCTTAATAAAGCACTCTACCGCCATGGCGCTGGCACGGCCGTTATCCAGAAGCACGCAGTCCTCATAGGCCGGGTCCACATGAGGCAGATTGTCGATAAAAATAACCGGAACGGAATTCCGGAAATATCTTCCAAGAGCTTCCTGCCTGTCTGAAACCGTAGCCAGTACCAGCCCATCCACTCTTTTCTCATACATCAGATTGATATACTTCTCTTCCTTCTCCGCATTTTCATCTGAATCCGCAAGGAGAATCGAATAGCCTGCCTCAGAAAATATGGCATCCGCCGCTTTAATAAACATGTAAAAATAGTCCCGGATATCCGGAACGATAATACCTATCGTGTTCGTTTTGCTGTTTTTCAGGGAGCGGGCAATCTGGTTGGGAACGTAATCATGTTCTTTGGCAATCTTCATAACCTTTTCTTTTGTTGCCTCTGAGATTCGTCCCTTCCCGTTTATGACTCTGGAAACCGTAGATATGGAGCATCCCGATTCCTCGGCTATTTTCTTCAGGTTGTATCCCATCGCGAATACCCTCTCCCTCTAAAAATATTTACCTCATTTTACCACTAAAACCGGAGAAACTCAACTGCCAACGGCAACAGAGATTTCCATACGTCATTTCCTGCAGGATTTTAATTTCCTATACTATATTTATCACGATAACTCTGAATCGAATCCCACAGCCCATCTAAAGCATCAATTGTCTTACAGTACAACGCATATTTTTCATCATAAATTGCAGAATTCCGTGGATTTGGGAGCACCGGTTCTCCAATCCGGCACATTTTCTTCACTGCCTCTTCCACAGTTTCACAGACACCGCTGGCCGCAGCGCCGATAACCGCGCAGCCTGCTGCCCCCGTCTCATTCACATCAACGCTCTCCACCGAAAGCTTCATAACATCTGCGAACATCTGTGTCCACATCGGCGATCTTGCCGCCCCTCCAGCCAGGCGGATGGATCTGGGCACTTCTTTTCTTGTTTTCAGCAGCTTTTCCAAATGATAACGGTGTGAGAACGTGACTCCCTCATAGACGCTCCGCAGCAAATGCTTTCTGGTATGATAATTACTGATTCCCACAAAGCAGCCGCTGGCATTCGGATGCACATTGCTTGCCATCAGAAACGGCAGATAAATCGGACAGAATTCCTCTGCCGGTATTTCCTCTACCCAGGAATTCATCTGTTCATAAATATTTTTTCCATTCTTTCTGCACTCTTCACGCACCTCCGGCAGCAATGTCTTCATAAGCCATTCATTATTTCCCGCCGAAGTCGGACTGCATTCTTCCACCAGATAATAGCCCGGCAGGCAGTAGAAAGAGTTCATCATAACGCTTCCGTCTGTGACTGCCTCTCTGGCGATATATTCATTAATGCTCCAGGTCCCTGCAATCATGCAGATATGCTCTTCATCGGTAATCCCTACCGCCAGAGCACACGCATCAATATCAAAAGCTCCTCCTGCTACAGGAGTTCCTTCTTTCAGTCCTGTTTTTTCTGCCGCCTCTTTTGTGACATGACCGCAGATGTCTGTGGAATACCGTAAAGGCGGAAGTTTTTCCATACATTCCGAAAGTCCAAACAGTTCCAGAAGCGCCTCATCATACTCACCGGTATGAAGATTCACCAGATTACATCCGGAATAATCTGTACGCTCTGCAAAGGCTTCCCCGGTCAGGCGGAAGCGGACATAATCTTTGCACGCAAAAATCCATTGTGTCTTCTCCAAAGCTTCCGGTTCATGATCCTTAAGCCACGCCAGCAGCGATACCGGCTGACTGCTCAGAATGTGCTGGCAGGAACGTTCAAGCACTTTTGCCTCCGTCCCGTCCTGTTTCCACCTCTGCGGATAATTCCAGGCACGGTTATCCGTAGATATAATTCCATTCCGGACAGGTTTTCCATCCTTTCCCCAGAGATAGAGTCCTTTTCCATGACCACAGACTGCTACACACGAAATTTCATCTCCGGAGATTCCGGCTTTCTTCAGCGCTCCCTGAATCACCTGGCAGTTGGCCGTCCACATTTCTTCCATATCCCGTTCTGTAAAACCGGGCTTTGGAACCAGCATGGCAGTATTCATTCCAACCGCCGCAAGCTCCCGCCCGTTTTCATCAAAAACGGCGGCTTTTGTCGCAGTTCCCCCATTATCCAATCCGAGAAAATATACCATAGAAATATCCTCCTTGCCCTTTCTTTATCCTGACTGTTCCCTGTTTAAAATGGACTTAACAGGAATATCCATCCAGTTCATAGTAAGATATATTTTCTCTCCGGTCAAGCCTTCCCAGTACAGCTACAATCGGCACATTGCTCTCCAGCAGCAGCGCATACTGTCCGAAAGGAATCCGGTACTCCGGCTCTCCCACCGGTCCGTCCAGGCGGAAGCAGATCACCCTGTCTGCCGGAACCCGGAGTGTAAACTGATCCGGCTCCCGATCTGAAAAGAGGACCTTTACCCGAATCTCAGCATCTTCTTTTCCGCAGTTTACAATGGAAAGCGCTTCATGACCGTAAGGCTCCGAATCTCCTCTGGGCGGAAGGTCTCCATCCGCAAAAATCCATGTCTTTTTCCCGTACTCCATACCCTTCTCCTTTTCCTCTGCCTTCTTGATTTCATTGCCGTCTTCATCGATATACCGGAGAATTCTGCAGGGATTTCCTGCCGCAATACAGTTGTCCGCTATATCCCGTGTAACCACACTGCCTGCTCCGATTACCACGTTGCTTCCAATCGTCACCCCCGGAAGCACGCGGCACCCTCCTCCAAACCAGACATTATCTCCCACCTTAATCGGGTACGCCCATTCATACAGCTGATTTCTCAGCTTATAGCTGACAGGATGGTGGGCTGTATAAAAGCCGCAGTCCGGCCCGATAAACACGTTATCTCCAAAGGTTATTTTTGCGGGGTCCACGAAATTACAGCCATTGTTGGCAAAGAAATTATCTCCCACCTCTACATTGAATCCAAAACCGCAGAATACATTTGGTTCTACATCCGGATTTTTCCCCACTTTCCCAAACAGTTCCCGGATCAGCTCTTCTCTGCGCTTTTTATCATCGCCTGGCGTCTGGTTATATTCCTGGCAAAGCATCAATGCCTGCGTCACCAGTTCATCACGTCCCCGGAAACCCGTATAATACATTTCTCCCCGGGCACATTTTTCAAATTCTGCTTTGTCATAATCAACCGCTTTTCTCATGGTTCCTCCACTGAATCTTTCTGTTTTCTATAGCCGGATGTCCGGCATACAGCAGAAAAGGCCGCAGCAGCAGTCTCCTCTGCAGCAGCCTTACCTGCTTTTTGTAGGTTCTGTATTAAAGAGTAATATTGTGTCTCTTTAATACGTCCTTAATCACTTCCATCTCTTCATCTGTCACACTAGCTGTCGGCCGTTTCATCCAGCGCTTGCAGGTGCCCGCCAGTTCCATCGTTGCCTTGGTAATCGCAATCACATCTTTGTCTACGCAGTAAAACAGTTCATCATAGAAGTCTGCGAACTTCATGTATTTGTCTCTGCACTCTTCAAATTTTCCTGCATTATAATCATAGAACATCTCCAGGCAGAGCTTCGGCGTAATGTTGCCGGGCGCGCCCATAATAAAGCCCTGTACGCCAAGGCAGATAGCCGGGAAGAATTCAAACTCATCACCGGATACCATAATGAAATCCAGATCCTTGTCCAGCTTGTTCATGATTCTCTGAATCTTGTCTGTCGTCGTGGACTGCTTCAGAGCCTGGATATTCGGCAGCTTTGCCAGGCGGTTCAGCATCTCTCCGCTGCAGTGGTGGGGATTCTCCGGGCAGTTGTAGATCATAATCGGAAGAGCAGTCTTCTCATTGAGATCTTCAAACAGGCTCTCCAGCTCATAATCCCTCAGGGTATAGAACTCTGTCGGTGTCACCAGAGCCATATCAGCTCCCGCTTCCTTCGCATCTTCAATGTACATCAGAATATCGTCAATGCAGGCTCCTACGCAGCCGGCTACAATGAGCGCATCCGGAGCTTCATCCCGGGTGACTGCAGTAATTCTCTTTCTATCTTCCCTGTTGATATATTTTACTTCACCGGTATATCCCAGGATAAAGAGAGATTCCATTCCCGCATCTACGCAGCGGCGTACCAATGCGCGGTAAGAGGGCTCATCAAAACTTCCGTCTTCATTCCAGGCGGCAAGTACTGCCGGGGTTACTGTTTTTAATCTTTCAAGCATCGCATTCATGATTCTCTACTCTCCTTTTTCTCAGGCTGCAGCCGTTTCCCACCGGCCGCAGGCAATTTCTTTTTCTTTGATATTGCAGTTCTCTGGATTACAGTTCCTTCTCAAGTCTTGCATCCATCTCCGGAGACAGCGGCTCATATCCGGTTTCTGTAATAACATAGCCGGTTTCCACGCGCACGCCGTTGAATTTCGGATGTCCAAAAATACTGATATCGATGGAAACGATGGAACCAGGCTGCAGCACATCGGTTCCGTTCGGTCCGAAGAAGGGTCTCTCTGCCTCCATCAGTCCAAGGCCGTGTACGAACGGGCACACGATATACTGTGTCCAGCCATGTTTCTCGTAGATCTTTGCGCCAATCGGGTCCAGGGTCTTTCCGCACTCACCGGGCTTTAAGGCATCACGCGTCTTGCGGAACACTTCACGAATCACATTGACACAGTCTTTCTGCTCCTGCGTATATTCTCCGGATACCGGAAGCGTATCTCCCATAACTCCTGCGTAGCCGTTATATCTGGGAGCAATTCCTACCAGCACCATATCTCCTGCTTTCATCGGAGTGTTGGAAGCTACCGGAGCCACCGCGTTGCTCATAATTCCGGAGCCTACCATGGTCTGGAACGCAAAGCCGTTGGCGTTCTTGGAACGGCATACATACTCACCAGCTGCTGCCACTTCAATCTCTGTAGCGCCCGGTTTTACTTTCTTTTCCATAGCCAGCAGCGCCTCATAGGTCATGCCAAAAGCTGTACGGATGTTCTCCACCTCCCAGGGGCTCTTGAAATAGCGAAGGTAGTCATATTCATCTGTAATATCTACAAACTCCGCTCCCTTAAAGCCTTCCTGTAGAAGCGTATAAATGGAATGCGGGAAGTAGAAAGAACCTACGATACCGATTCTCTTAATATGTATGCCTCTCTCCTGAAGAAGCTTGTTTAAATCATCAAAGGTAAGAATCGTAGCATTCGGATACTCTTCCTCCGGAACCATGAAAGGCTGGAAACAATAGGTCTCCGTAATAGCGCTCGCATATTTTGCAAAGGGAGCCGACTCCGGTCCGCCCAGAAGGATGGAATCCGCGTCATTGGCAAAGACCATTACCGCTTCCTTCTCAAACTGCGGGCACCATCCTGTCAGATACCAGCCATCTGCCACGTTCAGCTCATCGTAATAAATGATTGCACAGTCCAGGTTCTTTTCCCGGAGAATCTCTTTTACTTTCTGTGTTCTGCGTTTTGTTTCTTCAAGATTGTAGTAAGCCATTTTGTTTTCCTCCTGAAATCCTGTTATTTTTCATTAAAATCTGTACAGATCAAATCTGTCCATTTTCACATCGGTTTCCTCGCCCAGAATCATCTGCATAATCAGCTTTCCTGACAGCGGTCCGTAAGCGATTCCGCTGCCGCAGTGTCCGGAGCAGACGTAAAAGCCGGGAACCTTTGTCTTTGAGATAATCGGTTCATGATCCGGCGACCAGGGACGTAAGCCTGCATAGGTTCGGATAATGTTCACATTTGCAATCATCGGATAAAACCGGATTGCGCGCTTTGCCATGGCCCGGGTCACTTCAAAATTTGTCCTGGTATCTGTGGCCGGATACTTGCTGAAGCCGATCAGCGCATTATTCGCTCCCGTAGGTTCTGTCAGGAACCCGATTCCGTATTTCTGACGGATAGCATCATCTCCGTCCAGCTTCATATCATTTCTTAAAAAGTTGTACCCGATTTCACAAACGTAGCGGTTGGAAACCTTCACGTCAGATTCTGCTACCAGAATATCTCCCTTCATCATTGTGACAGGAATATCCACGCCCACCATCTTTCCGATGGCCGGAGACCAGACGCCTGCTGCATCCACGACATGTTTCGTAACAATGTCTCCCTTGTCTGTAAGCACCTTTCCTACAGAACCATCCGGATTCAGTTCTATGCCTATTACCCTGGTAAATCTCCAGATCTCACCTCCCAGACTCTCTACTTTGTCCCCCAGGGCAAAGCCAAACAGAATCGGACTTAAGGAGCCGCCTTCGGTAAACTCAATCGCTCCATAGATATCCGGCGCCAGATTCGGCTCCGCTTCGTGAAGCTCTTTCCTGTCTACCATGCGGCATTTTACTCCGTCCGCCTGTTTTTCGGCGCACTGTTTCTTTGCCTGTTCGTACTGCTCTTCATTCTCTGCCAGGGTAAACATTCCGTTTTCAATCCAGTCCACATCCGCATCCAGTTCATGCTTGACCAGATTTTCCACCTCGCTCACCGCCAGCTTCATAGTCTGAGTAATTTCTCCGGGAGCAGTATCACAGATATAATTGTTGCCGTCACACCTTGCGGAAGTACCTGCCACCAGATCGCCTGACTCTACAAGGACAACCTTCAGTCCGCGCTTTGCCAGCCAGTACGCATTGGAAAGTCCCACAATTCCTCCGCCGATTACGACAGCATCTGCACTCTTGCTCATATTCTCCTCCTTTAGGTCTATTCCTTATATACGCCAAACGCTACGGGCTTAATCGGCATACGGACAGTGTCCGGCTTAATTTCATCTGGCTTAAGACCCGTCTCGCTTCCCAGAATCCTGGAAACAAGCTTGACGCAGGTTCTGCCCTGGCAGAGTCCCATTCCGGCTCTTGTACGTTTCTTGATTCCTTCCACTGTCCTGGCCCCTTCCGCAATTGCCTTTTTAATCTCTCCCACTGTCACCTCTTCGCAGCGGCATACAATCAAATCATCCGGCACAGCACTCCAGTCGTCAATCTCCAAAAGCCTGGCCTCTCTGTCCTCCTCGGGGAGATTCAGGCGGCGGATGCTCCTCACATCATCACCCAGCTCTTTCGGCACTTCAATAGTCACAACCGGAGTACAGTCATTGGCTGCCGCATTATTGACTCTGATCACCTTCGCGTCACAGACGTACTGTCCGGCTCTGTCCACAGCCTTCACCGTATCACCCTTTTCCGGAAGGGGCAGATACTCAAATGGGAAGCTTACTCTCGCCATTTCTTTGGATTTGTCTACCACAAAGATTGCAAGCCCCGGACATTTTGTGATACATACACCGCAGCCGATACACTTGCTCTCATCCAGTATCGGAAGATTAGTAATTGGATCACCCACTGTAATTGCGCCGTACTTGCAGGCTGTCTCGCAGGGATTACAGGGAATGTTCTGGCAGCATTCAATCACTGCCACCGGTCCCTTTTCCAGTCTCTCCTCCGAAGGATATCTTCCCGCTTCCTTCAGTTCAGCGGAATTTAAAAAACCTGTCTTTGTAATATCACTCATGCTTTTTTCCCTCCGCTACGATTCTGTCTTTCGCATTCTGCCTTCTCTCCCCAAAAGGTCCAAGGCGCAGCGCTTTCAGACGCTCTGAGATCTCCTGCTTCTTTGCAGACGCTTCTTCATCACTTAAGTAGCCCAGCTCATGAGCCATAGCCACGCCTGCCATTCTTCCTTCATCCATGGCCGTGCTGGCTTCCTCGACGCCAGCCGTATCCCCGGCTACAAATATTCCTTTTACATTCGTCTCCATATTGTCATCATGAATCGGCATCCAGCCTCCGAGCTCCGGAATATATCCGTTCTTTACACCCAGAAGCGTGCTGACTTTGATCTGCGGACGGAGTCCTGTCGCAATACAGATGGTATCGCAGTCTATCCGTTTTTCCGTTCCCGGAATCGGCTGAAAATGTTCATCTAGCTGCACAATCACAGCGGAACTTACTTCTTCTCCGCCCTCATCCGTGTCCGCATGAAGGACTGTATGAGAAAGATAAACCGGAACGCCGGCTCTGCGGATTTTCCCCGCGTGGACGCAGTATCCGCCAATCCTGGGCGCGGCTTCCACGATTCCAACCACGTCCGCCCCTGCCTGCATCAACTGATAGCTGACAATCAGTCCTACATTTCCAGAGCCTACCATCAAAATCTTTTTTCCGGGAAGCACTCTGCGCACATTCACCATAGTCTGCGCGGCCCCGGCACCCATGACGCCGGGAAGCGTCCAGCCGTCAAAATTCACTGCGTTTTCCGCTCCGCCGCAGGCTACCAGAATCTTATCTGCTTCCACAACAACGGTTTCCGAGGTTCCATCCTCATTTTTCCTGACCAGAGCTACCTGCTTGTCTCCGACTGTACCAATGGCAGTTGTATTCAGCCAGAGCTCTACGCCCACTTCCTTTGTCTGCTCCAGCATCTGCTTCCCGATATTGATTCCTCTCGTTCCGGCCTTGTGCTTTGCCGAACCGAAAAATTTATGAATCTGCTTGAAAAGCTGTCCACCCGGAGCATCATTTTCATCTACAAGGAGAACCTGAGCGCCTGTCTGCGCCGCTTCGATGGAAGCCGCCAGCCCTGCCGGTCCCGCGCCGATGATTAAAATTTCTCTTTTTTCCATCACTTCTGCTCCTCCGTCCGGTTCTGCGTTTCAATAATCATGCCGTCCTCCACAGGAGTAATACAGGTGCGCACATTTCTCTGCCCGTTTACGACCATGACACAGTCCGTACACTGGCCGATCCCGCAGAAAATTCCTCTCGCCGCATGATTTTTACGGGTATATCTGTTTACTCGAATTCCTTTTTCCAGGAGCGCCGCCGCGATCATCTGTCCCTTTTCCACCTTGATCGGAACACCGTCAAGAATCACCGTTACCTCTTCCGCTTCCGGCGCATCTCCCAAAATCGGATGTTTTTTTATGCTCATGATTGCCTCCTGGTTATTCAATGCCGCAGACCCGATGCAGACTTTTTCTGCTCCAGGTCTGCGGCTGTCATCGCTTATAAAAAACAATCTGCTGATTTAGCTGGGGACTTTTCCTATTTTATTATGAACCTGCGTTCAGCTCATCCAGCGATTTGCTTGTAATACACTGGAATTCGCCGTTTGTAACCTGAAGAATATAGGTTCTTGCAAGCTGATCATCACAAGTTCCGTCAAATCTGAAGTCCATTGTAGTGCCTTCATAATTTGTGTTTTCCATCATCCACTGTGCCAGATTATCTCTCGTCGCTCCATTCTGGTATGCATCAGCAATGGCATACATAGAATCATAAGGTCTGGACACACAGTCATTCGGCTGGGTTCCATATTCTTCTTCATACTTTGCAATGAAGTTCTGAATATCTGCATCCTGATCTGTGGAATCAAAACCACAAACTGTATACACACCCTCTACATCTTCTCCACCAAGCTCAATAAAGGCCGGATTATTATTAGAGATTCCTGCAAAAACAGGAGAAAATCCTTTTTCATGGCTCTGCATAGCCAGCAGCGCAGCCGGACTGTATTCGCATGCGAGGAAAATGCAATCTACCCCTGCTGCATTGAATTTATCAATCTGTGCAGAATAATCCTTATCCGTTTCAGGATTAAAGGTCTCCGTCTGAATATTCGTAAATCCGTATTTATCCTGTAAATACTCAACCATCAGATTACATGCCGATAGATCGTTTGCATCATTAGCATAAAAAATAGCTGGATTTTTAACATCCTCCGCTTCCATAACAGCATCAATCAATATTTTTGCAGAATCACCATTGCAGAGACACATTCTAAGGAAATTGTCCCAGCCATAATCAGACAACTCATCCATGGAAAGAACTGTACCAATAACGCTCAGTCCTGCATCAATGTAGGTATCCTGTGCCGCAACCAGACATCCGGAATTGATATGTGCAATTACGAACTCAATCGTCGGATCGGCTGCAATCTTTTCCGCAATTGTTACCGCCTGATTCGGAGATGCCTGATCGTCATAGGTAACCATCTCGAACATTTTCCCGTTCACGCCGCCTGCCGCATTGATTTCATCAATTGCCATCTGACAGCCATTTACCACATACATTCCCTGCTCTGCGTTATCGCCGGTTAATGGAACTGCCACTGCAAAGCGTATTGTATCGCCGTCTGTACTCCCTGTCGAAGTGTCTCCTGAAGAAGTTTCAGAAGTGCTGTCGGCAGAAGTGGTTTCTCCAGACCCTGAGCCGCCACATGCAGTTAATGAAAGTGTCAACGCTAATGCACAAATGATACTTAACAATCTTTTTTTCATAGATAATTCCTCCTATTTTTAGAACACTGCTTATTTATTGTCCCCCGCCAAAATAAGCTTTTTGAAGTGTTTCATTCTGATACAGTTTCTCTGCGCTGTCATGCATCGTAATATATCCCACATCCAGCACATATCCGTAATCCGCAATTTTCAGTGCCTGCTTCGCATTTTGTTCGATCAGAAGTATTGTTATGCCTTCC
The DNA here is from genome assembly GCF_002160765.1 of Lachnoclostridium sp. An138. GTDB lineage: Bacteria > Bacillota > Clostridia > Lachnospirales > Lachnospiraceae > Laedolimicola > Laedolimicola faecalis. Next base: position 181,436 of record NZ_NFLF01000006.1, read on the forward strand.
TGCCTGATCCGATTTATTGTATTGAATATCTCCTTTACAATTTTAGGCGCAAGTCCCATGGAAGGCTCATCAAGCATTAAAAACTTGGGCCGTCCCATCAGTGCGCGGCATATGGCAAGCATCTGCTGCTCTCCACCTGAAAGAAGCCCTGCTTTCTGATTCTTTCTTTCACCCAAAATAGGAAACATTTCATAATACTTTTCGACATCTGCCTGAATCTCGTTGTCTCTTCTGTTATAAGCACCCATTTTTAAATTTTCATACACCGTCTGCTGCGGAAAAATCCGTCTGCCCTCCGGACATAACGTAATGCCTTTTTTATAAATCTGATGCATAGGCATACCAGCTATATTTTCCCCATTAAAAATGATTTCACCTTTTGCTGGTTTCATAATACCGGACAGAGTTTTTACCAAAGTTGATTTTCCGGCCCCATTTGCACCCAGAAGACAGGTAAGCTTCCCTTCTTCGACGCTTAAGGAGATCCCATTTAATGCCGAAATCTGTCCGTATTTAACAACAAGATCCTTTATTTCAAGCAACATGTATTATTCCTCCTCTGCACCGATATACGCTTCTATAACCTGAGGATTATTGGCTACCTTCTCAGGCGTATCAAAAGCAATCAGTTTTCCAAAATTCAATACCGCAATATGGTCACACAAGCCCAGCATAAATTTGATATTATGTTCAATTACAACAATCGCCGGACCGGTTTTACGGATCTCGTCTATCAGATACATTAAATCATCTGTTTCCTGCGGATTCATTCCCGCTGTTGGTTCATCCAGAAGAAGCATCCTGGGCTCGCTTGCCAATGCGCGGGCAATCTCAACTTTTCTTTGTGTACCATACGGTAAACTTCCAGCAATTTCATTTGCTGTATCTTTAATCTCCAGCATTTCCAGGATCTCATATGCTTTTTCGACTGCCCTCTTTTCTTCCGCTCTCTGCGATGCGGTTTTCAAAAAAATCTGAAAAAAATTCGAATTCAAGTTTTTGTGCATTCCTACCAAAACATTATCCAGCACCGTCATTTGACTGAATACTCTTATATTCTGAAATGTTCTGGCCATACCTTCTTTGCAGTGTTCTGTCGTATTCAAATTCGTGACATCTTTGCCAAAAAAATAAACAGAGCCGCCAGTTGGTTTTGTGAAACCTGTAATAGCATTAAAAAATGTCGTTTTTCCGGCTCCATTCGGACCCAGGAGGCCAAATATTTCATCATCAGAAACATTCAGACTGACATCGTCAAGCGCTTTCAAGCCTTCAAAGCTGACCGACAGGTGTTCAATCTTCAACATCTCACTCATTTTGCAGCTCTCCTTTCCTCCTCGGGTTTTCCTTCATGCTTTAAAATCTGCTTTGCCTTCTTCACAAGTATGTCTTTAAGACCATTTTTACCAAGCAATCCATTTGGACAAAACAACATCAGAACCACCATCATAATACCCATAATAAGCAGCCTGTACTCATATGCTGTTCGCGACAATTCAGGAACAACAACCAGTATCACCGCACCAAGGATAGAGCCTGGCAAACTTCCAAGTCCGCCCAAAATAGCCATCTGACAAAGAATAAGCCCTTCATCAATAGTAAAATTATAAGGCGATGCATACCCTGTATAACTCACCATTGCCGCTCCTCCAAGACCAGTGAAGAAAGATGCTATTCCAAAACAAAATGCCTTATATTTCGGAATGTTGATAGCTGAAAATGCCGCCGCAATTTCATCATCGCGAATAGCCATTAGTGCGCGCCCTTTATATGAATTAATCAGCCTGTTGATCAGCAGATAACACACCACCAGCAGTATCAATGAAAAATAAAAGAACTTGCCATGGCTGTTAAGCTCAAATCCAAAAAAGCTCGGCTCCGGAACACCGGTAATGCCCATGGCTCCATTTGTAATGGAAGTACAGTTAACAAGAAACAATCTTACAATTTCAACAATTCCAATGGTAAGCAATGTAAGGTAATCGAAGGATGTCCTTCTTAAAAAACAGCCTACCAGCCAACCAAGCAAAGCTGTAAACAGAGCAGCTGCAATAAAGCCTACAAACCATGGTATATTGGTCACATGCGTCATCAAAAGCGCAAAACTGTACGTACCAATACCTACAAATGCGGAACGTCCAAAATCAAGAAGTCCGCAGAAACCTAAAATAAGGTTTACAGACAAAGCAATCACTGCATACAACATCACATTATTTAAAACCTTCAAGATATATGTATTAGTAATAAAAATCGGCACACAGGCCATTAGCACCAAAAATATAATCAACGCCGCCATCTTAGGTTTCATTTGGCTTATTTTTTTCATCTTCTGACCTCCTCAGACTTTTTCGGCAACTTCCTGCGGGAATAATCCATGAGGACGTACCATTATGAAAATAATAAATACCAGCCAGACAATTACATCTTTATAGGTGGTAGAAACGTATGCGCCAACAAATGTTTCGATAATACCCAGACATAATGCTCCAACAATTGCTCCCTTCAAGCTTCCAATTCCACCCCAGATTGTTGCCATCCACGCTTTCATGGTTCCATATGCGAATCCGATTCCCATATAAATAAAACCATAATAGCTGCAGAACAAAATTCCGCCAATTACTCCAAGAGCTGCTCCCAGACCATAAATAATAGCAATAATTCGATCCGTTTTAATACCCATTAATGAGGATGTAGTAATGTCCTGCGAAATACTCACAATTGCCTGTCCCCATTTTGTCTTTTTCAACGCCATAGTCATAAGAACCATAATGAGAACTGCAATTAATAAAATCCAAATTTGCAATGTTCCTACATAAGCATTTCCAACCTGTATGGTTTTGCTCGGGATAATCTGCAAATCAAAAGCATATGTCTGCGGTCCCCATATAAGCTGTACGATGTTTCTCATAATATAGGCAATGCCGACTGCTGAAATCGTAGGGGCAATTCTGTTTGATCCGCGTTTTCGCAAAGGCCTATATGCAAATCTTTCTACTATAAGGTTCACAACCGCACCGGCACAGACACCTATTATAATTGCAAGGATCGGATTGACTCCGGAAACAAACAATGTAAACGTTATAAAACATCCCACTGTATAAACATCGCCATGGGCGAAATTCAGCTGTCCCAGAATACCGTATACCAGGTTATACCCCATCGAAATCAATGCATATACGCTTCCAACGCTCAATGCATCTACGGCAACTTGCAATAACACTTCTTCGTCCTCCTTCTCCGTTTCCATTTTCAATCTTCCAGTTCAAAATTGTGCAAACGTTTGCTCATTTTGTTTACGAATTTGATTATAAATTAAACCACAAACAATTGCAAGTCATTTTTTCAATATTGTATGTTTTAAATAATTTTTGTCTTATTTTTTTGTCTATTTTGTCCCCATTTCCATTTGTTTACATACTATTTCATTTTAATAATCCGCAATTTCTTCTAAAACAGCTCTTGACAGAATATTTTTCATTCTTTATAGTATAAAGCAAATAGGGCAAACATTTGCGCATTTGTGCAGTATTTGCCCTGTGCGAGCTCCGGTATACCCTTTCCGGTTGCCGGCACACCGGCTTTTCATTAAAACATTCATTTACTTTACATTGGAAGGAAAAAGGAAATGCAATTTGAAAAAATACTGAAAATCATCGAAACACACACTGCCGGAAGTCCTACCCGGCATATTGTCGGAGGCGCCCCGCAGATAAAAGGAACTACTATGGCAGAAAAAATGCAGTATCTGCACGATCATCACGACTGGATCAGAAAGGTCGTGATGCAAGAGCCCCGGGGACACGCCAGTATGTCCGGAGCACTCTACGTGCCACCCTGCAATCCGGAAGCGGATATGGGAATCCTATATTTTGACGCCTGCGACTATATGACTATGTGCGGCCACAGCACCATCGCCGTTTCCACTGTCCTGGTGGAAGCCGGAATGGTAGAAAAAAAAGAGCCTGTTACCACGGTGAAGCTTGATACTCCTGCTGGTCTCGTTACCGCTGAGGTCCGTGTGGAAAATGGAAATGTAAAGGAAGTCACCTTCGCAAATGTACCTTCATTCCTCTATGCCAGCCAGGAAATCGAGATCGAAGGCTATGGAAAGGTCCCCTGCGATGTAGCGTTCGGCGGCATGGCTTACGCCATTGTCCCTGCGGAAAAATTCGGCGTTTCTGTAGATCCCGCCAATATCCACACACTCATGGATCTGGCACACAAAGTATTCGATGTGGCGCAGCCCCAGATTGGCTTTGTACATCCGGAGCAGCCCTTTATGGACCGTATCCACAGCGTCATGTTTACCCAGCCGGGTACAGACGGTGCTGACAGCAAAGAGGTAGTTATCCTGATTCCCATAGAGGAAGGAAATTCCACCGCAGTGGACAGATCTCCCTGCGGAACCGGCACTTCTGCCCGTATTGCCGCAGAGCTGGGACATGGGAACATTCAGCTTGGCCAGTCCTTCACTCAGGAAAGCATCGTGGGAACCCGTTTTACAGGCCGCATCGACGAACGGCAGGATACCTGCGGCTATATCGGCGGCATACCGAAAATCACCGGTTCGGCTTATATCACTGCCCTCAGCGATTTTGTGGTTTCCAGCGGCGATCCTCTGAAAGATGGTTTTATTCTGATTTGATATTTGACGCAAAAGGGATATGACATTATGGGAAACAATTTAAAGGCGATAGCCGAGGAGCTTAATTTATCCATTTCCACAGTTTCAAGAGCCCTCAACAATACCGGCCGGGTTTCAGAAGAAACCCGGCGTATGGTCATGGATAGCGCAAGGAAACACAATTATACACCGAATCGTGTTGCTCAGTCCCTCAGGAAAAAAAGGACCAATATGGTAGGCCTTATTGTTCCTGACATCGGCGACTATTTTTCACAAGTCATCAAGGGCACGGAATCTGAGTTGTCCGCAAACGGATATTCCATGATTCTGGCGGATTCTCATGAGGACCCCATAAAAGAAGCTAATTATATCAAACTGATGTATCAGTCTCAGGTAGATGCTCTGATTCTTGCAACTGTATCTGATGATTTCCGCTGGACCAAAATCTATCAGGACAGCCGTATTCCTGTTATCTTTTTTGACAACGAGCCTGACAGTCTTCAGTGCAATAAAGTGGTTTTGAATAACATTAAAGCCACAGAAATTGCCGTCGATCATCTTGTGAGGCTCGGACATAAAGACATTGCGCTAATCTGCGGAAACGTAAAAGAGAGTACTGCCAAGTTCCGGCGTGATGGCTTTGTAGAAGCGATGAAAAAGCATAACCTGGAAGTGAATTCCAACTTGATTAAAGAAGGTCTCTACTATCTGGATGCAGGCTATTCATCCATGGAAGAACTGATATTGAACAAAAACGAAAATCCTTTTTCCGCAGTGATCGTCTCTACCTATATGCTTTCCTGCTCGGCTATCCATGCCATAAGAGATTACGGCCTCAGTTACCCAAAAGATTTTTCCTTTATTGGCTTCGATATTGAGGACTCCGACCGCCTCTTTTCCCCCAGCATTACCTCTGTGCTCCAGCCAGGAAAACAGATCGGAAAGCTTATGGTGCACCGGCTGCTTCAGTCCATTGAAAGCTATGACTCGCTATCCTCCGACGAGGAATTTTCTGTTTCCTTTGTGAATCCCGTTATCAAAATCGGGGAATCTACCGCCCTGTTTAAAAAGGAAAATAATTGAATGGAAACGAACCGGGATGGATGGCAGGACAGTATACATATACACTGCTCTGCCACCCACCCCGGCTCGTTTTCTGTGCAGACAACTGTTATTTACATCAAATGCTGCTTTTTAAACTTTTTTCTTTAAAATCCTTTTTCCTTCAGTTCCGCCACAATCTGCACATACGTCTCTACCACGTCAAATCCCTTATAATCCTGCCGCTTCAGGTCAATGATATCTCCATGGGAAATTCCCCGCAGCCTTTTGTTGGAAAATACGCCCCGAAACTCGCCCCATTTGGCGGATTCCACGCTGACCAGGCCGTCATTTTCTCCTTCCAGAGGGCGGATCATGCAGTACGGTATCGAAAGCAGCAGATGGCTGAACGGATTTTTCATCTTCGAGGTGTAGCTCTGGTAATAGACGCCCGGCATATCCGGCGTCTTCTCATTAAACTGGGCGCTTTCCTCTGTGGCAAACTGGTGGGTGGCCGTATAAAAATCAGGAGCTTTATCTCCAAATCTGGCAAAGGTCCGGTCAAAACAGCCGGCCACGAAACGGTAAAAACCCTCAGGAAGACGGCAGGCATAATCCACAAAGCGGCAGCCACGGTGTGGCGTATTCATAGTCGTAAGAGACGCCACATAAGGGCTCATGCCAAGAGTGGTCACCGCGCAGCGTGCGTCCAGTCCTCCCTTGGAATGAGCGATGATATTGACCTTTTCCGCGCCGGTCTCCTCCCGGATCTGAAGAATTCTTTTCCGGATATCCTCTGCGTTATATGCAATGGTCCCCAGTGCTTCCTGATTGCCGTAATAAATCACTGCCCCGTTCCGTTTCAGCTCTCTGGGAATCCGGCCCCAGTAATTAAAATATCGGAGATCCCGAAAGCCGATGCCGTGTACCATCAAAAGCGGATACCTGGTGGCGCATAGATCGGAATCCACGCGCAGCGCGCGAAGCTCTGCTTTTTCTCTTTCAAAATCATATTCCTCATAGACCAGGCGGCAGGCATACAGAAGCACTGCCAGATTTACCAGGGGAATCCACCAGGTGAGCAGCATCACAATCCGCCTGACGATACCCAGTCTCCTGGAAGTAAAGAAAATCCGCAAGGTTCCAAAGAACAGGAGAAACAGAATACCCAGGACCGCCAGAACCACATCCAAAATCTGAAATCCTTTCCCAAGCATCAGGGCGATTCCGGATGCAGGCCGGAACAGGCGCCAGATAACCCACACCTGAAGTACCGCCCCATACAGGCCCCAGCATATGCTCCGCCGTCCGCCCATCATCATCCGTGCTCTGAGCCCTGTGCGGGCGCTGTCGCGTACAGGCCATACAAGAAGCCAGAGATATGTCAGTACCAGGAGCACGGCTGCAAGAATCTGCAGCAGCCGGATAACTCCCATACCTGCGCCTGCCTTTTCCATGAGCTGTTCCAGCATTCCCAGAAACAGCGGCAGATTGAGTGCACAGGGCACGGCAATCGCCAGGTACAGTTTTTTCAGAAATCGACTCATAATCCCCCTCCAGACGGCAGTTTTCTTTCAGAAAACGGCATCTGTTTTTTCTAACTGCCGTTTTCTCTAACTACCGCTTTCCCTATTTGTTCTTCCGTCTCTCCTCCAGCCGTCTCACCACCGAAGGATACCGCTGCAGATCCGTATGAGGAATCGCTGTGGCAGCTGCCATCAGATGAATAAAGTCCTCCACAGCCCCAAATTGTACATATTCCATCCGCTCGATGATTTCCCGGGCTCTGCCGGCCAGAGAACGATCAAGCAGAAGCTTCTCCGCTCCCTGGAGCGAAGTGTTTCCGGGCGAAATGATTTTCTCCCGGTCAATATCCGGGTACAGGCCGATCGTCACCGCCGACTCCTTGTCAAAATGAGTGCCAAAGGCTCCGGCCACATAAAAGCGGCCCACATCCTCCATGGTCAGTCCGATGAGGTTCATCATATACTCTACCATAGTCATGGCCGCAGCCTTGGTCTTCAGAAATTCATCGATATCATCCTGGTAAAAGCACAGTCCGGGGGCATATTCCACCGCCAGCTCGGATTCTTTATCCTCTCTCCCCGGCACGCGGACTACCTCCGGCACATCCTCCTGAAATTTCCCGCGCAGGTCAATCCATCCATTCAGGTACAGTTCTGCAATCAGATCCGCAATCCCGGAACCGCAGATGCCTCTTGCTGCCCCTTCCCCGATGACATGGACCTTCAGCTTGCCTTTCTCTGTCGTGACGCGATCCACCGCCCCGGCTTCCGCACGCATGCCGGTGTGGACTACGCCGCCCTCCAGAGCAGGCCCCGCGGCTCCTGCGCCTGCCAGCAGAAAATCTTTATTGCCTACGACCAGCTCTCCGTTCGTTCCCACGTCCAGAAACACACAGATTTCCTCCTGATCGGGGATTCCGGTCGCCAGCATTCCGCTGATGATATCTCCGCCCAGATAATTCTCCAGGCCGGGACAGCAGTAGACGAATCCGTTCATGGAGATTCCAAGTTCTTCCGCCCTGCAGATGTCAGGCGCCAGCGTCTGAACCGCATAGGGCGACTGAAAGACTTCAAAAGCATCCAGCCCCAGCAGGAAGTGGATCATGGTTGTGTTTCCGGACACCGTCATAATCGGACAGGAACGGGTATCGATTCCCGTCTTCTCCCTTAACTGCTCCATCAGCGCGCAGAATCCCTCTGCAGTGGCCTTCTGAAGCCTCTTCCGGTGCTCCGGCTGATCCTTGGTGTAAAAAATGCGGCTTAAGATATCTTCTCCCCAGTTGATCTGCGGATTGAACATGCCAGCTTTTCCAAGTATCTCACCCGTATTCAGATCCACCAGCTCCATAAGGACTGTCGTGCTTCCAAGATCCACGCAGAGACCATAATGCTCCTTCACCGTATCTCCCGCTTCCAGACCGAGAAGTTCCCAGCCGTGGCCATCGAAGCCTGCTGTGGCTGTTACCCGGTACCCGCTCTCATCACAGATGCTCTGGGCGTCCCGCAGGGCCGCCGGGCGCATCCGGATATATCCTGTCTTTTCCTCCAGCCGGAAAGGACCACTGTCCTCCAGAGCGGCTGTAAGCCGCACCTGCAGCGGACGGTGGTCCTCCTCTGAAGGCTTGGGAAGCTCAAGATAGACTTTTTTGCTCCAGCCTTTCATACTTTTAGTTATCCAGCAGCTTGTCCTGGTCGTTCCAGCTGTACAGCTTGCGGATCTCCTTTCCGATCTTCTCTGACGGATGCTCCTGAGCCAGCTTTCTCATAGCCTTGAAATGAGCCTGTCCGCCTGCCGGAGACATGTCAAGCAGGAAGTCTTTTGCGAAAGTTCCGTCCTGGATGTCTTTCAGAATCTGCTTCATGGCCTTCTTGGTGTCTTCGGTAATGATCTTCGGTCCGGTGATATAGTCGCCATACTCGGCCGTATTGGAAATAGAATAACGCATTCCTTCGAAGCCGGACTGGTAAATCAGATCTACGATCAGCTTCATCTCATGAATACACTCAAAATAAGCGTTTCTCGGATCATAGCCTGCCTCTACCAGAGTCTCAAAGCCCGCCTGCATCAGCGCGCATACGCCGCCGCAGAGCACTGCCTGCTCACCGAACAGGTCTGTCTCAGTCTCAGTGCGGAAGGTGGTCTCCAGGATTCCGGCTCTCGCTCCGCCGATGGCAAGTCCGTAAGCAAGAGCATACTCCAGAGCCTTGCCTGTGGCATCCTGATGTACTGCAACCAGACAGGGGGTTCCCTTGCCCGCCTGATACTCGCTTCTTACGGTATGGCCCGGAGCCTTCGGAGCGATCATGGTAACGTCCACATTCTTGGGCGGTACGATCTGATTGAAGTGAATATTGAAGCCATGGGAGAACATCAGCATATTGCCCTCTTCCAGGTTCGGCTCGATATCCTTCTTGTACATGGCGGCCTGCAGCTCGTCATTGATCAGAATCATGATAATATCTGCTTTCTTTGCAGCCTCAGCAGCGGTATAAACCTCAAATCCCTGCGCCTCTGCGCGCGCCCAGGATTTGCTTCCTTCATAAAGTCCGATAATCACATGGCAGCCGGATTCCTTTGCGTTCAAAGCCTGCGCATGGCCCTGGCTTCCATAGCCGATTACCGCAATGGTCTTGCCCTCGAGAAGGGAAAGATTGCAGTCTTCCTGATAATAGATCTTTGCCATTTTTTCATTCCTCCATTTTGTTTTGTTTATGCTCAGCTGAAGTCATAATCCATCAGCTTGCCATCTTCGCCATACATCTTCACGTCAAAGGTGCCTCTGGAAAGTCCCGTGAGACCAGTTCTCGCCAGCTCCAGAATCTCGTAGCCGCTTAAAAGATCGATAAACGCGTCCACCTTGGACTGATTTCCCGTCAGCTCAATCACAAGAGAGCCCTTGGCCACATCCACAATCTTGGCCCGGAAAATATTTGCCACCGCAATCAGAGACTGGCGGTTTTCCTCGCTCACCTTGATCTTAATCATAATCAGCTCCCGGCAGATGGAGCTTTCCGGCTCCAGACGCTTGATGTCAATCACGTCCACCAGCTTGTTCAGCTGGTTTTCGATCTGCTGCAGAATGATTTCATCCCCCTTGGCCACCACCGTCGCCCGGGAATAGCGGTCGTCCGCAGTTCTGCCTACAGTCAGGCTGTCGATATTGTAGCCCCGGCGGCTGAACAGGCCCGAAATGCGGCTCAGCACACCGGAAGTATTATCTACCAGAATGGAAAACACAACTCGTTTCATTTACTCACACCCCTTGTTCCTTAATCTATGTCTGCAGCCGGAAATCCGCTTCCGGCGGAACTTTGCTCTCCTGCCGCAAACAATGCCGTTCCTTGAATTGTAGCAATTTCTTTCCGCCTTGTCAATGCGCGGCCGCTTCCAGCAGTTTTGAACGGTAAAAAATATGTCTGCCTGCCATAAAGAAAAAATTTCTTGAGAAATTATGTTATCCCCATTTTATTTTTTTCCGCACCTTTTATCCACATTCCATAAGCGCACTTA
>NZ_NFLF01000060.1 GCF_002160765.1 Lachnoclostridium sp. An138
ACGATGGTTAAGCCCCAGACGGCCGATGGTACTATGCTGGAGACGGCATGGGAGAGCAGGTGGCTGCCGGAACACTTAATAAGAACAAGCCGAAGGCGCAGTTCGAATTTAGTGAGTGGCGTGTCACGACACTTAGCGAAAGCGAGTCGCAAGACGAAGCTTGAGGTTAGTGACGGGACCTGCCGGATTCCCTAAAAAAGAAAGCTGGAAGACAGCTTCTATATATAGATACAGACATATCTGAGTGGGACGTGAAAAGCCTGCGGGAAAAGATGTGTTAACCCTATCAGCAGGGCAGTGCTGTTCTATATAACTGGTTTTAACCAGTGATTAGAGGTTTCAAGAGATTGAGATTTCTAATGACTGATTAAACATCAGTCTGCAAGAATTGTACCTTGAAAACTATATACTGAAAATATCCAGTTAAATCGAAGATTTAACAATACAAGACATCCGAGGTGATTATCCTTAGGCTTCTCGAAAGAGAAGACGAAAGTAATCACGGGAAGGAATCGAAAGAGGACTTCCAGAGGAAACAAACCTCTTAAAAACAATAACCTATGGCCCTCATGCAACGCTATGCATGAGTGTTAGACGAGAAGAAGTTTAACGAAAGGTCAAGC
>NZ_NFLF01000061.1 GCF_002160765.1 Lachnoclostridium sp. An138
GACCAATCCACTTCGATCTGCTCACCCGGTTTTCGAGGGATATGCATAGTGGCCCTGCGCTTTTCTTCATCCTTCTGGATGTAGTAGCAGAACTGAGAATACATGAGAGGTTCTTCGCCGTTCATATGGCATTCCTCACAGTATTCTACCCATAGGAGTTTCTTGTTGACTCCATTACGCAGGAGTTCCCTGCGGATGTAGTCATAATTAGGCATCCGTTTATTGGTTGCTGATTTTACCTTGGGAAAAAGCATTTCCTCAAGTGCGCTGTCGGTCATGTCATGATCCAGTGGCCAGGAAAGATTCATTTCCGCAGCCCGTTTTACGACCTTGGCAACTGTGTTACGGGATACGCCGCAACTATGTGCGATGTTCCGTTCACTAAATCCTAAGCTTTTCAGGCGAAGGATTTCTCAATATTTGGTCATAATGGTGACCTCCTTTAACTGTATTCACATCTGACGATGTGTTCTTACAGTATAAAGGAAATTTATGTAATAGAGCCTGTAAAGTGGCTCTGAATTACCGGAATATGTGGCTCTCATTCTCCGGAATGGTGGCTCTCAAAGTTCGGACAGGTGGCTCAAAGAGCCCCGGAATAATCA
>NZ_NFLF01000062.1 GCF_002160765.1 Lachnoclostridium sp. An138
CAGCAGTTCTTCCACCAATTCGGTGAGAACTTCCGCTTTGATATCACTCAGGTCATCGGGCTCACGAACGAGGACGAAGTCTCCAAAGAGTTCCGCCCTTTCAAACAGATGATCGAGCGGCTCAACCGTACGTTCAAAGCCTCCTACCGCATAACATGCGGCTATGACAACTATGAGGGTGCCAGCTACAATGTCGCCCTCTGGGTCGCTTATTATAACTTTCTCAGGCCGCATCAGCACAACCACTATCGTGTTCTCAATAAAGCAGAGCATCTGGAAAATGCCGACAACATGCCGGGCAAGTGGCAGCTGCTTATCTTTCTCGGGCAACAGACCATCCTGCAGATGCAGAAGTCTCAAGCAGAAGAATAAGTCTGTTCCCAGATTCAGAGCCGGAGATAACAACTCAGCCATCCCGGAGGGATTTACCCTTGATGGCACGCAAAAACAATGCTACAATGCTGTGATCCAGACGGAGAAACCAGCCTGTTCCTGAGTTCTTCGCCGTCGATAAGGCACTCAGAGCATTGCTTTTGTGTGCTGTCAAGGGTGGCGTAAGCTGCCATCAAACATCATATCTGC
>NZ_NFLF01000007.1 GCF_002160765.1 Lachnoclostridium sp. An138
CTTCCTGATAATTTCGACTTTTTCTTCTGCATTTAATTTACTTTTTTGCGACATAGAATTGCTCCCTTTATGATTACAGTTTATTTTTTTCACTGTCTCTCATAAAGGGAGCATATCATGTTCATGTTCTGCTTCTTTCTTTATAACCGGCTTAGTTTTCTACAGAGATAATCTCTTTTTTGTTGTAGCTTCCGCAGGCTTTGCAAACTCTATGCGGCATCATCAGCTCACCGCACTTGCTGCACTTTACAAGATTCATCGTGCTCATCTTCCAGTTTGCTCTTCTCTTATCTCTTCTTCCCTTGGAAGATTTATTCTTAGGACAAATAGACACAGGTTCCACCTCCTCTAATTACTGTTCTTAAATATCTCGGCTATGACCGCCATTCTCGGGTCCAACTCCACTGTATCACAGCCGCAGTCTCCTTCATTCAGGTTCCTGCCGCATTTTCTGCAGATTCCTCTGCAGTCCTCTCTGCACAGCGTCTTCATGGGCCAGTTGACCAGAAGCTCACCGTACACAAGCTTTTCTGTGTCCAGGTTGTACCCAATGATAAAATCGGTTTCGTCCAGATCTTCGATTCTGCCCTCTGCAGTCTGCTGCATATCCACCTCTCTGGATATCGAAAGGGAAATCAGCGTCTCCACATCAGTCAGACAGCGGTCACAGGGAATCACCGTCTTAAGCTTCGTGCTGCCTTCAATCAACAGCTTGTCTTTGCCGAGATTCGTAAGCGTCAGCGCAAGCGGTTCTTCCTCTGACAGGGGGAAGTGTCCCAAGTCTGTATCAAAAGACTTAAGCTCCGTCTCCACTGTCTTTTTTACCACTTTTCCATCACAGGACAAAACATCTGTCAGATTGATCAGCATAGTTCTCTCCTAATGCACACTAGGCCATTATACTCACTGCAAGGAGGTTTGTCAAGTAAAAAATATTTACTTTACTGTACCAGACGAAGAGTTTCTCTTGCGATAGCCAGCTCCTCGTTGGTGGGAAGGATCATTACCTTCACCTTGGAGTTCTCAGTGGAAATCATGCGCAGCTGTCCGCGGCAGTCATTTGCCTCGTCGTCAATCTCCACACCCAGGTATCCCAGGTAATCGCAGATGGCTTTCCGTCTGATCTTGTCATTCTCGCCTACGCCGGCAGTGAATGCGATGGCGTCCACGCCGTTCATGGCTGCCGTATAAGCGCCGATGTACTTCGCTACACGGTATACAAAGGCCTCCAGAGCTACCTCCGCCAGATGATTGCCCTGCTCAGCCGCCTTCTCCACGTCACGGAAGTCGCTGGAAACTCCGCCGCTCATGCCGAGAATACCGGATTTCTTATTCAGAATATTCAGCATCTCATTGACATCCTTGCCCTCCTTGTTGCAGATAAACTGCAGGATAGCCGGATCAAGATCGCCGCTTCTGGTTCCCATGATCAGACCCTCCAATGGAGTAAGTCCCATGGAAGTATCCACGCACTTGCCGCCGATAGATGCGGAAATGCTGGCGCCGTTGCCCAGGTGGCATACGATTACACGGCCCTTCTCCGGATCAAGTCCTGCGAACTTGATTGCTTCTCCGGATACAAACATATGGCTGGTTCCGTGGAAGCCGTAGCGGCGGATGCTGTATTTCTCATAATACTCATGCGGAATCGCATAAAGATATGCTTTTTCCGGCATGGACATACCGAAGGTCGTATCAAATACGGCTACATTCGGAACGCCCGGCATCGTCTCCTCACAGGCTTCGATACCCATCAGGTTCGCCGGATTGTGAAGCGGTCCAAGAGCAAAACACTCGCGGATGGTAGCTTTTACATCCTTGTTTACTTTGATAGATTCGGTAAACTTGATGCCGCCGTGCAGTACACGATGTCCTACTGCGGAGATCTCGCTGGTATCCTTGATTACGCCGTACTCCGGATCTACCAGAGCCTTCATAACCAGGGCAATCGCCTCTGTATGCTTCGGCATGGGCTCTTCCACTACCAGTTCTTTGCCATTTGCCTTATGGGTCAGCTTGGAACCTTCGATTCCGATTCTCTCGCAGAGACCCTTTGCCATTACGCTCTCATTATCCATATCAATCAGCTGATATTTCAGAGAGGAGCTTCCGCAGTTTAATACTAAAATTTTCATATCTGTGTGTTCCCTTTCCCTTTATTACATTTCTACGCCGGATTCCGGCGCGTCTGAATCTCCGCAGTGCCGGCTCGCAGGCAGAGCCTGCGGGCGCACGGGCGTTCGCCCTATCGTACGGACAGCATCCCGTCATGAGCGTAAGCAGGCTTACGCTCATGGTCTCCTGCTGCCCGTACGGCACTGCTCATCACCCCCCAGGGGGCCCTCTCTTGGCCTTTCGGCCAATTCGCCTTGCCTTCGCGTCTATTTTACGATCTCGCCGTATACCTCTCCCGCGCAGCCTGCAGCGTTGGACTCGTCTGTGTCAATGTGCATAGCCAGCGCGTACTTGGGGCTTACACGTACTACTACATCGCCGAAAATCAGACTTCTTCCGTCTGTATCAATCTTTACAGATACGATATCCTTGTCCTTCACGCCCATCTTCTCTGCATCTTCGGGTGTCGCATGGATATGGCGCTTCGCTGCGATCACGCCTTCCTTCAGCTCTACCTCTCCTGCAGGTCCTACCAGCTTACATGCGCCGCTGCCTGCCACATCGCCGGACTCACGGATGGGAGCCACAACGCCGATGGAACGTGCGTCTGTCAGAGACAGTTCAATCTGAGTCTCCGGACGAACCGGTCCAAGGATAGAAGCCATCATTTCTTTCTTGGTTCCTACAATCTTTACCTTCTCGTTGCAGGCAAACTGACCCGGCTGGGACAGATCTTTTTTCTTTGTCAGCTCATAACCCTTGCCGAACAGAGTCTCCAGATCCTCCTGGGTTACGTGTACGTGACGTGCAGATGTTTCAACGATGAATTTCATGATACATTCTCCTTTTCTATGTAGTACTGTTTCACAAATCCGGTTCCTGAATCTGGTTTTGGATTTTACAATCCCCCCAGAGAGGAACACGGTCTTATTTACATTTTATGTGCTTTCCTCCGGTTTTTCAAGCCCTGTACCCAAAAACTTTGTACTTTTCTTGGTACAAAGAAGGCCCGGGCCGGCCCGCGCGGGGCAAAGGCGCGGGCAAGGCACTTTTAAGCGCCCTTCCCGTGCTTTTTTCCGCTTTTCTCCTGCTGTTTAATGCTGGCCGTACACCTCGGAAACCAGAATGCAGTTAGGCGTCTCAATGGGTATCGGACGGCCCTTCATGGTAAAATATTTCTTATCATAATGCACTTCAAAAATCGTAATCGTATTGCTTTCATGGTTCAAAGACATAATGTGCCTGTTGTCCGGGAAGAAGTCAATGGCCTTCGGATAATCTCCGCTGATGGGAAGGATACAGATTTTCTCCAGCAGGCCGGTCTCCAGATCCACATGGAAAAGACCTGCCGTATTGTCCCCCGCGTTCGTACAGAGCACTTTTGTGCCATCCTTGGAAAACCGCAGCGCGCAGGCCGCGCTGGTGGCCGAGTGATACTCATTCAGCGTAGGCACCTTCTGAATCAGCTCAAAGGACGGGTTCTTGCCGCTTCCGTCATAGCTGTATACGGTAATATAATTCTTCAGCTCGCTGATAACATAGGCGAACCGCCCGTCCCGGCTGAACTTGATAATGCGCGGGGCAGACTCCAACTCGCAGAACAGCAGATCGAAAAGCGCAATCTTTCCGGTTCTGTGGTCGAACCTGTATATCTTGATCTGGTCGGTTCCCAAATCGACAGCACAGAGATACTTTCCGTCCGGCGTCAGGTTGACGCAGTTCACATGGGGACGGAAATTGCGCTCCGCCACGCTTCCAAGGCCCTTATGAAAGATTTCATCTGTCATTCTTCCCACAGTTCCGTCTTCATTCAGGCGCATAACCGTCACCTTGCCGTCATGCCAGCCGGCCACAAACAGATACTGGTCATCCTTATCTGTAGAGAGATAGCAGCCTCTCATTCCCTCGATGCTGGCGCAGTTTAAGGGCTCCAGATCTCCGTCCGGGAGCACGGTAAAAGAACGTACGCCCTCGTCCGCGATGGAATACAGGAATCTTCCGTTATGAGACATTTTGATGTAGGATGGATTGTTGATGGGAATCACCTTGCGTTCTGTCATCCCGCCGTTTTCCACGTCCAGGTCAAACAGATGAATTCCCACGCTGCTTCCGTGCGTGTAGGTTCCCACATAAGCTACATACTTCTTCTCGTCCATACTGTCCTCCTTTTAGCTCTGACTCTGCTTCAGATAGTTTTGAAATGTCTCCAGCACCTGCCGCAGCTCTTCCTCTGTCATAGCCGCCGACAGGAACATGGCCTCAAACTGGGAAGGCGCAAGATAGACACCCTGCCTCAGCATATAGGAAAAATATT
Source organism: Lachnoclostridium sp. An138 (assembly GCF_002160765.1). GTDB lineage: Bacteria > Bacillota > Clostridia > Lachnospirales > Lachnospiraceae > Laedolimicola > Laedolimicola faecalis. Next base: position 4,430 of record NZ_NFLF01000007.1, read on the forward strand.
CTGCAAACGCCTTGGTATCAGACGTCTTCGCCTGGGCATAATTGGACACGGGCTCCTTCGTAAAGAAAATACAGCCAAGCGAACCGATATGGTTGATCTGCCAGGGCTTCCCCGCTTCCCGGAGAACCTTTTTCATTTCCTCAAAGAATACGTCACCCGTATGGTTCAGATCCTCATAAAAGTCCGGCGTGTCCCTCAGGAGGCGAAGCTGGGCCAGGCCCGCCGCCATGGCTACCGGATTGCCGCTTAAGGTCCCCGCCTGGTAAACAGGGCCGCAGGGCGCAATGAGCTCCATCACGTCTTTCCGGCCGCCGTAGGCTCCCACCGGCATGCCTCCTCCGATGATCTTTCCAAAGGTCGTCAGATCCGGCCGGATTCCGAAATATCCCTGGGCGCCGGCCAGGCTTAAGCGGAAGCCGGTGATGACCTCATCAAAAATCAGCAGGCTTCCATAGGTATCGCAGATTTTCCGCAGACCTTCCAGAAAGCCTTTTTCCGGAAGCACTACGCCCATATTGGCCGCCACAGGCTCCACGATCACAGCCGCGATCTCTGATCCGAAGGCCGCAAAGAGATCCTCCACACTCTTCAAATCGTTATAGACGGCCGTGAGCGTATCCCGGGTGCAGCCCTCCGGAACGCCCGTGCTGTCGGGAATTCCGCCCGTCATGACGCCGGAGCCCGCTTTTACCAGCATGGAATCGCTGTGGCCGTGATAGCAGCCTGCGAATTTCACGATCTTGCTGCGTCCTGTGAAGCCTCTTGCGGCGCGGATAGCGCTCATTACCGCCTCTGTGCCGGAATTGACCATACGGACCATCTCAATGGAAGGAACCAGGCTGCAGATCAGCTCTGCCATCTCCACTTCCCGCTCTGTGGCCGCGCCGAAGCTTAACCCCTCCTGACAGGCCTCCAGCACCGCCTCCAGCACCGCCGGATGATTGTGCCCCAGAATCATCGGCCCCCAGGAGCCCACAAAATCCAGATATGTATTTCCGTCCACATCCGTCATATGCGCGCCCTTTGCCGAGGCAATAAAACGGGGCGTCTCCCCTACCGATCCGAAGGCACGCACCGGCGAATTCACGCCTCCGGGAATCACCTTCACCGCCTCGGAAAACAGCATTTCTGATCTCGTCATTATCCGATTCTCCCTTCATCCATAAAGCCTGCAATCTCTTTTGCGAAATAGGTCAGATACAGATCCACGCCGGCCCGGTAAGCGCTGGCCGCCGTCTCACAGATGATAGAAGCCTCATCCACATAACCCTGGGACCCTGCCGCCTTGATCATGGCGTATTCTCCGCTTACACTGTAGGCCGCCACGGGCAGAACCGTATTTTCCTTTACCTCAGATACCACGTCCAGATAACTCATAGCCGGCTTTACCATAATGATATCGGCGCCCTCTTCCACATCCAGGAGCGCCTCTTTTACAGCCTCCCGCCGGTTATGGTAATCCATCTGATAGGATTTCCGGTCACCGAAGGCCGGAGCGCTTCCCGCCGCGTCCCGGAAGGGACCATAAAAGGCGGACGCATATTTCACCGCATAGGACATAATCGGAGTCTCCAGATATCCGTTCTCATCCAGCAGAGCGCGGATCGCCGCCACTCGGCCGTCCATCATGTCGGAAGGAGCTACCATGTCGGCTCCCGCCTGCACCTGGGACAAAGCGATCTTTGCCAGATACTCCAGGGTCTTGTCATTGTCCACATAGTCGCCTCTTAAAATTCCGCAGTGGCCATGGGAGGTATATTCACACATACAGACATCTCCGATGCAGTAGAGATCCGGAAACTGCTTCTTTGCCTCCCGGAAGGCTTTCTGTACGATGCCGTCCTCCGCGTAGGCTCCGCTCCCCTTCTCATCCTTATGATCGGGAATCCCAAAAAACATTACGCTTCCCACACCTGCCTTTACCACTTCCTCCAGGGCATAGGGAAGCCGGTCGATGCTGTAGCGGTACTGTCCGGGCATGGTGGGGATCTCTTCCTTTATGCCCGTTCCCTCCTTTACAAACAGCGGATAAATCAGGGAACTTTTATCCATCCTGGTCTCCCGGACCATTTTCCTTAAAGCTCCGCCCTTTCGTAAGCGTCTGGGTCTGATACTCATTTCCATCATGAATGTTCTGCCTCTCTTTCTCTCTGTGACAGCAGCTCTCTTATCTGCTCTGTCACTTCTTTCGCAAGTCTGTGATCCTTTCCCTCCGCCGTGACACCGGCCACGATGCCGGCTCCGGAAGCGATTCCCGGAAAATAGAAATCACACTTTTCCCTGTCATCTGACAGATTTACCGGTACGCCAAGCGTTCTGCACTCCTGCCGGACCGCCTCATTTACCTCTCTGTCGTCCGTGGCCGCCAGCACGAATACCGCATCCTCCAGCAGTCCGGGGAGTCCCGGGGCATAAGCTCCTTTCCGCCAGACCAGCCGTCCCTTCTCCGCCAGCTTCCGGACCTCTTCGGAAGCCTCCGGCGCAAGCACTGTAATCTGTGCCCCAAAATTCAATAAGGTGCGGATTCTGCGGGAAGCTATGGTTCCCGCTCCGATGACTGTAATCTTTTTCTTCTCCAGATCGATAAACAGGGGAAAATACCGGCTCATGCTTCCTGCCATCCCTTGCAGACGTCGATCCATTCCTTTGCATGGGAATACTTTTCCAGCTCTTCCATGGAAAGCTCGATGGCGCTGTTAGCGCTTCCCGCTGCCGGAAATACGGTGTCAAACCGCCTCAGGGACTCGTCCAGATAGACCGTGACGCTCTCCAGCACTCCAAAGGGGCACACGCCGCCGATGGCATGGCCGATCAGCTCCGTGACCTCATCGCCTTTGAGCATCTGGGCCTTTTTGTGGAACTTCGCCTTATATTTGGTATTGTCCACCTTGGCGTCTCCTGCCGCCACAATCAGAATCGGTGCATCCTCCACCTTAAAGGAAAGGGTCTTTGCGATTCTGGCCGGCTCACAGCCCACAGCCTGAGCCGCAAGCTCCACCGTCGCGCTGGAAGTGTCGAATTCCAGAATCCGGTTTTCCATTCCATACCCGCGGAAATAATTCCGCACCACTTCAATTGACATTTCTCCATAACCTCCTCTGTCTTTGTGTAAAGATCCGCTTACAGATCTTCCTCTTCTATTTCTTTCAAAGCCTCTTTCAGGGCTTCTCTTCCCTCTTCTATCTTTCCCCGGTCCCGGGTATCCAGGATTTCCTCAAAATTTCGGATCTGTATATCCAGATATCTGCGCACATCTCCCATGCTTTCCTCGTACATGCGTTCCGCGCGCAGCAGCAGAAGCCGGTTCTCCTCCTGATCCCTCGGATGAATCTTCAGATAGGAGAGCTCCTTCATACGCTCCGCGATCTCTTCATCCGTCATCTCGTTTTCCTGGCTCTTGATGATCTGCTTCTTCACCTCTCCTGTGGAAAGCACCTTGACCTCCACCTCCAGAATGGAATTGATGTCATAGGTGTAGGTCACATCCACAGCCTCCTCGCCGGCCCGGTTCTTCGGCACATTCACCGTGAGTTCTCCAAGCAGAAGGTTGTTGGCCGCGAAACGGCTTTCCCCCTGAAGAATGTTGATCGTGAGCTTCGTCTGGTCATCCCGGATTGTATAAAAGCGCTCAGTCCGGCTGGCCGGAATCACTGTATTGCGCTCAATGATCGGGCAGTAATGACCCGATTCGAAGCGGCCGCCTCCCCGGTCTATGGTCACCTCCGTACCCAGCGTGAAGGAGCATACATCCGTGAGAATCACTTCCTTCACAGCAGCGTTCCGCTCCTTCATAGCCGCCTGAATGGCTGCTCCAAGAGCCACTGCTTCATCGGGATGAACTGAAGTATCCGGGAACTTTCGAAACAGCTTAATAATGAAATTTTTTACCACCGGAAGGCGGGTAGCTCCTCCCACCAGTACAACCACATCGATATCCGAAAGCTTGATATGAGCGTCGGAAAGGCTTCTCTGCACGGGCTTGCGGATCTTTTCCAGCAGGGGCTCGCACTGCTCCTCATACTCTTTCAGGGTAATCTCCAGCTTTTCTTCCTTTCCATCGATCAGACAGGAAAATTCACTGCGGGTATTTTCTGTGAAACCAAGCTTGCAGCTTTCCGCCGCTTTATGTACCAGCCCTCTGGTCTTCGCGTCCAGCCTGTCCGGATCAATTCCTTTTTTCTGCAGAAACAGCTTTTCCAGCACTCCGGTGAAGTCTTCGCCGCCCAGATAGTTATCCCCGGCTACAGCCCGCACCTCCAGAATATTCTGAAAAAGCTCCAGAATGGAGACATCAAAGGTTCCTCCTCCCAGATCAAAGACTAAAAACCTGGTATTTCTTGTCTTTTCATACAGACCGTAGGCGATGGCCGCCGCCGTAGGCTCGCTGATGATGCGTTCCACTTTAAGTCCGGCCAGTTCTCCGGCCCGCTTCGTGGCCTTGCGCCGCTTATCGTCAAAATACGCAGGCACACTGATGACAGCCTCTGTCACCGGCACTCCCAGATATTCTTCCGCGTCCTCTTTCAGAGAGCGGAGCACAAAAGAAGAAAGCTCCTCCGCCGTAAACTGCTTTTTTCCCAGGTCAAACTTCTTCGCGCTTCCCATACTCCGCTTAAATACGGAAGCCGCGCTTCCCGGATAGAGAAGCCCCCGCTCTCTGGCAGTCTCTCCCACATAAATCTGCCCTTCCTCATCCATACTGACCACAGAAGGCGTCAGATGCTTTCCCAGACGGTTGGGGATAATCTTTGGCCCATCCTCCCCATAATATGCCGCCAGGCTGTTCGTAGTTCCCAAATCAATTCCTATTATCATGCCCTTGCTTCCTTTGCTGTCTTTCCTCTTACCAGCGCCTTTTCAGCCGCTTTGTAAGAGCCTCCACCTTCGAGAGGCTCAAATGATTTCCTTTAGATTCCCTGCAGGCTTCCCGAAAACAGTTCAGCGCTTCCGGCAGGTTTCCTTCCGCCTCCATGAGAAAGCCCTTTGCCTCCCAGTAATCCTCGCAGATCTGATAATTGCAGTGTCTGCAGCGGGGCGCGTCCCCTATCTGTTCAAAATATTTTCTCGCGTTCTTCAGATCCCCCGCATAGTAGAACAGGGTGCCCACCTCATAAAGCCTGCTTTTTCTGATATAATAATTTTCCAGATATTTTTCCAGGCTGCCATACTGGGAACGGATAGCGTCAAAGGCTTTCTGCTGGTAAACAGCTGCCTCCTGCTGTCTGCCGAGAGCGGCCAGACATTCCATCACATCCCGGCAGGCACGGATATATCCGTCGCTGTCCGGTTCTTCCATATCCAGCACTTTCTGATACATCTCCAGCGCCTTTTTCGGCTTTTTCTTATAGTAAAACAGAATTCCGGCCAGATGTCCCCAGGCCTCCTTCTTACATTCCTGATTGCTGCTCTTCATATCGATTACACAGGTGAAGGAGGAGACCGCCTTATCATACTTCTTCATCTGAGCATATATCTGGCCTTCCTCCAGCAGATACCGGGGAGTTCCCTTGTCATAGCATCCTTCCGCCATATAAAGAGCCAAATCGTACTGCTCCAGCTTTTTACAGACCCTGAGCAGATCTCTCCGCAGCCCGCGGTTGTCCGGAAAGAGCTTCAGAGCTCTTCTGTACCATTCTGCCGCCCGCTCCAGCTCCCCGATGCGCTCACAGCAATTTCCCATATTTCCATAGGCAATCAGCGTCTCCGGCTTGTCTCCCATGACCTCGATAGACTTTTTAAATAGCTCCATGGCCTGTTCATATTTCTCCTGGTATTTGTAAACACAGCCCCAGTTATTGTAGGCATAGGTATTCTTCGGCTCCAGCTCAGCCGCTTTCTGAAAATCCGCCTCCGCCTTATCCCAGACACCGGCTTCCATATGGAGAAGCCCCCGCTCAATATAATAGTAGGCCTCTGGCACCAGCTCCAACTGCCGGTCCGCATAGGGCAGCGCGTCTCTGTAAAATTCCAGATCGCCCGTCTCTGTCAGCCGTTCTGTATAGATATCTACAATATCTCCGTTGATCCGCTGATTTTCCGGATTCAGTTTCAATGCTTTTTTATAGTAGTATACAGCCTTCTTCCAGTTTCCCATATTTTCGCAGCAGCGGGCCAGGTTTTCATAAACCATTTCGTTGTCCCCGTATTCCCGGACGCAGACAAGATATTCCTCTTCCGCCTCCTCAAACCGCCTCAGATCCGAAAGCGTATTGGCGCGAATCCAATGGTAAAGCTTGTCCTGATGGTATTCCAGAGCCTTTTCAATATACTCCAGGGCTTTCTTCTGCATGTCAATTCCCCGGCAGCACCGGGCCATTTCATACATCAGCTCCGCCCTGTTCTCATCTGACACCTGGTCCGCCTGCTCCTGAAATTTACGTTCCAGTTCCCTGCATTTGTCATACGCCTCACGAATCTGCTGCTCTTCCTGCGCGGATTCCCGCAGAATCGTAAGTTCCAGCAGATCCAGCTTTGGACTTGACACTCCAGCTTCTTCTGCCTGATTCAGAATTCCTTTCGCGTCCTCATACTGACTGTACCGGATAAATACGTCCGCCGCCAGCTCGTAGATCGGGGCATACCCCTGCCAAATGGTCTTTGCCTGGTAGAAATCGTCCACAACTCCCTGTCCGTTATACAGCTCAAAAGCGCATTTCTGGCGCAGCACATAAGCGTAAAAGTCCTCTCTGTCATCTCCGATCATCTCATCGCAGACAGCAGAAGCCTCTTCATATTTCTCCTGATCCATCAGAAGCTGTATCTTTTCAATCCTGTGGTTCCTGTTCCCCGGCTCATTCTGAAGCGCCTCATCCACAGCCTCCACAGCCTGTCTGAAATACTCTTCTTTTTCCTTCCTGTCTCCGCTTTCCCGGGCCAGCACATGAAAAGATTTGGCGATGATATCGCAGGCGCCTGCAATGCGTCCCGGAATCTTCGCTGTCTCCTTTCCCCTTTCCTCCTCTGCCGCCTCTTCCTCTCTGGCCGCAGCTTCCTCACGGATACAGGAAATACACCTGCGCGCCTCCGCCGCCGCGTCCTGATAACGGCGCTCCACAAAACAGCATTTGGAAAGCAGATTGTGATATTCTCCTTCTTCGCCGCTTCCCACAGTCCGTCCTTCCAGAAGCTGTACTCCCTTGCCGGCCTCCTCGTTCTGCAGATAACACCAGCCCAGTTCAAGAATATCCCGTTCCGAAGCGGAGCCCTCTTTCAGGAGCGCCTCATACATCCGGATCAGCTCCCGGTTGATGCCGCGCATACACTCCAGCAGAGCTTCCTCCTGAGAACTGAGCCGCAGGGCTTCCACACAGTATTTCTTTGCCGTCTCAAATTCTCCCCTGGCCTGATAATGCATGGCCAGGTATTTGTTTGCCATATAATGATCCGGCATTTCCTCCAAAACCAGCTCAAAGCACCGGACAGAAGCCTCTTCATCCCCCGCCGTCCAGAGAATCTCCCCACCGAATACATTCAGCCGCAGATCCCGGGCGAAATTCTCCAGCAGCCCGCGGACAAGTTCCGCTCCCTCCTGCGCCCGGCCCGCATTCTTCTCATATCTGGCCTGCTCCAGAATCAGATAGGGATGCCGGATGGGCATGGCAGAAAGCGTCTCAAGGGTATGAGCCGCTCCTTCCGTATCCTGGCTGTCATTCTGACGGCAGAGTTCATAATAATGATAAAGAAAGGTATCGTAATCTGCCGTGTCCTCTCCCTTAAACCATTCATAGGGAAAATCGTCATCGCTCTGACACTGACGCACCACAAAATCTATGAAATTGGGCGGAAACTTTTCCCGGAGCTCCGCCTGCTCCTCCTGAAGCTGAAAAGTCTTGTCGATCAGCTTCCAGATCTCCGTCTTAATCCGATAGTTTTCTGCCAGAAAAGCAAGCAGGGCGTCTCTGGCCTCCAGGCCTGTATCCAGCGCCAGGCAGACCTCCTCCTCCAGAAGCTCCTTCCAGCACTCCGGATCAGTTCTTCTGCGGAGAGACACATATACGTCCTTCACTTTCGCCATCCACTTTTCTACTGGTGTCCGCGGCTCCTTCTCCTCCTCGTCCGGGCGGTCTGCATAAGCATTTGCCGTCTCATAGGCCTCCCTGAGTCTTTTAAAACCTTCCGGATCATCCTCCGGGTTCGTCTTTACAAGAAGACGGCGGTACGCATCCCGAATAACGCCCTTATCCTTTGTCTTCTCTATCTCCAATACTGAAAAGCTGATCGTCTCGTCCATAGTCTCTCCTCTTTGCGGCACCGCTTCATTCGTGCTTTGGCCAGGCAGTCCGCGCCGCCCGGCGGCAGTTGTCCATACTGGGTATAAGTATACCACAAAGTTTTCCTCTTGTGAACTCATCCTCACACAAAATGGCTGACACTCATCCGGACACAAAATGCGGAAGCCTGTAAGCCAGGTGTAAAAGTACGGTAGTCTTCCGGCCACAGATACAAAAGCTCCCAGAGCACTGGAAAAGCCCTTTCCCGGTCCGCGGCCCGCTGCCGTTTTCCGAAAAAGGACTTTTCTTTTCTGCTTATTTTCCTTCCGTCTCTTCTTTCAGCCTCAGCCGCAGAAACCGCTTCTTCAGCTGATTCAGATTCAGCGGAAACAGGGGATAAATGTAACTTTTTCCCGCAATGGTTTTATTTCCGGCAATGGCTGCCAGCGTCAGCGCAAAGCCGGCGATATAGCCCCACAGGCCAAAAAGGGACGTCAGCACCAGCATAATCAGACGCATGAACTTCAGCGCATAACTCAGCTCGTAGCTGGACTGGGTGTAGTTGGCAATGGCTACAAAAGCCATATACATCATGATTTCCGCGTTGAACCAGCCTGAATCCACTGTAAACTGTCCCAGAACGATGCCGGCTGTCACGCTTAAGGGCGTACTGAGCATGCTGGGAGTATTGATGGCCGCCAGCCGCATACCGTCGATGGCCAGCTCCAGGATCAGGAACTGCCAGACAATGGGCACGTTGACCGGCTCCTTAATCTGGATAAAGGCCAGCCATTCCGGAACCCACTGAGGGTTCTGGAACAGCAGAAGAAAAGTAGGAGTCAGAAGCAGTGTGATAATCGCGATCAGGAATCTGGTCAGGCGCAGATAGGACCCGGTAACCGGCGGGAAATAATAATCGTCCGCTTCTTCCACAATGTCAAACACGGATGTGGGCACAATCATGGCCTGGGGAGAGTTATCTACCAGCACCACGATATTGCCCTCCAGAATTGCGGCAGACGCCGCGTCCGGCCGTTCGGTAAACTTGAATTTCGGGAAGGGATTGACCCATTTTCTCTCATAAATACACTCCGCCAGACTTTCCTGGTTCATAGTCAGGGAATCCAGCTTGATGGTATTGATCCTTCCCCGCAGTTCCCGCAGAAGCTTCCGGTCCACCCGGTTTTCCATGTAGCAGAGCACAATATCCGTCTGGGAAGTCTTTCCGGCCGTCAGAATCTCCATGGTCAGCTTCGGGCTTCGGATTCTGCGGCGGATCAGAGCCGTGTTGAAAACCAGAGTTTCCACAAAACCATCCTTGGAGCCGCGCAGTGCCTTGTCCTTGGAAGGTTCGTCCACGCTCCGCATGGGGTAGGAACGGCAGTCCAGACCGATGCAGGCGTCATAACCGTCTATCAGAAGACAGGTAACTCCGGAAAGGAGATTTTTTATCAAATCATCCTGTTCCGTTATCACTGATACCTCCACATATGGAACCACATGATCTACCATCTGCCGGGCTGTCTCCGGCATCTCCTCCGGCTTCAGCTTATAGAAAAACTCCAAAAGTTTTTCCATAATCGCCTCCTCCAGAAATCCATCGATAAAATAAATGCAGGCATCCCGGCCGGCAACCCGGATTCCTTTCCGGATAATATCAAAATTTGTGTCCAGGTTCAGAATTTCATTGAGCTTTGACACATTTTCATTATAACTTAAAGACAGCTTTTCTCCCATTTTTTCCAGGTACCTCCTCGCATTCAGCTTAGCGTTGGCGCGCCAAAGGACAAGACAGTCCCTTGTACCCCGGCGCTACTGGTAGTATTGGAAAAAAGAACAAATTCTATACTTCCCCTGCGGGCAGAATGCGTGTTATAATGATGCAGGACATGAACAAAATATTCAAATCATACTTATGAGGAGTATTGCTGATATGGAAAAAAAGATTCTGTTTATCGACCTGGACGGAACCCTGCTGACAGACACCAAGGAGATCACGCAGGAAAACTTAAGGGCCATTCAGAAAGCCACAGAACTGGGCCATGCCATAGTCGTAACCACGGGAAGGCCTCTTTACAGTACAGTACGGCAGGTGGAAAAGCTGGGACTTACCAAGCCCGGCTGCTATGCCATCACGTCCAACGGCGCTCTGATTTATAACTCTCATACAAAGAAAACTATTTTTCAGACTGGAGTTCCCCGGGCCTGCCTGCGGGAAGCCTTTGACGAAGCCGTCCGATTCGGCATTCATCCACAGACCTATTCCGCCACCGGCGTGCTCTGTGAAAAGGATTGCCCGGAAATGCAGTATTATGCCAAATCCAATGTGATCAACTATGAAGTGGTAGAGGACGTGACAAAGGTACTGGATTTCGACCCCATCAAGATCCTGTTTGTGGATCTGAAGGACCGGAGCCGTCTGGAGCGCTTCCGGGAGCACATGAAGGATTTCAGTGAAAGATTTCATCTGGACATGTTCTTTTCCTGCGACCAGTACCTGGAATTCCTGCCGGAAGGAATCAATAAGGGCAGCGGCATCCGCTTCCTCTGCGATTATCTGAACATTCCTCTTGACAATACGCTGGCCGCCGGAGACGCGGAAAATGACATCACCATGCTGCAGACAGTAAAGCTGCCCTGTGTCATGAAGAACGCCCGCCCGGAAATGTACGCTTATGGCGCCTATATCACTGAGCATGACAACAATCATTCCGGAATCGCTGAAATTATTGAGAAATTTATGCTGTAAGGCCAAAAGCCACAGCCGCAAAAGAGGACATCACCCTAAGGCAGTGACGCCGGGTGATGTCCTCTTCTTCTTATTTTTCTATGTACCGGAACAATTCTGTTCCTTCTTTCACACATCGTTTTCTGCTACAGGCTCAGATCATTTCCTCCGTTCAGTTTATTGAACAACAGCAGCGATATCACAGTCAGAACCGTCATAATCGTAGAAAGAGCCGCCGCAGTTCCGTAGTTTCCGCGGATAACCTCTGTATAGATAGCGATGGTCAGGGTCTTTGTCCTGCCTGTATACAGGATGATTGCCGTGGACAGCTCGCTTATCATGGTCACCCAGCTGAGAATAGCTCCGGATACGATTCCGGCTGTCATCATCGGCACGGTGATTCGGAAAAAGGCCTTCATTTTCGAAGCTCCCAGGGAGATAGCCGCCTCTTCAATGCTCATGGGAATCTGCTGCAGGATAGCCACCGAAGACCGTATGGTATAGGGCAGACGGCGGATCACCAGGGCGATGACCATAATCAGCATGGTTCCGCTGATGAGAAGCGGAGGCTTGTTAAATCCAAGAAGCAAAGCGATTCCAAGTACGGTTCCCGGAATAATGTAGGGAATCATGGACAGGATGTCCACCACACCTGTGAGCGTATTTCTTCTTCTGACTACCAGGTAGGCAATCAGAATCGCCATAAGAATAATCGCCACCAGCGCAATCAGCGGGATGATGATCGTGTTCTGAATACTCTTTCCCAGTTTGCTGAATGCCGTCACATAGCTGTCCAGAGAATAGCCTTCCACAAAGATTTTTCCTTCTGTATTCTTGAAGGAGGTATAAATTACATAGATCTGGGGCAGAACCGCGATTCCCACCACCAGATAGGAAAACAGATGCACCAGGAAGCTCGTCACTCCCCTGGGTTTCCTCTCCTCCATCGGATGGAGGGCATTCAGGGAGAAGGATTTCCGGTTGGATACATATTTCTGTACCAGAAATACCAGCGTCGTAATAATAATGGCGATGACCGCGATCGCCGCCGCGAACCCGTCGCTTCCGCCGACCTCATTGATAAATTCCGTATACAGAATGACCGGGAAGGTACGGTATCCCTCTCCTATCAACATCGGCGTACCAAAGTCTGCGAAGGATCGCATGAATACCAGAAGGGCCGCGGCCAAAAGCGTAGGCATAATCAGCGGGACCACCACTTTCAGAAAGCAGCGTACGCCAGAGCAGCCCAGGTTCTTGGATGCCTCAATCAGAGAATTGTCGATGTTCTTGAGAGCTCCCCTCGCATACAGGAATACCAGCGGAAACAACTGAAGGGTCATAACCAGCACAATTCCCCAGAAGCCGTAAATCGTCGGCGTGGAAATTCCAAGCTTCGCAAAGAATTCCGTAATCACACCGCTTCTTCCAAGCAGCAGTATCCAGGAGTATGCGCCGATAAACGGAGCTGACATGGATGCCACTACAATCAGAATGCTCAAAAGCGATTTTCCTTTGATTTTAAAAATCGAAAACAGATAAGCCAGCGGCGTACCAACCAGAATAGAAATCACAGTCGCCGCAATGGATACCTTAAAGCTGTTGAACAGGGTGTCAAAATAATAACTCTTGGAAAAGAACTTGGCAAAGTTCGCCCAAGTAAAGGCTCCTGTCTCCGCGTCCCACACAGACTGACGAATCAGATAACCCATGGGGTAAATCATAAACACCAGGTACAGCGCAATCATAGCCAGGGTGATAAAGCCCCATACATCCAGCCGGAACTTGTTATTATTTTTCATAAGCCTCACTCCTTACCAGATTGACATTTCCGGCCTTGTCAAAGATATTCACTTTTTCCCGCTTAATCTTCAGCAGGACGGGCTGTCCCTCCTTCAGATCATCCTCAATGGAGGATTCCTCCACGATTTCTACCGTATCTCCTTCATCTGTGTCAATATAATAGTGGGTATTCAACCCCAGATAAGTACACTCTTTTACTGTTCCGCGGATTCCTTCCGTCCCATCCTTGCAGATAATGAACTCCTCGGGCCGGATGGAACACTGCACCTCCTGGTCCTCCGCTTTTTCCAGGGCCGGAATTCTCTCCCGGTATCCGTCTGCGAAGATCAGTTCGCCGTCCTGGATTCTTGCGGAAATCAGATTGGTTCTTCCGATAAAGGTCGCCACAAATACATTTTTCGGTCTCTGATAAATCTCTCTGGGCCGTCCGATATGCTGGATCACGCCCGCGTTCATCACCGCAATCTTATCGCTGATAGCCATGGCCTCTTCCTGGTCATGGGTCACATATACGGTAGTGATGCCCACGCTCTTCTGCGTATGACGGATGACGCTGCGCATCTCAAGACGAAGCTTTGCGTCCAGGTTGGACAGGGGCTCGTCCATCAGAAGCACATCCGGCGTGATGACCAGAGCTCTTGCCAGGGCTATTCTCTGCTGCTGCCCGCCAGAAAGCTGGCTGGGCATGCGGTCCGCGTACTCCATGATCTGCATCAGATTCAGAAATTCATCTGTCTTATTCCGAATGGTCTGCTTGTCCATCTTTCTGTTTTTCAGTCCGAACGCTACGTTGTCCCGCACAGAAAGATTTGGGAAGATGGCATAGTTCTGAAACACCATGCCGATATTCCGCTTGCTGGGGTCCATATCGTTAATGCGCGTGTCATTAAAAAAGATATCTCCGCCTTCAATGGAATTGAAGCCTGCAATCATGCGAAGCAGAGTCGTTTTCCCACAGCCTGACGGGCCGAGGAGGGTAAACAGCTCTCCATCGCCGATCTCTGCGCTCAGATTGGGAATTACGGTATTTTCACCATATTTTTTCACAGCGTTTTTTATTGAAATCTTACTCATTTTCCCCTCCACGGCCTGACGGCGCTGTCTGTTATCTGCTCTGAAGATCCGTAAAGATCTCGGTGTATCTGTCTACCAGTTCCTGTTTGTGAGAACTTACATAAGGAATGTCCTCTTCGATGACATAAATGTCAGACATGGGAGTCATGAATTCACTGGTAGCAGCGTCCTTGAGAACCGGACGGTTGGTCAGTGTGCTTCCCCAGATATTCTGCACTTCCTCACTCAGGATGAAATCGATGAACAGCTTCGCGTTGTCCATATTCTTCGCGTTCTTGATAATAGTAGCGGATGCGGGAAGGAATACGGTGCCCTCTTCCATGTACACGATTTCCACAGGCGCTCCGTCCTTTACCAGCTGCGCGCAGGGGTCCTCATAGGACAGACCTACCACATATTCTCCATCGGCAACTCCTTTGTAAACAGAGGAAGAGCTCTCGCAGATCTTTCCGTCGATATTCTCAAACAGATCTCTTACATACTGCCATGCTCCTTCGTCCTCATAGCCGCCCATGGCGAGAAGCATGTTGGTCAGATGAGCAAACGCGGAAGAAGAATTTGCCGGATCTGCCGTCGCAATCTTTCCTTTCAGTTCCGGATTCAGCAGATCCTCATATCCATTAATCTCAATGTCTCCAATCAGATCCGTGTTCACAATCAGAACGCTTCCATCCAGCACGTTGCCGGTGATAAAGCCGCAGGTGTTCTTGTAGGCATCGATTACATTTTCATCATTGGGCGATACGTAGGGCTCCCAGAGCTCTTCGTTGTCGTTCATTGTAGACCAGGACCCTCCGAACAGCACATCCGCGTAAGGATCGTTCTGCTCTGACTGGATTCTCTTTACAAGCTCTCCCGTTCCTGCCTGAATGAGCTCCACATCTACGCCGTATTTTTCCTCAAAAAGCGGAATCGTCGCATTGATCAATCCCTCAGAATTGGGAGAATAAATCACAAGTTCTCCTCCGCCCACAGCCTCTTCCCCGTCAGAGGCTTCCTCTGTCTGCGCGTCACCGGAATCTGCTGTTTCCGTTCCACCGCCTCCGCAGGCTGCAAGCCCTGCAGTCATGGCAGCTGCCAGCAGTAATACCATCCATTTCTTTTTCATATCTTTCCCTCCTTAGTTAAGTTTTTTGATAATTCAATCCTAAACCATTTATTCGTTTCAAAATACCCACATTTCTGAACAAACGGAAAAAATACCGAACAAATCCTGTCCGGTATTTTTTCCTGCGCCTTCTGCAAAGAAACTCACCCGTCATTTTCCGTACCGGCTGTCTACACCATCTGCTGATATTCCCTTGCAGAGCATCCCATATATTTTTTAAACACATGATTAAAATACTTGTATTCTCCGATTCCCACTTCCCAGCCCACCTCGGAAAGGGGGCAGGCTTTCTCCCGGATCAGCTCCAGCGCCTTCTGAAGCCGGTACCGGTTCAGATACTCAATTACCGTCGTTCCCGCCGCCTTCTGGAATCTCTGGCTGATATACCGCTCAGAATAATGAAGCTCTTCCGCCAGGTCCGACAACATGATTTTATTCCGGTAATTGGCTCCAATGTAATCCAGAACGTTCTCCACCACCGGGTCCTGATAGTCTTTTTCCGTCTCCAGAAGAGAAATCTGCTTCAATTCCGATTCCTTCTGGTTTCTCTGTCTGAGATAACTGATGTTTTTGGACTCCAGAACCGCCTGCGCCAGAGCTTCCTTCATCTCATTCATATTCAAAGGCTTCAGCACGTAGCCTGACACCCCGTACCGTATAGCCTCTCTCGCATATTCAAATTCCGAATACCCGGTAAGAATCACAGCGGCATAATCATATTTCAGCTTTGTGGCCGCCAGCATGGCAAGACCGTCCATCACCGGCATGTTAATATCCGTAATAACGATATCCGGCCTGAGCTCTTCGATCTGCCTGGCCCCCTCCTCTCCATTTCCGGCTTCTCCTGCCACACAGCAGCCAAACTCCGCCCACGGAATCGAATTGCGTATTCCACAGCGGATAATTTCCTCATCCTCTACCAGCAGTACCTTATACATGTTCCCCCTCCTGAATCCACAATCGCAGTGTAACGATAAAACCTTCCCCTTCTTCACTGTCCAGCGTCAGTCCGCTGTCATGACCATATTCCAGAAAAATTCTCCGGTTAATATTCTGCAGTCCGTTGTGCGCTATATTGATCTTTCCGGAATTCAGAATACTCCGGAGAGTTTCCAGCGTAGACTGGGGCTGGCCCGGCCCATCGTCCTTTACCTCCAGAACCAGATAATTTCCGGAGATCCAGCCGCGAATCCATACGCTGATCGAGGCCTTTTTCCGGAATCCATATTTCAGGCTGTTTTCAATCAGCGGCTGCAGCAGAAGCTTCGGAATCACCACCGGACGGCATTTCTCGTCAATCTCCACCGAATACTGAAATCTGTCACCAAACCGGGTCTTCTGTATCACCAGATAATCCTCGATATACTCCATATCCTCCTGCAGGCAGGTCCGGTTCTTGGTATTGTTAATGCTGTATCTGAGGACGTGGGTAAAACGCTCGATCAGCTCGTCGGCCTTTCTGGCGTCCTGCACAATCAGATAGCGGATATTATCCAGAGTATTATAAATAAAATGCGGATTAATCTGGGCCTGCAGATTCTGAATCTCCATCCGGTTATTTACATTGACAAGATCCAGGTTTTTCTGATTCAGCTCATTGATGCTGGCCATCATTTTGTTGATCTGATCCCCGATTTCCTCCAGCTCGTCCCCTGTATCGATTTTTACCAGATGATAAGGATCTTCTTTCCGAATCGTACGGATTTCTTTTATCAGCTGACCCACAGACTGAGAAGTCTTCGCCGCCATCATATGCATCAGATGGAAAAACATTCCTGTCCACACAAGACCAAGTCCCAGAATGACTGAAAGGCCTATCAGCAGATAAGTCCTGCTCCCCGGAGTATAGACAAAGGAATAGATACAGACTCCCGGATCATCCAGATATCGGCCGCTTGTCATGTACCGGCTGTCACCGAACCACCTGTATTCTTTCTGGATGCTTCCTCTGTACTTATTGATTGCATAGCCCTCCAAAAAACTGTAATTGGAACAGTATATCACATCGGAATTGGCATTAGTCAGTATCGCATCATACTGATACTTCTGGAAATGCAGATTCCAGTCAGAAGCGTCCAGATAAAGCGCCACACTTCCGGCATACCCGTCATACCGGTATAAAGGCCGGACCAGCACATATTCCGAGGTGTCTCCTGAGAAAAAATAGACCGTACTGTAGATTGTCTTCTTCCAGGTTCTGGCGTTTTCTCCCGCCGCCCGGTTAAATTCCAGCCGGTGCAGATTCATCTCTTCCCCGGAAAAACTGGAAAACCGCACCTGTCCTTCCCGGTCAGTGACTATCAGACGGATTCCTACCAGCGCCTCCAGATTATATTTGCTTACCTGATATTTCAGTGAATTTCCTCCTGCGCCTTCCTCCATACACGCGAAAAAAATCTCTGTATTTTCCTCTGACATCAGAAATTCCTCCGAAGAATCCTGAATCGTGCGGAATGTGGCCTCAATGGCATCCAGATGCTTCTCCTGTTTCAGTTTCTGATCCAGCATAGTGATGCCCACCATCGCTACGCAGAAAAAGAAGCATCCAATCAGGATACTGAAAATAATCTGCTTGGAAGCATGCCGTTCCAGTTCTTTTTGAAATCTGCTTTTTTCTTTCATACCATCTCTTTCGTCTTTGCCTTTCAAAAAAGCCTGCCGGAATCCCGGCAGGCTGCCCTTATGGAATATCTGCTTTTATGTCTCGCTGCTTTGGTCTTCCACCAGCGTATAGCCGCTTTCCACCAGAGAAGTTCCTGACTTCTCCAGAGAAATCTCAGACGCGCCGCCATTGATCGTCAGAAGATTCTGCTCCGACAGCTGGGATATGACATCATCTTTCACGTCGATTACCACAGTCATGCTGTATACCCCGTCTGTATTATCTACCGTACATTCCACGCCGTCCACAGCCTGGTATCTCTCTGCAATCGCATCGTACTGCGCCACAAGCTCTGTCCGCCGCTCTTCGTTCACGCCGGTCATATCAAGCTTTACTTCTTCCGTTATCTGCTGTACTCTATCACCTCTGGCATCCAATGTCAGAGTATCCGTCATAACTACGCCGCCTTCCAGCTCTGCTTCCATCGTATAAGCAGCGCTCTGCTCTTTTCCGCCGCAGGCCGCCAGAGACATCATCATCACAATAAATACCACGCAACTGATAAATTTCTTCACTTTTTCACCTTCCCACTTTTAAGTTCTTAAAACAAGACAAAGAAATTTTACCATATCGGCCGGGAAAACACTACCATGAATTTCTTAAAATTTTATGAAACACTGCCTCATTTTACGCTCTGCTATCGTGCCACAGGCGCCAGAAGCACCTTTCCCGTTCCCCGGTACACGTTCACCAGTCCTTCTCCGGAGGCAGCTGAGCCCAGCAGCGTCTTTCCGGAACGCTCCACTGTGAATTCCAGGCTTCCGCTCCAGGCAATAGCCATGTTTCCATCGATTTTCAGCACGTCATTTTGGAGAGTAATCTCTATCAGTTCCTCACGGGGACTGTTGGATTCCAGGCATACCACGCCCGATCCGGTAAGGCCCAGATTAAACAGGCCCTCTCCGCCTGCTACCGCAGAAGAAAAATTGGAGCGCATTACCGCCTTATGCTTCAGCGTGGATTCACTGGCAAGAAACAGGCCGTCATCCAGAACAATAGAACCGTTCCAGTCATTTAAGTCCTCCAGGAGAATATAGCGATAGGTGGGTTCTGTCACCAGAATGCCGTCTCCGGTGTATTCCGGCTTGATGGCGGACTCACCGGTCACCTTTCCCCGCACTGCCTTGCCAAACAAATCCCCTACTCCCTTCAGGCCTGTCGTAGCGTTTACATTACCGGCAGTCCACTGCATGGCGCCCGCCTGCAGCGTAATGGACGCCTTGCTCAGATCGCAGATCACCTGACGTTTGCGTACGTTCATCTCATTGCAGTAATAGGCTGTCTGCGCGCTGGACGGACTCACACTCAAATCCCGCAGATACTCTACTACCGTAAAAGCTCCTCGGCTTTCCAGCGTCCTTACATCATCGTTGTCAGTAAAATTCCTGATCTGAAACATAATCTCCCCTCCTGATTTATCGTTTTTGATTTATCTGTGTAAACCGGGCCGGGCGGAGACAGACTGTGTTCTGTATCCGTCCGGCCCGCTTACATTCTTTCTATTCCGTGTACTCTTCCAAAATTTTTTTATTCCACATGCTCCTCAGGAATAAACACACGGCTGTTCACCGGATTCTCTTCCGCTCTGGCTTTTTCCCGCGCCTCTTCCACAAAGTAATCCTGAGAACTCAGGGCTGTCTTGCCCCGCCGATCCACTTTTATATAAGTATCATCCGGCTGAAGAAGATGGGCCTTTACATTATCCTCCAGTTCTATATTCAGGATATGAATAAGCTCCTCCTTCAATTCCGGCCGCTCTACCGGGAACAGAATCTCCACTCGCTTCTCCAGATTTCTCGGCATCCAGTCCGCGCTGGAGCAGAAGACCTCTTCCTGTCCGTTATTATAGAAATAAAAGATCCGGCTGTGCTCCAGGAAATTTCCCACAATAGAGCGGACAGATATATTCTCACTGACTCCCGGAATTCCCACTTTCAGGCAGCAGATACCCCGCACAATCAGCTCGATTTTGACTCCAGCCGCAGACGCCGCATAAAGCGCTTCGATCACATCCCTGTCACAGAGAGAATTCATCTTTGCGATAATATGTCCCTCTCCTCCGTTTTCCGCATGCTCTTTTTCCCGTCCAATGAGCTGCAGAAATCTGTCCTTCAGCCACAAAGGCGCCAGAGACAGCTTATTCCAGAACGCAGGCTCAGAGTAACCGGAGAGCATATTGAACACGGCTGTCGCGTCCTCTCCAATGGGGGCAGAGCAGGTCAGAAGTCCTACGTCTGTATACTGCTTTGCGGTGGAATCATTGTAGTTTCCGGTTCCCAGATGCACGTACCGGCGGATGCCGTCATCCTCCTTGCGCACCACCAGCGTAATCTTGCTGTGCGTCTTCAGACCTACCAGACCATAGATAACATGGCAGCCTGCTTTCTCCAGCATCTTGGCCCAGATGATATTGTTCTCTTCGTCAAAACGGGCTTTCAGCTCCACTAGCACAGATACCTGTTTTCCGTTTTCCGCCGCTTGGGCAAGAGCCGCTATGATCGGGGAATTGCCGCTGACACGGTAAAGAGTCTGCTTAATAGCAAGCACCTTGGGATCAGATGCCGCGTCCCGCACAAATTTTACCACCGGATCGAAGGTCTGATATGGATGATGCAGAAGAATATCGCCTTTCCGAATCTGCTCAAAAATATCGCAGTCGGACGGGATCTCCTTGACAGGCGCCGGAACGTGCTTCGGATTCTTCAAATCGTCAAAACCTTCCAGGCCGTACATTTTCATCAGGAATGTCAGGTCAAGAGGTCCGTTGATCTTATAAATGGCCTCATCCCGAATATCAAACTCCTTGCGCAGAAGCTTTAAGAGCCTCTTGTCGATTCTCTCCTCTACTTCCAGACGGATTACCTCGCCCCACTGGCGCTTTTTAAGCTGCTTCTGTATCTCCTTCAGAAGATCGGCGGCCTCATCCTCCTCTATGGTGAGATCCGCGTTTCTCATTACCCGGTAAGGCGACGCGCAGACGATATCGTAGCTCAGGAAAAGCTGCTGCATATTGCGCTCGATGATCTCCTCCAGAAGAATCACATTCCGGCTTCCGTCCTTTCCGTGGGGAAGGGGCACAATACGAGGAAGTACAGACGGAACCTGAACCGTGGCAAACTCCAGCTCCTTTTCCTTCCCTTCCTGATTTTTCTTGGAAAGCAGCGCACCGATATTCAGCGTCTTATTTCGGATCAGAGGAAACGGTCTGGAAGAATCCACTGCCATGGGCGTCAGCACCGGATAGACGTTATCCCGGAAATAACGGTCCACGAATTCTCCCTGTTCTTCCGTCAGCTCCTCGTGTTCCTGGATCACATTCAGTCCATGCTGGCGCAGCATGGGAAGCAGGGACCGGGAATAGGTAGAATACTGAAGACTCACCAGCTTATGGGCTTCCTCGCCGATCTGATCCAGCTGCTCCTGGGCTGTCAGGCCTGCAATGTCCTTCTTGGTATAACCTGCGTTTACCATATCTTTCAAAGACGCTACGCGGATCATGAAAAATTCATCCAGATTGGAAGCCGTAATACTCAAAAATTTCAGTCTCTCAAACAGCGGAATGTTCTTGTCCCTTGCCTCGCTCAGCACTCGTTCATTGAAAGCCAGCCAGGAAAGCTCCCTGTTTCTGTAATATTCAGTTTTGGTAAAATCTGTCTTTTCCATCTCTTATACCTGCCTTTTCTGCCGGATTATGGGCCTGATACTGAAAATTGATTCAAAGAAATCTGCTTTGTGGGAGAAGAGTCCCTGCTCCAGCGTGATATCTTCTACGGTATCTACTACCACAATCAGTTCTCTATCCTTAAGCGTAACCTTCACGTTTTTGAATTTCTGCTTGTGGCTGCGGTCCATGGAATTAGCCACCCGCAGAATGGCGCTTATTTTGGCTGTCAGCAGATAATCATTCCGATCCAGACTGCAGCCCATGGAAAATTCCTCGAAAGAGACAAATTCTTCTGTATTAAAACGGATGGCGTTCGCAATGATCTCACGTTCTCTGTGAGACAATCCAATGATTTCCGTGGACATAACAATCTCGTAAGAGCACTGGGCCGTACGGTTCATGCTGATATATTTTCCGCAGTCGTGGAGCAGCACCGCAATCTGCAGAAGGAGTCTTTCCCGCCTGCTCATTCCGTGAATCCGTTTCATCTTGTCAAAGATCGTAAGAGCCAGATATTCTGTGCCCGCCAGATGCGTCTTATTGCTCTGGTAGCGCTTCGCAATGTTTTTGGCCGCCTCGATGATATCATTTTCAAAATTATGGCTGGATTTAAAAATTTTCTTCCGCTCTGCGTAATCATAAGCAAGACCATCACAGAGATTCCGGCCGGGAATCCACAGTTTCTCGGCCCCCGTCTCCTCAATCAGACGCCGGTAGATAATGAGGGCCGGCATCACCAGAGACATATTATCCGAGACAGTTCCCAGTCTTCCCACCATTTCCTGCGGAGAACGGGAGGCGATTTCCTGATACAGCTTCTGATATTCTTCCCGCGTGAAGGAAACGCTTTTTTCTCCCCTTCTCCGGGTAATCAGCTGATTGATATAATCACCCACCAGAATCATGTGCTTGATCTCCCGATCCTTCAGATACAGGCGCTTATAACTGTTCAGCTCATTGTTAATCATCTCTTCCACGATTTCATCAAAATGGGTGGTCCGCTGCTCGATCTCAGCCAGCCGCTCCCGAATACGCACGATTCCCAAACGCAGATTCTGTGTGGATACCAGCGCGTCTTTATCAAACAGGGAAATCTGGATGCTGCCGCCGCCCACATCTACAATGGCAGTTCCCTTCTGAATGATTTTCTGGAAAGACTCCTCGTTGGAAGCGATAGATTTATATCCCAGAAATCTCTGCTCGGAATTGCTTAAGATTTCCACTTCCAGGCCGGTACGCACCCGGATCTTATCCAGAATCAGAAGGCAGTTTCTGGTATCGCGGATTGCGCTTGTGGCGCAGGCCCGGTAATCCTCCACCTGATACCCCTTCATAATCCGGGTGAAGTCTTCCAGGATCTCACACAGCTCCTCCAGCATCTCATTTCCGATTTCACCATGAACATAAGCATCTTTTCCAAGTTCCAGCCCATGGCGGATATAATCGATTTCTTTTATTCCGTTTTTCGAAGACAGCTCAAGAATTTTCATTCCTACCTCATAAGAGCTGATCTCGATAGAAGCAAACGTAATCACCTGCATATCCTCACGCCTTTCCGGTGCTGCCGCAGCCGCCCCTGTCTTCATTTCCAAGTTCTTTTGTTTCCTCAAATTCCAGTCTGGGCTGATGCTCTATAATCCGGAATTGGCAGATTCTATCATTTACATGAATCTGCGTGTCGCGCAGAGCGTAGGCAGCCATAAACCACTGGTCGTTGTCGCCGCAGTAGGTTTCATCAATGATCCCCGTATGGTTGGTCTGAATAATCCCGAAATTTTTATAGGTGCTGCTCCGGGGAACTACATGCGCCTCGTATCCCTTCGGCAGCTGCATGGCCACACCCAGGGGAATCAGCCGGAACTCGCCGGCCTTCATCTGAATCTCCTCCGCGCACCGCAGATCAATCCAGTCAGACTTTCCGCCTATATAAGCCAGTCTGTCAATCTTGTCTGTGAAATACTTGATTCGTATCTTTTTTACGTCTTCCATCTTATCCTCCGTCAGCACCTTTGTTCTCTGTTCAGCCCTCAGCTGTCTCCAGAATACCTCTGCGAAGCAGCGTCAGCGCAGCCGCCACAGAGCTCTCCCGGATTTTTACCCGGTCTCCGGTAAAATGACATTCCTGCACATAGGTCTGCCCCCGGACAGCCGCCGCAATATACACAAGGCCCACCGGTTTTTCCTCTGAGCCTCCATCCGGCCCTGCGATTCCGGTCACCGCCACGGCCGCATCCGAACCGGTCATAAGGATCGCGCCCTTTGCCATCTCGCGGGCTGTCCTATCGCTGACCGCCCCGAATTCCTTAAGCGTCGTCTTCTTAACGCCCACCAGCTTTCTTTTTGCTTTGTTGGAATAGGTGACAAAACCCTGCTTGAAGACCTCAGAGACCCCCGGAACATTCACCAGACGGCCGGCCAGAAGTCCGCCCGTGCAGGATTCTACGGTAGTCACGGTAAGCTCCTGCTCCCGGAGAAGGGCCGCCACCGCATCCTCCAGCGTCACGCGCTCGTCCATGGTATAAATATGATCGCCAAATCTTACCCGCAGTTCTTTCAGAATCGGCTTCATGAGAAGCTCCGCAGCGTCTTCATTTTCCGCCCGGGCAGTCACCCGCAGATGCACTTCGCCTGTCTTGGCGTATGTGGCTATGGTGGGATTGGACTGGGCCGCGATCAAATCCGCAATCATCATTTCCGCCCTGCTTTCTCCTATTCCACACAGTTTCACCATTTCTGACACAATCGTCTCCGGCTGTTTCCGATGGAGATACGGGCAGATATCTTTCCGGAACATGGGAACCAGTTCGTTCGGCGGCCCGGGAAGAAGAATCGCCGTCTTTCCCTCCTGCTCCAGAATCAGTCCGGGAGCCGTGCCGTTTTCATTGTCCACTACCCTGGCTCCTTCCGGAACCATTGCCTGCTTCCAGTTATTTTCCGGGATTTCCCCGGTGCCCCGGGCGTCAAAATAAGCTTGAATCCGCTCTTTTGTGCGGATGTCTTCCACAAGGTTTTTTCCAAAAACTTCCGCTGTGATTTCCTTTGTCAGATCATCCTGTGTCGGTCCCAGCCCGCCGCTTAAGATCACCACGTCCGAACGTTCCAGCGCCTGTTTCACAGCCGCCCTCAGCCGCTCCGGATTATCGCCCACTGTCGTCTGATAATAGAGCGACAGACCGAGGCTGGCACATTCCCTCGCCAGAAAAGCCGCGTTTGTATTGACAATATTTCCTAGCAGAAGCTCTGTTCCCACAGAAATCAGTTCCGCTGTCATATATCAGATATCTCCTTCCAGCAATATACCCCTGTTTTTCCACAGATAATCGAGCAGGGACACCACTGTCAGAATCAGTGCAATCCAGGTCACCGCCGTCTCAATCACTGTGAAGCTCCCTCCCAGATCCAGAATCAGAAGAATGATCATAATCATCTGAAAGGTCGTTTTAAACTTTCCCCAATAGCTTGCCGCAATTACGACTCCGTTATCCGAAGCGATCAGACGAAATCCGCTGATGATAAATTCTCTGGCAATAATTACTATGACCATCCAGGCTGCCAGGCGGTCCATCTCTACAAGACAGATGAGCGCCGAACAAACCAGCAGCTTATCTGCCAGCGGGTCCATGAACTTTCCGAAATTGGTTACAAGACCGCGTTTTCTCGCAATCTTTCCATCCAGAAGATCCGTCAGACTGGCAACGGCAAAGATTGCCAGCGCAATATAGTTTCCATATTTTCCTCCCAGATCCGTCAGCATGAACACCACGAAAAACGGGATCATAATCACTCTCAGTACCGTCAGTTTATTTGGCAGATTCATTCTATCAATTCTCCTATCAGATCGTATTCTGCTGCGCCTGTTACGCGCACCCTGGCGAAATCGCCGCTCATCAGCGTCTCATCCGTATTTAGGAAGAGATAGCCGTCCACGCCCGGCGCGTCCATATAAGTCCGGCCCACATAAACGTTTTCATCGGCAGCCTTTCCCTCTATCATAACCGTAAGCTCCCGCCCTGTCATGCCTTCCGCTTTTTCAAAAGCAATCTCCTGCTGGAGCTCCATAATCTCAGCTCTCCGGTCTTCCTTTACTTCCTCCGGGATCTGATCCGGCATGGCTGCCGCCGGAGTGTCTTCTTCCGCAGAATAGGCAAAGACGCCCAGCCGGTCGAACTCGCAGTCGTCCACAAAGCGCATGAGCTCTTCATGATCCTCTTCCGTCTCTCCCGGAAATCCGCTGATCAGCGTGGTTCTGAGACAGATATCCGGGATCGCTTCCCGCAGTCTTCCGATGATACGCCGCAGATCTGCCTGCGTGGTTCTTCTCCCCATGCGCTTCAGAATCCTGTCTGACGCATGCTGAATAGGAAGGTCCAGATAATGGCAGATTTTTGGCTCCTCCTTTATGATCTGAATCAGTTCTTCTGTAATCTCCTCCGGATAGCAGTACTGCACGCGAATCCAGCGTATGCCCGGAATTCCGGCCAGCTTTTTCAAAAGCTGCGGCAGCCTCTTCTCTCCGTACAGATCCACTCCGTAAACAGTCGTCTCCTGAGCCACCAGAATCAGTTCTTTCACACCCTGCTCTGCCAGCTCCTCCGCTTCAGCCAGAAGCCTTTCCTCCGGAACACTGCGGAAATGTCCCCGCAGCCTTGGAATGATGCAGTAGGTACAATGCTTGTCACACCCCTCCGCAATTTTCAGATATGCGTAATGGCCCCCCGTGGTCAGAACACGTCCTCCCTGTTCCGGCACAAGACGGTCAATATCTTCAAAGCGCAGTTCTTTCCTGCCTTCCAGGGCTTTTTCCACCGTTTCCGCAATGGCATCATAGGTCGCTGTTCCGAGAACCGCGTCCACTTCTTCTATCTCATCCAGGATCTCCTTCTGATACCGCTGAGCCAGACACCCTGTGACAATCAGCGCTTTGCAGCTTCCGCTCTTCCGGTATTCCGCCATCTCCAGGATTGTATTAACACTTTCTTCCTTGGCATCGCCGATAAAACAGCAGGTATTGATTATAATAATATCCGCTTCCGTCTCATCGTCCGTAAACTGGTATCCCTTCTTTTCCAGAAGCTTCAGCATCACTTCCGAATCCACCAGATTCTTATCGCACCCAAGGGAAATAAATAAAATTTTCATGTTTTCATTCCCCGCCGCTGCAAAAGCGGCGCCTGTATCCCATGCTCTGCCTTCCCGGCCCTCATGGAACAGTCTCTTTCTTATTTAAATATTATAGTCTATTTTACCGGCCGCTTCAACCGCATCCCCGGACTTTACATGAACTTAACATTCAAAAGGCCGCAGTCTGCCCTTCCGGCCTGTGCGCAGGATGCGGTTTCTCTCCGTATGTGCTTCCGTCCTATGCGCAGGATACGGTTTCTCTCTGCTTCTGCGGCAGCTGCGCCAGTACGATAGCTGCCGACATCAGCACACAGCCAAGCACTTCCCGGCCGCTTAAGGTCTCTCCCAGCAGGAGAAGTCCCGCCAGCACCGAAACCACTGATTCCAGACTCAGAATCAGGGAAGCCACCGTAGGATTCATTCCCTTCTGTCCGATGATCTGCAGAGTATAGCCTGCTCCACTGGACAAAACTCCCGCATAAAGCACCGGCTGCCAGGCAGACAGCAGGGCGGAGACACTCGGCTCCTCAAAAAGCAGCATTGCGGCGCCGGATACGGCCCCGCAGACAAAAAACTGAATGCAGGACATCTTCACGCCATCCACGTACTGCGTAAAATAGTCAATCACCAGAATATGTACCGCAAAAAGAAATGCGCAGATAAACACAAGAATATCTCCCATTCCAATCTGAAAGCTTTCCGTAATGCAGAGAAAATACAGTCCGCTTAAGGCAAACAGCACGCCCGCCCATACGAGCGGGCCGCATTTTTTCCCAAAAAACAGGCTGATCACCGGCACTATGATAATGTAAAAGGCTGTGATAAAGCCGGCTTTTCCTACTGTCGTATACTGAATGCCAAACTGCTGAAAACAGCTTGCGGCACAAAGGGCCAGTCCGCAGCAGATTCCTCCCAGAATCAGCATCTTTCGCTTTTTCCTTTTTTCCTCTTCGGAAAGCTTTTCCGCGGCAGCCTTCCTGTCGTTCCCTTTCTGTCCGTTCATCCGGTTCAGCAGCGCAATGCATGGGAGCAGAACCAGGCCGCCTATCAAAGACCGCGCGCAGGTAAAGGTAAACGGCCCCACATAATCCATGCCTACGCTCTGCGCCACAAAAGCCACTCCCCAGATCACTGCCGTCAACAGAAGAATCAAGGAATGGCCCAGCTGTGATGTCTTCATCTTCTGTCACCCCTCATCAAACCGCAGTGTAGACAAAATCATATGCTCTGCACTGCCCAGATTCTCATAATCCGCCACAGTACAATCCAGCTGCGCCACATACAGCTCTTCATTGTACCGGAACACATACAAATCGCAGGTCCGGCTGTCCCCGGAAGTCCCTTCCGCGTAGCTGACCCAGATGGCGGGATATTCGCCTTCGCCAACGGTCACTTCCTCCACCGCGCATTCTTCTCCGCTTTCCGCCACGTACTGATCCGCCAGTTCTTCCGCGGAAGGCGCGTCCTCCTTTCGAAGGCTCAGAAACGCTGAAGCGTCATCCGCTTCTCCGTCAGACAGCGCCTCAAACCTCAGCTCATTCTCAGAAGCTGTAAGCGAAAACTCCGAAGTATCATAGGCCAGAGAAAAATCCCCGTTTCCGCGGACCCTTGTATACATGGCTGTCTGCGGTTCTCCTTCCTCTGTCATCATCACCACCTCTTCTTCACCCAGAACAGTGCCGGCTTCTGTATCCAGGCCAAGCTCCGCTCTTTTCTGTTCCTCTGTCTGGCTTACCTGCGGCTCTTCCACTACCTCCACCTGAGGAACCGTCACTTCTGCGCCGCCGCGGCCGCAGCCGCAGCATAACAGGAAAACGGTGAGGCAGAGAGCCGCCTTCCCCCGCCTAAGCAAGAAACTCTCCTACCAGTTTATTAACCAGAGCGCCGTCAGCCTTTCCCTTTACCTTCGGCATCAGCTCTTTCATCATTTTTCCTTTATCTTTTCCTGTGGGATTCTCAAGTCCCAGAGAAGCAGCCACTTCCTGAATCACTGCCCGGATCGCGTCCTCGCTCATCTCCTCGGGCGCAAACTCGGAAAGAACAGCCAGACGCGCCCTGCACTGCTCGATGATATCTGTTCTGTCTGCCGGAGCCAGATCAAGCGTCTCCTGAGTCTGCTTCATCTCCTTTTTCACTACTGCGTATTCTTCCTCTTCCGTCAGATCCGCCCGCTTGTCAATCGCTTTGTTCTTCAGCGCAGAAAGCAGCATGGACAGAGACTCTTTTCTCTCCTTTTCCTTATTTTTCATTGCCGCAACCATTTCGGCGCGTACCTTATCAATCATGCTCATGTCTTTTTCCTCCTCATGCATACATTACCACAGCCTCTTCAGTACCTTCGCGGCTGTGATTCGCCCCGTACTGAATAGCTACGCATTACCTACCATTTTAATCATATTCCCGGCTGATTTCAAGTTTTTTTAATGCCGGCACAACACAACTGCATCCACATCCGAATCAGCTGTGAACAGCGTTCAAAACTTAATTTTGGCTGAAACTTAAAGAGCTGCCGTCTGTCACACAGGTCACTGTGCCCTCCGAAGTCAGATAAACTTCTGCTCCCAGCTGTCCGAGAAGCTCCAGAATCTCCTTATCCGGCTCTTCTTCCTCCGAGCATGTAATGACCGCCGCTTCCGGTGAAACGGCCAGAAGGAATTTGTCCGAATTCTTTTCTTCCCGTCCGTGATGGGGAACCTTCAAAACCTGATGTTCAAGCTCCAGCTCCGGCTCAGCCATCAGCTCCGAAAGTCTCTCTTTTTCACAATCTCCGGCAAAAAGAAACCTTTCTTCCCCGAACGTCAGACTGAGTACCAGTGAAAAATCGTTGTCTTTCTCCTCATAGTCCTTCTGCCTGGGCGGATAAATCGTACAGCCGGCCTCTGCGAGAGCAAATTCCATCCTCTCTGTCACCTTTTCCGGCTCGATGTTCTCCGCGTCCAGCGCTTCCAGATACTGTTCCGTCTGCCTGCTGTCCGATTCATAATCCGGCTGCAGTACTCTCCGCACTTCCACAGCTTCCAGAACCTTATCGGCTCCTCCCACATGGTCCTTATCAAAATGAGTAATGATCATATAATCCAGCTGCTGTATTTCTTCAGCCTCCAGGTAGTCAAGAATCACATCTGCCGTATCGTCATACCCAGCGTCAATCAGCATTGCCTGTCCTTCCGACTCCAGGAGAACCGCGTCACCTTTTCCCACGTCAAAAAAGGTCACTTTAAGCTCTGAATCCGTTTTCTGTTCTGTTCCCTGGTCCTGCTGCTCTGCGGCGTTCCGCGCACACCCGGTCAGAAGCAGGACCGAAAGCAGACAAAGAGCCAGCTGTCCCTGCCATCGTCTTCTCATGGCTGCCCTCCTTTTTGTTTTTTTCATCTTACCATATTCCTTTTCCCGTCTCAAGGCCGGTCAGAAAAGCCCGGGCAGGGAAAAACGCAGCAAAAATTCCAGCAGGAAGCCGCCCAGCAGAAACGGAGCCAGAGGAACCGTGTCTCTCCTGCTTCCCTTTCTGCCTATCATCCGCAGACACAGCACTGCCGCCGCAAGTCCCGTCCCCAAAAGCAGAACCCACAGCATTCTGTACAGCCCCGCAAATAGCGCCGCTGTTCCTGCCAGCTTCACATCTCCCATGCCCAGCTTCTTTCCCTTTCCGCATACCCAAGTCACTGTCAAAAGGAAAGTCATCAGAAGCAGGCCGCTCCCAAGATCCTGCAGAATATGTATTGTCATTTCCTTCCATCCAGCCAGGTATGTTTCCGGCAGGCAGAAAAGAAGACGCAGCCCTGCGGCGGATCGCAGAAGCCGGTTCGGAATTTTCCGGAAATGCAGATCCCGCCATGCGGCCGTCAAAAAAAGCGTGGCCAGAATTCCTTCTCTCAGATTTTCGTAAAACATGCTTTCTTTACTTTCTTCTTTTTATAATCAGCTTTCATTTGTGAAATTTTCCGCAGAAACGCTCATGATATTTGAGATATTATATCCGCTGCTGAACGAACTGTTTCGATTGCCGGCCGCTCAACTTTCCGGACACCAGACTATACGGCAGGCTGCATATCAAAAGCAGAATACAGAATAAAATGATTTACGAGTTCTAACATATCAGGTTTTCAATCTTATGTCAACCTTTTTCAGGGCATTCCCGCTCCTTTTTAACACTACAGTTCTTTCATCACTGTCTCTCCCGGCTTTTCACTCATTTTCCTGTCTACTTTTCCATTTCCCTTCCCGCGTAAATGTGATACACTACATATCAGGGTAAACAACAGGAGGAATACTACTATGGAGAAAATCACAAGCTTTACCATCAATCATCTTCTGCTTCAGCCCGGTGTCTACGTGTCAAGAAAAGACCCGGTGGGCGGTACCATTGTCACCACCTTCGACCTGCGCATGACCAGCCCCAATGAAGAGCCTGTCATGAACACCGCCGAAGTTCACGCTATCGAACATCTGGGCGCCACCTTTCTGCGCAATCACAAAGAATGGAGTCCAAAAGTCCTGTATTTCGGCCCGATGGGCTGCCGGACCGGTTTCTATCTGCTGCTTTCCGGTGATTATGAATCAAAGGACATCGTCCCTCTGATGATCGAAATGTGGGAGTTCATCCGCGATTACGAAGGCGAGATTCCCGGGGCCAGCCCCAGGGACTGCGGAAACTATCTGGATATGAATCTTCCGATGGCAAAATATCTGGCAAAAAAATACCTGGATGAGGTGCTGTACCATATCACTGCGGACAGACTGGTGTATCCGGAGTAAAAGAATCAAAAAGAGTTCTGCCTGACTCTATGCCTAATAGCGTAGAATTTCAGCAGAACTCTTTTTTATCCCAATTTTACTGCTTCCGGAATGAACCTCTCAAAACAGACTCAGCTGTTCATATTCCTCTTCTTTCCCTCTGTCTTCCGCGCGCTCCCTTTTCAGTCCCTGCAGGGAGGAATTCAAAAGCTCTCCTGCCTCTTCGCCGGAAAACAGCCAGGCTTCCACATCCTCCTGTCGTATCAGAACCGGCATCCTGTCGTGGATTCCAAGCATACACCCTTCGACTTTTCTGGTTAGAATCGCGAATTCATCTCCCTGCTCCGACGCGTGATAGATTCCTGCCAGATACAAAATCCCATTCCCATCATAAAATCTGTATCTGACTTTTTTCGCTTCGTCTCTCTTCCATTCATAGAAGCCTCTGGCCGGAATCAGACAGCGGCGGTATGCGAAATCCTGACAGAAGAGATGCTTCTCTCTCACCGTCTCTGAACGGGCATTGATAATCTCTTTTTTCAGGCCGGGAGCCTCGTAACCCCATTTCATTTTCTGTAGATCCAGATGGCTCTGCAGGCCCCGGAGCACCAGCGCTCTGCAGGAGGGGAACACATCTCCCCTGCTTTCCGTTTCCATATTTTCCTTCCCGGTCAGGAGCTCCCAGCTGCCTGTTCTTTCCGCGAGCCTGCGGAGCTCTTCCCATACATCCCCATCCACATAAAATCTGCCGCACATCAGAGCTTCCTCCTTTTCTTCTTACTGCTTTGGCCTGCCGGATCGGAGTCCGGCCGTCCCAGAGCCCGGCAAACAGGCTGCAGGCTGCCTCATAAAGCTCTTCTGTGATATTTGTAGCGCCAGGAAGACGCCGCTGCCTGCTGAAATGCTGGAACTCATAAGTGGTAATATGAACGCCTGCCGTATCCGCCCTCACATGATCCTGGCGCAGCCGGGCGCCCACAGTCTCACACAGAGACAGCAGATAATGCCGCGCGCATTCCGCCGTCAGAATGTCTCTCACCGCCGTCATGCTGTTTCCATATCCTTTCGGATATTCCTGCGCAAAGACATAAGACTCCAGTTCGCCGCCTCCCGCATAATTCCGGAGGA
Source organism: Lachnoclostridium sp. An138 (assembly GCF_002160765.1). Taxonomy (GTDB): domain Bacteria; phylum Bacillota; class Clostridia; order Lachnospirales; family Lachnospiraceae; genus Laedolimicola; species Laedolimicola faecalis. The sequence continues at coordinate 36,662 of NZ_NFLF01000007.1, forward strand.
TTTCACCGGGGCGCTTCAGTTGTGCCCGGATAAAAGCGCTGTCAGCCCTGGCCAGCTCCCCGATGGTACGGATTCCCAGCCGCCCAAGCCGGTCGGACATGGCCGCTCCTGCCATAAAAAGCTCCGAGACGGGAAGCGGCCACATTTTTTCTCTATTTCCTCTTCAAACAGCGTATGCACTCTGTCCGGTTTTGAAAATTCTCCGGCCATCTTGGCCAGAAGAAGGTTGGTGGAGACGCCGATATTGACGGTAAATCCAAGTCTGTCCCGAATCTCCTCCTTCATCTGCCAGGCCAGATTCACCATCTGCTCTCTCCCGTAAAGCCGCCCAAAGCCTTCCAATATCACCCAGGCTTCATCTATAGAATAGGGAATGATCTGATCCGAATATCTCTCCAGCAGTTTCATCAACGCACAGGAGGCCCTCACATAGAGGCTGTAATCCGGAGGTATCACGATTAAATCCGGACATTTCCGGCAGACGGAAACCAGCGGCTCTCCCGTCTGTATTCCAAATCTTTTTGCCGGGATGCTTTTCGCCAGAACAATTCCATGCCGCTTTTCCTGATCGCCGCCCACGACGGACGGTACAGCGCGCAGATCTTTCTTTTCTCCGAGAATACAGGTTCTGTATGCGGCGCTCCAGCTTAAGTAGGCGCTGTTCACATCCACATGAAATACAAAGCGCTTCTCCATCACGAAAGGAACTGAAAGATTCTCCATCTCTGGCTTTCCACATCATAGCGGAATTCCAGAAGCCTTCTGCATCCGTCCATCACCACGGAACAGATATACTGTTTTTCCCGGATTCCCACATAATTTTTTTCGTCCCTGGAAAGTGTTTTCTCAATTTTTACCAGCTCTACCTTGTGCTCCGGTAGCTCGTAGCGGAACTGCAGAGGCGTAATGACCCCCGTTCGATCCACCGCGCAGAACATCTGTACCGGAATATTCACCGGCTGAAGCTCTTCCGGTTCTGTATGTCTGTCCTCCTTCATTTCCCTTTTCACCTCTTCTCCTGCAGTCCGGCCTCTTCTGGGCAGCCGGCTCCTTGTCTTTGCTGCCGCAGTTTCAGTTGTTCCGGACTATTCTGTGCTTATAATAGCAAACATATGTTCTGTAGTAAAGTGGTGATTTCAGGAAATGTACAGCCGTCTCCCGGCTTTCGGTACTGTCTGCACATTCGGATGTTGTTTCTACATCCTGGCGCTGTTTCTGCTCCCCGATATTATTTCAGCATAAGGAAGGCTCCCAGATTTCCCCTCCTGCCTTTGGACGCCCGGTGGCTGAACAGAAGAGCAGGATTACAGCAGGTACAGACGTCTGTGACCGCAATGTTTTCCGGGCGGAGTCCCGCCTCCAGAAACGCAAGCTCATTGGCCCGCCAGAGGTTCAGCTGATATTTTCCGCCGCCTTTTTCATAAAAGAGTTCTGTATGGAAACGCTCGTCAAAGGCCTCCCGGAATTTTTCAATTACGTCCTCACTGACCTCATAACAGCTCTGGCAGATGGACGGGCCGATGGCCGCCAGCAGATCCTCTGGGCGGGAGCCATACTGTTCTGTCATGAGCTCTGCGGTCTTCTTCCCTATTTTCCCTGCCGTTCCTCTCCATCCCGCATGGGAAAGTCCGATACAGCGCCGCACCGGGTCCACCAGATACAGAGGCACACAGTCTGCGTAAAAGGTGGCGAGTACAAGCCCCGGCACATTTGTCACCAGGCCGTCCACGTCTGTGTAATCCTTCCGGCGGGTGAAACCCTTTCCTCTGTCCTCCTCCGTGGCCACACGCAGATTCGTGGTGTGGGTCTGATCCGAACAGACCAGATTCTCGCAGGAAAATCCTATGGCCGCTCCCAGCCTCCGGTAATTTTCACGCACTGCTTCCTCCTGATCACCTCTGGTAAAGCTGACGTTCATGGAGGAATAAATTCCTTCGCTTACTCCTCCCAGGCGGGTAGAAAAGCCGTGAACCACCATTCCCGCCGCCTCCAGAGAGGGAAACACCAAAAAAGGAACGCCCTCCCGCTCTCTGAGCTCCGTCGAGGACCTTCCCTTAACTTTCTTCCATTTCAGCTGTTCCATATTTTCTTCCTTTCCCTGCCATATGGCTGCGCTTCCGGCCTCCAGGCTATTGCCGGTAAGGAAACGCGTTCCTTAACAGTTCAAGCCTTTCTCCCTGGACGGCCGCCACGTCAAAACGGCAGGACTGCGTCTCAGGGATTCCGTGAACCATCCGGTAATAATCCGCCACCCGGCAGATTGTATGCTGTTTTCTCACATCTACTGCTTCCCCTGGACTTCCACAGGCTCCGGAGCGGCGGTATTTCACTTCCACAAAAACCAGCGTCCGCCCGTCCAAAGCAATCAAATCAATCTCTCCGATTCTGCACCGGTAATTCCGTTCCAGAATCTTCCATCCCAGGCTTTCCAGATACTCCGCAGTCTTCTGTTCATATTCTGTTCCGGTTTTCCGGCGGTTTCCCATATCCAGATGCCCTCCTGGCCTGCCTGTCTATTTTTCTGCATCCCCGGTGAAATTTTTGATAAAGCTTCTTCTGTGGATGGGGCAGGGGCCGATTTCCTTCAGCGCCGCGATATGCCGGGCAGAGCCGTAGCCTTTATTGGACGCAAACTCATAACCCGGATAGAGGTCCTCATACTGCACCATCATCCGGTCTCTCGTCACCTTGGCTATAATGCTTGCGGCAGCGATGGAGACGCTTTTCGCATCTCCTTTGATAATCGGCACCTGTGGAATGTCCACCTGGGGAATCGTCACCGCGTCATTTAAAAGCAGATCCGGTCTGACTGAGAGCCTGGAGATGGCGATCCGCATGGCCTCGTAAGTGGCCTGCAGGATATTGATTTCATCGATCCGCTCCGGGCTGACCGCCCCGATTCCCACGGCTATGGCCTTTTCCATAATCTCATCATAGAGCAGCTCTCTCTTTTTCTCCGAAAGCTTCTTAGAATCGTTCAGGTAAAGGATCTCACAATCTTCCGGCAGAATCACTGCTCCGGCCACCACCGGCCCTGCCAGAGGCCCCCGGCCCACCTCGTCGATGCCGCACAGGGTGCCGCGCTCCCTGTACTGGCGCTCATAGACACGCATGCCTTCCAGCCGTTCACGCTCTGCCTTCAGTTTTTCCTGGCGCCGCTGCTCTCTCTGCTGACGCAGAAGCTCTGTCTTTGTCATTTCTCCTTTTGTTCCTCCCCTGCAGACAAGATTCCTGCATCTTAAGATTCTGCCGGGTTTGTCCGGCTCAATGCCCGCCTGCCTTCTTACGGTTACTGATGCTTCAGAATTCCAAAGGAATCCAGAGGCCAGATGCGCAGCCAGGCCCTTCCCACAATTTCGTCTCTGTGAATCAAACCTACACTCGGGTCCCGGCTGTCAGAACTCTGATTCCGGTTGTCCCCCAGCACAAAATATTCATCCTCGCCCAGCGTAATCGGCTCCGCCGCAAGTCCCGGGTCCTGAATCACTTCACGGCCATAGGATTCCTGCAGCACTTCACCATCTATATAAATCAATCCGTCCGCAATCTGTACGGTTTCTCCCGGAAGGCCGATAATCCGCTTGATATAATAGGTATTTTCCTTATAATGAAAAGGAAAAACAATAATGTCGAAGCGTTCCGGGTCCTTAAAACGATAGGTAATCTTATCTACTATCAGCTGATCCCCGTCATCCAGCGTATTTTCCATGGACTCTCCGCTTACATGCGTCCGCTGTCCCACAAAGGTGATAAAAAGGAAGGTCACAGCCAGCACAATGATAATATAGACCAGCATACCGGCCAGCTCCCGCAGCGGATTGCTTTTGTTTTCTTCCTCTGTAAACTCCTGTTCTTCCTTTCTTCCTCTGAACATTTCTCTTCCTCCTGTCATGGCATTTCCAGAGTAATCCGGCCAAGCTTTCCTGACCGGAACTCCTCCAGCAGAATCGCCGCTGCCTTCTGGGTGTCAGCTTCCCCGCCTTTTCTCAGACAGCCTCTTTTTTCCGCGATATCACGAAGCTGTTCCGCAGCGCCGCCTTCCTCGTCAATCTCATATCTTTCGCGCAGCAGTCCCTTATAATGTTCATTCAGGAATCTCAGCAGCTCCATGGCAAGCTCTTCCGTATTGAGCACCTCTTCCCGGATAGATCCAATCAGCGCAAGCTTAAGCCCTACCGCCGGGTCCTCAAATCTGGGCCAGAGAATCCCTGGTGTATCAAGAAGCTCTACCTGTTTATTCAGGCGCACCCACTGGGCTCCTCTGGTCACTCCCGGTTTATTTCCGGTTTTCGCGCAGGCCCGGCCCGCAAAGCTGTTGATAAAGGTAGATTTCCCTACATTGGGAATTCCGGCCACCATAGCCCGCACAGGCCGGTTCAAAATACCCCTTTTTCTGTCGCGCTCTGTCTTTTCCCTGCAGGCTTCCCCTATCGCCGCCTGTACAGCCTTAAAACCGGCTTTGCTTCTGGAATCCAGTTTCACCACCTGAAACCCTTTCTCCCGGAAATAGCCGCTCCAGGCCTCGTTCGCCGCCTCATCCGCAAGGTCCGCCTTATTCAGGAGAAGAAGCCTTGCTTTATTTCTGCCCAAATCGTCAATATCAGGATTCCGGCTGCTTAAAGGCACGCGGGCATCCACCAGCTCAATTACCAGATCGACCAGTTTGATATTATCCTGCATCATCCGTCTGGCCTTTGTCATATGGCCAGGGTACCACTGTATATTCATAAAAACCTCATTTTCTGTCTCAGAAATCTATCTCAAAAAACCGAAACGCTCCCCGGGCGTAATGATAAACCAGGCCTTACCCAAGATATCTTCCTTTTTTACATTACCGATATCTGCGCTCCGGCTGTCTTCACTGTTATTTCTGTTATCGCCCAGCACAAAATATTCATCCTCACCCAGCGTAACCGGTTCCGACGCGAGCCCCGCGTCCGTCATGCTGTCTGTCTGAACCACCTCGTCCAGAACCTCTCCGTCTATAAACACGCGGCCGCTTTCTATCGTCACCGTGTCTCCCGGCTTTCCGACTACCCGCTTAATGTGATAATGGGCGTTTTCATTTCCATTGGGCTTAAACACAATCAAATCTCCGTAATCCGGATCTTTAAACTCATAAATCAGACGGTTGACCAGCACCCGGTCGCCGCTGTAAATGGCAGGCTCCATGGACTGGCCCACATTGCTCAGCGTAAAGCCGAAAAACCAGGCCAGCATGCAGCCGATCACAAAGGCCAGAATAACCTCTCCAATCCAGAGCACGGCTTTTTGAATCCCTGACAGGCTGATTTTCTTTTTTCTTCTCCGAAAGCTTAAGCCTCTCATATCTCTCCTCCGGAACTTTATTTCTGTATCCGCGCCATATCCAAATATCTGCTTCTTTCCGATACATAAAAAGGGAGAATTTTCATTCTCCCCTTTTCACCAAGCCACAAGCTGTCCAAAACAGCCGCAAAAACTATTTTACCAGCTCTTTTACCTTTGCGCGCTTTCCTACACGTCCTCTTAAGTAGTTCAGTTTTGCACGGCGAACCTTACCGCGGCGAACCACTTCTACCTTCTCCACGTTCGGAGAATGCAGCGGCCATGTCTTCTCTACGCCAACGCCGTTGGAATTCTTTCTTACGGTAAAGGTCTCGCGTACGCCGCCGCCCTGCTTCTTCAGGACAATTCCCTCAAAAACCTGGATTCTCTCGCGGTTTCCCTCTTTGATCTTTCCGTAAACCTTTACGGTGTCTCCTACGTTGAACTGGGGCACTTCTGCCTTCAGCTGCTCAGCTTCAATGTTCTTGATAATCTCGTTCATTTCGTTGTCTCCTCCTTCATTCTGGATGTTCTTACCGCAGAATCAAAGGATTTCACCGGAACCGCACCGGAGGCCGGCGCGTATCTGTCCCCTTACCCATACAGGGCGCTTCTTCCTGTCTGCTGCAGCAGCGGACCATCTTCTTTTATCACAACGCACATTATTTTACCATGTCAGAGCTTAAATTGCAAGCCCCGTTTTTCCATTTTCCCAGGAAACGGCAGTGGCAGGCACCGCAGATGTCTGTGCCCTGCTCTCATGGGGTCTGTTTTCTCAGGTAGGCTTCGTACAGATCCGGGCGCCTCTCCCTTGTTCGCAGGATAGACTGCTCCAGCCTCCATTTCTCCACATTAGCGTGGTGACCGGACAGAAGGATCGGCGGCACCTTCTTTCCCCGCCATTCCTCGGGACGGCTGTACTGGGGATATTCCAGAAGCCCGTCCTGAAAGCTTTCAAACTCAGCGGAAGTCTCATTACTCAAAACGCCGGGCACCATACGGGAAATAGCGTCAATCATCACCATAGCCGGGAGCTCTCCGCCTGTCAGCACATAGTCCCCGATAGATACGTAGTCCGTCACAATCTCTTCCAAAACCCGCTCGTCCACGCCCTCGTAATGGCCGCACAGGAAAATCAGATCCTCTTCCTTCGCGAACTCCTCCGCCATGGCCTGATGAAAGACCGAGCCCTGGGGCGTCACATAAACAGTCCGGGGCTTACGCCCGATCCGCTCTGTCACCGCCTTCCACGCCTGATAGACCGGCTCCGCCTGCATGACCATGCCGGCTCCGCCGCCATAAGGGTAGTCGTCTACCTTGCCATGTTTATTTCCCGCGTAATCGCGGATGTTGATGGCTTCCAAACCAATGGTGCCTTTTTCGATGGCCCGTCCGGTAATACTCGTCCCGAGGCCGTTTAAAATCATCTCCGGAAACAGAGTCAGCACATAATATCGGTTCATCACAGCAGTCCCTCCGGCACATGCACCAGCATTCTCTCATTCTCCAGATCCACCTTGAGGATGCAGGAGGGAATCGCGGGAAGAAGGATCTCCTTTCCCTCGTCCGTCTCCACCACATAGACGTCATTGGCGCCTGTCTGAAGCACGTCTGTGAGAATGCCGAGTCTCTGTTCTGTATCGTCAAAAACCTCCAGATCAATCAGATCTGTGATAAAATTTTCATTTTCTTCAAGAGGAACCGCCTGGTCCCTGGTAATCAGAAGATCCCGTCCCCGGTACCGCTCCACCTCATTGATATCCTGAAATTCCTTAAATTTCAGAATCACCTGGTTTTTAAAAAAACGGACGCCTGTGATCTTCAATGGCAGATATTCCTTTCCCGTATCCAGAAATACCTGCTTCAGATCCCGAAATCTCTCCGGATCATCCGTCGTCGGAAATACCTTGACCTCGCCTTTGAGTCCGTGCGTAGAAGAAATCACGCCTACCCGTAAATATGGTTCCATACACTGTTTCCTTTCTCATGATGCTGGCTGCATGGCAAGGCGCTTCGCCATGCTCCGGCAGTGAGTCGTGCGCAGGATGCGCCGCCTCTCTGTTTTTGAGCCGTGCGCAGCCGGCTTTGTCTTGAAGATTCCGCATGCTTTGATCACGGCAGTGAGCCATGCGCATTCCGGCAAAGCTCCGCTTCGCCGGAATCGCGGGCTTCGCCCTATGGAAGCTGCGCAGTACAGCCAGTCCCGCGCGAGCGCAGCCGTCTGTACTGCGCAGCTTCCGCACGGCTCATTGCCTTCGCGCAAAACAGCGGGTGTCTCCACCCGCCGCTTCCGTAAAATCCTACTGCAAAATCTCTACGACTACTTTTTTGTCTTCTTTCGAGGATGCTGCCTTTACGACACTGCGGATAGCCTTGGCAATCCGGCCCTGCTTGCCGATGACCTTGCCCATATCCGACGGCGCCACCTTAAGCTCCACAAGAATGGATTTCTCATTCTCGGTTTCTGTGACAACCACCTCGTCCGGATGCTCAACCAGTGATTTTGCAATCACTTCTACTAATTCCTTCATGTCCTACCTCGACTATTTCTCAACGCCGGCTGCCTTCAGGATCTTGCCAACTACTTCCGTAGGCTGTGCGCCGTTAGCCAGCCACTTCTTAGCTGCCTCCACGTCTACCTTGAAAGTACTCGGATCAGTGCTCGGATTATAGGTTCCGATCTCCTCAATGAAACGTCCGTCTCTCGGGGATCTGGAATCTGCTACTACGATTCTATAGAAAGGAGCTTTCTTCTGACCCATTCTTCTTAATCTGATTTTTACTGCCATCTCATTCACCTCCGCATTTTATGCTGTACATTCTTTATTTAAAAGGGAAATTTAAAACGTCCCCTTTTACCAAATTTACCTCCGCCCATCATGCCCGGCATCTGCTTCATCATCTTGCGCATCTGCTCAAACTGTTTGACCAGGCGGTTCACCTCCGCGATATCCACTCCCGCGCCCCGGGCAATCCGGTGCTTTCTGGAGGGATTCAGGATCTCGGGATTGCTTCTCTCCTTCGGCGTCATGGACAGGATGATTGCCTCCGTCCGCGCCATCTTCTTCTCATCTATGGCGTCTTCAATGCCCTTCATCTGGCTCCCCAGCCCCGGCATCATGGCCAGCACGCTGGACAGGCCTCCCATCTTCTTCATCTGGTTCATGCTTTCCAGATAATCGTCAAAGCCGAACTGGGCTTTCTTCAGCTTCTGCGTCATGGCTTTCGCCTTTTCCTCATCCACCGTCTCCTGGGCCTTCTCAATCAGAGTCAGTACATCGCCCATGCCAAGGATACGGGACGCCATACGGTCCGGATAAAACTGCTCCAGGTCGGAGAGCTTCTCTCCCATACCCACATACAGAATCGGCTTTCCGGTCACCGCCTTGATAGACAACGCCGCGCCGCCTCTTGTATCGCCGTCCAGCTTCGTCAGGATTACGCCGTCAATCCCGATTTTCTCCTCAAACGCAGTCGCCACATTGACCGCGTCCTGTCCGGTCATGGCGTCCACTGTCAGAAGCGTCTGATCTATCTGCAGGTTCTCTCTGATCTCCTGCAGCTCCTTCATCATGTCCTCGTCGATATGCAGACGGCCTGCCGTATCGAGGAGCACGACGTTAAAGCCATTTTTACGGGCGTATTCGTAAGCGCCCTTCGCGATATTGACGGGCTTCTGGTTCTCGCCCATCGTAAAAACCTCCACGCCCTGCTTTTCACCGTTTACCTGCAGCTGCTTGATTGCGGCCGGGCGGTATACGTCGCAGGCCACCAGAAGAGGCCGCTTTCCCTTTGCCTTCAGCTTGCCCGCAAGCTTCGCTGCCGTCGTCGTCTTACCGGCTCCCTGAAGACCCATCATCATGAGAACTGTAATGCCGCTGTTATTCAGCTTCAGCTCTGTGGTCTCGCTTCCCATCAGGCGGATCAGTTCCTCATGAACGATCTTAATCACCTGCTGGCCCGGCGTCAGGCTGTTCATCACATCCGCGCCTATGGCACGCTCTTCCACAGCTTTGATAAACTGCTTTACCACCTTGAAGCTTACGTCTGCCTCCAGAAGCGCCATCTTCACTTCTTTCAGCGAAGCCTTCACATCCGCTTCCGAGAGACGGCCCTTGCCGCGCAGATTCTTAAATACATTCTGTAATTTATCGGATAAACTTTCAAATGCCATCTACAAATTCTCCAATATCCTGTTCAGCTGGCGCACCAGCTCTTCTCTGTCCGGCTGCTCTGCTTCCAGCAGAGAGGCTTCCATCCTCTCAATCTGCTCCTTAATGGTCACAAACTTTTCCACCAGGTGAAGCTTGGATTCATAGTCCTGCAGAATCCTGTTGCATCGTTTCACCAAATCATGGACGCCCTGACGGCTGATTCCCCGTTCCTCAGCCACCTCGCTGAGAGAATAATCATTGAGAACCACGTCTTCATATACCTGCTTCTGATGGTCCGTCAGCAGCTCTCCGTAGAAATCATAGAGGAGCGTCTGCTCCAGAATTTTCTCCATGCTCATCACCCGCCTGCTTATCATACACAAAAAGAAGGCAGGTGTCAAGTGTTTTTTCTTTACACCTCTAAAATCTGCATATTTCGATAATTCTTCTTCGTATACAGCAGAATCATATCCCCGGCCTGCAATTTCAGGGTTCCTGTAGGAATCATCAGCTTTCCGTCTCTGCGCACCATAACAATCAGAGTCTTTCTTGAAATATCCAGTTCCCGAATCTCCTGAGCCACCCAGGGATGGTTTTCCTTCAGCACAATCTCCCGAAGCTGGATTCCTTCCTCATCCTGATAGCTCTCCGCGCCCAGAATCAGGCTGTCCCCCTCCTGAATGACTGTATCTCCCCGGGGTACCACAACTTTTCCCCGTCTTTGAATCGCCGCCATCAGAAGACCGGGCGGAAGAGAAAGATCACTGACGCTCTGATTCAGCCAGGGATGTTCTTTTCCCACCTCCAGGCGGACAAAGTGGATATCCGCCTCCGCGGAATAGGCGTTCAGGCTTTTCAGACGGCTATACTGCTCCACGAAACCTGCGGAAAGAATACCAGTGGGAATCGCCACCATGCCCACGCCCAGAAAAGTAATCACAATGCCGAAGATTCGTCCGGCAATGGTGACCGGGTAGATGTCCCCATACCCCACCGTCAGCAGGGTGGAAACCGCCCACCAGAACCCGGAAAAGGCATTCTGAAACACCTCCGGCTGCGCTTCATGCTCCAGACTGTACATACACAGGGAAGATGCCAGCATCAGCACCAGGATAATGAAAATCGAAGACAGGATCTGATCCCGTTTTCCCCGGATTACATCCGCGATGACATTCAGAGAATCATAGTAGGCATTGACGCGGAACAGACGGAAAATGCGCACCACCCGGAACATCCGAAAGGCCACCATTCCCGTCGGAAAGAAAATGGGAAGGAAATAGGGAAGGAATGACAGCAGATCAATCACGCCATTAAAGGAGGTCATATATCTTGCGACCGCTCTCCCGGGCGTCAGCTTCGGGTACAGATATTCCGCGGTCCAGACGCGCAGGCCGTATTCCAGCGCAAAGCAGATCTCTGTCACCAGCTCGACTTTCCCCAGAATCCCCATATAAGGGGCCGCGTCCTCAAAGGTGGAATAGCAGGCAATCGCAAGGTTTACCACAATCATACACAGCAGCAGCACGTCAAAGGTTCTGCTCTGCCAATCCTCGTCGAAGCCTATCTGAATCACCTCAAATATGCGCTTTTTTCTTTTCCCCGACATGTTTATGTCCTCCTCCTGCTCTGACTTATCCTTATTATATCTATCCGCCAGGGAGAAGACAACGTTCTTTTCAGGCTTTTCCCGTTATCCGTGGAAGATACTGGCTTGCAATCCGGTTCTCCGGCTTTTCATCAAAGAGATAAAGCACCGCCACAAACAGCCATTCCAGCGGCTTCATAATCAGATACACGATATCGGCGGCCAGAGGTGTGCGGATATTCCGGGAAATGGGATAACCATAGGTATCATAAAACTTTCTCACTGCCCTGTGAAAGCGCGGCGTGCGCTCTTCCAGAAGCTGCTCAAAGGCATTGGCCACACAGAGCTGACGGTTCACTACAATCCTTTCACCCCGGCGCAGTCCCATACGGGTAGGACGCACCAGCTTTTCATGCCCACGCAGCGCCACCGTGCAGAGATAATGGGCGTCCACCATGACTTCCGGCGGAGAAATCTTCGTAGAAAGAGTCCAGTCGCTGGTCTCCGTAAAAGCACGGATGGCACTGTCCGGCTTCTGGCCGCAAAGCAGAAGAATCACCACAATAACACAAAGCAGCGGCAGTGTCAGAAGCAGCGCGTAAAGCGCCCAGCGGCGGCTTTTTGCCAGAACCCGGCTGCAGTCATTTAGAAACCTGCTTTTATAGGGCTCCATACTGCTTTCCTCTTCGAAAAGCTCTCCTCTTTCTTCCGCCGCAAATCTCCTGCTCTGCTCTCTCACCGTCCGCAGAAGCTGAACCACCGCCAGGATTATATAATTAACCGGCACCAGCATCATCAGAAGTACATCAAAAGGCAAGGCGTTCATAAAGATCTCATTGTCTGCGGTAACGCCGAAAAGCTGTATGATGAAAAGAAGATTCACGGCAATTCCCAGATAGACGCCGGCCATGGCCAGCACCTTCGCCAGGGGCGCCGCTTTCTGTTCTCTCGTTTTTAAAAAAAAGTAGGAAACCATTCCGACCGCAAAAAGCACCAGAATGGTCAGAATATGCTCTCTGGAAAGGGGCGCGTGAAGCGATGACATGTCCGACGGCTTCACAATGCTTTCCTCCCAGGGCCTTGGCTGCCAGATCCCATAAAGCAGAGCCATATAAACAATTCCCAGCGCGAAAGCTGCAGCTTCCGTTTTTCCGGAATGTTTCTTTTTGAAAATCAGCGTCAGCACATTCCACACTGTCAGCAGCGGACCGGGAAGAATCAGTACCGCCGCTATCACCAGCATACCCATAAAGCAGTTCCCCTTTCACTTTTGTGCTGCTCCTATCTTAACGGCAGTTTACCCATTTGTCAATAATTTTTTATTGTTTTTCGATAAAATTCATCGATTTATCCAAGAATTCCCAGATGTTCCAGCAGAATTTTAAGTCCCATACCAATCAAAATAATGCCCCCTGCCAGTTCCGCCTTTGACTTATAGCGGGTTCCAAAAACATTGCCTATACGAACGCCGGCACCAGACAGCAGAAAAGTAATAATACCGATAAAACTCACTGAAGCAATCAGATCCACATTCAGAAACGCCAGGGTAATTCCCACAGCCAGCGCATCAATACTTGTAGCTACAGCCATAAGAAGCATCGTCTTCACTGCAAAAGGATTTTCTTCCCGGGAACAGACTCCATCCTCATCACAGCCCTTTTCTCTGGACTCCCGAATCATATTGAAACCTATAATACCCAGCAGAATGAACGCAATCCAGTGATCAATATTGGTGATATACTCTTTAAACTGAACACCCAGGAAATATCCGATTGCAGGCATCAACGCCTGAAAGCCTCCAAAATACAGTCCCGCAATACAGCATTCTTTTACTCCTGCTTTCCGCACACTTAATCCCTTACAGACAGAAACTGCAAAGGCATCCATAGCCAGACCTACTGCCAATATAAAAAGCTCCCGTAAACTCATATTATTTCTCCTCTCTTTCGTTCGGAAGCAGCTGTCCGTCCTTCCTTTCCAGATTTCCTGTCTTCGGATTTTATCCGGTTCAGAGCCTTTCCACATCTTTCTGCCGGATAAAAAAAAGAGACCTGTCCGCAGAATTACTCTGCGGATAAGTCTCGTTATTTCATACAAAACCAGGCATTTGCCAATGTGTTGATTCTGTCACGTCCCAAGGACGCCAACTACTCCCTTATGCGCCTCCTTATTCTACAATATTTTCTCAATAAGCGCAAGAAAAATTTCCGAAAACTGCGCGCCTGTTTTTCTGTACTGTTTTTCTGTTTCTCTTTCCTGTTTTTTCTTTCACATCAGGAGTGAGTGAGCTCGGCTCCACATATTTCTACCACTGTAAATCCCTGCCTTTCCCGCTGAAGGGATTCCACCTCAGGCTGTTCTGCATCAATCGGCACATCCAGGGCCTTATATGCCATAAAAACCTGAATCACACTGTCCGGCTCCGGCGAAATCCTGAGTTCCTCCGGAACGCTGTTCACTTTCACATCCACCATAATCAAATTCCACGGGTTATCGGTCATCTGCGGAAGCCAGGAAAGAATCAGTTCATTGTACTCGGAAGGAATAAGTTCCATTTTTGAAAATGTTTCCTACAAAAAAGCCGCCGTCTCCTTACCTTCTACCACAAAGCCTTCCTGCGGATTTTCCGCCGGGATTCCGACTGCGGTATACTCACGAAACAGACAGGAATATTCCTGCCCGTCATCCAGATTTGTCATCGTTCCGTCCGGCCTGGCTATAATATTCCACTCCTTCCCGCAGGAAGGATAGGAACAGGATATTTCCCCGTCGTTTTCAGGCTGAACGCTGACCTCCAGAGCGTTTCGGGGATACAGGTAAATCATAGAACGCACCGTGTCTTTTTCCTGTTTCTTTTCCGCGCATCCAGCAGCCATCAGGAATAAAGCCGCCAGCAGATAAAACAGTTTCCCCTTCATCCTTCTCATTTGTGTGCTTATCCTCCTCACCCAAAACAACATAATCTATATCATGTTGTTGCCATAACTGCCGCATGAGGATGCCTGCGCGGAAAACCGGACAATGTTTACGACATCTTCCGTAGGATTCTTCACAGGTCTGTTTTCCCTGCCATTTTTTATTTTTCCTGCTTTAGCTGGAGCTGATTTTCTGAAAATCTCTGTCTTTCTGATTGTTTTCCCGGAAAGTCTGTGCTAAAATACATCCAAATTACTTTATGTATTTACAACATGATATAGATTATGTGGTATAGAGAATCAGCTGCATTCGTTCTATCATCCGGCGGTGCGTCCGCCCGCTCTCTTTCGTATAAATTCTCGTGGTATTGATGCTGCTGTGTCCCAGGATATCCGCCAGCTTCACAATATCCCTTTCCATCTGATAAAAGATTTTCGCAAATAAATGGCGCAGATTATGAGGAAACACTTTCTTCGGGTTTACTCCGGAATCTTTACACAGCTTCTTCATCTCCCGCCAGATATTGCTCCGATCAAGGGGCTTCCCGGTTCTCGTGATAAACAGCGGACCGGCAGAGATATTCCTTTCTTTTCCGTACTGCCGCAGAGCCCTGCACAGCGCTTCCGGCAGAAATACCTGCCTCTGCTTTCCTTTGCACCGTACCTCAGCCCTTCCCCTTTTTACGGCCTGAACTGTAATATACGGCAGCTCGGAAACACGGATTCCTGTAGCCCCGAGCGTCTGAAGGAGCATTTCCATCCGCCGGTCCCTTTTCCTACGCGCTTCCCGCAGCAGTTTTTCATATTCTTTTTTGGTCAGCTCGCGCTCCTCCCTTTCATAGATTTCTTCCTGAATTCTGAAAAAGCGGACGCGGAGCTCCTGCCAGTTCATCCAGGAAAAGAAATGATTCAAAGAGGCCAGCATGGAATTGACGCTCCTGGGCCGGTAGTTTTGGCTCAGATATTCTTTCCATCGGAGAACGCTCTCCTTGCCCGGAAAAGAATTACCGGTAAATTGGCAGAACGCTTTCACATCGCGGAAATATTTCTGGATTGTGTAAGGACTTTTCTCTTCTTCGTAAAGTCCGGTGATATATTGCGACAGGTGTGTCTGGGTGATTTCATAAGACATAAAAAAGCCTCCGTTTCTATCATGATAATTGTCTACCATTATAGTATGGGAAGCCTTTTTAAAAACTATAATCTTATTCCGCCTGATTCGTTTTGCTCAGCCAAGCCGTTCCATCCGGGAGAAGCGGAAACGCTTCTCCCGGATGAAGAGCTGCGCCCTATAAAAAGAGAGAACAACGTGCCTCTGCATACAAGTATGCCCGGCCCGTTATCCTCTCTTTTTGCACGGCTTCTCATTTTTCGTGAAAGGCAAAACCAGCCCCGAGGACCTGGAGGCCCCCGGGGCTGCGCTGGCGCGCTCATCAGCAGGAAACAGGGGCCGGGGAAATACAAGCATTTCCCCGGCCCCTGTTTCCTGCTGATTCGTTTTGCCTTTCCGTCACATCATTATCTTCACGAGTCTTGGCCGGAAGCCGCCTTCTTCCAGGCGTTTTACAATCCGGTTCTTGTGCTCTGTTCCAAAGGCCTCTATCGTGATACGGAGCTCCACGCCTTCCTGGCGGTTTGTGCTGACGAACTGGTTGTGGTCCAGTTTGATGACGTTGCCCTGCTCTTCAGCGATGAGCTGAGCCACCTGCACCAGCTGGCCCGGTTTGTCGGGAAGAATGGTGGATACGGTAAAGATACGGTCTCTCTGAATCAGGCCGAACTGCACGACGGAGGACATGGTGATGATGTCCATGTTGCCGCCGCTCAAGATAGAGACAATCTTTTTATTCTTCACGTTCATGTGCCGCAGGGCTGCGACAGTCAGAAGGCCGGAATTTTCCACAACCATCTTGTGATTTTCCACTACATCCAGAAAGGCTACGATCAGCTCGTCATCGGTGACTGTGATAATATCGTCCAGATTTTTCTGAATATAGGGGAAAATCTTTTCTCCCGGCGTCTTGACGGCTGTACCGTCTGCAATGGTGTTGACAGAGGGAAGCGTCGTCACTTTTTTATTCTTCAGGGATACCTGCATACAGTTGGCGCCTGCAGGCTCTACGCCGATTACTTTGATATTGGGATTCAGCATTTTGGCCAGGGTGGAGACTCCGGTACAGAGTCCGCCTCCGCCGATGGGGACGAGAATGTAATCTACGAGAGGAAGCTCCTTTACGATCTCCATGGCAATGGTTCCCTGTCCGGTGGCCACCGCCAGATCATCGAAAGGATGGATAAAAGTGTAACCATGTTCCTCGGCCAGTCTGTACGCATGCTCACAGGCTTCATCGTAGACGTTGCCGTAAAGTACCACCTCAGCGCCGTAGCTCTTGGTGCGCTCTACTTTCATCAGGGGCGTCGTCGTCGGCATGACGATGACTGCTTTTGCGCCGTAAGCCTTCGCCGCGTAGGCCACGCCCTGGGCATGGTTTCCGGCAGAAGCCGTAATCAGTCCCTTTGCCCGCTCTTCATCGGTCAGCGTGCTGATCTTATAATAGGCGCCGCGAATCTTGTAGGCTCCAGTCACCTGCATGTTCTCCGGCTTCAGATAGACCTTGTTTCCTGTCTGCTCGCTGAAATACTGGCTGTACAAAAGCTTTGTCTCTATGGCAACCTTTTTTACTACCTCAGAAGCTTCTTCAAATTTCTCTAATGTAAGCATGCTCTCGTCTCTCCTTTACTTCTCCTGGTGAAATAACGCGTTTACAAACTCATCTGCATCGAACTTCTGCAGATCTTCAATGCTTTCTCCCACGCCGATGTATTTTACCGGAATGCCAAGCTCTGACTCAATAGCCACGGCGATGCCGCCCTTGGCTGTCCCGTCCAGCTTTGTCAGAATAATGCCCGTGATGTCCACAACCTCTTTGAACTGACGGGCCTGCTCCAGCGCGTTCTGTCCTGTGGTTCCGTCCAGCACTACCAGAGTCTCCCGGAAAGCCTCCGGATACTCTCTGTCAATGATCCGGTTGATTTTGCGAAGCTCCTCCATCAGGTTCTTCTTGTTATGAAGACGCCCGGCGGTGTCGCAGAGCAGCACGTCCGCATGGCGTGCCTTCGCCGCGCAGACCGCATCGTAGACCACGGAAGCCGGGTCCGCTCCCTCGCAGCCGCTGATGATATCGACTCCGGCGCGGTTTGCCCACTCGGTCAGCTGTTCGCCCGCCGCCGCACGGAAGGTATCTGCCGCCGCAAGGATGACCTTCTTGCCCTGATCTTTGAGCTTTCCGGCCAGCTTTCCCACGGATGTGGTCTTTCCCACGCCGTTGACTCCGATCACCAGGACCACGGATTTCTCCTGCTCAAACCGGTAAGCCACCTCGCCCACCTGCATCTGATCCTTGATGCTTCTAATCAAAAGCTCTTTGCACTCGGAAGGATCTTTGATCTTCTGTTCCTTTACCTTCTGCTTCAGATCCTCCAGAATCGCATTGGTGGCATTGATGCCGATATCCCCCATAATGAGGATTTCTTCGATTTCTTCATAGAAATCATCGTCGATAGCTGAATATCCGCTGAAAATGTTGTCGATTCCGGCCGCAATATTCGCCCGTGTCTTGGCCAGGCCCGACACAAGGCGGCTGAAAAAGCCTTTCTTTTCTTCCGGCATGTTCCTGTTCCCCCTGTCATATTCCGCCCGGCAGATTCAAAAACCGTTTTTTTTCTGCCAAAGCTGCTTATTCATCCAGCTCCTCTTCTATCAGGTTTACGGAAACGAGAGCAGACACGCCCTTTTCCTGCATGGTGATTCCATACAGCCTGTCGGCGGCCTCCATCGTTCCTTTCCTATGTGTAATAATAATAAACTGCGTATTATTTGTCAACTTGTGCAGGTATTTCGCAAAGCGTCCCACGTTGGAATCATCCAGGGCAGCCTCAATCTCGTCCAGCAGACAGAAGGGCGACGGCTTCAGATTCTGAATGGCAAACAGAAGCGAGATCGCGGTCAGCGCCTTTTCTCCTCCGGAGAGCTGCATCATGTTCTGCAGCTTTTTGCCGGGCGGCTGAGCGATAATCCGCACGCCGGCCTCCAGAATATCTCCCTCTTCGTCCAGCTCCAGGGTTCCTTTTCCACCTCCGAACAGCTCCCGGAACGCTTTGTCAAACTCCACGCGTATCTTTGCAAACTGTTCCTCAAACTGGCGGCGCATACCTGTATCCAGTTCTTTGATAATATCCAGCAGCGTCTCCTCCGCCTTCACCAGATCGTTTCTCTGATTGTTCATAAAGGTGTAGCGCTCGGAAATATTCTTGTAATCCTCGATGGCATTCACATTGACGTCTCCGAGCCTGCGGATCTCATCCTTCAGAGCCGCGATCTGCTTTTTCAGCCCAGCCGGATCGGTGTATTCCTCATCCCGCAGAGGCAGGGCCATATTATAGGTAAGTTCATACTCCTCCCACATATAGGCCGCCTGAGAATCGGAAGCTTCCTCCAGTTTTTCTCTCTGGCTGTTCAGACGGAAGACCTCCCGATCCAGCAGATTCTTCTGCTCAGAAAGCTCCTCCCTCCGGGAGAAAAACTCTTTCTGTCCGGACAGGAGCGCATCCCGCCTTCCGGACAGCTCCGCTGTCTTCTTCTCCAGCTCCGCGCTTCTGGCTGTGAGCTGCTCAATCTGGCCGGTCAGGGCCAGAATTCCTTCTTCTTTCGCCTTTACATCCTTATTTCCTTCCAGAACTCCCGCCTTCAGGTCCTCTTCCTCCAGACGGAGGCGATCCAGTTCCCGGTCGATACGGGCCACATTTTCTCCGGCAAACTCTGCCTTCTGGGTCAAGCTTGCCACTTCCAGATGTACCTCTTCTGCTTCCCGGATACAGTCTGCTTCTTTCCTTTTCAGCTCTTCCAGTTCTGTCTGCGCTTCCGAAATCCGTGCTTCATTTGTCTTTTCCTGCTGCTCTGACTCCGTAAGCTCTTCCGCGATAGCCTCCCGGCTCTTCTGAATATCCCGGAACTGCTCTTCCAGTTGATTTAATTCTGTCTGAAGTCCCTCATAGCCCTCTTCAATCTCTTTCAGCCGCTTTTCCGCCTGATCCGCGTTCAGCTTGGCTGTATTCTGGAGCAGGAACTGCTCCTGCAGACGGGTATTCAGGTCTTCTGCTTCCTTCCGGCAGACGCGCCGCCTTTCCTTCAGATCCTCGATCCGCTCCCGGGCTTCTTTCAGATCCTGATCCAGACGGCGTACATTTTCTTCCAGCTCTTCCAGCTCCCGGCGCCGTCCCAGAAGATTGCTGGAATTCCGGAACGCTCCTCCCGTCATGGAACCGCCGGGACTCAGGTATTCGCCTTCCAGCGTGACGATATGAAGAGAATGTCCGTATTTCCGGGCAATCCGTATGGCGTCGTCGATCCCTTCCGCCACAAGCACCCGGCCCAGCAGATAGTTTACGATTCCCGCGTATTTTTCATCAGACTCCACAAGAGAACTGGCAAGACCTATCGCGCCTTTCTCTCCCAGGGCCTCTTTTTTCGGAAAATTATCCCTGTTTCCCACGCTG
The DNA here is from genome assembly GCF_002160765.1 of Lachnoclostridium sp. An138. Lineage (GTDB taxonomy): Bacteria > Bacillota > Clostridia > Lachnospirales > Lachnospiraceae > Laedolimicola > Laedolimicola faecalis. The sequence continues at coordinate 56,179 of NZ_NFLF01000007.1, forward strand.
GTCAGCGGCAGGAAGGTGGCGCGGCCAAAACGGTTCTGTTTCAGGAACGCGATCATTTCCTTGGCCGTCTCTTCTCTGTCTGTTACAATGTTCTGGATGTTTCCGCCCAGAGCCGTCTCCACCGCAGTCTCGTATTTCTGATCTACCCGGATCAAATCCGCTACCACGCCGAGGATACCCGGCTTCCGGCTCTTCTGCTCCATGACTTTTTTGATACTGCTTCCATAACCGTCATAGCGTTCTGCCATGTTTCGCAGGGATTCCAGTCTTGAGGATTCCCGGTGGTAAGCGCTCTGTCCCACTTCCAGTTCCTCATTCAATTTCCCCAGCTGCCTGCGGAAGCCCTCTGCTTCCTCTTCCTTTTCCTTCTGGGAGACAGTCAGCTCCAGAATCCGGGAACTGACCTCCATCAGCTCCTTCTGATACTTTTCAAAGGATGCCCGCTGGGTCTCCTCGCTGGTTCTGGCCTCCAGAAGCTTCTGAGTCAGCTCTGATTTTCGCAGCTGGGCCTGTTCCTGCATGGCATCATAACGCTGCAGCCGTCCCTTGGTGGACGCCCGCTCGTTCAGCAGACTGATGATCTCATTTTTACTCTGCTCCGCCGTCTGGTTCAGCCCGTCAATCTGGGCGCGCAGCTCTCTCAGCTTTTCACCCGCCGCCCTTGAGACAGAAGATACCTCTTTCAGCTGGGCGTCCAGCTGCTTCTGCTCTTCCGTAAAGCGTTTTCTGGTCTCTCTCCGCTCCAGAATATCATCTCCGATGGCAGAAAGCCGGTCCTGCTTCTGCTCCTCCCCGGAGCGGACAGATTTGATCTGTTCTTTTAAAAGCTCAATCTGGTTTTCCATCTGCTGGCGGCTCAGATCATTCTGAGACGCGGCTTCCTTCGCGGCGTCCAGGCTGGTATTCAGCTCCTCCAGCTCTTCCTCAATTCTGGAATGCTCTTTCTTGATTTTCTCATACTCCAGATTCGTCTCGTCCAGATTCGTCTGCGCCGTCTCCGCCTTCGAAACCAGCTCAGACAGCTGTTTCTGCAGACGGTCTGTCTCCAGAAGAAACATATTCACATCATAGATCTTTAATGTCTCTTTTTTCTTCAGATACAGCTTTGCCGTCTCCGACTGTTTTTCCAGAGGCCCCAGCTGCTTTTCCAGCTCCGCCAGAATATCGTTGATACGCAGAATATTCTGCTTCTCATCCTCCAGCTTTTTCTGGGCTGTATTCTTTCTCCTCTTAAACTTTACGATACCGGTGGCCTCGTCAAACAGCTCTCTGGATTCCTCCGGCCTGCTGCTCAAGATCCGGTCAATCTGTCCCTGGCCGATGATGGAATAGCCTTCTTTTCCGATACCGGTATCATAGAACAGCTCATTGACATCTTTCAGACGGCAGACTGTTCCGTTGATGAGATACTCGCTCTCACCGGAGCGGTACAGACGCCGGGATACCGTTACCTCTTCATAATCTATGGCCAGCTGATGGTCCGAATTGTCCAGGGTAATCGCCACGTAGGCATAGCTTAAGGGCCGGCGGTTCTCTGTTCCCGCAAAAATGACATCCTGCATGCTGCCGCCGCGCAGCTGCTTGACTCTCTGTTCTCCCAGCACCCAGCGCACCGCGTCGGCCACGTTGCTCTTTCCGCTTCCGTTCGGCCCTACGATTCCCGTAATTCCATTGTGAAATTCAAATACAATTTTATTTGCAAAGGACTTAAAGCCCTGTACTTCAATGCTTTTTAAATACATGTCTCACGACCTATCTGTCTTTTTGTCTCTTTAAAATGGCACGGTAAGCAGCCTCCTGCTCCGCCGCCTTCTTGGTCCGGCCGCTGCCTGTCCCAAGAATATCGTTTCCCAGGGAAACCGTGACCGTAAAACGCTTGTTGTGATCCGGCCCCTCTTCTTTGATCAGCTCATAGCGCAGAGGCTCTTCTGTCTCGCTCTGAATCTGCTCCTGAAGGATAGTCTTGCTATCGAAAAAGAGTTTTTTATGTTCAATGTCATTTAAAATGAAATGATGAACAAATTCTTTCGCATTAGCAAAACCACCGTCCAGATAAATGGCTCCAAGCAAAGCTTCCATGGCATCCGAGGTAATGGAGTCCCGCTCCCTTCCTCCGGTCAGTTCCTCGCCCTTTCCCAGGCGCAGCCAGGTTCCAAGTCCCAGATCCCGCGCGCAGAGCGCCAGCGTCTGCTCACAGACGATGCTTGCCCTGGTCCGGGTGGCTTCTCCCTCCGGCATCTCCGGGTAATTCAGATACAAATATTCGCTTGTGGCCAGCTCCAGAACCGCGTCGCCCAGGAATTCCAGCCTCTCATTATTCAAAAGCCTGTCCATGTGGCGCTCATTGGCGTATGAGCTGTGGCAGAGGGCCTGCTCCAGAAGCCTTCTGTCATGAAAATGATACCCCAGCTTTTCTTCCAGTTCTTCCAGTTTCATATCGTTTCTCCCAATGAATTTGACAAAAGGCTGCCGGAAATATAGAATCAGGACTTCCTTTCATCTACATTTACAGCAGCCCCTGGTTTTCGTAAAACAGCTTAGTTATTAAGCGCGTTCTTGATCTCTTCTACCGCGTCGCCTACAGACACGATCTTCTCTGCTTCTTCCTGATCGATCTCAATGTCGAACTCTTCCTCGATTCCCATGATAATCTGGAATACGTCCAGAGAATCTGCTCCCAGATCATCCACAAAGGTGGTCTCCATTGTAATTTCATTCTCATCCACATTCAGGACGTCCGCAATAATTCCTTTTAATTTTTCAAATTCCATTGTCTTATCCTTCCTCTCTTAAAATATTCTCTCTGATTTTATCATTAATCCGCTGCTCCTTAAATGTGACGCACTGGATAATGGAATTCTTTACTTCCTTTGCCTTGGAGCTTCCATGGGTCTTCACTACCAGGCCGTTCAGGCCCAGAAGCGGAGCTCCGCCGTACTCCGAAGCGTCAAAGGACTTCACTGTCTGCTTCAGGGCCGGTTTCACGAGAAGGGCTCCTATCTTGCTGCGCAGAGAGCTCATCATTCCTTCTTTGATCTTGCTGATCAGCACGGCTCCCACGCCTTCATAAAGCTTGAGAATCACATTGCCCACAAAGGCTTCGCAGACTATCACATCCGCCTGCCCGTGGGGAATCTCCCTGGCTTCGATGCTTCCGATAAAATTAATATCTGTGCACGCCTTCAGAAGCGGAAAGGTCTCTTTCACAAGAGCATTTCCCTTTTCCTCCTCCGCGCCGATATTGACAATCGCCACCCTGGGATTCTTCACTCCCATGACATGTTCCATATAAATGGAACCCATCTTTGCGAACTGCACCAGATGAGAAGGTCTGGCGTCCACATTCGCGCCGCAGTCCACCAAAAGGGAAACTCCTTTTTCTGTGGGAATCAGCGGTGCGAGAGGCGGTCTTTCCACTCCTTTGATACGGCCTACCAGCAGCTGTCCTCCTACCAGCACGGCTCCTGAACTGCCAGCAGATACAAAAGCGTCTGCCGTTCCATCCTTTACAAGCTTCATCCCGACTACGATGGAAGAATCCTTCTTTTTCCGGATTGCAGCCACCGGCGGCTCTGCCGTCTCGATGACCTCCGTCGCGTTCACCACTTCGATCTGAGGCTCTCTATAAGAATAAGCCTTTAACTTTTCCCGAATCAGTTCTTCCTTTCCTACAAGAAATACCTTGATGTCTTCCCGTAAACCGACGGCCTCCATGGCTCCCTTGATAATCTCATCAGGAGCATTGTCGCCGCCCATTGCATCCAGCGCAACCTTAATCATTTCCTGCATGATCTCTTCCTCCTGGTCTTCCTGCCGGGACAGGCAGAATTCCCCACCCGGCCAGGTCCTTTATCATAATACTAGATATTAATTGAGAAAGCAACCGTATTTTTGCAAAAAATAGATCCGTCCCGGGGAGTCAAATACCCCGCCGCAGGCAGCCGGTTGGATGCCCCGCTGCCCGCGGAAATAAAAAGAAGGCGGCTGTACACCCCCGCATACAGCTGCCTTCCTTTTCCAGCCATTTTTCTATCTTCGCTTCTCCGTCTTTTCCCGGTAATTTTTCTACTGTGATTCCAGTCTTCTGTCCAGTCTCTGAACGGCATCTTCACTCAGCAGATATGTTACATCTGAATACTGGCTGTGGGTCAGCGTGTTTCCCAGAGCCAGATAATGATTCAGGCAGCGTTCACAGGCATCATCCCCCAGATAATAGAGCAGATCCTGCAGTACGTCAAACGGAAAGTCTTCCTTATCCGTCTCCTGTACCAGTTCTACTGCCGTGTCCTCTTCCATATATGGCAGAAGTTCCACAATAGTTCTTCCGGAAAGAGCCGGGTGCTCTCCGTCTTTCACAGCCTGCACCAGGATGTCTCCCGCTTCCTTCTCATCTGCGTAGAGAAATACCTCCTCCAGCTCCAGTCCGGTAAAAGTCTGGCCCTGAACGAGAAGAGCCTGAAATGCCCCTCCTGCCACATCCTTGTCCAGACTGCTCAGGGCAGACAGAAACTCTTCCTTTCCGGCCATGCCGGCTCGAATATTCTCAACCAGCCGGCCCGCATCTTCGTCCTCCTCCGTATGATACACAGCCGAAAGTTTCCCTGAATTCAGGCCTTTCAGCGAAATATCCAGCTTTTCCAGCTTTGTCTCCCGCCCGGTCATCTTAATAACATTCCGTCCGGGCTCCAGCGTCAGAGAAATGTCCTGTTCTGTTCCATCTTCCGTCAGAGTCCTTACAGCTCCGTCCGGATTTGTATAGACCAGCTTAAACTCCCCGGAAAGAAGTTTCCAGGAAGAACGGACCGTAATTTCCACCGGTTCCTCCGCCTGCGCGATCAGGATAGAATCAGAGCCGCAGAAGGCAAAGCTCTCCGCCTGAATCTCCCGGCTGCCGCCCTCTCCTCCGCCGCTGTAAAAATATGCCCGCCATACTCCATCCACATCTTTACCCGCGAGAAGCTCTTCGTCATCATAGACGCGCCAGGCATCCTCGGAAGGGCTGATGTCGAAGGAAGCGTTCATTATTTCATTTCTCCAGCCGCCTCCGATTCCGTCTATCAGGCTGGACAGGAAGCCTCCAGAGTCCTCCCCTCCCTCTTCCGAGGCACCGCCACTCACGGAAGAATCTTCTGAGGGCACGTTATCCGTCTGCCTATAAGCAGAGGGCGTACAGGCTGCCAGAACCGCCGCGGCTGCAAAGAGAAGAACAGACAGAAAGATGACCGCTGTTCCCCGCTTCCGGAAAACCAGAATTCCCCGCAGACGCTCCTTCAGATTTTCCCGCCCCTCCAGAAGAGTGGCTGAGAGAACGCTTCTGCGCAGCTTTATCTGTCTCTCCGCCGTATCCAGCAAAATATTTCCATAACTCTGCCGCTCCTGCTCTGTCAAGGGCGCAATCACTGCTTCATCGCAGGAAAGCTCGCAGTCTCTGTCCATCAGCTTTCCCAGAAGCAGCAGCGCCGGATTAAACCAGTGTACGCAGAGAATCAGCTGAAGCAGCCATTTATACCACAGATCATGACGTTTTAAATGGATAAACTCATGCCGCAAGATCAGCTCTGCCTCTTCCGGCGCCAGCTCCTCCCGGGGCAGAACAATAAAAGGACGGCGGACCCCGATCAGCACAGGGCTTGCCACAAGAGGGCTTTCATATATCCAGAGCCATTTCCGGACATGAAGCTTTTCTGCCATCTCTCCCGCCAGGTGCTGGATCTTGTCATCCTCGACACGCGCACAATCCGCTTTTACATAATTCACGAAATTCCGGTAATTACTGATTCTGACTGCCAGGGACAGCAACGCTCCAAAAAGCCAGATCAGAAACAGCCACCGGTAAACTGTCCAGCTCTGTTCTTCTGTCTGTACTGTGGGAACTGCACTCTCCATCTGGCTGGAAGAGCTGTTCTGTACATTCTTCCCTGCCGCTGTATCTGCTTCTGTATCTGACGCTGTATCCGCTTCTGTATCTGCTTTTGCATCTGCCGCGTCAGCTCCCGCTCCTTCTGTCTCTCCGGCAGCATTCCCTGTCTCTTCTATGCCTGCCGTCTGCGTCTGCGCCGGACTAAAGACCGCCGGAGCCGGAAAAATTCCCATATCCACATGCACAGGCAGAATCAGCCGGAGAAGCACAATCAGCCAGAGATAATAATGCCACCGGAAGGAAAACACTTTCCCGGTAAGCGGCCGGAACAGGCAGAACAAAAGACCCAGCGCTGTTCCCGAAAGAGTCAGAAACAGAAGTTCCAAAATAATCTGACGTTCCATAGAATCCTCCCCTCCCTGCTTTTCAGAACCGGCTGTTAAAAAAGTCCCTGAGTTCTTCGATATCCTTTTCCGTCAGGCTGTCATCTGACATCAGAGCCGCCGCCATATTTCCGGCATTCCCCTTAAAAAACTTATTCACAAAATTTCTGGTTTCTTCCTTTACATAGGCTTTCCGCTCCACGCAGGGCCGGTAATAGTAAACCTCCCGCTTCTCCTGCTCCAGCATTCCTTTTTTCACCAGCCGCTGAATCAGCGTCAGCACTGTGGTCCGTTCCCATTTTTTGTTCTTTTCAAGGAGCCCCCGTATTTCCGTGGTATTCAAAGGCTTTCCCGACGCCCAGAGCACTTCCAGAATCTCAAGCTCTGCGTCGGAAACCGATGTTTTTTTCTCCATGCTGTTTCACCTCCATTATGGTGACTACCTTTGTAGACATATATAGTCTACATCTGTAGTCTCAAAATGTCAAGGGTTTTTCTCCCTGAATTGACAACAGCAGAACATTCCTGTACACTCTACCTGAAACAGTAAATTTACGGAAAGGAAAATGGTATGAAAATCTTCCAGAAAAATCATGGGAAAAAAACATTTATTTTCCTTCTCATTTTTCTTCTGCTCATTACGTTCTTTTCCATATATAAACTTTTTATTTACATGACGCCTGAGCGCATGGCATCTTTCCCCGGCTCCGCGCAAAGTGAGGAAACTTGTGAATCTGAAATTCCAGACTGCCAGGTCTGCTATCTCCTGAACCTGGACGGCATGAAGGGCCTCGGCCATTCTGCTCTTCTGCTGATTGATGAGACTGGCGCGGGCCAGCTTTTCAGCTACAATGGGATGCAGTACGGTCTGCTTCCATGCCTGCTTGGAAAAGAGGGAATCGGAAAAATGAAAGTAATTTCCATGACCCCGGAAGAAACGGCTGTGTTTCTAGAGACAGGCGAACCGCCCGCCTCCGCCTTTTCTACGAATGAATTTGATGAATGCCGTGATTTTGACCGTATTCTTTACCGGTATATCACAAGAAATGAATTTGATACCATTCTGTCGGGTACGAAAGGCTATATCGCTGCAGGAGAGGAGTTCGAAAAACTGTATGCCGCACTTCACGCTCCCGGAAACAGCGAAAGCGGCCGCCTTTCTGCGGAAAGTTCTATGGAAGCCTTTCTCTCTCAGGAACAGCTTCCCAAATACCAGATCTATACACATAACTGCGATACAGCCGCCCGCAGGCTGATCGCGCTCATTGACCCGGAAGCGGCCGCCTTCAATGATACAGAAGCCGGTCTCTTCCCCAAAAGCAATTACAAACGCATGTGCCGTTCTCTCAGCGAAGCCTGGGGCTTCGGCCCTCTGGGGAAAGACACCTGGCTGGAGAAACTGCTGCAATAGCGGCGGTTTCTCCGGCTATTTCGTCACAACGGTGACTTTGTCACAGAAAAAAGAATTTCCCCGCTGTAGAATACAGATATCCGGCGGGGAAAAGCCCGAAACTTGGATTCCCGCCGTCTTACAAATCATTATACCAAATGGAGGACAGACCTATGGGACTCTTTGATTTTCTGAAAATGCCCGATATCAATGAAGAACTGGAAAAATATAAGGCCACGCCCGGCGCTGTTCTGCTGGATGTGCGCACTGACGAAGAATACGCCGAGGGGAGAATTCCCGGAAGCAAAAACATTGCCCTGCACGAACTGAATCAGATAAAATCCGCTGTTCCAAATCCCGGCACCCCGCTGTTCGTCTACTGCTTCAGCGGCGCCAGAAGCCGGCAGGCCGTATCTGGCCTGAAGCACATGGGCTACACCCATGTGACCGATCTGGGAGGCATCAACCGCTATCACGGAAGAATGGAGAGGTAAGCTATGAAGGTTGTAATTGTCGGAGGAGTGGCGGGAGGCGCCACTGCGGCTGCCCGCATCCGGCGGCTTGATGAATCTGCGCAGATACTTGTATTCGAACGGTCCGGCTATGTGTCCTACGCAAACTGCGGACTGCCCTATTACATCGGCGGCGTTATCACAGCCTCGGAAGAACTGACCCTCCAGACGCCGGAAAGCTTCTGGGAACGGTTTCGTGTGGAAATGAAGGTGCGCCACGAGGTCACCGCCATCTACCCGGAGCAGAAGACCGTCACCGTGCGGAATCTGGAAACCGGAGCTGTGTTTGAGGAAAGCTACGATAAGCTCCTCCTCTCTCCCGGAGCCAGACCCACACAGCCGGATCTGCCCGGAATCGGACTGGACAGGCTTTTCACCCTGCGCACCGTGGAAGACACCTTCCGCATTCACGATTTCGTCCGGCAGCAGAAGCCCCGCTCCGTCGTTCTGGCCGGCGGCGGCTTTATCGGACTGGAGCTGGCTGAAAACTTCAAAGAACAGGGCATGGAAGTCACGATCGTGCAGCGGCCCCGCCAGCTGATGAGTCCTTTTGATCCGGAAATGGCTGCTTTTCTGCATGCCAAAATGCGTAAAAAAGGCATCCGCCTGATGCTTGGATCTTCTGTGGAGGGCTTTCAGGAAAAATCCGGAACCATTCAGGTGCTTTTAAAAGGGGAAGAGCCCGTAAGCGCCGACATGGCAGTCCTGGCTATCGGCGTTACGCCGGATACGCCGCTTGCCCAGAAGGCCGGACTGGAACTTGGCATAAAAGGAAGTATCCTGGTCAACGACCGCATGGAGACCTCTGTGCCTGATATCTATGCCGTAGGAGACGCCGTGCAGGTAAAGCATTTCGTGACCGGAGAGGATGCGCTCATCTCTCTTGCCGGGCCTGCAAACAAACAGGGCCGCATCGCCGCCGACAATATCTGCGGAGGGGACAGCCGTTTCTCAGGTTCCCTGGGCTCCTCCGTCATTAAGCTTTTTGACATGACAGCTGCCTGCACCGGTATCAATGAACGCGCGGCCAGAAAAGCCGGTATCGACTGCGACAAGGTATATCTTTCTCCCTCCAGCCATGCCGGCTATTATCCCGGCGCCAGAGTCATGACCATGAAGGTTCTGTTTGAGAAAGGAACCTTCCGTCTTCTGGGCGCGCAGATCGTGGGATATGAGGGCGTCGATAAACGCATCGACGTGCTGGCAGCCGCCATACACGCGGGAATGTCCGCTGCGGATCTGAAAGAACTGGATCTGGCCTACGCGCCTCCCTATTCTTCTGCCAAAGATCCCGTCAATATGGCAGGCTTCATGATTGAAAATATTTCCAAAGGCTATTTAAAGCAGTTTTTCTGGGATGAGCTTGATACGCTTCCCATGGACGGAAGCGCTGTCCTTCTGGATACGCGGACGAAAGAAGAATTTGGCAGCGGCCATATCGACGGCTTTGTCAACATTCCGGTGGATGAGCTCCGGGAACGTCTGGGAGAGCTGGAGACGGGAAAACCGGTCTATGTCATCTGCCAGAGCGGACTGCGCAGCTATATCGCCTGCCGGATTCTCATGCAGCACGGCTTTGACTGCCGGAATTTCTCAGGCGGCTACCGCCTGTACCAGACTGTAAAGCTGGAGCAGGCTGCCGCAGATCAGGCGCTGCCCTGCGGAAAAGAACCCTAAATCACAAACTGTAAAATCCCGGAAAGCGGACTTTCGTCCTCTTCCCGGGATTCTCTTTTTCTCAATTCTCTTTTTCTCCGCACGCCGCACTTTCTTCTCGCACAAGAAATTTTTCGTTTCACTATCCACGGCTTATCTGCGTTCTATTCTCCGCACAGCTTCCGCAGGCGGACAGCGTCCGTCACTTCCACGACTCCCCGCGACAGCTTTACCATCTGTTCACTCTGAAAATAACGCAGCATCCTCGTCACTACCTCCCGGGCCGTGCCAAGATGGTTTCCGATGGCCTCATGGGTGATTTTAAGAGAGCTGCTTTCTTCCAGCAGGGTCTCATTCAGCAGAAATTCCGCCAGTCGCCTGTCAAAGCTCTTCCACATAATCTGCTCCAGCAGCCACATCACTTCGGAAAAACGGCCCGCCATCAGCTGGCTCGTATAGTTCGCCACGACCGCCGACTGTTCCTGAAGCGCTTTATAGATTCTGGCCGGAACCACAAACAGACTGGAATCCTTTTCCGCCTCTATCGTAACCTCAAACTGGATATTCTGCATGACACAAGAAGCAGAAAGCAGGCAGAGATCCCGCTCAAACAGACGGTAAATCGTAATCTCCCGCCCTTCCTCAGACACAATATAGGCCCGCAGCTGGCCGGAGGCCACCAAAAAAAGTCCCTGACAGTCTTCCGCGCCGCCATGGAGCAGCGTTCCCTTTTTCACCTGCCTTAACACCACGCTGCCCAAAAGCAGTTCCCGCTCTTCCGGCGTCAGCTTATTCCATATCGGAAAATATTCCGCAAAATCCATAGGTATCCTCCTACTGTATAAACGTCTCCCCACGCCTGCTGATTTTCACGATCCGATTCCGGGCCGGGCTGTCCGGATGCTCCACAAGCCAGCGCCCAATAATCCCGTAATCATCCCAGCAATGCATCGGATAGATTTTCTCTGCTCCGCTTTTGGCTTCTCCATAATCCGCAAGCAGCAGAAAATAATCCAGTCCAAGGGCATAATTCGCTTCCTGTCTCGGGTCAAGAGGAATAAAAGCCGCATCCATACGCCGCCCTCTAAGCGGCTCGATATACCTGCGGAATTTCTCCGCCATGGCCCTGTTCCAGTCATCCGGCTCCCCGTCCCAGCGCCAGTCATTCAGATCTCCTGCATGATACAGCATACATCCATCCGCCTGTACCAGAAACGCCACCCCCTCGTCTGTGGAACGGAGCGTCTGCACAGTGATTTCACCCTGCTTCCACTCCTCTCCCGCCTTCAGGTGCACCGTCTGATCCTGCAGACTTTCCGGTACCCTGCTCTTCCATATATCATGGGACAGGATATAAAAAACATCTTCCCTTCCTTCTGCCAGCCGAAAAACTTCCGGATTAAAATGATCCGGATGGCGGTGGCTTGCAAAGACATAAAGCATCTTACCTTCCGGGAGTCTCGGAATCTCCCCCTGATAATAGTCAAACAGCAGAATAATATGGTCCAGTTCTGCCAGAAAACCGCTGTGTGCAATATAAGTAATTTTCATTGCTTATTCCTCACCCTCAGCCAACAAAGGTACTCGTTCCCCGCTAACCAAGGTCTTTCCTTATCCCTAAAAGCATCTCTCATACATTTAAGAAAAAAACCGCAGTGAATTTCTTCTCTGCGGTTTATGGACCTGAGGGGAATCGAACCCCTGTCCGAAAGCCTGTTCCCTGTTCTTCTACTATCATAGTCAGTTATTTGACATTCCCTCCGCTGCCCGGGAACGGACACCCTGACAGCTTCAGTAGCTTCATCATACGCCCATGCGCGCAAAGCTTAACGCATGTCGTTTCCTGCATCGTCGATGCCGGACTCTTAAGGTGCAGGTGCCCTAAGGCCGACAGCTGCCATTAGGCAGCGTATGCTAAATTATCTTCAGCGTTTATATTTAGGTTTGCGATTTGACGCATCGCCTGCGGATAGCTTCACCAGCTGCGAGACCCCCGTCGAAACCAGTACAAGCCCTGGTATACTGCCCTGCGGGCATCTGTGAGTAATAGTATACCGCCGATGCAGCCGTTTTGCAAGCGGTTTTTCACAAGGAATTCCTTCCTTTTTCATCCGCAGCCTTCCGCCTTCATCCGGCCCCGGCTTTTGGATTCCCTGAGGAACCCTTGGAGAGCGTCGGCACTTGGCTTCCCGGGCCGCTTTTTGGCCCGGGAAGCCTTAGTGCCGTTACGCTTGACAGGAGCGCAAGCGAGTTCCGAAGGGAATCCAAAAGCCGGCTACGCATGCACATCCCGCTTCCTCAGCCATAATATCCCCACTCCGGTAAACACCACAAAGAACACCAGCGTACTGATACCAAACCCCAGAGAGCTGGACACCATATCCTCGGTCTTGTTGGCATTCATGCCCATCAGCATCAGCGAATAGGGCCAGAACAGTCCCAGGCCGCCGTTACTGGCCAGAAGTCCTGCCACGCTTCCCAGAAGCGCCAGCGCGATGGGCACTGCAAAGCTCCGAATTATCATGGAAAGCAAAAGCTGCAGTGACGTGATTGCCAGAGCCCCAAGGCTTCCCCGCAGAAGCCATACCAGAATCTGCAGGTCCGGCATACCAGGCAGGCCCACCGCCTTACCCGCTATGAGAAAGAGCACCCACATCCAGATCTGCAGAAATACCGTACAGCGGACAGCCAGAAGCAGTTTGGACAAAAAGACGTCCGCCGCAGAGACCGGCATCGTCATCAGATGGTTCCAGTTATAGTTTAAATGTTCCACTCTCCAGATATAGGAACAGTAAAGCGCGATCAGCGGCGCATAAAAGAAATTGGCGTAAAACAGGGAATGCTGAGTCCACAGGGAATACCATTCCGATTTCAGCAGTCCCAGATTGTTCATATAGTTGGCCGCCCCCATCACCGTGGGAAGCAGGGGAATTACCAGAAAAGCCACCCAGAGATGAGAATGGCGCAGTTTCTTCTGTTCCGTCCTTACACAGGCAAAAAGCATGGCTTCAGATCTCCTTTCTCACAAACAGATATTTGCTGACCAGGTATCCTCCGATCAAAACGGCCAGAACCAGACACAGGGCCGCCCAGTTCGGTTCCACATTGTAGTAGGTTACGATTCTGGTCTCCTCATCCCAGGTATTTCCGATAAAATGCAGAAGCGAATAATGGCCCCACACAAAAATCCACCGGAAAAGGTTTGTATCAGAAAAGAACCAGGAAAAAAGCCCGATAAAGGAACCAAAGATTCCAGCCGCCAGCGGAATAATCTGATTCTCAAACCAGAAGGACAGCATCATCTGAAGCAGATAGAGCACCAGACTCACCGGCACATTCTGAATCGCAAAATACAGGACATGGCGGAGCTGTATCGGATTGCCGAAGCCATAGGCCAGACCGCCCAGATACAGAAGCGCCAGCTCTGCCGCCACATAAAGAACCAGATACAGGCCGCCTGTCAGAACCTTCATGTCAAAAAGCCGCCCCTTCTTTTCCATCGTACAGATCAGCTTCAGCGTGTTTCCCTTGATTTCCATATCACAGATCCGGCTCGCCATCATGGCAATCATGGTCGGCAGCAGAATCGTGTTGATCATGGACAGATTGGCAAAGACCCAGCGGTATCCGTCTATCAGGTCTTCCGGATCCGCGTCGGAAAGTACCCAGGCGCACCAGAGCCCTGTAAATCCAAGAAATGCCAGAAGCAGCATACCCACTTTCCTGCGGCGCAGCTTCATCCACTCCGTTTTCCATTCCCGCAGCATCACAGGCTCTCCCTCCTTCCCGTCAGACTCAGGAAGATGTCCTCCAGACTCTTCTGACGCTCTTCTATCCGGTAGAGGCCAGCCCCTCCCTCTGCCAGCGCAGATACCAGGGCCGCCGTCCGGTCATCGGAAAAGCCGGGAATCAGAATGCCTTCCTCTGTCACCCTGCCTTCTACTCCATTGTTTTCCAGTATTTTAAGAGTTACCGTCCGGTTCATGACCCGCAAAAGCAGCTTGCTCTTGCTGTGCTCATGGAGGGCGTCCAGCTTATCCTGAAAAATCAGCTGGCCGTGATTGATGATTCCCACATAGTCCGCCATCTGATCCATCTCGCTCAGGAGATGGCTGGAAACCAGGACCGTGATCCCCATGCGTTTCGGCAGTTCACAGATCAGCTCCCGGATCTCCTGGATTCCCGCCGGATCCAGGCCGTTTGTGGGTTCGTCCAGGATCAGAAGCTCCGGCCTTCCTATCAGGGCGGCCGCCAGTCCCAGCCTCTGCTTCATACCCAGGGAATACTCCCGGGCCTTTTTGTTCTGCTGCCGTTCTATCCGCACCAGCTTCAGAACCTGATCCACTTCCTTTTCCGGCGCGTTTTTCAGCGTCCGTACAATCTCCAGGTTTTCCCGTCCGGTCAGGTGTCCGTAATAGGACGGCGATTCGATCAGGGACCCTGTCTCCCGCAGGATCTCCAGGCGGTTTTTCTGGTTCATTTCCTTTCCGGCAATCTCCGCCTTTCCGCTGCTGGCCTTGATCAATCCCAGCAGCATCTTTAAGGTCGTGCTCTTTCCTGCCCCGTTCGGTCCCATAAACCCATAAACACAGCCTTTCGGGACCTTCAGATCCACATTCCTTACCACCTGCTTATTTCCATAGCTCTTGCATAAGCCTTTTGTTTCCACAATATATTTCATGTCCGGCTCCTCCTCGTTTTGATAAGAGAAGTATAGCGTCCCCGGCTTACAGGCCCATGAAGCCAGCCTTACGTTTACCTTAAATCTTTCGAGCGCATAAAAATGCCCTCCTTCGCTGAAATACTCTGCCCATTGGGCATTTCTTCCAGCAAAGGAAGACATCTATCAAGTGTTACTGTTTCCTATCATAATGCTTTTTCCGGATTTGTCAACCGGATTTTCCAGGCGCCGGCGTACAAACGACGATACATCCCTGGCACATCAGAGCTAAGCCTCCGGCACCTCTACGCGGCTGTTGAACTTATCAAGCAGAAGCGCAAATACAACACCCACCGCCAGGCAGACCACGTTAATCAGAGCCTGCTGCGCAGAAGCCGCAAAGCTGGAAAACGGAACGATCATAACCGTAGCCGCGATTACGATGCCGATGATTCCATGGAAAGCCAGGGAATAGTGATGTGTGAACAGCGCGTTGATTGCCTTGGCCAGAATAATCACAGTAAGCAGCGCTCCGATTCCGCCGGGAATCAGAACAGAGAAATCCAGATGGCCGATCCCATCGATAAACGGGGTGTAAAGGCCCAGCGGCATCAGCAGCGTGGAAAAGCTCATGCCCGGAGCAATGACACTTAAGGCAAGGCAGAAACCACAGAACAGATACCAGAAAAAATTCGGCTCAATGGTTACAGAGGCCACGTTCAGCGCATTCAGAATTACAAAAATCACAATCATGCACACAATCAGAGAGATAAAAGACCCCTTGCTTCTTCCCTGCTCTCCTGCCTCACGAAACAGAGAAGGCAGCATACCCGCAATCAGGCCGATAAACAGGCATACGGACGGGTCCGGATATTTTTCCAGAAAGAAAGCCAGCAGATTGGCAATTCCCAGGAAACCGATGATACCTCCGATAAAAACAGGGATCAGCTTCGGAACATGGGTTTTAAAATTGGCAAAGGGATGGGAGATCAGCTCCATAATCGGCTTATAGACACCGAAGATTACGCCCAGCACTCCGCCGGAGATTCCGGGAAGCACAGCGCCCAGGCCAATCAGCGCCCCCTGAAAAATTCGAAAAATGAACTGTGCCGGACTAAGTCCGGTTGACTTCTGATTCATAAAATCCTCCTTCATAAATACAGCATCCGCCTGCCAGGAAGCAGATGCTTTCGTTATCCAAGATTCGCGTCTTATCTTAGCACAATCTTCCTGCAAAGTCCAGCCCCTGCTTCTCCCCGTCCCAGACCGCGCCGGGATCTGCTGTTTTTTCACATATTTCTTCATTTTCTTCTTCCTTTTGCTTTCCAAAAATGATATAATTTCCTTTGCCGTGTCAAAAATTTTCGGAAAAAATAAAAGAAAGGAAAAATTTTATGGACAAGAATTCAAATTTCAAACCGTATATCCCGGCAGACAAAATCGTACCGGAATTTACGGTGACCTCTGTTCTCATAGGTCTGATTCTTGCGGTTGTATTCGGCGCTGCGAATGCTTATCTGGGACTGATTGTCGGCATGACAGTCTCCGCTTCCATTCCGGCGGCCGTTATCTCTATGGGTATCATCCGTGTGATTCTCCGCAGGGATTCCATTCTTGAGAACAACATGGTCCAGACCATCGGCTCAGCCGGTGAATCACTCGCAGCAGGAGCTATTTTTACGCTTCCTGCACTGTTCTTATGGGCTGAGGAAGGAAAAATCGAGTTTCCGAGCATTCTCACGATTTTCCTTATCGCCTTATTCGGAGGCGTTCTCGGCGTATGTTTCATGGTTCCGCTCCGTCAGGCGCTGATTGTGGAAGAGCACGGAACTCTCCCCTTCCCGGAAGGAACCGCCTGCGCTGAAGTTCTGCTGGCCGGAGAAGAAGGCGGCTCAAAGGCCGGAACCGTATTTAAGGGCCTGGGACTTGCCGCTTTTTACAAGCTCGTGGCTGACGGACTGAAACTGTTCCCCAGCGAAATCGGCTATGCGTTCAAAAGCTACGCCGGTTCCCAGATCGGAATTCAGGTGCTGCCGTCCCTGGCGGGAGTAGGTTTCATCTGCGGACCCAAGATCGCCAGCTACATGTTTGCCGGCGGTACTTTAAGCTGGTTTGTGCTGATGCCGCTGATCGCGCTGTTCGGCGGAGACGCTGTCATCTTCCCGGGAACCAAGCCCATCTCTTCGCTGGCACCCGGCGATCTGTGGGGCAGCTATATTAAGTACATCGGCGCCGGAGCCGTGGCGGCCGGTGGAATGATCAGCCTGATCAAGACTTTCCCGCTGATTATCCGCACCTTTAAACAGGCAATGGCCAGCATGTCCAGGAAGCATTCCAACAGTTCTCTCCGTACGGAGCGGGATCTGCCGATGCCGCTTCTGCTTGGAACCATTGTGGTAATCGCAATCCTGATCTGGATTATTCCCACCTTCCCGGTGAGCCCCATCGGAGCGCTGATCGTTGTAATTTTCGGCTTCTTCTTTGCCTCTGTCTCCTCCCGTATGGTAGGACTCATCGGCTCCTCCAATAACCCGGTATCCGGTATGGCTATCGCTACGCTTATCATCGCCACACTGGTGCTGAAGGCTACCGGCACTGTCGGAACCACAGGTATGGTGGGAGCAGTAGCCATCGGAGGCATCATCTGTATCGTAGCTGCTATCGCCGGAGACACTTCTCAGGATTTGAAATCCGGCTTTATCGTAGGCGCTACCCCGATTAAACAGCAGATCGGCGAGCTTCTCGGAGTCGTGGTATCCGCTCTCTCCGTAGGCTTTGTTCTTTATCTTCTGAATGAAGCATGGGGATACGGAACCGAGGACCTTCCGGCGGCCCAGGCTACAATGATGAAGATGCTGGTAGAAGGCATTATGAACGCGGAGCTTCCGTGGGGACTGATTCTGACCGGCGTATTTATCGCCATCGCAGTAGAAATCCTGAAGGTTCCGGTGATGCCCTTCGCAGTAGGAATGTATCTTCCCTTCAGCTTAAGCGCAGGCATTATGGCCGGCGGCGCTGTCCGCTTTATCGTGGAGCGTATCAAGGGCACAGATAAAGAAAAGAAGGAGCGCACAGACCGGGGCGTTCTCTTTACTTCCGGCCTGATCGCGGGAGAAGGAATCGTAGGTATCCTGCTGGCGGTTCTGACTGTTTTCGAAGTAAACATCGCCCTTGACTTCTCTCTGCCGCAGATTCTCAGTCTTGTCATCTTCATAGGGCTTCTGCTCATACTGTTCCGGCAGTGTATGAAAAAGGATAAATAAAAATGAAAGCGAAGAACCAGGGAAATTATCTGGATTTTATACCGGTAAAAAACCCGGAAATCGAATATCAGACAGGCGATGACGGAACTGTGACCCTTTTCATCGAATGGAAAGGCTTCTACCACCGCATCGCGCAGAAATTTTTCCACCGGCCCAGAGTCAGTGATATCAGGCTGGATGACTACGGCAGCTTTGTCTGGCTGTCCATCGATGACAGCAAAGACGTGCATCAGATTTCCAAAGAACTGAATGCCAGATTTCCGAACATGGAAAAATCACTCTCCAGGCTTATCAAATTTCTGGAGATTCTTCGAGATAACCATCTAATCCGATGGAAAGGAGAAAAATGGAACTGATACTTCATTATATCCCGTATGTTCTTCTGTTCGCGGCAGCCACAGCTCTCATCTACGGATGGGGACTGTGGCGGTCCATGCGGCAGAATCAGGATTTGTCCAATCTGCTCTCCTCCAAAGGAGTGTCTAAGATCCGGAAGACCCTGCGTAAAAAAGGTCCCCTGTCCCGCGCCGAACTGGAGCCTGCGGTAAAAAATCTGACCGCAAAGCTCCCCTTCACCAGCGAACAGATTACAGTGACAGATCCAAAAGCTTTTCTGAATTCCATTCTTCCCTATATGGTGAAGCAAAAGCTCATTACAGAAGAAAAGGAAAACGGAAAGATACTTTACCGGTACCGTAAATAGAAAAAGGATGCCCCAAAACCAGGAACCATTCACAGTTCCAGAACATGGGCATCCTTTTTTATCTGCATGACTGAGCTAAGGCGGCGTACCGAAACAATACGTCTCTGATACACCGCCCTTCCACTCTGTGAAAAAATCTGTGAACTGCAAAATGCAGGAATTACTCTGCCAGTCTTCTCAGCACATCCTTCAGCAGCTTATAAAATCTCTCAAAAGAATCAAGCGGAAGGTTCTCTTCCGGCGTATGGACATGATTCAGCGTCGGTCCCACTGCGATCGCGTCCAGTCCGGGCAGGGCGTCGGAGAAAAGTCCGCATTCCAGTCCGGCATGAATCGCTTCCATCTTCATTTCTTCGCCGAACAGTTCCTTATAACTCTCCTTGAATACTTCCCGTATTCTGGAATCCTCTTTGTAACTCCAGCCCGGATACTCTCCGCTGTAAGAGCAGGCAAAACCGAAGGTCTCCGCCAGAAGTCCCAGACGCGCTTTCATCTCCTCCTGAAGGGAAGCCACGGAGGAACGCGGGGAGAAGGTAATCGCCAGACGCTCCTCTTCCGCCCGTACCACGCCCATATTGACAGATGTAACTACAAAGCCATCCATGTGCATGTTGCGGCTCTGAACGCCATTGGGAGCCAGATACATGGCGGTCACGTAAGCCCTGGCGTCTTCAGCCGGGATGGCTGCAGCGCTCTTTCCCTCTTCTTTTTCTACCTTGCACACGAAATTCTCCTCATAAGGAGTAATCTCTGCTGCCAGCGTATCTGCCAGCGCGCGCGCCAGCTCCTCTGCCTTTCCTGCCTCTTCCGGATTTGCGTAAATCATGGAGGCGCGGCACTCTCTCGGAATGGCGTTGTCCTTATTTCCGCCTGTGAAATCCACCAGCTTTCCGTCTGTGTTCTTCATCAGCTGCCAGATCACTCTTGCCATAAGGCGGTTCGCATTCTGCCGCTCCTTATCGATATCCATGCCGGAGTGTCCGCCCTTCAGTCCGGTAATCCCGAGCTGAATCAGCGTTCCCTCTGCCGCTTCTCTTTTTACCGGCCTTGTACACTCAATCCGCAGGCCGCCCGCGCAGCTTACCGTTCCGATGCCTTCCTCTTCGGAGTCCATATTGATCATCGTGCGGGCCTTGATCAGAGACTTGTCCAGAGCCACAGCCCCGTTTAATCCTACCTCTTCTTCTGTGGTAAAGACACACTCCACCGGAGGATGGATAAGCTCCTCATCGTCCAGGACCATCAGCATCAGAGCCACAGCTACGCCGTTATCAGCTCCCAGCGTCGTTCCATTCGCAGTAAGCACGCCATCCTTCACGACCAGCTTCAGCCCGTCCTTTGTAAAATCATGCTCCACGCCAGCCAGCTTCTCACACACCATATCAAGATGCCCCTGCAGCATCACAGGCTCCCGATCCTCTGCTCCCGGGCTTCCGGCCTTTTTGATAATCACATTCCACGCCTCATCCTGACGCACCCAGAGGCCTCTCTCCTTTGCAAAAGCCACAAGATAATCGCTGATTCCCTTCTCGTTGCCTGAGCCTCTCGGAATCGCGCTGATCTCCTCAAAAAAATGAAATAATTTTTCAGGCTGATAGCCTGTAATCTGGTACTCCATCATACTGTCTTTCCTTTCTGCAAGCATTTTCTCCATTATAACAGATTCAGGGAAAGAATTCACCTGTTACTTTTCATGGACCGTTCGGACGCTCCAGAAAAGCACTGCTGCTCCCCGCGTACACAGGAACGAAAAAACCTTTCCTTACGTTTACCTTAATTTTATCCGAAAACGAATGAAATCCGGACGGATTTGGACTATACTTTAGAGCAGGGAGGTAATCCATCATGAACCATATTTATGAATGCAAAATTCTGATCGTAGATGATAATATACAGCTTCTGGACATGCTTGTCTCCATTTTGAAAAAGGAAGGCTACCAGCGTCTTTGTACAGCCGGAAGCTGCGTGGAGGCCAGAAAAGCCTTTGAGGCCGAAATGCCGGACCTGATCATTTTGGACGTAATGCTCCCTGATGGAGACGGCTTCGCCCTGTTTCAGGAGTTCCGCACGCATACAGACATTCCCATCCTGTTCCTGTCTGCGCGGGACCAGGATAATGACCGCCTTCTCGGACTCGGACTGGGCGCAGACGATTATCTGACAAAACCCTTTCTGCCAAAAGAGCTGACGCTCCGGCTGGCGGCCATCATCCGCAGAACCTATCTCTCCGGCTCTGCGGCAAAGAGCTCTGATTCCGGCCTGACGCTTGGAAACCGTACCGTCCGCTTTGACCGGGGTACGGTAAGCAGCCCGGACGGTGAAGTCTCCCTGACTGCCAAGGAGCTCCTGATTCTCCGAAAGCTCTATGAAAACCGGGGAAAAATCGTCACCTTCGACGCTCTCTGCGACGCGGTCTGGGGCGACGGATACTATACCTACGAAAATACCCTGATGGTGCATATCCGGCGTCTGCGGGAAAAGATTGAGGAAGATCCCTCCCACCCCAGATGGCTTCTCACAGCCCGGGGCATCGGATACCGCCTGGAACAGGAGGGACGCTCATGAAGGATCTGCTGAAAATCTGCCGCCGCTATATTATCATGGCTGTCTTGACCGTATGTCTGGTGCTCGCAGTCAATATCATTTTCTTTTTCGTCTATGTCGTACGGGAAAAAATGCATAAAGCTGATCCTTACTATTACAACTGGCGTACGGAGCGTCTGGCCGATTCTCTGACTCTGGGTGAGGACGGTTATACACTGTCAGAAGACGCCGCCCGGAAAATAGACGACAGCTATGCCTTTGCCATGCTGATCAACCAGCAGGGACAAGTGGTCTGGAGCCGGAACCTGCCGGAGGAAATTCCGCTCTCCTATTCTCTCACGGACATCGCCTCTATGACCCGCTGGTATCTGAAAGATTACCCGGTGAAGGTCTGGGAACATTCCGACGGGCTTTTTGTAGTCGCGGAAGAAAAAAGTTCTATCGCCAAATACGACCTGGAGTTCAGTATGAGCACGCTGAACGCCCTGCCCTCTTATCTGGGAGCCTATATCCTCTGCAACCTGCTGATGGTATTTTTTCTCTCCCTTTTTTTCGGCGTCCGTCTCTATAAATCCCTGAAAGCCGTGGCGGGAGGCATCGAGAATCTGCATCACATGAAGCCTCTGAACCTGCCGGAGCACGGCACGACCGCCACTCTGGCCAGGAAGCTGAACGACGCTTCTATTCTGCTGTTCCGCCAGAAGCTGGCCCTGGAGAAGCGGGACAACGCTCGGACCGAATGGATCTCCGGCGTCTCCCACGACATCCGCACTCCTCTTTCCCTGATCATGGGCCATGCGGACAGTCTGGAGAAAAATCCGTCTCTGGGAGAGGATGAAAAGAAAGAGGCCGCTTCTATCCGTGAGAACAGTCTTCAGATCCGGAATCTTATCTCAGATCTGAACCTGACCTCAAAGCTGGAATATGACTCCTATCCTCTGCGTCTGGCTCCCTGCTCTCCCGCCGCCCTGATCCGCAGCCTGGCCGCCTGGCATATGAATAACGAGCTTCCGGATAACTGTCAGCTGGATATAAACATCTCTCCGGAAATGGAAGGGGTGACAGTCATGGGCGACGCCGATCTCCTTTCCCGCGCTTTTCGGAACCTGACCGGCAACAGCATCCGGCACAATCCGGAGGGCTGCCTGATCCGGATTGACGCTTCCCTGAAGAAGGACCTGGTTCTGCTGCGCTTTTCCGATACCGGACGCGGAATTCCAGTGTCCGTGATCAAGACCCTGTACCGCCCGGCTTCCCGAAAGCCTTCCACAGAAAAAAATCCCTTATCTTCCTCAGATAAGGGACAGAACGCGGCTTCTCCCCACGTTATGGGACTCCGCATTGTCAAACAGATTATCGAAGCCCATCAGGGCCAGCTGGAATTTGAACTTCAAAAAGATGTCTGTCACTGTGTGAAAATCACTCTGCACACATCTTCGTCCCGTGCGCCTCTGCCGGACGATACGCCGCATCCACCCGATGCTTCACAAAGACTGCCACGCACCAGGTAAGCAGCTGTGCCGCCGGAACAGACAGCCAGACACCCACAAAGCCAAAGGCCGGTATCCGCGGCAGAATCAGAAGCAGTATGAAAATCAGAACCGGCTCCGCATATACGAGCAGATAAGACAGTGCGCTCTTTTCTGTGGCATACAGAAAAGCCGTTGTGATTCTCACATAGGCAAGAGGAAGCAGAGTCAGCAGAAACAGCGGCAGATACAGGGCGACCTCCAGATTGGTCGTCTCAGACGCGCCGAAAACGACTCCCACAAAGCCTCTTGTCAGAAACAGGCCGGCCATACAGGCAGCGGCAATCGCTCCGCTGGACAGATAGGCCAGCTTCCGCATCTGCTTCATGACCGGAAATCGGTTCTCACTGAAATACCGGCTGATAAGAGGCTGGCTGCCGTCGCCCACCCCCTGCAGCAGCAGATAGACGATGGCTGTAATATAGCTGATGCATCCGTATACTGCGACCGCCCGGTCTCCGCCGTAGAGCATCAGAAAGCGGTTCATGAAAACCGCTGTGATCTGCGGCGAAAAAATCAGTCCAAAAGGTGCGGCGGAGACCTTTAAAATCCGCCCGAAGAATGCAGGCAGCTCTCTCAGGGCCGGAATGGAAAATCCCGGCCTTTTGTTCACCAGAAAAGCGGCCGCAGCCAGCATGGTGACTGCCTGCCCGAGGATCGTCGCCAGCGCAGCCCCTGCCATCCCCCATGGATATACCCATACGAGCAGATAATCCAGTATGATATTGGTGAGAAAGCCTGCTCCCATGGAAAACATGGCAAAGGACGCTCCGCCCAGATTCCGGATAAAAGGCACCAGTCCCGTCGAAAATATCTGAAACACGGCTCCCAGCGCAATGATCCGTACATACTCTGCTGTCATTCCCAGGACCTCGCCCTCCGCTCCCAGAATCCGAAGCAGGGGAGAAAGGAACAGAAGCGCCAGGCCGGTCAGCAGCATGCTGGCCAGAGCAAACAGCAGCACAGTACTCCCCAGGCATCGTTTCGCATCTTCCTCCTTCTGCTGTCCCCGCAGTATGGTAAACCGGATAGCGCCGGACAGGCCGATTCCCGTTCCCGCCGCCTGTACAAAGGCTGATATCGGATACCCCAGCGTGATAGAAGCCAGGCCGGCGTCTCCCAGGCTGTTCCCTATGAAAAATCCGTCTACAATCGTATAGACGCCGGAAAGCGCGAAGGCCAGAACAGACGGAACCACAAATTTAAAAAAGCCGTTCCGCTTACTCATAGCCCTTCCTGCCTCCTTCCCAAAACAGTTCTATTAGTAAAGCCTGATTTTCATTCATATTCTTCTCTTCTCCCACTCTGCCCTCCGTTAACGAGGCCATCCTCTCTTTTGCGCGGCAGGGCCCTTTCATACGGCTTCGAAGAACATTTCCGCTTGCCCGGTTTTGCGCGCAGCCTGGATATAGTATTATATAATCGGATGAATGTCAAGCCCTGCCGCGCCAAAAGCGGACAGCCCCTTCCCTTCGGAAAGATCTGTCCGTTCCTGTCTTACCTTTATTTCCTTTTTCCCTCTTCCGATTCTGTCTTACTCGATGGTAAGTCCTGCTTTCTCCAGAATCTTCGGCACATTCTTCTCGGCGCCAATCGCCATGATATGTACGCCGTCGCAGATTCCCTCTTCTTTGATCTTCGCGATCATCTCAGCCGCCATCTCAATGCCAAGCTGTGTGGGAAGACCCTTGACGCCCTTCTCCTTGCCTTCAGCCGCCGCTGCCGCCAGACGATCAATCATATCCTGCGGAACCGCGATTCCGGGAACATTCTCATTCATATATCTGGCCATTCCGGCTGCCTTCAGCGGAATGATTCCGGCCATGATATGGGTATGGATATTGGCCTTGTCCACCTCATCCATAAAGCGCTTCAGGCTCTCGATATCGAAGATTCCCTGAGTCTGAATGTACTGCGCGCCTGCCTCTACCTTCTGGCGCAGCTTATTGATCTGCAGAGGAAGCGGATCATAAACCGGCGTCACTACGGCTCCCTTGTAAAACACAGGAGCTCCGCCTTCAATCTCATTGCCGCCGCAGTCTCTGTCCGTCGCTTCCATGGCCGTCAGCATATGAAGGATTCCCACCGAATCCAGATCATAGACCGGCTTGGACTGCTTACAGTCGCCTACAGTCGGATGATCTCCGGTCAGGGCCAGCATTGTGTCGATGCCGAAGGCCGCCGCGGAGAACATATCCCCCATGATTCCCATACGGCTCCGGTCACGTCCGGTCACCTGAATGATCGGGTCCAGACCTGCCTGTTTCAGCTTGATGCACAGGCCCAGAGAGGACGCCTTCAGGCAGGCGGACTGCATATCCGTCACATTGACGCCATGCACCTTTCCTTTCAGAAGCTCGGCTGCCTCCATCTGCTCGGTAAAATCGTATCCCTTCGGGGGAGCCATTTCAACGGTTACACCAAATTTTCCGCTTTCCAGCGCTTTTTCCAACATGCCCATTACTTGTTCCCCCTGATATTAATTGTTCTGGGATATGCAACCTTCTCATATCCTTTATCCTGTCTTCTCTTCGTCAGCTTGTCAAGCTGGCCCAAGGATTCCAGCCGCTTATAAATCATAATCCAAGCACAGTCATTTTCCGGATTGACCTCACATTTTCCGTTCTTCTGTCCGCCGCAGGGGCCGTTCACCAGCGATTTCGCGCAGCGGGAAATCGGACAGATCCCGCCGGTGGTTCCCAGCACGCAGTCGCCGCAGAGATGACAGGCTTCCTCAAAGAGACCGAAGCGGACTGCCTCGCCCAGGAACATGGTATTATTGGACGGGTAGACCGGAGCCGGGCTGTGGTTTGCCGCCACCTGAACGCCGTCTCCGCAGGACATACAGACAACCGCGTCGGGTCCTGCCGCATTCAGCTTCTTCATCGCTGTCTTCACGCCCATGTTCATACAGCAGTAATCTGCCATTCCGGTAGCCACCACGGTCTTACCCTGAGATTCCAGATACGCCTTCAGCTCCGCAACCTCTTTCTCACCGCCGGTCGCACAGGCCGTAGCACAGCTTCCGCAGCCCAGAATCGCGATCTTCTGCGCGTCGCCGATCATTGCCATCAGTTCTTCGATGGGCTTTTTCTGTGTGATAATCATGATTTCCTCTCCTTTTTTCTTCTTTCACCCCGCCGCTGTCAGGCGGCTCTGTCATCAGATTGCCTGGAATCTGACGATGGGAAATATCGCGTTGTCCCCGGAAGCGTCTCCCGGTACACTCTCTTTTTATTTTAATACATTTTCGCAGGAAATCAAGCTGATTTTTTCTTTTTTTAACACTTTTTATCACAATTATAACATCTTATGTCAGATTATATAACATTTTCTAACATTCATCTGTTTCTCCGGCGGCCACACAGGAACAAAAAACTGCCGGCTCCCATGTTCCCGCACAGCCTGCATACAGGCCGGCCCCCGCGAAAACACAAATATCCGGCAGTCTTTCTTATCTGTCACAGATTTTTTACCTTAAACTCTTTCTCAGCCTCACGGCGCTGATCCTTCTTCGCAATATCCTGACGCTTGTCATAGAGCTTTTTACCCCGCGCCAGGCCGACCTCCACCTTGACCAGGCTGCCCTTCAGATAGACACGCAAAGGCACCAGCGTACAGCCCTTTTCCGCAGTCTTGCCTGCGATTTTCCGGATTTCGTACTTGTGAAGCAGAAGCTTCCTGGGCCGGAGAGGATCTTTGTTGAAGATATTCCCTTTCTCGTAGGGGCTGATGTGCATGCCGTAGACATACACCTCTTCATTTTTTTCCACCTTGATAAAGGCCTCCTTGATGCTGCACTTCCCCATGCGGACCGATTTCACTTCCGTTCCTGCCAGGGAAATCCCGGCTTCGTAGGTGGCGTCAATAAAATAATCATGATATGCCTTTTTATTATTGGCAATCAGTTTGAAGTTATCCTTCCCCATATTTTTAACTCCTTTATATTCCCGGGAAAGAACAGTCCCGGAATCCTTCACTTCTCTACGGCAAACTGCCGGCAGACGTTCACAGCAGTTCGAAGTCTATCGTCCGGCAGAGACGGTCTGTCCCTTTCACCCGGACACGCACCTTTTCTCCGAGGCGGTAGGCACAGCCTGTATGGGCTCCCCGCAGTTCATTTGCCGCTTCGTCATATTCATAAAAATCATCCTTCAGTGAATTGATATGAACCAGGCCTTCCACCGTATTTTCAAGCTCCACGTACATTCCGTAAGCCGTGATTCCGGAAATCACTCCGTCATACTCAAAACCGGTATGCTGTTCCATATATTCCACTTTCTTCAGCTTGACGGTCTCCCGCTCTGCTTCATCCGCGCGCCGTTCCATTTCGCTGGAATGCTTTGCCACCTCCGGCAGAATACTTTCATAATGCTCCATGCGCTCCGCGTTCAGGCGGCCTCTGAGGTTTTCCTTGATGATCCGGTGTATCTGCAGATCCGGATAACGCCGGATCGGAGAGGTGAAATGACAGTAATAGGACGCTGCCAGACCGAAATGGCCGGTGCAGTCCGTGGCATACTGGGCCCGCTTCATCGAACGCAGAGTCAGCCGGCTGAGCATGGCTTCCTCCGGCGTACCCGCGATCCTGTCCAGAAGCTTCTGAATCTCACCGGGATGAACCTCGTCCCCGGCTGTGCGGAGACGATAGCCGAAATTCCGGATAAAGATACCGAGCTTCTGCATCCGGTCCGCATCCGGCTTTTCATGGACACGGTATACGAAGGGCTGCGCCTGCCAGTAGTAATCCTCCGCCACTGTCTCGTTGGCCGCCAGCATGAAATCCTCTATCAGCCGCGTGGCCGCGTTCCTCTCATAGGGCCGGATATCCACCGCATGTCCCTTCTCATCCAGCACAACTTTCGTCTCCGGGAAATCAAAGTCAATGGAACCCCGTTTTCTCCGTCTTTTTCTGAGAAGGGCAGATACCTTTTCCATCTCAAGAAGAATAGGCACCAGTTCCGGATACAGGGCCTGCTCCTCCGGGTCGCCGTCCAGCACCTTCTGCACTCCTGTATAGCTCAGCCGCCGGGACACTCTGATCACCGTCTCCGCGATAGTATGGCCGATGATCTTTCCTTTCTCATCCAGGGTCATGATACAGCTTAAGGCCAGCCTGTCCTCTCCCGCGTTCAGCGAGCAGAGCCCGTTGGAAAGAGTCCGGGGCAGCATGGGCAGCACCCGGTCTGCCAGATAGACGCTTGTGCCCCGCTCCCGGGCTTCCCAGTCCAGAGCGCTGTTCTCCTGGACGTAATTGGCCACATCCGCAATATGGACGCTTAGAATATAATGCTCTCCCTCACGACGGAGAGAAACCGCGTCGTCCAGATCTTTCGCGTCCTCTCCGTCAATGGTGACGCAGACCTCCTCCCGCAGATCCAGACGCCCTGCCCGATCTGCCGCCGACACAGGCTTCGCCACGCGCTCCGCCTGGTTCTCCACCCGTTCCGGAAATTCCGTGGGCAGCCCGTAGGCCATGATGATTGACAGTACCTCCGTCTCCGGATCGGAAGCCTCCCCGAGAATCTGGGTAATACGGCCTTCCGGATTCTTTCTTCCTCTTCCATAATCGGTTATCTCAGCCGTCACCTTCTGTCCGGTAACCGCCCCTCTGGTTCTTTCCAGAGGAATAAAAATGTCCCGGTTGATCCGCTGGTTGTCCGGTATCACAAACCCAAAATTTTTGCTCCGCTCGAAGGTGCCGATCACTTCCGTCACGCTGTGGGCCAGAACCTTTGTGATGACGCCTTCCGGTCTCCGGCCTCCCCGGCCTTTGACTGCCACCTCCACCGTGTCGCCAAGAAAAGCGTCGCCCGTATCGTTCTCTCCGATAAAGATATCCTGCTCCTGGCCTTCCACCGACACGAAGCCAAAGCCTCTCGCATGGCTGGTGAAGGTTCCCACTGCCTTCCTGGGCTGAGCCTTGCTGTAACGGCCCCGCTTGGAAAGCTCTATCTTTCCTTCGCCAAGGAGAGCTTCCAGCACACGGCCCAGCTCCTCCCGGTCCTCCTTCGCCACCTGAAGGATCACGGCCAGTTCCTTCTGCTTCATAGGAACATAATGGGGATCGCTGATGAATTCATATATGATTTTCTTTCTCTCTTCAAAAGTCTTATTTTCCATGCTGCTCCCTGCTTCGTGGTTTTCCCTGTAAATACAAAGCACCCTCGGAATCTCCGGGAGTGCTTTTGTTCCATGCGTTTCTAGAAAAGGTTCAGGTTCAATACCAGCGCCAGCACGATAAAAGCAACCGCCAGTATCTTTGTAAGCAGTACAATCTTTCCTTCTGCAGAACGTCCTTTATTCTGCTCCCAGAAAGAATTGCCGCCTGCAATGGCTCCAAGACCGGAGGATTTTCCCTCCTGCATCAGGACAACTACTGTCAGGCCAATACATACTAAAACAAACAGAACCGTCAAAATAATTCTGAAAATACCCACTTTCACACCTCCTACGGTCAAACAAAGGTATTCTATCACAGGATCAGGCCGGAATCAAGCCTGTTTCCTGAAAAAGTCATGATCCGAAGTCCATCTCCTGTGCAAAAACCTATTTTCTCACCAGAAGGGACTTTCCTGTCATCTCTTTCGGCTGCTCCATTCCCATCATCTCAATCAGAGTCGGGATAATGTCTGCCAGGCAGCCTCCCTCTCTCAGGGTGTAGGCCGGATCTGCGTTCACCAGGATGAAGGGCACCGGATTGGTCGTATGCGCCGTCCAGGGCTCTCCTGTCTTATAGTCGATCATCTGCTCCGCGTTTCCATGGTCCGCGCAGATGAACATCTGTCCATCCACTTCCTTCAGAGCTTCCACAGCCCGTCCCACGCACTGATCTACAGTCTCGATGGCTTTCACCGCCGCAGGAATCACACCTGTATGGCCTACCATGTCGGGATTTGCGAAGTTGATGATAATGACATCGTATTTGTCAGACTTAATGGCCTCTACCAGCTTGTCGCACACCTCGGGCGCGCTCATCTCCGGCTGAAGATCATAGGTCGCCACCTTCGGAGACTTCACAAGGATGCGGTCCTCGCCCTTGTTCGGCTCTTCAACGCCGCCGTTGAAGAAGAAGGTTACATGCGCATACTTCTCTGTCTCTGCCAGGCGGAGCTGTGTCATATTGTGGGCTCCCAGATACTCGCCGAAGGTATTGTGAAGCTCTACCTTATGGAAAGCAACCAGCTTGTTCGGGATGGTCGGATCGTACTCGGTAAAGCATACATAAGTCAGATCCAGCTTCTTCTCTCTCGGGAAGTTCGTGAACTCGTCGCAGCAGAAAGCTCTGGAGATCTCTCTTGCGCGGTCCGGACGGAAGTTGAAGAAGATAACAGAATCGCCGTCCTGGATCGTAGCCAGAGGCTTGCCGTCCTTCATCACCACTGCCGGCACTACGAATTCGTCATTTACATCCTGCTCATAGGACGCCGCGATTGCGCTTACGCCGTCGGAAGCCTCTACGCCTTCGCCCTTTGTCAGAGCCTTGTACGCCAGCTCCACGCGGTCCCAGCGGTTGTCACGGTCCATGGCATAGTAACGTCCCATAACGGAAGCCACTTCGCCGACGCCGATCTCTTTCATCTTGTCCACAAGTTCCTGTACGTAATCCTTTCCGGAAGTAGGCGGCGTGTCACGGCCGTCCAGGAAGCAGTGTACATAGACTTTCTTCAGGCCATGGCGCTTTGCCAGCTCCAGAAGTCCGTAAATATGGGTATTGTGGCTGTGTACGCCGCCGTCGGATACCAGTCCGAACATATGCAGGGCGGAATCCTTCGCCTTTGCATTCTCCACGGCTGTCACAAGCGCTTCATTCTCAAAGAAGTCTCCGTCTTCGATCTCCTTGGTGATACGGGTCAGCTCCTGATATACGATGCGTCCCGCGCCCATATTCATATGGCCTACCTCAGAGTTTCCCATCTGTCCGTCGGGAAGTCCTACGGCCAGACCGCTTGCGTTTCCTTTTACAAAAGGATATTCTTTCATAAGCTGATCCATAACCGGGGTAGCTGCCATGGCAATGGCATTTCCTTCCGGATTCTCATTCAGGCCGTAGCCGTCCAGGATCATAAGTACTGTCGGTTTCTTACTCATTACTCTTTTCCACCTCTGCAATTGCTGATTTCTTCATGGGGATTCTGCAGTTCCGGTTGCTTCCGAACTCGACGATTACATCGTCCTCGGTAATATCAATCAGGACTCCGTAGAATCCGCTTGTAGTTACCACTACATCGCCCACCTCCATATTGGCAAGCATGGCGTTCACACGCTTCTGCTCCTTCTTCTGGGGGCGGATAGCCGCAAAATACATAAAAGCTCCGATGACTACGACATAAAGGATGATAACTCCCATTCCCATTGTGCCGCCGCTTGTTGCAAGTAAATTCATGTTCTTTCCTCCTAGAATGAAACTGCCGTCCGGCCTTTTCGAACCTGTCAGTTCTGCCGTCTCCTTCCTGATCTGGCAGAATCTTCACACACCCGGACGCACTATTGTTATAGTAGCATAACTCCAGATCTCCGGTCAAGAGCCAGACCTCATTTTATCCAGCTTTTCTTTCTTGTATGCCTGATAACGTCCCTCTTCGATAGCCTCCCGGATCTCTGTCATCATGGTATTGTAAAAATACAGGTTGTGCAGTACGCAGAGCCGCATGCCAAGCATCTCCTTAGCCTTCAGAAGATGGCGGATATACGCCCTGCTGTAGCGCCGGCAGGCCGGACACTGGCAGCCTTCCTCAATGGGACGCTCATCCAGCTCATATTTTGCGTTAAACAGATTGATCTTTCCATAGTTGGTGTAGAGGTGTCCGTGGCGGCCGTTCCGGCTGGGATATACGCAGTCAAAGAAATCCACGCCCCGGTCTACGGCCTCCAGGATATTCGCCGGCGTTCCCACGCCCATAAGATAGGTCGGCTTGTCCGCAGGAAGATACGGAACCACCGCCTCAATAATCTGATACATCTGCTCGTGGCTCTCGCCCACGGCCAGGCCGCCGATGGCGTAACCGTCCAGCTCCATCCCGGCAATCTGTTTTGCGTGCTCAATCCGGATATCCTCGTAGACAGCTCCCTGATTGATGCCGAACAGAAGCTGATTCGGATTGATGGTATCCGGCAGGGAATTCAGCCGTTTCATTTCTGCCTTGCAGCGCGCGAGCCAGCGGGTCGTCCGGGCTACCGAACGCTCCACGTAATCGCGTTCTGCCAGAGCCGGCGCGCACTCATCGAAGGCCATGGCTATGGTAGAGGCCAGATTGGACTGAATCTGCATGCTCTCCTCAGGCCCCATGAAAATCTTCCGCCCGTCCACATGGGAATTGAAATACACACCCTCTTCCTTAATTTTGCGCAGGGAAGACAGAGAAAATACCTGAAATCCGCCGGAATCCGTCAGAATCGGCTTATCCCAGGACATGAATTTGTGAAGGCCTCCCAACTTCTTCACGATCTTATCGCCGGGGCGCACATGAAGATGGTAGGTATTCGACAGTTCTATCTGGGTGCCGATCTGCTCCAGATCCGAGGTGGCTACGGCTCCCTTGATGGCTGCCGCTGTTCCCACATTCATGAACACCGGCGTCTGCACGGTGCCATGCACGGTGGTAAATTCCGCGCGTTTCGCGTTTCCGTCTCGTTTCAATATTCGATACATTTACTTTAATCCTCTCGCTTTTAATCCTTCAATCACTCTGTGATAGACCGGCATATCCACCTGATAAGCCTCTGCCAGTTCATCCACCGCGTAGACCAGCCCTTCTATCTCTGAGCTTCCGCCCTTCGCTATATCTCTCTGCATGGAGGTGCCGGCCTCCGGGCTTAAGCCTGCCAGAATATCCAGATTGATCTCCACCATATTGTCCGGCACATGAAGCCCCATGGCAGCCGCCAGCCGGAGCAGTTCCCTGTCCATGGATATAAAAGTCTCTCTGGGCTCTCCCTCTTTTTGAAACTCTCCCGACTGAGCGTGAAAATATTCTCCCGCCGCAGCCATCGGGCTTGTATACATGAATTTTTTAAAGGTATCACTCCGGATATCCTTCGAATATTCCCCGCTGATGCCTGCATGATCCAGATCTGCTTTCACCTGATTCAGCTTCGCAAGCACTGCGCTGCCCGACTTCTGTCCCGGGCGCAGCCCATACACCACCCGGAAAATATCGCCGCCATGGGTAATCTCGCCGGGCGCCGACACATGGGCCGCCACATAGATGCATCCATCTGTCACCGTGAGAGACGGCAGGCGCTTCTGCATCCGTTCTCCGGTACCGTAAATATTCAGAATCGGGATCACCACGGTTTCTGCAGAGCCTGTCCGCGCCGCAAACGTAACGGCGTCCTCCAGCGAATAATTTTTCACGCAGACGAAAATCACATCCGGCATTTCCTGATATTCTTCCATGGTCATGGCTTTTACCGGGCAGACTGAAAAATTTCCCTTTGCCGTATGCCTCATGGAGATTCCCTTCTCTTTCAGCGCCGCAAGCTGCGCGCCCCGGGCAAGAAAGGTTACATCCTGGCCGTCCGCCGCCAGAAAAGCTCCAATGCTGCCTCCGGTGGCCCCGGAGCCGGCAATGACATATTTCAAATCCATTTTACTTTCCCCAAATCTTTCGTACATAATCCATCTTTGCGCTCATGCCGCAGAGAAGAGCATCCGCCAGCACAAGGGCTGTCATGGACTCTATGACCACCACGGCTCTCGGTACAATCACCGGGTCGTGCCGTCCATGTACACTGATTTCTATGTTTTCTCCGGTCTGATTGACCGTATGCTGCTTTGCCGCGATTGAGGAGGTCGGCTTGATGGCTGCCCGCAGCACCAGAGGGCTTCCGTCGCTGATTCCGCCCAGGGTGCCGCCTGCGTTGTTGCGCTCCTTTTCAATGCCCTGTCCTCGGTTGACAAAGGGATCATTGTTCTCGCTTCCCCGAAGCTTCGCCGCCCCAAAACCGGAACCGATCTCAAAGCCCTTGACAGCGCCCACCGACAGAATGGCTTTGGCCAGATTCGCGTCCAGCTTGTCAAAGCAGGGATCGCCAAGTCCCGCCGGCAGTCCCCGGACTACGCACTCCACCACGCCGCCTACGGAATCCTTTTCTCTCATACACTCCTTCAGATAGATCATAGCCTGCTCCGCCGCCTGGGAGTCCGGCATATACACCGGATTTCTGCGAATCTCATGCTCGTCGAACCGGTCATAATCAATCTCGGCGGGACCGATGGAACGGGTATAAGCGTTCAAGGTTACTCCCACTTCAGAAAGCAGCTTCGCCGCCACGGCTCCCGCCGCCACACGGCCGATGGTCTCCCTGCCGGAGGAGCGTCCGCCGCCGCGGTAGTCCCGGAATCCGTACTTCTGATCAAAAGTATAGTCCGCATGTCCCGGACGGTAATAAGACGCAATCTCGCTGTAATCCTGGGAACGCTGAGACGTATTCGCCACCAGTATGGAAATGGGCGTCCCCGTAGTCCTGCCCTCGAACACACCCGAAAGAATCTCCGCCCTGTCTCCCTCATTCCGGCTGGTCGTAAACTGCGACTGGCCCGGGCGCCTTCTGTCCAGATACTTCTGTATATCCTCTTCACTTAAGGGCAGTCCTGCCGGACAGCCGTCTATGACGACGCCGATTCCCTTCCCGTGGGATTCTCCCCAGGTAGAAATGCAGAACTGCTTTCCAAATATAGAACCTGCCATGGTCTTTCCTCTTTCCTCTTTTCTACTGTTTCTTTTCTTCTGTTTATCATACCGGACTTTGCCGGATTCGTCAAATTAAATCCAGACAAAAACAGGCAGCACAGTTTCCTTTCGGAATTCCCGGGCTGCCTGCTTTTCTTTCCATATTCAATTGTCCCGCAACTTTCTCTGGCGCTATTCCTGGGCCGCCACAGGCGTAATGATAATGTTTTCCCCGGAGATCCCGGTTTTTCTCTTCACAATATCCTCGATCTGGGCCCGGCCTGCCTCATCCACGTCCGTCATATTCACCACCACGTCAGCCTGATCGTCTGTAATGCTGACCACCACATCCTCGAATCCTTTGGCCTCCAGCAGAATCTCTGCCGCGGCCTCCCGCTCCGCGATATCCGTAAGCTCTACCATGCTGTCGATGGCTTCCTGCTTCTGAGCGTCGGAGATATTCGTGTTGTTGATAACCTCCAGAAGCGTCTCCTTATTCTTGGAACGGAGCTGCTCTCTTGTAAGCTTTGCCTCTGCCGCAATACTCACGCCGGCCGTGGAGCTGTTTGCAAGGACGGCTTCTCCCGGTTCTTCATTTTCATCCACTTCTGCGGTCTCCGTGCCGGAAGCATCCGCCGTTTCGGTCCCGTCCGCAGCCGCATCTGCCGTCTCCGTCCCTTCTGTCTCTGCGGACGCTTCCGCGTCCGCTGCCGCCAGGTCCTCCGCGTCCTGATCCAGGCTTACGATGTCGCCGTCCGCGAACTGAAGCTCCTCCAGCCCCGTCTCCGCATAAATGTCTTCCGCCGAGATATCAGCCGCCGCTTCCGCGTCCTCTTCTGCTGAAGCGTCCGCGTCTGTGGTCACCTTAGCGGAATCCAGCCTGCTCCCGGAATAGTTTAAGTACCCGGCCACCGCAATCATAATCGCCAGAGCGGTAATGATCATCTGGTTTTTCTTGAATATGTTTTTCACTTTGAACCCTCCATCTTCATTATTTTAATTTTATGTGCCTCTACAGGAAATAATGCCTGCACGGCCTCCAGAATATCCTGCTTTACCGCGGCGTTTCCTCCGCCTTCCGCGATCACAATCACTCCCTGCACCGTCGGCTCCAGCTCCTTGACCACATAGGGGGAGCGGCTGCCGTTCTCTCCTTCGCTGTATACCGTCGATTCCGACCAGCTTTCCTCTGTGGTGCTGCGGCTTCCGCCGTCAGAGTCCGTCTCTTCCACCGTCTGGCTGGTTACAGGCTGATCCTTTTCCACCACCAGCTCGCTTCCGGCCTCCAGGGTAATCATCACTTCCACCTTTCCCACGCCCTCCACCAGCTGAAGCGCCTCCTTAAGCCGCTGTTCCTGCCGCTGTTCATAGGTCTGGCCTGTTGTTCCATCTTCTCCTGCCGCGGCTGTTTCTGTCTGTGTTCCGTCTTCCTCTGCGGTGTTTTCGGAGCTGACCTCCCCCGGAGACGTGGGGATCGCGATCACAACCAGCAGAATGCCAAACAGCAGAAGGATGACAAGCTGGTCCTTTTTCAGTCCCTTAATCTTCTTCGTTTTCTCCGATTTCGACTCTGACCCCGGGAATTTCAATGCCATGTTCCCCCTCCTGTTCTTCCACCTGCCGCTCCTGCCCCTCTCCGGAAGCTTCCTGATTCTCCATCTGCTTTTCCAGCTCTTCCATCTCTCCGGCCGCTTCTTCTACCCGTTCCTCCAGGCGTCTCTCATAATCCTCTTCAATCTCCTGCTGCCTTCTCTGAAATTCCTGCAGTTCCTGATCGTAGGTCTGCCTGGCATAGGTCTCATCCAGCTGCCGGTCCAGCCCGGCAGCCGAAAGCATCGGGGAAATCACAAGAATAATCAGCACAATTCCCATAAAGAACTGCAGATATTTTTTCTGTCCCTGCTCCGGCAGCACATGCAGAACCACCTCCATCAGCAGCGTATAAAAGGCGATATCCTGTATCCACCCATAGATAAATTCCTTCACTGTCTTCTCCCCGCATTACCATATTATATGATTCCCCATTATATGCTGCCCCGGACAGACACAGTCACGACTACAATCGTGATGATAAAAAGAATGGCCACCGTAAAAACCGCCCGGAACAAAAGCTTGATTCCATCTCCTACCCCCGCCACGCAGCCTGTCATCCTCTTATCGCTGACCGGCTGAATCAGGGCCGCAGAAAGTTCCAGAATCACCACCAGAATTCCCAGCTTCAGAAGAGGCGCCATGCAGAGCAGAAGGATGACGATAAGCGCCGCCGCCCCAATGCCGTTTTTGATGAGGACCGCTGAGCCCAGCAGCACATCCGTGACAGAGCCGGCAATGTTTCCGATACCGGGAATCATCTCAGCCACACGGCTGAAAGCTGTGCTCTTCAGAGAATCAATCACCGGACTGATAATGCCCTGCAGGGTATTAAAACCGATAACCACAGCAAGGATGGTCTTCAGAACCCAGCCCGTCGCCTTTCCCACCAGTTCCGTCATCTGGGACAGATATTCCTCTTTTGTCAGATGATTGATAAACACCAGGATCACGTGCACCTGTATCAGCCCCAGAAGTCCCTCCTGGATCAGCCATTCCAGTACATAGATAAGTCCCAGAAGAAACTGATAAAAAACCACAGCCGTCGTAGTTCCGGAAGCCATCGTGACCGCCAGACAGTAGGCCGGTATCAGCGCGCTCATAAACTGCCGCAGCGACGCAATCACACTGGCTGCCAGCTCCATCGCCCCGGAAAACACCTGCAGAAGAATCAAAAAAAGCAGCATATAGGTTATCTCAAAACTGACATCAGCAATCTGCTGGTTCTGAAAAATAGCCGTAAAATTTGAAAAGAGGGAAGCCGCGATTCCCAGCACCAGAATGGAAAGAAGAATCCGTTTCTCGGTCTCCCAGTTGCTGCCCGCCTGATGAATCAGTGCTTCCAGAAAACTCTCAATGGTAAAAGGCTGCTTTCCGGTAATCAGATCCAGTACTGCCGTCTCAAACTGAAAATCCCCGCCCAGGATCTCGTCCACTGTCTGTTGAATATCTGAAAAGTCCAGGTCATTCAAAAGAGAAGTGTCCGGCTCTTCCGTCTGCTCTTCCACGCTCTTATAAGTAAAAGAGCCTGGTTCCGCCGCCTGTATCTCCATGGGAAACAAAAGAATGATTCCAAGCGCGGCAGCACAGAAAAACCGGCAGCCCTGCAGCCCTCCGGGCAGCTTCCCCAGTGGAAATCTTCTTCCATTTCCTCTCATGCCCTCCGCCCTCATCCGCCCAGAAAACTGTGAATCGTATCCAGGAGAGCCGTCACAATCGGCATACTGACAGCCAGAATCGAAAGCTTGGCAAAGATTCCTATCTGGCCGGCTATGGCAGAATACCCTGCATCCCTGCAGATATCCGCCGCGAATTCCGAGATATAGGTAATCCCTATGATTTTCAGCAGTACCTGAATATAAGAAGACTGAATGGAAATGGAGCTCTGAATCAGCCTGACACTTTCCACCACCACCTCCAGCCTCTGGGCGGCAAGAAGCAGGAGAAATACTCCCGTGGCAACGCTTAGGTACACCGCATATTCCGGCTTTGTATGTCTGATCTGAAGCGCCAGAAGCACTCCCGTAATTCCGATTACCGCCGCTTCAAGCACAGGAATTCCCCCTTTCTTCTCTTAAGCCTACAGTGTAAACAGCCGTCTCATGGAATCAAACAGCTCAAAAATGTAAGGCAGTATCCAGAAAAGCACCAGCATCAGTCCCGCCAGGCTTGTCAGAAACGCCTGTTCCTCCCGTCCGCTGTGCTTCAGTACCTGGCTCAGCACGGAGACCAGTATTCCCACCGCCGCAATTTTAAATATGAGATTGACGCTCATGCTTCCTCCTGTAACATATCGTTTGTTTACGTCTCCTATATCAGCAGTATCACCAGAAAAATGCCGCCTGCCACTCCCAGGCTCTGGTAAAGCTTCTGCTTGGAACCGATGCTGCTCTCTGCCTCCCGGATACTGATTTCCAACTGTTCCAGATACAGATCAATAGAAGAAAGCTGCATCTCCAAATCCAGATACCCCAGCACCTCTCCCAGCGTCTCCATCTGGTTTCTGTCTGTCCGGGTCAGATGGGACGAGGACAGGGAATTCTTAATCTGCTCCCTCCAGATGTCACCGAAGATTCTTCCATCCGCTCTGCCCAGCTCCTCTGCCACTCCAGCCAGGAATGGTCCAAACGGTCTGGGAAGCCGCACGGAAATATGGTAAAAGGCTTCCGGAAGGGGCGTCTTTGTATACTTGATCTCTCCCCTCAGCATATAGATAAGCTGCTTTAAAATCCGAAGTTCCTGGCTGCGCCGCTTCAGATCCGAGCCAAAACTTACGCCAATTCCTGCCGCCGATACCATAATCAGACATGCTCCCGCCAATTTCAGCAAAGCAGCTTCCCCCTTCCGTCCAGAATCCCTTTTATCCTGCCGTTCTGAAAGCCGTTCCCGAGAATGACATAGCGCTCAAACACCTGCTCCGTCATCAGCCTCTGAAACAGAGGCTTGGACTGAATGTCAGAAAGCTCACTCCCATGCACGGTAGCCAGCAGGCGGCACCCGCTGTACAACACTGTTTCAATGGCATGAATGTCCTCGTACCTTCCGAGCTCATCCACCGCGATTACCTCCGGCGCCATGGAGCGCACCAGCATCATCATGCCCTCCGCCTTGGGGCAGGCGTCCATCACATCCGTGCGGATTCCCACGTCATTTCCCGGAATCCCCATATAACAGCCACAGATTTCCGACCGTTCATCCACCACTCCCACTGTATATCCCCGGCGCTTCTCACTCCCATTGGAAATCTGCCGGACCAGATCCCTGAGAAGCGTGGTCTTTCCACACCGGGGCGGTGAGACAATCAGTGTATGGCAGATGCCGCTTTCCCCGTACAGATAGGGCAGCACTGAATCTGCGCAGCCGGGAATCTCATGGGACAGGCGCACATTGACGCAGGAAATATACCGGATTCCTTTCACCTTGTCCCCTTCCAGCACAGTCTTTCCCGCCACACCCACCCGATGTCCGCCCCGCAGAGTCAGATACCCCTGTTTCAGCTCGTCCTCATAAGCGTAAAGGGAATACTTTCCCACAAACTCCATGGTCTCCCGCAGCTCCTGGGCCGTCACCTGCCAGGCCCGCCGGAAATCGCCGGTCCGGTTCCCGGTCTCCGTCAGAAAGGCTTCCCGGCCTCTTTCCACAATCACCAGCGGACGGTCCGCACGGAGCCTTATCTCCTGCAGCCAGTCAAAGTCCAGGTCCGCCTGCTCCAGAATCTGGCGGATATGCAGGGAAAAAATCCGTAAGATGTCGTCTCTGTCCTTCATGTCCTCACCTCTTAGGACAATATATGTGAGGGGGACGCAAAAAAGACTAGCCCTTTTCGAGAGAGAACAGACAGAATTTTCCGCACGAAAAAAGGAGCAGATTCTTCTGCTCCAGATGAGTGTTCTTATTTACTGAATCATACCCTTAATTGACAAGGACATACTCGCCTTTGTCAATTAAGGGTAGATTTCTTACAGCATCTTATCGTATGCCAGTCTCCCGCCGCCCTGATAAAAAATCTCCCCGCACAGCACAAAGCCGTTCTTTTTCAGGACATGCTGCATGCGTTCATTCGGATAATCCGTATCCGCCCGCATATAGCGGACGCCCTTCTCCAGACACAGCTCTCCAGCCAGCCGGAATACAGCGTCTGCCAGTCCTTTGCCCCGGAATTCCCGGGCAAACGCCATGCGGTGAACCGTCGCGTAGGGCTCTTCGCTCCGCCACGCTCCTTTGATCTCCCGGTAGGCAGGCTCTCCGTCAAAATCAATACACAGATAAGCTGCCAGCCTCCCCTCTGCTTTCAATACAAAGCCTTTTCCCCGCTCTATATCATCCAGGATAATCTCCCGGCTGGGATAATCCTCTGTCCACTGAACAAATCCCTGCTCTTTCTGAAATTCCCTGCCGGAATCAATGATAGCATAGCAGGTCTCCAGCTCCTCCGGACGCGCCGGTTCCAGTGCTGCTCCTTTTTCATTCTGCATGCTCTTTGTTTCTCCTTATTTATTACTCTTTTTCCTTTTGCTATAATATCATTTTTTTATGCTTTATTCAAATTCCACTTTTTTAAAGAAACGGCGCAGGAAAATTCCCGCGCCGTTTCTTGTCGTTCTTATATTCCGTATTATTTGATCTGCTCCGCAGCTGCCTCGGCTACCTTCGCGATTGCCGCGTCGATGCCGTCCGGATTCTTGCCGCCGGCCTGAGCCATGCCCGGCCGTCCGCCGCCGCCACCGCCTACAAGGCCTGCGATGGCCTTGATCAGGTTGCCGGCGTGAGCGCCCTTCTTCTGGGCTCCGTCTGTGGCTGTCGCCATCAGGCTTACCTTGCCGTCCACGGCGCTTGCCAGCACCACAACGCCTTCGCCCAGCTTTTCCTTCAGCTGATCGCCCAGATCACGCAGACCGTTCATATCCACGCCGTCCACTCTGGCTGCCAGTACCTTGACGCCGCCAATCTCCTGCACCTGGTTCATCACATCGCCCAGGGCGTCCTTTGCCATC
Organism: Lachnoclostridium sp. An138; assembly: GCF_002160765.1. GTDB lineage: Bacteria > Bacillota > Clostridia > Lachnospirales > Lachnospiraceae > Laedolimicola > Laedolimicola faecalis. The sequence continues at coordinate 96,938 of NZ_NFLF01000007.1, forward strand.
TTGCTCTTCAGAGACTCGTTCTCGCTGTGAAGCTCCCGGATCTCCGCCTGCAGATGCTCGATCTTTTCATTCAGGCCCGCCGGAGTGGTCTTGGCAGTTTTCGCCGCCTGATGAAGCTGCCGCTCAATCTCCTTATAATATGCGAACACACCGTCGCCGGTCAGGGCTTCAATACGGCGCACGCCTGCCGCGATTCCCGCTTCAGACACGATCTTGAAGACCATGATCTGGGCTGTGTTGGACACATGGGTTCCTCCGCAGAGCTCCTTGGAGAAGTCTCCCATGGAAACCACACGTACCTTCTCCGCATATTTTTCATCAAAGAGAGCCATAGCTCCTGTCTTCTTGGCTTCTTCGATGCTCATGATATCTGTCACAACAGGAAGGGCTGCCTGAATCTCCTGATTTACAATATTTTCTACCTTCTCAATCTCCTCTGCCGTCATGGCCTCAAAGTGTGAGAAGTCGAAGCGCAGGCGGTCCGGAGTTACCAGAGAACCTTTCTGCTCTACGTGATCGCCCAGCACAGCCTTCAGGGCTTTCTGAAGCAGGTGGGTTGCGCTGTGATTCTTGCAGGTGTCAGCATGCTTCTTAGAGGCAACCTCCAGAGTCACCGGATCTCCTACTTTAAACATGCCTTTCGTCACACGGCCCACATGGCCCACCTTGCCGCCCAGCAGCTTGATGGTATCCTGTACCTCAAACTCTCCGTCGGCGCTTCTGATCACACCGGTATCTCCCTGCTGGCCTCCCATGGTGGCATAGAACGGAGTCTCTTTTACGAAAATGGTGCCCGTCTGGCCGTCTGTCAGAGCTTCCACAACCTCAGTCTCTGTGGTCAGGACTGTGATTTCAGACTCATCGGTCAGCCTGTCATAACCCACAAATTCTGTAGTGATGCCCGGATCAATCTCATCGTAGACCGTAGCGTCCGCACCCATATAGTTTGTCACGGCGCGGGCCTCTCTTGCCTTCACGCGCTGCTCTTCCATGGCAGCCTTGAAGCCTTCCTCATCCACGGACATTCCCTTTTCTTCCAGGATCTCCTTGGTCAGATCCACCGGAAATCCGTAGGTATCATACAGCTTGAAGGTGTTCTCGCCGGAGAGGGTCTTCTCTCCCTTTGCCTGCATATCCGCTTCCATCTCTGCCAGGATATTCAATCCCTGATCGATGGTCTTATTGAATTTCTCCTCTTCCTGATCAAGAACCTTAAAGATAAAGGCTCTCTTCTCATCCAGTTCCGGGTATCCGTCCTTGGACCCCTCGATCACGCTCTCGCTTAAGCGCGCCAGGAACTTGCCCTCGATGCCAAGGAGGCGTCCGTGGCGGGCCGCGCGGCGGATCAGGCGGCGCAGCACATAGCCGCGTCCTTCATTCGTCGGCATGATTCCGTCGGAAATCATAAAGGTCGCGGAACGGATATGGTCGGTAATCAGACGAATGGAAATATCCTTCGTCTCATCTGTCTTATATTCTGTATGAGCGAACTCACAGACCTTGTCCCGGAGCGCTCTCACGGTATCCACATCGAAAATGGAATCTACGTCCTGCACCACGCTGGCCAGACGCTCCAGGCCCATTCCTGTATCAATATTTTTCTGCTTCAGCTCGGTATAGTGATTGTGGCCGTCGTTCTCAAACTGGGTAAATACGTCGTTCCAGATTTCCATATAACGGTCGCAGTCGCATCCCACGGTACAGCCGGGCTTTCCGCAGCCATACTTTTCTCCTCTGTCATAGTAAACCTCTGAGCAGGGACCGCAGGGACCTGCACCATGCTCCCAGAAGTTGTCTTCCTTGCCGAAACGGAAAATGCGCTCTGCCGGAATACCGATTTCCTTATTCCAGATATCGAAAGCCTCATCGTCCTCCAGATAAACGGACGGATAGAGACGGTCTTTATCCAGGCCCACCACCTCGGTGAGGAATTCCCATGTCCAGTGAATCGCCTCTCTCTTAAAATAATCTCCGAAGGAGAAATTGCCCAGCATCTCAAAAAAGGTGCCGTGGCGGGCTGTCTTTCCCACATTTTCAATATCGCCGGTACGGATACATTTCTGGCAGGTAGTCACTCTCCTGCGGGGCGGAATCTCTGCTCCTGTAAAATAAGGCTTCAGCGGAGCCATACCGGAATTGATCAGCAGAAGGCTCTTGTCATTGTGAGGCACGAGAGAAAAGCTCTTCATCGCCAGGTGTCCCTTACTCTCAAAAAATTCCAAAAACATTCTGCGAAGTTCATTTACGCCATACTGTTTCATCTGTTCCCTCCTGGGTCCGTCTCTCTTTCGCGGACCTTCTCGTATTTCCAGGCGCCTTTTAGCCGGAACCCGGGTCAGCTGCCAGCCGCAGAAAGCTTTTCCCTGGTCCGCTTTTATCACCCTGTCCGTAAATAGCGCACGGAATCCTATATATTATAGGTTGAATCCGGGTGTTTGTCAATGCGCACCGGCTTTTATTCCCGGCATTCCGGATAAGGAAGCTGTTCCTGGCTGGAAGCCAGAGCCCGGGTCAGCTGCAGCACTGTCTCACTGAAATAGCGGGAGCTCACCTCGTCCAGCCGGAAGAGGTTTTCTTTCTTAATTGTATCGTACACATAGCTTCCCCTCTTCACCGTCCCTGCCCGGTAGAAGCACGCGCCATAAACCGTGACCTCGTCGTTTTCATCACCCACATAGCTCCCGGAGAATTCGAGCTCCACGCCGATCTGTCCGTCCTCCCGGTAAAAGGTGGTGTACACTCCGCCATCCTGAACCGATCCCCGGTACCAGCCCATACCCTGGAGCTTTCCGGACAGGGACAGGCCGTTCAGCACTTTTCCTCCGAAGCGGGTCAGTTCCGTCTTTCCTTTTTCTTCCTCTGTCAGCCGGTACACCGGGCGGTCCAGCTGCTCGATAGGCTGTACAATCTCATAATCGGAAAGCTGTTCCTTCCAGGCCGCCAGATCTTCCCCCGAAAGCTCAATGGGATGAACCAGTCCCACCATACCAGCCTCCGGAAATTCATACTCCTCTTCGTCTTTCGTGTTGAAGCTTCCGTCCTCCATATAACGGAAGGTATCCTTCAGGCTTCCGTTTTCATAGATGCCCCAGACAAGACCGATGGCAAACTGATGCATCACCGGATTTTTCACGAACAGCTTCTTCCATTGCTCCACACTCCAGAGCCGTTCCGCCGTAAGCGCCTGTTCCAGCCGGGCCTTCTGATTGGAAGCCACCGTCTTCAGCTGCTTTTTCAGCGCTTTGAATTCTCCATAGGCCTCCGCCGCCTTTTCCGCGTCATCTCGCTTTCCGGGGGCCGGCATATTCTTCAGCCGTTTGTTTTCCTCATCAAAAATCTCCAGCTCCAAAGCAGGAGTCAGATAGACGTGGAAGCTTCTCTCTCCATAATCAAAGATTCTCTCCAGGCTTTCGTCAAAGCCCAGATCCGGGACAATCCGGTCTTCCAGCTCGGCCCGGCTGATGCCGAGAGCCGAAGCCGCCGAATCCAGAGCCTGAGCCGCGGCCGCTTTTACCTGACGGAATTTGAACTTTCTTGAAATCTGATCCACCTGAAGCAGGGCCGCAGAGCTTCCGTTCAGGGCCAAAGCTTTGACGGCTTCCGCTGCCATGGCTCCTCTCGCGTGCTGGGGCCACTCCTGAATCTGCTTCCGGAAAAGGGGGACTATGTCTTCGCCGCCGTGGATGGCAGCCGCATAGAGCACCCATTTTTTCTTTGCTTCCGCTCCGCCTTCCATCCATTTGTCAAAGAGTTCTCCCATGTACCGGCCAAGTTCCTTCTCGTTCAGGTCTGCGGCCAGCCTCTTAGCCTCTTCATTGATGCCCGGCATGGACATATCCGCATAAGCCACAAGGAGCGCCTGCAGATAATCCTCGGAAGCCAGGCTTCCATCCTTTTTATGCACCGGACTGAAGGGGGTCTCATAGGCCCATGCTGCTTTCCGCTTCTTTCCGCCCTTCAAAAGCTCCGCTGCCAGCTCCCGGGTGGTCTGCAGCTGCGTTTGCCCGCTCTCCTGTCCGGAAGAGGAAGTGCCGAGAATATTCTGCAGCAGTTCTTTCAGCTTTTTGCTCTTCTCCGCCTCCAGCGCCTGCGAAAGCTCTGCCCGGTACTGATCCGCTCCCCATTTGCGCAGGACGCGGATGGCCAGTTCTCTCTCCTGAGATTTTCTGGAAGTCAGAAATCTCTTCATGTCCGGCTCCCATTCCCGGTGTTCCGCGCAGATCAGGGCAAGGGTCTCTTTTACCTGCTTGGAGCTGTCCATGGCTCCTGCCAGAATCGTATCCTTTTCCTGCTGCCAGTCCTCATCCAGCACACGGTAGCAGATATCCCGTCCCACGGAAGTGCTGTTTTTCAGGGCCGTGTAGAATTCCTCCCGATGCTTTGGAAGTCTCTGCGCCAGAGCCTTGACCGCCGCGTCCAGAAACTGATTTTTGTCCGACTCTGCATAATAACCGGAATAAATTCCTTCCATGGCGTCTGCCTGATACTGGATGGGAAGACCTGCTTCCTCCCAGATCCTGACCAGAGACTCCACCTTCTTTTCATAGGTCTCCGCATCAACTGCCGTATTTCCCCGGAGCCGTGGAAGATAAGAATAGCAGAAATAACCCCCGCTCATCTGAAGAGCCTCCAGCACCAGGGCTCTCCTCCAAAGCTCATCCCCATCCTTTTCCATCATTTCCAGCTTCTGCTGATTTCCGTAATAATATCCGGACATTCCTCTCCAGCCATTTACAAACGGATAGAGTTCTGAAAGAGAAATCTGCCCCAGCAGATACTGCTTCGCCTGATCCCTTCCCACTGTAAATCTTCCCGTAAGCTCCTCTGCCAGCTTTCCCTGCACTTCCCCGGAATAAGCATTTTTCATCTGCTCATACAAAGCCGGATTTCCCGCTTTCACCTGATCCATCAGAAACTGATAATCCTCCAGAGCCGCTTTCCGCGCTTCCGTGCGGATACACTCCGGATACTGCTTTGCCATTCTCTTTAAACCCGCGGCAATTCTGTTTTTCAGATACCAGCGGATGAACTCATCCGGTTTCAGGGGCAGAATCCGCTCCAGAATCGGCAGTTGAGCCTCAAACCAGGAAGGCTCCGCCATGGTTTTGCAGGCATCAAGAGTCCACTCCGGACTCAGATACGCCATGATCTGGAGAAAGCACAGGCAGACATCAGAATGTTTCCAGGACAGGAAAGCGCAGCCGGAAAGGAGCGTGAGCAGATACTGGCTGGCCTGTCTCCCCCTCAGAATGTCTGAGAGCTCCTGGGGGAAGTCTCCATAGGGTCTGCCCTGCTTTATATAATCCTGAAGCTTTTTGAGCTCCTCCTCTGAGGGACTCTTCTGGCCTGACTGGAAAACACCCGGAAGACTGTCTGTCAGATTGGCTTCCAGAAATTCTGCCACCTTCCTGTCTTCCAGACTGCTTTCCGTATCAAACATACTTTTTCCAAAGAAATCCCTGATACTCTTTACAGGATTTCCGCTTCCTCTTTCAGCTCTCTTTTCATGAAGATAGGCCGCAGCCAGAAGTACCCTGGCATTGTCATACTTATGGGTACACAGATCCATAGCCCGGCGGACGATCTTCAGATCCTTCTTTGCCAGACCGCAGAGCCCTTTGACATTCGCCCAGGACAGCGCGTACTGGTTCCAGGCAATCCCCTCTGCCAGAATGGCCGCCTCCTGTTCGGGTGACAGATATGGCAGCACATCTTTTAAATCCCAGTTGTACTGACTCAGAAGATAACTGGCTGTAGAACCGCCCACAGCTGCCGCAAAGTGTACGTACCGGGCCAGTTCTTCCGTCTTCTTCCGCTTTTTCAGATGCTCCACGTAATCGATGCTTTTCTTCTTTTTCTCCGGCGCCAGACCGGAAAAGTCCTGAAGCTCCGCCTTCTTTAAAAGCTCTGGCTGTTCCCCCGTACCCTGGGCAAAATAAGTCTCCGCCAGCTTCCGGTTCTTTTCCGTCAGCCCCAGCGCTTCCAGGGTATCCAGAAGCTTTTGATAATTTCTCTCCTCACTCAGATTCATGACGTGTACCTCCCCACTCTTATTTGTCTATTTTTACTCCCATGCTCTCAGTTCATAATTCAGTGTCTGAAAATGTTCTCCATTCCTATGTATCTTCCATCCGGATCAGAGCCTGATCAAAAGATGTTTTCTCCAGGCAGGCGCCCAGATATTCCATCAGCCGTCCCCAGGCCAGAATCACCGGCTCCGGATCAAATTCCATCTGATGCGCTTTTTGCTCCAGGGCCGTTCGAATCCGGGACAATTCCTCACTGCCGCCGTGAAGCCCCATCTCCTCGCTCTCCCTCTCCAGTCTGCGAAGCTGGGACATGCTCTCCTCCTGGACCGAATCAAGACCGCTCTGAAACAGATCTCCCAGCGTCTGACGCATCTCCAGAAGAAGCTGCTCCAGGGCTTTGACTGTTCCTTCTGCCGGCAGGTTTTCTTTTTCCTGCACACGCGGCGTTCCTTCCTGATCTGAAATCTCCGGAACCGCTCCAAACCTTTTCCCTTCAAAATATTCTATGGGATACAGGCAGAGACTGCCGCCCTCCAGATAAGGAATCCCGAAAAATACCAGCGTGTGCGCTTTCTCCTGCCAGCCTTTTTCCTTCTGTTCCTTTCCCTGCTGCCCGGCCAGTCTTGCGCTCAGCCGCTCCAGCGCCTGAATCGTCAGCTTTTCCTCTTTCGAATAATTCACGGCCACGGAGATTCTTCTCCCGTACCTGTCATAAATATCCATGGCAAACCGCTGCTTTACCGAGTCAAAACGTCCTTCACCGCAGCGCACCGCCCCGGCCAGAACCAGAGGCTCCCGTCCTTCTGCCTTCCGGGATCTGCGCTCCTGCCCTTCCAGCATGGGAAGAAGCTCCCGGTAATCCCATACCACCATTTCACGAATCTCTTCCCGGGCCAGATTTCTCTGTCCGGCAATCTCGCTTTTCGTCTCCCGGCTCACAGACAGTCTTCCGTCCTCCGCAGCCTTCGCCTGGTCCAGATAAAATTCCAGCTCCATCATATCTGCCCGGCTGCAGTTCATCCCCCAGGGCGCCTGCTCCTGCTCATAATTTCCCGCCGGGCGCCGGCGGATTCCCTCATAAAAGACAGGACGCACATCGGTCCAGGTATACCATCGTTTCTGCTCTGTCTCCAGAAAATAATAGCGCTCTCCCGCGTATCCTGTCTTGCTCTGAAAGCTTCTTCCCCCTATGGCTGTCAGATGAAGACGGGGTACCGGCGCATAGGTGTCCCGGAAGGTACCGGCCAGCGCACGGAGCTTTTCCGGCTCTTTCATCTGCTCCAGCGCAACAGCCCGGGCATACAGACCCAGAAGCCTGGCAAGAAGGCTCTCCGTGCGGAAGGCTCCCGACCGCTGAAAGTACTGTCTGTACTCGGAAGCGGCGCTCCGGAAGACCGTCTCAAAATCCGGAAGACCGGCCCCATGGCTGATGACAGCCAGACGCTCCATGCTCTCCTCAGCCTCCGGAGACAGACGGGAAAGACCTGTCAGCAGCTGGAGAGAGAGCCCCGCCTTCATGGCGCCTGCGGCCTGGGAAAGCTCTTCCAGATCCCATTCCCCGGCTTCTTTCCTTCCGTCTTCCAACTGCTTCCGCGTAAGCGTCCCCTTCTGCAGTTGAAATGCCAGAACTGCCTGGGCCTTGTGTACGCACAGTTCCCGGCTGTGGCAGCTGCAGGTGGAATGCTCCAGGGGGCTTAAAAGCTTCACCACCATCTGATTCCATGGAAAACGAACTGTCAGAAGGCTTCCCGATGCCCCTGGTTCCAGTTTCGGGAGCTCTCCCTGGTCCATGTGAAGCAGGAATTCCCGGTATCCCCTCGTTTTGCAGGCCTGTCTCAGCCTGCCGGCAGGAATGGAAAGAAGCTCCTGCTCCAGCTCCGGAAGCAGCGCTCCGGGACTCTGCTTTTCTGCTTTTGCGCCTGCTTCTGCCTTTTGCTCTGCCTCAGTCCCCGCTTCTTCCCCGCAGGACAGAGCGCTTTTCTCCAATTCTTTTTTCAGATACAGGACCGCGGTAATCAGATGGCGGCAGACACTTCGGGAAGGGCAGCTGCAGGTGCTGTCCCCCAGCGGGGCCCGAATCCTGCAGACTGCCTCTTTTAAAGCGACCTCCGCTTCCTCTCCTTCCCAGACCACAGAAGGGGACTCCTGTTCCAGATCCTTATATGCTCTTTTTACGGTTCCTTTGTTTGACAGACCGATCAGATATTCCTCGTCCGTCTGTGCCAGCAGCTTCTTCAGTTCTTCCATCTTTCTCCCCTGCCGCCTGTTTTATCCTGTCTCTTTTCCGGTCTCCCTGCATTTTACTGCATGACCTTTCCCATAAAATCGCCCAGAGCTTCCGGCGTCATGGCTCCCACAAAGGCTCCCAGCTCCGCCAGCTGTTCTGCCATCCTCCTGTCATAGGCCGGATTTGCCTCCATATCCAGGGCTGTCAGGCAGATCAGCCTGGCGCCGCTCTCCATGATTCCCCTGCTCACAGACAGAAGACCGGAAAGGCTTCCGCCCTCACAGAGATCCGATACCAGGACCACCATGGTCCTGCGGGGATCTTCAATCAGGGACTCGCAGTACCGCAGAGCGCCTGCGATATAGGTACCCCCGCCCAGCTGAATACTCATCAGCGTTTCCACCGGATCATCCAGATGGGCGCTCAAATCCACCACCTGCGTGTCAAAAATCACAAGTCTTGTATCCAGCATGGGAAGCTTCGCGAAGATTCCGGCCATCACGGCGCTGTGAATGACAGAATCCAGCATGGAGCCGCTTTCGTCCACAGCGATCACCACTCTCCACTGGCTGTATTTCCGGGTACGGCTGCTGAAATAGACCTGTTCCAGGGAAAGGCGCTTCTGCTCCGGGTCATAATGCTGCAGGTTCCTTCGGATCGTCTTTTTGACGTCCAGATTCCGGATGGATTTCACCGGACTCGGACTGTTCCGGTCCAGGGTGCCCAGAAGAGAACGGCGGATCTCTTTCTTAAGTTTTTCCGCAATCTCCTCCGCCACCTTCCGCACAATCCGCCGGGCCGTATCCAGGACCTCGCCCTTCATCAGATGTTTCAGCTGCAAAATCGTTTTCAGAAGCTCCTGATTGGGTTCCAGCTTCTCCAGAACCTCCTTATCCGTCAGAAGCTCCTTTATCTGATACCGCTCCAGGGCATGCCGTTCCAGAATCTCCACAGTCTCTCTAGGAAACAGGCGCCGGATCTTTGTGATCCAGGTGGCGGCTGTCAGGCGGCTGGCTTCTGTGCCGCCCTCCCGGCGCACGTCCTCTCCTGCCTCCCGGGAGTAAAGAAAATCCAGGGCATCCTCCAGATCAAAGCAGGAAATCCCATTTTCCAGGGTCCCGTCATTTCCAAAGGAAAGCTGATCCTTCGCGTTTTTTCCCAATATCAGCCTCCACCGGTTCAGAATCTCCGTCTCTCTCATCCTGTTTTACCCCTCTATTCTTCCGGTTTGGACACTGCCGGTCCGTTTTTTGTCTGCTTCCGGGCATAGCTGTCCAGCGTCTCTCCATAGGCGTATTCCTCCGGAGACGCCTTTCCTTCCAGCAGATCCGCCGCCTTCTTCCCATGGAGAGCCGCGGCCTTCGAAGCAATCCGATCCGTCTCCAGCGGCGTAAAATAACCAAAGGCCAGACGAAGCTCCGGAAGGAGACGCAGAAACTCCTCTGTGGAAAGGCTTTCCAAAAGCCCGTCGATAAGCTTCAGAAAGTCAGGGCTTACCAGCACAAAATCACGGGCTGTAAAAAACAGTCCCCGCAGGAAAGCGGCGCTTTTCGCCCGGGTTTCTTCTGTTCCCTGCATATATCCCCGGGCAGCGGCGCTTATCTGCGCTCCTCTGTCCGCCCCGCAGCCGTAGAGAATTCCCAGGGCCGCTCCCTCCACAGCGGGATTTAAGGGGCTGCGCTCCAGCATACGCTCCAGAGCTTCCAGAAACACCGGCCGCATCTCCGCGCAGGAACGCTTCCCGGAGGTCTGGTACAGCGTCCGCAGGCTCTCCATACATTCCTGCCGCCTGTCCTCCCCGGTCTGCCCCATGAAAGGCAGAAGCTGAATGATTTTCCGGAAACAGGTCCGGATCATATCCTCCAGCTGCAGATTGCCCCGGACCCGGTACAGATCCTGAAGCTCCGTAAGCATGACCAGCTGGGAAAATCCACCGCTTAAGGAAAAGAAGTCCCCGTCCTCCGCCAGCACCTTCTGAAGATGCTCTCCCATCTGGTCCTGCTCATCCAAAAGTCCCATCAGAAAGCTCTCTGTCAGAAGCTCTGCCGCCTCCCGGCAGCCTGTGCTTTCCGCAAACCTTCTGCGCAGCAGAGTCCGCACGGCTTCCTCCACGGTTCCTCCGGCCACGGAAGCATCGATAAGCGCCGCCGTCACCTGGGCCGACCATTTGTAAGACCACAGCTCCCGGACCCGGTTTCTGTCCCTCCTGCCGGTCAGATCAGATCCCTTTCTTCATCTGGCAAAGCCGCAGCCCAGAAATTTCGTCTGATACAGGAAACGGCTCAGACGCAGATGCTTCTCTTTTGCGAAAATCTCCAGCGTAAGCTGCTGCTCTGCGGTCGAATGGATTTTCAAGCCGAACTGCCCGCACTGCTTTTCAAAATCCGCCAGCAGAGGCGGACGCATGGCGTCCGCACAGAGCTTCCCCGTCTGAGTTCCGGTGGTAAGCTCCGCCAGAATCCGCAAAGCTCCGTCCGTGGAAATGCTGTACTCTCCTTTTACAAAAGAAGACAGCGCGCTGTCCCGAAGCTCGTAGATCCCCGGACTTTTCTTTCCCCGGAGGGCCGCCAGACCCTTCGCCATGGAAAAAGCGCAGATCTCATCGTAAGCCGATACGCTCTCCTCTTTTCCCCTTGCCTGCTTTCCCGCCGACGCCAGAAAATGCAGCAGCGTATCCTCATAGACCTCTTCCGGCTCCAGTCCGGCCTCCAGCCGCTTCCAGACCTGATGATAAAAGCCGGGAGACTGCATGCCGCTGGCATAGCCGTTCAGAGCGTCTGCCGCCTCCATGGAATAGGCCATGGGATAGACAGACTGCAGAGCCGGATCGATTTTGTGAAGCCGGACCGGAGTTCCTTTAAAGCGCAGCCCCGGTCCATCCTCTCTTTTCTCCAGCAGCTGCCCCAGGCCCCAGGTATGGAAGCCTCCCGTCACCACCAGAACTCTGCTGTACTCCCCGGAAGCCCCGGCGATCTGCTCCGCCATATACCGTTCCCGCAGAAGACAGCCGTCCTCCGCAAGCTCCTCCCGGGGCGTATACAGCCTGGACAGGCCGCAGTACAGAAGCATCTGATGGACAAACACAGACGTATCCACAGAAAGCCCCTGTATTTCGAAATATTTCTCCCAGAACTCTTCAAATTCCCGGACCCCTGTCCGTTCGCAGAGAAGTTCAAAATACCGGCTTCTGCTCAGAAGATAGTCGTCATTGTAAGTCTGCTTCTCTCCTTCCTTCCGGATGCCTTTGTTCCTGGCAGTCCCCGCCAGGATCTCCATATAAGGCAGATCGATAAAACGGGCCGGAATCCCCTTCCGATCCACCTCCTTCAGAGCCGTCAGCTCGGGAGAGCAGTCCAGAAACGGATAATAGCACTTGTAATCTTCCTTTTTCTCACTGATCAGGCCTGTCTTATCCTGATAGGCGTAATACAAAGCCAGAGGCGGCTGCGTCTCCTCATGGGTGAGCACCGGAATCAGGTGCTGCGCGTTCTCCGGCCCCTCAATCAGAATGCAGTCCGGCCGGTAAGCCTTTATGGCCTTCTGCAGGTGAAAAGAACAGACCGGACTGTGGTGGCGCACTGGGAAATACAGCACTCCTCCGGTCAGATCGTACTCCGTCCCCGGAGCAATGACGTTCTCTATCTCAGGTATTTCCTGGCCGCATAGTAGCTGCTCCATAAGCCGCCCTCTTTTCCTCCCTTGTCCCGGATCACCGTCTCAAAATAACCCCGGAGCTTCTCCAGATCATCGCCATTTTCCTTCTGTACGGCTCCCACCAGGTTCTGGACCAGGCAGCCCATATCCATCCGGGAATCCCCGTAATAATAAGCTGTCAGCATGGTCTGGTAATAGACCGACACCGCTTCCGCCGTGCTCATGACTACCGAAGGCCTGTCAATCCGGTGTCCCATGGAAGAAACGCCTTCCCGCAGCTCATGATAGGTGGAAGCCAGAATTTCCGCCACATCCTCATCCGGCTCCATCTCAATCTGATTCTCCCGGGCCAGCTCTTCCACCTCATTTAAAATGATCTGCTTTTCCAGGGTCACATCCCGGACCGGCATCACGGTCTCAAAATTAAAGCGGCGTTTCAGGGCGCTGCTCATCTCATTGACGCCCTTATCCCTGGTATTGGCTGTACCTATCACGTTAAAGCCGGCTTTGGCGAAAAGAAGCCCCTCCTCCCCCAGCTCCGGCACGTTCAGAACCTTATCGCTTAAGACACTGATCAGACTGTCCTGAATCTCCGCAGGCGTTCTGGTAATCTCCTCAAAACGGGTCAGAATTCCCTGCTCCATGCCCACATACAGAGGCGACGGCACCAGAGCCTCCCGGGAGGGTCCCTTCGCCAGCAGAAGCGCATAGTTCCAGCTGTATTTGATCATGTCCTCTGTGGTGCCCGCCGTGCCCTGAATCGTATTCATGCTGGTGCCGCTGATAGCCGCGGATAAAAGCTCTGACAGCATGGTCTTTGCCGTTCCCGGCTCTCCCACCAGCATCAGGCCCCGGCTTCCCGCCAGCGTGATAATGCACCGCTCCACCAGAGCGTCGTTGCCCAGATATTTTTTCCGTATTCTTATTTCCCGCCCGTTCCAGAAAAGCGGCTCCCTGCTTCCCAGAATAAAGGTGCGCACTGCCTTCGGCGACAGCTTCCAGTTCAGAGGCTTCCGGTCTGTATCCAGCGCCTGCAGAGCCTCCAGTTCCTCCCGGTAACGCGCCTCCACCGGAGGCTTTAACTCTGTTTTGTAATCCATGTCGTTTCTCCCGTTATTGCCAGCTGTCCATCATCTCTATCAGCTTCGTCTCATAGTCCCCCAGCACTTCCTCCTGCCGGCCCCCGTGCTGCAGATTCATCTCCACGCCCCATTCGCCATCCTCTTCAAATTCCCAGATATGGTAGGGGACGCCCCGATAGGAAAAATCCACGCTTCCGCAGCCATCCTCCTCATGATATTCATATTCCCAGCCCTTTTCTTCCAGATAAGCGCGCACGCGCAGCAGCCGTTCTGTCTGTTCCATTCTCGTTCTCCTTCTTCCGGCGCTGTTTTTCCGTCTGCCGGATGCTTTGTCCTCCATCTGCCTGTCATAAACATATGGCGTTTCTTATAGCATACGTAATTTCCACGGACACGTCAAGAATAATCAAAAGCCGGGGAGTACAGACTTCATTTCCATACTTCCCGGCTTTTCCGGTTCTGTCATATTCCAATTTGTTTTCCGGCTTCTGCGCTTTATTCATCCAGCGCTTCTTTTACCTTATCAAAAAAATTCTTTTTGCCCTTTCCTGACTTTCCGCCGCCCTTCGGACCCGTGCCATTGACCGCTTCGTCATAGGCTCTGAGAGCCTCTTTTGCTTCTCTGTTCAGGTCTGTCGGCACCTGTACCACCAGGGTCACATAATGATCGCCGCGCACATTTTTATTGCGGACAGAGGGCACGCCCTTGCCTTTCAGACGGACACGGGTGTCGGTCTGGGTGCCTGGCTTCACATCGTACTCTACCTCGCCGTCCACGGTCTTGATGCGCACAGTACCGCCCAAAGCAGCCGTCACAAAGCTGATGGGAGCTGTAGAATAGATATTCATATCCTGGCGCTGGAAAATCGGATGGCGGGCTACAATGACCTCTACCAGCAAATCGCCTCTGGGGCCTCCGTTCACTCCTGGTTCTCCCTTGCCTCTTAAGCGGACGCTCTGTCCGTTGTCCACGCCTGCGGGGATAGATACGGAAATTTTCTTTTTGTTTGCAATATAGCCGGTTCCGTAACAGTCCGGACATTTTTCCTTGATGATTTTACCGGTTCCATTACAGTCCGGACAGGTGCGCACATTCTGCACCATACCGAACAGGGACTGCTGGGTATAGACCACCTGCCCCTTGCCTCCGCACTTGGGACAGGTCACCGGAGATGTGCCCGGCTTCGCTCCCGTGCCGTGGCAGCTGGTACACTCATCTTTCAGGGTCAGCTCCAGCTCCTTCTCACAGCCGAATACAGCCTCCTCAAAGGTAATACGGACCTGAGTACGGATATTGGCTCCCTGCATGGGGCCGTTATTTGCTCTTCTGCTGCGGCCGCCTCCAAAGAGATCACCAAAGATATCTCCGAAGATATCTCCCATATCCGCTCCGGTGAAATCAAAGCCGCCAAAGCCGCTGCCTCCTGCGCCTCCCTCAAATGCCGCATGGCCAAACTGATCGTACTGGCGGCGTTTCTCCGGATCGCTTAAGACTGCGTAAGCCTCGGATGCTTCTTTAAATTTCGCCTCCGCTTCCTTGTCGCCGGGGTTCATGTCCGGATGATATTTTTTTGCCAGCTGGCGGTATGCCTTTTTGATCGCAGCGTCATCTGCATTTTTATCTACGCCCAGAACCTCGTAGTAATCTCTTTTCTGCTCTGCCATTCCTTCAACTTCCTCTTCTTTGTTACTAGTCACGCAAATACCCAGGGAAAGCCCTCAGATACTCTGATTCATTTTCCCTGGATATTCATTATACACCTGAATCTGTGTGAAACAACATAACTCTCTGAAATTTCACACGATTTCTTTATTTTACACCTCGCGGTAATCTCCGTCAACCACATCATCCGCAGAGCCTGCGCCGCCTGCGTTCTGATCCGGTCCCGGTCCTGCCTGGCCGGCAGCTCCCTGCGCCGCCTGCGCCTGCTGGTAAACCTTCTCAAATACCTTCTGAGCCGCGTTCATCAGTCTTTCCTTGCCGGCTTTCAGCTCATCGATATCCGCGTCGGACATCTCCGGCTGATCCTTGGTTCTGTCAAGGACTGCCTTCAGAGAACTGAGCTCTGCTTCCACAGCGGACTTGTCAGCCGGGTCAAGCTGGGCTCCTACCTCTTCCATTGCCTTCTCGGTCTGGAATACCATGGAGTCTGCGTCGTTTCTTGCGTCGATGCCTTCCTTACGCTTCTTGTCCTGTGCCTCGAACTCAGCCGCTTCCTTTACGGCCTTCTCGATGTCGCTCTCAGACATGTTGGAGCCTGCGGTGATCGTGATGTGCTGCTCCTTGCCGGTGCCCAGATCCTTGGCGGATACATTTACGATACCGTTCGCGTCGATATCGAAGGTAACCTCGATCTGCGGAACGCCTCTTCTTGCGGGCGGGATTCCATCCAGACGGAACTGGCCCAGAGACTTGTTATCTCTCGCGAACTGACGCTCACCCTGTACGACGTTGATATCTACGGCTGTCTGGTTGTCGGCAGCGGTAGAGAAGATCTGGCTCTTCTTGGTCGGGATCGTTGTATTACGCTCAATCAGGCGGGTTGCGATACCTCCCTGTGTCTCGATGGACAGTGACAGCGGAGTTACATCCAGCAGAAGGATGTCGCCTGCGCCTGCGTCGCCTGCCAGCTTGCCGCCCTGGATAGAAGCGCCGATCGCAACGCACTCATCCGGGTTCAGAGACTTGCTGGGCTCATGGCCGGTCAGCTGTTTTACCTTATCCTGTACAGCCGGAATACGTGTGGAACCGCCTACCAGCAGTACCTTTCCCAGATCTGCGGCTGTGATGCCCGCATCCTTCAAAGCTGCCTGTACAGGCTCTGCGGTCTTTTCAACCAGATCATGGGTCAGCTCATCAAATTTCGCTCTTGTCAGGTTCATATCAAAATGCTTCGGTCCTTCCGAGGTCGCTGTGATAAACGGAAGGTTGATGTTGGTCGTCGTCGCGGAGGACAGCTCCTTCTTCGCCTTCTCTGCAGCCTCTTTCAGTCTCTGCATTGCCATCTTGTCTGTGGACAGATCCACACCCTCGGTGCGCTTGAACTCTGCCAGCATGTAATCCACAATCTTCTTATCGAAGTCATCGCCGCCCAGACGGTTATTTCCTGCGGTAGCCAGAACCTCGATGACGCCGTCGCCGATCTCGATGATAGATACATCGAAAGTACCGCCGCCCAGGTCGTATACCATAATCTTCTGCTCTTTCTCATTGTCAAGACCATAAGCCAGAGCTGCCGCTGTCGGCTCATTGATGATACGCTTTACATCCAGGCCCGCGATCTTTCCGGCATCCTTGGTTGCCTGTCTCTGCGCGTCATTGAAGTACGCCGGTACGGTGATAACCGCTTCCGTCACTTTTTCACCCAGATAGTTCTCTGCGTCGCTTTTCAGCTTCTGCAGAATCATTGCGGAAATCTCCTGGGGAGTGTACTGCTTTCCGTCAATGGTTACTTTATAGTTGGTTCCCATCTCTCTCTTAATGGAAGAAATGGTCTTTTCAGAGTTTGTAACCGCCTGACGCTTTGCAGGCTCTCCTACCAGTCTTTCTCCTGTCTTCGTGAAGGCTACTACAGACGGTGTAGTTCTCGCGCCTTCTGTATTGGCGATAACCACTGGTTTACCGCCTTCCATTACTGCTACGCAGCTGTTCGTTGTTCCCAAGTCGATACCAATAATTTTGCTCATAATAGAGACCTCCTCATTTATTTTCTGTGTATAAACCTAATTTCATGAATTTATCTATATGGAAATGAGCTTTCACTCACTGCCTTCTTTTAATTGGCCACCTTTACCATACTGTGGCGGATGACCGTATCCCTGTACATATAGCCCTTCTGGAATTCCTCGGCTACCACATTTTCACCGAGCTCCTCATCCTCCACATGCATCACTGCATTGTGGTAATTCGGGTCGAACTCCTCACCAACGGCTTCAATGGGCGTCACGCCCAGGTCCGTCAGAATCGTCATCAGCTGGCGGTATACCTTTTCCATCCCGTCAATCACCGGATCAGATTTCTGATCCTCCGGCACGGATGCCAGGCCGCGCTCAAAGTTATCTACCACCGGAAGGATTTTCTCAATCACATCTTTCGCTCCCACTTCATACATATGGGATTTTTCCTTTTCGGTGCGCTTGCGGAAGTTATCGAATTCAGCCATCTGCCGCTTTACACGGTCCTCCAGCTCTTCGATCCGTTCTTCCCATTTCTCTTTTTTCTTTTTCTTCTTCATTTTTTCAGGCTCCTCACTGGCTTCCTCCGGCTGTTCCTCTGGGGCAGCCTCTTCGGAAGTCGCTCCGCCTTCTGTTTCCTGCTCTCCGGATACTTCCTCCGTCTTCACGGCTTCTTCCTGTTCTGCCGTCTCCCGGTCCTCCGAAGTTTTTTCAGCCTCCGGCTTTTCCTCCCGGAGCTCTTCCTGTTTCATTTCTTTTTCCACGGGTCGTTACCCCTTTCTATCCCTTCTTTTTGTTGTTATATATTTCATCCAGCTGCTCGGTCAGTGTCTTCAGCGTCTTCAGAACGTTCTCATAATCCATTCGCTTCGGACCTATGATACCGATCGTTCCCTGAAGTCCTTCGCCTAATTCATAGGTCGCAGTCACTACGCTGCAGTCTTTCATAGCCTGAATCGGTGATTCCTGTCCGATGTACACCTGGATGCCTTTGTTGTCGCTGTTTTCCAGAGTCTGATTCACCAGGTCGGTCAGCTCCTGCTTCTCTTCAAAGGTACTGATGATTTCGCTGGCCTTTCCCTTATCGGAAAGTTCCGGATACCGGAATATGTTCGTGGCGCCCGAGGTATAAATCTTCACCTCATCTTCCGAATGAATCACTTCCGCTACCGCGTCGATGACGCTGGCTATCAGCTCGCTGTGAATGCCCGCCTGCTGCTTCAGGCTCTGAATCATGGCCAAATTGATCTCTTCTATCGAAAGGCCGTTCAGCACGCTGTTCAGCAGAATGTTGAGCTTCAGCACGGTCTCCTGATCCAGTTCTTCCGTCACATCAATGATCTTGTTTCTTACAAGATTCCCATCTATCATAATAACGGCGAGAATCTGTGTGGAGTTCACCTTGGAAAGCTGTATAAATTTCAGCTTATTTCCCTTCAGGGCCGGAGCGGATACAAGCGTCGCGTAATTTGTGTTCGCCGCCAGGACCTTCACCACCTGCTGAAGCATCTGCTCCAGCTTGTCGGTACGCTCCAGCATCAGATCTTTGAATTCCTGGACCTCCTGATCCTTGCTCTCCAGAATATGATCCACATACAGGCGGTACCCTTTATCAGAAGGAATTCTTCCGGCTGAAGTATGCGGCTGGATAATGTATCCCATCTCCTCCAGATCAGACATCTCATTGCGAATCGTGGCAGAACTCAGATTCAGGTCTGAATACTTGGAAATCGTCCGGGAACCTACCGGCTCTCCCGTCTCCATATAAGTACGGATGATAGCGTATAAAATTTTCTGTTTTCTCTCATCCAGTTCCATACCGCCGCTTCACCTTCTTTTCCATCTGGTTTTCTCTATTAGCACTCGGCCCCTCTGAGTGCTAACATTAAAATATCACTATGACTTCCTTTTGTCAACCCTGTTTCTCAATTTTTTTATATTTCATCCTTTGTTTATATTTTTCATTTTATTTTTAGAAAAAAATACTTGCATTTTTAAAATAATGGTGGTATACCCTAAATTAGAAAGAATAAGGCCCTTTATCAGATAGGAAACTATCCGGTAACGGGTCTTCTTTTGATGTCTCCGCAGTTTTCCGAAACAGGTTTGAGACAGGATTTCCAGTCATGTTTTCGAACCGGAGACATGCTATATACGCTATATATTATATAAGGAAAGGAGTCAGATTTATGAATATCAGTAAATTTACGCAGAAGTCAATTCAGGCAGTAAATGACCTGGAAAAGCTGGCATACGAGTACGGCAACCAGGAAATCGAACAGGAACACCTTCTGATGAGCCTGCTCCGTCAGGAAGACAGCCTGATTCTGAAGTTAATCGCCAAGATGGGCATCGATCAGAATCTGTTCATGAACGGAGTGGAACAGGCTTTAAATAAGAGAGTAAAGGTATCAGGCGGCCAGCCTTACGTGGGCCAGTACTTAAATAAGGTACTGGTAAACGCCGAGGATGTGGCAAAACACATGGGGGATGAGTATGTCTCTGTGGAGCATCTCTTTCTCTCCATGCTGAATGACCCCAGCCCCTCTATCAAAGAGCTGTTCCGGGAATACGGCATTACAAAGGATAAGTTTTTACAGGCGCTGTCCACAGTCCGGGGCAACCAGCGGGTAACCACAGATAACCCGGAAGCCACGTATGACACTTTGAATAAGTACGGTTCCGATTTGGTGGAGCGGGCCAGAGAACAGAAGCTCGATCCGGTCATCGGACGTGATTCCGAGATCCGCAATGTGATCCGGATTCTGTCCCGTAAGACAAAAAACAATCCGGTGCTCATCGGTGAGCCCGGCGTCGGCAAAACGGCTGTGGTAGAAGGACTGGCCCAGCGGATTGTCCGGGGCGACGTGCCGGAAGGCCTGAAGGATAAGAAGATTTTCTCCCTGGATATGGGCGCTCTGGTGGCCGGAGCCAAATACCGGGGCGAATTTGAAGAACGTCTCAAAGCCGTGCTGGAGGAAGTCCGCAAGAGCGAGGGACAGATCATTCTGTTCATCGATGAGCTGCACCTGATCGTGGGCGCAGGCAAGACGGATGGAGCCATGGATGCGGGAAACATGCTCAAACCCATGCTTGCAAGGGGCGAGCTCCACTGCATCGGCGCCACCACGCTGGATGAGTACCGCCAGTATATCGAAAAGGACGCGGCCCTGGAGCGCCGGTTCCAGCCTGTCATGGTTGACGAGCCGACGGTGGAGGATACCATTTCCATTCTCCGTGGTCTGAAGGAACGCTACGAGGTCTTCCACGGCGTGAAGATTACGGACGCGGCCCTGGTCGCTGCCGCTACCCTCTCCCACCGTTACATCTCCGACCGGTTCCTGCCGGACAAAGCCATCGACCTGGTGGATGAGGCCTGCGCACTGATTAAGACGGAGCTGGATTCCATGCCCACAGAACTGGATGAGTTGAGACGGAAAATCATGCAGCTGGAAATTGAGGAAGCTGCCCTGAAGAAAGAGACCGACCACTTAAGCCAGGAGCGTCTGGAGCATCTGCAGAGAGAACTGGCTGATCTGCGCGACGAATTCAACGCAAAGAAAGCTCAGTGGGACAACGAAAAGACCTCTGTGGAGCGTCTGCAGAAGCTGCGTGAGGAAATCGAAGACATCAACAAACAGATTCAGACCGCCCAGCAAAATTACGACCTGAATAAGGCCGCCGAGCTGCAGTACGGCCGCCTGCCCCAGCTGCAGAAGGAGCTGGCACAGGAAGAAGAGGCCATCAGCAAAGAAGATCTGTCTCTGGTGCATGAGGCCGTCACAGAGGACGAGATCGCCCGCATTGTCTCCCGCTGGACCGGTATTCCGGTGGCGAAGCTGACCGAGAGCGAGCGGAACAAGACGCTCCACCTGGACGACGAGCTCCATAAACGGGTCATCGGCCAGGATGAGGCGGTAACTCTTGTTTCCGAGGCCATCATCCGTTCCAAGGCCGGCATCAAGGACCCGACCAAGCCCATTGGTTCCTTCCTGTTCCTGGGACCCACCGGCGTGGGCAAGACGGAACTTGCGAAGGCGCTGGCGGCCAGCCTGTTTGACGACGAACAGAATATGGTGCGGATCGATATGAGCGAATACATGGAGAAATACTCCGTATCAAGGCTGATCGGAGCGCCGCCCGGATATGTGGGCTACGAGGAGGGCGGCCAGCTGACGGAAGCTGTCCGCAGAAAGCCTTACTCCGTCGTACTGTTTGATGAGATTGAAAAGGCCCACCCGGACGTATTCAATGTGCTGCTCCAGGTGCTGGACGACGGCCGGATCACCGATTCCCAGGGGCGGACCGTGGATTTTAAGAACACAATCCTGATCATGACTTCCAACATCGGTTCCTCCTACCTGCTGGACGGCATCGACGCAGACGGCAATATCACGCCCCAGGCCCAGGAGCTGGTTATGAACGACCTTCGGAATCATTTCCGTCCGGAGTTCCTGAACCGGCTGGATGAGACCATTCTCTTCAAGCCGCTGACCAAGAGCAATATTACCTCTATCATCGACCTGCTGCTGGCAGAGCTGAACGGCCGTCTGGCAGAACGTGAGCTTCAGATTGAGCTCACCACCAGCGCGAAGACTTATATCGCAGACCACGGCTTTGACCCGGTATACGGCGCGCGGCCGCTGAAGCGGTATATGCAGAAATATGTGGAAACACTGGCTGCCAAGCTGATTCTGGCCGGAGACATCTCTACCGGCGAGACCATCGTCATCGATGTGGCTGACGATAAGCTGGAGGCAAAAGTGAAATAAAAAGAGAACAGGGTTTGCGGCCCGGCCAAAAAATACGGCCGGACCGCAGACCCTTTCTTTTATTACCTGACAGTTCCCGTTTTTCTTTTCCAGACAAGCTTCCACGCTATAACGCCTGTCAGACAGCCGATAATTGCGCCTCCCATCACATCCGTCGGAAAATGCGCGCCCAGATACAGCCTGGAAAACGCAATCAGCGCCGCCAGGATCATAGCGGGAATTCCTGCCTTCGGGGACATGCACAGAAACAGTACGCTCGCCACTGCAAACGCACTTCCGGTATGTCCGGAAGGAAACGAATAGTCCGAGGACTCCCTTGTGATCAGTTGAAGTCCTTCCAGCAACACATAAGGACGCACACGGGCCACCACATTTTTCAGAATAAGATTCAGGAAAACATAATCCAGGGCCAGAGAAAGAGAAGCCGTAAGTCCCACCTTCCGCCAGCGGGGAACGAGAAGCAGTACCAGGCAGGTCAGAATCGCCAGAAAGCCTCCGTCACCCAGAGAAGTAATAAACTGCATGATGGTATCCAGAACAGGACCGCGCACACTGTTCTGCAGAAACATCAGAAACTGTTCTTCCCATTCAAAAAATGCTTCCAAATTTCATCCTCCCGCTGCTGCCTGCTTCCTCATGGAAAATTCTCTCAGATAATAGGCGTCCTCTGAGCTGCCCATGAGATACTCCGAAGACCACTGACTGTAATTCTTCATCTCTGTATGAAGATAAAACTCTGTTCCTGCCTCCTTGAAAGAAAGGCTTCCGTTCTCCTGCACAGCCAGCCTGTTTCCCAGCCTCACAGCTGTCCATACAGACAGAGGCGCGTTTCTTGAAGCCCCCGCAAAGGCCAGGGCCGCAATCTGCTCCTGCATCTGAAACGAGTCCATCAGCTCTCCGCCGCCTTCCAATTCCACCCGGACCGTTACTCCGGTCAGAACTCCGTCTTCTTCTTCGAAGATAAAATCCGGCCATCGGAAAGAAGCCGGGAACTGGTACACAATATCCGTCGAGGCATCTGCCCATTCCCCTTCTTCGTTCAGTTTTTTGTTCCAGAAATCATTCTGATAATATTCCGCGTAAAAGTTATAGTTTTCCGCAAACTCTTCCACGGTAATCTCTCCCCGGTTGGGAGGGGCAGGAAGAACAAAACACAGGCCGATATCTGCCGCCAGTATCAGAAGAGCCGCCATCACATACAGAACCGTCCTCCGGCCCCTCGTATCCTTCAGCGTAAGCTCCGCTTCTCCCAGCCCTTCCCACTTCAGAAGCTCTCCGCTCATACAGGTTCCGTAGCTCTTAAAATAGCGGTACAGAGAGTAGATGGGAATTCCAAGCCCCATGCCCCACAGCGCCACCTGCCAGGTACGGCTCAGTCCTTCCAGATACGTAAGCTTTCTTCCATCCTCATGCTCCAGCCGGAATCCCAGAATGGCTTTTCCCGGCGTCGTCCCGAATCCCCGCAGGAATGCCGGCTCCAGAAACAGCATCAGGCCAAGAGGCGCCGCATTCCCCAGAACAGTCAGAAGTAATTCTGTTCTGAACAGATTGACTTTCAGAACAAAGACAAGGAAAGCAGTCCACAGCAGACTGTAAAGGTTCCAGTCCAGCATGCGGGCCCAATATCTCCGCCAGGGCGCCCGAAGCCTGGGCAGGCGGTCTGTCTCCCGTCTCATATCCCGCAGCGCGCTTTTCCCCTCCGGATGGTCAGAACTCCGGACTTCCACATCTGTCTGCCGCAGAGGCTTCTCCAGCTGAGCCAGATATTTTTCCGCGTCCAGCCCCTCAAATTCTGCCCTGTCCCGCCGCATGGAGCGGCACACCTCTCTGGCGCGTTCCGTCTCCCATTCTCTCCTCTCCAGCCTTTGAAGCTGTATCGCCAGAGCTTCCGAAAGCTCCTCTTTCCCTTCCTGCAGAGAACGGATCTCTTCCAGGGAAAACTGCAGACGCCGAAACAGGCAGATTCTGCGGAGAGTCTGTAAATCTTCTTCCGAATAATCCCGGTATCCATTTTCACGCCGTACCGGATTCAGAAGTTTTTCCTTCTCATAAAAGCGGATATTCGCCCTTTCCAGCCCCGATTTCTGTTCCAGCTCTCTAATTGTCATCTCCGTTTCCTCCTGCCTGCACCCCTCCGGTTCGTCTCTGACTGCCCGGGAGGCTTCTTTTTACGTTCATTCTAAAGTATCAAGCAGGTTCACAGTCAATACAGATCAGCAAAAACTGCCGTTTTTATCTCCTGCCGGCCTTTTCTTCCCTGCAGCAGCTCTCTGTCAGCTTCTGTCTTCCCTAATCTTCCCTGCGCAGCTCTCTGCCGCTTCCGCATCTTTCTGTTTTCCGTAAGATTCAGATCTCTGTAAACGTATATCTCTGCAGCAGACCGGAAGTATTCACATGATAAATCACCGTACCGTCCGCCAGATCCTCCCGCTCGTAGGTAAAATCCCGCTCTCCCTGATGGCGGCTGACCACATAGGCTTCCAGATCCGCAATAGGCACTTCTTCGATAAACACATCCCGCATCTGATTGTTGGAACACTGGTTGAAAATCTCGTGTACTACTTCATATTCTTTCATGAGCAGTTCTCTCCTTCCACAAATGAGTCTTTAATAGGGCGGCTGAATATTCGGAATACAGTATACCCCAAAGGAATACAGCGACAGCACTGCTGTGGCGCAGATTATGATCTGGAACCATTTCTGCCTGGCGGCTTCCGGCTTCAGTCCCGCAGCATGGGCGGCAAAAATCAGCACCGGAAGCATATAGCGTCCCTGAGCCTGAAAATCCACAAACCAGGCGTTATAAATCACAAGGGCATAGGAAATCAGCCCGCAGACGAACAGGAGCGCCAGCTTCACCTTCCGCTCCGCATGTCCCTTTTCGCGGATAACCTGCCAGCAGATTCCCAGAAGAAACATCAGATAAATGACTCCCATCAGCGTACAGTACCAGTCCGGACTGGGGAACTGCAGGCTTCCGTAGGTCCCCACAAAGGATCGGAACAGCGTCTTGTTCAGCCCCATGCCAAACAGTACTTCCGTGAGCGCAACACCCTTGCCGTACAGATTGAAGGCAGAGCTCTGCACAGACGGGGGCGAAGCCGGATTCAGTTTCGGGATCGCGACTGCCTCCTGCATCTCAAGAAGCACCTGTCCCCGCTGGAATCCGTAGTGCAGAAATTCCGGTATATACCGAATTCCCAGAAACAGCAGGGCAGCCCCGGAAAGCCACAGGTATACTGTAAACTGCTGCCTTCTCTGTTCTTTGCGCTGCGCAAAAAGATCCGCCATCAGCATAAACACCGCATAAATCGCCAGAACATAATAATTCTGTTTTGACATGAAAATATTGGAAAACAGGAAGCCGAGAAGAAGCACTTTCCAGAAATTCCGTCTGTTTATGCCGGTCTCTGTAAGCCTGTGCAGCATACTGTCCGGATTTGCCACCTGATAAAGAGCCAGAACTCCCACCGCAAAATCCAGAGCATCTGAAGTACAGTAGGTATACAGATACCAGACCTGGGGCGTCAGATATAAAGCGCACAGAAGAAAACGATTCTTCTTCAGATTCCAGAACAGCAGATACATCAGTCCCGCAAACATCATGACACTGAAAAGCCGGGCTCCGTGTTCAAAAGTAAACAGCCTTGCAATCTGCGCCGCAAAGATGTAAAACAGATTCAGTTCTGTAAGGCGCGCTGTGCCAAAGGCAGAATACGCCTCCGGATCAAGTTCTCTGGCATCCGGCACAGCCCAGTGGCTGATATAGTACCGGACAGAATAGATACTTTCTGACTCATCCGGATTCAGATCCGATGAGCCGGTAAAGGCCCCGGCCAGCACCAGCAGGATCGCCGCCACCCCCACTGCGTAAAGCAGCGTATCCACGGCCAGGAAAAAGCGGCCTTCTCTCTGCCGCCAGATACGCCGCCGGTAGAATTCCACCACAAAAACCGCGGCTGCCAGTATGGGAATCAGATAGAGAACACCCGTCCTCGCATACTGCCTGGCAATCCCGCTGTAGAACTCCTGAAATGCTTCCGTGGGAATAAGCTGAGCATCCTCCCCCTGTATCAGAAGTCCCATGGTGCCGGAATCCGTCTCATAGACCTGCACCTGCTCATTGGGCTCAAAGGCCGCAAGCAGCTCTTCGCCCTCCAGCTTTCCCGCATAAAATCCATTGATAAAGAACGCCATCTCCTTTACCCGGATTTCATTCTCTGAATTATAATCGATGGGGTCCATCCGCTTCAGAGTACGGCCGTCCCGGAACCGGATGTCCCAGAAAAATATCCTTGCCTCTCCCGGCTTGCTGTAGGTGTCCCTCACACTGTCCAGGCCCGCATGCTCTGTAAAGGAAGTCAGCGCCTTCCAGTGCCTTCCGGCCCCATAACCTTCATCTTCAAAATCTATCCGTACCTCTGTAAGCACCACGGGCGGATACAGAAGGAAGCCTGCCAGTATCAAAACCAGCAGCAGAGGCTTCCACCATTTTCTTATCCATGCTCTCATGCTTCTTTCTCCTGTCGTATATATTTCTGTACAGCGTGTTCCCCGGCTTTCTCCTTACGGCGTATCATCCAGCTGCCGCCGCAGATACAGACCCACCACGCTGGAAAAATTCATAATATTGCGGATATAGGCAAAGTCACGGCCGAAAATTCTCCGCTCCGCCATCAGATCCTCTTCCTCTCCGGCGAAGACGCCCAGCACAGAGATTCCCTCCGCGCGGACCTTACGCACCTCCGAAGCGGTATCCCGCACCGCGTAGTCTCCCGCATAGGGAGCCGGATTCCGGCTGTTGGGCCTGTTGACAATGATATCGTTGGGCCGCCCGTCGCTTAAGACGATAAGTACCTTGTTTTCCTCCGGACGCTCCCGGAGACTGGCCGCCGCCGCCCGGATCGCCAGTCCGTCCCGGTTGTTGGAGGAAGCGTGAAACTCAAAAATCTTTTTATTTGCTTCTCTCGGATCGTCGTAATCCCGGTACCGCTGCATCACCGTATAGTCCCAGAAGGTACAGAAGCCCATGACCCGATGGGGAATTCCCACAATGCTTAAGGCCTCGCTGATAATAAACCCCTGGAGGGCCACCAGGCTCTGCCTGCTTCTCTGGGAACCGCTGGCGTCGATCAGAACAAAAACCACAAATTCTGAGCTGTCCTTTTTCACTTCCCGGTCGAACAGTTTTTTGTCCCGGCTCCGGCCCAGCTTCCAGAGTCTTGCCGGCGCGATGGTTCCGTATTCCGAGCGCACCGTCTCCCGCTCGCTCCGCACCGTCAGCGCCCGGCGCAGGGTGTCTGACAGCTGTTCAATGTTTCTCCGGGAGACGCGCATGTTATGCCCGTAGACTCTCAGATTGTCTGATTTTGCCCGTCTTGCGTACTCCGACTGATAATTTCTCTTCACCATTCCGGAAAGAATGCCATCGGTAAAATACAGGCTGCAGTCCGCATGGGCTCCCCGGCAGAGACTGCGGTTCAGCCTTTCCTGCTCTCCGGGTGTCAGATAAGAGCGGCCGTAATTCAGCTCAATGTAGGAGTACATCTTTGCCGCGGATTCGGCGTCCACCACCACCCGCTTCATGCGTCTTTCCTTCTTCTCCTGGTCCGTCTGCACCTCGGCAGTCTGCGTCACGGCCTGCTCCACCCGGTTCAGCACCTGGGTAAGCTCTTCCTCCGCGGCCTCCTCTTCCAGAAACTCCTTCCAGCTGAATTCCTTCAGCTCCTCCATGGTGACGGAAAGCACCTTATCCAGGTCTCCGTGATTCCGCTCAAAGTACGGGTCCACCAGCCAGTTGTAAAGCTCATCCACCACCCGGATGATATCCATCACGTCATCCGTCTCTTCCAGGCTTTTCAACATGTCCAGGGCCTTCTGCATTCGGCTCTGCACCGGCATTCCGCCCCGGATGGCCTCCTGCATGACCGCAATTCTAATCTGCCCGATATACATGGCCGCAAGCCGGTTAAAATCAAATTCCAGTGTATCCGAAAAGGCCTTCTTCCTGATTTCCAGCACGCCGGGCCTTTCCCTGCTTACCTTCCGGTAGACCGCGCTGTCCACAGCCATCTGGGCCAGAACCGTCAAAGGCTGCTCGTCCGCCCCGCAGTACAGCTTCTTCACCAGATAAAGGCCAAAAGCGTCCCGGTCAAAATACCTGGAAAAGCCTCCCTGCTTCACCGCGTCATACAAAGAGATATAGGGAGATTTTGAAAAAGAGACCGTATCCAGCTTCAGATTCAGGCTGTAGTCGCCGCTGACCGTCCAGCAGAGATTCCGGATTCGGTTTTCTATCTCAAACTGATATTCCTCAAAATAATCCTGTTCCAATTCCCGCTCTAATTTCTGCTCTTTTATCTGCTCTTTTACCTGTTCTTTTTCCCTGTTTTCCATCATTTAAAAAATCTGCTCCGGGGTCCAGTCCTCCGGAACTCTTGTCATTACAATATCCCCGACAATTTCCTTTTCAAAAATATCAAAGCTCTTATTGGTAATTCCCATGGTAACTGCCGTCCGGGGCTTAAGGCCGCAGCGAATGGTTTTCAGCGCTCCGATCATACCGCGCAGATCAAGAGGCTTCGTGGAAATCTCACTGTTGGACGCCTTCAGCTGCAGATCCAGAAACAGGCCCGCAAAGGTCCGAAGCCCCTCTTCCTTTGCGTCCGGGAAGCTGGAGCGCAGAATCAGCATCAGCGTATCCTCAGAAAGAGGCGGCATATCAATCACCAGGAATCGGGAAACCAGGGCCTCGTTCAGCTCCCGGGTGCCCGCGTAGCCATAATTCATGGTTCCGATAAACCGCGCAGCCGGGTGGAGCTGGATTCTGTCATAGCCCGGCACATCGATGAGCCTCCGGTAATCCAGCGTGGCATGCAGAACGGAAACAGCGTCATTTTTCGCCATATTGATCTCGTCGAAGATGCCGAATCCGCCGTTTTCCGCGCACTGGTAGACGGGCCCCTTGCGAAGCTTTACCTCGTTATCTACGAAGGTGTCTGTTCCGATCAGCGAGCTGCTGTCTGTATTGACATTAAAGGAAATATTGTAAGAAGGCCGGTGAAAAATCCAGGCAAGATTTTCCGCCAGAATATTTTTTCCGGTGGCCTTGGAACCGCTCAGCAGCACATTTTCTCCCTGCAGAAGGGCAGCTATGGCCATCTCCAGAATCTCTTTTCCATAAAAAGGAACCGGCGGCTTCACCACCCGGGATTGTACCTTCTCCGGCACCGGATATTCCTTCCGGAATTTCTCTACCTCCCGGAGCAGTCCGGGACTTACCTGCTGCTCTTCCAAATACTTCAACTCTTCCATTTTCTACTCCTCACGTTCTTTCATTATCCCTGTGACAGAGACCTGATATAAGGCACCAGCTCATCAAAATGGCGGATTTCCTTATATTCCTTTCCAGCCAGATCCACATCCTCCGGAATCTGCTTTCCTTTCGCGTTGTACCAGACCGCACGCATTCCCGTATTCAGCGCTCCCAGCACATCTTTTTTAAAGGTGTCGCCCACAAAGACACATTCTTCCGGCGCGCAGTCTGCCTTCTGCAGGCAGAGCGACATGAAAACCGGATGGGGCTTCTCATATCCCGCCTCCTGGCTGGTGACAATATGCCGGATATAGGGGCCGAATCCAAAGCGTTCCAACTTCTCATACTGCATGGCAGTGGTCATATCTGTCCCGATACCGATGGAAATGCCCATCTCACAGAGCTCCCGCATGGCTTCCAGACTGCCGGGCTCCGGACTGCTTTCATCGATAAGCGTGTCCCAGTACAGATGATACAGAGTCTTCAAGTGGGGAAACAGCGGTTTTCCCCATTGCTCCAGCATATTCTGCAGGCGGATGCTCCGGCTGTGAATCGCAGCGTTGTCCCGTCCCAGATGCTCTATAATCTCCCGGTTCAGCTTTTTATACATGCTCTCAAATTCCTCCGGCTCCACGCCGAATTCCTTCCTGGCGTACTCCGCCATCCTTTTCATGCCCAGCGCGTGACCTGTCTCATAATTGTAAAGCGTGTCGTCGATATCGAATATTACTTCTCTTATCATCCCTTTTTCCTCTCTGTTTTTCTGAATCATATCTTTAAACGGCGCCTGTCCGCCTCTTCCGAAGCATCATCCGGGCCAGCTCTCCCACAGCTGCGGAGTCCCCGATGCAAAAGAATACAGCGACAGCAGGGCGGCGGCGCAGATCAATGCCTGGAAGGAAGGCTTCCGAAGCAGTTCTCCATCCAGGGAAAGCCCCTGGCCGGCCATGATAAATACCGGAAGCAGATAACGGCCCTGGGGCTGAAAATCTACGAAATACGCATTATACAGCACAAGCAGAACAGATATCAGAGCTGTCACATGAAGGAGCGCCCATTTCTGCCTGCCGGCCCTGCCCCCCTTTTTCCATACGGAAACAGTCATCAAAACATAAAGCGCCGCATAGACGGCTCCCATGGCAGGATAATACCAGTCCGGCCCCTGAATCTTCATGCCGCCGTACACGCCCACAGCCGAACGCAGAAGGCTTCCAAACAGGCCGTAATCCCTAAGGAAGCTCCAGAAGGAAATACCCTTCCTGTACATCATAAAGGACCATGCCTGCTCTTCCGGCGGGTCCTGGGGCCTGAGCCCGTCCACGGCCCTTGCCTCCCGGATCTGCATCACCACCGCGTCTTTATCAAAGCCATAATGGACGAAGTCTATAAACAGACGGGCTCCCACAAACAGGAATGCGGCCAGCACAATCCAGAAATAAGTCTTCAAAAGCCTGAGCTTCTCTTTTTTGTCCGCTGACAGGAACGGAACCAGCAGCATGAAAAACGCGTAAATCAGAATCACATAATAATTGGCCTTGGCCGTCAGTACATGACCGAACAGAATTCCAAGCAGCAGAATTCTCCCTGCGTCCTTTTTCTTCACGCCCCGCCGGATAAGGCTGTTCAGCATACTTTTCCCGCAGGCCAGCTGGTACAGCACCAGCACGGAAACCACATAGTCAAGCGCGTCCGAAGTACAGTAGCAGTACAGATACCAGACCTGCGGCGTCAGGAAAAAGACTGCCGCCAGATACCGGTTCCGCCTGAGCTGAGAAAGGACAAACAGGGCAAGCCCGATGCCCAGGCACAGCCCGAACAGCCTCTCCATGTGCTCTCCGGAAAACAGGGAAAAGAGCTTTCCCGCATAAAAATAATAGGGTGTCTTTTCCGCCAGCCGCGTGGTTCCGTATGTACCGATCGTGGGAGACACGTCGTTCTCCCGGATGTCCGGCGGCAGATTGTGGTCTGCCTCCGCATAATAACGGACCGCGTTCCGGCTTTCCTTTTCATCCGGATTCAGCCCGTAATCTCCATAAATCACAGCCAGAATCAGAAAGAAAACCGCTCCGGCTGCCACAAGGGCCAGGATCACGTCCGCCAGATCAAGGCACCTCTCCTCTTTCCTGCTTTTTCTAAGTCTTCCGTAAAGCCGGCTGGCCGCATATACGGCTGCCAGAAACGCAAAGAGCAGCAGCACTCCCGCGCGGGCGTACCGGTCTGCCGTGTCCGCATACTGCCTGCAGAAGCTTTCCGTGGGGAAAAGCTGAGAATCCGACCCTGTAATCCGCAGGGACAGGCCCTCCTCTCCCGTCTCCAGAATTTCCACCTGATCGTTTGCGGAAAAGGCCCGGGCAAGCGCCTCTCCCTCCAGCGTAAATCCACCCAGGCCGTTAAAGGTCACTGTGATGGACCGAATCTGTATCACTTCGTCGTATTCGGAGTCAATGGGGTCCAGCCGCCTGATATAAGTTCCTTTCCGGTAAATGGGATCAAAAAACCAGATCCGGCTTTTTCCTGTTTTCCCATAGGTCGTCTTCAGTCCGGAAAAAGGAATGGTCTCATCACTCTTGGAGACGAGAATCTTCAGATTCTCCGCTTCCGGATAGCTGCTGTCCCTAAAAGCCACCTGCACTCTGGTCAGCACAGCCGGCGGAAAAGCCAGAAGAATCAGAAACACGGCCGCAAGCAGAAGCCTCCATTTATATTTCTTCATCCAGCAGAAACTCTGATAACACATAGTTGCTGACATCTATCCCCCTGTCCGTCAGAAATATCCGGCCGCCGCCGCAGGCGAGAACGCCTTCCCGCGTAAGCCTGTCCAGAGTATCCCCGTAAATATTTCTCATCAGTTCTGTCAAAACCACGCCTTCCATCTTTCGAAGTCCCAGAAACATGGTTTCCTCCAGTTCGTCCTTCCTGCTTAAAGGAAACACGCTCTCGTATGTAAACTCTTTTTTCAGGTAAGCCGCCAGATCTGTGCTGTTTTTATAGCGCACTCCCTCAAGCAGAGACGCGGCCCCGGTTCCAAAGCCCTTATAATCCACTCTTTCCCAGTAAGAAAGATTGTGGCGGCAGGCATAGCCCGGCTTTGCGTAATTGGAAATCTCATACCGTTCATAGCCCCGTTCTCCAAGATACCGTTTCGTATCCTCATACATCCGCCGGTCCGTATCCTCATCCGGAAGCTCCCGAAAGCCGGGCGCCCCTTCCCGGTACCTGTCGTAAAAAGGCGTTCCCTCCTCGATGATCAGGCTGTATGCCGAGATATGCTCCGGCTCCAGATCAGTGACCTTTTCCAGTGTCCGAAGCCAGCCTTCCCGCGTCTGCCCCGGCAGGGCCGACATCAGATCTACGTTCAGATTCCGGAACCCTTTCTTTCGCGCAAGCTCATAATTCTCCAGAAATTCTTCAAAGGTATGGATTCTTCCCAGAAGCAAAAGCTCCCGGTTATCTGCCGACTGAAGGCCGATGCTTAGACGGTTCACGCCTGCCGCCCTGTAAGCACCCAGCTTTTCTTCTGTGAGAGTTCCCGGATTGCATTCCACCGTGATCTCTGTATCCCCGGCAAAGAGCATAACCTGAGAAAGGGTCTCCAGGATCTCCGCCGTCTGTCTTCCTTCCAGAAGGGAGGGCGTCCCTCCTCCGAAGAAAACTGTCTCTATCCGGTACCGCTCACCCAGTTCCCCTGCTCTCCGGATTTCCTCTTTCAGAGCCTCCACATACTGTTCCCTGGTCTCCCGGGATGCGGGAGCCGAGAGGAAATCGCAGTAGGCGCATTTGCGCACACAGAAGGGGATGTGGAGGTAGACGCCAAGCCTCTGCTTCCGGGCAGCCGGTCCGGCCGCCATTTTTTCTGAAGTATTCTGCTCTGCCGTTCTCATAGCTCCGTTTTCCTGTTTCTTATTTATCATCCAGCTTCAGCACGCTCATGAAGGCCTTCTGCGGAATCTCCACGTTTCCAATCTGGCGCATCCGCTTCTTTCCTTCCTTCTGCTTCTCCAGAAGCTTTTTCTTTCGCGTGATGTCGCCGCCATAGCACTTGGCCAGCACGTCCTTGCGCACAGCCTTTACGGTCTCCCTGGCGATAATCTTTCCTCCCACAGCCGCCTGGATGGGGATCTCAAACAGGTGCCGCGGAATCTCCTCCTTCAGCTTCTCGCACATCTTCCGTCCTCTCTCGTAGGCCGTGCTGCTGTGTACGATAAAGGACAGAGCGTCCACCTCTTCCTTATTTACAAGGATGTCCAGCTTCACCAGTTCGGAGGGCACATAGCCCTTCATCTCATAGTCAAAGGAAGCATAGCCCCGGGATCTGGACTTCAAGGCGTCAAAGAAATCATAGATAATTTCGTTCAGAGGCAGCTCGTATTTCAGAAGCGCTCTGGTCGCCTCCATATATTCCATACCCAGATAAGTGCCTCTTCGTTCCTGACAGAGCTCCATAATCGGACCGATGAATTCCGTCGTCACCATGATCTCCGCGCTGACCACAGGCTCCTCCATATGCTCTATCTCCGCGGCGTCAGGCAGGTTGGAGGGATTCGTAAGCTCTATCACTTCTCCATTTGTCTTATATACCTTATAAATTACGCTGGGAGCCGTGGTTACCAGATCCAGATTATATTCCCGTTCCAGGCGCTCCTGAATAATCTCAAGATGCAGAAGTCCCAGGAAACCGCAGCGGAAACCAAAGCCTAAGGCCACTGAGGTCTCCGGCTCAAACTGCAGAGACGCATCGTTCAGCTGCAGCTTCTCCAGCGCGTCTCTTAAATCCGGATATTTGGCTCCGTCCGCCGGATACATACCGCAGTACACCATGGGGAGCACCTTCTTATAACCGGGAAGGGCCTTTTCACAGGGCCTCTCCCTGTCTGTAATCGTATCTCCCACATGGGTGTCCCGCACGTTCTTGATGCTGGCCGTCAGGTAGCCTACCATGCCGGCGGACAGCTCCTCCGCAGGGATGAACTGTCCTGCTCCGAAGTAGCCCACTTCCACCACGTCAGCCTCAGCGCCTGTAGCCATCATGCGGATCGGGGTCCCTTTCCGCACCGTGCCCTCCATAATCCGGCAGAACACGATGACTCCTTTATAGGAATCATAAAGGGAATCAAAAATCAGGGCCTGAAGAGGTGCCTCCGGATCTCCGCCCGGCGCCGGAATCTTTTCCACAATGGCTTCCAGCACCTGGTCCACGTTGAGCCCTGTCTTGGCGGAGATCTGGGGAGCGTCCTGGGCCTCCAGCCCAATTACATCCTCAATCTCGTCAATGACCCGCTGAGGGTCTGCGCTGGGGAGATCGATCTTATTGATGACCGGGATCACGTCCAGATCGTGATCCAGGGCCAGATATACGTTTGCCAGGGTCTGGGCCTCGATTCCCTGAGCAGCGTCCACCACCAGAACCGCTCCGTCGCAGGCAGCCAGACTTCTGGAAACCTCATAATTGAAGTCCACGTGTCCCGGCGTATCGATCAGGTTGAAGATATACTCCTCCCCATCCTTCGCCCTGTAAATCGTGCGGACTGCCTGAGCTTTTATGGTAATGCCGCGCTCTCTCTCCAAATCCATATTGTCAAGGACCTGAGCCTGCATCTCCCGGCTCGTCAGAAGTCCCGTCATCTCTATAATTCGATCTGCCAGAGTAGATTTTCCGTGATCAATGTGCGCAATAATACAGAAATTGCGAATTCTGCTCTGTTCTGTCTTTGTCATCCAGTATATTCCTCCGTCAAAAAGTTCTTTCCCTCTATCTTACCTTTAAATCGTCCCGCGATCAAGACCACCGGCGCATTTTTTCATTTCGCCGCAGGGGCTGCCCGGACAGAAGATACCGCCGGGCCCTGCCGTATGGCCCGGACAGACGGCCCGACAGACAGCCCGACAGACGGCTGCGGGGGCTGTCATCTGACAGCCCCCGCTTAAGCTTTTTCAAATTTTTCAGTTTTCTCAGTTTCCATTATCAAATCTGCGCGTCACTTTTCCACAGCCCGGACAGATACCCGTCCAGAACGCCGTCAGCCCAGAATCGGATTCATGCTCTTCAGGCTGATAACCAGCGTAGAGGTATTGTGAAGCAGGGCCGATGTGGAAGGCGGAAGGATTCCGGCTGCTCCCAGAAGGATCAGCGCCGTATTGAAACCTACGATTGTACGGTAATTTTTCTGGATTCTGCTCATCAGGCCGGTACTCAATTTTCTTAAGGCCAGAATCTGCCACAGGTTCTCGGCCCCGATAGTCACATCCGCAATCTCCCGGGCCAGCTCCGCCCCGTCGCTGATGGCGATTCCCACATCGGAGGCTGACAGCGCAGGAGAATCGTTAATGCCGTCTCCAATCATCATGACCTTTCTGCCCTTTGCTTTTTCCTCCTCCACAAAGCGGGCCTTATCCTCGGGCAGAACCTCGGAATAATACTCGTCCACGCCCACCTTTTCCGCTGCGGCGCAGGCGGTTCTCTCGCTGTCTCCCGTCATCATGACCACCTTGGAGATACCGCTCTCTTTCAAAGCGCGCACCACCTCCCGCGCTTCCTCCCGCAGCGGGTCCTCAATGCAGATCACGCCTGCCAGCACGCCCTCCACAGCCAGATACAGCTGGGAATACTCCGAAGGCAGGGAATCAAACTTTTCCTGCGTGCCTTCCGGAAGCACACATTTTTCGTCCTCAAACACAAAATGCCAGCTTCCGATCACAGCCCTCTTGCCTTCTATCGTGGTAGAGATGCCATGGGCCACCAGATACTCCACCTTGGTATGCTTCTCTTCATGCTGCAGGTCTCTGGCTTTCGCCGCGTCCACCACAGCTTTCGCCATGGAATGAGGAAAATGCTCCTCCATGCAGGCCGCCAGCCGCAGAAGCTCATCCGGGTCATCCCCGTTGAAGGATACCACCTCTGCCACCACAGGGCAGGCCCTGGTCAGGGTTCCCGTCTTGTCAAACACGACAGTATCGGCCTCTGCCACAGCCTCCAGGTATTTGCCTCCCTTGACCGTGATATGGAAGCTGCCCGCTTCCCGGATAGCCGAGAGCACGGAAATGGGAACCGCAAGCTTCAGCGCGCAGGAAAAATCCACCATCAGCACCGCCAGCATCTTGGTCACATTTCCGGTCGCCAGCCAGGTAAGCGCCGAGCCCGCCAGGGTCCAGGGCACCAGCCTGTCCGCCAGATGCTCCGCCTTTCCTTCCACGGAGGACTTCAGCTTCTCCGATTCCTCAATCATAGCTGCGATCCGATCGTATTTGCTGGCCCCGCTGCCTGCCCGGACCCGGAAAGTCAGCTCTCCCTCTTCCACCACAGTACCTGCGTAGACGGAAGCACCCCTGCTCTTCTCCACAGGAACAGCTTCACCGGTCAGAGACGCCTGATTTACCATCGCCTCTCCGGCCTCCACTGTGCCGTCAAAGGGAATCACGCTGCCCATATGTACCACGACCAGATCCTGCTCCCGCACGTTTGCGGAATCTGTCAGGATCTCCTGGCCGCCGCAGAGCAGCCAGACCTTCTCGATATTCAGAGACATGCTGCGTGCCAGATCGCCCACCGATTTCTTGTGGGTCCACTCCTCCAGAATCTCCCCGATTCCCAGAAGGAACATGATCGAACCGGCTGTGTCAAAATCTCCCCGGAATACAGATACGCCTACTGCCGCAGCATCCAGCACCGGCACCTCCATGCGCCCCTTTGCCAGAGTCTTCAGTCCATGCCGCAGATATTTCAGAGAACGGACAGCCGTAACCGCTGCCCGGAGCGGATAGGGAATAAACATCTTGCTTCCTGCCCGGAGCACCACCTTCGTGACAAGCTTCTCCCAGTATTCCTCTTCCAGTTTTCTTCCCGAACTCTGGAACACGGCCTCGGGCACCTTCACTTCTTTATAATGAAAGTTTTTTAAAAGCTCTATGATTTCTTCCCGGTCTCCCCGGTAGCAGATGACTGCGCCGGACGTCCTGCGCTGCACCTTTGCTGAGACCACATTCTCCCGTGTGCTCAGATAATACTGGAGCGTGTCCGCTTCCTCAAAGGTCATCTCTCTCTGTATGAGCTGGACCCGGATTCTTCCTTTTATCTCATGCTTAACCGTAAACCTCACGTGTTTTCACTCCTGCCCGTCTGCTGCAGGAGCCTCCGCCGCTTCACGCTCTTCGTTGATCTGCTGCGCTTCCGCATAGATATCCTCTGCGTTCTCCTGAATCACAGCCGCTGTCTTCATCACACACTTTTTAGCCCGCAGCGCTGCGGCCGTACAGTTTGTGTACACTTTTTTCGCGTCCTTACTGGACAGGATTTTGATTCCCGCCGTTCCAAACAGCACCCCTGCCGCAAAAATTCCCGTCTTTTTCCAGTCAATACATCTGAAACAATTCAGCATCTTATCAATTCCTCCTCTGATTCGTTCTTTTTCATTCTTTCATCGTATACCCGGCACGGCGGATAATCCGCTCAAGCTCCTCCCTGGAAAGCTCCCTTTTCATACGGACTACCGCAGAGCCTTCCTTCAGATTCACCTGGGCCCATACGCCTTCTTCCTGATTTAACGCGTTTTCCACACGCTCTCTGCAGTGGCTGCAGGTCATTCCATCCACGCCTATCTTTACACAGTATGGATAATGTTCTTTATTTTTATCTCTGACACGGACCCTCTTTTGAGCGTCCCCGCCCGCCCCGCAGCAGCCCTGGGTCAGCCTTCTGGCATAGCTTTTGATCCCAAAGATACAGATAACTATGACAATCAGAATAATGACTGCGCTCTCCATTCTTCCGCCCCCTTTCTTCTGTGCCGCTCCTTTTTCTCAGAACACATTATATCACCATAAGGGCGGAAAAGGCGCAAATGATATTGATAATTTTTATCAATTACATCGGCAGCTGCTTTATCAAGCCGCTGCTTGTCTCCGGCTCTCCGGGAAAACAGATTCTCAGGGATTCTTCAACACCTGATTGAGCACATAGGCCAGAGGCTCCATGGCATTGAGCATCTCCTGAAGCGTATTGGTCTGCGCTCCCGCCTCCACAAGAAGCGACTTGGGCCGCAGATGCAGGTTGTAGCGCAGGCTTTTCAGATAGACCTTTCTGGTAAAGCCGGGATAATATTTCTCGCAGGCCAGCTTCAGCTGCAGAGAAAGGGAAAGATTCTCTCCGATATAGGGATTCTGCAGATAATCAATGGGACCGTTCCGTTTGCTGAAGCTCAGGCCGTTGAAAAACATGATCTGAGCCGTGGGTTTTCCGTTTACCTCCGTCACCAGATGGGTGTCCTCCTGTACGCCGTCCCGGTGCAGGTCAATGATAACTTCTATCGTCGGATTTTCCGCCAGAATCTGCTGTACATCCGCTTCCGCCAGTGTATAAGCCTGATTCCGGTCCAGCTCTCCGTCGATAAAATCATAGACATTCGTATTATGTATGACGTTGTAGCCGTAGGTATCGCGGAGAATCTGGGTCAGATACTCGCCCACGCCTACAATCGTGGTACTGTTGTCTCCCGGCACGGAGTCCACAAAACCTTCCTGAGAATGGGTATGATAAATCAGGATCTGAGGCGCCGAATTGTCCTGCTTCATAGTCATATCCATTCCCAGCAGCGTCTCCGCGTTCAGAAGATCGCTGCTGATATCCGTATTACTTTCCACGATATAAAAATTATTTTTCAGAAAGTCAAAATCTGACAGCTGCTCCATCGTATACTCGATTCCTAAAATTTCTCCGCTCTGCGCCGCCACCGCCGTCTGATCCTCCCCGGTCTGATTCTCCTGAGCCAGCGCTTCCTGTTCTCTCCGCTCCTGTTCCAGCGCCTCCTGCTCTTCCTGGGCTGCTCTCAAGTTCTCCTCCTCCACTTTTTCCGCAATGTCGAAGGCCTCCCCTGTCTGGGCATCAATCTCATTTTCATCATGAGCCCCGCCCTGAATCAGGATCTCATAAGTGACTGCGCTTTCTGTGGCTGTCTCATACAGCTCCTGGCTATCCATAAAAGAAAACAGCGGAAAGATTCCCATGGCCTTCCTGATCAGAAACTCGTCAAATCCCGACGAAGTCCGGGGCTCCCCGGCCACAAAGGCAAGTCCCGGATAGAGACATTCTGCCGCGGCGTTCTGGAGACTCCCCTCCGCGCCTGTCAGTACCTTCATGCAGGTATAAGCAGCTTTTGACAGAGACTGGCCTTTGATTCCGTAACCCAGAATGTAAACCCCGAGAATACCGATAATCAGCCATACGATTCCATTTATGATTTTCTGCAGTCGGTTCATCTTTTCACCCCATACCGCACCTTTGTCCGGCTGGTTCCGAACGCCAATGCTATCTTCAATATATTCCTGCAGACAGTCTTCTATGACAGAGCGATATTCAGGGCTTCCGAGATCGTAAAGCTCAGATGCTTTATGGTTTCATCAATATCCTTAGGGGTCACAAACATGCTGTTCAGCCCTGGCGGAACAGCGTTTCTGTCCCTGACAGCGTCATAAACAATCGTCGCCGCGTCCACAACGGTCGGCACACCGATGGCCACGACGGGAACCCCTATGGTCTCCCGTGTCAGACTGTGGCGGTGATTGCCTACCCCCGACCCTGGATGAATCCCCGCGTCGGAGATCTGGATGGTCCGGTTCAGCCGCTTGCTGCTGCGGGCGGCCAGCGCGTCGATAGCCACCACCACGTCCGGCTGCGTCTCCTCCACGACGCCCCTGACGATCTCCAGCGTCTCCATTCCCGTCTGTGCCATGACCCCCGGCACGATCCCGCTGACCATATGAACCTTTTCTTTCTCAAAAGCCGCTTTTCCATACTCTTTTACCACATGGCGGGTAATCCGCAGATTTCCCACCACCTCCGGCCCCAGAGCGTCCGGGGTCACCTCCCGGTTGCCAAGGCCCACCACCAGCACAGAACGTTCCTCCTTCGTTCCCAGAAGCTCCTGAAGGTAAACTGCCAGAGCCTCCGAAACCTCTCTGTGATAATCCTTATCCGGCTCTGAAAGCTTCGGCGCTTCCAGCGTGATATAGACACCGATAGGTTTTCCCATGGCTTTTGCCCCGTTTTCTGACTCGATGCGGACTGTGGTGGCCCGGATATCCCGCTTTTCATCGTAGGTCTCTTCCACAGAAACTCCCCGGATCTCCACATCCTCCTCGTACCGCTCTCTGGCCTCCAGAGCCAGATCTGTGCGCACCTGAAACTGCTCCATATCTTCACACCCTCTTATTCTTTCTGCCGTCCTTTCATATGGTTATACAAACGCGTCCATTGAGCCCTCCATTCATACTCCGACGGCTTCTGCATACACTCAGTTTTCACGATTTTTTGCAAATTATGTATTGACAGAAAAGCTTTCGTGGCCTACAATAAATGAGTATGTTTTGTAAAGACGTCCGTGTCCGGCTTTTACGGAACATGTACAGATAAAATCAGTATGAATGATAATTTTGGAGGTGTACGGATTGGCTAACATCAAGTCTGCAAAGAAGAGAGTTCTGATTGCCGAGACCAGAACAGCAAGAAATAAGGCAATCAAATCTGAGGTTAAGACTGCGATTAAGAAAGTGGATGCTGCAGTTGCTGCAAAGGACGCTGAGACCGCAAAGGCCTGCCTGAAGGCTGCGATTTCTGTCATGAGCAAGGCGACTTCCAAGGGAGTGTATCACAAGAATACCACTTCCCGCAAGATTTCCCGTCTGACCAAGGCTGTAAACAGCATCGCTTAATTCAGATAAAAAAAGAGACGCCCAATACCGTCAGTTGGGCGTCTTTTTTGTCATATGGAAAGAAGTGTATAAGTGTATGCACAAGACTTTCTTCCATCCTGACAGCGTGTTTTATGTATCACAGAAATCCATGAGGTGAGCTTTATGAAAATGCTGGCAGAAGATATCAAGAACGGCAGCTTCAAATCTTCCTATCTCCTTTACGGAGAGGAGGCCTATCTGCGCACTCAGTATAAGAACCGGCTGAAAAACGCTCTGGCCGACCCATCTGATACCATGAATTTTTCCCGCTTCGAAGGAAAAGGCATCGATCCGGCTGAAATCATCAGTCTGGCTGAGACCCTGCCCTTTTTCGCAGAGCGGCGGCTGATTCTCATAGAGGACAGTGGATTTTTCAAGAACAAATGCGACGAACTGGCCGACTACCTTCCGAACATGCCGGATACCACCTGCCTTCTTTTTGTGGAGACGGAGGTGGACAAGCGGAACCGGCTTTACAAGGCCGTTCAGAAATACGGCCGGGTGACCGAATTTCAGCTTCAGGATGAGCGTACTCTGATGAAATGGATTCTCGGCACGCTCAAAAAGGAAAATAAAAAAATCACAGAGTCCACTCTTCAGCTTTTTCTGGAGCGCACCGGCTCTGATATGGAAAACATCCATATGGAGCTGGAAAAACTTTTAAGCTATACCATCGGACGGGAGGTCATTACCTCTGAAGATGTGGAAGAGATCTGCACCATGCAGACTACCGGACAGATTTTTGAGATGATCCGGGCCATCGCCGAAAAGAAGCAGCGCCTGGCTCTCGACCTTTACTATGATCTGCTGGCCTTAAAAGAGCCGCCCATGCGCATTCTTTTTCTGATTGCCCGCCAGTTCAACCAGCTTCTGCTGGTAAAGAGCCTGACCGCCAAAGGTATGGACCGGGCCTCGGTCGCTTCCAAAGCCCAGGTCGCTCCCTTTATCGCCGGACGGCTGATGACCCAGGCCAAAAGCTTTACCATGCAGCAGCTCCGGAATGCGGTACAGGACTGCGTGGACGCAGAAGAAGCCGTCAAGACCGGCAGGATGACAGATGTGCTCAGCGTAGAGATTCTGATTGTGAAGTACAGCGCGTAGGTACGGCAATATGCCTTTCTCTTTACTCCTTTTCCTCC
The DNA here is from genome assembly GCF_002160765.1 of Lachnoclostridium sp. An138. Taxonomy (GTDB): domain Bacteria; phylum Bacillota; class Clostridia; order Lachnospirales; family Lachnospiraceae; genus Laedolimicola; species Laedolimicola faecalis. The sequence continues at coordinate 138,552 of NZ_NFLF01000007.1, forward strand.
GGGCAGAAAGCTTCTGCCCGAAAATTTTTTCCATCACTTCGCACCGTCAGCGCTCCCCAGTCCATCGTAACCAGGATTCCGCTTCCTGCCGCCCGCAGCCGTTCCAGGGTCCCCGCGTGGGGATGTCCGTAGGAGTTATCCTCCCCGCAGGAAATCAGGGCAAGGGCCGGGGAAGCCGCTGTCAGCCATGCTTCGGAGCTGGACGTGTCGGAGCCGTGATGACCGGCCTTCAGAACATCGCAGTCCACAGTGGTTCCCGTTTTCAGGATTTCTGCTTCCCCCTCTTTTCCCAAATCCCCTGTCAGCAGCATGGAGAATTCATCGTATGTAACGTAAAGCGTCACAGAAGCTCCATTGGTATCCGTGTATTCCTCTCCCTGCACCGGATAAAGACAATGCAGTTTCGCGGAGCGGTCCTCCAGCGTCATACCTCTGCTGATGATTCTGATTTTTGTGCCGGCGGCTCTTGCAAGATTGGCCAGCTCCTGGCCTTTTTCTTCTTTTAAGGACGGCTCCGACAGAAGAAGCGTGTCGATTTTCAGATTTCCGGGCCTCCTGCTCTGCTCCAGAAGCTCCCGGACGCCGGATATGTGATCCTCATCCATATGTGTAAGAATCACATAATCCAGTCTCCCCACTCCCTCTGTTTTCAGGAAAGGCAGAATCCTGTAGGTTCCCGCTTTGGATACGCTGGTGCTTCCTCCGTCCACCAGTATCTGTGTTCCCGACGCTGTCCGGAGAAAGAGGCAGTCTCCCTGACCCACGTCCAGCATGGTAAATTGAAATCCATTCGAAAAACGCGCCAGCAGGAGCATATTCATCAGAATCAGCACAGCGGCGCTTCCCAGCCGTTTTCTGCGGATATGAGTCTCCGGCCTCTTTTCTTCCTCTTCCCCCTCCTCTTCTCCAGCCGCGTACTGTTCCGCTATACTTCTTTTCCTCTTTTCTCTTACCCGGAATCTCCACAGCAGGAATATCCCAAGGCACAGATAATACAAAAGCAGCTTCCAATTCTCCGGCTTTCCACAGTGAATCACAGAGCCCGGAAGACGTAAGGAAAAGCTTCCCAGACGCTCGTAAACCTCCATAATGGCAGAGCAGAATAGAGCCAGCAGCCTGGCCGCTCCGGGGAAAAGAAAACTGACTCCCACAGCCAGAATCCCGGAAAACATCAAAGCTGTCATAAGGGGAATCACCACCAGATTCAGGGGGACCGAATACAGAGGAATCTCACAGTAAAAGCTTTCCACCATCGGAAGCGTCATCAGCTGGACCGAAAGGCTTAAAAGCACTGCCTGAAACCTTTTCCTGTGGACGGGAAAAAGTTCCTGAAGCGCCGGGTAAACCAGGCCAATCCCCAGCACTGCCCCGAAGGACAGCAGGAACGAAGCGCTTCTGGCATACAGCGGCTGTTCCACCAGAAGGAATAGGGCCGCGCAGGCCAGAGCTGTGAGCATGTCATAGCTTTTTCCGAAGATATCCGCCGTTACCGAAAGCAGGAACATGATCACCGCCCTGGCCGTCGAAGTGCTCATACCGGTAAGAACTCCATAGGACAGGACCAGAAGCATGGAAGGCACGCCTGCGGCCCAGAAAGGAAGGCCCGCTTTCCGGAACAGACGGTACAGCGTCATTCCAAAGATGGACACATGCAGGCCGGAGATGGCCAGCAGATGGGACATACCGCTCTTCTGGTAAATCTCTTTCGTCTCATTGGACAGCTCTGACTTATCCCCCAGCAGCATGGCTCCAATCACGCCCCTGTATTGTTCCGCGAAAAGAGCTCGGCATCGTCTGCTTAACTCCTCCCTCAGGCGGTAAAAAAACTGTGGGACAGCCTGTACGCTTCCATCGATCACTTCCGCTTCTTCCGCATAGCAGAACAGAAGAATCCTTTTGGTCTGATAATACAGCCTTGCGTCAAACTGACCCGGATTCGCCGGTTTTTCAGGCTCCTTTAATTCAAAATTATTCTCAATTCGTATGGTATTGCCGATAGAAAATAAGGGTTCGGCGTCGAAATATACCAGAATGATTCCGGTATCAGATAAATTTGTGTTTTTCAGGCTGACGGCCTTTCCTCCCGGTTCGATTCCGCAGATCTCCCCGGTGAGGACTTCCGGGCTTCCCCTGCCCTCCGGCAGGGGAGATGCTTGCATCCACAGGTCTGCCGGAAGAATCAGGAGAAGCAGTGTCAGAAAAAGAGCCGTCAGACATAAAGGTCTTTTTCTCATTCTTCCTCTATAATATCCAGATTTCTTGAAAAAATCGTATCAAAACGAATGCTCTCCCGGAAAACCAGATTGGTTTCGCCATTGATCAGAATCTGCACCCTGCTGATTCCGGGAATATCCGTCAGAGAATTGACAATGGAATAGATCGGAACAGCTTCCGTCACATCATATCCCTGGCTCAAAAAGCCGTTGTCCAGATTCACATAGCAGATGCCGTCTTTAACAGAGATGTTCAGAAGCTTTGTCTCTTTCGGAATCGTCGGATAGGCGTCCTGGGTAAGCGGGCCGCTGATCAGCTGCTCCACCACAAGCTTTTCCAGAGATACATTGCTGCTGTAACTGATATTCACCGTCTCCCGTACCAGCTTATCTCCACTTTCATTTGCAAAGTACAGGGTTGCCGTTGTGACAGTGTAATCATCCGCTCCGCTGCCCGGATTCTCCACGAAGCTTTCCGCATTCATGGGGCCGATGGGTGTCTCCGCCGAGTCTGTCAGAGGATTCTCCCCTACCAGAAAGGTGACGTACTCCACTTCCGGAATCTGACAAAGGGTACATACCACCGCCATACGGGTAAGGATCTCCTTCGTCGCGGACATCTTTTGATAATCTATTCCAAAATTGAGAGACAGCTGGCCATTTTCCAACGTATAGCTGGCCACTGCGGCTTCCTGTGTAAGGACCGCTTTCAGGTCTGTCTCCGAGGGAACGGCCGCAAGCTGCTCCAGAAATTCAGATATCAGCTCCTCCGTTCCGGACCCTGAAGGCTCATAGTCTACAGTATCTACCGCCGTCTCAGACTGATTCAGATAATATATTTTATAACCGCTTTCACTTTCTTCCGTCTCTGTACTGCTTCCTTCCTGGCAGGCCGACAGAAGAGCTGTCAAAAGCGCCAGCGCCAGTATGGCGGCAGCCGCGCGCCGTCCTGTTCGTCTCATGAAACACCTCCCGGCAGTTTCTTCCCGCGCCGGTCCTTTCTTACGCAATATAATTCAGCGGAATCCGGACAGAAAATGTAGTGCCCTCTCCCAGCTGGCTGGACACTTTTATGGCCCCCTTATGCACAAGAACCGCGCTTTTTGCAATGGCAAGTCCCAATCCCGTTCCATCAATCTCATTGGAGTGGGACTTATCCACACGGTAAAATCTCTCAAAGATGTAATCCAGAGATTCCTCCGGTATTCCCATACCGGAATCCATCACCTTCACATAGAAAAACTTATGGTCCGCGTCCAGGGACACATGGACCCAGCCGTTTTCCTTATTGTACTTGATGGCGTTTTCCACCAGATTTGTAAAAGCCAGCGTAAGCCGGCCCTCATCCACTTCCGCCGTCACCGGCCGGAAGCTCTCCAGCACCATCTCTATATTCTTTTTGGAAGCAATGGGACGCAGCCGTTTTAAAATCAGCTCCAGCAGATCGTTGATATCCACCGGCTCAATATTCAGGCTGGCCGCCTTTTTGTCCATTTTTACCAGAGAAAGCAGGTCTGTGATGATCTTGTTCTCTCTCTCGATCTCCTCTGCAATGTCTCCCATAAATTCCTTGTACAGCTCCACCGGGGCCTCCTCCTGCATCAGCAGGGAATCCGCCAGTACCTTCATGGAAGTCAGTGGCGTCTTCAGCTCATGGGACACATTGGAGACAAATTCCTGCCTGGATTCATCCAGCACCCGCATCTGTGTGACGATCTTATTAAACTCTTCCGAAATCTGCTCGGTCTCCGTATAGGCTTTCACTGCCAGATCGTCCGCGGAATGTCCGCTGGAAATCTCATGGAGTTCTGATCTCACCCTGTCAACCGGACGTACCAGCAGATGAGAAAACAGAATCGCCAGAGCCGTCACCAGAATTCCGTACACCAGGAAGAATACAGCCGCATTTCCTGTCAGGGCTTCCACATTGACCTTGATGCTGTCTGTAGACATACTGACCAGCAGTACCCCCAGTACCGGAGAGCTGTTGTCTTTCCCCGTGCTTTCTCCATCCGCGGCCGTGGTATCATTATTTTTGACCGGCACTGTAATTTCTATAAACCCCTCAGCCGTGGTCTGATTTGTAGTCTCTCCCTGGAAACAGCGGATGACCTCTTCTGATACCACGTATCGGCCTTCAATCAGATCGTAGGTATCCTTGATAGCCCGGAAGTTCTGATCGACCACAATAATCCGGCCGTCATACATGCCGGCCAGCTGTGCCAGCTCGCCGTCTATGAGCTCCGAAGACGCGTTATCCAGATAATGATAATTGATAAACTGATTTGCCAGTATTCTGCACTGATTCTGCACTTCCGTAGTTCTGGAGGAGACAGCCCTGCTGTGATAACTGCTCAGAAGGCTGGCCGCCATCAGCGCCATGGGAATCCACCCCGCCGCAAGAAGCACCAGAAGAATCCGGAATTTCAGACTTTTCAAATATGTAAAAACAATTCTATGCCTGGAAATAGTACCCAACTCCCCACTTGGTATGAACGTATTTCGGTTCACTCGGATTTGTCTCAATCTTTTCTCTCAGCCGGCGGATATGCACATCTACCGTCCGCACATCTCCGGGATATTCATACCCCCAGACTGTATTCAGAAGGTTCTCTCTGCTGTATACTTTTCCGGGATTGAGCGCCATAAGCTCCAGCAGATCGAATTCCTTGGCTGTCAGATTGATCTCCCGGCCGCCGATAAACAGACGGCGGCTGTCCAGATCCATCTTCAGATCCGCGGCCTCCACCACCCTGCTCTTCTGATCCTTTTCCGGCCGGCCGGTACGGCGCATAATCGCCTTGATCCTCGCCTTGATCTCCAGAATATTAAAGGGCTTCGTAATATAGTCGTCCGCTCCGTATTCCAGGCCCAGAATCTTATCCATATCCTCGCCTTTGGCTGTCAGCATAATGATAGGCATATTGGAAAATTCACGGATCTGCTGGCATACCTCAAAGCCGTCCAGCTTCGGAAGCATCACGTCCAGAAGTACAATATCGTATTCCTTCGCTCTGGCGTACTCCAGGGCTTCCTCCCCATCGTAAGCACAGTCTACTTCCATCCCTTCCTGCTCCAGACTAAAGCGCAGTCCCTTTACAATCAGTTTCTCATCGTCTACTACCAATACTTTCTTTCCCATGCTTCCTGCCTCTGCTATACTGTAATCTGATCTTTGATTTTCTGAAAAACGCCTTCTTTTATCCCCGGAATCTCCATCAAATCTTCCGGCTTCTGAAACCCTCCATGCTCCTCCCGGTAGTCGAGGATCGCCCGGGCCTTGGCTTCTCCTACTCCTGTAAGCGTCATCAGCTCCTCTGCCGACGCTGTATTCAGGTTTACCAGGCCGCTCTCCGCTTCCTTTTCCTCCTCCAGGAGCTCTTCCGCCCGTTCCGCGGACGGCACCTCAATCTTCTGGCCGTCACTTAAAAGCTCCGCCAGATTCAGCCAGGTATCCGACGCTTCCTCCGTCATTCCGCCTGCCGCTTCAACGGCGTCCACAACCCGGGCGCTCTCCGGAAGCTCATAGACTCCGGGAGCATGCACTTCTCCGCAGACATAGACACAGATAACGCTCTCCGCTGTCTTTCTGGAAGCCGTCTCCCCGGCTGCCTCCTCTGCCGCTTCGCCGGAATCTGCCGTCTCACCGGCCGGAACATTTCCAGTCTCCTCACCGCCGCTGTCATACAGCACAGCTGTATCCCGGCAGCCGGCCAGACACAGGACTGTAAAAAGCAGCATGAATAAAAAAGCAGTTTTCCAACTGTATCCCATTTTCCCCATCCTTTCCTTCTGATGAGGCCCCTCCGATACAGAACAGTTTTATTGTAACGGAGTTTGAGAAGGATTACAAGCGGTTTTTGTATTTTTCAGCATGAAGCAGGCTGCCGGCGCTTCAGCCGGTGCCGGAAAACATCCTGCCTGTTCTACTCCCATTTGAACAGAACCACTCCGGCAATGGCCACAGCCATGCCTATCATCTTTCTCCAGGAAAAATCGGCTTTCTCAGCTCCGAAAATACCGAACAGTTCAATAAGATAGGCCACAATCAGCTGGGAAATCACGATCAGCATGGCCGCTTTCGCCGGTCCGAGGCTTTCCATGCTCTTGATAACCGTAAAGGTGATGAAGGCTCCAATGACGCCTCCCAGCAGCATGTATTTTGGGCTTACCTGAAAGACATTCAGAAGATTTTCCCTCTCTTTCACGCTCCACACCGCAAGACAGGTCACAAGGGCCGAGAGCTGGACCCAGCTGGCCGATACCCAGACGCTGCTGGCCTTCGTCACTTCTGTGTTAAAGACACCCTGAACGCTCATCAGAGCTCCTGAAATCAATGCAATAAAAATTCCAATCATGGTTCCGCTGCCTCCAGTCTTTCCAATTGCTGAAAGTAGTTTTCCCATAACTGGAATTTTCATTCACTCAGCCCGAAGGCTCTTATTCCTGAGTTCCAAGCTGCGCCATCATCTCCTGGGCCACGCTCTCCGCCTCAGTCTGGGCGTCGCTGCCCTGCCAGATATTCGCAAAAGCAATCTCCATCTCAATCCAGTAGTTGCTCAGATCCGTCAGTTTCGGAACCTCTACGGAATTCTCATACTGCTCCAGCAGCACGGTCATCTCCGGATTCTCATACTCCACATCCAGGCGCACCGGCATCTTGCCTGTCAGCGCATACAAATCGCCTGCCTTGTCGCAGGTCAGATAGCGCGCAAAGCTTTTGGCCAGATCCCTCTGGGAGGAATAAGCATTCACCACCACGGAGTTCGTGACGGAAAGCCCCTTGGTAGCCAGTTCTGAGGTCAAATCCGGAACCTGAGCAATCCCGTAGAAATATCCTTCCGCCTCAGTACCCTCTGTCTCTGAGGCTTCTCCTTCCGCGCCTTCTTCCTCTGAGGTTTCGCCTTCCGCGGCCTGTGCGGCAATCGCGGCGTCAATCTGCGCAATGGCGTCTGTCTTCGCTATGGTATAGACGGTCTTGCCGTCGATAAATTCCTGTATCACATTCTCTGTGGTCACTTCTTCCGCATCGATGGCAAAGAACGCGTTCAGGCTCTGGTAATACTGCAGGCAGGCCGTCACCTCATCCGCCATCAGCTGTACCTGTGAGGGATCGTCTCCGGTCTCTCCTCCCAGATTCACATAATTGGCAATGAAGAAAAAGTTCGAGAAAATATCCGCCACATTCCATTTGAAGATGTTTTCCACCTGCGCTGTCTCTTCGCTTCCCTCATAGCTGTCCGCGTAGGCCAGAATGTCATCGATGGTGGCCGGCGCCGTATCTACATAATTCTTATTGTAAAGGAGGCAGCAGGTCTCAAAATAAAACGGATATGCCATCAGCGCTCCGCCGCAGGAGGCTGCGCTCAGCGCCTGCCGTGGAAAATACATCTCCAGCTCCCGATCGGTAAAGCTGTCATTCTCTACCGTGATGCCTGCCAGACGCGCTTTTTCCAAAAGCTCGCTGGAGGTGATAAAAAGGTCCGGACCTCCCAGATCCGAAATGCTGGCCGTATTGATGTGTTCAATATAATCTACCGCCGTCACCAGCTGCAGCGTAATTTCCACATGATTCTGCTCTTCAAACTCAGATGCGGCCTCCACCAGATACGGACTCAGCTTTTCGTCCGTATACCAGAGCGTAAGCTTCTCCGGTTCCGCATCCTGCCCGGTCATGGCCGCTTCTACCTGCTCTCTGTGGTAAGACCAGGCCACCTGCGTCATCTGGGCAAACACCAGCAGCACTACAAAGATAGCCGCTGCTCTCCGGTAAATCTTATGTCTCATGAAAGATCCTTTCTAATCTCTGTACTTCCAGGCTGGAAACATTGCAAAACCCGGCCGGGAATCCCGGAAGGGCCGCTCTGCCCGTACCAAAAAAGCCGTCAGGCAAAGGCTTTTTCCAGCTTCTCCAGCATCTCATCCACATGAGCCTCCGTGATCACCAGCGGCGGCACCAGACGAAGTACATTGCTGCCTGCCGTAATCACCAGAAGACCCTCTTCCAATGATTTTAACACAATCTCATTCACGGGTCTACCCTGGATTTCCAGACCCTGAATCAGGCCCTTTCCACGGCGCTCCGCGATAAAATCATATTTCTTTACAAGGCCGTCAAGCTTCTCTTCCAGATATGCGCCCACCTGCCGCACATGCTCCACAATATGGTCCTGCTCAAAGATATCCAGAACCTTGGACACAGCCGCGCATACAAAGGGGTTTCCGCCATAGGTCGTTCCGTGATCTCCGGGAGCCAGAGAGGCCGCAGCCGTCTTCTCATCCAGCAGGAAGGCTCCTACCGGAACGCCGCAGCCCAGAGCCTTGGCGCAGGTCATGATATTCGGCCTGACACCATACTCCTGCCATGCAAACAGATGTCCGGTACGTCCCATGCCGCACTGAATCTCATCCAGAATCAGAAGGGCGTCATGCTCCTCGCAGAGCGCCTTCACCCCTTTTAAGAATTCCTCCGTGGCCGGGTAGATGCCTCCCTCTCCCTGGACTGTCTCCAGAATCACCGCGCAGGTATGCTCACTGAACTGTGCTTTCACGCTCTCCAGATCGTTGTAATCCGCGAAACGGATGCCGCCCACCAGAGGGCGGAACGGAATCTGGTAATGTTCGTTTCCGGTCACGGACAGGGCTCCCATGCTTCTTCCATGGAAGGAATGGTTCATGGCAATGATCTCATAAGCGTCCGTCCTTCCCTTCGCGTAGGTATATTTCCGGGCCGCCTTCAGGGCTCCCTCGATGGCCTCGGTTCCGCTGTTGGTAAAGAAGACCTTGCTCATGCCGCTTAAGGATACCAGCTTCTCCGCCGCCCGGGCCGCAGGTTCATTGTAATAAAGATTCGAGGTGTGCATCAGCTTGTCGATCTGGGCTTTCAGGGCCTCGTCATAGCCCGGATAGTGGTAGCCCAGGGCCTGGACCGCGATTCCGGCCGCAAAATCCAGATATTTCTTTCCTTCCGTATCGTAAAGGTAGACGCCCTCTCCGTGATCCAGTACCACCGGATACCGGTTATAGGTGTGAAGGACGGCCTCTTCGGCCTGTTCCATAATCTGTTCTTTATTCTCCATCATAATAATTGGTCTCTCCTTCGCTTAAAATCGCTGTTCCGATTCCCTTGTTCGTAAAGATTTCCAGAAGCAGGCAATGGGCGATCCGTCCATCCAGGATATGGACTCTGGACACGCCGTTCTCGATGGCGTCAATGCAGTTGTTCAGCTTGGGCAGCATGCCGCCGCCGATATTGCCGCCTGCAATCAGCTTTTTCGCCTCTGCCACATGGAGCTCGGAAATCAGCGTGGACGGGTCCTCCGGGTCCCGGCGCACGCCCTCGATATCTGTCAGGAAGGCCAGCTTCTCCGCGTGAACCGCCCGGGCAATGGCGCAGGCCGCGTCGTCCGCGTTGATATTATAAGTGCGGAACTCCCTGTCAAGCCCTACCGGGCACACGATCGGAAGAAAATCCTTTTCCAGCAGATCATACAGGATTTTCGGCTGAACCTCCGTAATCTCGCCGACGTAACCGATGTCCTGTCCGTTCGAATACTTCTTTTCCACCTGAAGCAGGCCGCCGTCCTTTCCGCTGATGCTGACCGCCTTCACGCCCAGCTCTTCCACCAGCTGCACCAGGCTCTTTCCCACCTTGCCCAGCACCATCTCGGCGATCTCCATGGTCTCCTCATCCGTCACCCGCAGGCCATTAATGAAGTGGGGCTCCATTCCCACCTTACCGACCCAGCGGCTGATTTCCTTTCCTCCGCCGTGGACAATGATGGGCTTGAAGCCTACCAGCTTCAAAAGGGTCACATCCTGAATCACGCTGCGCTTCAGAGACTCGTCCACCATGGCGCTGCCTCCGTATTTTACTACAATGATTTTCCGGTTAAATCTCTGGATGTAGGGAAGCGCTTCTACCAGCACCTTGGCCTTTTCCAGATAGGTCTGCATTTCTTCTTCTCTGCTCATTTTTCGTACTCCTCTCAGCTCTTATCCGACACGCTTCCCATTCCCTTTATCAGGAGCGGTAATCCGCGTTAATCTTCACATAATCATAGGTCAGGTCGCAGCCCCAGGCCACAGCCGAAGCCGTTCCCATTTTCACATCCGCAATGGCTGTCACCTCCGGCTCGGAGAGAATCCGGGTGGCCTCCTCTTCGCTGTAATCCACCGCCACTCCGTTTTCAATGATCTGGATGCGTCCTGCGGCGCTCTCAAAAAACAGATCCACCTTCTCCGGATCAAACTGGGCGCCGGAATAGCCCATGGCGCAAAGAATCCGTCCCCAGTTGGCGTCATGGCCGTAGATGGCCGCCTTCACCAGACTGGAGGTCACCACGGATTTACTCAGGGTCACCGCCTGCTCCTTGCTCTCGGCTCCCACGATCTTCACCTCGAAAAGAGCTGTAGCTCCTTCCCCGTCTCCCGCCATCTTCTTTGCCAGATAGGTATTCACCTCATTCAGGGCCGCGGCAAAAGTCCGGTAATCCTCATTTTCCTCCGTGATCTCCGGATTGCCCGCCAGACCGTTGGCCAGCACCAGCAGAGTGTCGTTGGTAGAGGTGTCTCCGTCCACGGAAATCATGTTGTAGGTGTCCTTCACATCCGCGCTGACTGCCCGCTGCAGCATTTCCTTTGAAATGGCCGCGTCGGTGGTCACGAAGGCCAGCATCGTGCACATATTCGGATGAATCATGCCGGAACCTTTACTCATACCGCCGATAGTCACCGTCTTTCCTCCCAGCTCCACCTGTACGGCGATCTCCTTATGGATCGTATCCGTAGTCATGATGGCTTTCGCCGCCGCAGTGCCTTTTTCCGCGCCTTCTCCCTTTGCTTCCTTCAGAAGGGAAATACCCTTTTTCAGCCGGTCCATGGGAAGCTGCATGCCGATGACGCCTGTGGAAGCCACCAGCACTGCCGTCTCCGGCACGCCAAGCACCTTCGCAGCCTCTTCCGCTGTCTCCTTACAGTAACCGTAACCCTCTGCTCCCGTACAGGCGTTGGCGATTCCCGAATTTACAACCACAGCCTGTACGTAAGGCGCCTCCGCCACAATCTTCTGATCCCATTTCACGGGAGCCGCCTTCACCACATTGGTGGTAAAGGTTCCTGCTGCCCGGCAGGGAATTCCGCTGTAAATCAGAGCCATATCATCCCGGCCCTGGTATTTGATTCCGGCCGCCGCGGCAGCTGCCTCAAAGCCCTCCGCCGCAGTCACGCCTCCTTCGATTCTTGTAATCTTCTTCTCACTCATAATTCTTTTCCGCCTTTTTCCTGATTCTTGTGTTTGATATTGGTATCAGCACAAAACTATTTATTAAACTCCGTAATGTTTTTCTCATTCAGCGTAAAATCATAATAATTCAAATCCAGGCGCCTGGTCCAGCCAATCCGGTTCCAGAACGCGTTTCCGATATCGTTTCTCGTGAAGGCTATCAGGGAAACCTTGCTGATCTCCTCCGCCTTCAGCGCGTTCATGGCATACACTACCATGGCCTTTCCGATACCGCGCATCCGGTAGTCCTTATGAACGCACACATGGTACAGACAGCCTCTCCGCCCGTCATGGCCGCAGAGAATGCTTCCCACAATCTTTCCGTCTTCTTCCGCCACCACGCTGGTGGTGGGATTCCGGCGCAGGAAGCGCTCTACGCCTTCCCGGGAATCATCGATGCTTCGGATGGCAAAGCCGCTGATAGTCATCCACAGGGCATGCACCTGGTCAAAATCTTCTATGGTCATCGTACGTACAGTCATTTTTTTCGTCCTTTCCGGCCCGGCTTTACGGGAACATGGGGACCAGCTCCAGTCCCTCGCTCTCCTTCAGGCCGAACATCAGATTCATGTTCTGCACGGCCTGTCCGGCCGCTCCCTTTACCAGGTTGTCCATGGCTCCCATCATAATCACGCGCCTGGTACGGGGATCGATTTTGAAATTCACATCCACATAGTTGCTGCCTTCCACCCATTTTGTCTGAGGGCATACATCCTTTTCCAGTACGCGCACAAATTTCTCCGAATCATAATATTTATCGTAGACAGCCTTTACCTCTTCATAAGAAACTTCCTTTTTCAGAGAGGCGTAAGCCGTGATGAGAATTCCCCGGTTCATGGGTACCAGATGAGGCGTAAAATTGATAAGTACCGGACAGCCCGCCGCGTATCCCAGCTGCTCTTCAATCTCCGGCGTATGGCGGTGCGTGGCGACTCCGTAAGCCTTGATATTCTCATTCACTTCGCAATAGAGATTGTCCACCTTTGCGCCCCTGCCTGCTCCGGAGGTTCCGGATTTGGCATCCACGATAATGGTAGCAGGGTCGATCAGCCCTTCCTTCAAAAGAGGATAGATGGAAAGCGTGGTGCAGGTGGGGTAACAGCCCGGATTTGCCACGAGACGGGCCTTCTTCACCGCTTCCCGGTTGATTTCGCAGAGTCCGTAGACTGCTTCCGGAATAAACTGAGGAGAGGGATGCTTGATCTTGTACCATTCTTCATAGGTATCCACATCTTTGATCCGGAAATCCGCGCTCAGATCCACAATCTTTGTTCTGGAGAGAATCTCCTCATTTACCAGAGAAGCGCAAAAGCCCTGGGGCGTGGCTGTAAAGATCACGTCCGCCTCTCTGGAAAGCTCGTCCATATTGTCATCCATACATTTGGCGTCTACGATTTGAAACATATTCTGATAGACTTCCGCGTACTTCTTATCTATGTAGCTTCTGGAGCCATACCAGCAGATTTCCACATCCCTGTGTCCTGTAAGGATGCGCACCAGCTCTCCTCCCGCATATCCGGTAGCTCCGATAATTCCTGCTTTAATCATAATTTTTCCCTGCCTTTGTCCAAGATTTCCGTTCCATTCTAAACCTGTTTGAACGGCTTTTCAAGTGTTTTTCGCTATATTCGCATAAATATTCATGTTTAGTGGATATATTATCATTTTAATGTATATTATGCAAGCATAAATTGAATTTTTACATAAAAATTCACATCCATCCCGGCCGGAAAGACCTGAGACGGATGTGAACTGCTCTGTTCCTGCTTCTGATTTGATTCTACCGCATCTTATTCTACTGTCTGCAGATAGCTGCTGATGCAGTACAGCGTCTGCCCGTTGTATTCCACCCGGGACCAGCCCACATCAGAGACTCCCGTGCGGGTGATGACTTCGCCATTATACAGCTGGGCGATGACCTGGGAAGGCTCCTCCACACTGGGACGGTTCCGCAGATTCGTCACCTCCTTGGCTGTCACCTGCTCGGACACTGTGGTAAATTTCGTCTTAAACTCACTTTCCGGTTCCTGGGCAGGAGGCGTGTAGCTCAAATCCGTAGTCAGCAGACTGGAGACTGCATAGAGAGTCTGACCGTTATACTCCAGTCTGGACCATCCATTGTTTCCTGTCCCGGTACGCAGAGCCGTCTCCCCGTTTCGAAGCTGAGTGACCACATTACTGTCGTCTCCCTGATCCATGGTGCTCCGGAGATTGGCCAGCTCCTTGGCCGTCACCTGTTCTTCCACTTCGGTAAAGTCCACTCCCACCTCCGGATCGGCTTCTACCCGCCGGGCCGTTCCTGCCGCTTTGGGCTCCGCCGCCTCACTGTATCCAAAGTAGGCCACATTCCGGTCCACTCCTCCGTCGATGCCTGCCACAGTTCCCTCATTTGTATACTGCCACATCACATGCTCTCCGGAATATTCCGGCCGTTCCGTATCCGGATAGTCTCCGATTCCGTACTGGGCCACCCAGATCCGGTACTTCAGCTCCAGAGTATCCGCATCCCAGAGCTGGTTCCCCTGAAGCTCGTTGCGGGCCGCGTAAAACATTCCCGTATATCCCCGTGATTCCACCTCATCCAGGAAAGCCTGGGCGATCCGGGACCGTTCCTCTATGGTCAGCTGATACTGGCGGCTGTCCGGATTCTGAAAGCCCTCGCAGTTATAGGCCACCGGATAGGTGATGGAATAACCGTCCAGCAGATCGCAGACCCAGCCGGCCTCTTCTCTGGCCTCCTCTTCCGAAACTGCTGTGGAAAAGAAATAGGCTCCCAGATAGAGTCCCTGCGCTCCGGCTTCCTGAAGATTATACCTGGCACAGGCATCTTCTGTGATTTCTCCTGTCTCCGAGCTTCGGTATCCCACCCGGACCATCACGAAATCCTGGCCTTCCGCCGCCTGGGACCAGTCGATATTTCCCTGATACTCGGAAACATCGATTCCAAGCGTCACCTCGTCGGTCTCTGTATCTATGACCTTTACAGTGCTGACCCTCTCCTCTTCCTCTTCCGTTTCTTCTGCCATCACTTCCGACGTGGCCTGGCGGAACAGCTCCAGATTCTGCATGCCGGCCCCCTGTATGACGGCCGCAGGCTCCACCGCGTTTCCGTCTCCGCAGCCCCTGAAAATGACTGCAAAAAGCATGAGAAACAGAATCAGAACCGCTGCCGCTTCCCCCAGCAGCAGAAGCATCCGTTTTCTCTTCCGCTGTGCCTTACGTGACCGCCTGCTCTGAGGCTTTCTTCTTTTCTTCCGCTTTTTCTGCTGTCTCTGCAGTCTCTCCCTGTGTTCCTCCGGACCGGAATTTCCTTTTTGTACCTCCCTGTTCTGTGACAGCTCCTTCTCCTCCATCTGCCGTACCTCTCTTTATTCCATTGCTTTATTCTTTTCCGCCGTCCTGATCCGCCCCGTCCGGCGTCTCTTCCTTCCAGCACAGAATCTCTTCCAGCCGCCGTTTCACCGCGGCCTCCTCGCCTTCCTCCGTGGGCTGGTAATATCTTCTTCCCGCAAGCTCCTCCGGCAGGCATTTCATACGGCTGAGCTTTTCTTTTGTATCATGGGCGTAAATATATCCCTCCCCGTAGTGCAGATCCTGCATCAGCTGTGTAGGAGCGTTCCGAATCTGCAGGGGCACCGGAGCCCCGGGCTTCTCCCGGATATCCTTCTTACAGTCCAGACAGGCCGTATAAAGGGCGTTGGACTTGGGCGCCATGGACAGATAGACTGCCGCGTGGGCCAGATGCACGTCGCACTCCGGCATCCCCAGGAAATGGCAGGCCTGATATACAGACACTGCAAGCGGAAGCGCGTTTGAATCTGCCATACCCACATCCTCGCTGGCAAAACGAATCAGCCGCCTGGCAATATAAAGCGGGTCCTCTCCGCCGTCCAGCATCCGGTACATCCAATAGACTGCCGCATCCGGGTCGCTGTTGCGCATGGATTTGTGGAGAGCTGAGATCAGGTTGTAATGCTCTTCCCCATTCTTGTCATACAAAAGGGAGCGGCGGTTCATACACTGGGAGAGAATCTCTTTGTCCACGCAGAGCACCGCATTCTCGTCCATTCTCCCATTCAGCACCGCCATCTCCAGCGTATTCAGGGCAGTTCTGGCATCCCCATTGGCAAAACGGGCAATGGCGCCAAGGTCCTCCTCCCCGATGGAGATCTTCATGGTTCCATACCCCTTCGAGCTGCTCAGAGCATGGTGCAGAAGCTCCAGAAGATCGCTTTCCTCCAGCGCCTTCAGGATAAACACCTTGCACCGGGACAGCAGAGCGGAATTGATCTCAAAAGAGGGATTTTCCGTAGTGGCTCCCACAAGAATGATACTGCCCTTTTCCACATAAGGAAGAAAGGCATCCTGCTGGGCCTTGTTAAACCGGTGTATCTCGTCCGCGAAAAGAAGAGTTCGGATGCCGAGGCGGCGGTTCTGCTCCGCCTGGGCCATGACCTCTTTCACTTCCTTGATACCGCTGGTCACTGCGCTGAATTCCACAAATTCCGCTCTGGTCTGCCGGGCAATAATCCGGGCAAGCGTGGTCTTTCCCACACCGGGCGGCCCCCAGAAGATCATGGAAGAAATCTGATCCCGCTCAATGAGCTGGCGCAGGATCTTTCCCGGTCCCACCAGATGCTTCTGTCCCACATATTCGTCCAGACTCTCCGGGCGGAGGCGGCTCGCCAGAGGGGCCGTTCTCTCCCGATCGTCAAATAAACTCAGCTGTTCCATCATGCTGCAACACCTCTTGTTTTCAGTATACTTTTTCAAGCCGGCATTGTAAAGAAAACATTTCTGGTGGCAGCGGTGTTATATGACATTTCTTCTTCCGGCGGCATAGCCGCCCGGAACTGGTCCCGGGCGGATGTCGGATGACTGGTGTTGGATATATGCGAAAAATTTTGTGTCTATCATCCAATTTCAATGTAAAACAACTCTGTTTTCCTGCCAATTCAACTGCGCAGCGCTCTTATTTTACATATACAAGAAAATACGTTGTTTACATCCAACAATGAAATAAATTTTGGACATAACAAACTACTTTTCTCTATATGTCCAATCCATGTCTGATATTGAACAAGAAAAACAGTAACTGGTCCTGATACCGGTGATTTTGGAGCGCACGGCAGTAAAAAACTGTATATATCCAGATACGGTATTCTCAGCGGGCAAAGCGTATGCGCTTTCCATCTTTACAGAAAGTATGACTTGATAAGATTTTCTGCAGCGGCAGAATCCAGCGGATGCTCTTTTGTCTCATATGTAGTAAGAAGCTGTATAGACGGTACAATTCCATGCTCCGTATAGAGCTGAAGCTTTGAAAAGGCATTTTTTGCATAAACGGAACTGTCCATCATTCCGAAATGTTCCCAATAGAAAAACTGCCCGGTGTGGGGATGGCGGATGGTAAAATCCGGAAACACTGTAACATTTCCCAGAGAAAGCGCACACTCGTAGCGGAATGGAATTTTATTCATATAAAGAAGCATGGCAATCAGCGCTTCTGATTTGGAACGCACAAAAATACCTGCACTCGTCTTATGAATACGCTGCTCCGGATAAGCCGGATTGCTTTCGTAAGGCTGCGCCATCCATTTTTGAAGTTCCTGTGATTCGGGAGTAAAATAGGGCGAAAGAAGTTCTGAATATAAAGAATTCTCAGATAGTAAGTGTTCCGCATAGCCGGCATCAGAATTATGATGCCTCAAATAGAAATCAATTGCTCTTTGTTCCTGCAGCAGCTCCTTCAGCCGCATCTGTAAATACTTTTTTACAGCCAGCTGCTCCGCAAATGCTTTTTCCCTTTTAGGTATGTATACAGAATCATGGCCATCACTTCGGTACCATTTGGTATAACAGCCATTGCGGACACAGACACGCTTTCCTTCCGGCAGCTCCTTCAGCCTGGCCTGGAGAGACACAATCTCCCGTTCAAGCCGCTGGCGCTCCGCACACATTGTTTCGTGAAGCAAGGGAGTCCTCCTTCTATCATCTGATATCTATTATTTAAGCATAGAAATATCCATTGGAAAAGTAAAAATTATCATATTCTGTAAAATCATCCAGACCAGCTCTTTTAGCAGAATCCCGCGGACAATGGAAAATATGCCAATGAAAGATATGTTTGACTTGAAAGTTGAAATCATTGAAAGCTTTCCTGGAATTGACTATAATGATTTAGAATCATATCAATCAGCATTCTCAAGCCCGAAAGGAAACCGCCTGTTATGTTTGAAAACCGCTTCATCCGCGCTCTCCGGATCGACTGGAACAAAATTCCCGAACATTCCTATCTTCACCGCATCACGGCCCTGTCCGGGCTGACAGACCTCTCATTCTCCAAAAACATTACTTTTTTTGTGGGGGAAAACGGCACGGGAAAATCCACCCTTCTGGAGGCCATCGCCACAAGCTACGGCTTCAACCCGGAGGGCGGCACTCTGAACTACCGTTTTTCCACTTACGATGACGTGTCGGAGCTCTGCACAGCCCTTACTTTTTCCAAAGGCTTCCGCCGTCCGGCGTCCAGCTATTTTTTCCGGGCGGAGAGCTTTTTCAATGTGGCAACCAAGGCAGAGGACTACCGGGATTCTACCCGGAAAGAAATCTACTACGCGCGCTGCGGCGGCAAATCCTTTCACGAACAGTCCCACGGCGAGAGCTTTCTCTCCTATTTTCTGTCCTTTGAGGGGCCGGGACTTTACATCATGGACGAGCCGGAGGCCGCCCTGTCACCCCAGCGGCAGCTCACCCTGCTGATTCAGATCGTAAAAATGGCCGCTCAGGGCTCTCAGTTTCTCATTGCGTCCCACTCCCCCATTCTGCTGGGTACCCCGGATGCCCAGATTCTGTCTTTTGACGAAGGGCATGTCCATCCCTGCGCTTACGAGGAGACGGAATGCTATCAGGTAACAGAGCTGTTTCTGAACCACCGGGAGGCGCTGCTTAGCCGTCTTCTTGATGAGTAATGACCCGGAACTCCGTCCCTGCGAATCTGCCGGTCCGCGTCAGCCAGAATTCTTTGTTTGATTTTATATTTATTCACTATTATTGCATATTATTCAGTATGAATCTGCATATTAAACAACAATACCCTGTTTCAATTTTATAAATATGTATAAAATTTCACTTGCAACTTCCTGCGGGATGATGTATATTTATGTTCAGTGAAAATACGCGCCGTATGACATCCGTCTCTGCTGCGCTGATGAAATACCGAGGAGGAACTTATCATGAAAGAAAAAGTCGTACTCGCCTATTCCGGCGGACTGGACACCACAGCCATCATTCCGTGGCTGAAAGAACATTTTGACTATGAGGTTATCTGCTGCTGCATCGACTGCGGCCAGGGAAATGAGCTGGAAGGACTTGACGAGAGAGCAAAGCTGTCCGGCGCTTCCAAATTATACATCGAAGATCTGGTAGATGATTTCGCCGATAACTACATTATGCCCTGCGTAAAGGCTGACGCCGTATATGAGAACAAATACCTGCTGGGTACCTCCATGGCGCGTCCGGCCATCGCAAAGAAGCTGGTTGAGATCGCAAGAAAAGAGGGCGCTGTCGCCATCTGCCACGGCGCTACCGGAAAGGGCAACGACCAGATTCGTTTTGAGCTTGGCATCAAGGCCCTGGCTCCCGATATCAAGATTATCGCTCCCTGGAGGATGACCGACATCTGGACCATGCAGTCCCGTGAGGACGAGATCGCCTACTGCGAGAAGCACGGCATCCACCTTCCTTTCTCCACAGACTCCAGCTACAGCCGCGACCGCAACCTCTGGCACATCAGCCACGAGGGACTGGAGCTTGAGGACCCGGCCAACGAGCCGAATTACGAGCATCTTCTCGTTCTGAGCGTAACGCCTGAGAAGGCTCCTGACGAGGGCGAATATGTGACCATGACCTTTGAAAAGGGCGTTCCCACCTCCATCAATGGAAAGAAGATGAAGGTATCCGATATTATCCGTGAGCTGAACGTACTGGGCGGCAAGCACGGCATCGGCATCGTCGATATCGTAGAGAACCGCGTAGTCGGCATGAAGTCCCGCGGCGTCTATGAGACACCGGGCGGAACCATTCTGATGGAGGCTCACCGTCAGCTGGAAGAGCTCGTTCTGGACCGCGCCACCATGGAGACAAAGAAAGACCTGGGCAACAAGTTCGCGCAGATCGTGTACGAAGGCAAATGGTTCACTCCGCTCCGGGAAGCCATTCAGGCATTTATGGAAGTAACCCAGGAGTACGTGACCGGAGAAGTGAAGTTCAAGCTCTACAAGGGCAACATCATCAAGGCCGGAACCACCTCTCCCTACTCTCTGTACAATGAGTCTCTGGCTTCCTTTACGACAGGAGATCTGTACGATCACCATGACGCCGACGGCTTCATTACCCTGTTCGGACTGCCGCTGAAGGTCCGCGCCATGAAGATGGCCGAGGTCAAGGCTGCACAGAAGGAAAACTAACTGCCGGAACAGAAAATCAAATTTTCCGTATATTTTGCCGCCAGCCCGGTGATGGCTGGCGGTATTTTTTCTGGCTTTCGGGGGATTCCTCTCCGGCTGCTTCAGGCAGCTTTCTATTCCTTATATCTCACCACATCTCCATCCGCTATCTCCCCAGTATAGTCCGTAATCACTTCCTCCTCTCCGCTCAATCCTCCTTCTTCCAGCGCCGCCTGACTATCGTTCTGATCCAGGACCGTCACATAGGTTTTCCGGGCCACAAACTCCGGTCCCAGGATTCCGGACCTCTCTCCCACCGTAAGCACATACTTTCTCTGGTTTTCATCCACACGGACAGCTTCCAGCGGTACGACGCAGGAGTAGGTGTCGGTCCTCATTTCCGCCGAAAGGGTTCCGCTTTCGCCAAGTTCCCCCTCTCCTTCCTCCAGAAAAACCGTCAGCTGGTACGTTCCCGGGCTCAGCTCGCTTTCCGCGATATAATCTGCTGTGGCCTCTACGGTCCTGCTTCCCAGCTTCAGAGAGACGGAATCTCCCTGATTGACATACTTCTTCTGTTCCGCAGTCAGAGAAGCTGAAAACTGCAGCGGGCTGTCCAGATCTGCCATCACCAGCGCCGCGCCGTCCGGAATCCGTTCGCCGGGACTCACTGCAATCGAAGTCACAATCCCTTCCTTTTCCGGATACACGATTCCATCCGCCTGCAGAAGCTCCTGATACTCTTTCAGTTCCTTCTGCTGGGAGGAAAGATCCAGGCGGTTGATTTCCAGACTGTTATCCGCGGTACTTTCGCTGTCCGCATCCTCCACAGCCCGCTCCGCTGTCTCCAGCGCGCTGTCCCGGCTCTGCCGAGCGTCCTCCAGTGCGCGCTTTGCCGTCTCCACGGCCTGCCGGAGCGACGTAAGCTTCTCCTGCCAGGCATCCTCTGTCATGCCCCCGGAATCGGTGTTTTCGGAATCTCCGGAACTTTCGCCCTCCGTCCCCGATGTGTCTGTAGTCTCTGGTGTATTTGTCTGTTCTGCTGCCGTGAACTGCTCCGTTTCCGCCTGTCCTGCCGTCTCTGCTTCGCCAGATTCTCCCGTCTCCGGCGTTTCTGGAATTTCTGGTTCTTCCGGCGTCTCCGGCTCTTCCGGTTCCTCTGGAGCTTCCGGCGTCTCCGGCTCTTCCGGCTGAGCTGCCTGCTCCGCCTTCCACGCCTCATACTCTGCCTCGGCTTCTTTCAGCGCCGCCTCGGCTGCTGCCAGATCCTGCTCTGCCCGGGCTACTGTCTGGGAAGAACTTGCATCTGCCACATCATAGTCCTCCTGGGTGCGCTCCTTCTGTTCGTCTTTTTGCTCCGCTTCCAGCTGTCGGTTCTGCTCCTGGGCCTGAATTTCCAGCTGGAGCTTTGAAATCGCAAGCTGCTTTTCCTCTATCTGCTCTTTCAAATCCTCCAGATCTACCTGAAAAAGCGCAGTCTCTGTATCCACATGGTCCCCCGTATGCACCAGAACCGTCTCACAGCGCAGTCCGCTCAAAGCCGTAACGGCCGTCTCCCGTCCCGCTTCCACGATTCCCTCCACCTCTACTTCATGGGAAAGAGCAGAGGCCTCCGGCGTCTTCGTGCTTACCTGCGGAAGGCCCGAAGCATAGACCGATCTGGAAATCAGCGTACACAGCAGCATAAATGCCAGAAACATCCCAAAGGCCCTGATTTTGTTCTTCTGTCGTCTCAGCAATTCCATAATTCCCTACTCCGATTTTCTTCTTCCATACGTCCTGTCCTATTCCTTCAGCCCCGAAGCCGCGATTCCCTTTTCCAGATAATCCTGTCCTATCAGGAAGACAAAAGCTGGCGGAATCAGCGTAATCACAGAGGCCGCAAAGGAATATCCGGCCTGGCTTAGACTGATTTCCGGCAGATAAAGGGACAGAGGCCAGAGAGACTGCTCCTCCAGAAACGCCAGCGGCTGTTCAATCAGGCTCCAGTATTCCAGAAAGCCCAGCACCACCGCCGACAGGATTCCATTGGAGGCCAGCGGCAGGCCGATTTTCCAGAAAATGCGCCATTCTCCGGCTCCGTCAATCCGGGCCGCCTGCAAAAGCGCTCCGGGAATACTTGAGAAGCCCCGGTAAATCAGAAAGACCGGATAGGTGGAGCACGCTGTGGGAAGAATCACCGCCCAGTGGGTATTGACCAGATTCAGCTGATTCAGCACCAGATAACTGGAAAGCATCGTCACCTGAAACGGAAGCAGCATCAGCGCCACATAAAGCGTAAATAAAAGCCTGCGGAACGGAAACCGGTAGACCGCGAAGGCCCAGGCCGCCGGAACCGCAAGAAGGAGCTGGCCGCCCACAGAACACACCGCTATCTTCATGGAATTCCAGAACACGGTGAAAAACTGCGGCGTCTCAAACAGCAGCCTGGCATAATGGGAAAAGGTCGGGTACATGGGGAACCACGCCCAGCGCAGAAACCCTTCTCCGCTCTCAAGAGGCCCCAGATATTCCCCCAGCTCCCAGCGGCTCATAAACGATCCGGAGACCAGCAGAAAAACAGGGGCAATAAAAAGAATTCCAAGGGCTGCAAGTATCAGATATCTCATGAATCTGCGCATTTCTTAATCCTCCCTGTCCCAAAGTCTCTGCAGCAGCAGTATCGCCATAAAAAGCACCATGCCGACACAGACTGCGGCCGCAGCCATTTTGTCCAGATCCAGGTTTACAAACCAGTTGTTAAACAGATGCTGCAGCAGATACATACTCTTGTCCGGGTAAGAGCCTGCCACCAGGTAAGCCTCCCGGAATACCTTAAACGAATTCAAAAAAGAAAGAACGGTGATCGTATAAAGGCTTCCCTTCAGATTCGGCAGCGTGATCCTCCAGAAGCATTTCCACTGGGAAGCCCCGTCCACACGGGCGGCTTCCAGAATGCTGTCCGGCACCGCTGAGAGGCCTGCCAGCCAGAGCACCACCGTATAGCCGAGATTTTTCCACACGTAGCTGAATACCAGCACCCAGAAGGCCGCTCCCGAGGCCATATAATCCGGCTGCACTCCATCTGCCAGAATCCCCATTCTGTTCAGAAACAGATTCAGAAAACCGCCGGAGGAAAACACCATTTTCCAGACCAGCACGATGGCGGCGGCCGGAACTGCCATGGGAAACAGAAACATGGTCTTAAATCTCTGGTTATTCGAAAGCCTGGAAAGCTGAACCGCCACGAACAGTCCAAGTCCCACCAGAAGCGGCAGGCAGACAGCCGTAAAGCGGAAGGTATTCCATACCGCAAGACGGAAAGCTTCATTTTCAAAGACCGCCCGGTAATTGGAAAAACCGGTCCATCTGCCGGTGACGGCGGTCGTAAACGACCGCCGCACCACATCCAGAAAAGGAAGGCAGACAAAGACCAGAACCCCCAGAAGGCTGGGAGCCAGGAAGCACAGCCAGGCCCGTTTCCCGGCTCCTCTCCTTCTCCGCAGCACATGCTGTTTTCTACTGCTCCGCAAGATAAATCGCCGCTTTCTGTACAATCTCAGCTACCGTATCCTCCACGGACAGACTGCCGTTCAGGGCTTTCGGCCCGCTTTCCAGAACGGCATCCTCTATCGCAGATTCTCCGGAGCCCACTGCCGTTACTGTCTCCGCCATTTCTTTCAGACGGGCGAACTGCTCTGCGGAAGCCTGCTGAACATCCACAGAAAAAGCGTCCCCATTTCCCCCTTCCGTCATAATGACAAAGGATACTGCGCTGTCGTCCCCGGAACCGGCTTCCTGCAGATGCTCAAAGGAAGCCCTGTTTACCGGAAGGCCGTTTGGAAGGTCCAGATCCTGAAACTCCCGTCCAAACAGATAGCAGAAGAAATCGGTCACCTGCGTATTGTCAAAAGACGTCTCCAGAATGCCCACACTGGCCACCGGCAGGAAGCTGTCTGCCGTCTGTCCCGGAAGAAGCATATAGTCCATGGATTCCTCCTGATCCGCAAGCGTGGCCAGCAGGTTGAAATCTGTCTCCATGCTGTTCACCACACCGGCTCCCATAAGCTGCCCGCCCATGGCCATGTCCAGAGCCTCCGAGGAAGCCAGTACGCTGCTGCTGGCAGCAGTTCCCCCGCTGGATATCGTCTGCCGGTCCGTTTCCTGAAGTATGGACAGTTCTTCCTCGGTGTATCCCGCAAGCTCCGCCTCATAAATCCGTTTTGCCTGGGTCAGGAACTCGGTCAGGACCGCCTCGTCTATCTCCCCGTCTTCTGTAAGCCAGGAAGCGGAGGAGGTGGGCATCAGGGCCTCAAGAACCTGTTCCTCTGTCAGAAGTCCCAGAATTCCGCCCGACGGCTGTTCCGCGCGGACATTTTCTGCCGCGGCCGCCAGAGAGGCCAGGTCCGAAATCTGGCTTAATACCTCCGGACTTCCCACAAGAAGCGGCAGGCTGAAGCGTACAGGAAGGGAATAGAGCTTATCTCCCGTCCGTACAGCATCCACCAGATTGGAGAAAAGGCTGTTCTCCCCGGTAAACCCGGCTTCCAGCTCTGTAAGATCTGCCAGCAGGCCTTTGTCCTCGTAGGAGCTTGCCGGGAGACCGTCCAGCACAAGCAGGTCCGGTCCGCTGCCCGACGCAAGCCTTGTATTCAGGTTTCGGATGGCGTCCTCTTCCGTCATGCCGTCATCCCCGCTGACTCCTACCTCATAATTGACGTAGACCTCCGGATGTTCCTTCTGGTACAGACTCACTGCCTGACGGATCGTATAGTCCTCATACAGGCTGTAGATACGGATCTCCTCCTCCGGCGTCGCCGCAATATCCGCGTCATACACATATTTCATAAGCTGCGGTCCATAATAGAGAATCAGAAATACCTCATCCTCCAGCACCGTCATGCCGCGAAGCTGCATCATGGGATTTCCCAGAGAATTCAGGCTTCCATCCGCCACCTCTTCGATAGCTGAGCCGCCGATGGTATGGCGGTAGATTCCATCGCTGAAGGCCAGATAAATCACGTCGCCTTCACTGGAAGCCGCTACCATATTGTGGGTGTCTGCACTGAAGGACCCGGTGTCATAGTGGGCTTTCACAAAATCCTCCAGCACCTGATCCGTCTGTGCCTGCGTTCCGTTTGCCGTGTCATACAGGCTGAGCCCCTGGGAGCCGAGAATCACCATATAATGATCCGTAAAGCAGACATAATCCGAGACCCCTGTAATCTCAAAAATCTGTTTCGCGGTTCCGTTTTCACAGTCCAGTTCATAAACCTTCCCGCCAATGCTGATGCCGTAAAGGCGGCTGTCTTTTCCAAACCAGAGCTGGTGCAGATAATCTTCCCCGTCGTCATAGGGCACCGCACGCTCTTCTCCGCCCGCGTCCAGATAAAAATACTGATAGGAAAGCTCCTGCTCCTCATTGTCTATGGGAGGGGTGTATACCGCTGCAATGCTTCCGTCCGGAGCCAGAGCCAAATTGGCAATATAGTTTGCGGCGGCAAGCTCCGTAAGCTGCGCTGTCTCCTGGAGCTCCCAGGTCTCTCCCTGGTCCTGCGAACGGTAAAGGCCCGACAGCTGATCCAGAAGTCCCACAGAGCCGTCCTCCATCACCGCCATCACCGGGGCGCTGCCCTCTTCCCGAGAGGAAACCGCTTCCGGAAGCGCTGTTTCCTGCTCCACGTATCGCCCCATAATCGTATCATCAGAACCGTTTCCGCTGTTTTCCCCGGCTTTCTCCGCCGTACCAGCTCCGGAACAGCCGCAGGCCAGCAGAAGGGCCCCGAGCAGCAGCCAGGCTGTTATCTTATGAATCACGGAATGCTTTTTCATGTCTTCCCATTTCTCCTTTCTATTCTACCTCTGTCAGACGCACCTGTGAGGCCCGGAAGACATCCCCCTCATAGCTGCCCCACAGATTCACCATTGCCCCGGTCTCCAGGGCCTCCGGAGAGCTTTCACTGTCTTCATAATCCGCTCCGCCGTTTTTTATGGTTCTCCGGGTAAATCTTGTATTCTCATCCCAGACGGCTGTAATCAGATTCATCTCCGCCTCATCCAGAGGCAGAGCCGCGATCTCCGTGCCGCCTTCTCCTTCCTCTTCTATGATTTCATTGAGGACGAAGGTCTGATCCGATATTTCCCGGATCTCCCCGGACAGGTCCGGCTCTCCGCTTTCAGAAACGCTATTTGCCTGCTTTTCTTCCTGCTGCCCGGAAAGCCCCTGCGTCATGTCTTCCTGCGCCGTCTCTTCCTGTACTGCCTCCTGCTGGCCTGTACTTCCGGAAGCAGAAGACGCATCCCCTGTTCCGCATCCGCAGATGCCAAGGCCCAGAGCTCCTGCAAGTCCTGCCGCCATCAGCCGGGTTCTCATTTTTTGATTCCATACTTTGTCTTTCATTTTCATTCTCCTCATTTCCTGATTTTCTCACATCATAACAGGGCAGTCTCTAAAGAATCTCTAAAGAAAAATTCTTCTGTAAAACGGAACCTTTAACTGACCCTTTCCTTCATATGCCCCTTATGTTCCATATCTTCTGTTTTAGAGATTTTTTAAAGACTTCTGTGGTATCATTGTTTATAATAGGATAGAAAACTGTTTACAGGAGGCCCTGCAATGAGAATACTGCTGGTAGAAGATGATGAAAAACTGAAGGAAGCCCTCTGCTTCCAGCTTCAGAAGGAAGGAATCGAGACAGATTCCTGTACGGACGGCGAAGAAGCCCTTTACTATATCCGGCAGGGCATCTATGATCTGATTCTGCTGGACCGGATGCTTCCTCTTCTGGACGGGGCGTCTGTGCTCGCTCAGATGCGCAGGGAAGGCTTTCAGACTCCTGTGATTCTCATCACGGCCCTCGGCGCGCTGGAGGATAAAATCGAGGGTCTCGATCTGGGCGCGGACGACTATCTGGTCAAGCCCTTTGCCTTTGAGGAACTGATGGCCCGCATCCGCTCGATTCTGCGGCGCCCGCGGAAGCTCTCCGATTCCTCCGCCCTTCTCTTCGAAGATCTGGCCTTTTCCACGAACGAGCTCAGTCTGACCGGGCCGTCCGGCAGCTGTACCCTGTCCGGAAGAGAAGCCGCCCTTCTGGAAGCATTTCTGCGCAATCCCGGTCAGACGCTTTCCAGAGAGCTGCTGCTGACGAAAGTCTGGGGAATGGACAGCGACGTGGAAGACGGCAACCTGGATAATTACATCCATTTTCTGAGACGCCGGCTGAAAAATCTGAACAGCTCCGTCCATCTTCAGACTGTGCGGGGCGTAGGATACCGCCTGGAACGCTGAAACCGGACAAAAACCTCTTACAGGAGAATCATTCATCATGTTTCAAAAAGTACGGATAAGACTGACACTTCTCTGCGCAGGAATCACCATTTTCATCCTGCTGATCATGTCCTGCGGCTGGCTGTATGTATCGGAAAAAAGCCTGCGGGACAACAGTTTCATCTCCTTTCAGAATGATATGAACACGCTTGTGGGAAATCTGGAACAGCAGCCTGTCATCTCAGGCGGATGGCTGAAAAACATGGAAGACAACGGAAAATATCTGATCTGGCTTCTGGACAACGGCGTGCCCTTCCTCCACAACCGCCAGAATCAGAGCGCCCAGACCCTGTACGAGGAAGCCTGGGTTTCCTGTGAACCGAAACTGGCCGCCGCGGACAGCACAGGCTCCGTTTCCGCAGCGCATACAGAATTTACCTTCCGCTCTCCCAGTACCGGCGCAGACTATTATGTCTGCGGCGCTTCCCTGTCACGGGGACAGGGCGAGCTCCAGGCGCTGATTCTGGCCCCGCTGACCTCGCTGGAAGCGCAGATCAGAAGACAGCGCCTTCTGTTTCTCAGCCTCGACCTGGCCGGAGCCGCCGCCCTGCTGCTGTTTTCCTGGTTTTTCACCAAACGGCTCCTGCTTCCACTGGAGGAAAGCCAGAGACAGCAGGCACGGTTCGTCGCTTCCGCCTCTCATGAGCTCCGCACCCCGCTCTCTGTGATGCTGTCCTGTATCTCTGCCTCCCGGAAGGGAAGGCCGGAAGAACGACAGCATTTTCTGGAAGCTGCGGAATCAGAAGGAAAACGGATGTCCCGGCTGATTGAAGATATGCTTCTTCTCTCAAAGGCGGACACTCAGTCCTGGAGCATCCGGCCGGAGCCTGCACAGATCGATACCCTGCTTCTTGACACCTATGAGTCCTTTCTGCCGCTGGCAAAGGAGCGTCAGATACAGCTCTCCGTCAGGCTGCCCGAAGACCTGCTTCCTCCCTGCTTCTGCGATCCGGAGCGTATCCGCCAGGTACTCGCAATCCTGCTTGACAACGCGCTGTGCTACACTCTCTCCGGCGGCCGGGTAGATTTAAGCCTTTCCTTTTCCCAGAACCTTTTCTCTTTTTCTGTGGCTGACAACGGTCCCGGCATCCCGGACGAAGAGAAAACGCATATCTTCGAGCGCTTCTACCGCTCTGATCCCTCCCGCAGCGACCGGGAGCACTTCGGACTTGGCCTCTGTATCGCGTCTGAGATCGTAAAAGCCCACCGGGGCCGGCTGGCCGTCAGCGACACCCCCGGCGGGGGAAGCACGTTTACGATTCAGCTGCCGCAGGGCCGGCCTTATGGAACATAGGAAAAAAGCAGTCTGTTTGTCGCAGGCTGCTCTTCTTCTTAGCGTCGGTGTACAAGGGGCAATACGCCTCAGCCCTGTAAATTCGCCTGTTTTCTGCGTTATCCTCAGTTAGCGTACGTCCAGTACGCTTCCATCGTCTGCCTTGAAAACAGGCGAATTCCCGAGGGCTGAGGTCGCAGAGTCAAAAATGAGCTGATTTGTGTCCCTGCAAGGCACTTGAACGACGCGTACAGGGCGTACGCGGAGTGAAAGTAACGCAGCAGGGGCGCAAATTCAGCCATTTTTGACCGTATTGTCCCTTGGTACACCGACGCTATCTATGATTCACTTCAAAATTCACTTGGAAAACGCTGTATTTATCCAAAGTGCTTCCTCCTTAAAGAAGCAAGCGCCTCTCTTGCATCATGGAGCTGTCCATCCCGTTCAAATTCAGCCTCTGCCTCTGAAATCGCAGTATCCGTCGCTGCGTTTTCCACCATTGCTTCATAAGTTTCAATACTCATCACAACCAAATCTCCATATCCATTCTTTGTGATGAATATCGGCTCACGCCGGGCATGACAGATGTCCGAAATTTCATTGGTGTTGCGAAGGTCAGTAATCGGTCTGATCTGCGGCATATCGCCGCCTCCTTAATGCCGCCTTCCTGCCTTTTATTTCTTTCCAAATTTCTTGCTGATCGTAACCACCACGCCGCTTAAGGCTAACAGAGCCAGCGCGTTCGGAATCACCATCAGGCCGTTAAAGAAATCTGCCAGCTCCCATACCAGGTCTACCTTCAGGGTGGAACCCACAATGATAAACGCTGCTACAATCACAGAATATACCTTTACCGCTTTCTTTCCAAACAGATACCGGACGTTGATTTCCCCAAAGAAATGCCAGCCAAGAATCGTAGAAAACGCAAAGAACAGCAGGCAGACTGCCACAAAAATATCTCCAAAACCGCCAAAATTGCTTACAAAAGCTTCCTGCGTCAGAGCAATTCCTTCTTTCCCGGAAGAAAGAACTCCGGAAGTCAGAATCGTAAATACCGTCAGATTCAGAATAATAAATGTATCAATAAATACGCTGATCATAGCCGTCATACCCTGCTCATGGGGATTTTTCGCTGCCGCGCGGGCATGGGCGTGGGGCGTGGAGCCCATGCCTGCCTCATTGGAAAACAGACCTCTGGCGACACCGTAGCGAATCGCCTCCCGCACCGTGATTCCTGCTGCACCTCCCAGAATCGCCTCCGGACGAAAAGCGCCTACGAAAATCATTTTCAGAGCTCCCGGAAGAGCCGTAATATTCATCCCAATCAGAATCAGACTTCCGATAATATAGACAGCCGCCATAAAGGGAACCATCTTTTCCACCACAGCTGCCAGCCTCTTCGTTCCTCCTACAAAGATAAACAGCGCAGTTACTGCCAGCAGAATTCCGACTGCCACCGGAGGAATCTTGATATTTCTTGCCTCAAACACCTGCCCAAAGGCTGCTCCGATAGAATTGGACTGTACCATATTTCCCATAAAGCCCAGAGCAAGAATAATAAACACTGCAAATACTACAGCCAGGATCTTTCCAAACGTCCCCTTAAAAGCCTGGCGGATATAGTAGACAGGGCCTCCTGTCACCTCGCCGTCTACCGTCGTCTTATATTCCTGCGCAAGCACGGCCTCTCCGTAAATGGTCGCCATGCCGAAAAAGGCGCTGACCCACATCCAGAAAATAGCTCCCGGACCTCCCGATACAAGGGCCGTCGCCGCGCCGGTCAGATTTCCTGTCCCCACCTGGGCCGCAATCGCCGTCGCCAGAGACTGAAAAGGCGTCATCTCGCCATGCTCCCGTTTCTCGCCATTCATCCGGAAATGACCGAACACCAGACGCAGTCCCTCTCCGAATTTTCTAACCTGAATAAACT
Source organism: Lachnoclostridium sp. An138 (assembly GCF_002160765.1). Lineage (GTDB taxonomy): Bacteria > Bacillota > Clostridia > Lachnospirales > Lachnospiraceae > Laedolimicola > Laedolimicola faecalis. Next base: position 169,001 of record NZ_NFLF01000007.1, read on the forward strand.
TCAGGCGGATTGTAAAATAAATTCCCGTACCGCACAGAATAATCAGAAGCCCCAGGCTCCACATCCATTCATTTACCGCTTTGATCAGTTCCAACATTTTTCTTTCCCTCTTTCACATAATATTAATACAATTATGATGTTTTGCGCTGTGTGCAGGCTCCACATTGGCAGGCTCGCGGCCGCTTTTCGCAAACTTTCCGCATGGCCTTAATATCTGATATCCGATATCCGGATTACATGTCCGGAAAATCTGCCGCCCTGCCCGGCTCATTACAGCGCAAAAAATAAGAGCCGATATAAAAATCAGCTCCTCCAAAGAGTAGAACATTTGCATTTTCAGCCCTGTCCTTTTGCCTGAGAGATAGACAAAAAAGCTTTGGGGAAATCCCCGCCGGCTCTTCTGTGTTACACCTTCGGCGCTCATTTACTGAGACTCTCCAGAGTTTGTCATTTTTACAGTGACGGGGAATATCATAACATACTTCCTTACAGATAGCAACCGCAGGCCGGTCCCGTGTTCATTATATTTTTAACACATTTATATTAGCTTTACTTATAGATGCTCCTGGTAATTGAGAACACGCGGACGTGTCTGCGGCACACAGGCGCGGGCGG
>NZ_NFLF01000008.1 GCF_002160765.1 Lachnoclostridium sp. An138
TAGTGTGAAAGAAAGTAGAGGCCAGCCGAAAAATGGCGCACTGAAACAAGCTATTGAAAAATAGCCATTTGAAACAAGGTTGATTTTGTTGAGATATGCTAAGAAGCAAGCAAGGGTTCTTTTATAATTCCCTCGGCAATTAAAAGTTTCATAGCCTGTTTGACAGCCTTTTCCTTCTGCTTATTTTTCAGGGGTTCAGGCATATCAATCTTGTATAGGTCGGTTGGATTCCAGGCTTCTCCCGTAGACAGCATATGGTAGACAGCGGTAAGGATCATCCGGGCGACCGCAATGATGGCACGCTTCTTACCACGGCGTTTCATGATGCGTTCATATTTGGCTTTGTAGTAAGGAGATTTGTTGGATTTCACGGCTGCATGGGCAGCTTGTACCAATGCAGGTTTGAGGTAGACGCCGGCACGTGTGATCCGAACAGATTTCTTCTTACCGGCTGACTCATTATTACCGGGAGTCAGGCCAGCCCAGCAGCATAAACGTTTGGGATTGGAAAACTGTGTCATATCCGTACCAATCTCAGAGATAATTGTGATCGCACTGCTGCGGTCTATTCCGGGAATGGTACAAAGTAACTGGACAGCATTTTCATAAGGTTCCACCAACGAATCAATCATAGAGTCTATATCTGAAATCATAGATGTGATATAATCTATATGTGCGTGGACAAGGCGCATGCGGTATTTTTGGGCATCAGTCATCTGATAACCCTCGATAGACTCAATGACACTCTCAGACTTCTTCTTGAGCGAACGAAGCAGTCTGGAGGATATTTCTTCGTGGTTGATGGAATTGTCGGACTGTTTGAGAAGGTAATCTATCACAGAGGTGGCTGATTTCCCGAAAATATCGGAAACAACCGAATCTAATGCGACATTGCAGATGGTAAGCGCATTCTGAAAACGATTTTTCTCACTGCTTTTGCAGGAAGTCAGTTTATACCGGTATCGCGTAAACTCTCTGAGGATACGGATTGGTTTGCACGGTATATAGCTTCCCGGCACAAGCCCCAGTCTGAACAGATCCCCAATCCATTTGGAATCCTTGGTATCGTCCTTGTTCCCTTTAACAGCCTTTACCCATTTGGGGTTGGCGATGGTAACGTTGATTTCGTCCTCCAAAAGGTTGAACACAGGAACCCAATATTTACCGGTAGATTCCATACAGACATCACGACAGGAATTATCCAGCAGCCACTTTTTAAACTCGAGAATGGAATTGTTAAAGGTGGAGAAGCGTTTCTTCTGATAAGAAGGCTGAACTCCGGAAGTAGTTTTAATGATGGTGGCAACGAGAAACGATTTGTGGACATCAACGCCACAGCAGGTTTGATAAACAACTTTCACAGGCAAAGCTCCTTTCTGAAAAATGGAGAGAAGCCATTGACTGTTCCACCACACAATTAACAAGAGCTAAAACAATTCTTAGTGTACGGTCTTTGGAGATCCACTTATTTGTGCTTGAAGGTAGAACTTACACTGATTTTTATGCTGTCTAAAACGAGAGAGTTTTTACGACTCCTCCCCTCGTGCTTTGTAGTATAGCTTCTCGCTTTTAGTATAAGGCAAAACGTGGAGAAAGTCGAAACTTTCATTACTATTTGTGCCGCCAACTGAAAGGCGGCGGAATGGAGATTTTTATGAAGAAACGCTGGGATTTGACAGCGCAGTCTGGGATCTGGAGTTTCTCTCTTATGGGAAAAAGCCGAATCTGCATGCCGCCCCGGTGGAGGAGAATCAGCTTGCCATACCGAATTACGGGGGCTTAAGACGAAACGAGGACTACAGGCCGGATCGGGAGCCTGCATATGCCAATATGGCAAAGCTGATGCCATTTGCCGATACCGGTGTGTGGGTAGCTTCCGGAAATGCTCTTTCGGAGGGAGACGCTCTTGCCGTAAAAGAGATTCAGTATATTCTGCCTCTGGATGGAGAAGGAAAACTGGTGACGGGAATACGCAGAGACACGGCAGGTCAGATTCAGAAAATCCGTCTGGTGTTTGCGGATGAGAAGATGCGGGAATATCCTGTATTTTACCGGGAGCTTACCGGAAACCTGATAGCTTCTTACGGAGTAGAAGGGACGGGGCTGGAGTATCAGTTCCGCCGCTACGCGGTTTCCGCCGATGGAGCGGCAGCCAGCCGGGCTGCGGAGATCGCGTCAGGCTATGATTATACGGCAGATCTGGCAGTCCTTACTGACGAGGAGGAAAGCCGCCTGTACACAGATTATTATAATGAGACTGTGAGAAAAAAGCTGGAAAGTCTGGCGGAAAAGCTGGCTGCCAGCCAGGAGGAATATCCCTTTTACAGTGAGCATCCGGCAGTTCAGGCCCTGGCAGAAGAGAGGCTTCTTTCGGAGACTGGCCTGAAAAGAATCCTGTATGCCTATAATTATTATGACAAATGGTATCGCATCGACTACAATGGTGTCATTTTAAGTGATCTTCTGTTTTTCAACGGAGATCTGATGGCGGAGGGTTTGACGGCGGCAGAGCTGACGGACCGGCTGCTTTCCGCTTCCCAGGCCCAGCGGGAGACAACAGGAACCGTGGCCTTTTACAATCATGCGCTGAAAAATGATACAGGCAAAGAACTGATGGCTTTTCTGGGGGATCTGTCCCTGACTGTGGCGGGCTATGACAATCCAAACGACTGGTTTGCTGACAATTTTGACGGAATTCTGTTTGAACAGAAAGGATATGAGACGGATCGGCTCCGCTACCGGATCTGGGACATCTTAAGCGGACTGGCAGAGAACAGGAAGACTCTTGTGCTTCCGATTCTCACGGCGCCCCAGGAGGACATGTACCTGGTATCTATGCCTTCCCAGCTGATGCTGGGCAGCATGAACCGTTATCAGACTTATCTGAATAAGGATGGAAATGAGAGAGCGCGTATGCGTACATTGATCGAAGAGTACGCGGGAAGCATGGGATTGTTTTATGGGATTTCTGCCCGGTGGAGACAGGATTCCGCAGAAATTCTGAACAGTTTTGTGGATATACAGTTTGACACCAGAATCCATTTCCCGGCAAGCGACAAGGCGGCAGCGGGGGAACAGAAAAAGGGAGAGACGACGGACCCGGTGATCAAATGGGTGTACGAAGCTGCAGGCACCTGGAGCGGCATCAATGGCAGCGCGGCTTATGCGACCGGAGCGGAGGTACACTGGATGCAGTATGCGGCGCTGGGACTCGATTTTTATTTCTTCAGCCATGAGACAGCCCACAACCAGGACGGTAAATATTTCTATGCCGGAGAGGGAAGAAGAAGAGGCACAGGCGCAGAGGCCCATGCGGACGGGAATATTACCCAGGAGATGAAGGATGGGAATATGGTATTTAATATCTCGAAGATCTGTGATATCGGAACCGAGATGACGAATAACTTCAGTTATGAAAGAATCGATTCGGCTGAAAAGCTTAAGAGCTACTACGAGGAAATGTTTGAGACGGGTTATGTGCTGGATTACCTTGCGGCCCAGGCGTTTCTGGAACTGGAACCGGAGCAGCAGGCGGCAGTGGCGGTGCAGGCCGAGCATACGCCCGGCGGTACAGATTCCTTTTCTACAGAGTACAGGAGGCTGACTGCGGAAGATTTCAGAAATATGAAGCTGGAGAATATGGACGATCTCTGGGAGAACCGGATCGGCATCCGCAATCCGGAGATCGTTGCCACCGCCACATCGGGAAGCTATGGATTTGAATCTTTCTACTGGATGAACTGGTATCAGTCTCACAATGACAGCGGTTCTCCGGACTCCCATTCCTTTAAACGCCTGGGGCAGGAGATGCTGGGTATCGGAGGTTATGAAGATGGTTATATGGTATACATGTCGTTACTCAGTGAGAATGATCTGGACGCGCTGCGGAAAATTACAGGCATTGATACAATTACCTGGAAAGATTATAAAATGAAGCGCTATGAGAATGCGGCGCAAAAGCTGGATGAGATCCCGTACTTTGACAGCGGTGAAGTGATAAGGATGTTTAAGGAGGCCTTTGAAGCCGACAGCCGGAATGGCAGGCTGAGTCAGAGCATCGATTTGAAACGGACTCTTTTCGGCATTGTGAAGCGGGCGACAGGAGACTTCAGCGATGGCGGCATCTATGAAAGTCCGTCAGTAACAGCAGTATCCTCGGCGGAACAGCTCGTAGAGCTTGCGGCCCGGAACCCGTACGGTTTTTACCGTCTGGAAAACGATCTTGATTTCAGCGGAATCCAGGCGGACGGGGGAAGCTATATTCCCGGACGTTTTATCGGGGTCATCGATGGCGGCGGCTTCCGCGTGTCAGGGCTGGCGCAGCCCCTGTTCGGGGATCTGCAGTACGCGATGATCAGAAATCTGAGCTTTTCAGAGACGGCAGCCGAAACAGAACTGCAGGATCTGCTGGCTGTGAAAACCAAAAGGACAGTGACCGAGAACCTGGTTGTGGAACATGATGTTCTGCTGGAAGAGCAGGCAGAAGAACCGGTGGAAGATATGGAGCAGGCAGAAGACCAGACAGAGGAAAGTAGGCCAGAGAATGGCCAGGTTGAGGAAGGCCAGACAGGAGAAAGTAGGCCAGAGAATGACCAGATAGAAAACGGCCAGACAGGAGGCAGCCAGACAGAAGGCGGTCTGCCTGAGGAACGCCCGGAAGGAGTGCCGGAAGCTCCGAATGAAGAGGAGGATGAAGACGCGGAAACACCAAATGAAGAGGAGGATGAAGATGCAGAAATACCGAATGAAGAGAATCCGGACGAGCCGGACAACAGTACAGATAATATGGCAGTATAGAGAGTATAGAGATTATAGACAGTACAGACGGCGCAGAAGAAAAGCAGGGATAGAAAAAGGAATAGAAATTCTGGAGTACAGCAGGAGCCGGCGGCATAGCCGCCGGCTCCTGCGTCTGGTCTGATAGTGACAGCTTAGAGATTAAAGCCCTATTTCAGAGAGCAGTTTTTACAGGTCCCAGCCTGTTTTATTTTTGTTTTATTTCAGGCTTCTATTTTCCTCCGGCAGCTTCGCCTGCCATCAGGATTCTTCCTTCCCGCATGCCCCGTACAAAGACCGGCACCAGGCGGGGATCGAACTGTTTCCCGGCTTCCTCTTCCAGAATCTCCAGGGCGCGTTCCTTCGGGATGACATCCTTATAGCAGCGCTTGGTGGTCATCGCGTCAAAGGAATCTGCGATACATAAGATCCGGGCGGAGAGAGGAATATTCTCGCCGGCGATCCGTCTCGGATAGCCTTTTCCGTCATACCGCTCGTGATGGCCGATGACGGCAGGAATTACATAGTCCAGAGACGGCAGATGGCGGATGATTCCGATGGACGCCTCCACATGTCCCTTGATGGTTTCATATTCTTCTTCAGTCAGTTTCCCTGTCTTATTCAGGATGGCCTCGGAAATTCCGATCTTGCCTACATCGTGGAGAAGCGCGGCCTGACGGATGATTTCCCTTATGTCGGAATTCAGGTTCAGCTCCCGGGCCAGGCTGGTGGCGTAGTAGGCTACGTTGTTGGAGTGGCTGAAGGTATAATGGTCTTTCACATCGATGGCGGCAGTCAGGGCGTAGATGGTAGATTCATATTCTTTGTAAATATTTCTGTGATCTGTCACATCTTCCCGGACAGAGTTTTCCCGGAGGATGGTGTCGAAGATCTTGATCCCGTTCTTCCCGGTCCGCTTGACGTGATTCACGGCCATATCCGCATTGTCCAGCAGCTCCTTCGCAGTCTTTGCCGCATAGGGGGCGGCGCTGATTCCTACGCTTACGGTCAGCACCTTCAGCTTGTAATCCACCGTCGTATCTGTCATCTGGAAGATCTGGCGCTGGATGGATTTAACCAGATTCTGGGCGGAAAATACATCGTATTTAGGCAGCAGGACCGCAAACTCCTTTCCGCTGTACCGGGCTGCATAGCCGCTGTCTCCCACGCTGCTTTTGATGATTTCCGCAATTCTGCGCAGGGCATTGTCGCCGGCCTGGGTTCCATACAGCTGGTTGTAGAGCTTGAAGTCGTCGATATTGATGATGGCCAGGGCCAGAGAGCCCTCCTGGTTTGCTTCGAACTCCTGGTTTAGAACCTCGAAAAAATATTTCCGGTTCAGAAGTTTAGTCAGTTCGTCGGTCCGTGCCTCATAACAGGCCGTCTCGTAGAGACGGGCATTTTTGATAGCGATGGAGGCGCTGGAAGCGATGGTCAGCGTCATGTCCATGTCGGTTCGGCTGAGCTTCCGGTTTCCCGGCGGATTGGACAGCAGAATGATTCCCACGACCTTCTCCTTGTCCCGCAGTCCCACGCAGGCTTCGATTCTCAGGTCCAGCAGATTCCGCTTTTCTGTCTCCCACATGGATTTGTAATCGATCATGGTCCTGAATTCCCTCATGAGAATTCCTTCGTTCCGTTCAAGAATCCGGATCAGTGGATTGTCCTTCCGAATCGTAAAAGACAGATCGTTCAGCGGCTGGTTGCTGTATCGGGCCTGATAATCACCGCTGCCATGTTCCTGAATACAGATATAGATGTTCGAGGATTCCACGGTCTCATGAATAATATCTACGGTCTCGGCCAGAATCTCATCCAGGTGCAGGCTTCTGGCCACCTGATTGTTGTATTTTCTTATCTTTTCTGTCTGACGCTCTTCTTCCCGGACAAACAGGTTTTCAATGATTTTCCGCCACAGGAATACCAGCAGACAGAAGGTGAGCAGAAACAGGACGGCAAAAATCAGAATGGTATATTCTCTGGCCATGGGAAAGCTGCTGGAAATGCGGCCTGAGATGTATGGCATCAGATTGTAGTACAGCAGGAAAGTCAGAAGTATTCCCATTCCATAGCAGGAGCTTTCCGAGGCCAGCAGCTTCAGCTGAAACAGGCGCCTGCTTAAGAGCGCGTAGATCAGGAACAGCGCGTTCACGATTCCCAGTACCAGATCGATGGGAAATCCGCGGAAAACCGGCACAAGCAGAGCCAGGTTTCCGGCAAACAGGCAGATGATTCCGAGGATGATCGGCTGAAACTGCTTCTTGTACCAGGGATCTTTTCGACAGATATGTACCACATTGACAAAGCAGTGCAGCAGCACCACTGCCGCTGCGCCGAACAGAAGGGCCACTCTCCAGGTGTAATGGTATTCAAAGGAGGCTTCGCCGTTCTTCAGCACCAGCTCCGGCCATCTGAGAAAGAGTCCGTCGGGGATATTCAGCAGGAAGAGTCCCAGAAGCAGAATTCCGTACAGGCAGTTGAAAAAGCGTTCCTCCCGGTCCGCGAACGCATTGACGAACAGAAAATATGCGTAGGGCATCAGCAGCAGGCCGCCCAGGGATACGTGATACCAGAAAATATAGGACGGATACAGCTGCAGGCGCATAAACGCGGAGCCTGCCGCCCAGCAGATCATGGTTGCCACCAGAAGCAGAAAATAGTTTACGATTTTCACCTTTTTTGCGGCCAGGAAAGTCAGAAAGATAAAACAGTAGAAAAATAAAGCAATAATAGAAATATATCCGTAATTTTGCATAGCCTTATCCTTTCTGTTCGTTCTGTAATTCCAGTAATTCTTTCAGTTCATAGGGAGAAGGGTTCATCTTCCCGATGACTTTTCCCTTTTTATTCCGGTATTTCTCAAAAGTGCCGCACCGCAAAATCGTGACGCATAAGGGGTCCATTCCGAGAATTTTTTTCAGATCCCGGTAATCCTGATCGATGTATTTGAAATAGGTGGTGAGCAGGCTCTTCATGATGTCTGTGGTCACTGCATGGCTGATCAGAGCGTTCCGCTCGATTTCAATATAAAGATGCAGATACGGCCGGTTGTTCTCGTTGTATTCTTTGACGGCGGTCCAGTGGGTGACCGGCTGGCCGGAAAGACTGATGACGCTCTGGATTCCGTTCTCGGAGATGCGGGTGAAGCCGGCGATATCAATGATATTCGGGACGCGGTCCACATACTCAAACCGGGGAATCCTTGTGTGATCTTCCCGGTTCTGCAGGCCCACGCAGCGGTAGGTATCACCCACCCGGTATCTGGCGAAGGCTCCTCCTTTGAACAGGGTGATCACGATTTCATATTTTTCCCCAGGCACCACCTCGTCCATCAGACAGGTTCTGGGCACATAGGACGGGTCCTCCAGGTTTTTCAGCATGTCCTCCTCAGGGATAAACTCATAAAAGCTGGTATCGGGGAAAAAGTACATGCCGTCTCTGGTCCAGGTCTCCGTCCCCGAGATGGAGGGTTCCGTTCCGGCGAACAGCTCCATGGGTCGGATTCCCCAAAGATCCTCCAGATCATCCTTGTAGCACCAGTTGTCAGTTCCAGCCACCATAAAACCTTTCAGGTGGAACAGATCCTTTGGCTTCAGAGGCCGGTTTTCTTTTTTGCATATCCGCTTTGCTTTCAGAATTCGAAGAAGCATGGAGGGCTTGTATTTGAACAGCTCCTTGAGGCTGATACTGCCCTTCGAGGAAAGGGTGGAGAGACTCTGGCTGACCGCGTAGGCGACGCTCCCCAGACCGAAGAAAAATTCCAGATCTTTCTGCATCGCCATCTTAAAGCCGGCCTTGTTCCGTTCGCTGAAGGACATGTTTACTGCGTCCTTGACTGCAGGAAGAAACTGGATTCCGATCTCTTCATTCAGGGCGAGAGGAAACAGTCCTGTGGCAAAGGGCAGAGGCGCAAGTCCGTACAGGAATTTGTCTGTATCTGAGATGTCGAATTTTCCTTTTTCCCGGCTGGTGGACAGGATCAGGCAGGCGATAACGTTGTTTTTGTACACGTCCAGCATGCTTCTCGTGTACGGCGCCAGCTTGATGGGATGACGTCCGCCTTCCCAGGTAGTCTGAATCCAGATGACCGGGTTGCCCGGCAGTGTATCCGTCCGCTTCTGGAGAAGAATATCCGCATAATCCTCATAGGTGGTCAGCGGGACCATTTTCCGGAATTCCTCTATGGTCTTCGGCTGTTTTCCTTTTAAAATCGAACGGCCCAGCTCACAGTTTGACCACAGCTGTATCTGCTCTTCCATCAGCCGGCGCTGTATTTTCATGTAATCTTCTATGGATAGATCCAGAAAACTGCAGTACTGATCCCATATTTCCTGGTATTTCCGCTCCTTCAGCATCTCTGAAAGACTCATTTTCTCCCTGCTCCTCTCCGGGTATTTCTGCAGTGCAGCAGACTTTTCCTGCTGGGAATCAGAAAAGGGGTGGATTCCTTGTATTTCCCATAGTTGGAAAAGGTTCTGGGAAAGCTGTACAGATCCTGAAAGAGCACATAGAGAATATCCAGGATCACAACCGTTACGGAAAACAGAGTCCCCTCCGGGCTTTTCCACAGTGCTGCCGCACACAGATAAAATCCCCCAAACCATAAAACACCGGGATGCCGACACAGAGCATAGACCCCTTCTGTGTAAGCTTCCCGGTATTTACATTCTTCCACATAGGTTGCTTCAAAAGGCAGAGCAAAAAAGAGTGTGTAGACAAGAAGACACAGAAAAAAGACGCTTCCTGCCATCCAGATACCGTCAGAAGACGTCTGAAATAATACAGCTTTGTTTTTCCAGAATAAAATACACGTCGCGGCTGCCAGAAAAAGGGTTCCGGCCATGAAAAGCGCTCTCATCCATCCGGCGATTTTCTTGACGCTGTTATAATCGTAGAGAAAATAACAGATAAATCCGAGGCAGCCCAAGCCTATAACATACATTCTGATACCCTGCCTTATGCATGATTACAAAATATTTTATCATAGAGGTATGTAAAAAGCAATTGAATCTTACGTTTTTAACGAATATTAACATACATTTAAAACGAACATAGACAAAAGGAGGTTCTTAAGACGTTACAGTCCGGAAACAAAGAGACGCCTTCAAATGTGCATGTGAGGAAATAATGATAACAGAAAATACAGACAGATCAGATCACAGTTCATTTCATGCAGGCTTCTGCCAGCAGGAGCTTCAAAAAGAATTAAGAATTTTCCTGTGGAAATCTTCATGGGTTCCGCTGTATTATTACATTAGTACAATAATAGGACTATTACAAACAACAGAATGATAACAGACGGCGCGGCGGGAAAGAATCTCCCGGCAGCGTCCGCATCAGCAGGAGGGGGTTCCACATGAATTTTATCATTGACCATCTGTCTAAAAGCTTTGAGACGAAAAAAGTGCTGCGGGATATCAATTTTACCTTCGAGAGCGGAAAAATCTATGGTCTGCTGGGAAGAAACGGAGCCGGAAAGACAACGCTGTTTAACTGCCTGAACAAGGATATGAAGGCAGACGGCGGAAGCTTTTATCTGGAAGAAGGCGCGTCCCGCAGAGATGTGGTCCCTGACGATATCGGTTATGTGCTCTCCACGCCTACCGTGCCGGAATTTCTGACGGGAAGAGAATTCCTGAAATTCTTTCTTGATATTCATGAGGGAGAGATAGAGAATCCCATGCCTCTGGACGCCTATTTCGATTTCATGAGCATTGAGCCTGAAGACCGGGACAAGCTGATGAAGACCTATTCCCACGGGATGAAAAATAAGATGCAGATGCTGATTAATGTCATAGCCCGGCCTAATATTCTGCTTCTGGACGAGCCTCTGACCTCCCTGGATGTGGTGATGGCGGAGGAGATGAAGGAGCTGCTCCGGTCTCTGAAGACAGACAGAATTACGATTTTCTCTACTCATCTGCTGGATCTGGCTGTGGACCTGTGCGATGAGATTGTGCTGCTTTCCCACGGAGAACTGGAGTCTGTGGACAAGTCCAATCTGGACGATCAGGAGTTTAAAGAAAAAATTATCGCAGCCCTGAAGGAGGAAAGCTTATGAGCGGCCCGCATGGAAATGGCATCCCGCATGGAAACGGCATAGGGAAGACGCTGCGCATTACTTTTTCCCTGCGCAATACGTACCGTGTCAATAACATTCTGTATGCCCTGAAACAGATTCCGCTGATTGGCCGGATTCTGCCGGAAACCCTGTATCAGGAGAGAGGGCTTAAGATTCTGGCCAACGTGATCTCCGTGATCTGGGAGATTTTCTCTGCGCTGGCAGGAAAAGGCATCTATTTTCTGATACTGTCTGGAGCCGCCGCGCTCTATCCGGCATCGGAGAAAGGACCGCTCTTCCTGTACCTGATGGTGGTTTGTACGGTCATTGGCGGCTTTGTGAACACCTATATGTTCAACCCCACAAAAGATAAATACTATGCGCTGATTCTGCTTCGGATGAATGCCAGATCCTATACGCTGGTCAATTACGGCTATGCCATCGCAAAGCTTATGGCAGCCTACCTGCTGTTCGGCTTTCTGGCCGGAGGGCTGGTGGATCTGCCCTGGTGGCAGAGAGCGCTGCTTCCTTTCTTTGCGGCAGGCGTCAAGCTTTTCGCGGCGGCTTACATGCTTCGGGATTATGAGAAGACAGGCCAGGCGTCCAATGAAAATAAAGTGGGGGTCCTTTACTGGATTGCTCTGCTTGTGGGGCTGACGGCAGCCTTTGGCCTTCCGGCTCTGAATATTTTTCTGCCGGAAATTGCAAGCCTGATTTTCATGGCCTGCTGTGTGGCGGCGGGAGCGTTTTCCATCGTGAAAATTCTGAGGTTTGCGTCCTACCGGGAGATGTATCAGGAGCTTCTGCGGGACTGGATGGATCAGATGGACAAAAGCGGAATTTCCAGCGGCGCTTCCAAAAATGCCATCGCGGCCAGAATGCAGAGCGAAAAAGCCATCTCCATGGATGCGGGCATCACCAGCAGCCGGAAGGGCTTTGAATATCTGAACGAGCTGTTTATCAAACGGCACCAGAGAATTCTCTGGAAAGCCTCGGAGAAAATAGCTTTTGTCTGTCTGGTGCTGGTGCTGGCAGCCCTGCTTACTCTCCAGCTGTATCCGGCGGCCCGGCCTGTGACAAACGAGCTGACACTGCAGTTCCTGCCGTATTTTGTATTTATCCTGTACGCCATCAACCGGGGAACCGGTTTTACCCAGGCCCTTTTTATGAACTGTGACAACAGCCTTCTGACCTATTCCTTTTATAAAAAGCCAGGCCAGATTCTGAGGCTGTTCCGCATCCGCCTGAGGGAAATCATCAAGATCAACCTGCTTCCCGCCTTTGTGATCGGCGCAGGTCTGGCCGTGCTCCTTTTTGCTTCCGGCGGAACGGATAATCCGATCAATTACGCGGTTCTGGTGGTGTCTGTGCTCTGCATGAGCGTGTTTTTTTCGGTCCACTACCTGATGATCTACTACCTGCTTCAGCCCTACACAGCCGGAGCGGAGATGAAAAGCGGAACTTACAGGATTGTGATGATTGTCACTTATTTTGTCTGTTATCTGATGATGCGGGTGCAGATGCCGACACTCATCTTCGGCCTTATGACGATAGTATTCTGCGTGGCTTACAGTGTGATTGCCTGCGTGCTGGTGTACCGGCTGGCGCCGAAGACCTTTAAGCTTCGTCTGTAAAGCTTTGACATTTTAAATGTCTCATTTTTACTATACCTGCTTACCTGAACCGTGTAGACTACAGGTAAGCTGCAAAGGGGCAGAAGGATAAGAAATCATCTCTTATTTTTCTGCTCCTTTTGCGTATTTCCCTCTCTACTAACCAAGACACTTTTGCATCAATTCCAAGTGGGGAAACAGTAAAAATCAAAAAGTTTTTTTCATGCGTTCCAAGCCCCGCTTGATAGACTGGCGGACGGACTCCTCATGCACACCCTCGGCCTCGGCAATTTCTTTGATGCTTTTGCCAAGAATGATGTGAGCGTCGATCCGACGGCCCTGGATCTCCGGCAGGGAATTGAGGGCGTTCCAAAGCCGGACAAACCGCTCCTTGAGCTCCAGAACTTCCTGGGGAGTGGGCTCGTGCAGGCAGGCGGAGTATTCGATCCCGTCCTCGCAGTCCAGAGAATACTGCGCCTTGTGCCGGGTGAGCCGCCGCTGGTAGGTCGCTTCATAGCGGACGCTGGCCCGGAGCGCCTCGGCCACTTCCTCGGAAACCTCGATAAACTGATCCTGTAAGTACCAATAATAAAAATCTTTCAGATTGATAGTAGTCATTATAAACCTCCGTTTCAGTGTGGGGTGAACGAGTGACCGAAACGGAGGCTGGTGGAGAGGCTATGCTTTTTTTAGCTGGTACAGGGTATGGGGACTAAGAAAAAGTAAAATTGGCATGGCGGCATCCTCCTGTTGCCGCCGTGCTGGTCACATGATGTGTGGAGGCGTTGTTGGTTTTCAGACAAAAAGAAGCGGTGGTTCTGGTATTCCAAAACCACCGCAAGATAGAATAGGCGCGTCAATATGGCTGCTGTACGACAGCTTTTTTCTTTTGCCGTCGTGCGGCAGATTTTTAATTATTCCGGAAGAAATTCTCCTTTATATGGTGCATTACTTGTCGGTGTTGGATAGTGTTTGCATAAGAGCAAAGAAAAACTGTGGATCGCCAGTGTTGAAAAACTCGTACCAAAAATCTAGCGTATCAGATTGAAAAACACCTAAATGTTCAATAATTTGTCTTGTCCACAGTAAAGCGCCAGCAGCGCCTGCAGTAATCAGGTTATGATCTGAAACGGACAGTTTGTCAATATAGAGACTCTGCCCTTTATAGCTGGGGCAGGTCATTTCAAGGAAGCCTGTTCCGTTGCTTGTATGGGGACGCTGATCTAATAAACCAGCGTTGGCTAAAGCAACGGTTGCACCACAAATAGTACACACAGTAGCACCGACCGAAAGCAGTTCCTCTGCTTTTTTGACGATAGTGCCATGTTTCGGGTTGTCCCAAGTATTTCCGCCCGGCAGCAGCAACACGCTCTTATCGTTTACTGCAATATCGTCAATTACACAATCTGGAACGATGGTCAGGCCACCCATTGTTTTGACTGGCTCTTTTGAAATACCGACTGTTTTGACTGATACTCTTGGTGCATCCTTTTTGAAAAAGCGGCCAGAATTTAGTTCCGCAATGACATACCCCAGCTCCCAGTCAGCCAATGTATCGAAGATATAAACATAAATCTTAAACATATTTTCCTCCATTTTTATTGCTTATTTTAATTCCATTTTTATTGTACCATGCGATTGTTGACACCAGAATGGCAACAATTTATAATAACAGAGATGAATTTTTGAAAGGCGGCTACCAAATGAAAATAGACAGACTCGTTAGTATTATTATGATACTTCTTGATAAAAAACGTGTAGGCGCACAGGAGCTGGCAGATATGTTTGAAGTTTCTGCTCGTACAATTTACCGTGACATAGATGCAATTAGCATGGCAGGAATTCCTATTCGCTCAATATCCGGAGTAGGTGGCGGCTTTGAAATCATGCCGGAATATAAGATTGACAAAAAGGTCTTTTCGACTGCCGATCTATCTGCAATCTTGATGGGGCTTTCCAGCCTCTCTAATATGGTACGAGGTGAAGAACTGGTAACCACCCTTGCAAAAGTCAAAAGTTTTATCCCTGCCGACAGAACTAAAGATATTGAATTAAAAGTAAATCAGATATGTATAGACTTAAGCCCGTGGATAGGGAACGAAAATATACAGCCATATATAGAAACGATCAAGGCTGCCATACAGGAGCATAAATTGCTTTTCTTTGAATATACAGCTCACCAAGGAAATAAAACTACAAGGACAGTTGAACCATATCAACTCGTATTGAAAAGTAGCCATTGGTATTTTCACGGGTACTGTTATGATAGAAATGATTATCGCCTATTCAGGTTGTCCCGAATATCTGGTCTGCAAATGAAGCAGGATATTTTTACTCCACGAGATTATCAAAAACCAAATTTGGACTTTACAGACATTCTGGAGACACTGCAAACAGAAATTAAAATTCGTATTCATAAATCCGTGATGGACAGAGTGCTTGAGTTTTGCACTTATGAACACTTTACACCGGACGGTGATACACATTACATTGTGAACTTCCCATTCTTTGAAAACGAATACTACTATGGCATACTTCTCAGTTTTGGGGATAAATGTGAATGTTTGGAGCCTATTCACGTCCGTAAAGAAATAAAGCGTAAAATACATGATATAGCTACCATTTATGATAATTAGTAACTGGTAAAAGCTGCTGCGTAGGCGCTATTTCTTTTGAATTTAAGATGAAATAAAATACTACATTACATCAAATTCCATTACATTCTCATAATCTAACCTGAAATGTACAATGATATAGGGTGATATGAGAATGAACCAAGATGAAAGAAGGTTTGACTTTCACGGGCTCGGTCTGGCTCTGAAACAGGCCAGAGAGGAAAAGGGCTGGACGCAAGCCTATGTGGCGGAGTTGGTCGGTAAGACAGACCGTACCATTATGAATATTGAGAACAAAGGTCAGCACCACAGCTTCAACCTGTTTTTCAAACTCGTCACTCTGTTCGATATTTCCGTAGATCAGTTTTTCTATACAGAAGATCAGCGTGGAGAGAACAGTTGCAGAAAGCACATTGATGTGCTTTTAAGCTCGATGAATGAGAAAGAGCTTGTTGTCATGGAGGCCACAGCCGAAGGGCTCAAGAAAGCCAGAGAAACGGAGGTTCCAGAATAAGGGCCTCCGTTTTTTCGCGCCATTTTCGGGGGTTGTACAAAACGGCAAGCAATTCGAGTGTGGGCACACTCGAAATTTTTGCAGGGCCGAGGGCCTCGCAAAAATGCTTGTTGGGGAGCTCCCCAAACGGCATCAGCGCAGCGGCAGGCCTCGCCTCCCTGGAATACATCCTGGAGCACGACCTGATCAGCGCGGCGGCTGAGAAGGGAGAATACTTCATCGGAGAACTGAAGCGGATCGGGGAGAAATATCCCGGCATCTTTAAGGAAATCCGCGGGAAGGGACTGATGATTGGTCTGGAGACCTATGAGACGCCGGAAGCATACAAGTTACAGTTCGGAGACTATTATGCGGATGCCATCAACAACGATCTGGTGGATATCTACCGGATACAAGCCAACCACACCATCAACAATCCGGCAGTGTTCCGTTTCCTGCCTCCCCTGACGATCAGAAAAGAAGATCTGGATTATGTGGCGGATGCCTTTGAGAAATCGGTGAAAAAAATATATGAGACTGTAAACGGATAAAACAAAATATCCCGCCAGTCTCCTGGGGAACAATAGGGAAAGGCTCTGTTTTTCCGGAGGCTGGTGCGGTATAATGAGAGGGTATCCCGGAAGTGGGCATGCTTCTGAGATGCCTTCTTTGTATGTAAGTATTTTGTGCGCGGACATCCGGAACCCTTTCAGCCGGGGAAAGGGAGCCTGTCTGTCAGGAGATTATTCAGAATGAGGTGGCGGCCATGCCGGAAAAGATTATTTATCCCATACAGCCATATTTTGTACTGAGCTCTGCGGCGTATTATAAGAAGCTCTCCGGGCTGCCTGCGGTGTCCCATTTTTACAGATTTACGGGAAACCAGAACAGCGGACAGTGCTTTGCGGTGCCGGACGGCGCTGTGGACATTATTTTTAAATGCAGCAAAGACGCGCCTTCCGCGGAAATCTGCGGCACGGTAAAGCAGAGTGAGGACGCGGGTTTCTCTGACAGTACGACGTATTTTGGCGTGCGGCTCCTTCCCGGGATTCTGGAAAATCTGGGCGGAGCCTCCATGAAGGAATTGATGAATCACAGATATTCTCTGGAAGAGGTTCTGGGGACACACGGGCTTGCGGGGGAAATAGCGGATCTGGATTCTTTTGAGGATCAGATTCAGCTGTTTACAAAAGTTTTCTCGGAAAAAGCCGGCACCTCTGACAATGGGTCCCACAGGGTGGCGTCTGCCGTGCTGCATGAAATCTATGAAAACGACGGCGTGATCCGGGTCAGTGAGCTGGAGCAGAAGCTCCACTATTCCCGGAGACATCTGGTACGCAGTTTCGAGGAAACCACAGGACTGGACATTAAAAGCTTCAGCACTTATATCCGCTTCCAGTCTGTCTTAAAGCAGCTGAATGAGGGAAGATTCAAAAGTCTTTCTGAGGCAGCGGCAGCAGGAGGATATTTCGACCAGAATCATTTTCAGAAGGATTTCAAGCGGTTTGCCAATATCACGCCCGGCGCTTATGTGAAGCTTTTGGAGGATATGAAGTATCAGGATAAGCTGATTATTTTATGAGGTCAGCGTCCGTATACAAGGGGCCGTGTTTGACCATATTGTCCCTTGGCACGCCGGCGCCAGCCTGACAGGAGAAAGGAGGGAGCGTTGCTGTGATCGTCAGCGCCAGCAGAAGAACGGATATTCCGGCTTTCTACTCAGAATGGCTGGAAAACAGATTGAAGGAAGGCTATGTGCTGACACGCAATCCGAGAAACCCGCGTCAGATCAGCCAGATTAGTCTTGCGCCGGAAGAGGTGGACGGCATCGTGCTCTGGACCAAAAATCCGGCGCCCATGCTGGACAGGCTTTCTGCCCTCAAAGACTATCCTTATTATTTCCAGTTTACTTTGACGCCCTACGGGAAGGATGTGGAGCCGGGACTTCCTGATAAGGAGCAGGTTATGATTCCGGTATTTCAGGAGCTGTCCCGCCGGGCCGGGAAGGAACGCGTCGTCTGGCGTTACGACCCTGTCTTCTTCGGCCGGGTACACACACCGGAATGGCATCTGCAGCGGTTTCATGAGATGGCTGCCCGGCTGTCCGGGTACACGGAAGAATGTGTGATCAGCTTCCTGGATTATTACCGGAATACGGAGAGGCAGATGCGGGGGCTGGAACTTATGGACCTGTCTTTCGAGGAAAAGACGGTATTCCTGAGAAAGCTGTCGCAGGCCGCGGCCGGATACGGCCTGTGTCTGAAAACCTGCGCCGAGGCCCCGGCTTTTGGCGCGCTGGGAATTCTTCCGTCCAGCTGTGTGGACGCCGCGCGGCTGGATCGCATCAGATGCGGTATGGACGAAGACAGAAATCTGTCTGACAGCGGTTCGCAGCCTGCCGGCGGCAGCCTGAAACGGCCTGGCCGCCGCCCGGTCCCGGCTGGCCGGGACCGGAATCAGCGGCCTCTCTGCGGCTGCGCCGCCAGCGTGGATATTGGCGTGTACAATACCTGCGGCCATGGCTGCAGATACTGTTACGCCAACTATAACCCTGGCGTGATCAGCAGGTATCGGGAGAAGTATTCCCCGGAAGAGCCCCTTCTGTGCGGAAGGTTGGAAGACGGAGACAGGGTCCGGGAGAGAAGAGGATGATGTGTGGTATACTAATAGTGGACAGAGAAAATTGTTTATGCGTGCGCGAGCGTAATATTTGGTAAAGGGAGTGTAAGCAGAACATCCTCTTTTTAAATTGCCTGTCCGGGAGGTTTGAAGATATGGAGAAGATTGCAGATGGAAAGCTGAGAGAAATTTTGCAGGAAATGGGAGAACTTCTTAAACATGTATACGGTAATCGGATGAAGTAAGTAAAGGTATTCTCCATTATTGATGTAAAATATCAGGAGTATCAGGAGTGGAAAACAGTTTCCCCATTCTATAAGAACGTGGATCGGGAAGGAGCCGTGGTTTATGCAGCATGAGATAGAAATCTTGTGCAGATACCGGCTGGAACGGGCACAAGAGGATTTGCAGGCACCCGTATCGATCACAGTTCCGGTTTGTCCAAAGCGTCTATGAATCTAATCGATCTTATAATGCTTATGCGATTTTCCATAGCATCCGGGCAGTAAATATACTTGATGGATTTGATGCTTCCAAGCATAGTTCTGTGATCGCACATTTTAATCGGCCTTATGTGCATACAGGTGAATTTGATCGAGAAATATATGGATTATTGATGGAGCCTATCGCATTAGAGAAAAATGCGATTATAGTGATTTCTTTTTGGCTTCAAAAGAAGAATCAGCTGTTCAATTGGAGCATGCAGAGGCCTTTGTGAAAACCGTGGAGGCATATATTCTCAGAAAAGAGGAAGAAAAAAGAAGACAGAAACCGAAGGAGAGACTTCGGCAGAATAGAAAGCAGTCTCTAAATAGCGGCAAAGAAGAACGGATGTTCTAAAATGCGGCTATACTTTTTTGACTATCCATGCTATAATTTGCCTGACTGGAAGAAAAGCAAGCGCGGCCGGAGGGAGCATTTGCTTTTCTCTGGTCATTCTGAGCGTGCCAGAATGAACAACGTGAATTCTGGCATGTTTAGTGACCTTTAGAAATGCCAATTCCACTTTTGTTTATCTGGTGTTACGCAGTTTTGAAAAACACGTTTTGGTGACCTGAATTCGTAAAATCGAAATAGTTCGTGTATATGCCAGGCCCAAATACTTAAATTTTACGAATTTCTGCCTAATACACAAACTTTTTATTACGGTCACCTGGGAGGAAAAATAGAAAATGGGAAATCAAGGACATTCGCAATGGCCAATATCATCCAGCAGTTGAACAAGCCGACGCTGGTCATTGCACACAATAAAACCCTCGCGGCGCAGCTCTACGGTGAGTTTAAGGAGTTCTTCCCCGAGAACGCGGTGGAGTATTTTGTGTCCTAGTAGGGAGAGGACCCTTTAGGTATGCTATTTAGTGGTATTTCGTGTTTTTTATACCAGATATTGTGGACTAGGTGGACTGTATGGACCTGATAAAACATCGTTCATTTTAATCAGTATTATGTACATACAGGTAAATTTGACCGAGGAATATATAAGATTATTGATGGAGCCTACCGCATTAGAGAAAAATGCGACTATAGTGATTTCTTTTTGGCCTCGAAAGAAGAATCATCTGTTTAACTGGAGCATGCAGAGACCTTTGTGAAGACCGTGGAGGCATATATTCTCAGAAAAGAGAAAGAAAAAAAGAAGGCAGAAACGGGAGAAGAGACTCCTGCAGAATAGAAAGAAGTAGGGAAGCCTTGGACAATAAGGTTAAAAGTCTTGAAGAATGGCTGGTAGAAATTGCGTGTTTAAAAAGGCATATTGTCAATTATGCCAAAACGCGGGAAATATATGTCGAATATAGGAAGTCCAGATATATCTCCCAATTTTTTGAACTGCATAAGGAAGCTATCACTCTGCATAAAGCGGCGAAGGCTGCTTTTGATGAGCTGAATGTAAAGAAATTGCCAAAGACGAAAGAGTTGTCGAAGGAATATGCAGAGGTCTTGGCAGATAAGAAAGCTGTTTACGTTCAATATCGGAAAGCACGTTCAGAGATGAAGGAAATTTTGAAAGCAAAGAAGAATGTAGAGCAATTTTTGAGTCTTGACAATGAGGAAAAGGAGAGAGAGCAAAAGCAGAAAAAGAAAGAGCCGCAAAGATAAAGAAAGTGCTTTGCCAGTTTTTTAAGCAGTAATACAATAATTTTGTAAAGCAGGATTTAGATAGTAGACTTGGGAATTTAGATAGTTAAATCGTATTACTATTTGAAGGAGATTTTTGAGGAGATGGGAAAAGTGATGTGGCAGATAGCTTTGCTGGAAGATGAGCAGGAGTGCATCAATCTTATTTGTCATATTACAGAGAAATTCATGAAGGAGCATCATCTATTATATGATATATATATTTATACTTCTGTAGATGAACTGCTGAGAGATTTTCAAAAGGGAAAAGAAGAAGATGTTTATTTGCTTGATATAGAATTACCAGACGGAAATGGTCTGGAAGCAGCAAAATATATTCGAGAAAGAGGAGA
The DNA here is from genome assembly GCF_002160765.1 of Lachnoclostridium sp. An138. Taxonomy (GTDB): domain Bacteria; phylum Bacillota; class Clostridia; order Lachnospirales; family Lachnospiraceae; genus Laedolimicola; species Laedolimicola faecalis. The sequence goes on from NZ_NFLF01000008.1 coordinate 20,646, forward strand.
AACACCTTTGCTTGTTTACATAACTAATTACGTTCAGTATGCGATAGCGGCTTTTGAAGTGAATACATTTCGATATATTCCCAAGACTGTACTTAGCCAGAAACTGCCTGAAGCATATCAGGCTATGCAGAAAATATTCGAAAAAAGGAAAAACCAGGATAGACAATATCTGATAGGTTGTTCAAATGATAAAACTGTAAAAATCAGATGTAGGGATATTGTGTACCTCAAAAAAGAAGGCAACTATGTAAAGCGGGAAATGGCCGTTGTGTAAGAAACGGCTATCAAACTTGATGTATATGGTAAAATACCAAAATCAATCTATCTGTATTCTACCAGAGTCCTATAATGCTTTCAACCAGAAATGGAGGTAATTTTGAAAAACAGAAAAGCAGAGCCGGGACTCCGACTGATCAATATGGAGGATGTGGTGGTGGAGCAGGTGGAATGACTACTCTATCCATTCATTCCCTATGGGAAAGTTACTATTATACAGGGAGATCCGGGAGAGGGAAAAACAACAATGGTGTTACAGATTATAGCAAAGCTGACAAAAGGTGAGCCTGTGTTGCCGGAAAAAGATGGTGAGGAAAAACCAACAGAACAGATAGGCGAGCTAGTCAATGTGTTCTACCAGACCGCAGAAGACGGGCTGGGGACACCATAAAGCCTCGTTTGCTGTCGGCTGGCGCTGACTGTTCCAAAGTGCTTGTCATTGACGATAGTGCTCAGCCTTTGACCATGTTAGATGAACGTTTGGAGCAGTCAATCCGGCAGAGGGCTTTTGGAACCTGACAGAGGTGTCTGTGAGGGCGTGTTATCAGGATACATATGACGGAGGGCGTTCATGATCAGCCGGAAGGTGAGCTGGGCCATATATTGAGGCGTTTCATCGGTATCGGAGGTCAGCCAGGTTTTCACCAGACCGATGCAGCCGGAAAGACAGAAAGAATAGGAATATTTCAGGTCTTCAATAGTGTCCGGAAAAGTCCGGCGCAGTACGTTAAGACTGTGGGTGGAAATCAGATTTTCAATGCGATGGATAAACGCGATATCCCCGTTTGGCCCCAGCAAGGCGCTGCAGATATCTTTGTTTTCTGCCAGGATCTGAAAAATATCCTCAATAAAAGGAAAGCTGGATTCGTTAAAGGGACTAACCGGATGATTCTGAATGGTCTGGCGGATCTCTTCCAGCAGTTCTTCTTCAATGGTGGAAAGCATATTGAAAATATCCGTATAATGGAGATAGAAAGTAGAACGGTTGATATCCACTTCCTCTACCAGTTCTTTTACAGTAATTTCTTTAATACTTTTTTCCTGCATAAGTTTTGCAAGCCCGGCTCGAAGCTGGGATTTTGTTTTGCGGATTCTCCGGTCAGTTTTTTCTTTCATAGATTTCTCCTTTCGAAAATATAAAAAAATTATAAACCATAGACACTAGATAGACATTTTGTCTATTAATAGACGCAACGAAGGATTATTGTCGGTTGTAAGGTATTTATAACCTTAGTATAATGCGGTATGTGTAAATAATCAACATAATATCTATTAAACTACAACTAGTTGCGCAGACAGAAAGGAGACAGGAGAATGCTGAAACTAGAGTGGAAAAAGCTGCTGAGTAATAAACTCATGTTGGTAGTTATTGTTGCGATTATTGCAATTCCTACCATTTATACCACCCTTTTTCTGGGATCCATGTGGGACCCTTACGGCAATATGGACAAATTGCCCGTGGCTGTGGTGAATGAGGATAAACCGGTAGAATATGAGGGAGAAACATTAAACATAGGAAAAGAAATGGTGGAGAATCTGAAAGAGGACGGTTCTCTGAATTTTTCTTTTACAGATAAGGAAAGGGCCCGGCAGGGGCTGAAAGACGGAAGTTATTATATGGTCATTACCATACCGGAGGATTTTTCAGCCAATGCAGCCACCCTTACCCGGGAAAAACCTGAAAAAATGGAACTTTCTTATGAAACAAACCCGGGTACCAATTACATTGCTTCTAAGATGAGCGAGACAGCTATGGAGAAAATCCAGAGTTCTGTCCGGGAAGAAGTTACCCGCACCTATGCAGAAGCGGTTTTTGAACAGATCGGTAAGGCCGGGGACGGAATGGAGGAAGCGGCAGATGGTTCCGGGAAGCTCCAGGAGGGAATCCGGGAACTTGCCTCAGGAAATGAACAGATCGAAGAGAATTTACAGGTTCTGGCAGATAGTGCTCTGGTATTCAGAGATGGCAGTCAGACCCTGGAAGAGGGACTAAAGACTTATACAGATGGAGTAACAGCCGCAGACAAGGGAGCACGTGAACTTCAGGATGGGGCCAGTGAACTGAACAAGGGGACGAAAACCCTGGACAGCGGGGCAAAAGAACTTGCCGGCGGAAGTGAAAGCCTGGATGCAGGAGCCCAGTCCCTGGAAGAGGGCATGGGACAGTTAGAAGGAAAGATCCCGGGACTTTCTCAGGGAGTCCGGGCATTATCCCAGGGGTCTTCCCAGCTTGCCGCAGGTGTCAAGACAGCGGGAGAGGGAAGCAAAAGTCTGAAGGCAGGAGCTGAACAGACAGACAGGGGTCTTGCATCTTTACAGGAAGGATTGGATCAGCTGAACAGTGCAGCATCCCAGCTTCCCGGGCAGACACAGAAACTTCAGGAAGGTACAAATGGGGTTTATGAAGGGGCAGCCCAGCTTTCCCAGGGAATGAAGCTTCTGGAAGAACAGGCAGTCCCCGGCATTTCTGCCAGTATTGATCAGGTAAACGGACAGCTGCAGGATGGAGGAAAACAGGTTTTTGACTCTGTGAAAGAGGGCGCGGACCAGTTAAAGTCCAGTACCGATCAGCTCCTTGCGGGGATTCAGGGAACGGAGAGCATGTCCCAGGAAACAGGAAGTGGGGACCAGCTGGGCGATACTTTAGAGGGGAATGCCCAGGAAGCCGGAAACCAGGCAGAGGCAGCCCAGGCTGCGGCAGAAAATCTGGGAGGTGTGGAAAGTACAGACGCCTCTTATTTAAGTGATTCCTTGCAGCAGGCAATTGATTCAGGAGATATAGATGCAGTGGCATCCGTTGCCTGGGAGGCAGTGGCAGCTGCACAGCAAAACGCCGATGCAGCCAATGAGGCGGGAAGCCGTCTCCAGGAAGCTTCTCAGGCTCTTGGGAACAGCAGTGCCGCCCTGTCTCAGGCTCAGCAGACCATGGCAGAGGCAGCCCGGCAGGCCCGGGATATGACCGGGGCCGGTTTGGCAGGGGAAAATTCTACAGACCTGAGCAGTGTGGTAAAGGGTCTTCAGGCATTATCAGAAGGTCTGGGACAGTTGTCTGCTCAGACAGAAACAGCCGGAGAACAGTATCTGGCAGGAGTGGACAGCGGCATGGAGCAGCTGAAGAGCGGAATCGGCACACAGGTTGGAGACAGCCTGTCTCAGCTGAGGGAAGGTGCTGACCGTCTTACCCAGGAAAGTGGAGAAGTGAACCGGGGAGTAGAACAGCTGACTGAGGCGGCACCTGCACTTGCCGGCGGAATCCAGAGTGCAAAGGATGGAGCCGGAGCACTGAAGACACAGGGAACGGAAGCACTGGTACAGGGAGCCGGGCAGCTGGATGAGGGATTTGGCCGTCTGGTACAGGGAAGTTCTGATCTGGATAAAGGAGTACAGGAAATGCAGGGACAGCTTCCGGCTCTTTCCCAGGGAGTGGAACAGCTGTCCCAGGGAGCAAAGGATCTGAAACAGGGAACCGGAAGTCTGAAGACAGGAGCCCAGACCCTTTCTCAGGGAGCAGGAACTCTTTCGGCGGGTATGGATACCTTGGTAGCCGGAACCAGCAAGTTGTCCCAGGGAACCGGCCAGCTTACTGCAAACAATCAGGCTCTTCTTGGAGGAGCGGTACAGCTGGAGGACGGAGCCTCCCAGATCAGCAGCGGAGCTTCCCAGCTTCATGACGGAAGTAAAACTCTTGGATCCGGGATTGAACAGCTGGCGGAAGGAACTAGGACTTTAAAAGACAGTCTGGCAGATGGGGCAAAACAGATCCGGGATACGAATAAAGGAGAAGATACGGCGGATATGTTTGCAGCTCCTGTGGAAACAAAAGAAACACAGATCACCAGGGTAGAAAATAACGGCCATGCCATGGCCCCCTATATGATGTCTGTGGCACTTTGGGTAGGCTGTATTGCCTTTAGTCTTATGTATCCGCTGACGAAGTACAGCGGAAAGCTGAAATCCGGTCTGGCCTGGTGGGGAAGCAAGGCATCGGTACTGTATCTGATTGCCCTGCTCCAGGCAGCGGTGATGATCTTTATGCTTCATCTGTGTGACGGTTTTGAGCCGGTGGAAATGGGGAAAACCCTGGCGGTGGCCTGTCTGGCTTCGGTGGCTTTTATGTCTGTGATGTATTTCTTTACCAATACTTTTGGCAAAGTGGGAAGTTTCCTGATGCTGGTATTTATGGTGATCCAGCTGGCAGGTTCTGTGGGAACCTACCCCCTGGAACTGTCCGGAAGCTTTGTCCCTTATCTTCATGACTGGGTACCGTTCACTTATACGGTGGAAGCCTTCCGAAGTACCATATCAGGAGGAGAAAGTATTCAGGAAGCCGTAATATTCCTGACCGTTTTGTGGATCGTCTTTACCCTGCTGACCATTCTGGAGTTCCAGATCCGGACCCTTAAGATGAAAAGAGGAAAAAGGACTCTGGATAACTGGTTAGAGGAAAAGGGACTGGCATAAGAGAAAAAAGAAGGGAAAGGACTTTGTATTGCCTTTGAAAAGACAGTGCAGGGTCCTTTTTTTCGGCCATCCATACACTATAATTTATATGAGGTATGATATGGACAGACAGCGGGAACGGAAGCATCCGGGATTTTTCTGCAGACACCCTCCCCGGACAGTAAAAGGATAAGAAGGTATCATTGGAATTGTATGCGGGGACCTATGTGGTATATTCCAATGTCAGTGTGAAGGAGTTCCTGGAGTTCTGGCTGGAAAATGATATCCGGAACCGTGTGGGAAGTGCAGAGACCTACGATAATTACCGGGACATTGTGAAGAACCACATCGTTCCCCATTGGGGGAAGCGGAAAATGACGGACATTAACAGAGGGGATGTAGTAAAGCTCTATAAGGAAAAGACAGAGTATTCTCCTTCTGTAGCCAGGCTCCTGAAAACCGTGATGAATGTTTCCATGAAGTATGCAGTGGATAAGAAGGTCCGTGCAGATAATCCGGCGGAGGGCATAGACTTGCCAAAAAAGGTGGCAAAAAAGCCATACCATACCAGAAACATCGACACGCAGAAAACTTTGAATATGGAGCAGACACTGATTCTGCTGGAGGCCAGCAGGGACACGCCGATTCATATGCAGGTGCTGTTCAACGTACTGATGGGGCTCAGGCGCCGGGAGATCAATGGAGTGAAATACTCTGATGTGGATTATATTAACCGGACGCTGAGAGTAGAGCGGCAGCTGGGGAAGAGGCTCAACACAAAGAAGGAGGATTTTGCACCCAAGACTTTTACAAAGCAGGAAGTGAGGCTGAAGACACCGTCCAGCTACCGGGATATCCCTATACCGGATTATGTATTTGAAGCGATTCTGGAGCAGAGGAAGATATACGAGAGGAACCGGAGCCGCAGAAAGAACCAATTTCAGGATGATGATTACATCTGCTGTTCCAGTTACGGGCGCTCACGTGGCAAGGATTTTCATTTTAAACATTATAAGCGACTTCTGAAGGAAAATAACTTACCCAACATCCGCTGGCATGATTTAAGAAGTACCTTTTGTACTCTTCTTTTGAAAAATGACTTCAATCCGAAAGCTGTCTCCAAACTGATGGGCCACGCAAAAGAGATTATCACAATGGATGTATATGGAGACAACCGGGGAATTATCGCTGACTGTGTGGATGAGATACAGCCGTTTATTGATGAAGTCCTGCCGACAGAGGATGAAGATTCTGAGATTAAGACAGAGAATATAGAAGTGGTTATCTCAGCAGATGACTATCTTAAGTAAAATTGAACATACTAGAAAAAGAAGTGTAGCGGCAGAGAGGAACGGATGTTCTAAAATGCGGCTATACTTTTTTGACTATCCATGCTATAATTTGCCTGACTGGAAGAAAAGCAAGCGCGGCCGGAGGGAGCATTTGCTTTTCTCTGGTTAGGCAGCGAAGAACCGAAGGTTCTGAGCGTGCCAGAATGAACAACGTGAATTCTGGCATGTTTGGTGACCTTTAGAAATGCCAATTTCACTTTTGTTTATCTGGTGTTACGCAGTTTTGAAAAACACATTTTGGTGACCTGAATTCGTAAAAAAGAAAAAGTTCGTGTATATGCCAGGCCAAAATACTCAAATTTTACGAATTTCGGGCATATACTCGAACTTTTTACTACGGTCATCTGGGAGGAAAAATAGAAAATGGGAAATCAAGGACATTCGCAATCCGCTGGCAAAGACCAGCTCCCTGCTCATGAAACCGGCAAAAAAGCTGCCGGTTTCAAATTACACTCAGAATATCAGCCCACCGGCGACCAGCCCCAGGCGATCGAGGCGCTTGTAAAAGGGTTCCGGGAAGGCAACCAAGCCCAGACTTTACTGGGGGTTACGGGATCTGGCAAGACCTTCACGATGGCCAATGTCATTCAGCAGCTGAACAAGCCGACGCTGGTCATCGCCCACAATAAAACCCTCGCGGCACAGCTCTACGGGGAGTTTAAGGAGTTCTTCCCCGAGAACGCAGTGGAGTATTTTGTGTCCTACTATGATTATTATCAGCCGGAGGCATATGTGCCTTCTACAGATACCTACATTGCCAAGGATTCCGCCATCAACGATGAGATCGACAAGCTCCGCCTGTCGGCTACTGCGGCGCTCATCGAGCGCCGCGACGTCATCATCGTCTCTTCGGTGTCCTGTATCTATGGCCTGGGTGAACCGGAAAACTTTGAGAAGATGATGGTGTCCCTGCGGCCGGGAATGGAAAAGGACCGGGACGAGGTGCTGCGGCAGCTTGTGGATATCCAGTATGACCGAAATGATATGGATTTCAAGCGCGGTACCTTCCGGGTGCGGGGAGATGTGATCGAGATCATTCCGGCCAATGAGGCGGAGACTGCCGTGCGGGTGGAATTTTTCGGCGACGAGATCGACCGGATTACCCGGATTGATGTGCTGACCGGGGAGATTAAAGAAGAACTGAATCATGTGGCGATTTTTCCGGCCTCCCATTATGTGGTGCCTGCGGAGCAGATTAAACGGGCGGCCGCGGCCATTGAGGAGGAACTGGAGGAGCGCGTCCGGTATTTCAAGAGCGAGGATAAGCTGCTGGAGGCCCAGCGGATTGCAGAGCGGACGAATTTCGATATCGAGATGCTGAAGGAAACGGGTTTCTGTTCCGGCATCGAGAATTATTCCCGCCATCTGGCAGGCTATGCGCCGGGGACGCCGCCCAACACTCTGATGGATTATTTTAAGGATGATTTTCTGATTATTATTGACGAGTCTCATAAGACGATTCCGCAGATCAGGGGCATGTTCGCGGGGGACCAGTCCCGGAAGAAAACCCTGGTAGATTATGGCTTCCGCCTGCCTTCTGCCATGGATAACCGCCCCTTGAATTTTGGAGAATTTGAAAGTAAAATAGATCAGATCCTGTTTGTATCAGCCACGCCGGGAGAATATGAGGCGGATCATGAGATGCTGCGGGCCGAGCAGATTATCCGGCCTACAGGACTTCTGGACCCGAAGGTGGAGGTGCGCCCGGTAGAAGGACAGATCGATGACCTGGTGGGCGAAGTCAATAAGGAGACTGCGGCAGGCCATAAAATTCTGATTACGACGCTGACCAAGCGGATGGCAGAGGACCTGACAGATTATATGCGTGAGCTTGGCATCCGCGTGAAATACCTGCATTCTGATATCGATACGCTGGAGCGGACGCAGATTATCCGGGATATGCGTCTTGATGTCTTTGACGTGCTGGTGGGAATCAATCTGCTCCGGGAAGGTCTGGATATTCCGGAGATCACGCTGGTGGCAATTCTGGATGCGGACAAGGAAGGATTTCTGCGTTCGGAGGTATCTCTGATTCAGACTATCGGCCGCGCGGCCCGGAACTCGGAAGGTCATGTCATCATGTACGCGGACACCATCACAGATTCCATGCGTCTGGCTATTGATGAGACGGAGAGAAGACGGACGCTGCAGGAGGCATACAATAAGGAACACGGTATCACGCCGAAGACCATTCAGAAATCAGTCCGGGAGCTTATCAGCATTTCGAAGGAGATTGCCCAGGAGGAGCTGCGGTTCGAGAAAGATCCGGAGTCCATGAGCAGGAAGGAACTGGAGAAGCTGATTGCGGATATCGACAAGAAGATGAAGAAGGCTGCCGCGGAGCTGAATTTCGAGCTGGCCGCAGAGCTGCGCGACAAGATGATTGAGCTGAAGAAGCAGCTTGCGGATCTGTAGGAAAATCGCGGGAAATCTGTGCAATAATGGAAGAAAACCGCAGACGATACCCGGCGGAAATCCGGCAGGAATATTTTCCGGGTTCCGGCGCAGGCTATAGAGCAAAAGATAAGAGGAGTATTATGAAAAACTGTATCAGAATCAGAGGAGCAAATGAACATAATCTGAAAAATCTGGATCTGGACATCCCCAGAGATAAATTTGTTGTGCTGACGGGGTTAAGCGGTTCCGGAAAGTCCTCGCTGGCTTTCGATACCATTTATGCGGAAGGACAGAGAAGGTATATGGAATCCCTGTCTTCCTATGCGCGCCAGTTCCTGGGACAGATGGAGAAACCCAATGTGGAGAGCATAGAGGGTCTGTCTCCCGCTATCTCCATTGACCAGAAGTCTACCAACCGGAACCCCAGGTCTACGGTGGGAACGGTGACGGAAATCTACGATTATTTCCGTCTGCTCTACGCGCGGATTGGAATTCCCCACTGTCCCAAATGCGGCAAGGAGATCAAAAAGCAGAGCGTGGACCAGATGGTGGACCAGATCATGGCGCTGCCGGAGCGGACCAGAATTCAGCTGCTGGCTCCGGTGGTAAAAGGACGCAAGGGCGAGCATGTGAAGGTGCTGGAACAGGCCAGAAAAAGCGGCTTTGTGCGTGTGAAGATTGACGGAAATCTTTACGAGCTTTCTGAGGACATCAAACTGGAAAAGAATGTAAAACACTTGATAGAGATTGTGGTGGACCGTCTGGTGGTGAAGCCGGGCATTGAGCGGCGCTTGGCGGATTCCATTGAGACTGTGCTGAATCTGGCAGAGGGACTTCTGATTGTGGAGATTGTAGGAGGAAGTGAGGAGGAAGTTCTGTCCTTCAGTTCCAGCTATGCCTGCCCGGACTGCGGCATCAGTATGGAGGAAATTGAGCCCAGAAGCTTTTCCTTCAATAATCCCTTCGGCGCCTGCCCGGACTGTTACGGACTGGGTTATAAGATGGAATTTGATGAGGATCTGATGATTCCCGATAAATCCCTAAGCATTGCGGAGGGAGCCATTGCAGTTATGGGCTGGCAGTCCTGTACGGACCCGTCCAGCTTCACCTATGCTCTTTTGAAGGCACTTTCGGAAGAATATCATTTTGATTTGAATACACCCTATGAAAAGCTGTCTCCGGAAATCCAGAATATACTGATTCACGGAACGGACGGCCGCAAGGTGAAGGTCCATTATAAGGGGCAGAGAGGCCAGGGCGTTTATGATGTGGCCTTTGAGGGACTAATTAAAAATGTGGAACGGCGTTACCGTGAGACGGGTTCGGAAATCGTAAAACAGGAATACGAGACGTTTATGCGGATCACACCCTGTAAGACCTGCGGCGGCCAGCGTCTGAAAAAGACTTCTCTGGCAGTGACAGTAGCGGATAAAAATATTGCGGAGATTACCGCCATGTCTGTCCGGACGCTGTATGATTTTCTGAAGGACCTGCGGCTTACGCCCCAGCAGGAGCTGATCGGCGCCCAGATTCTGAAGGAAATCCGCGCCCGAATCGGATTCCTGGTGGATGTGGGACTGGAGTATCTGACTTTGGCCCGGGCTACAGGGACCCTGTCCGGCGGCGAAGCTCAACGAATCCGTCTGGCGACCCAGATAGGTTCGGGCCTGGTGGGTGTGGCTTATATTCTGGATGAGCCCAGCATCGGCCTTCACCAGAGGGACAATGACAAGCTGCTGGCGACGCTGAAGCGCCTGCGGGATCTGGGCAATACGCTGATTGTGGTGGAGCATGATGAGGACACCATGTTTGCGGCAGATTATATTGTGGATATCGGACCGGGTGCCGGAGAACACGGCGGCCGTCTGGTGGCCGCGGGAACCGCGGAGGATATCATGGCCTGCCCGGAGTCCATTACAGGCGCCTACTTAAGCGGCCGGCTTCAGATTCCGGTGCCGGAAAAGCGCCGGACGCCCACAGGCTGGCTTACGGTCAAGGGAGCGGCAGAAAATAACCTGAAGAATATCCAGGTGGCGTTCCCTCTGGGCGTTATGACCTGCGTGACCGGCGTATCCGGATCGGGAAAGAGTTCGCTGGTCAATGAGATTCTGTATAAAACCCTTGCAAAGAAGCTGAACCGCGCAAGGACGATTCCGGGAAAATATAAATCTATGGAGGGTGTGGAGCAGCTGGATAAAGTCATTGCCATTGATCAGTCTCCCATTGGACGCACACCCAGATCAAATCCGGCTACTTATACGGGAGTTTTTGATCAGATCCGGGATCTTTTTGCCTCTACGCCCGACGCCAAGAGCCGAGGCTACAAAAAGGGCCGTTTCAGCTTTAATGTGAAAGGCGGCCGCTGTGAGGCATGTTCCGGTGACGGTATCATAAAAATAGAGATGCATTTCCTGCCGGATGTGTATGTGCCCTGCGAGGTATGCCAGGGAAAACGGTATAACCGTGAGACGCTGGAGGTTAAATATAAAGGAAAGAGCATTTACGATGTGCTGGATATGACTGTGGAGGAGGCTTTGGAGTTTTTTGAACCGGTTCCTTCTATCCGCAGAAAGATAGAGACCCTGAATGACGTGGGGCTTTCCTATATCAGGCTGGGCCAGCCTTCCACGACCCTGTCCGGAGGAGAGGCCCAGAGAATCAAGCTGGCCACGGAGCTCTCCCGCCGCAGTACAGGAAGAACCATTTACATTCTGGACGAGCCCACCACGGGACTTCATTTCGCGGATGTCCATAAACTGACGGAGATCCTGCAGCGCCTGGCTGAGGGCGGCAATACGGTCATTGTCATTGAGCATAACCTGGATGTGATTAAGACCGCGGATTATATCATTGATATGGGCCCGGAAGGCGGAGACCGCGGCGGCACTGTGATTGCCAGGGGAACGCCTGAGGAGGTGGCTGAGCAGGAGGTGTCTTATACAGGCCGGTATCTGAAAAAGTATCTGAAGCCCAGAAAATAGATGTGAGACGGAATGGGAAAAGTCCGCTCTTAACGCAGGGGTTGTGTAAATTTCAAATTTTGCATATAATGTATCGTAACGAAGTAAAATGAAAGTGAACAGGACACTGTATACAGATATGAAGAATGAGAATTTATACAAAACCTTATGTGAGATAAACGGGGCGGAAAATGTACTTCGGGATGAGCCTATGAAAAAGCACACGACCTTCCGAATCGGCGGCCCGGCCCGCTGCTTTTGCCTTCCGCAGACAGCGGCCCAGCTTGCGGAGACGGTGGAAGCCTGCGAAGAAGCGGGTGAGCCCTGGTATATTCTGGGGAACGGCAGCAATGTGCTGGTGAGCGATGATGGATATGACGGTGTGGTGATACAGCTCTTTCACAATTTCGAAGCGGTCCGCATCGAAGGGTGCCTGATGGAGCTGGAAGCAGGAGTGCTTCTGGTGAAGGCGGCACACCTGGCGGCCAGAGAAGGGCTTACCGGCCTGGAATTTGCTTCCGGGATTCCGGGGACGCTTGGAGGAGCCCTGGTCATGAATGCGGGAGCCTACGGCGGAGAAATGAAAGACGTAGTGCGGGAAGCGCTTGTGATGAGAAAGGACGGAAAGCTTCTCAGACTGAAGCGGGAAGAGCTGGAGCTGGGCTATCGGACCAGTGTGATTGCCCGGGAGGGCTACGTGGTGCTGAGCGTGCTTCTGGAGCTTCGAAAGGGCGATCCGGAAGAAATCGAGACCCGTATGCAGGAGCTTCGGACGGCAAGGACGGAGAAGCAGCCGCTGGAATACCCCAGCGCTGGAAGTACCTTTAAGAGGCCGGAAGGTTATTTCGCTGGAAAACTGATTATGGATGCCGGGCTTCGGGGATACCGTCTGGGCGGAGCGCAGGTTTCTGAAAAGCACTGCGGTTTTGTGATCAATACGGGAGACGCCACGGCGGAGGATGTTATGAACCTTATCCGGCATGTGCAGTCCGAAGTCAGCAGACAGTTTGGCGTGGAACTGGAAATGGAAGTAAAGACACTGGGGTTCTGAAGAATTCCGGGACTCCTGCTGCGGAGAAGATATATCAGGCAGGGTACGCCGGGATGGAGCGGGAATGGCAGCAAGAGGAGAGGCATTTGAGGGAGAATACAAATGAGATTTGTGATAGTAACCGGGATGTCCGGTGCAGGCAGAGGAACTTCGCTGAAAATATTGGAAGATGCAGGTTATTTCTGCGTGGATAATCTTCCGATTTCGCTGATCGGCAAATTTGCGGAGCTGATTTATTCCAGCACCAGTGAGATTTCCAAGGTGGCTCTGGGATTGGATATCCGCAGCGGCAAGACGCTGGATGAGCTGACCTCCACACTGGAGAAGCTGACCATGGCCGGATATAAATATGAAATTCTGTTCCTGGATGCTTCGGACGAAGTCCTGGTGAAGAGATACAAGGAAACAAGAAGAAATCACCCGCTTGCGCAGGAGGGCCGCATCATTGAGGGAATTGTTCAGGAGAGAAAAAAACTGCTCTTTCTGAAAAAGCAGGCAGATTACATTATTGATACCAGCAGCCTTCTGACAAGGGAGCTGAAGCAGGAGCTGGATAAGATTTTTGTGCAGAATCAGGACTTCAAGAATCTGGTGATTACAGTCCTGTCCTTTGGCTTCAAATATGGAATTCCCAATGACTCGGATCTGGTGTTTGACGTGAGATTTCTTCCGAATCCCTACTATTATGAAGAACTGAGAGCCTTGAGCGGAAATGACAAAGAGGTTCAGGACTTTGTGATGGGATTCGAGGTGTCCCACCGGTTTCTGGACAAGCTGATCGATATGATACAGTTTCTGATTCCCAACTATGTGCTGGAAGGAAAGAACCAGCTGGTGATTTCCATCGGCTGTACAGGCGGAAAGCACCGTTCTGTGACGCTGGCCAACAGGCTGTATGAGCGTCTGCGGGAAAATGCGGATTACGCGGTCCGGATTGAGCACCGGGATATTGAAAAGGACGCAATTGTGAAGGCCCACTGAAAGAGTTTGGTGTCCCGGTTTTGTGAACCGCGGCGGTTCCCGAACCGGGCCTGAGAAACAGTATGAGGTGACAGATGTCATTTTCCAGTGAAATTAAGCAGGAGCTGTCCTGGCAGCTCCCGTCTGCCAGACACTGCCGTCTTGCGGAGATTTCCGCCATTCTAAGCTTCTGCAGCCATGTGGAAGCGGGGACGGAGGGAACCGGAAATGTAAGAATGCATACGGAAAATCTGGCAGTTGCAAGAAAATACTTTACATTATTGAAAAAAACATTTAATATAAACATGAACGTGTCGGTTCGTCAGAACAGAAAGCCTCATGGGAATAGGAGCTTTGAGATTACGGCCCTGACGGATATGACAGCGGTCAGGCATGTTTTGATCCAGAATCCATGCTGCAGGCGCGCTTATATCCGTGGAGCGTTTCTGGCCTCCGGTTCCGTCAGCGACCCGGAAAAGGGGTATCATTTCGAGATTGTATGCGCCGACTCTGCCAGAGCAGAGCAGCTTTCCGCCATGCTGGAAAGCTTTGGAATTGAAGCGAAGATTACGCTTCGCAAGCACAGTTACATTCTATATGTTAAGGAAGGTTCACAGATAGCAGATATTCTGAATGTGATGGAAGCACATGTGGGGCTGATGAAATTTGAGAATATCCGTATCCTGAAAGAAATGCGGAATTCTGTAAACCGGCAGGTGAACTGCGAGACTGCCAACCTGAATAAAACCGTTTCTGCAGCGGTGAAGCAGATTGAGGATATCCAGTATATCCAGAGCACAATCGGCTTCGAAAAGCTGCCTGAGAATCTGGCTGAGATAGCCAGGCTGCGTCTGGAGCAGCCTGGAATGTCACTGAAGGAGCTGGGACAGATGCTCACTCCGCCGGTGGGAAAATCAGGGGTGAACCACAGACTCAGGAAGCTGAGTTTTATTGCAGAGGAGCTAAGGGAACACAAGGAGGAGAGAATATTATGATTAAGCAGGAGATCACGATTCAAATTCCAGATGGGTTGGAGGCCAGACCGGTGGCCTTGCTGGTGCAGGTAGCAAGTCAGTATGGCAGCGAAATCTATGTGGAAAGTGACAACAAGAAAGTGAACGCCAAGAGCATCATGGGAATGATGACCCTGGGTCTTTACGCGGGCGAGACAGTGACCGTTTCCGCCAATGGAGAAGACGAGGAAGAGGCTCTTGCCAATATAGAAAAGTTTTTAAGCAGCAAGTAAGAAGGATGCACAGGGGCTGCCGCAAAAGGATGCGGCAGTCCTTGTATTTTTGTGGGAAATTTGCTATGATGAAATATACCTCTGGATCATGGGAAACAGCAGCAGTCCGGACAGAATTCCGGCCGGATTACTGCGTGTCCACCGGACTGGAGAGAGACTGGAACAGGGAGGCACAGATGGACGCATACACCGGTTTTGCAGAAGTTTATGATCTGTTTATGGATGGCGTTCCCTACCGGGAATGGGCGGAACGGATCGTGAAAAATCTGAAGGAATATGGAATTCGTGAGGGTCTGGTGCTGGATCTGGGCTGCGGCACAGGCAGCATTACGGAGCTTCTCGCGGATGCGGGGTATGATATGATTGGCGTGGACGCTTCAGAGGAGATGCTGGAGCTGGCCGATGAAAAAAAGAGAAAATCGGGACACGATATTCTTTATCTCCTGCAGGATATGCGTGAATTCGAACTGTACGGCACAGTCAGGGCGGTTGTCAGCGCCTGTGATTCCCTGAACTATATTACAGAGGAAAAGGATCTGCTTCAGGTTTTCCGCCTGGCCCATAACTATCTGGACCCGGATGGGGTCATCCTTTTTGACCTGAATACCGTTTATAAATATGAAGAGATTCTGGGAGAGTCTGTCATTGCGGAAAACCGGGAAGAGGGAAGCTTTATCTGGGAGAATTATTATGATCCGGAAGAAAAGCTGAACGAATATGATCTGACACTCTACATAAAGGAAGAGGACGGCAGATACAAAAGGTTCGAAGAAACCCATTTTCAGAGAGCGTATGAAGCTGAGGCTGTGAAAGGGCTTCTGGAGAAAGCCGGATTTCAGGTAGAAAAAATGCTGGACGATGAGACGGGGGGAGAGCTCCGGAGAGAGACGGAGCGGCTCTTTGTGGCAGCGCGGAAAAGAGCAGACGGATAGAGCGGCGGAATCAGAGAAGCAGAGACAGAGAAGCAGAGACAGAATAAAGGAGCAGATATGTCAGATTATATTGTCAGAGCGGCGGCAGCGGATCTTCAGATCCGTGCCTTTGCCATCACATCCAGGGAGCTGGTGGAGAAGGCCCGCTCCATTCATAACACAAGCCCTGTGGCTACGGCGGCCCTGGGAAGACTTTTAAGCGCGGGTTCTATGATGGGAGCCATGATGAAGGGAGAGCAGGATCTACTTACCCTGCAGATTAAGGGAGACGGCCCCATCGGCGGCATTACGGTGACGGCGGACTCGAAAGCCCGGGTCAAGGGCTATGTAAACGAGCCTGCGGTGCTGATTCACGCAAATGCGAAGGGCAAGCTGGACGTGGCGGGAGCCATTGGAAATGGAATGCTGAGAGTGATCAAGGATCTGGGACTGAAGGAGCCCTATGTGGGACAGACCGAGCTTCAGACCGGAGAGATTGCGGAGGATCTTACGTACTATTTTGCCACTTCGGAGCAGGTTCCTTCTTCTGTGGGCCTGGGTGTGCTCCTGAACCGTAATAACACGGTGCGGCAGGCGGGCGGCTTTATCATTCAGCTGATGCCTTTTACGGATGACCATATCATTGACGCGCTGGAAAAGAAGCTGTCTGAGGTAAGTTCCGTGACAGCTCTTCTGGATCAGGGAATGACGCCGGAGGAGATTCTTTCCTATCTTCTGGGTGATTTTGGCCTGGAGATCACGGATACCCTTCCGGCCGCCTATTACTGCAACTGTACGAGAGAGCGGGTAGAGCAGGCGATTGTAAGCATCGGCAGCCAGGATATCCGCGAAATGATCCAGGAAAATAAACCCATTGAGGTGAAGTGTCAGTTCTGTGACCGCGCGTACACTTTTGATGTGGAGGATTTGAAGAGAATCCTGGCAAAGGCAAAGCGGTAGAACCGGACCGGCAGGGGATTTATAAGGAAGGGGCTGAAAATGCCTGCTTCCGGAGAGGGAATGGTATGATACACGGATTTATTAAAACGGCGGCTGTGACGCCGAAGGTACAGGTGGCGGACCCGGAAGGGAATGCCCGGGAAATTATCCGTCTTGCGAAAGAGGCTGCGGGGAACGGGGCAAAGATTATTGTATTTCCGGAGCTTTGCATCACAGGCTATACCTGCGGGGATCTGTTTCTGCAGGAGCTGCTTCTGGAGAGCGCAAAGGAAGCTCTTCTGCAGATTATCCGGGAGACCAGGGAACTGGACGCTCTGATTTTCGCAGGGCTTCCCTGGGAAAAGGAAGGAAAGCTTTACAATGTGGCTGCGGTCTTTCAGGGAGGAAAGCTGCTTGGCCTGGTGCCAAAGACCTGCATTCCCAACTACGGGGAATTCTATGAGCTCCGGCATTTTGCCCGGGGAAACCAGGAAGCGGATGCTGTCTGGACGGATTCCGGAGATGGAGAAAGGGATTATATTCCCTTTGGAACAAGGCTTCTGTTTACCTGTGAGGAGATGCCGGGACTGGCAGTGGCGGCGGAGATCTGTGAGGATGTATGGGTGCCGGACCCGCCGAGCATCCACCATGCCCTTGCCGGAGCGACCGTAATCGTCAACTGTTCCGCCAGCGATGAAACCACGGGAAAAGACGCGTACCGGGAAGCGCTGATCAGCGGGCAGTCTGCCCGGCTGGTCTGCGGATATATTTACGCCAATGCGGGAGAGGGAGAATCCTCCCAGGATCTGGTGTTTGGCGGCCATAATCTGATTGCGGAAAACGGGAAGATTTTGAGCCGTTCCGCTCGTTTTAAGAATGAGACCATTTACGCGGATCTGGACATTGCCAGAATTGTGGGGGAGCGGAGAAGGATGACCACATTTTTCTCCAGGACCGACGCGGTTTACACAGAGATAGGTTTCCATCTGAACAAAGAGGAGACAAAGCTTTCTCGTTTTATCGATCCGGCTCCTTTTGTTCCGGATGACAGCCAGGACCGGCAGAAACGGTGCGAGGAAATCTTCGCGATCCAGTATATGGGCCTGAAAAAGCGGCTGGAGCACACCCGCTCCAGGACGGCTGTGGTGGGAATCTCAGGGGGACTGGATTCCACTCTGGCGCTTCTGGTGGCGGTCAGGGCTTTTGACAGTCTGGGACTGCCCCGGAAAGGCATTCTGGGTGTGACGATGCCCTGTTTCGGAACCACGGACCGGACCTACCGGAATGCCTGCGAGCTGGTGAGAAAGCTGGGCGGCACACTCCGGGAGGTGGATATCCGGGAAGCGGTCACGACTCATTTCCGGGATATCGGACACGATCCGGAAGTTCATGATGTGACTTATGAAAATTCCCAGGCAAGAGAGAGAACGCAGGTGCTGATGGATCTGGCGAATCAGTCCGGAGGCCTGGTAATTGGAACAGGCGATATGTCGGAACTGGCTCTTGGCTGGGCCACCTATAACGGGGATCACATGTCCATGTACGGTGTTAACGCCGGAGTGCCCAAAACCCTGGTCCGCCATCTGGTCCGGTATTATGCCGACACCTGTGGAGACCCGGAGCTTGCGGCCACCCTCCTGGATGTGCTGGATACCCCGGTGAGCCCGGAACTGCTTCCGCCAAAAGACGGAGTGATCGCTCAGAAGACGGAAGACCTGGTGGGTCCCTATGAGCTGCATGATTTCTTTTTGTATTATGTGCTTCGTTTCGGGTTCACGCCGGCGAAGATATATCGTCTGGCCCGTCTGGCTTTTGCAGGAGCATATGGGGAGGATACGATTCTGAAATGGCTGAAGACCTTTTACCGCAGGTTCTTTACCCAGCAGTTTAAGAGGTCCTGTCTGCCGGACGGTCCCAAGGTAGGATCTGTGGCAGTGTCGCCCAGAGGAGACCTGAGGATGCCCAGTGACGCCAGCGCGGCCATATGGCTGAAGGAACTTGAGACATTGTAATGATTCAGCACAGGCCGGACCATAACCGTGAAGGCGCTGAACAGCTGCGAAACTTTACAGAAACAGGGCGTCTGCCCGCTCAATCAAATAAGAAAGACAGGGGAGAGAGACAATGGCTTTTAAGATTATTACCGATTCCGCTTCAGATCTGCCAAAGGAAATCATTGAAAAATACCAGCTTCATGTGATCCCTACGCCGGTCACGATCAACGGAACCGACTATTTTGACGGAAAGACGATTTTTCCAGAGCAGTTTTACAAGATTCAGGCGGAAGGAGCCGACATCAAAACCTATCATATCAATCAGTATATGTTCCATGAAAATTTTGAGCCTTACGCAAAAGCCGGGGATGAGGTTCTGTACCTGTGCTTTTCCACGGGAATCGCCGGAACCTTCAATGCGGCAAATCTTGCAAAGGAAGAGCTTCAGGAGGAGTATCCTGATTTTAAAATAACGATTATCGATACGAAATGCGCTTCCATGGGATTCGGACTGGCTGTGGAAAAGGTTCTGCGCATGCAGGCGAACGGAGCGCCGAAGGAGCTGATCATTGAGGCGGCTCAGTACTTCTGTTCGCATATGGAGCACATTGTGACGGTGGAGACGCTGGAATACCTGTATAAGGGCGGACGTCTGAGTAAGACTTCGGCTGTGCTGGGCGGAGTGCTCGACCTGAAACCTATCATTGAGATCAATCAGGATGGCGCTCTGGTCGCCACCGAAAAAATCCGCGGCCGCCACAAGTCGCTGAAACGCTGCGTGGAGCTTGTAGGAGAGCGGGGCGTAGAGCTGGATAAGCAGATTATCAGCGTAGTGCATGGAAACGATCCCGAGACCTGTGAAAAGGTATGCGCCATGCTGGAGGAAAAATATCACTGCCATGATATTATCCGTTCCTGGGTGGGCTGCGCCATTGGCGCCCATACGGGTCCGGGAATCATCGGAATCGTATTCCTGAATGCCAGCGAAGAAAAATACGCGGAATACCTGAAATAGAAGGCCGGCCACGGCGCGCATATAGAAAGAGCGGGAGAAGATCCATGAAGATAGAACACATTGCCATGTATGTAAATGATCTGGAAAAAGCAAAGGAATTTTTCGTGAAATATTTCGGCGCGGTATCCAATGAGGGCTATCACAATAAAAATACAGATTTCCGCTCTTATTTCCTTTCCTTTGAAGGAGGAGCCAGGCTGGAAATCATGAACCGTCCGTCTATGGAGGACCCGGAGAAGACGCCGGCGCGGACGGGCCTGATCCATCTTGCTTTCAGCGTGGGGAGCAGAGAAAAGGTAGACGAACTGACTGCGGTTCTGAAAGCGGACGGTTATGAGGCGCTCAGCGGGCCAAGAACCACAGGAGACGGCTATTACGAGAGCTGTATTGTGGGAATCGAGGGAAACCAGATCGAGGTCACAGTGTAAACGCACGGCGCAGGATGTTCCGGGAGGTGGGAAGAATAGGGCCGTATACTGGCAGAGAATAAAAATGTGTGAGGCAAGAGAAGGAGAGAAAGATATGGTATTACATAACGTATATTTCAGCGGAAAAGGCACGACCAAAGCCTGCGCGGACTGCATTGCTTCCGAAATGGGAATGGAAGTAAAAGAACACGACTGGCTGACGCCCGCGGCCGTTCAGGAAAAAATCCAGATTCCTGCCGGCGAGGCGCTGCTGTTTTCCATGCCTGTTTACGGCGGCTTTATTCCGCATATCTGCGCAGAGCGTGTCTCTACATTGGAGGGAAATCACACGCCGGCGGTCATAGCGGCAGTGTACGGAAACCGGCATTATGACGACGCGCTGGTGCAGATGCGGGATTTGCTGGAGAAACAGGGATTTATCGTGATCGCGGCGGGAGCCTTTCTCGCGGAGCATTCTATTTTCACGACCGTGGCAGCCGGAAGGCCCGATGAAGACGACCGGACAGCCATGAAAGAATTTGCGGGACGGTGCAGAGACCTTCTGGCCCGGAGAGAGCTGTGGGAAGACAAAAAGATCCAGGTGCCCGGAAAGGCATCTTATGACCCGTCTGCATTCAAAGGGGTTCCCTTCCATCCGGACGGAGACGAAAAGTGCGTCGGCTGCGGAAAGTGTGTTCAGGTCTGTCCGCAGGGAGCGATCAGCAGGGAGAATCCCCGTGAGACCGACGGGGCGCTTTGCATTTCCTGCGGAGCCTGCATCGCGGTCTGTCCTGAGAAGGCAAGAGATTACCACGGAGAGGCTTACCTCGCGGCCCGCGCGGGATTTGAGGAAAAGTGCGCGCAGTACAGAAAGCCGGAAATGTATTATATTGCTGAATGGGAATGAGATTCAAAGAAAAAGCGATAACTAAGAATTGGGAGGTATTCTGGAAGATTAGCCTTTGGGATTTTTGTGAAACCGGGCCTGGTGGGCGGCCTGATTTCATAAAGGTCCTGTAAAAACCCTTGACAGCGCCGTGCGTCCGTGATATGATAGCAGGGCGAATGGAAGTAGGCTTTTTTTTTATGCCTAAAAATCGGCAGTCCGGCCCTTCAGATAGCCGGATGTGCCAGCAAAAAGTAAAAATTAAGCGGAGGTGGAAGTTGTGCGTGTAAAAATCACATTGGCATGTACCGAGTGCAAGCAGCGGAATTACAACATGACAAAAGAGAAGAAGAACCATCCGGACCGGATGGAGACCAGCAAATATTGCAGATTCTGCAGAAAGCACACACTGCACAAGGAAACAAAATAAGGTGCAGGAAAGGATAGTGGGACGATGAGCGAAGCAGTAGAAAAGGCCCCGAAGAAAACCGAGAAGCCTCAGAAAAAGAGCTGGTTCAAGGGTCTGAAGGCCGAGTTTAAGAAAATCATGTGGCCCGACCGGAAGACTGTTGCGAAGCAGACGGTCGCAGTTGTGCTTACATCCATAGCTCTGGGCATTATCATTAAGATTCTGGACATTATACTGTCTTATGGAATCGATGTGCTGATCAGTTTATAGGAGTGAGAATATGGCAGAGGCAAACTGGTATGTAGTCCATACCTATTCCGGATACGAGAACAAGGTAAAGGCCAACATTGAAAAGACGATTGAAAACAGACACCTGGAGGATCAGATCCTCGAAGTGAGGGTTCCCATGCAGGACGTGGTCGAGATGAAGAACGGAGCCAGGAAGCAGGTTCAGAAGAAGATGTTTCCGGGCTATGTTCTGATTAATATGGTCATGAATGACGACACCTGGTATGTGGTGCGCAACACCAGAGGTGTGACCGGCTTTGTTGGACCGGGTTCCAAACCGGTTCCTCTGACAGAGGCGGAGATGCGTCCGCTCGGAATCCAGTCTGAAAATGTCGTAGTTGATTTCAAGGAAGGCGATACTGTCACGGTTACAGGAGGAATCTGGGCCGACACAGTAGGCGTGATTCAGTCCATGAACCACAGCAAGCAGTGCGTGATCATCAACGTGGATCTCTTTGGAAGAGAGACACCGGTGGAGATCAGCTTCTCTGAAATCAGAAAAATGTAACACCTACAAACAAGCAAGTGGGAGGGAGAAACCCAGAAACCCGCAATTACCACAAGGAGGTGCCTAAAATGGCAAAGAAAGTAACAGGTTATATTAAATTGCAGATTCCTGCTGGAAAGGCAACACCGGCTCCGCCTGTAGGTCCGGCTCTTGGACAGCACGGTGTGAACATCGTTGAGTTCACAAAGCAGTTCAACGCAAGAACCGCAGATCAGGACGGAATGATCATCCCGGTTGTTATCACAGTTTACGCAGACAGATCTTTCAGCTTCATCACAAAGACTCCGCCTGCAGCAGTTCTGCTGAAGAAGGCATGCAACATCCAGTCTGGTTCCGGAGTTCCGAACAAGACCAAGGTGGCTACCATCACA
Organism: Lachnoclostridium sp. An138; assembly: GCF_002160765.1. Taxonomy (GTDB): domain Bacteria; phylum Bacillota; class Clostridia; order Lachnospirales; family Lachnospiraceae; genus Laedolimicola; species Laedolimicola faecalis. The sequence goes on from NZ_NFLF01000008.1 coordinate 43,056, forward strand.
AGAGCAGAGCTTCAGAAGATCGCAGAGCTCAAGATGCCGGACCTGAACGCAGGCAGCATCGACGCGGCTATCAGCATGATCGCAGGAACAGCCCGCAGCATGGGTATCACTGTAACGGACTAATAGAAACTGTATAACAATGTCAGACGTGGGAGGGAGAAACCCGTAATCCCGCAATTACCACCAGGAGGTTATTTAATATGAAACATGGAAAGAAGTATGTTGAGGCTGCAAAGCTCTACGACAAACAGACTCAGTATGATAAAGAAGAGGCAGTAGCTATCGTAAAGAAGCTCGCTACCGCAAAATTTGATGAGACCATCGAGGCTCACATCCGCACCGGCTGCGACGGACGCCACGCAGATCAGCAGATCCGCGGCGCCGTAGTTCTTCCTCATGGAACAGGTAAGACTGCCCGTGTGCTGGTATTCGCAAAGAACGCAAAGGCCGACGAGGCACTGGCTGCAGGCGCAGACTTTGTAGGAGCTGAGGAGCTGGTTCCGAAGATCCAGAACGAAGGCTGGCTGGATTTCGATGTAGTAGTAGCTACACCGGATATGATGGGCGTTGTAGGACGTCTGGGCCGTGTACTTGGACCCAAGGGTCTGATGCCGAACCCGAAAGCCGGAACCGTTACCATGGATGTGACCAAGGCTATCCAGGAGATCAAGGCTGGTAAGATCGAGTACCGTCTTGACAAGACAAACATTATCCACGTGCCGATTGGAAAAGCTTCCTTCACCGAGGAGCAGTTAGCAGACAACTTCCAGACGCTGATCGATGCAATCAATAAGGCAAGACCTTCCGCTGTAAAGGGACAGTTCCTGAAGAGCGTAACTCTTGCTCCGACCATGGGACCGGGCGTAAAGCTGAATCCTGTAAAGCTTGCGTAATTTATTGATTGACATACAGAAAAAAGTATGCTATTCTATCATAGCATGTAACACGACCCGAAGACAGCAGGTGCCGTAAGGCATAAGGTAAATACGCCTGCCGAGGACGATACATTCATTTATGGAATGACTTTCAGAACCTCTCTGTCTATGCGGGCAGGGAGGTTTTTTCATGGAGCGATCCATGGATTTCCCGGTATCGGGTTGGTGTACACAAAAATCTAAAAGGAGGTATACCATTCATGGCAAAGGTCGAGTTAAAGAAACCGATCGTAGAGGAGATTGCCGAGAATATCGACGGCGCTCAGTCTGTAGTTCTGGTAAACTACTGCGGTCTGACTGTAGAAGAAGACACCAGACTTCGTAAAGAGCTCAGAGAGAACGGCATCATCTACAAGGTTTACAAGAATACGATGATGAATTTTGCGTTCAAGGGAACTCCCTGTGAGGAACTTTCCCAGCACCTGGAAGGACCGAACGCTGTTGCGATTAGCAAGACAGACGCTACGGCTCCGGCCAGAATTCTGGCGAAGTTCGCAAAAGACGCAAAAGCTCTTGAGATCAAGGCCGGAATCGTAGAGGGAACCTACTACGACGCGGCAGGCATGGATGCGGTATCCAAGATTCCGTCCAGAGACGAGCTGCTCGGAAAACTGCTTGGAAGCATTCAGTCCCCGATTGCAAATCTTGCGCGTGTTCTGAATCAGATCGCGGAGAGCAAGAATGGAGCAGCAGAGGCATAAGCAGTCTGCTTCTTCAAAAACAGCGGGCCGCAGCCTGAAGGCTGCAGCCATAGTCTACAGAGACTTATGAAATAAGTGGAATTCTGCGGAATTCCGGATAAAGAAAAATGAAAAAATCAGGAGGAAAATAAAATGGCAAAGTTAACAACCGCTGAGTTTATTGAAGCGATTAAAGAGTTATCCGTATTAGAGCTGAACGAGCTGGTAAAGGCTTGTGAGGAAGAGTTTGGCGTATCTGCAGCAGCAGGCGTAGTTGTAGCGGCAGCAGGAGCTGGCGAGGCAGCAGCAGCTGAGGAGAAGGATTCCTTCGACGTAGAGCTGACCAGCGCTGGAGATTCCAAGGTTAAGGTTATCAAGGTTGTTCGTGAAGTAACCGGACTTGGCCTGAAGGAAGCTAAGGACTTGGTAGACAGCGCTCCGAAGGTAATCAAGGAGGGCGTATCCAAGGCTGAGGCTGACGAGCTGAAGGCTAAGCTGGAGGAGCAGGGAGCAAGCGTAACCCTGAAATAAGTTCTTTCAGACAAAGGATTCGAGAGGACAGAGACAGTGGTTTCTGTCCTCTTTTTGCGTAGTGAGACGGAATTTCCGGAGACGCTGCGGGCAGAGAAAAAGTATATAAAAGAAATGCTGAAAATTTTTGAATTTAGTGCTTGACACAAATTTTGCATTGTGGTATCATGTACAGTGCACTATTGTGGTGAGCTGGGCTCTAAATTCATTTTATTTTTTATGAAAAAAATGACGAAATAGCAGCTGACTTCCATATTAAATAAGGGGTGAACGTCAATGGAAAAGAACAGAATACGTCCGGTGAACACCGGAAAGGGCTACAGAATGAGCTATTCCAGACAAAAAGAAGTCCTGGAGATGCCGAACCTGATCGAAGTTCAGAAGGATTCCTACAACTGGTTCCTGAAAGAAGGACTTCGCGAAGTGTTCGACGATATCTCCCCGATTGCCGATTACAGCGGGCATTTAAGTCTGGAATTTGTGGACTTCACGCTCTGTACGGGTGAGGGCGATATCAAGTACACCATTGAGGAATGCAAGGAGAGAGATGCCACTTACGCAGCTCCTCTGAAAGTCAAGGTACGTCTTTATAATAAAGAAACAGATGAAATCAATGAGCATGAGATATTCATGGGTGACCTGCCGCTGATGACAGAGACAGGTACATTTGTGATCAACGGCGCAGAACGTGTCATCGTCAGCCAGCTCGTTCGTTCCCCCGGAATTTACTATGCGATTGATCATGATAAAGTAGGAAAAGGCCTCTATTCCTGTACGGTCATCCCGAACCGCGGTGCATGGCTGGAGTATGAGACGGATTCCAACGATATTTTCTATGTACGTGTGGACAGAACCAGAAAGGTGCCGGTAACCGTACTGGTGCGTGCCCTGGGCTACGGAACGAATCCGGAGATCATCGATCTGTTCGGTGAAGAGCCGAAGATCCTGGCTACCCTGAGCAAGGATACGGCGGAGAACTATCAGGAAGGTCTTCTGGAGCTGTACAAGAAGATCCGTCCGGGTGAGCCGCTGGCAGTGGAGAGCGCTGAAAGCCTGATTATGAGCATGTTCTTCGATCCGAGAAGATATGATCTGGCAAAAGTGGGCCGTTATAAGTTCAACAAGAAGCTGATGCTGCGCAACCGTATCGCGGGCCATATCCTGGCTGAGGATGTGGTGGACACCCAGACAGGCGAGATTATCGCCGAGGCAGGCACACAGGTGACCCGGGAGCTGGCAGATGAGATCCAGAACGCGGCCGTTCCTTTCGTTATGATCCAGTGCGAGGAGCGGGCTGTGCGCGTAATCTCCAGCATGATGGTAGATCTGCGCCACTATCTGGACGCAGATCCGAAGGAACTGGGTGTTACGGAGTTAGTATATTATCCGGCTCTGAAAAAAATACTGGAAGAAACCTCCGATCCGGAGGAGATTAAGGCAGCCGTGAAGCGTGATATTCACGAGCTGATTCCGAAGCATATTACGAAGGAAGACATCATTGCTTCCATTAACTATAACATCCATCTGGAGTACGGTATCGGAAATGACGATGACATCGATCATCTGGGCAACCGCCGTATCCGTGCCGTGGGCGAGCTGCTGCAGAATCAGTACCGCATCGGTCTCTCCAGAATGGAGCGTACGGTCCGCGAGCGTATGACTACGCAGGATCAGGACAATATTACGCCGCAGTCTCTGATCAATATCAAGCCGGTGACGGCTGCCGTGAAGGAATTCTTCGGTTCCTCCCAGCTGTCCCAGTTCATGGATCAGAACAACCCGCTGGGCGAGCTGACGCATAAGCGCCGTCTGTCCGCTCTGGGACCGGGCGGTCTGTCCAGAGACCGTGCGGGATTCGAGGTCCGCGACGTGCATTACTCCCATTACGGAAGAATGTGTCCCATCGAGACGCCTGAGGGACCGAACATTGGTCTGATCAACTCTCTGGCGACTTACGCGCGGATCAACGAGTATGGCTTTATTGAGACGCCGTACCGCAAGATTGACAAGACAGATCCGAAGAATCCGGTGGTTACAGATGAGGTAGTCTACATGACCGCGGATGAAGAGGATAATTACCATGTAGCACAGGCGAATGAGCCGCTGGATGCGGAAGGACATTTTGTCCGTAAGAACGTATCCGGTCGTTACCGCGAGGAGACTCAGGAGTACGAGCGTTCCATGTTTGATTATATGGACGTATCTCCGAAAATGGTGTTCTCCGTGGCTACGGCTCTGATTCCTTTCCTGGAGAACGACGACGCGAACCGTGCTCTGATGGGATCGAACATGCAGCGTCAGGCCGTGCCGCTTCTGACTACGGAGGCTCCCGTAGTGGGAACCGGAATGGAAGTTAAGACGGCTGTGGACTCCGGTGTCTGCGTGATTGCGAAGCATGACGGAGTAGTGGAGCGTTCCGTTTCCAATGAGATTGTGATTAAGTGCGCGGACGGAACGAAGGATGTATATCATCTGACGAAGTTCTCCCGAAGCAACCAGAGCAACTGCTACAACCAGAGACCGATTGTATTTAAGGGCGATAAGGTGAAAGCCGGCGAGGTCATCGCAGACGGTCCTTCCACCTCCGGCGGAGAGATCGCGCTGGGCAAGAACCCTCTGATCGGTTTCATGACCTGGGAAGGATATAACTATGAGGATGCCGTTCTCTTAAGCGAGCGTCTGGTGCAGGAGGATGTATATACCTCCGTGCACATCGAGGAGTATGAGGCAGAGGCCCGTGACACCAAGCTGGGACCGGAAGAGATTACAAGAGACGTTCCCGGTGTCGGCGACGACGCTCTGAAGGATCTGGACGAGCGGGGAATCATCCGCATCGGTGCAGAAGTCCGCGCGGGAGATATCCTGGTCGGAAAGGTTACCCCCAAGGGAGAGACTGAGCTGACCGCAGAAGAGCGTCTGCTGAGAGCGATCTTCGGTGAGAAGGCAAGAGAGGTCCGCGATACCTCCCTGAAGGTTCCTCATGGAGAATATGGTATTGTGGTGGATGCCAAGGTATTTACGAGAGAGAACGGCGACGAGTTGTCTCCGGGCGTAAATCAGGCAGTCCGCATCTATATAGCGCAGAAGCGTAAGATTTCCGTGGGCGACAAGATGGCAGGCCGTCACGGAAACAAGGGTGTGGTTTCCCGTGTGCTTCCGGTGGAGGATATGCCGTTCCTGCCGAACGGCCGTCCGCTGGATATCGTACTGAATCCGCTGGGCGTGCCGTCCCGTATGAATATCGGACAGGTACTGGAGATTCACCTGAGTCTGGCGGCCAAGGCCCTTGGCTTTAATGTGGCGACTCCTGTCTTCGACGGAGCGAAAGAGAGCGATATCATGGATACGCTGGATTTGGCCAACGACTATGCGAACCTGCCCTTTGATGAGGAAGAGGCGGCCGCCTGGAAGGCAGAGGGAAGAGAGACCAACGCCTGCGGAGAAGGATGGTCAGGAGAGACCTTTGAAAGCAAGCATAAAGAAGAACTGCTTCCTGAAGTTATGGAGTATCTGTCAGAGAACAGAGAACATCGGAAGTTATGGAAGGGCGTGCCCATTTCCAGAGACGGAAAAGTTCGTCTTCGTGACGGCCGTACAGGCGAGTACTTTGACAGCCCTGTTACCATCGGCCACATGCACTACCTGAAGCTGCACCATCTGGTAGACGACAAGATTCATGCCCGTTCTACCGGCCCGTACTCTCTGGTTACTCAGCAGCCTCTGGGTGGAAAAGCCCAGTTCGGCGGCCAGCGTTTCGGAGAGATGGAGGTGTGGGCTCTGGAGGCCTACGGCGCGTCTTATACCCTGCAGGAGATCATGACCGTGAAGTCTGACGACGTCATCGGCCGTGTGAAGACCTATGAGGCAATCATCAAGGGAGACAATATTCCTGAGCCGGGTATTCCCGAGTCCTTTAAGGTGCTCCTGAAAGAGCTTCAGTCCCTGGGTCTGGATGTAAGAGTGCTCAGAGATGACAATACTGAGGTTGAGATCATGGAGACCAGCGATTACGGCGAAGTGGATCTGCGCTCCATCATCGAAGGCGACAGGAGGTACGACAAGGACGAGGAATCTTTCGGCGACTACGGCTTCAGCAAGCAGGAATTTGAAGGCGAAGAGCTGGTAGACATACAGGAAGAGCCGGATGACGACGATTTTGTGGACTTTGAAGAAGACTATGAAGAGTAGTCGTATAACGAATAATAGAAGGGAGTGCCATTCATGCCAGAAACAACGAATCAGGCAGTATATCAGCCGATGACCTTTGACGCAATCCGCATCGGTCTTGCGTCTCCGGAGAAGATTCGGGAGTGGTCCAGAGGCGAGGTAAAGAAACCGGAGACCATCAACTACAGGACTCTGAAGCCGGAAAAAGACGGCCTGTTCTGCGAAAGAATCTTCGGACCCAGCAAGGACTGGGAGTGTCACTGTGGAAAATATAAAAAGATTCGGTACAAAGGCGTGGTCTGCGACCGCTGCGGCGTTGAGGTCACCAAGTCCAATGTGCGCCGTGAGCGTATGGGGCATATTGAGCTGGCTGCTCCTGTTTCCCACATCTGGTATTTTAAGGGAATCCCCAGCCGGATGGGACTGATTCTGGATCTGTCTCCACGTACCCTGGAGAAGGTGCTTTACTTCGCATCCTATATTGTACTGGATGCGGGAGACACCGAGCTTCAGTATAAGCAGGTACTGACAGAGAAAGAATATCAGGATATGCGCGAGAAATATGGAAACCGTTTCCGCGTGGGAATGGGCGCTGAGTCCATCAAGGAACTGCTGCAGGCAATCGATCTGGAGAAAGAATCTGCCGAACTGAAGGCGGGTCTCCGTGATGCCAGCGGACAGAAGCGTGCCCGTATCATCAAGCGTCTGGAGGTTGTAGAAGCCTTCCGTGGTTCCGGAAACAAGCCGGAGTGGATGATTATGGATGCGATTCCGGTGATTCCGCCCGATCTGCGTCCGATGGTACAGCTGGACGGAGGACGTTTCGCGACCTCTGACCTGAATGATTTGTACAGAAGAATTATCAACCGCAACAACCGACTGAAGAGACTGCTGGAGCTGGGCGCTCCGGATATCATTGTCCGCAACGAGAAGCGTATGCTGCAGGAAGCGGTAGACGCCCTGATTGACAACGGACGCCGCGGCCGTCCTGTGACAGGCCCCGGAAACAGAGCGCTGAAGTCTCTGTCCGACATGCTGAAGGGTAAGTCCGGACGTTTCCGTCAGAACCTGCTCGGAAAGCGTGTAGACTATTCCGGACGTTCCGTTATTGTGGTTGGTCCCGAACTGAAGATTTACCAGTGCGGTCTGCCGAAGGAAATGGCTATCGAGCTGTTCAAACCCTTCGTAATGAAGGAACTGGTGCAGAACGGCACTGCCCATAATATCAAGAGCGCGAAGAAGATGGTAGAGCGTCAGGTACAGCCCGAGGTATGGGATGTGCTGGAAGAGGTTATCAAAGAGCATCCGGTTATGCTGAACCGTGCTCCTACGCTGCATCGTCTGGGAATCCAGGCTTTCGAGCCGATTCTTGTGGAAGGTAAGGCCATCAAGCTGCATCCTCTGGTGTGTACCGCGTTCAACGCAGACTTCGACGGAGACCAGATGGCTGTGCATCTGCCCCTGTCCGTAGAGGCTCAGGCGGAGTGCCGTTTCCTTCTGCTCTCACCGAATAACCTGCTGAAACCTTCTGACGGAGGCCCTGTGGCTGTTCCGTCTCAGGATATGGTTCTGGGTATCTATTATCTGACCCAGGAGCGTCCGGGCAGCATTGGAGAAGGCAAGGCATTCAAGAGTGTAAACGAAGCAATTCTGGCTTATGAAAACGGCGCCATCAAGCTGCAGTCCCGCATTAAGGTGCGTGTATCCAAGACGCTGGCAGACGGAAGCGAGATTTCTGATATTATCGAGTCCACCATGGGCCGGTTTATCTTTAACGAGATTCTGCCGCAGGACCTGGGCTTTGTGGATCGTACGATCCCGGGCAATGAACTGAAGTTGGAAGTGGATTTCCACGTAGGCAAAAAGGGTCTGAAGCAGATCCTGGAAAAGGTTATCAATACCCACGGAGCTACCAGAACCGCAGAGGTGCTGGACGACATCAAGGCCATGGGATATAAATATTCTACCCGCGCGGCCATGACCGTATCCATTTCCGATATGACCGTACCGCCTGAGAAACCGGATCTGATTCAGAAGGCACAGGATACTGTGGATAAGATTACACGGAACTACAAGCGTGGTCTGATTACCGAGGAAGAGCGTTACAAAGAGGTTGTAGAGACCTGGAAAGAGACAGACGCAGTGCTGACCAAGGCGCTGCTGGATGGCCTGGACCGTTACAACAATATCTATATGATGGCAGACTCCGGAGCCCGTGGTTCCGACAAGCAGATCAAGCAGCTTGCCGGCATGCGTGGACTGATGGCCGATACGACAGGTCATACCATCGAGCTGCCTATCAAGTCCAATTTCCGTGAGGGACTGGACGTACTGGAATATTTCATGTCTGCTCATGGAGCGCGTAAGGGTCTGTCTGATACGGCTCTGCGTACCGCAGACTCCGGTTACTTGACACGTCGTCTGGTAGACGTATCTCAGGAGCTGATTATCCGCGAGGTAGACTGCTGCGAGGGCAGGGATGAGATTCCGGGCATGGTTGTCCGCGCATTCCAGGATGGAAAGGAAGAGATTGAGAGCCTGCAGGAGCGTATTACAGGACGTTTCTCCTGTGAGACGATCAAAGATAAAGATGGCAATGTAATCGTGAAGGCAAATCATATGATCACGCCGAAGCGCGCGGAAGCCATCATCAAGAATGGCGTGGATGAGAATGGAAATCCGTACAACGCGCTGAAAATCCGTACCATTCTGACCTGTAAATCTCATATCGGCGTGTGCGCGAAGTGCTACGGCGCCAACATGGCGACCGGAGAGGCCGTGCAGGTAGGTGAGTCTGTCGGAATCATCGCGGCACAGTCCATCGGTGAGCCGGGTACCCAGCTGACCATGCGTACCTTCCATACCGGCGGTGTGGCAGGCGGTGATATTACACAGGGTCTTCCCCGTGTAGAGGAGCTTTTCGAGGCCAGAAAGCCGAAGGGACTTGCGATTATCACGGAGATTCCTGGTACTGTTACAATTCTGGATACCAAGAAGAAGCGAGAGGTACAGGTAACAAGTGAGGATGGAGAGTCCAAGACATATCTGATTCCGTACGGTTCCCGTATCAAGGTACAGGATGGACAGGTGCTGGAGGCCGGCGACGAGCTGACAGAAGGAAGCGTAAACCCGCATGATATTCTGAAGATCAAAGGTATCCGGGCAGTTCAGGACTACATGCTCCGCGAGGTACAGCGTGTATACCGTCTGCAGGGTGTAGATATCAACGATAAGCACATCGAGATGATTGTGCATCAGATGCTGAAGAAAGTCCGCGTAGAGGACAACGGCGACAGCGATGTACTGCCGGGTACTCTGGTAGATGTTCTGGACTTCGAAGAAATGAACGAGAAGCTGGAAGCCGAAGGCAAGCGTCCGGCAGAAGGAAAGCAGGTAATGCTGGGTATTACAAAGGCATCTCTTGCAACCAATTCCTTCCTGTCCGCCGCATCCTTCCAGGAGACCACCAAGGTTCTGACCGAGGCCGCTATTAAGGGTAAGGTCGATCCGCTGATTGGTCTGAAGGAGAACGTCATCATCGGTAAGCTGATTCCGGCCGGAACTGGTATGAAGCGTTACCAGAATGTGCGCCTGAGCACAGAGATGAACGAGTTTTCCGAGCTGAATCTGGATGAGGATCTGGAGGATGAGAATTTTGCTCTGGATGAAGAGCTGGATCTGGCGGAAGACGAGGCAGAGGCAAAGGAGTACGACGAGCTGGAGAAAGCTTCTGAGAAAGAGGCAGAAGAGCCGGTGGAAGTGTAAAAAGATTCAATATAACTGACAGGAAGTACCGCAGAGGCGGGATATGAGGGCAGGGCATCCTGCAGGCTGCTTACACAGTCTGCGGGATGCCCTGCCGCATATCGGAACATGGCCTGGTAATTATGAAAAAACTAGGAAATATATAAAAGAATTGTGAAAAGGATTGACATTGTCTCTGTAAGTGTTAAGATCTCAAAATAGCAGGCATTATGTGATTCGCAAAACATCCTTCGGCTGAGAAAAAAGAGGAAAGCTCCGGACAGCTGAAGAAAGCATCAAAGGAGTGAGCGAATGTTTGGATATATTGAATGCAACCGCTCAAAGCTTTCCAAAGAAGAACTGGAACGTTATCAGAGTGTGTACTGTGGTCTGTGCAGGAACCTGAAAGAGAGATATGGAGGAATGGAAAGGCTCAGTCTGAGCTATGACATGACGTTTGCGGTGCTGTTTCTTTCTTCTCTGTATGAACCGGAGGAAAAGGTAGAGAAATTCCGCTGCAGTATTCATCCCCTGAAGACGCGGACAAGTGTGGAAAATAAATTTACGGAATACGCGGCGGATATGACAGTTGTGCTGGCGTATTTCAAGGCCCTGGACGATTGGAAGGACGAAAAAAAGCCGGGAAAGCGCTGGTACGCCGGGATACTGAGCAAGGCTTATCAGGAAGTGGAGAAAGCATATCCCAGGCAGTGCCAGGCGGTATCATCCAGCATCCGGGAACTGGAACTGATCGAGAAAGACAGGGATTCCAATCCCGATCAGGCTATCAACTGCTCAGGCAGGATGCTGTCGGAGCTCTTTGTCTGGAAAGAGGATTTCTGGAGCAACAGTCTGCGGACCTTTGGCTATGAGCTGGGCCGCTTTATTTATCTGATGGATGCTACGCTGGATTATAAAAAAGATTTTCGAAAACGCAATTATAATCCTCTGTTTAAAATGGGAAAGCAGCCGGAAGAAATGGAGGCGTCTTTGAGTCTGCCTCTCGGAAATGCTATGGAGGTATTCGAAAGACTTCCGCTGGTGCAGGATGCGCATCTGCTGCGGAATATTCTGTATGGAGGAGTATGGCAGCAGTATTACGCAAAGCTGCGTGGGAAGGAGACGGATCATGATTGACGATCCCTACAAGGTTCTTGGTGTGTCCAGGGACGCGACAAAGGAAGAGATAAAAAGAGCATACAGGAAAAAAGCGAAAGAATACCATCCGGATCTGCATCCGAATGATCCTCATGCGGCTGAAAAGATGAATGAGATCAATGAAGCCTATGATATGCTGAATAATCCTGAGAAATATAAAAGGCAGCAGAATGCTTACGGCGGGTACGGCCAGAGCTCTTACGGAGGAAGCCAGAGCCAGAGAGGCTATGGCCACCAGGGGCCTTATGGTAATGGAGGCTATGGCCAGAACGGCTCGTATGGGAACGGCGGGTACGGCCAGGACCCCTTTGGCGGTTTTGGAAGCTTTGAGGATTTCTTCGGCGGATTCTGGGGAATGCATACCGGGCCGGAGCAGCCGCGCAGCATGCCCGGCGACAGCGAGGACATCAGACAGGCCATTGATTTTATTAATATGGGCCGGTATCAGTATGCGGATTCTACGCTGAACGCCATGCCGGGATCGCAGAGGAACGCAAGATGGTACTACTTAAGCGCACTGGCCAATTACGGACTGAATAATCAGATGCTGGCAGTTTCCCAGATTCAGAAGGCCCTGCAGCTGGACCCCAATAACGCTTTGTATCAGAGGACACTGCAGAGCTTCCGTTATGCGGAGAACAATTACAATCAGAATGGACAGGATTACCAGCGTCAGGCGGAAGGAATGGACAGGTTCTGCCGCAGCTTTTGTCTGGCACAGCTGTTCTGCATGCTCTGCTGCCGCTGCTGATTGGAGGGCAGATGGCGGCTGACAGAGACAGAGCCGGCTGATGCAGTTTTGAAAAAACGGAAGAAGGGAGACAGTCCCGTTGAAATTCAAGGCATGGGAAAGCTTGAATGCTGCGGGACTGTCCCCCTTTTTGGGTTTCAGAGGTTAAAGCAGGGTATCTTTGTTCTGCTTCTGCCTCAGCGGAATCTGAAAAGTAAAGCAGCTGCCTTTCCCGGGCTTACTTTCTGCCCAGATAGTTCCATGATGGGCTTCAATAATCCATTTTACAAGAGGAAGACCCAGGCCGGTGTTGCTGCCTCCCGGACTGCGGGAAGGATCTGCCCGGTAGAAACGCTGCCAGATCCGTTCCAGATCTTCACTGGCAATGCCGATGCCGTCATCGGCAATGCTGCACAGCGCAGAGCCGTCCCGGGCTGAGAGGGAAACTTTGACGAATCCGCCGGAGCGGCCGTATTGAACGGCATTTTCCAGCAGGTTCAGAAAGACCCGGACCAGACTTGCCTGATCACCGTCCACAATGATTTCCGGCGCAATCTCGCAGTCAATGCGGATTTGACGCTGGCCGGCCATATCCTGGCACTGCTCCGTAGTCATGGATGCCACCAGGCTTAAGTCAGTGGGAGCCATGGTGAGCTGCTGGCTTCCGTTGTCTGCCCGGGCAAGCATCAGCAGCTGAGAGATCAGAGAGGACATCTTTCCGGCCTGCTCCAGGATAATTTCCAGTCCTTCTTTCTGCTCCTCCGGTGTCGCATCGGGGAGCAGGGCATATTCCGCCTGGGAAGTGATGACAGCCACAGGAGTGCGCAGCTCATGGGAAGCGTCAGAGGTAAACTGGCGCTCATGCTCGAAGGAGGTCTCCAGGCGTTCGAACATTTCATTGAAGGTATCAGCAAGCTGCCGGATTTCACCCTGGGTACGTTCCGTGGGGATGCGCGCAGACAGGTCTCCGCCTGCGCCGATGGTCTCAGCAGTCTGCCGGATCTCCTCTATGGGAAGAAAAGCCCGCCGGGTGATGGAATAACCCACCAGAAGCGCTACGGCAATCAGCAGGGGACAGGCAATCAGGAGGACGAGAAGCATGGTGCGCTCTACGGAGAACAGGGTTTCCGAGGGAAGAACGCCGCGTATCCAGAGGATCTGACCGTCTTGAGAGAGAGCTGCGTCATAGACAGACCAGGTGCTTTCTCCGGTGGAAAAGGTCTGGAAGGAATAGGCTTTCAGAACCGTGTCCGCAGGAAAATTTGTAGGGACGCTGCCGGCGATCAGCCGTCCCTGCTCATCGTAAATGCTGAAAATCACTCCATCTTCATAGAAACGAATATCATCGTCCAGCTCGTAGGAACCATTTTCAAAATCAATATCATCCACAAAATCCAGGACGACTTCCTCAAGGCGGGAATCGGATTCTCTCTGAAGAAGGCTTCTGGAAATGGAAAAGATAAATCCAAACAGGAGCAGAACGATCAAAACCAGCATGCAGGCATACCAGAGAGTGACCTTCTGCTTGATGGACAAGCCTTTTCCGGAAAAATGTTTTTTTCCCTGTTTTTTCATGTTTTTCATGATTCTATCCTCATGACGTATCCGGCGCCCCGGACTGTGTGAATCAGCTTCTGTGAAAAGCCTTCATCAATTTTTTTCCGCAGATAGCGGATATAGACATCTACCATATTGGAGCCGCCTTCATAGTCAAAGCTCCAAACATGCTGCTCGATCTGTTCCCGGGAAAGGACACGTCCCTGATTCCGCATCAGATATTCCAGCATGGCGTATTCTTTTCCGGAGAGTTCTATGAAGTGTCCGGCCCGGCTGACCATGTGGCTTTTCAGGTCTACGGTCAGATCTCCCAGAACCAGTTCATCGGTGGTGTGCTCTGTAGAACGCCGCAGCATGACGCGGATACGGGCCAGAAGCTCCTCAAAGGCAAAGGGTTTTACCAGGTAATCGTCTGCTCCGCAGTCCAGACCGGCGACCCGGTCGTCCACGCCGTCCCGGGCTGTCAGAAAGAGGACTGGAACCCGGTTTCCCTCCGCGCGTATCTTTTTTAATACCTCGATGCCGGAAAGCCCCGGCAGCATGATATCAAGAATCACTGCGTCATAAGGCGATACTGACAGATAATCCAGGGCTTCCAGCCCATCGCCGCAGGCATCCACGCTGTAGTGTTCTTTTAAAAGCCGTTTCTTTATAATAGTCTGTAAATGAATTTCGTCTTCTACTACCAGAAGCCGCATCTGCCTCATCCTTTCTGCCGCCGGAACAGGAAGCAGTCCAGGACTGGTCTTCTGCTCCGGTATTTTTCTTCATTATAAGAGATCCAGATGAAAATAGCATTAAAAAATTTTTTTGAGATTGTTTTTTCTTTTAATGTTCTTTTAATTTTCATAAGATAGGATAGACTCATCAAAGGGAGACACCCAAAAGAAAATCAAAGTAAAAATAGAAGAAAGAGAGGAACTTGTTATGAAGAAAAAATTATTAGCGGCGGCCGGAGTGATTGGATTACTGGTATTGGCGGGATGCCAGAATACGAGCAGCAGTGAGACTGAGCAGCTGAAGCAGCAGATAGCCCAGCTGGAACAGCAGGTGACAGAGCTGGAGAACAGCAATGGTGCTTCCGATACAGCGGATGACACTGCGAATGCAGGCACAGATACAGCGGCAGCGGACACAGGCACAGACGCGGCAGCGGATACCTCCGCAGACACATCCGCAGCAGATGCGTCTTCCACAGACACGTCGGCTTCCTCTGCGGAAACAGCAGGGAGCACAGCGGTTCCGACTATCGATGAACTGACGACAAAGGTAGATGAGTTTGTGCAGAAGGCTGACGCGGAAGCGGCCTCCTCTGCGGAAAAAACGCTGGAAAATTATTTTACGCTGAAGCAGGAAGCGGAAGAAATCGACCGCAGCCTGGAGCGTTACGAGGATGATCTGGAGTATCAGTACAGAAACGGCTCTCTGACCCGTGACGATTACCGGACCAAAGAAAGAGAAGCGGATCTTCTGGAAGATAAGCTGGATGCGGCAGAAGACACGCTGGAATTCGTGTATGGAATTGACGACTAAGGAAAAGACAGGTCCAGAATCAGAGAAGTATGAGAGAAGTATAAGAGAAGTATGAAAGACGGCCCTGAACAGCAGAGGCTGAAATGGAAGAGGCTCCGGAGCATGAAAGATTCCGGAGCCTCTTCCATTCCGGCGGGCAGTGAGCCAAGCGGATACGTTTACGCATCCCTTTGGCGGATGCCGCAGAGGATTGACTGTGAGCCAAACGGTATTACCATTCGGTAAATATTGTGGATTGGGAAAAGCTCGTATGTGCCTTTTCCGCTTTTATAATTCTACAAAAACCGGCGCGTGGCCCAGGGCCGGAATCAGCTTGTCCAGCACATCCGAGGTCTTAAGCTTCAGGCTGGAGGTATTGATACAGGGGTGGCAGCCGAATTCCTCCTGAGCTGTTACCTCCCTGTCAATAATCAGCTGAACCTGATTATCTGAGTCATTCATCAGCCCGAGGATCGTGGCTGAACCGGGAGTCACGCCCAGGTATTTTTCCATATACTCGGCCGGGGCAAAGGAAAGGCGCGAGGACCCGATCTGCTTGGAAAGATCTTTTGTCTTAAACTGCTTGCCGCCCGGCATCAGAAGCAGATAAAATTTCGTCTTCTGGGCATTGCAGAGAAAAAGATTCTTGCAGATATCGATACCGAGAAGATCGTCCACGCCCTTGCAGTCTTCAATAGTCATGGCCACATCATGGTCAACGCGGACGAAAGGAATCTCCAGCTTTTCCAGAAGATCGTAGACTGCCATTTCCCTGGGAAGACGGCCTTCCGGTTCAGGTCGTGTGTTATAAAGGTGACGGTCAATATGTATTTCACTCATTTTTATAAGCCTCCTGTTTCATAAAGCTTCTGTCTTTTAAGCCTTCTATTATACAAGGCTTCGGCTTTACAAGCTTTCTGTCCTGTAAGCTTTTTCCTGTGATTTACCGGGTCCAGCGTCCGCTTGCGCCGCAGGGAAGCACAAGACCCGTGGATGTGACAGGCAGGCCGATTTCCTGAGAGTCTACGGTTCCTCCAAAAGACTTCAGTTCCAGAGAAATCATGTAGGTCAGTACGGCCGGGGCCAGTCCTGTGGTGTAGGAATTGACGAGAAAGAACAGCGGCTTCTCGTTTAAAAGCTGCGCGCAGAGATGAATCAGCGGATGGATGGCATCTTCGATCTTCCAGATCTCTCCCTTGGGACCACGGCCGTAGGAAGGAGGGTCCATGATAATGCCGTCGTAGTGATTCCCACGGCGGATTTCACGCTCTACAAATTTCATGCAGTCATCCACAATCCAGCGGATGGGAGCCTCGGCAAGTCCGGAAGAGCGGGCATTCTCTCTGGCCCAGCCTACCATGCCCTTGGAAGCGTCCACATGTGTGACGGCTGCGCCGGAAGCGGCCGCGGCCAGCGTGGCGCCGCCTGTATAGGCGAACAGGTTCAGCACCTTTACGGGATGGTCTGCGTTTTTGATCAGTCCGCCGAACCAGTCCCAGTTGGCAGCCTGCTCCGGAAAGAGGCCGGTATGCTTGAAGCTGAAGGGTTTCAGATTGAAGGTGAGAGGGGTGGAGCCGCAGAGGGGATAGCGGATGGTCCACTGCTCCGGAAGATTCCGGAATTCCCATTCTCCTCCGCCCTTTTTACTCCGGTGGTAATGACCGTTCGGCTTCTTCCAGCCGGACAGTGTGCGCGGTGTATCCCAGATGACCTGGGGATCAGGGCGTACCAGCTGGTAAGAGCCCCAGCGTTCCAGCTTTTCTCCTTTGGAAGTATCCAGTATTTCATAATCAGTCCAGTTGTTGGCGATCCACATAAGATTCTCCTTTTTTCTTGAAAAACAGACGGAACAATCCGTCCATGACAATAATAGACATGGCAATCATGCCGGCAGCCACCAGTGTCTCTGTCACATAGTGGGATGTCAGGTTATCCGCCCGAAGCATGGAATCTACGATATGATACATTCCGGCGCCGGGAACCAGCGGCAGGATACCGGGAATCACAAAGACTGTCACAGGAGTCTTCAGAATCCGGGCGAGAAGCTGGGCGCAGAGGGAAACCAGGCAGCCGGAGATGAAAGTAGCCGTCCCCACATTCAGCCCGCGGTCTTCCAGAAGCAGATAAAGAGCCCACCCGGCCGCTCCGGCCAGCCCGGCAAACAGAATATGGCGGCGGGGAGTATTTAAGATAAAGCAAAAAGCTACCACGGCCAGAAAAGAGCCGGCGGTTTCCAGAAGCATGTCAGGCACCTCCTAATGTCTGCAAAGATTCATCCGACGCCCAGGCCGATGCCGATCCCCATGGCGACAGCGGCCGCGGTCACAAAGGCTTCCAGCATGCGGGCGGTTCCGGACAGATAGTCGCCATGCAGGGTGTCGAAGACAGCATTGGTGATGGCAACGCCTGGAACCAGGGGCATGATAGAAGCGATGACAACAGCATCCAGACTGCCTGCTCCCGGAAATACGCGAAAAAATCCGGAAGCCAGCATCGACGCGGCGGCAGCGCTCAAAAGCGTTCCGAAAAAAGATTGTATCCGAAGCCGTCTGCAGGCATACAGACAGACAGCAGTAATCAGGCCGGTCAGAGCTGAGACAAAAGCCTCGGACAGAGAGCCGCCGTAAGTCAGCGCGAAGGCTGCCGTCACCACCGGTGTGGAAATCAGAAAGGCCCCGGGCTTCCACGGATGCTCTTTGAGAACTTTCACCTGCCGGAAAGCTTCCTCCAGCTCCAGTTCTCCGGTACAGAGCTTCCGGGAAAGAGTATTGAGCCTGTCTATCATATCGAGATTGGTGCTTCGGTTTGTAATACGGCGCACCACAGTCATAGAATGAATGGAAGGGTCGTCCAGCGTAGCTACGAAACCTGTCATGGTCACGAAGACTTCCGCCGTCTGAAGTCTGGAAAGGGAGAGAATCCGGTGCATGGTATCTTCTACCCGGTAGGTCTCCGCCCCGTTTTCCAGCATCAGCTCCCCTGCGGCCACAGCCGTATCCAGAAGCAGTTTATAATTCATGGTGTTTTCCTCTCAGAATTGCCGTTCCGGGCAGAAAAGCAGCACTTTGAGACTGTCTGCCCGCCATTCCCGCTCTATTATACCTGTGCGGGGAGAGACGGTCAAGGGAGAGAAGGGAGAAATACTATCTTTCCTTGGTGAAGGCCAGTGTCTTGGATTCATCCAGAGCCTTCAGATATCGTTCATAATCTGTTTTGAAAAGATTCAGATAAATCATGTCAATCAGACAAAGCTGAGAGCAGCGCATGGTCATGGTTTCCAGACGGGTGCGGCTCATACGGTTGACAGTACGCAGAATCAGATCGGAACAGTCATACAGCTTGTTTTTGACAGCCCGAGTCATGGAAATCACAGGCACGCCATGATTCTGGGCTATTTTTGCGGCCTGGAGTATTTCCGGTGTTTCGCCTGATTCTGAAATGAGAATGACCAGATCGTCCGGCCCATAGCAGGAAATAGTGGAATAGACCACATGATTATTGCTGGCGCAGGAAGCCAGCACGCCTATGGTTGTGAGCTGGTTGGCAAAATATTGAGCGAACAGATTGGAATTGCCTATGCCATGGATTTGAATTCTTCTGGCGCACCGAATATACTGAACCGCCTTTTCGATCGTGACATCACTGTTCTGTGCGTAAGTCAGATCGATGATTTCCTGATACTGCCGCGTGATTTTGTAGCTTGTAGCGTTGGTAGGCTCATCCACGGAAATGTCTTCGATGGCGGCAGGAGAAGGAGAATTGATCAGATCAACTTGTAAATCCCGAAAACTGTTATATCCCAGTTTCTTGGAAAACCGAATAATCGTAGACTGTCCGATGTCCAATTGGGTAGCCAGTTCATAAGAGGTCATAATCCGGCTCTGCTGAGGATTGGATTCCAGATAGGATGCAATTTTCTTCTCGGTATTTGTGAGCTTGTCAGATACAGCTCGAAGTCTGGTTGTGTACATAGTGTTAGTCTTCCTTTGATATAAATTGATGAATTAAAAAGTCTTTAATAAGTGAATCTGCATCTTGCCTTTTAATATCATTATTTCTAATTTTATCACATGAAATTTTAGTGTACAATGACAAATTTAACAAATAATTTGCATTTTTTTCAAAGCATCTCTGTAAAAATAAATAATTATAGCGGTTGACAAATTCATAAAATAGATATAATATATGAAATATGAAGTCATAAACAAAATGTAAAAACTGAAAAGAAAGGAGAAGGAATGATGGAAAACAGAGTGTTTGACTATGTGGAGGCTCTGCTTCGTGAAGTAAGGGATACGGAACAGGAGCAGATCGAGCAGGCTGCTTCCATGGTCGCAGACAGTATCATGAATGGAGGAATTCTGCAGGCTTTTGGCGCAGGACATTCCAATGCGGGGGCGCTGGAACTGACGCATCGGGCGGGAGGTTTTATTCCCAGCAAAAATATCAAGGAGCCGGCTGGGGGAGCTTATGAATCCATTGAGGGTGTGGGAACAAATTTTATGAAAAAAGTGGATGTACGTCCGGAAGACGTAGTTGTGGTTATTTCCAACTCGGGCCGGAATCCTCTCCCGCTGGAGATCGCCATGGGATGTAAGAAAAAAGGAGCGAAAATCATTGCAGTAACAGCCCTGGAAGCTTCCAGAGCCCTTACGAGCAGGCACAGCAGCGGTCTGAGGCTGTTCGAAGTAGCAGATGCGGTTCTGGATAACAAGATTCCGTTGGGAGATTCCTGCCTGGATATGGAAGGCGTGGACGCGAAGGTATGCGGCATGTCCACAATTACCACAGCCATTCTTCTGCAGGCGCTTACCTATCGGGCCGCGCAGATCATGGTTTCCCGGGGCTATCATCCGCCTATCTACAAGTCTCAGAATATTGACGGAGGACGGGAATACAATGAGAATCTGGAGAAAAAATATATAGATAGATTGTATCGGATTTAAATTTTGTAAAAAGGGGATTTATCATAACAGGAAAGGGAATTTAATTTACTTAGGAGGGAATGACTATGAATTTATTGCAGGCAATACTGATAGCACTGTTTGGTTATCTGTCATCGAATTACAGTCCATGGGTTTTTGGACAGCTGGGAGGCTGGTATACCATGGGGCGTCCGCTGGTATCTGGATTTATCATAGGTATTATTCTGGGAGATGTTAAGACAGGAATTCTTATGGGCGCAGCAGTGCAGACGCTGTACATCGGTCTTGTGACACCAGGACTTTCGATGCCGGCTGATTTGAATTTTGCATCATATATGGGAATTCCTCTGGCAATGGTTGCTGGAGCGGATACAGAGTACGCACTGGGACTTTCTGTACCTTTGAGTTTTCTTGGTGTATCTTTGGTTTATGTGGTTGCTTCTGTGAATGTATTCTGGGTAAGAAAACAGGAACAGTGGATTGCGGAAGGAAAAATCGAAAAAGCGGCAAATGTGCCGGTTTACGCATCTATTGTACAATTCCTGGCACGTTTTGTTCCCATCTTTCTGGCCTGCTATTTCGGACAGGAGTTTATTACTGATTTAGTGGCTGCTATTCCGGAGTGGCTGGGAGATACTTTTGTAACCTTTGGAGGTGTGCTTCCGGCAGTAGGCTTTGCGATGCTTCTCCGCTTTGTATTGAAAAAGAATCTGGAAATTCTGTATTTCCTGGTAGGTTTTGTGTTGATTAAAGTTCTTGGAATGCCGATTATTGCAGCGACAATCGTAGCCTGCTTCCTTGGATTCCTGGATATTAAATACATGGGATCGGGCGCAGGAAAAGCAGAAATAGAAATGGAGGTAGAGGAAGATGAGTGAAAACATTACAAAGTCTAAATTATCAAAGAAAGATGTTTTTAAGTCATACGTGTACTGGATGATGTTTGCCCTTTCCTGTCAAAATATGGAGAGAATGGAAGCCCCGGCTTTTGCAGGGGTGATGGGGAAAGTAGCAAATAAGCTGTATGACAGCATTGAAGATAAACAGGCACTGATGATGCGTCATACTCAGTTTTACAACACACAGCCTATGGTAGGCTCCATGGTTACGGGAATTGCTCTTGGTATGGAAGAAGAAAGAGCATGCGGAAAAGAGGTTCCAGATGAACTGATCCAGAGCGTGAAGACAAGTCTTATGGGTCCTTTTGCAGGAATTGGAGATTCACTGTTTATTGGCACTCTGATTCCGATCCTTTTAAGTATAGGACTGGGGCTGGTAGGAGAAAATGGGAGCATAGCAGGTCCGCTGTTTTACGCAGCCGCATGGCTGATTATTATGATTCCATTTACCTGGCTTACTTATAAATGGGGATATCGATCTGGTATAAGTGCTGTACAGACCATTTACCAAAGCGGAGTTATGGACAAGGTAGTACGTTTTGCCAATATCCTTGGAATGGTAGTGGTAGGCTGTATCACAGGTCAGTATGTGTCATTTAATATTGGCTGGGTTTACACCTCCGGAGAAATGACCATGGATATTCAGGGAGTGCTGGATGGAATTTTCCCGGGTGCCCTTCCTCTTCTGATTACACTTGCGTGCTGGTATCTGATGGATAAAAAGAAAGTATCTATGGGTAAAATTATTCTGGCGCTCTTTGTTATCTGTCTGGCAGGAAAGTTCTTTGGAATTCTTGCCTGAAAGGAGATGGCACAGCATGAATGAAGAACAGAAGAAGCTGATAGAGAGGCTTACAGGCGGGCTTGTAGTATCCTGTCAGGCATTTGCAAATGAACCTCTTTATAGTGTGGATATTATGGTAAAACTGGCGATAGCCGCCCAGCAGGGCGGCGCCGCCGCTATAAGGGCAAGCTGGCCTGAAAATATAAGCGCTATTCGTAAAAACATAGATCTTCCCATTTTCGGAATTAATAAAATTATGCCGGAAAATTATAATAAAATGCGGGATGTGATCATTACCCCTACCCTTCGTGCCGCACAGGCCATCTATTATGCAGGGTCTGATATTATTGCGGTGGATGCTACGCTGCGCGGCGGGCGCACAAGGGAGGATATCATTCATCTCATCAGGGAAATCAAAGAAAATCTGGATGTTCTGGTAATGGGAGAAGTCAGTGTTCTGGAAGAAGGACTTCTGGCTGAGGAAGCCGGGGCGGATATCATAGCTACGACAATCGCCGGCTACACGGAGTACAGCAGGCATATAGAAGAGCCGGATTATGAACTGGTAGAAGAGCTGGTAAAGAATACGGCGCTGCCTGTCAATGCGGAAGGACGTTTTCACAGACCGGAGCAGGTAAAGCGGGCGTTTGAATGTGGAGCCTGGACAGTGACAGTCGGAAGCGCAATTACCCGTCCTCATTTCATTACACAGCAATTTGTGAAAGGAATGAAGTAAATGAGAAAAGAAATCGTAAATTTTCGAATTGATGAAAGGCTGATTCACGGACAGATAGCCGCAGCCTGGGTGGGAAGCTTGAAGATAGACCGGCTGATGGTAATCGATGCCATGGCGGCAAAAACAGAAATTCAGAAAATTGCTTTAAAGATGGCCTGCCCGCAGGGAGTCAAGCTTTCTATTCTTTCGCCAGGAAAGGCAGTTGCTAATCTGAACAGCGGAAAGTATGAAGGAGAAAGGGTATTTATTGTAGTCAAAGGAACGGAAACCCTGAAATCTGTGGTGGAGGAAGGCCTGGAACTGGATAAAGTAAATGTAGGGAATATTTCAGGAAAAAGCAATACAAAGTTTGTGAAAAAGGCAGTAAATGTTACACCGGAGGATGAGGCTGTTTTCCGTGAACTGAGCGGAAAAATCCATTTCACATCTCAGTTGGTTCCGACTGATCCGGAGGTGGATTTTATGGAACTTCTGGACGCTTCCGAATAAATAAGGAGTTTTTATGTACGAGTTCGAATTTATGAACCAGGTCGAGGAGCTTTTTCAGAAAGTACACGACTCGGAAAAAGATAAGATCCGTCTTCTGGCGGAGAAATTTGCAGAGAACATCAAAAACGATCATATCATCCATGTGTTCGGAACGGGACATTCCCATATGATTGGAATTGAGCTGTTCTGCCGGGCCGGCGGTCTGGCGAATGTGGATGCAGTGCTGGACCCGGACGCACTTCCGAATTTCGGAGCCCGGCGCTCCGGAGCATTGGAGAAACTTACAGGTCTGGCAGATATCATTTATGACAGATACTGTTTCCGGGACGGAGATATTCTGATTGTCATTTCCAATTCCGGAAGAAATGCCCTACCCATTGAAATGGCCATGAGAGCAAAAAAAGAAGGAATCTATACGGTGGCACTTACCAATCTCCACCAGTCTCAAAATACGGTCAGTCGTCATCCGAGCGGCCTGCGGCTTTTTGAGTGCGTGGATCTGGTTATGGACAACGGCGTGCCGGATGGAGACAGCCTGATGGAAGTAGGCGGCATAAAAACGGGCCCGGGTTCTTCACTGTCGAGTATTTTTCTGCTGGATACGGTGGTGACAGAGGCATTAAAGATTCTTGCGGCTGAGGGAGAGCCGCTGCCGGTATTTGCGTCTCAGAACGTAGATGGTTTCAACAACGACAGCTTGTATGAAAAGTATGAATCCAGAGTGAAGCATTTTTGACAACAGGGAAAGACAGCAGTTAGGAGGAAAGTGATATGGGAGGCATTTTACTTATCAGCCATGGACGTTTTGCGGAAGGGTTGAAGGAAGCGGCAGAAATGCTGTGCGGCGAGTGTCCGCAGCTTTTCACGGCGTGTCTGGAAGTCTCAGACAGCCCGGAAGCATTTGCGGATAAGTTTGACAGCGCGTACGAAAAGGCGTCTGCTTACGGAGAGGTTACAGTTTTCTGCGATCTGATGGGTGGTACGCCCTGTAACGTAGCAGTTCAAAAGCTGATGGGAAAAGAAGGAAGCAGGTTGATTTCCGGAATGAATGTACCGATGCTAATGACGTTTATTCTTGGAAACGAGGAGCAGGAAACGATTTTGTTTGAAAGCAGAAACGCTATAGAGGATGTGCTGGCTTTTGTAGCTTCCGATATAGTGGAATGTGAAGAGTAGAAAGAAGAGAGAACATGAAAATCATTGAAGCAGAAGGTTATCAGGAAATGAGCAGAAAAGCGGCGGAGATTCTTGCGGCTCAGGTAATTGCAAAACCGGACTGCGTGCTGGGGCTGGCTACTGGGTCTACGCCGGTGGGAGCCTACCAGCAGCTGATTCGTTGGTGCAGGGAAGGAATTCTGGATTTTTCACATGTTAAGACAGTGAATCTGGATGAATATAAGGGGCTGAAGCCGGACAATGACCAGAGTTACCGGTATTTTATGAATCAGAATCTGTTTTCCGGCATCAATATCCGCTTGGAAAACACCCACGTGCCTGATGGAGCCGAGGAAGACAGCGGGAAGGCCTGCCGGGATTATGACAGAGTGATAGAGGAGGCAGGAGGTGTTGATCTGCAGCTGCTGGGAATTGGACATGACGGACACATAGGCTTTAATGAGCCATCCGAATATTTTTCAAAAGGGACCAGCTGCGTGACATTGGCAGAGCGTACTATAGAGGCGAACAAGAGATTCTTCAGCAGCGCTGATGAAGTGCCCCGCCGGGCCTATACGATGGGAATCGGAAGTATTATGAAGGCAGAAAAGATTCTGATTGTAGTCAGCGGGGAAGACAAAGCGGAAATTACGGCAAAGGCCTTCGGAGGGCCTGTGACTCCGGAAGTGCCGGCTTCGATTCTGCAGTTCCACCCGGATGTGACACTGGTGGCAGATAAAGCTGCGCTTTCCAAATGGAAGGAGAGCGGACGATGATTATCAGGAACGTAAAGGTCTTTCAGAAAGACGGAGCATTTAAGGCGGGAGAAATACATATAAACGGCAGCAGGATTGCAGATATGTCTCAGGATTCCGGATCGGAAGAGATTCTGGATGGAAAAGGAGCCTACGCGATACCAGGTCTGACAGATATCCATTTTCATGGATGTGTAGGCCATGATTTCAGTGATGGAACGCCGGAAGCGATAAAGGCTCTGGCAGAATATGAGTTATCCCAGGGCATTACGCAAATCTGTCCCGCCACTATGACTTTGGCCGAAGAGACGCTGATGCAGATCAGCCGGGCGGCAGCGAACTATGACAATGCTTCCGGCGCGCGGCTTGTGGGAATCAATATGGAAGGGCCCTTTGTATCCGAAAAGAAAAAAGGAGCTCAGAATGGCCTCTATATCCGAAAACCGGATGCAGATATGTTCCGCCGTCTGCAGAAGGAGGCGGATGGGCTGTATAAGCTGATTGCTCTTGCGCCGGAAGAGGAAGGAGCTATGGAGTTTATCGATGAGCTGAAAGAGGAGGCTGTTATCAGCCTGGCTCATACCACAGCGGATTATGAGACGTCTATGGAAGCTTTTCGAAGAGGAGCCAGCCATGTAACTCATCTGTTCAACGCCATGCCGCCATTTTCCCACAGGGAACCGGGCGTGACAGGAGCCGCATTCGATACGCTGGACTGTGATGTGGAGCTGATTACAGATGGAATTCATATCTGCCCCACTATGGTACGGGCGGTATTCCGGCTCTTTGGCGACGACAGAGTCATTCTGATCAGCGACAGCATGATGGCCACGGGACTGACAGACGGAGACTATTCCCTGGGCGGGCAGCCTGTCAAGGTAAAAGGAAATCTGGCCACACTGGCGGACGGCACCATCGCAGGTTCTGCCACGAACCTGATGGACTGCCTGAGGACTGCTGTGAAAAAGATGGGAATTCCTCTGGAAAGCGCAGTAAAATGCGCGGCGGTCAATTCCGCCAGATCCATCGGCATAGATGATAGGTATGGAAGTCTCGAGCCCGGAAAGATTGCCAATATTGTGCTGCTGGATGAGGAACTGGGACTCCAGGCCGTAATTTATGATGGGAAGGTTCAGAAATAAAAACATAGTAAGAGATGTGAAGAGGTCTGCTACGTAAAAGGAGCAGACCTTTTATATGTAATTAAAAACTTTTCGAAAGATAAAAGCCTGCACGTTTATCGGAAAACTTTGTGACTTTTAATCAGAATATCAGAAAGTTATAATGAAAACAGAAAAAAGACGGCAGAAGCCGAAATGTGAATCTGATGGACGGGTGATAGAATGGGAAAATTTCTTATTGGGTGTGATATTGGAACAAGCGGAGCAAAAGCGGTAATAGCAGATGAAGAAGGCAAAGTTTATGGAAGCTGCTATGTAGAATACCCTCTGTACTCACCGAGAACGGGATGGTTTGAACATGATCCGGAGGATTACTGGAGAGTGTTCAAAAAAAACATGCAGGAAATTCTGCGGCAGTCAAAAGTAAAGCCATCAGAGGTGGCTGGAATTAGTGTTAGTGCTTGTTCTCCATGTTGTATTTTGGTAGACAGGAAAGGGAATCCGTTAAAGCGCAGTCCTATCTGGATGGATAGACGGGCAGTAGATGAATGTGAGTTTATACGAAATATTTATGATGATGATGAAATTTTTCGGGTTTCTGCCAATCCTCTTGATCCTCACAGCGGGGCGGTAAAGCTGCTCTGGGAGAAGAATCATAATCCGGATATTTACAAGGAAACATATAAAATGCTGAATCCGGCAAATTTTATTACTATGAAACTGACAGGAAAATTTGTAACGGATTATTCAAATGCTTCTCTGACGGGCATTGTTTTTGATATTGTAAAAAGAAAATGGCGAACGGATATGCTTGAGCGATTGGAAATGGACCCGGATAAATTGGCACGGCTTGCGCCCTGTCATGAGGTTGTGGGCGAAGTGACGAAAGAGGCGGCAGCTGAATGTGGCCTTTGCCCAGGAACTCTGGTGGCCGCAGGAACGGTAGACTGTAATGCGGCCTGGCTGGGAAATGGTTCCGTACAGCCGGGAGACGCCAGCTTTGTTATGGGTACAGCGGGAGCCCTTGGTGTGGTACATAGAGAGCCTAGGTTTACCCAGAGTTTGACCACGATTATTCATACGGCGGATTCGGAGAATTTATATACAACACTGGCAGGAACATCTACCTGTGGAGGACTTTTGCGTTATCTGCGGGATACTTTTACGCAGAAAGAAAATAAATGGGCAAAAGAGGAAGGAAAGGATATCTATGATATTTTTTCGGAAGAAGCGGAAGTGGTTGCCCCCGGTTCAGACGGTCTTATTGTATTGCCTTATTTATCCGGCGAACGGACACCGCTCTGGAATCCGAATGCCCGTGGAATGGTATTTGGCCTGTCCTTTTCTCATACGCGAGGTCATTGGGTACGTGCTATGATGGAAGGCGGAGTATATGCGGTCTATCACTGTCTGAGGATTATGCAGGAAAATCATCTGGAGATTAAGAGTCCCATTCTGGTTAGTGAAGGAGGTTCCAAAAGTGCTCTCTGGAGACAGATCGCTTCAGATATTATGAATGTGGAACTGAGCTATATGAAAGAAGCTAAAGGTGCACCTATGGGAAATGTGATTAATGCAGGAGTGGCTTCCGGTATATTTAAAAGCTTTGATGTGGCAAAGGATTTTATTCACGTAGAACAGATCCATTATCCAGATCTAGAACGGCATGCAGTCTATGAAAAGTATTATGCGCTTTATCGGAAACTGTATGAAGATATCAAAGAAAATTATGACATTTTATCGAGGATAAAGAATGGTTAGTCAAAAAGATTTAAAAATATTGAGTTATCTGGCCATGTTGGCAGAGAAACAAAAGAGCGCAACGATTGAAGAACTGGCGGAACATTTTGAAATCTCTAATCGCACGGTGCGAAACAATCTGGAACGGATAGATTACTATCTAAAGACCAGCGGCCTGCATCAGCTGAAAAGAGACAGGAAAAATGGAATTACGCTGGATATGGAACAGCAGGAGCTGGAAGAATTTCGCAAAAGCATAATGGATATGAATACGGAAACCTATGTATTTTCCAAAGAGGAAAGAATTCTGTACCTGAAACTGCTGCTGTTTGATACCAAAGATTATCTGACATATGATCAGCTTTCTCAGGCTTTGTTTGTCAGCCGTAAAACAGTGATTGACGATGTACATCTTGTTAAGGAGGATTGTGAAAAAAGAGGAATTCAGCTTCTCGGAACGAAGAAAGGTCTAAGATATAATGGTTCGGAGCTACAGCTTCGGGAGCTGATTACAGACAGCCTTCTGGAAAAATATACTCCTCTGGAACTCTGGGAGATTTTAAGAGATATTTATCCGAACAAGAGCATTATTATTGAAAGAAAATGGAGAGAAACAGCCGGAGACAGGGGCATCTGCGTTTGCGAGGATGTCCTGCGGTCTGCGGAACAAAAAGAAAAAGCCTCCATAACAGACGCCCAGTATTACATGATTGTGATTCTGAGCGTTTTGGCGTTAAAAAGAAAATTCAAAATGAACCCCATACCTGAAAAAACGAGCAGAGATATTCCAGGGTATCTTCGCAGCTACTTTACAGGAATGTCACAGGAAAAGAAATTGAATTTTGGAGAAGAGGAAGCTGCCTATATCCTTTTGGAGATCGACCGCATATTTAATCTGGAGAATCAGGAAAAATCGGAGAGCCTGTCTCTGGCCATGGCAGAAAATATTCTGCTGGAAGTAAGCAGGAAGACGGGGAAGCCCTATTTTAATGATTCTGAGCTTCGGCTCAGTCTGCAAAAGCATTTGATGTCGCTGATAGAGAACAGTTTTGTATGCTATGAGACGGATGGTGAAAATATCAAACCTATAAGAGCGGAAAATCCAGTTTTGTATCATTGTATCAGAGGATGCCTGGAACAGTTCCCGGAAGTGAATCCGGATATTGATCGGGAGACGGAAAGTGCGCTTCTGATGCTCCATTTTCTGGCGGCAGATGAGCGTAGTTATGTGAGGAACAGCATTAATTACAGCACAGTCATTGTCTGCAATAATGGGATAGGAACAGCAAAAATTGTTTCGGCACGAATTAAACAGTATTTTCCGCAGATACGAATCGCAGCAACGACAGCTGTACGGAATGCTTCCGGGCAGATTTCAGAATACAGGCCGGACTTTATTATTTCTACAGTACCCTTTGAGCACCAAAACATTCCGGTGATCCTGGTTAACACGCTGCCGACAGAGGATGATCTGAAAAAGATCCGCATATTTTTAAGCAGAAACGGGAAAAGAGGAAGGACATCTTCAGAATCAGGTATTTATACAAAGGTTATGAAAGCGATTATGGAAACCTGCGAAATTCGGGACGGGGAGACTCTGCGGAAACGGCTGGCAGAAATTTTCCCCGTGGATGAGAAGCGGCCGGAACTTCTGGACAGTCTTTCGATAAATGAGATTCAGGTACAGGCGGAAGCGGCGAATTGGGAAGAAGCTATTCGGAAAAGCGCAGTTCCTCTGGTGGAAAAAGGATATGTGACACCGGAGTATGTGGACTGTATGGTGAATAATGTGAAAACAATGGGGCCTTATATTGTTATCACAAAAGGAATTGCGCTGCCACATGCGTTTTCTGCTGAGGGAGTTCTCCATTCCTGCATTAGCCTGACTACCTTAAAAGAACCGGTTAATTTTGGTAATAGAGTCAATGATCCGGTAAAACTGGTAATTTGCATTGCGACAGCAGATAAAAAAGAGCATATGAGGGAAATGTCCAAGTTGATTCGCTTTATCAGTGATAAAGAAGCGGTTGGTATGGTTAATCAGGCAGAAAGTCCTGAAAAAGTTCTTGAAATTGTGCGTCAGAGATATCCGGGAGGTGAGGAAAAATGAAAATAGTGACATTATGCACCTGTGGGCTTGGAACTTGCTTTGCTCTAAAAATAAAACTTGAGGAAGTTCTGGAGTATTTGGGTATATCCTGCGAAGTGGTACCCTGTGATCTGGGAAGCGGAGTAATGGAACAGGCAGATCTCTATATTATTCCTTATGGACTGGAAGCGGATACGACACTGTTAGGTGACGCAGAGATTCTGTTCATAGAGGATATTCTGGACCTGGAAGAAATAGAGAGAAAACTGAAAGATTATTTTAATAAATATGGATGGGGTGTATAAATGGCAGAGAAATTTTTGGAAATACCATGGATTCCGGCTGCTGTGGCTGCTCTGTATTTGTTAAAAAAGAAAAAAACAGCCGGTGAAATTATAGAAAATATAGTAAAACTTGTAATTGGATGGTATCTGATTCTGCTGGGAGCAGGATTGTCATTGAATGTTTTGGGGGGTCTGGAAGAAAAGCTGGTCCTTTCTCTGGGGATTCATGGCGGCGTGATAAACACAGAAATTTTTGGTTCCTGGCTTTTGATGGAATGTCGAAATGCGGGTTTTACAGCCTTCCTGATTGCCTTCTTGGTGAATCTTCTGCTTGCAAAGTGGACAAGACGAGGGTATTTGTTTTTGACTGGGCATCATCTTTTGTTTTTAAGTCTGATGAGCTTGTCTCTGATTCGAGTTTTCCTGGGAGAAATGTCTGTCGGAGCAGTTCTGCTGGCTGGCACGGCGGCTGGTATTTATGCTTATATCAGCGTTCGAATCAGCGCTGCTGCTATAAAACCCTTTCACTCCGCGTCGCCGGTCAGTCTGGCTAATTCCGCAGCGGGAGCTGCCCTTCTTGGGGCAGGAATTGGGAAATTATGCAGCAGGGGGAAAATGTCGGAACGGTTTGATAAGAAAGGGAAAAATACCGGGCACATCACCTCCATGGGAGTGCTGACTGTTTTTTGCATAGCTTTTATATTGACTTTTTTACAGGGGTTTCCAGAACTGGCGGAAATGCAGGAATGTCTGGTTGAGGCTTTTCTCTATGGTGCAGCTCTGACAGCAATTATGCAGGGACTGCGGATGTTTCTTGGACTGTTTATTCAGATGTTCTGGGACCTGGGTAAAGAAATGATCCCCGGACTGGTAGTGGGGCTTGATTCTACAGCAGTAATATCCTGGTCTCCGGGCGCCTGGCATGCTGGCTTTCTGGCAGCAGCACTGACTGGAGTGGTAACGGTATCTGGGCTTGTATTCTTGAAAGTTCCTTTTGTACCGCTGCCGGGTTTTACAAGCCTGTATTTTGCCGGTGGTGTAGCTGGTGTATTTGGAAACGTACAGGGAGAAAAACGCGGTGCAATACTGGCCGGGGCGGCATCAGGAATAGCAGTGATCCTGCTTTTGAGTTTGTTTATGTCCTTAAATGAGGGAATGGGACTATATGGGGCTTCGCTGGGCGAGACAGAGTATGGGATTCTGGGGCTGATTTTAACGGCTTTACTGCGCTTATTTAATTAAAGTAATAGATTTGAATGGAGGAATCAGAATGATTGTAAGGACTGTAGAAATTAGAAATCATATAGGGCTTCATGCCCATCCGTCTTATCTGCTGTCTATGGAAGCAGGGAAATTTAAATCTGATATCAGCATCCGGTATCAGGAAAAAACAGCAGATGCAAAAAAAAGTATCAGTATCCTTGCACTGGGAGTAAATGCGGGAGAGCAGATAGAGCTCTGTGTATCGGGAGAGGATGAGGAAGAAGCAGCAGAAGGAGTGCTGGATGTGCTGAAGCATATGGGAAATGCGTGATAAATTGTGATAAAAGTGTAAAAATGCAAAAAATAAGGGGAAGCATTTGTTACTTTTTCACCAATTACAGATATGTTAGTATGAAATTGTCATAAAATGACGAAAGGAGAAGGTGAATGGAAAAGGAAACATACGCTCTAGAGATGAAGCATATTGTGAAACGCTTTTCTTCTTTTCTGGCAGTGAATGATATCAGTATACAGGTGCAGAAGGGCGAGGTACATGCAGTCTGTGGAGAGAATGGAGCTGGAAAGTCTACACTGATGAAAGTGCTGGCAGGAGAATATCCGGATTATGAAGGACAAATTTTTATAAATGGGGAAGAGATAAAGATTGACAGTCCCACAAAAGCAAAAAAGTGTGGAATCGCCATTATTCATCAGGAACTTGGACTGGCCCGGCCGATTACGGTGGCTGAAAATATCATGTCTGGAGCTTTGCCGAGAAAAAAGGGAATTTTTCTTGATAGAAAGACTCTCATAGAAAAGTCCAAAGTATACCTGAAAATGGTAGGACTGGATTATATAAGCCCGAATGCTTTGGTATCATCTTTAAGCCAGCATGAAGCACAGTTGGTGGAGATTGCAAAGGCACTTTCAAGCAATCCGGGGATTCTGATCATGGATGAGCCTACATCGTCACTTTCAAGAGATGAAGCAAAGAGACTGTTCGGAATCATTCGAGAGCTGACGGCTCAGGGGCTTGCAGTTCTATATATTTCACATTTCTTAAGTGAAGTATTTGAAATTTCAGATTATATTACAACTATGCGTGATGGAAAGCATGTAGATACAGTCAAAAAAGAGGATACGACTTCGGAAGCTGTGATCCGAAATATGGTGGGAAAGGATATCCGGGATTTTTATGCGGAAAGAAAAGCGGATGTGGGGGAAGTTGTTCTGCAGGCGAAAAGCCTGACACGCTATGGTTTTTTCAAAAATATCAGTTTTGAAGTTCACGAGGGTGAAATCCTTGGAATCTGCGGCCTTTCCGGAGCAGGACGAAGTGAGCTGGCCAGAGCACTGGTGGGAATCGATGTCTGGGATGAAGGAGAACTTTTTTATCAGGGTGAGAAGATTAAAAATCGAAGCTATTCAGAAGCTATCCGCAGAAATATTGCTTATCTGTCTGAGGATCGAAAGCTTCAGGGATTGATGTTGAATCTCCCCATTGGAGAAAATATTGTAAGTGCAAAAACAGTCAGTCAGAGTAAAACATTCTGGTACAAAGAGAAAGAGGAGACGGGACAGGTAAAAAAATTAATGGAAGAACTTCAGGTCAATCCGCCGAACACAGATAAAATAACAGGGCAGCTTTCCGGAGGAAACCAGCAGAAAGTGCTTCTGGCGAAATGGCTGATGACAAATCCGAAGCTTCTGATTCTTGACGAGCCCACAAGAGGAGTGGATGTGGGAGCGAAAAGTATGATTCATGAGGCTGTCAAGCGTCATGTAAATAAAGGAAATGCAGCAATTATCATTTCATCAGATCTGATGGAAGTGGGAGGGCTTTCCGACAGAGTATTGATTTTATATCATGGATGTCAGAGAGGAATTATTGATAAGGAACAGGATAACTGTTCTGAGGTATCCCTTCTGATGCTGGCAAATGGAGATGGGGCAGGATTATGAAAAAGAAAAGTGGATTAGAATATATAGGGAAATTTGGAACATATATGATTGTGCTCTTTCTGCTGATTGCTGGATGTTTGGTCTCAGATAAGTTTTTGAGCCTCACAAATCTTGTAAATATTCTGGATGCTGTATCGTATCTGGGAATACTGGCCAGCGGAATGGCTCTTGTTACTTACTGTGGACAGAGTGTGGATCTATCTACACCGTCTACGATTGCGGTAGCAAGCTTTGTATCAATACTGACTTTGAAATTTGGAATGTTTCCCATGCTGTTTTGTACACTTGCCAGTGGCGTCCTGATAGGTGCTTTGAATGGGCTGGTAATTGGAAAGTTCAGAATCAACACAGTGGTTTGGACGCTTGCCATGAGTTTTGTGTTTGCGGGACTGATTCGCGTGGTCTTCGGAAGTGCCAATATTTATCCTAAAGAAGGCAATGTGGAACTTTTTGAGCAGATATCCAGGTATCGTGTATT
Source organism: Lachnoclostridium sp. An138 (assembly GCF_002160765.1). Lineage (GTDB taxonomy): Bacteria > Bacillota > Clostridia > Lachnospirales > Lachnospiraceae > Laedolimicola > Laedolimicola faecalis. The sequence goes on from NZ_NFLF01000008.1 coordinate 76,690, forward strand.
TGGTTTTATTCCTTTGGGAGTCATCGTCATGGTACTTCTGATGGCAGTGCTTCATATTTTTATTTCGCGAAGCAGAATTGGAAGACAGTTCAAACTGGTGGGATGTTCAGAAGAGGTCGCAAAATACAGTGGAATTAATGTCTTGAAAATTATCGTGCTTTCTTTTGTGGGAAGCGGTATTGCGGCAGCAGTTACGGGACTTTTTATTGCGTCACTTTCCATATCAGCCTGTTATAACTATGGTACCGGGTATGAATTCAGAGCCATTACCGCCGTAGTTTTAAGTGGAATGGTGCTGGATGGCGGAAGAGGAAGTATTGCAGGTGTGTTTGGTGGCGTACTGGCTATTGGCCTTTTAAACAATATCATGACCCTGCTGGGACTAAACAGCTTTCTGCAGAATGTAGTTACAGGTATTGTTTTCATTGTCATTGTCTGGTTTACCAATTACACGACAAAGAAATTGGAGGCGCTCAATGGTTAAAGATAGGAAAAAGGTGTGGGCAGCTTTGAATGCCCGGAGAATTTACTGGATTTTTCTGCTTGTTTTTCTGATTTTAAGCATCTTTGCGCCTAATTTTTTCAATGCTTATAATATTGGAGTTATATTGGGTACGGCGATGCTGAACGGCATTGTAGTAGTTGGATTTACGATTGTACTGATTTGTGGACATCTCGATCTTTCGACTGTGGCTATTATTAATCTGGCTGGTAACCTAGCCATTTATGTAGTAGAAAAAACCGATAATTTCGTACTGGCGATTCTGGCCGCCACAGTCGCCGGTGTTCTGGTGGGAACTGTAAACGGTCTTCTGGTTACAAAAGCAAAGATTAATTCTTTTATTGCCACATTGGGAATGTCTACCCTGATACAGGGACTGGTGAGCTATTCCAATAATGCGGCTACCCGTTCCATTACGAATTTTGCTATGACAGACTTTCTGGATGCGAAATGGATTCCGCTGCTCCCAAACCGTGCACTGCTTGCAATTATTATTGTACTTGTAATGGAAATTTTTATGAACTGGACAGTGATTGGAAAGAATTTTTATTTGGTAGGCGGAAATATAGAATCAGCCTGGTATGCGGGAATCAAGACGGACAGGTATCTGACATCGGCTTTTTCTATTAATGGCGGTTTCGCAGCTCTGGGTGGAGCTGTTTATGCCTGCTATCTGGCTTCTGCCATGGCAGATATTGGAGCTATGGGAATCAGCCCGTTGAATATGCTGATTGCGGCATCTGTTCTGGGTGGAGCAAGCCTGACGGGAGGTAAGGGAAGTGTGTTGAACAGTTTTTTTGGAGTGTTGACATTGACGGCGCTTTACAATGGACTTACCTGTTTCAGACTGGGCTACGAAATGCAGATTTTTGTAAATGGTTTGGTGCTGATCGTTGTGGTACTTATGGAAGCGGTAAGCTTATATCGAAAGAATAAACTGCTGGGATCTAAAAGCGATTTGCTGAAAGAAAAATAAGAAATGATAATCTGGCGACAGAGTCATTATAAAAAGAAAGGGAGGTTTTTACAACATGAAGAGAAGGTGGATAAGTATTATCACAGCATCTGTACTTGCGGTGAGTATGCTGGCAGGCTGCGGAGGACAACAGACGGCTGATACTGCTGAAAATGCGGCAGAGGAAAGCGCGGGAGAAGTGTCCGAGACAGAAGAGAGTGGAGAAGATAATCTGACAAAAAGCAAGGCTATTGACTGGCAGTCGGCTACAGACAATGCAGGCAACCCCCTGTTTATTGACACACTGATTCCGGAAGCTCCGGAAAGGCCGGAAGATCCGGATGCTTTACCGGAAACGGATGAGCTTCACTGGTATGATTTTGAGTATCCTTATGCTCAGGTTGAAAAGCTGGAGCAGCCGGAGTCTCCTGCGGACGGATGTATCGGAAAGAAAATAATTCTGTTGTCAAATGGAGATCATCCATATCACACAGCGTATGTAGAAGCAACACAGCAGGCGTGTGAAATTTTTGGTATGGAAGTAGAAGTGATGTCTGCAAACTGGGATGCCAATATTCAGACCCAGCAGGTGGATCAGGCGATTAATGAGCATCCGGATTTAATCATTTATAAGCCTGTAGATCAGGAAACGTCTGTAACCCATCTCAGAAAAATGTATGATGCAGGAATTCCGGTTATTGGTTCCAATGTAATGCCCAGCAATGAAGGATTCCAGTATCTTTTGAGTTTCTGTGGACCGGCTGACTGGGATCAAAGCAAGCTGATGGCGGAATACATGGCAGAGCAGGCCGGCTATGAAGGAGGCTACTGTGTAATTACCCATAATCCTGGCGGTTCTGCATATTATGCCCGCGCTTATGGCGTTATTACAAAACTGGCAGAGATTGCCCCTGATATGGTGTGCCTGGATATTCAGTCTCCGGGAACAGATTCTGCGGAAAATGTGAAACAGGTAGTTTCTGACTGGATTACAAAATATGGAGATGAGCTGAAGGTTATTTTCACATCTGAGACGACCGTACAGGCAACGGGTTCGATTGAAGCATGTGAGGCGGCAGGAAGAAGTGATATCCTGATTGGTGGAATTGACAACAGTGAGATTGCACTTAATTATATTCAGGAAGGAAAACTGACCTGCGGTACCAATCAGCCTCCGATGCAGGATGGTGCGCTTCCGGTTCTGCTTGCAGCAAAGTGGTTTAATGGTGAAGAAATTGATGATTATGTATTTATGGCTCCGGCAGTTATCAATGCGGATAATGTAGAAGATTATCTGCCTGCACAGTGGTAAGAGAGCTGTAAGCGGTTAAGAAAGAACTGAGATAAGGGAAAGGTCCTGTTAAGACAGTTAAAATCTTTGCAGGACTTTTCTTTTTTGACATCAGAGTCTGCAGGAAGAGAGAAAACGGGCAAAAGCCTGCCCTTTTTCCGGGCGGGATTGTGACTTTTCGCTGAAAAACTGTTTGCCTATAATGAAGATAGAAAGGAAGGAGGAGCAAACATGAAGGATCGGATTACAGAATTAAGAAATGCCTTTTTAAATGCGACCAGAGCCGCAGATACAGAGCGCGCAGTCCTTGTTACAGAAAGTTATCGGATGAATGAGGATAAATCGGAGCCGATGAAGAAGGCTCTGGCTCTTAGGCATGTTCTGGAGCATATGACAATTGCCATTCATGAGAATGAGTTGATTGTAGGATGTCATACGCAGAAGGTAAGAAGCACACCTTTGTTTCCGGAGTATGCAGCAGGATGGATCTCCAGACAGATGGATGATTTTGCGACCAGGCCGGGAGATCAGTTTGCTATTACAGAAGAACAGAAGGCGACTATGCGTGAATGCCTGGAATATTGGGAAGGAAAGGCGCTGGACGAGCGTATAGAAACCTGTATTCCCAAAGAACTTCAGCAGGTGATAGATTTGGGTGTGGTATACAATGCCAGTTATTCTTCCAAATCACCAGGACATCTGGTACCAGATTATGAGAGACTTTTAAACACCGGATTTGAGAAAATGATAGCAGATTGCAGAAAGAGAATGGCGGATCTCGATCTGGAACAAGATGATTATGTGGAAAAAAGAGAATTTTATAAGTCCTGTATCGAAGCCATGCAGGCCGTAATTCTCTATGCACAGAGATTTTCCAGTCTGGCTCTGGAAATGGCAGAAAAAGAGACGGATACACAGAGAAAAAAGGAATTGCTTCAGATAGCTGAAAATTGTGCGCATGTGCCGGCAAGTCCAGCGAAATCGTATTGGGAGGCACTGCAGTTTTTGTATTTTGTACAGCTTTCTATTCAGATGGAGGGAAATGGCCTTGCTATCAGCATAGGAAGAATGGATAAATTTCTGTATCCATTCTATAAAGCAGATCAGGAAAATGGGCATCTGAGCCATGAGGAAGCTCTGGAACTGATGGAGTGCCTGTATCTGAAGCTGGGAGAAATTGACAAGATTTCATCCAATGAGTCCACGGCGGTTAATACGGGGCCGGCTCATGGACAGACCATTACCATTGGGGGAACACTGGCTGATGGAAGCGATATTACGAATGATATCTCGATCCTTGTGCTGGAAGCTGATCGGAGAATTGCTCTTGCACAGCCAGACATTGCGGTACGTATTCACAGAAATACCTCGCAGCGGCTGATTGACGAAGTGATCCGAAATGTAAAAATGGGGCTGAACAAGGTCAAAATATACAATGATGTGCTGATTACAGAAGCAGTAAAGAGAATTGGAATAGCGGATGAAGATGCTTGGAATTTCAGTTTCCTGGGCTGCAGTGAGCCTGTAGTAGACGGAAAGACCAACAGTTGGGGAAACAGCGGACATATCAATCTTTCCAAATGTCTGGAGCTGGCATTAAACGATGGCAGATGTATGCTGACAGGGCAGCAGATGGGACCGCATACAGGGGATGCCTCTACTTTTACATCTATGGAAGAAGTGGAAGATGCGTACCGGGAGCAGGTAAATTATTTTACAGATATTCTCGTGAAATATGATCGGGTGATTGATATGTGTCATAAGATGTATCTGCGTCTTCCTTTCTGCTCTTCGGTCATTGAAGGGTGTATCGAAAAAGGGAAAGACTTCGAAGAAGGAGGAGCTGTGTATAACTTTACGTCTCCTCTTGGCGTAGGACCAATCACCGTTGGCGATTCTCTGATGGCAATCAAAAAATTTGTTTTTGATGAAAAGTCTTTAAGTATGAAAGAACTGTTAGAAGCGCTGCGGACAGATTTCAAAGGGAAAGAGCCTTTGCGTATGATGTTGAAAAATCGGGCACCTAAATATGGAAATGATATGGATGAAGCTGATTCTATGAGTAATTTTGCTATTTCGGTATTTTGCGATGCGCTGGAGGGACGGAAAAATGCCCGAGGTGGGATTTTTACTGCCGGAATTTATTATCTGACAGCTAACGTGCCAAACGGAAAGCATACAGCGGCTACGCCTAATGGCCGTCATGCAGGAGATCCGCTGAATGACGGAGGCGTGTCGCCTACGCACGGGGATGACAAGATGGGGGCTACGGCTATTTTCAAATCGGCTGGAAAACTCTGCAATGTTCGTGCGGGACATGGTTCTGTGCTGAACCAGCTTCTGCATCCCTCTATTTTCAAAGGACAGGGTTGCGACCAGGTGTTTGGTGAATATATGCGGAGTATCTGTGATTGTGGCGTCTGGGAAACACAGTTTAATGTGGTAACCAAAGAAGATCTCCTGAATGCTCAGAAACATCCTGAGGAATACCGAGGTCTGGTAGTCCGGGTGGCCGGATACAGTGCCTTCTTTACGGCGCTGGGGAAGGAAGTGCAGGATGACATTATTGATCGAACCAGCCTGACGGGATACTGATTATGGAAGGAAGGATCACAAATATACAGAGGTTTTCTGTCCATGATGGGCCGGGAATTCGTACAGTAGTCTTTCTGAAAGGATGCAGTCTGCGCTGTCGTTGGTGCTGTAATCCGGAGGCTATGCTGCCGGAGCCTGTTTTGATGTTTAATCCTCAGCTTTGCATTGGCTGCGGCGAATGTGTACGGGTATGCCCTAATGAAGCTTCTGGTACGCTGGGAGATATAACAGTAGATCGCAGCCGGTGTACTGGATGCGGAGCCTGTGCAGAAGTTTGTTATGCGGAAGCAAAATATCTGAGAGATTCCAGGATGTCTCCGGAACAACTATTGGAGGAGTTGAAAAAGGACCAAAGCTTTTATGAGCGTACAGGTGGAGGTGTGACATTTAGTGGTGGAGAGGCATTGCTGCAGGCAGAATTTCTGGAAAAGATATTGCGGCTTTGTAAAGAAAACAGGATTGGCACGGCAATAGAAACCTGTGGGAATGTACCGTGGGAAAATTTTGAACGAATACTGCCGTGGATGGATTTATTCCTTTACGACATCAAGCATACAGACAGTGAAAAGCACCTGCATTATACGGGTGGCGGATGTGAACGGATTATGGAAAACTGCGAATGGCTGTGTGTGGCAGGGAAAGAAGTGATTATCCGCGTGCCTGTGATTCCGGAGTTTAATTTTGACAGGGAGGCTCTTACAGATGTCATTCGATTTGCGGAAAAGATGAAGGTGAAAGAAATAGATTTTCTTCCCTATCACCGGTATGCTGCCAACAAATATCTATACCTGGGAATGGATTACTGGAATCCGGGTATGAATATGCTGGATAAAAAGCTGGTAGAGGAATGTCTGGCAGGAATAGAAACCTCTCTTGATATTCATATAGACGGATAATGTTTATAATAGGCAGTCGGGGAAAGAACACTGTGGTTATTTCAAGATAACAACAGTGTTCTTTCCCTTCGTATGGATTTCCGGCCCGAAATAGTATATAATCATCCTTGAGAAAACGGACGTATCCGGCGTGTTTTCGAAAAACAGGAAGGATTGACATATATGTTTGACATAGAAGAAGAACTGAAAAAGCTCCCGGCCCGGCCCGGCGTCTATCTGATGCACGATGAAAAAGACGCCATTATTTATGTAGGCAAGGCCATTTCCCTGAAAAACAGGGTGCGCCAGTATTTTCAGTCCAGCCGCAACAAGGGCGTAAAGATTGATCAGATGGTGACCCACATTTCCAGGTTTGAATATATCGTCACGGATTCTGAGCTGGAGGCTCTGGTTCTGGAGTGCAATCTGATCAAGGAGCACAGGCCCAAGTATAATACCATGCTTATGGATGACAAGACGTATCCGTATATCAAGGTGACGGTAAATGAGGATTATCCCCGGGTGCTTTTTTCCAGGCAGCTGAAGAAGGACAAGGCGAAATATTACGGGCCTTATACCAGCGCGGGCGCGGTGAAGGATACGATTGAGCTGATTCACAAGCTTTACCAGATTCGTACCTGCAGCCGGAATCTGCCGAAAGACATGGGAAAAGAGAGGCCCTGCCTGAATTATCATATTAAGCAGTGCGCAGCCCCCTGCCAGGGCTATATTTCCAAAGAGCAGTATGCGGAAAATGTGGGAAAGGCCCTGGAATTTCTGAATGGAAACTACGGCCCGCTTCTGAAGGAGCTGGAAGAGAAGATGAAGGCGGCCTCGGACGCCATGGAGTTTGAAAAGGCCATCGAATATCGGGAGCTTCTGAACAGCGTGAAGCAGATTGCCCAGAAGCAGAAAATTACCAACAGTGATATGGAGGACAAGGATATCATTGCCATGGCTGTGGACGGAGAGGACGCAGTCGTGCAGGTCTTTTTTATCCGGGACGGGCGGCTGATCGGCCGCGACCATTTTTATCTGCGAACCTCAGAGGGAGAGCCCACAAAAGAGATACTGGGAAGCTTTATCAAGCAGTTTTATGCGGGAACGCCCTACATTCCCAGAGAGCTGATGATTCAGGAGGCCATAGACGATCAGGAGCTGATAGAGCAGTGGCTGACCGCAAGGCGCGGGCACAGGGTCTATCTGCGTGTCCCGAAAATCGGAGCGAAGGAGAAACTGGTGGAGCTGGCCAGGAAAAACGCGGCTCTGGTACTGAGTCAGGATAAGGAGAAAATCAAGAGAGAAGAAGGGCGCACGATCGGGGCTATGAAGGAAATCGCTTCCCTTTTGGGACTGTCAGGGATCAGCCGTGTGGAAGCCTTTGATATTTCCAATACAAACGGTTTTGAGTCGGTAGGCTCCATGGTGGTGTACGAGCGGGGAAAACCAAAGCGCAGCGATTACCGCAAATTTAAAATCCGTACGGTGAAAGGGCCGGATGATTATGCCAGTATGCACGAGGTGCTGACCAGGCGGTTCCGGCACGGGCTGGAAGAAGGAAAAGAGCTTCAGGATAAAGAGATGCCGGAGGAGCTGGGAAGCTTTACGAAATTTCCGGACCTGCTGATGATGGACGGCGGAAAAGGACAGGTCAATGTGGCTCTTCAGGTGCTGGATGAGCTGGGGCTTGATATTCCGGTCTGCGGTATGGTGAAGGACGACAACCACCGGACCAGAGGACTTTATTATAATAATGCAGAGATTCCGATTGACCGGAATTCGGAAGGCTTCCGGCTGATTACAAGAATCCAGGACGAAGCCCACCGGTTTGCCATCGAATATCACCGTTCCCTGCGCAGTAAAGAACAGGTACATTCGGTACTGGATGATATCGAAGGCATCGGTCCTTCCAGGAGAAAGGCGCTGATGCGCCAGTTCCAGTCCCTGGAGGCCATCCGTGAGGCGGATGTGGAGGCGCTGGCGGCGGTGCCGTCCATGAACCGGGCCGCAGCGGAAAAAGTGTGGAAATTTTTTCACTGAGGCTGTCATATTTTCCCGCCTGGCCTTGCAACTTTTATGGCGGGTATGATAAAATGAAAGAAATATTGTAACTGTTCAGTATAGGCCGAATCACTTGCTGATGAGGCCGTAAGAAAGTGATTCAGGTGTGAGCAGTCCCCATCAGCGAAGCTGATTTTCATGGGCCTGCGAATCGTAACTGCGAAGGTACTGAACAGTTACGGAATATTTCGACAGGAATTTCTGAGAAAGGAACGATTATGGCAAGCGTATTGACAGTAGAAATGACCAAGATGGTAGAAAAGCTGAATCTGAAGAATCTTACGCCTGATATCGATATCACAGATATGAAGCTGGCTTCGCCGGAGATCAACCGTCCGGCACTGCAGCTGTCCGGATACTTTGCGCACTTTGCTTCGGAGCGGGTGCAGATTGTCGGGTTCGTCGAGTATACTTATCTGCAGAGCAGAAGTGATGAAGAGAAGGAGCCTATCTATCAGAAGTTTTTCTCCAGCGGCATTCCCTGTGTGATTTACACTTCAAAGACAAGACCGGAGCCCAGAGCGCTGGAGCTGGCAAATCAGTACCGGGTTCCCGTTTTTCTTGCGGATAAGACTACATCGAATTTCATGGCGGCGATTATTAATTGGCTGAACGTGCAGCTGGCTCCCCGTATTTCCATTCACGGCGTGCTGGTGGATGTATACGGCGAAGGCGTGCTGATCATGGGCGAGAGCGGAATCGGAAAGAGCGAGGCGGCTCTGGAGCTGATTAAGAGGGGACACCGCCTTGTGACAGACGATGTGGTGGAGATTCACAAGGTCAGCGACGACACGCTGGTAGGCCGCTCTCCGGAGATTACCAAGCACTTTATCGAGCTGCGCGGCATCGGAATCGTGGATGTAAAGACTCTGTTCGGTGTGGAATGCGTGAAGGAAACCCAGCAGATCGATATGGTGATCAAGCTGGAAGACTGGGATAAGGACAAGGACTACGACCGTCTGGGACTTCAGGAGGAATATACGGAATTCCTTGGAAACAAGGTCGTATGCCACTCTCTGCCGGTTCGTCCGGGCCGGAACCTGGCTATTATCGTGGAGACGGCAGCTGTCAACCACAGGCAGAAGAAGATGGGTTACAATGCGGCCCAGGAGCTGTACCGCCGGGTGCAGGAAAGCATGGCCAGAAAGAAATAGAAGAGCACTGCGGTTCTGGTTATGCTGCCGGATCACAGATGCGGAAAATAAAAATACTCTGTAGCAGGCTGCAGGGACAAGGGGTGGAAAGGTATGAAAAAATACTGTTTTGGAGCCGACATCGGAGGAACTACAGTCAAGTTCGGACTCTTTGATCAGGATGGAATTGTTCTGGACAAATGGGAAATTCCGACCCGGACGGAGAATGAGGGAGCTGCGATTCTTCCGGACATGGCGGCTTCTATCCGGGAAAAGATTCAGGAGCATGGCCTGAAGATGGAGGAAATCGCAGGAGTCGGCGTGGATGTGCCGGGACCCATTTCCGAGGATGGAATTGTGCCTCACACGGCAAACCTGGGCTGGGGCTATAAGGAAGTGACAAAAGAACTGACAGAGATGACAGGGCTTCCTTCCAAAGCCGGGAACGATGCCAATGTGGCGGCCCTGGGCGAGATGTGGCTGGGCGGCGGAAAAGGCCATACCAACGTACTGTTGATCACGCTTGGAACCGGAGTGGGCGGCGGAATCGTAGTGGATGGCAAGATCCTGACGGGCGCCCACGGAGCGGGCGGCGAGATCGGTCATATTCATGTGGATGATGAGATTGAGGAATGCTGCGGCTGCGGCAATCAGGGCTGTCTGGAGCAGTTCGCTTCCGCGACGGGAATCGCAAGGCTGGGAAGAAAGATCCTGGAAGAAAGCGACGCGCCTTCCATCATGCGCGGTCAGGAGATGTCAGCGAAGCTGGTCTTTGATTCGGTAAAGGAGGGGGACGCTTTGGCAGTTCAGGTGGCAGAGCGTTTCGGCCGGTATCTCGGCAAAGCAGTGGCCGGTATGACGGCAGTTCTTGATCCGGAGATCATCGTAATCGGCGGAGGCGTGTCAAAGGCCGGTCCGGTTCTTCTGGAGTATGTGCAGAAATATTATAAGCCCTGCGCGTTTAAGTCTGCGAAGGATACGCCCTTTGCCCTGGCAGAGCTTGGCAACGACGCCGGAATCTATGGCTGCGCGAAGCTGATACTGGGATAAGACGGTATTTGTGCAGAATGGAGAAGAAGTGCCAAAAAGTGACAGCATTTTCGACAGACAAGTGCATTGACTTTTCGATAAAAGCGTATTAGAATAAAGTCAACAAAAGATAATACATACAAATTACTAATGATAACAAAGGCGTTACCAATTCCCGTGGTGACGCCTTTTTTTCTATATTTGGGGCACCAGGCCCTATCTCTCCCTTTTATTTTGGCGGCACGAGCCGCGAATCTAATTCGACCTTATGGCTGCGCTTTCCCGGCGCAGCCGGACGAGTCGAATCGAATGGCTGACAGACAGGCCGAATCAAACCGGTTATTCTTGTGTTTCCCCCTTCAAATTGTTATAATAAAGCAGACAGATTTTATGCGAAGGAAATCAGACTGCAAATGAAAAAGATAACGAAAGAAAAATGGCTGGAGATATTGTTTTTTGCATTTATCCTGCTTATATGGCTTTCCTGGGCCTGGATTCTGCCCTTCAATGAGGGGCCGGATGAATATATGCGTTCCCGGATTGTAGAGTACATTGTAGAATATGGAAAACTGCCCACAGGGTATCAGCAGGAGATTATGGACTATTCCTGGGGGTTTACCTATGGGTTCCGTCCGATTCTGCCGCAGATTGCCGAGGCGCTGTTTGTGCGCGCGGCAATGCTGTTCACATCGGATGCTTTTTCTCTTCTGTTCGCGGGAAGACTGTGCAGCGTTCTCTGCGGTCTCGTATTTGCGGGATATGTAAGGGCAATCGCCAGAAAACTCTTTGGCCGTCCGGCAGTTCAGTGGCTGTTTACTCTTTTGACAGTGTGCCTGCCTCAGGCCGCGTTTCTGTTCACCTATCTGAACTGCGATTCCATGGCCCTTATGGCGACGGCCATGATTGTATGGTATCTCTTGAGGGGAATGGAGGATGGCTTTTCTGTTCCCACCTGCCTGAAGCTGGCTGTCAGCTTTTCTATCTGTATTCTTTCCTATTATAATGCGTATGGCTTCCTGATCACAGGCGCTGTCGTATTTTTCGGGTATTATCTGGAGAAAAACAGAAGAGGAGAACACTGCTGGAAAGAATTCTGGAAAAAGGGAATTCTGATTCTGGCGGTCGTGCTGATTCTGTCGGGCTGGTGGTTTGTGCGGAATTATTTCCTGTATGATGGAGATATTCTGGGATTGAAGACTCAGAACGAATACGCAGAGCAGTATGCGATGGATATTCTGAAGCCTTCTAACAGACAGACCTATCAGAACCAGGGCCATTCCATGCTGTATATGCTGTTCCGCTCGGATTTTGTGATTTCTGTGATCAAAAGCTTTATTGGCGTTCTGGGGCCGCTCTGGTATGCTCTCCGCTGGTGGATGTACGCAGGCTACGGTATGATTTTTGCGGCGGGAATTATTGGACTGCTGGCGGAGGCGGCGGGGCGCATCCGCCGCAGGAAACGCGGAACAGCGGCAGACTGCAGAAAGCTGTTTTGGCATCTTGGGCTTCTGATAGCGGTTATCGTTCCCAATGTGCTGAATTTCTGGTATTCCTATGCGACAGATTACCAGCCCCAGGGGCGGTACAGTATGCCGATGCTGATTCCTTTTATGTACTATATTACCCGGGGACTGTATGATCTGCTGCGCTGGATCGAGCAGTGTGCAGGCGCTGTGATTCGAAAAATCCTCGCTGTGGGAACGGTGTTGGTATGCCTGTGGATTGCCGGATGCGCGCTGTTCTGTGTAGTGAAGATTATGTGGCCGGCGTATAAGGACGTGGAGGATAAATCAGTAGTGAAGGTGTATACCATGGAGGAGCTTTACGGGGAAGACTGGGAAGAGAGAATAGAGCAGTAAAAAAGTGTAGTAAAAAAAGAGATGTCGGTCCCTCCACCCTGTTCTCATTTTTCTGCTCTGCCTGGGGACGGACGGGCAATGAGCAGAGCTAAGCTCGATTCCGCTCCCTGGAGAGGGAAGAAGAGGGGAAGGGATAGAGTCGCTGCATCTCGCTTATCGGCTTCGCTGAATAGAGCCATAAAAAAGAGACGTCTGCCATGCAAGCATGTCATCCGTCCTTTCTTATGTCTCTGCTCTGCTCATTGCCCTGTAAAATGGGAGGATGCCAGGCAGCTGCTCTGCCTGGCATTTATTATGAAAAAGTTTATTCAAAAAAGGTAATTGGCTTATTTAAGGGGTATTGCTTTTTCCTTTATCTTATGGTCTTATTATATGGGAGGAAAATGAATGAGGTGTGATTATCTGTTTAACGATTTTTGAAAGATATATGAATAAAATATGAACAAGAGATTCCTGTTTCTTCCGTAGAATGACAAGGGCAAGGGGACAGCAGCGGGATGCCGTTGGTTTACAAGAACTTTACAAAAAATACGATTAAACTTTACGTAAGCTTGATAATGTACTTAACATGAGAGACTATAATACTACGGAGGAGATTTGACATGGAACATATAGAAATGTTGTTCCGCTTTGTAGGCGGTCTTGGAATGTTTTTATACGGCATGAATGTGATGGCTGACGGCCTGCAGAAGTCTGCCGGAAACCGGATGAAGCACCTTCTGGAGTTTCTCACCAGAAACAGACTGATGGGAATTCTTGTGGGAGCAGGAGTGACGGCAATTGTCCAGAGCAGTTCTGCCACCACAGTTATGGTAGTCGGCTTTGTAAACGCGGGACTGATGACACTGGTTCAGGCAGTGGGCGTGATCATGGGCGCCAATATCGGAACCACGATCACCGCGTGGCTGGTCTCCATGAGCGAATGGGGGGCTGTGTTCAAGCCGGAGTTCTTTGCTCCGCTTTTAATCGGAATCGGAGCGTTTCTGTTTCTCTTTTCCAAGAAGGAGAAAATAAAAGATATAAGTGAAATCCTGACAGGTTTTGGCGTACTCTTTGTGGGATTGAGTTTTATGTCAGATTCCATAACGCCTTACCGGGAAGCCCCTGTGTTTTCGGAGGCTTTCCGCATTCTGGGCAGCAACCCGATTCTCGGAATCCTTACCGGACTGGTGGTTACGGCTGTGATTCAGAGCTCATCGGCTTCTGTGGGAATTCTGCAGACACTGGCGGCCAACGGCGTGGTGAACTGGAGCTCTGCGGTTTTTATTACGCTGGGGCAGAATATCGGGACATGTGTGACAGCTCTTCTGTCCAGCCTTGGGGCTAACAGAACGGCAAAGAGAGCAGCTGTCATTCATCTGCTTTTTAACGCTATCGGGGCAGTGGTATTTGGTGCCGGAATGTTTTTGATATTTTCATTGGACAGGACCTGGGCTGCTTCAGAAGTGAACAGCGTGGGCATTTCCGTATTTCACACGGTGTTTAATATCTTGAATACTGCCTTTTTGTATCCTTTCGGCAACCAGCTGGTAAAGCTCTCGGGAATTCTGGTAAAGGATCACGAGAAAAAGGAGGAAGAAGCGGAGGAGCTGGAGGATATCAGCTGTGAGCTTCCCCATCTGGACATGCGGCTTCTGGAATCACCGTCCTTTGCGCTGGAAGGAGCGGTAAAGGAGGTAGTCCGTATGGGAGAGATGGCTCTGCTCCATATGGAAACAGCTTTTGACGCGGTGCGGACCGGAAATCAGAAACGAGTGGACAGAGCTTTCAAAATAGAAGAAACTATGAATGAATATGAAAAGCAGATGGCAGAATATCTTGCTCAGATCAGCAAAGGTTCTCTGACAGAACACCAGCGTCTGGTAGTGAATGATTTGTTCTATACGGTCAGCGATATAGAGCGGATCAGCGATCACTGCGACAATATTGCCGAACTGGCAGAAAAAATGATACAGGAAGGCTTAAGCTTTTCCGATATGGCAATGGAAGGATTCGAAAAAATTACAGCTTTGACGATTGATTCTGTAAAGGCAGCCGTACTGGCCAGAGAGACGGAAAGAATGGCGTATGTGCAGCAGGTGATTCAGATTGAGGATGAGATAGACGATCTGGAAGAGGACCTGAGGACCGAGCATATCGATCGTCTGGCGAGAAACGAGTGCTCAGCCGCGAGAGGCGTATTTTTCCTGGATATGCTCAGCAACATTGAGCGTATCTCGGATCACGCCAATAATATTGTGGGCTATGTGGCAGATGAGGGAGAGGAGTAATAATATTGAAGAAAAAGGTTCTGATAGGCTATGTAATTGCGGCAGTGGTAGCTCTGCTTGCTTTTGAATATGCATTCTGGACCAATGGTTTCAGGTATCTGGAACATCACAGTGAGAGAAGCTATCTGACACAGACGGAGCTTCTGAAGGATTTGTTTCTGGCGGAAGATGTAGCCGGCCAGAGTGCGGAACAGAGCGGTGGGAACGCTTTCGAACAGTTTGCGGACAGTTATGCGGAAAAATACGGCATCCGCATTACTGTAATTGATAAAGAAGGAAACGTACTGGGAGAATCCCGCGGAGCCGGAGAACTGATGGATAATCATCTGGATCGGGAAGAGGTGCAGAAGGCCCTTCAGGGAGACAGCAACAGCATTATCCGGCGTTCAGATACTTTTGATGTGGATTACTGTTATTGCGCTGTTCCGGTGGAAAGCGGAAATTTTCAGGGCGTTATCCGTACAGCGATTCCGCTGCAGGAGCTGCAGGACATGGATGATGAGTTTGTAAGATCTACGCTTATGGCGGTAGTAATCCTGGCAGCGCTGATCTTTTTCCTTGGCATGTATTTCCGAAAATATGTGCTTGCCATGAAAAAGGTAGAAAATATGCGCCGGGAATTTGTCTCCAATGTGACCCATGAGCTTAAAACGCCCCTGACTTCCATCAAGGGATTTGTGGAGACGCTGAAGGCGGGAGCTATCGAAGATCCCAAAATCGCCCATAAATTTCTGGATATCATTGAGATTGAATCGGACCGCCTGAGCAATCTGATCAGCGACACCCTGCTTCTCTCTGAAATAGAGAGCAAAAAGGACACAAAGCGGGAGCCTTGTGATGTAAACGCGGTAATTACAGAAGTGGTTGAACTCCTTCAGCCAAAGGTGAAGGAGCATGTGCGTCTGATCTTTCATCCGGATTCGTCAGTCTGCCCTTACAGCTGCAACCGTGACCGATTGAAACAGCTCCTGATCAATCTGGTGGACAATGGACTGAAGGCCACAGAATTCGGAGCGGTGACGATCACCTGCAGGAGTACCGTCAGCCAGCTGGTAATAGAAGTTTCGGATACGGGCATCGGCATGGAGGAGGAACAGCTTGACCGTATCTTTGAGCGGTTTTACCGGGTAGACAAGGGCAGATCAAAGGCTCAGGGAGGAACCGGTCTGGGACTTTCGATTGTAAAGCACATTGTGGAACTGTACAACGGAACGATTGAAGTGGCGAGCAAGCCCGGCGTAGGTACGGAATTTACAGTGAAACTGCCTTATTGAAAGGGAAGGAAATAGGTTATGGCGAAAAAAGTAATACTGACAATCGATGATGAAGAACATATTCTGGATTTGCTTGAGTACAATCTGGAAAAAGGCGGATATGAGGTGCTGCGGGCGGAGACAGGAGAAAAGGGCCTTGCAATCATGAAAACCATGCAGGTGGATCTGGTGCTCCTGGATTATATGCTGCCTGGAATAGATGGAATTGAGGTCCTGAAAACCATGCGCTCAGACCCGGCGCTTACAGCTATGCCCGTGATTATGCTGACTGCTAAGGGCGAGGAGATTGATAAAGTTCTCGGCCTGGAAATGGGAGCGGACGACTATCTGAGCAAGCCCTTCGGAATCCGTGAGCTTCTGGCAAGAGTCAAGGCTCTGCTGCGCCGGAGCTCCCTGGAAAAGATAGAATCCCAGCCAGAGGACAAAATTCTGGTAGGTGATTTGATGATCAATAACACGGCCCGGGAAGTGACTGTAGACGGGAATCCCATTACGCTCTCTCTGAAAGAGTTTGAGCTTCTCTATCTGCTGGCCAGCCACCGCAACCGTGTATTTACCCGGGAGCAGCTTCTGGAGCTGATCTGGGGATATGAATACTCCGGAGAAACCCGTACGGTGGATGTACATGTGAGAAATCTCCGGAAGAAGATTGAGAAAGATCCGGATCATCCCCAGTACATCCAGACGGTGAGGGGAATGGGATATAAGTTTGTGTAAAAGGGGCCCCGCAGTTTCCATATCCGGTGTTCGGACGTCTCACGGACATCCATATGCTTCCGGACGGACTAAAAAGCAGTCCGTCTGAATCATACAGATGTCCGCGAGAAGCCGGACACTTGGATAATGGAAAGCTGCGGGGTATTTTACACTGGAGCGGAGAAAGCTGTGGGGGAGCACACAGAAGCAGTACATAATAGGAAGGATTGTCTGTTTATGAAGGTGCTGAGAAGCGTGCGGGATATTCTGGCGGGGCTGGTGATTCTGTACGCTTCCGAGATTTTGGGAATGATGGGGGCGTTACTGGTACGCCTGCTTTTTGGAAACACCGTGGCCGGGACGATAGTATATCTTCTGTGCAGCACCGGTGTTTATCTTATTGCTATATATGTTTTGACAGGTACATATATGAAACGGGTCCTGGGCATGCCCAGAAGGGAAGGGATGCCCGGATGCAAAGCAGATACTTTGGTAACCTGGGGAGTGACGACGATATGTCTTCAGGGAGTGATTCTAGTGCTGAGGGTAGTATTGGTCCCCGGAAACTGGAGATTGCTTCCGCAGAATGAGATACCGTTTGCATTGCTACGGGCGCTGATTGACTTTGGAATCGGGGCAGGAATTGCAGAAGAAATGATTTTCAGAGGAGTCCTGTTCAAATACTTTGAAGATCGATATGGGAGAACGGCCGCTGTTCTGATTCCGGGCATTGTCTTTGCACTGCTGCACATTATGAACAGGCAGGAGCCTGCAGAAATGCTTCTGACAGTGCTTTATATCTTCGCCCTTGCTCTGCTTTTGGGCCTGATACGGAGCAGAACCGGAAGCTTTTGGCCCTGTGCGGCGGCCCACGGAATATGGAATTTTATCTATACAGGCTACATATCAATGGGAACAGCCGGTGAGAATTCCCCAATTCTGTATTACGAGATCGCCTCTGGAAATTATCTAATCATTCCGATTATTATCATTGCATTATTTTGTGCAGGATACGCGACAGTTTGCAGAAACAGACAGAAGAAATAACAGGAATATCAGATATGGCTTAGATATAGTCCATATATAGACCTCCTACCGCTAGCGATTGGAGGAGAAAATCTGAAATGTAAAAAACCTCTGCGGTTTTCTATTATCTCAGTGTCCCGGCTTCTCGCGAACGGCTGTATGATTCAGGCGGACTGTTTTTTAGTCCGTCCGGAAGCATACAGCTGTACGTGAGACGTCCGAACACGAGATATAGAAAATTGCAGAGGTCTCTTAAAATTCACATTTTCTCAGGTGTTCTTCAGCACCACCAGCTCTACATAATTGCCCACATGCTCGCAGGCGTCGGCGCAGTCTTCCATATAATCAAAGATTTCGCGCCAGGAGATAATGTCGATGACGTCGGCGCAGTGCTGCCGGATATTCAGGGTGGCTTCCAGGTACAGGACGTCGCACTCCTCCTCGATCTGATTCAGCTTGATGACCATCTCATGGAGCTTGGCGGGTTTTTTGAAATTGATGAACTCTTCCATGATTCCCTTCAGGAGCTCGCAGCAGTTCATGAGCTTTTCAGCAAAGGTGATGGCGTCCGGAATGATTTTCTGAATCTGGTCCACATAAAAGCGCTGCAGCACTTCCTCCAGCTTGTCCAGCACCTCGTCGATGCTCTGGCTGATCATGGCCAGATCTTCCCGGTCTACCGGGGTGACAAAGGCCTTGGCGAGCATGGCTGACATTTCATGGTGCTTGTCATCGCCCTGGTGCTCGAACTCATGCATGGTATCCAGCATGGCTTTGATGTTGTCCAGATTGAAGTTGTTCAGGCATTCTACAAGGTATTTGGAAGCCTGGCAGGTGTAGTCGGAGGCTTCGATAAAATTTTCAAAATACTGACGATCTGCTTTGTTTGCCATTGTTTCTCCCTTTCATTTTAAAAAATATGATTTCACTTATCACTTATTCCCGCGGACAGCGCGGGATGTTTCGTTGACTTCACAATTTAAAACAGCCACATAAAGAGCTTTGTCATCAGAAAGCCGATAAAACCGCAGCCCGGGAAGGTCAGAATCCAGGTCAGCCCCATGTCCTTTACCACTCCGAAATTAATGGCGGACAGACGCTTTACGGCGCCCACGCCCATGATGGCTGTGGTCTTTGCGTGGGTGGTAGATACCGGGATGCCGAATACAGAGCTGAAAAGCAGCGAAAGAGAAGCCGCGATATCAGCGGAAAAGCCCTGGTATTTCTCCAGTTTTACCATATCCATGCCTACGGATTTGATGATTTTTTTGCCGCCGATGGATGTTCCCAGACCCATGACGACAGAGCAGAGCAGCATCAGCCAGATGGGCATCTGCACGGCGATTTCGGTACCCGGGCTGCTTCCGTTTACAAGAAGCAGGCACAGCAGGATAACGCCCATGAATTTCTGTCCATCCTGCGCTCCGTGCATGAAGCTCATACAGGCGGCGCCAAAGATCTGAGCTCCCCGGAAAAAGCCTTCCGTCTTCTGGCGTTCCACGTTCCGGAAAATCAGAACCACGCATTTGCAGATGAAAAAGCCCAGGGCAAAGCCCATAACTACAGAGATGACCAGACCATAGATGACTTTGATCCATTCGCTTCCGTTGACGCCTTCCAGTCCGCCGTGCAGAGCAATGGCTCCTCCGGTCAGGCCCGCGATCAGCGCATGGCTTTCACTTGTAGGAATTCCGAAATACCAGGCAAGAACGGCCCATACGACGATGGCGAAGAGGGCGGCGCTTAAAGCGACGATGGCCTCATGGGAATTGGTACCGAAGTCCACCATCTTTGTGATGGTCTCGGCTACGGTAGCGTTCAGTATACTCATGAGGAAAACGCCCAGAAAGTTGAAGACTGCGGCCATAAGAATAGCGGCTCTCACAGGCATGCACCGGGTCACCACGCAGGTGGCGATTGCGTTCGGCGCGTCCGTCCATCCATTGACGAGAATAACGCCAAGCGTGAGCAGGACCGCTATCAGCAGCAGGGGATTGGATGTCACCTGTGCAAGAAAGTATTCCATAGATAAGTCCATAACGACCTCCGAAAAATATAGAAAAATAAAAAGACTTCCCTCTATATAAGAAGCTCGAGGGCTCCCCGGACGACAGAAATAAGCAGGAACCGTCACCCGGCGACATTCCTATTATAGCATAGTGGGACAGGGGAAATCAACAAATACATAACGATTACTTTACATAAGCTTAACCTAAATGTGCTTTTAGACTTAACATTTGAAATTTAAGATAAAAAAGCAGGGCAGGAAAGAAAGCCCTGAGGAAGAAAACGAAGAACAGGCCCACAAGGACACGGGCCAGAAGGAGAAGAAATTATGAAAAAGAAAGTAGTAAGCATTTTAACAGCTGTTACTCTGTGCGCTGCTATGCTGGCAGGCTGCGGCGGATCTAATGATGCAGCGACGACTGAGACAACTGAGACAACTGAAACAACCGAGACTGCAGACACAGCTGAGACTGAGGAGACTGCAGACGCGGCTGAGACAGCAAGTGATTTTGATACTTCTGCAGCAATTTCCGTATATTCCCGTGAGGATGGCTCCGGAACCAGAGGCGCTTTCATCGAGCTGATGGGAATCGAGCAGGAGGATGAGTCCGGCGAGAAGGTTGATATGACTACTCCGGACGCTACCATTACCAACAACACTTCCGTTATGATGACCGGCGTAGCCGGAGATCCGTACGCTATCGGCTATGTATCTCTTGGTTCCATGAATGAGACGGTAAAGGCTCTGACCATCGACGGCGTGGCTCCCTCTGTGGAGACCGTAAAGGACGGTACATACGCGGTAGCAAGACCGTTCAACATCGCTACCAAGGGTACTCCGGACGAGACCACGCAGGATTTCATCAACTACATCCTGAGCGCTGAGGGACAGGCAATCGTAAGCGAGGAAGGCTACATCACCATCGACGACGCGGCTCCGGCATTCGAGGGCGGCAGCGTATCCGGCGACATCGTAGTTGCTGGTTCCTCTTCCGTATCTCCGGTAATGGAGAAGCTGGCTGAGGCTTATATGGCTCTGAACGGCGATGTAAACATTGAGATTCAGACCACAGACTCCACCTCCGGAATGACCTCCGCTATCGACGGAACCTGCCAGATTGGAATGGCTTCCCGTGAGCTGAAGGAAGAGGAGACTGCAGAGCTGACCGGAACCCAGATTGCGCTGGATGGTATCGCTGTAATCGTAAACAACGAGAACCCGATTGAGGGACTGACCTCCGAGCAGGTACAGAGCATCTACACAGGAGCAACGACGACCTGGGCTGACGTTCAGTAATTACAGGAGTAAGACAGATGAGTAAAGTGATGGAAAGCCAGGAACCCGGAACTAGAACAGGAAAGGCTTTCAGCGGTCACTGGAAAGAAAAAGGAATGCAGGCGGTGTTTTTTATAGCCGCCTGCACCTCTATCTTAGCGGTAGCCCTGATTTGCATTTTCCTGTTTGCAAACGGACTTCCTGCTATAGCGGAAATCGGGCCTCTTGATTTCCTTCTGGGTAAAACCTGGAGGCCTGCCAATGATTTATATGGAATCTTTCCCTTTATCCTGGGAAGTATTTATGTGACGGCCGGAGCGATCGTCATCGGAGTTCCCATAGGAATTCTGACCTCCATCTTCATGGCGGAGTACTGCCCGGCGAAGATTTACCGGCCCTTAAAGGCCGCCACCGAGCTTCTGGCCGGAATTCCTTCCGTCGTATACGGTTTCTTCGGTATGCTGGTTCTGGTTCCTTTTATCCGTGAGACTACGGGCAGCAAGGGAAACGTCATGCTGACTGCCTGCATTCTGCTGGGAATCATGATTCTGCCGACGATCATCGGAACGACAGAGTCTGCCCTCAGAAGCGTTACGAGAACCTACTATGAAGGAGCCCTCGCCCTGGGAGCGACCAAGGAACGGACGATTTTCACCGTCATGCTTCCCGCGGCCAAGTCCGGCGTGCTGACCGGAGTGGTTTTGGGAATCGGGCGCGCAATCGGCGAGACCATGGCGGTCATCATGATTGCCGGCAACCAGACGGCGATGCCGACCAGCCTCTTAAAGGGCGTGCGTACCCTGACCGCGAATATCGTGCTGGAGATGGGCTACGCCACAGGGCTTCACAGAGAGGCGCTGATTGCTACAGCCGTGGTGCTCTTTGTGTTCATCCTGATTATCAACTTAAGCGTATCATTATTGAGGAGGGGACAAAATGCAGGCGATTAACAGACAGAGCGCAGGCGACAAACTGCGCGCCTACTTCAAGCATCCAGGCTCCCTGATTTTGTTCCTTCTGGTGATGCTGGCAGCCCTCATTACCTTTGCGGTGCTTGTGTTCCTGATTGCGTATATCCTGGTGAGAGGCGTCCCCTATCTGACGCCGTCCCTGTTTGCGCTGGAATATAATTCAGACAACGTATCTCTGATGCCTGCGGTGGTCAATACGCTGCTGATGATTCTGATGTCCCTCCTGCTGGCGGTGCCCTTTGGAATCTTTGCGGCTATTTACCTGGTAGAATACGCGAAGAAGGGAAATAAGCTGGTCAGCGTGGTTCGCGTGACGGCGGAGACGCTTTCTGGTATTCCTTCTATCGTATACGGCCTGTTCGGTATGCTGTTCTTTGTGACGACCCTGAAATGGAGCTACTCCATGCTGTCAGGCGCCTTTACCCTGGCTATCATGATTCTGCCGCTGATTATGCGTACTACGGAGGAAGCCCTGCTGGCGGTGCCGGATTCTTACCGGGAAGGAAGCTTCGGACTGGGAGCCGGAAAGCTGCGCACCGTGTTCCGCATCGTGCTTCCCAGCGCGATACCGGGAATCCTGGCGGGCGTCATCCTGGGCATCGGCCGTATCGTGGGCGAGACGGCGGCTCTGATGTACACCTCCGGTACCGTAGCCAAATATGCCGGGCCGATGGATTCCGGCCGTACCCTGGCGCTTCATATGTACGTGCTGACAAGCGAAGCCCTTCATGTAAACGAGGCCTCCGCCACAGCCGTGGTACTGCTGGTGGTCGTCATCGGAATCAACGCGCTTTCCAGCTTTGTAGCGAAGAAATTAAGACAAAAGACAGGAGCCTGAGAAGGAACATCTCATGCACTGCAGGACAGATGGGAGTAAAATAGAATGAGTATCATGCAAATCGAGAATCTGGATCTGTTTTACGGAGATTTTCAGGCTCTCAAAAACATAAATATGGAAATACAGGCCAATGAGATTACGGCCTTTATCGGACCTTCCGGCTGCGGTAAGTCCACATTCTTAAAGACTCTGAACCGGATGAATGATCTGGTTGAGGGCTGCAGAATCACCGGAAAGGTGACGCTGGAAGGGCAGGACATCTACAATGGCATGGATGTGAACCTTTTGAGAAAACGGGTAGGTATGGTGTTCCAGAAGCCGAACCCCTTCCCTATGAGCATTTATGACAATATTGCCTATGGACCGAGAACCCATGGTATCCGCAGCAAGGCGAAGCTGGATGACATCGTAGAGAAATCCCTCCGCAACGCGGCTATCTGGGATGAAACAAAGGATCGTCTGAAGACCAGCGCCCTGGGCATGTCAGGCGGACAGCAGCAGAGACTCTGTATCGCGAGAGCCCTTGCGGTACAGCCGGACATCCTGCTGATGGATGAGCCGACCTCTGCTCTTGACCCGATTTCAACTTCCAAGATCGAAGATCTTTGCATGGAGCTGAAAAAGGATTATACTATTATTATCGTTACGCATAACATGCAGCAGGCAGCGCGTATTTCTGACAAGACTGCATTCTTCCTTCTGGGTGAAGTCATCGAGATGGGCGAGACCGATCAGATCTTCTCCATGCCGAAGGATGAGCGTACAGAAAACTATATCTCAGGAAGGTTTGGTTGATAATAAAATGAGAGATTATTATGAAGAGCAGCTCACGAAGCTGCACACACAGATGATTGCCATGGGAAGCCTTTGTGAGAAGGCCATTGCCGACGCGACCAGGTCTCTGACAGACGGTGATATTGAACTGGCGAAGGAAGTTATGAACGGAGATGCCAAGATTAATCAGCAGGAGCGGGATATCGAGGCCATGTGCATTAAGCTTCTGCTCCACCAGCAGCCGGTGGCGGGCGACCTGCGCCGGGTGTCTGCGGCGCTCAAGATGGTGACAGATATGGAGCGTGTGGGAGACCAGGCGGCGGATATTGCCGAGATCGTGGTTCAGATGAACGAGAAGCTTCCGGATCAGTTCCTGCATATCTGCAAGATGGGCACTGTGGCCATGAAAATGGTTAATGACAGTGTCAATGCCTATGTGGACATGAAGCTGGATCTGGCGAGAGAGGTCATCAAGAGCGATGATGAGGTAGATGAGCTGTTCCTGAAAGTGCGCGGCGAGATTCTGGACGCTATCCGGGAAGACAGCAGCAGAGGCGAGGAGCTTCTGGATCTGTTCATGATCACCAAGTATTATGAGCGTATCGGAGATCATGCGACCAACATCGCAGAGTGGGTGGAGTATGCCATCACCGGCGAGAGATCCGAAGAGAACTAGAGGACGGTATAGACTGTTTATACTTCAAAATTAGTAAAAACAGGTGTTTTTCTTCATAAAATATTAAAAAGTAGCTGTTATACTTACAATCAGTAGAACGGCTGCTTTTTTTGTGCGATACGCCAGGCAGCCGCTGTCAGGCAGAAGGAGGCGTGGAGCTGTATGAGAGAAAGAAGACGGGGATTTCTGGCGTTACTGCTTGCGGTGCTGTTGACAGCCGGGGCCGGCTGCGGCTCTGCGGGGGGAGACAGGGCGCAGAATGCGGAGACGGCAGAAAAAAGCGTACAGGCAGGCCAGAAGGAAGACAGCGGCACGGATGAGACAGCGCAGGCAGAAGGAACCCTGGAAGAGCAGGAACGGCCGGTTCTGAATGAGCGGGAGACTCCGGCAGGAGAGGTGGAAGGAATCACGATCCGAATCTACCACAGCGATGATGCAGCGGAAAATATCTGCGTCAATACGGCTATGACAGAAGAGATTACCCCGGAAATTCTGATCATGAATCTGGCCTCTTACGGAATGCTGCCAGATACGGTGACGGTAAAAAGCTTTTCTGAAGGAACGGAGACGGCAAAGGACGGCACTGTGACGGATAAACGGCTGACGCTGAACCTGTCAGAGGATTTCGGCACCTGGCTGTCTTCCATGGGAACCTCCGAAGAGACGATGGTGATGGGCAGCCTGGTCAACACCTTCCTGGATGCCTACGACGCCTCTGCCATAAAAGTGACGGTGGATGGCGCTGTTCTGGAGACAGGACATCAGGTCTATGACGGCTGGCTGGAGCTTTACAGTTATGTACAGGCTTCCTATTCCGTGTCGGAAGGTCTGCTTCAGGAGGGCGCGGTGACCTTTTCCTATCCTCAGATTCAGGACTGCTCCAATACAGAGCTTCAGGAGAAATGGAACAGTATAATGGAAAAAAAGGCGGAAGAGATGGCGGAAGGTCTGGCGGAAGGCAGTTCCCTTCAGGGCGCTTTTGATGTCAAAACCATGAATGACGAGCTTCTTTCCATTCTGGTGTCCGGAGAGATTTCAGCGGCTGGAGCGGCATATCCCTCCCGGTTCCAGTATACCTACAATATAGATATGAAGACCGGTGAAAATATCCGCCTGGCCCATCACGTGAATGTAAATCAGGTTGCGGAAGATATGATGAATGGGAAGAACTATACGGTGAGCGGTGAACTGGCCTCAGAGTTTCAGGAGCGTCTGACGGTTCTCTATGGAGACGCAGAGCAGCTGGCCGCGGCGCTCAGAGGCTTCGATTTTGGAAAAGGACAGAATGAGCATCCGGCCGGGTATTCCTATCAGGAGGATGGCCAGACCTGGCTGTGCATGGAAGTGCCTCATGTGCTGGGCGATTTTGTAAATATAGAACTTGGCTGAAAAATCTGAATATTTATAAAAATAAGCACAATTAATGCAGAAAAAATAGAAAGAGAAAATAAAAGCAGATTTAATAAAAATTTTTTCAAAAAAGTGTTGACAAATAAGAAAGGGGTGACTATAATATAATCAAAGATAAGAGATAGGAAAAAGAAAGAAACAACACCACATCATCTTAAAAGAATATAATTAATTATATTTAATATAGATTATGAGGTGAATCTAAGAAAGAGAGGTACGGTCCAACCAAAACTTAACGAGTTACCCTATAATCTAAGAAAAGGAGGTACAGTCCACCGAAGACGTAAAGGTGATCTTCTGATATTACTTAAGAAACAGGTGTAAAACACATCTGAATCAAAAGAAATATGAACGGAGATCAGGGTAAAAAGAAAATGTTCGATGAGAATCGGCAGAAGAACAAAGAAGAAGCCGGAAAAGAAGAAAAGAAGAAGAACAATTAACCGGAAAAGAAAAGCTTTATAAGAAAAGACAAAAAAAGCCGAGAACAGAAGAAGTCGAACAAAAGAAGTCAATGGGACTTCAGAAAATTGAAAAGAACAAAAAACAGAATAGGAAAAGAGAGGTATAAGTCCAATGGACAGCATAGTATGACAGCGGGTGTCAATGAATGAAAGTAATTGATGCCCGCTGATTTTATGTCCGAAAAAAGGAATGCGCTGCTGTCCGGACGCGTTCAGCCATTCGCCGGCTGAGAGCTCAGCAAAGATTTGTCAGCATTCGGAGCGGGAGAAGCAGATTTGCTTGAATAATTTCTGCGCACAGGCTAAAATAGAGAGAGACTAAGCGAAAAGGAGGATATTCCTTGAATCATTTTGTAGAGCTTAGGGGGGTAAAGAAGATATACCACATGGGCGAAGTGGACATTCCGGCCGTGGATGGTATTGATTTTGAAATTGAAAAAGGAGAATTTGTGGTAATTGTCGGGCCCAGCGGCGCAGGAAAGACGACGGTGCTGAATATTCTGGGAGGCATGGACACCTGTACGGAAGGCGAGGTATGGGTGGATGGAAGAGATGTGGGAAAGCTTCGCGGGAAGCAGCTGACGGCTTACCGGAGAGATGATATCGGTTTTGTGTTCCAGTTTTATAATCTGGTTCAGAACCTGACAGCTCTGGAAAATGTGGAGCTGGCCCTTCAGATCTGCAAAGATCCCCTGGATGCCAGGCAGGTGCTGGAAGAAGTGGGACTGGGGCACAGGACGGATAATTTTCCGGCACAGCTTTCCGGAGGAGAGCAGCAGCGTGTGGCCATCGCCCGCGCGCTTGCGAAAAATCCCAAACTTCTGCTCTGCGATGAGCCTACAGGCGCGCTGGATTACAGTACCGGCAAGGCAATTCTGAAGCTTCTGCAGGACACCTGCAGGGAGCGTGGAATGACGGTGATTGTCATTACGCATAACTCAGCGATTGCGCCTATGGCGGATCGGATTATCAAAATCCGGAACGGGCGTGTCAGCCAGATGAAACTGAATGAACATCCGGTGTCTGTGGAGACAATCGAGTGGTAACGGGCAGGGGACGGTATGAAGAAAAAGGCACTGAGAAAAGAATTCTATATGGAAGTCCGCAAAACCCTGAATCGTTTCCTGTCAATTTTGTTTATTACGGTGCTGGGAGTAGCCTTCTTTTCCGGAATCCGGGCGACGCAGCCGGATATGGAACTTTCGGCGGACACCTATTATGATGAAGGCAGGCTCATGGATATCAGCGTGCAGGGCGCCCTGGGCATGACAGAGGAGGACGCGCAGAGTATCGCGGCCATAGAGGGCGTAGAAGAGGTTATGCCCTATTATTCCATGGACATGTTCGGTACGGTGGAAAAGGAACAGTTCAACCTGCAGGTCATGTCTGTTCCGGATACGATAAATCTTCTGGCTGTGACAGAAGGACGGATGCCGGAGACGGAAAATGAGTGCGTCGTGGATAATCAGCTTCTGGAGGACGGAAGCTTTCAAATAGGCGATACCGTTACGCTTCGATCCGCTACGGATACGGATACCGAGGATATCTTAAGCGTTACAGAGTTCACGGTGGTAGGAGCCGTGAAAAGTCCGTATTATCTGTCGCTGGAACGCGGAACGACCAGTATCGGAAATGGAACGCTGAACGGTTTTCTGGTGATTCCGGAGAGCGCGTTTTCGATGGATTATTATACTCAGATCTGTGTAAGAGTGGCGGGCGCGGCAGAGCTGAACTGCTACGGAGACGAGTATGAAAATCTTGTGGATACAGTAGCAGATCGGATTGAGGCAATCGCGGATGAGCGGTGTGAAATCCGCTATGCGGAAGTCCAGGAGGAAGGACAGCAGGAGATTGCGGACGCCGAGGCCGAGATCGCGGATGCGGAAGCGGAACTGGCGGACGCTGCTCAGGAGCTGGAAGACGGCCGGGCAGAGCTGGAAGACGCGAAACAGGAGCTTGCGGACGGCCGGGCAGAGCTGGAAGACGGAGAAGCCGAGTTTGCGGAAAAAGAGCAGGAGTACCTGGACGCCAGACAGCAGACTTCGGACGGCTGGGAGCAGGCGGACCGGGGCAGGCGGGAAATCATATATGCGGAGCGCCAGCTGGAGAGCGGCTGGGAGCAGTATGAAGCGGGGAAAAAACAGATCGAAGACGGCTATGCGGCTCTGGAGCCTTACGAGGAGCAGTATGCCCAGCTGGAGAGCTCAGAGAGCCAGCTTCAGTCCGGAATCGAACAGGTCCAGACAGGACTGGGGCAGGTTCAGTCCGGAATGGAAGAGGTTCAGGCCCTGCTGGACCAGATAGCGGGTATCGAGGCTCTTCCCCCTGAACAGAGACCGGAAGGTTCTGAAGAGCTGCTGCAGCAGAAAGAAGCGCTTGAGACCCAGCTTGCGGAGCTTCAGACCCAGCAGGGAGAGCTTGAGACCCAGCTTTCAGAGCTTGAGACCCAGCTTACGGCCTGTCAGGAAGGAATGGCCCAGCTGGGCCCTGTGATTGAGGAGACGAAGGCTCAGCTGGAAGCCGGAGAGCAGGAGCTTGCGGCCAGCAAGGAACAGCTTGACGCGGCCCAGGCTGAGATAGATGCTGCGAACGGCAAGATCAGCGAATCGGTAGAGCAGCTTTCTGACGCGGAGGATGAGCTTGCCGACGCGGAACAGCAGCTTGCGGACGGCCGGGCTGAGCTGGAGGACGCCCGCCAGGAGATTGTGGACGGAGAGCAGGAAATCGCGGACGCGGAGGAAGAGCTGATAGACGGAGAGGCAGAATATGCCGACGCAAAGGCGGAGGCAGATGAGGAAATCGCGGACGCCCGCCAGCAGATTGCCGATGCGGAAGAAGAACTTGCGGATATGGAAGTTCCGGAATGGTATGTGCTTGATCGCAATTACATCGCTTCTTATGTAGATTATGGACAGAACGCAGAACGGATCGGAGCAATCGGACGGGTATTCCCCGTGATCTTCTTCCTGGTGGCGGCCCTGGTGTGCCTGACAACCATGACCCGTATGGTAGAGGAAGAGAGAACGCAGATCGGAACCCTGAAAGCCCTGGGCTATGGCAGGGGAAGCATTGCGGCAAAGTACATTCTGTACGCGCTGATTTCCAGTCTGCTGGGCAGTCTGATCGGACTTGTAGCCGGGCAGAAGTTCCTGCCGATGGTGATTATGGTGGCTTACCAGATCCTGTATCCGGATCTTACATATACGCTGACGCCCCTGAATTTCCAGTATTCAGTGATGGCCACGGCGGCAGCCGTGCTCTGTACGGCGGGAGCGGCCTGGGCGGCCTGCTATAAAGAGCTGTTTTCCGTTCCGGCGGAGCTGATGCGGCCCGCCGCGCCAAAGGCGGGAAAGAGAGTCTTTCTGGAGCGCGTCACATTCCTCTGGAAAAGGCTGAATTTCAGCCAGAAGTCTTCGGTGCGGAATCTGGTGCGTTATAAGAAGCGGTTCTTTATGACAGTGTTCGGTATCGGAGGCTGTACGGCCCTTCTGATCATGGGCTTTGGCCTGAAGGATTCCGTCTCCTACCTTGGAGAGGGGCAGTTTGAGAAGATCTTTGTCTATGACGCCTCCATCGGTTTTGATGCGGAAGCGGACGTGCAGTCAGAATTTTTCGACATGGCGGCTTCGGACGACCGGATCACGGATTCCATGGAAATGCTGGAGACAGCGGTGGATGTGGAAAAGGATGGAGGGGAAAACGGCCAGAAAAGCGCGTACCTGATTGTGCCTTCCGATGAAGAAAAGCTGGACTCTTATATCCTTCTTCAGGATCGGAAAAGCGGGGAAAGCTATGAGCTGGACGGCAGCGGAATCATTATTTCTGAGAAGCTTGCGACGCTGCTGGATGTGTCCGAGGGTGATACGGTCATTCTGACGGAAGATGAAAAACATGTGGAAGCTGTGGTGGAGCATATCACCGAAAATTATTTTATGCACTATATTTATATGAGCAAGGAGCTCTATGAAAAGCTTTACGGAAACGAGCCGGAATGGAATATGCTCTTTGTGAATACCACCCAGACGGACGAGGCCTTTGAGGCCAAGATTCAGGAGGAATATATGGAGCTCGACGCGGTGCAGAGCGTGACTTTTATCAGCGGCACGGCGGAGACGGTGTACGATATGCTGGATACGATGAACGTGGTGATCGCGGTGCTGGTGATTTCCGCGGGAATGCTGGCCTTCATTGTACTGTACAACCTGAACAATATCAACATCAGCGAGAGAAAAAGGGAGCTTGCGACGCTGAAGGTGCTGGGGTTCTTCGATGGCGAAGTGTCGGCTTATGTCAATCGTGAGAATATTATGCTGACCGTGATCGGGACGGCTGTGGGACTGCTCATGGGAGTGGCCCTTCACAGATATGTGATGACCACGGTGGAGACGGATACACTGATGTTTGGCCGGGTGATTCGGCCCCACAGCTTTATCTTCAGCATCCTTCTGACATTTGCCTTTTCCATCATTGTAAATGGCATGCAGTATTTTAAGCTCCGGAAGATTGATATGGTAGAGTCACTGAAAAGTGTAGAATAGGCAGAGAGCAGGAGTTATCCTGCTTCTTTGCTGAATGCGGAACAAAAATCCGGAGATGAAGGAGAGAGAAATGTCACTGCAGTTTATTTTTGGAAATTCGGGTTCAGGAAAATCCTATACACTGTACCGTCAGGTCATTGAAGATTCGAGGGAGCATCCGGATCAGAAGTTCCTGGTCATTGTGCCGGAGCAGTTTACCATGCAGACTCAGAAGGAGCTGGTAAGCCTGCATCCGGACGGGGGCATTCTGAATATTGACGTCCTGAGCTTTCAGCGTCTGGCCTACCGTGTCTTTGAGGAGACAGGGACGCCGGTGGGCAAGGTGCTGGAGGAGACAGGCAAGAATCTGGTGCTCCGGAAAATCGCCCAGGAGCACCAGGGAGAGCTGAAGGTCTTAAGCGGCGGTCTGAAAAAGATGGGGTATATCAACGAAATCAAATCCCTGATTTCGGAGCTGACCCAGTATGCCGTATCGGAGGAAATGCTGGAGCGTTTTCTGGAGGAGAGCAAAGAGAGGCCCCATCTCTATTACAAGCTCTGTGATGTGCAGGTGCTTTATAAGGCTTTCCACGCGTATCTGGCCGATCAGTATATTACGGCGGAGGAGCTTCTGGATGTGCTCTGCCAGACGGTGGAACGCTCGAAGAAGATTCAGGAGAGCGTGATTGTCCTGGACGGCTTCACAGGCTTTACGCCGATTCAGAACAAGCTGATGCAGAAGCTGATGCAGTACGCGAAGAAGGTGATTGTGACGGTCACCATGGACGAAAGGGAGGACCCTTACCGCCTGGAAGGGGAGCATCAGCTTTTTTATATGAGCAAGAAGACGGTGACGACCCTGATGCGCCTGGCCGGGGAGGTGCAGGTGAAGGCGGAGCCGCCTGTTTTTGTGCGCCCTTCAGAAAAAAGCCGTTTTCGGGCAGGAAGCGCCCTTGCGTCTCTGGAACAGAACCTGTTCCGCCTGCGGCAGAAGCCATGGGTGAACAGCCGCAGGGCAGCAGGAGAGGGAGCTTCCGGGAAAGACGCCGCAGCGCCGGAAGGAGAACAGCAGGAGATCAGCCTTCATGTGCTGAAAAATCCGGAGGAGGAAGCTGCCTGGGCGGCTTCTCAGATCCGTGCCCTGGTAAGGGAAAAGGGGTATCATTACCGGGATTTTGCGCTGATCACCGGAGATATGGAAGCCTACAGCCCGGTTCTGGAGCGTGTGCTGGAGGATTACGAGATCCCCTGCTTTCTGGACAATAAGCGGAGCGTTCTGAAAAATCCCTTTGTGGAATTTATCCGGGCCGCCCTGGAGATTGTGGAGCAGGATTTTTCCTACGAAGCAGTGTTCCGCTATCTCCGAAGCGGTCTCTCCGGCATGGCGCATGAGGAGACGGATATTCTGGAAAATTATGTGCTGGCGCTGGGAATCCGGGGCGCGAAAAAATGGGAAAACCGGTTTGTCCGGTCTTACCGGGGACTGAGCGAGGAGGAGCTGGAGCAGATCGACGGGCTGCGCCAGCGTGTTTCGGACGCCCTGATTCCCTTTGCAAAGCTGCAGAGGAAGAAGCATGTGACAGTGCGCGAGCGGACGTTTGCCCTCTATGAGCTCATAGAAGGCCGGGGTGTCCAGGCCAGGCTCGCCGCTTTTGAGGAAAGATTCAAGAGAGAGGGCAGTCAGGTGCTGGCAAAGGAATACCATCAGATCTACGGGATTATCATGGATCTCTTTGATAAGCTGGTGGATTTGCTGGGAGAGGAAGAACTGACCCTCCGAGAGTATGCGGAGATTCTGGACGCGGGCTTTGCGGAGGCCCGTGTGGGCGTGATTCCGCCCGGCGTCGATCAGGTCGTGGCGGGCGATATGGAGCGTACCCGTCTGAAGGATGTGAAGGTCCTGTTTTTCCTGGGCGTCAACGAAGGCAGCGTGCCGGGGACCACTTCCCGGGCGGGCCTGATCTCGGATATGGAAAGAGAGCAGCTCCGCCAGAAGGGGCTGGAGCTTGCGCCCACGGCCCGGGAACAGAGCTATATCCAGAGGTTTTATCTGTATCTGAACCTGACCAAGCCGTCAGAGCGGCTTTATGTGTCCTTCTGTCTGCTGGACGGCAGCGGAAAGACGCTGCGGCCCTCTTATCTTATCAACGTGCTGAGACGGATGTTTCCGGGGCTTTCTGTCCAGAGGGAGGAGAGAGAGCAGGAGGGAGATTCTGCCCTGCGGGAAGAAAGCAGGGAGGAGCTGTCCCGGATTCTGCCCCAGACCCGGAAGGAAGGCATCCGGCTTCTGACCCGGGGGCTGCAGGGATACCGGGAGGGAGAACGGGACGCCCGCTTCTATGAGCTTTACCGCTGGTACGCAGCCCGGGAACCCTATGAAAAAAAGCTCTCCCAGCTTGTGGACGCCGCGTTTTCCGTCCACAGGGACAGCCGTCTGGGAAAGGCGGTGGCCCATGCCCTGTACGGGACAGTGCTGGAAAACAGCGTCACGAGGCTGGAGCAGTACGCCGCCTGCGCCTACGCGCATTTTCTGATGTACGGCCTGCGTCTGAAGGAACGGGAGCAGTATGAATTCAATCCGGTGGACATGGGAACGGTGTTTCACGAGACGCTGGAGGCCTTTTCCCGCCGTCTGGAGGAAAGTGAGTATGACTGGAAGACGCTTCCCAGAGAGGTGGCGGACCGCTGGGTGGAGGAGTGTCTGGACCGTCTGACCGTGGATTATGGAAATACGGTTCTGAACAGCACGGCCCGAAACGCGTACATGGTCCGGCGGATGAAACGGATTCTGAAACGGACGGTCTGGGCGCTGGGCGAACAGATCCGGAAGGGACTGTTTACACCGGAAAATTATGAGATTTCCTTTTCCAGCGTGTCGGATCTGGAGGCGGTCAATATCGAGCTTTCTCCGGAGGAAAAGCTGCGGCTCCGGGGCCGGATCGACCGGGTGGATACCTGTGAGGACGAAAACCACGTCTACGTGAAGGTCATAGACTACAAATCCGGCAATACCTCTTTTCAGCTTCTGTCCTTCTACCATGGCCTGCAGCTTCAGCTGGTGGTCTACCTGAACGCGGCCATGGAGCTGATGCGGCAGGAGCATCCGGGGAAAGATGTGGTTCCGGCGGGAGTGCTTTATTACCAGATTCAGGACCCGGTACTGGATGCGGAGGAAGAGTTGGAAGAGCATGAGGCCTCCCAGCGGATGCTGGAGAAGCTGAAGCCCGGCGGACTTGTAAACGCGGACCCGGAGGTGATCCGGCTGCTGGATCAGAGTATGCCCGGAAAATCCTCGGTCCTGCCCCTTTCCTGCAACAAGGACGGCTCCTTAAGGGCCGGTTCTCCTGTGGCCACGAAGGAGCAGTTCGCGCAGCTGACTTCTTATGTAAACCGGAAGATTCAGCAGATCGGCTCCGAGATGCTGGAGGGGCGGATGGATGTGGCGCCCTATGAGCTGAAGGGAAAGACGGCCTGTGATTTCTGCGCTTACCGGGGCGTATGCGGGCTGGACGCCAGGACGAAGGGCTTCCATGTGCGGCGGCTCCCTGTGTTTGACGATAAGGAGATCTGGAGAAGGATCGGGGAAGAAAATCCGGAAGGAGAAGCATAGATGGGCATGACATGGACAGAGGAACAGAAAAAAGTCATTGACGTCAGAAATAAAAACGTGCTGGTGTCTGCTGCGGCAGGTTCCGGAAAGACGGCGGTCCTTGTGGAACGGATTCTCTCTATCGTGTGCGGAGATATGGAGGGGGAAGATCCGGTGGATGTGGACCGCCTTCTGGTGGTGACCTTTACAAAGGCTGCGGCGGCAGAGATGCGGGAGCGCGTGGGCCTGGCGCTGGAACGGCGGCTGGAGGCAGATCCGGAAAACGAACATCTGCAGAAACAGCAGACGCTGATTCACAACGCCCAGATTACCACCATCGACAGCTTCTGCCAGTATGTGATCCGCAATTATTTTCATCAGATTGATCTGGACCCGTCTTTCCGCATCGGAGACGAGGGAGAGCTGAAGCTTCTGAAGGGGGATGTGGTCCGGGAGCTTCTGGAGGATCACTACGCAGAGGAGGACCCGGAAGAGGCCGCCAGATTTACGGAATTTGTGGAAGCCTATGCCACAGGGAAAAGCGACGCGGGGCTGGAGACGCTGATCCTGCAGCTCTACGAGGCCGCCATCAGCTACCCGTATCCGAAACGCTGGCTTTCCCAGTGTATGGACGCTTACCGGGATGTGAGCCCTGAAGCTCTGGAAAAGAGCAGCTGGATGGAATATCTTCTTACGCTGGCCGGGCAGACCTTTTCGGATCTGAAAGAGGAGCTTCAGGAAATGCGGGAATTCTGCAGAACTTCCGGTGGTCCCTATATGTATGAGGATGCAATCCGCTCGGATCTGGAACAGGCGGAAACTTTGGCCTCCTGCAGAACCTACGAGGAGATAAGGCTTGGGCTCTCCGGGCTTTCCTTTGCGCGCCTGTCGCCGAAAAAGGACGAAAGCGTGGACGAGGAGAAAAAGAACCAGGTCAAGGCCTTCCGGGAGGGCATGAAGAAGAGCCTGAAGGATCTGAAGGAAAAGTATTTTTCCCTGCCTCTGGCAGCGGCGGCAGAGGTGCTTGCAAAGGCGGCTCCCGCCACGGAAGAGCTGCTGCGGCTGGCCGGGGAGTTCGCGGACCGTTATCAGGAGAAAAAGCGCCTGAAGAATCTGGCGGATTTTCCGGACCTGGAGCATCTGGCCCTGGAGATTCTGGTGGAGGACGTGCAGGTTTCCGCCGGAGAAGCCGGGCAGGAGCAGAAAGGCGGAACCCGGGAGATGAAGCTTGTCGTGACGGACGCGGCCAGGGAGCTGGCCGGGCGCTATGTGCAGATCATGATTGACGAGTATCAGGACAGCAATCTGATACAGGAGATTATCTTAAACAGCGTAGCCCGGGGACAGGGCGTGCCCAATGTCTTTATGGTAGGCGATGTGAAGCAGAGCATCTATCGTTTCCGCCTGGCCAGGCCGGAGCTTTTCATGGAGAAATACCACAGCTATCCCCAGACAGACGGGGCTTCGGAAATCCGGATTGATCTTCACAAAAATTTCCGCAGCCGGAGAGAGGTGCTGGACGGGACCAACAGCGTCTTTGCCAGGCTGATGACGGAGGCCGTGGGCGGAATCCGCTACGACAGCGCCGCGGCCCTGTATCTGGGAGCAGAGATGCCTGAGCCGGAGGAAGAAGCCGGAGAGACTGAAGGCGCAGCAGAAGCCGCCGCCGTCTCCCCGTGGACTGCGGGAACTTTCCGGGACGGCCTGAAGATGAACACGCCGGAGCTGCTCCTGCTGGATACGGATATGCCGGAAGAAGGCGGAGAAGAAAGGGAGGCGGAGCTCACAGGAAGAGAGCTGGAAGCCCACGCCGCGGCGGACTGCATCCGGGAGCTGATGGAGAGAGAAAAGGTCTGGGATCGGGACGCGGGAGCGTTCCGTCCGGTGCGGTACGGGGATATTGTGATCCTGCTCCGCAGCCTGACCGGATGGGGAGAGGAGTATGCCCGGGTGCTGACGGCAGAGGGCATTCCGGCCCATACGGAATCGAGAACGGGGTATTTTACGACCATAGAGATACAGACTCTGCTGAATCTGCTGCGGGTGGTGGACAATCCGCGCCAGGATATTCCTCTGGCGGCGGTGCTCAAATCCATGATCGGCGGTTTTTCGGATCTGGATCTGGCGCAGATTCGGAGTGCGTTTCCGGAAAAGGCCTTTTATGAGAGCTGCATGCGCTACCGGGAGGAAGGAGAAGACGCGGCCTTAAGGGAGCGCCTGGCAAAATTCTGGGAGCGCCTCCGGGGATACCGGGAGCGCGCGGAATTTCTGGCGATCCATGAGCTCATCGAGGAGCTTCTCGAAGACACCGGATACGGCGACTATCTGGCCGCCCAGCCGGGCGGCCGCCAGCGGCAGGCCAATGTGCGGATGCTGATTCAGCGGGCGCTGGCCTTTGAGAAGACCAGCTACCGGGGACTGTTCCATTTTGTGCGGTATATAGAACAGCTTCAGAGCTACAATGAGGATTTCGGAGAAGCGGGCATACTGGGAGAAAATGAAGACGCAGTCCGGATTATGACGATTCATAAGAGCAAGGGACTGGAGTTCCCGGTGGTGCTTGTGGCAGGCCTGGGAAAAAGCTTTAACCGTCAGGACACGAGAAGCCGGGTGGTGATCCACCCGGATCTGGGAGTCGGCGTCGACTGGGTGGACCCGAAAAAGAGGACGAAGACCGCCACTCTGCCCAAACGGATTCTGCAGAAAGCGCTGGATCTGGAAATGCTGGGCGAAGAGCTCCGGGTTCTGTATGTGGCTCTTACGAGGGCGAAGGAAAAGCTGATTCTTCTGGGAAGCGCCGCGGGACTGGACCAGAAGCTGCAGAAATTTCAGGCGGAAGGGAGGAGAGAGGTCCTTTCCTTCCGGGCCATTTCTTCGGCAGGCACGTATCTGGACTGGATTCTGCCCTCGGCAGCAGTACCGGAGGATTCCCCGTTTGCGGTGGCAAAAGTGACACCGGGAGAGCAGGCCGGAAGGGCTTTGGGCCGGCAGATTCTGATGGAAGAAGAAAAGGAAATTTTCTCCCACCCGGAGAACCTTCCCGGTTCCGATCCGGCTTATGCAAAAGCGCTGGAGGAACGGCTTTCCTATGTCTATCCCTATGAGGAGGCGGTCAGCCTCCGGGGAAAGTTGAGCGTGTCGGAGCTGAAAAGGGCCGGTCAGACGGAAGAGGAGGACGAGGATACGCTTCTTTATCCGGAAGAGGAAATCGTGCCCTATATTCCGCGGTTTATGCAGGATACGGAGCCCGTCAGCGGAGCGGCCCGGGGAACTGCTTACCACCGGGCGCTGGAATGTCTGGATTTCTCCGGCCTCTATCATTCTGAGCGGGTGAAGGAGGAGCTGGCGCGTCTGGTGGAAGAAGGCAGGATGACGAAGGAACAGGCAGACGCAGTGCGGCCTTATGATATCTATGCGTTTGCAAAATCAGATCTTGCGAAACGGATGACGGCGGCACGGGCAAGGCAGGCCTTTCACGCAGAACAGCCTTTCGTAATCCGTATGCCTGCAAACGAACTTGAGATCGGCTGTGAGAGCGAAGAGCCGGTATTGATTCAGGGAATCATTGACGCCTTCTTTTATGAGAAAAATGAAAAGGGCGAAGAGGAAATCGTCGTCGTGGATTACAAGACAGATTATGTGAAGAGCGGCCGAGAGCTTCTGGAAAAATATAAAAAACAGCTGGATTACTATGAGATCGCGCTGAAGCGGCTGACCGGAAAGCGGGTGAAGGAAAAGGTGATTTATTCCTTCTGCCTGAAAAGCGAGATTCCGGTGGAGAAGATGCAGGAGGACAGGAAGCAGGGACATGGAGCTGGTGATTGACGGAATTCCGGTGGAGGTAAACCGAAAGAAAATAAAGAACATGTATCTGTATGTAAAGCCTCCGGAGGGCGCGGTCACGGTATCCGCGCCCATGCGGATGCCCCGGCAGAACATCGAGCGTTTCGTCCGGGAGAAGAGAAGCTGGATCGAGAAGCGGCAGGAAAGATACAGAAAACAGTACGGCACAGAGAGCATGGACAGCCCAGGCAGCAGGAACGGCAGCAGCCCGCAGATTCGGCCGCTGGACGAGAAGGACCGCGTTTTTCTGAGGGAGCAGATCGCAGAGCTTCTGCCGAAATGGGAGGAAAGGACAGGGCTTCACTGTTCCTGCTGGCAGATCCGGGATATGAAGACCCGCTGGGGCACCTGCAATACCAGGACCGGAAAACTGTGGTTTGCCCTGATGCTGGCCCGGCAGCCCCGGGAGTGTGTGGAATATGTGGTGCTCCATGAGCTGGCCCATCTTTACGAGCCAAGCCACAACGCCAGGTTCAAGGCGTTTCTGGATCTGCACATGCCCGAGTGGAGAGAGATACGGAAGCAGATGCGGTGAGAACAGCAAGAATGATAAAAAACTTCGGCTTCTGTTCTGCTATTCTGTACACAGGAAGGAGGAAATCCCATGGAAAGCCGCAGACTTCAAAGCGTCCGGGCGGTCATTGATTTCATAGAAACGCATCTGGACGGCAGGCTGAATCTGGAACGGACAGCGGCGGCCGTCCATTATTCCAAATATCATCTGCACAGGACCTTTACGGCCGTGACAGGAATGACAATTCACGATTACGCAGTGCGGCGTCAGCTGACAGAAGGGGCCAGGCTCCTGGCGGAGTCGGACAGGCCGGTTCTGGAGATTGCCCTTTCCTGCGGCTATGAGAGCCAGCAGGCGTTTACGGCTGCCTTTAAGGAAATGTATAAGCTGCCTCCGGCGCGGTACAGGGCGCAGGGGGTATTTTATCCTCTGCAGCTTCCCCTTTGTCTGGAGGAGCAGGGGAATTTGGCAGAGCTTTCCGGTCAGCGCATCCGGCTTTCGAAGGAAACGGACATTCCGGCCTGGCTGGAGCTGGCGCGTCAGTGTGTGGACGGCTATCCCTGTCTGGATGAGAGGGATTATCTGCGGTGGCTGCGGAAAAGCATCCGAGAAGGGCAGGCCCTGATTCTGAAAAACGGGGATACGGTTCTGGGCGCTCTGGGGTTCTCCAGAGAGACGGGAAATATTGACTTTCTGGGGATTCCTCCCCAGCACCGGAAATGGGGAATCGCAGAGCTGTTCCTCCGTGAGCTTGCGGACCGGTATCTGCCCGGACGGGAAATCAGCATGACCACCTACCGGGAGCATGACAGGGCGGATACGGGCTGGCGCGCCGGTCTGAAAAGGCTGGGATTCGAAGAGCGGGAAAAGCTGGTGGAATTCGGCTATCCCACCCAGCGCTTTGTTCTCCCGGTCTGCGGTCTCCAAAGTGTCTGTGCCAAAGAAGCTTAGCGTCGGTGTACAGGGACTCGGATTGCCCTTTGGCACATTGACGCCAGGGGTTCCAATGGCTCATAGATGAAGCATTTCCTCCTTCCCGCATCCCGGAGCAGGGGTGGCTGACAGAGAAAGAATGGTTCTGCCAGATGTCAGCCGGAAAAAGGACAGGAGGAAGTGAAAAATGAAAACGGATTTGCAGAAAAACGGCTGGAGAAAAAAGGCCGTTCTTTTTCTTGTGAGCCAGTGCATCACGCTCTTTGGCTCTACATTGGTTCAGATGGCGGTGGTCTGGTATGTGACGCTGGAGACAGGTTCAGGAGTATGGGTATCGGCAGTCAGCGTCAGTTCCTATCTGCCTCAGTTTCTGATTTCCTTTCCAGGCGGCGTGTGGGCCGACCGGTATTACAGGAAACGGCTGATTATTGGGGCAGATACGGCGACGGCGGCTGCCACGCTGCTGATGATTTGCCTTCTGCCCCTTCTGAAGGGAAACGGAGAGACAGGAGAGGGGCTGGTGCTGGCCGGCCTCCTGCTGATGTCTGTATTGCGTTCGGCTGGGGCGGGGATTCAGACTCCGGCGGTCAGCGCGGTGATCCCGCAGCTAGTGCCGGAGGCAGAGCTTCTGCGGTTCAACGGAGCCAACGCGGCCATGCAGGCAGTGGTACAGTTCGCAGCCCCGGCCGCCGCCGGAGCTTTGCTCACGCTGGCAGATTTGCGTTCGGTTCTGTGGGTGGATGTGGTCACAGCGCTGGCAGGAATCGGCCTCTTCGCCTGTGTGCGGCTGCCGGAGACAGAAAAAGAGGAGGGCGGCAGAAATGAGAACAGAAGAAGATTTGGGGGACAGGCGCATAATTCCGTGCTGTCAGATCTGAAAACCGGCATCTCCTATGTGTTTTCCAGGCGGAGAATCAGCAGGCTTCTGATGCTGTACGGCCTGTTTGTACTGCTCTGCGTTCCGGCAGGCTTCCTGGCAGGGCTGCTGGTAAGCCGCGTCTATGGAGACAGCTATGGCAGCCTGACGGCAGTGGAGCTGGCAGGCTTTGCGGGAATGACGGCGGGCGGCCTTCTGATGAGCGTCTGGGGCGGCTTTCAGAGACGGGAGAGGATGCTGGCGACGGGACTGGCTGTCTTCGGTCTGATGTCGGCGCTGATGGGAATGACAGAAAACTTTATCTGGTATCTCGTCCTGATGGCTGTCTACGGTATCGCCCTGACTGCGGTGCAGACGACGATCACCACGCTTTTGCAGGAAGAAACAGAAAGCTCCATGCAGGGCCGTGTCTTCGGCCTGCAGAGTTCCATGTACGCAGGCTTTCTGCCTCTTGGAATGGGGCTGTTCGGGCCGCTGGCGGATGTGATTCCGCTGCAGTGGATCATGATAGGGGCAGGGGTTCTTCTGGTTTTTACAGGCGCTGTCTGTGCTGTGAGAGGAGACAGATATCAGTAGATAAACATGCTGTAATGTGGTAAAATCAGGAAAGAGGAAAATGTTCCTGAAAAACGGGAAGCAGGAGCAAATTTATGGCATTGAATGGAGGAATCTGCGGTGAAATGTAAAGTATGCGGTGCTGAAAGCGGCAAATACCCATTATGTAAAGAATGTTACAGAAAAAAAGAGGCAGGAACGATTGTAAAATGCCCCAAATGCCGGCAGTGGCATGAGCCTGATAAGTCCTGTGCGGGAGAAGCGTCTGACACGGAAGAAAAATTCCTCTATGAACTGAAAGCCTCATTGGTAACAAAAACGGAAATGGATTATTTGGACGGAATTAAAAAAGTGCTGCCTGAAAACTGTCTGGTACAGGCGCAGGCAAATCTGGCTTCCTTTATCAGAAAAACCGACGGTTCAAGATTTCAGAATGAGCTTTACAGAAATGTGGATTTTATCATTACAGATTTATCTTACCGGCCGCTGATAGTGATAGAGATTAATGATCAGACACATCTTACAGAAGAAAGACGTGCGAGAGACAGGAAGGTCGGCCTCATCTGTGAGGAAGCGGGAATACCTGTTATAAAATTGTGGACTTCCTATGGAGTCAATTTGGAATACATTCAAAAAAGAATCACGGAGACACTGTCAGCACTGCCGGTAAAACGGGTTCCGCATTTTGTAAAGGAAACAGAAGCGGAAAAGGAAACAGAGACACAGAAAACTGTTCTGCCGCCGCAGACGCAGGAAGTGCTGCCTGAGAAGAAGAAAAAAGGCTGTTATATTGCGACCTGTGTATATGGCTCCTATGACTGCCCCCAGGTATGGATCTTGAGGAGATTTCGAGACGACATCCTGGAGAAGAGCAGGCTGGGACGTGGATTTGTGGCTTTCTATTATGCGGTCAGCCCGGCGCTTGTAAGACTGCTTGGCGGTAGAAAAGGTTTCCGGGTGCTTGGAAGGAAGTGTCTGGACATTCTGGTTTACCGGCTTTTAAAGAAAGGAGTAAAGGATACACCTTACACCGATCCGGAATAAATGTATGTGCCGGAATGAAGTCTTGAAGAGGGGGCGGCGCAGCCCCTTTTTCAGTGGAAAAACTCCATGCGTTATGCTACAATCAGAGCAGAAAGAGAGAAAAACACTGCCGGGAGATCCGAAACCAGACCGCTGGAGGCGAGTATGCCCTTGTCAATTAAGAGTATCTGGCTGTGATTTATAACCGGAAAGCCCAGGAATTTGTGGTACAGAATCTGGAAAAAATGGTGAACGGAGAAACAGCAGATGACACAAAAGCTTGACCTGAAAATAAAATTTCTGATGGGCGTGACCCTGTTTTCCATGTTCTTCGGAGCAGGAAATCTGATTTTCCCGCCCTATCTTGGAGCGCAGGCGGGAACTGCCGCCGTTCCGGCCTTCATCGGTTTCGTGCTGAGCGCGGTAGGGCTTCCGGTGCTGGGAGTCATCGCGGTGACGATGTCCGGGGGCTTAAGCACGTTGGCGTCCAGAGTGCATCCGAAGTTTGCGTTTGTCTATATTGCGGTGCTGTATTTGGCCATCGGGCCCTGTCTTGCGATACCGAGGACGGCCAGCACGTCTTTCTCCATGGCAGGACCGCCGTTTCTGCCGGAGAGTGTGCCGGAAGCGCCGGTACAGCTTCTTTATACGGTGATTTTCTTTGTTGCGGCTTCTCTGGTAGCCATGCATCCGGAAAAGCTGACGGAATATCTGGGGAAAAGGCTGACCCCGGTGCTTCTGGTTCTGATCGCTGCGCTTTTTATCGCAGCAGTGATCAATCCGGCGGGCCCTGCGGCCCCGCCGGCGGACATCTACGCCCAGGCTGCGCCTGTAGAGGGATTTCTGTACGGGTATCAGACGATGGACACACTGGCGGCGCTGAATTTTGGAATGATCGTGGCGATTAACGTGCAGGAACGGGGCATCCGGGAAGAGAAGGCAGTTACGAAGGAGACGATTTTCGCAGGCTGGATTGCCGGAGCTCTGCTGCTGGTGATTTACGCCATGCTGACCTTTGTGGGCCGGC
Source organism: Lachnoclostridium sp. An138 (assembly GCF_002160765.1). Lineage (GTDB taxonomy): Bacteria > Bacillota > Clostridia > Lachnospirales > Lachnospiraceae > Laedolimicola > Laedolimicola faecalis. Next base: position 119,550 of record NZ_NFLF01000008.1, read on the forward strand.
TTTCCGGCACAGCTTTTCCGGGAACGGCAAACGGAACGGAAGTGTTGATGCGGATGGCAGAGTATCTGTTTGGGAAGGCGGGAGCCGTGATTCTGGCGTTCATCTTTGTGATTGCCTGTTTTAATACCTGCGTGGGGCTTTTAAGCTGCTGCGGGAAATATTTTAACGGCTGTTTTCCGAAAATCAGTTACCGGGCCTGGGTCTGGAGCTTTGCGGCGATCTCGGCTCTGCTGGCCAATGTGGGCCTGGACGCGATTCTGAACTTTTCCGTGCCGGTGCTGAACGCCATCTATCCGCTGGCGATTCTGCTGATTATCCTGGCTTTCCTGCGGAAGGCCCTGAAAAGATTCCCGGCGGTATACCCTTTTGCGGCTTTTTTCTGCGGCATCAGCAGTGTGCTGACGGTGCTGGAGCAGCAGGGGCTGATGTTTTCCGCAGGCTCACAGCTGCTTCACTTGATTCCTGCCTATGAGGCAGGATTTGGCTGGGCGCTGCCCACGGTGATCGGCGCGCTGGCCGGAATTTTGTGGAACGGGCTGAGGGACAGAGCGCGGGCGGAAAAGATAAGAAGATGAAAAAAATAAGAAAATGAGAAATAAGAAAATAATAAATAAGAAGATGAAAAGAGGATAAAGGAGTACGAAAGAATATGCCAGTTTTTGATTTCAACAATACGCCGGAGGAGAAGAAGGACCCGGTATGCACTTATACAGCGTTTCGTTCCAGTGAGCCGGAGGCTTCTCCGGAAAAGCCCATCCTGGTTCTGGATAACAGCGGCAGAGAGTGGAAGCACCATTCCTGCGGCGTCTTTGAAAATCCCAATAAGCGGACGGCTTTTGAATTCAAGGAGGAGGGAGGCGCCGTGAGCGCGGATATTCTGCAGATCGACGCCCGTTTTGTAAGCCTGGTGAAATGGCTTGGAGAGCATCGTATCAACGTGCGCCTTTCCGGACAGAACCGGGCGGACGGCTATGCGGTCTATCGAATCCGCGAGACAGCCTTCGGAGGAGGCACCAAGCTTTCGGCGGAGGACGGATTTCTGCAGTTTATGATTGAGCGGCTTCTGTCCAGCAGCGCCCCTTCTGAGGATCTGGAGGATGAGGATCAGGTGGAAAACGGCGATGAGATGAAGCTGACCAGTCTTCAGAGCATCACAGACTTCATGACCTGCGCAGGCCGGACCCTTCCGGACAACATCCAGCTCTGGGCCCGTCGGAATCTGGCAGTGGCCCGCTCCAGCGAGGTCAGCCCCGAGGAGCGCCGTCATGCCCAGCGCGCGCTCTCGATTATGATGAATATTCAGTGGAAGCACAATTATTTTGAGGCCATTGACCCGAAAGAGGCACGGCGGATTCTGGACGAGGAGCTTTACGGCATGGAGAAGGTAAAGCAGAGAATCATCGAGACGATCATCCAGATCAACCGGACACATACCCTGCCCGCCTACGGCCTTCTGCTGGTGGGACCTGCGGGAACCGGAAAGTCCCAGATTGCTTATGCGGTGGCCCGTATTCTGAAGCTTCCCTGGACGACGCTGGATATGAGCTCCATCAACGATCCGGAGCAGCTGACCGGAAGCTCCCGGGTCTATGCCAACGCGAAGCCGGGCATCATTATGGAGGCCTTTTCCATCGCGGGAGAATCCAATCTGGTTTTCATCATCAACGAGCTGGACAAGGCGAATTCCGGCAAGGGCAATGGAAACCCGGCGGATGTGCTGCTGACGCTGCTGGACAATCTGGGCTTTACCGACAACTATATGGAGTGTATGGTGCCTACCGTGGGCGTCTACCCCATCGCGACGGCCAATGACAAGAGCCAGATCAGCGCGCCTCTGATGTCACGTTTTGCGGTGATAGATATTCCGGATTATACGGCGGAGGAAAAGAAGGTGATCTTCTCCAGATTCGCCCTGCCAAAGGTGCTCCGGAGAATGAGTCTGCGGGCGGAAGAGTGTATCGTGACGCCGGAGGCTGTGGACGCGGTAGTGGAAAAATACGCGGATACCACGGGAATCCGGGATCTGGAGCAGGCCGCCGAGCATATCGCCGCCAACGCCCTGTATCAGATCGAGGTGAACGGCGTGAGCGAAGTGGTATTTACGCCGGAGATGGCAAGAGAGCTGCTGGGATAGCAGAATGAGAGCGTACTGCCGGGGTGTTGTCCCCCTGCATAAGTACGCTGCAGTGAAATAGAAAAAAGAGAAGAGCTTCTGACACAGATATGCGCCAGAAGCTCTTTTTTTCAGGCCCTGCGCCCGGTTCCCCGGGCGGGCATCATGGAATGCGGAAATACAGGTTATTCTGTCCGGAGTGCCGTCACCGGGTCGCTCTTGGCGGCCTTTTTGGAAGGAATCAGGCCTCCCAGCAGCGTCAGCAGTACGCTTAGGACAATCAGTATCACCGCGCCGCCCACCGGCAGGTAGGCGTTGATATCCTGGGAATTTGCCAGGTGGTGAATCAGGGCGTTGCCCGGAATCAGAATCAAAAGCGTCAGGCCGATACCGATAAGGCCGGCCGTCAGGCCGATGATAAAGGTCTCTGCGTTGAACACCTGGGAAATGTTCCCCTTGGAGGCGCCGATGGCCCTCAGGATTCCGATTTCCTTCTTTCGTTCCAGCACGCTGATGTAGGTAATGACGCCGATCATGATGGAGGACACTACCAGAGAGATGGCCACAAAGGCAATCAGCACATAGCTGATGACATCGATAATGTCTGTGACAGAGGACATGAGAGTCCCCACCATATCCGTGTAGGTAATGACCTGATCTTCTTTGCCTTCTTTCTCCATACGGCTGTTGTAATCGCTTAAAATATCGGTGACGTGTTCCTTGCTCTCAAAATCCAGCGGATAGATGCTGATAGAGCTGGGACTGTCAAAGTCCACGTATCCAAGGGAGCTTAAGTTGCTCTCATAGGTGGCGCCCTGGGCGGAGTTCATGGATCTTAAGAGCTCTGTCAAATCTTCCGCGTTCATATTTACGGAAAAGGCTTCCGCGAATTCATCCGGATCAATCTGGAAGGCGTCAGCCAGGTTTTCGCCAAGTTTCTTTACGACGTCTTCCATGGCGGACTGAATATTGTCCGCGATCTGTTCCATGACCTGTTCCATCACCGAAGCCATGCCGTCTTTCAGGGCGGTTCCCATGGAATCACTGAAGGAACCCATGAGCTCTGTCATATAGCTCTGCATGGAGGCAGCCAGCTGCTGCTGGAGCCCGGAAGCGTCCACCATAGAGGATACGCCCTCAGAGAGAACCTTCTGCGCGGCTTCCGTACTCATGTAATCCGCGAAATATTCGCCCATCCTGGAGGGGTCCGGCTGCCCGTTTGCCACGGCATAGGACTGGTAGCCCGCAGCCAGGTCCGAGGCCAGTTTTTCCAGCTGCTCCGGTGTAATGGTAAAACTGTCTGCTTCCGGAAATACAGCGGCTATCCATTCGGCAATGATGGTCTGGGCCTCTTCTGTTCCCAGATACTCCAGCAGATACCCCTGAAGCTCCTCCTGTGTGGGAGGCGAGTCCGGATTATTAAAGATATCCGGGTAATTTTCCAGGCAGTAGTCCCAAAAACCGGCGCCGACGCTGGCGATCAGAGCCTGGATCTGCTCATTGTCCGGCGCGGTGATCCCATTTTCGTCCAGAATCGCCTGCAGGTTGTCATTCAGGATCTGTTTTCCTTCCTCAGTCTGCAGAAAAGCCAGGAAGTTTTCCCCCAGACCGGAATAGTCCGCGTCCGGATGGGCGGCCGTATATTCGTTCCAGCCTTCCAGAAGGCCGTTTACCAGAGCGCTGACAGACTCTTCCGACACATGGAAATCGATGCTGCTTATCAGGTCGGCCAGATTCAGCTGGGGAAATTCCGGCAGATTCAGCTGCAGATCATCCGGATTGATCAGGCCGGACAGATCCACATCTCCCATATCAATGTCATCCATGTTCATGTCTCCCATGTCAGACATGTCAAAGGAATCGGTGAGGCCGTCGGTCAGATCGCTTTCGTCAAAGGAAAACATTTCTTTCAGGGCGTCTTCGTCAATGCTGAAGAGGGATTCCATATCGAAATCACTCTCGCCGCTTTCTTCGCCGAAGGGCTCGTTGGTAAATACGTTTGTATGGGAATCAGCCAGCTGCTTTTGGACGATTTCGCTTTCCGCGGCCTTTTCCACCACGTGTTCCGTCAGGGAAACCGGGTAGGCGATGCCGGCCTGCAGCAGAAGGCCGCTGGCGTCATCCGCAGGCTGCACAATGCCGACAATGGTGAGATCTTCGCTGTTTTCCACAAGACTGCGCATGTAAGCCTCATCGTCCGTCTTGTCTCTCCAGACATCATATTCGCTGTCGTACTCATAATAATCGGGACTGTTTACCAGCTTGAAGGTAATCCCCAGAATATCATCGTAATTGTAGGTTCCCATGTCGTCCGGCGTCTGGACGTTCTCCTCATTGACAAACTGATCTACCATCTCGTCCAGTTCCGTGGAGTCCCGCAGGCCCAGGGTGTACAGCATGAAATCGCTGATGCTTCCGCCGGAGGTCAGCACGAGGACACACTCGTTGTAGTTCTCCGGCCAGTGACCGGCTTTCACGTCATACTGGCTGATGTAGAGATCCTGGTCATCCGGCATTTCGTAGAAAACGTCCGTACCCATCATGGAGGACATCATGCTGCTGGAGCTCATGGAAGAACCAAGTCCCAGAGCCGCAAAAGAATTGTCCGGATTTACCTGACGGATGCCGTCTCCCTCCAGCCGGTAAATCTGCGGCATGACATCGTAGGAGTATTCTACGGCGCTGGTATACTGCTCGATGCCGCTTTCTCCGCTTTCCAGCCAGGCTTTCAGGGACTTCAGGTCGTTGGAGTCCATGGTGGAAAACATATCCGTCACCATTTCAATGATATTGACCTCTCCTGTGCTGCCGCCTCCTCCGCTGTCCGCAGTCAGCATGGAAGAAAAGTCAAAACCTGTACTCTGAATCTCCAGGGGATATTCGGAAAGAGTATCCCGCTCCACGTCCTGGATATAGGCGTTCACGCCGCTGGAAAGGGAGAGAATCAGGGCGATGCCGATGATGCCGATAGAACCGGCAAAGGAGGTCAGTATGGTCCGGGCTTTTTTGGTCTTCAGGTTATTGAAGCTCAAAGAAAGAGCAGTCAGAAGGGACATGGAGGATTTCCCCATGTTTTTATGCACGGCCTGTTCGGCCAGAGCGCCGTCCGGCTCAAAGGGATTCGAGTCGGAGCGGATCTTTCCATCCCGCAGGTTTACGATTCGGGTGGCATACTGTTCGGCCAGTTCCGGATTGTGGGTGACCATCACGACCAGGCGGTCTTTTGCTACCTCCTGAAGCAGATCCATGACCTGGATGCTGGTGGCGCTGTCCAGGGCGCCTGTGGGTTCGTCTGCCAGCAGAATATCCGGATCGTTTACCAGGGCCCGGGCGATGGCCACCCGCTGCATCTGGCCGCCGGACATCTGGCTGGGCTTTTTGTGGAGCTGGCTGCCAAGGCCCACCTGTTCCAGGGCTTTGACGGCCCGTTCCCTCCGTTCCGCCTTGCCTACGCCGGAGATGGTCAGGGCCAGCTCCACGTTGGCAAGAACCGTCTGATGAGGAATCAGGTTGTAGCTCTGAAATACGAAGCCGATGGTGTGGTTCCGGTAGGAGTCCCAGTCACGGTCCTTGTATTTTTTTGTGGAAATACCGTTGATAATCAGGTCGCCGGAATCGTAACGGTCCAGTCCGCCAATGATATTTAAGAGGGTCGTTTTTCCCGAACCGCTGGGTCCCAGGATAGCGACGAATTCATTGTCCCGGAGGTTTAAGGACACATGGTCCAGGGCTTTCTGAACCAGGCTGCCGGTTCTGTATTCCTTGCAGATGTCTCGGATCTGAAGCATGGATGAATCTCCTTTTTTATGCCCGCCGGTTTTGGTGGGGGATTTGGATTTGTGAGAACAGAAACTATATGGAAAAGCTGTCCGGGCTGTTCCGCCGTCTGCGGTATCCTTCCAGATAGCATTTCATTCCGTTCAGGATGTCACTGCGGTAATCTCTCTGGACCATGCACAGCTCTGTGGAGGGAAGGGAATTCTGCACGGACGCGGAGACAAGGCTCTGCTGATAACATCCGGTGATGATCCCGGACTCCATGCAGTAGATATCCATAATCTCTTCCCGGGACAAAACTCCGCTCTCTTCCAGCAGCAGGCTCCAGGCATCGGTGCGTTCGCTGAGACGCTTTTTCATACGGCAGAGAGTGTCTGTATCCGCGCCCCGTTCCAGAATGACGGCGCGCAGCGCCTCAAGCCGGATGTACAGAGGATTGGTTTCCAGAAGCAGGGTCAGCTCTTCCAGCAGCAGGCTCTGGATATCCGAAAAGCTTTCCGGCCGTTTCCTTCTGACATGTTCCTCAAGGAAGTCAAGACGTTTTTCATATTCTCTCCAGAGGAGGCACAAAAACAGGGTCTCCTTCGTCTTGAAATAGACGAAAAGAAGGCCGTTTGAGATGCCGGCGGCTTTGGCGATATGAGACATTTTCAGATCCCGGTAGCCGGATTCCAGGAAGAGCCTTTCCGCTGTATCCAGAATCTCTTTGGCCCGGGCGGTCTTGGCTTCTTCAGTCATGGCGCGTTTCAATAGGCGTTCCCCCTTCTGAGGTACTGTCTGCGCACAGAGAGCAGACGATGATTTTTTACCGTACCGCCCTGCGTCCGGCGGCAGCAGACAGCTGCCGTCCGGCACACAAAACATAACAGATAATAAATGATTCGAAGTCAATTATAGTGAGTGGAGTGGAGTTTGGCAATAAAAAGAATCTTAAAAAAGTATAAAAAGAGTGAAGAAAAAAAGAGTCAGGCGCGGAAATTTTCCGCGCCTGACTGATGCCGGCAGAAACAACGCGTTAAAGAAATTCAGTCCTGCTCCCCGAAAAACAGTTTCATGTCGTCATCCACTGTGCCGATGCCCGCGATGCCGAACTGACTGACCAGTACGTCTGCCACATTGGGGCTTAAGAAGGCCGGAAGCGTGGGTCCGAGATGAATGTTTTTCACGCCCAGGTACAGAAGAGCCAGCAGCACGATGACAGCTTTCTGCTCATACCAGGAAATGTTGTAGACGATGGGCAGGTCATTGATATCATCCAGGCCGAACACCTCTTTCAGTTTCAGGGCTGTGACTGCCAGAGAGTAGGAGTCGTTGCACTGGCCTGCGTCCAGCACTCGGGGAATGCCGCCGATATCGCCCAGGTCCAGCTTGTTGAAGCGGTATTTGGCGCAGCCAGCAGTGAGGATAATGGTGTCCTTTGGCAGCGCTTTCGCGAAATCCGTGTAGTAGCTGCGGCTTTTCGCCCGGCCGTCGCAGCCTGCCATCACGACAAATTTCCGGACAGCGCCGGATTTTACGGCTTCCACGATCTTGTCCGCCAGGGCAAGCACCTGCGCGTGGGCAAAGCCGCCGGTGACAGTACCCTGCTCGATCTGCGCGGGAGGCAGGCACTGTTTTGCCTGTTCGATGAGAGCTGAGAAATCTTTCCAGCCGTCCTTATCTTCGGAAATATGAGCACAGCCGGGATAGCCTGCGGCGCCGGTGGTGTAGAGGCGGTCCTTATAGCTGTCCTTTGGCGGCACAATACAGTTGGTGGTCATGAGAATGGGGCCATGGAAGGACTCAAATTCCTCTTTCTGCTGCCACCAGGCGTTTCCGTAATTGCCGGCGAAATGGGGATACTTTTTAAAAGCCGGATAGTAATGGGCCGGAAGCATCTCAGAATGGGTATATACGTCCACGCCGGTGCCTTCAGTCTGTTCCAGCAGCATTTCCAGATCCCGCAGGTCATGGCCAGAGATTAGAATACCGGGATTCTGTCTCACGCCGATATTGACACTGGTGATTTCCGGATTTCCGTAGGTTTCCGTATTGGCCTTATCCAGCAGCGCCATGGCGTCTACGCCGTATTTTCCGGTTTCCAGAGCCAGAGTGGTAAGCTCATCTGCCGTCAGATGATCGTCCAGCGTAGCGGCCAGAGCTTTCTGGAGAAAGGCATGAATCCCGGGGCTGTCATAGCGCAGGACAGCCGCGTGGCTGGTATAGGCAGCCAGGCCTTTGAGACCGTAGGTAATCAGCTCGCGCAGGGAGCGGATGTCTTCGTTTTCTGAAGAGAGAATGCCGATCTGAGCGGCCTTTTCCATGAAATCCGCTTCCTGACCGTTCCAGAGCGCGGCTTCCGGAAGAACAGATACGAGCCTGTCATCTGCCGCATGTTCCGGCTTGTCCTTCAGCCGGGGCAGCAGGCTGTTCCGTATGTCCAGAGTCTCCCGGATGCGCGCACGGATGGATTCAGAATCAAAGTTTACATTTGTGATGGTGGTAAAAAGGTTCTGAGTGATCAGATGGTTTATCTGAGCCGGAACCTCCGAACCCTCAGAACGCAGGCGGGTGGTCACGGCGGCCAGACCTTTCGTTACATATACAAGCAGATCCTGGAGAGCAGCAGTCTCCGGCGTCTTGCCGCACACACCCATTTTGGTGCAGCCGGAGCAGCCGGCGGTCTCCTGACATTGATAGCAGAACATATTCTGGTTCATATAAGATTTCCTCCTCTATGTTTTTATACGGACTGTCGATTGACTTTACGGGTATACTATAGTAGATTTAAAACAACAAATCAGTTGTTAAAACAACAAAAAGGAGAAAATTTTAAGATGAATTATCAGTTTCTGTCCCGGACAGCTCTGTTCTGCGGCATACAGCCAGAAGAGATGAAAACGATGCTCTCCTGCCTGACAGCGGAAACGCAGACCTATGAAAAAGGGGAAATGATTTACCGGGCCGGTGACGCAGCTGCTTCCCTGGGAGTGGTACTGGAGGGAAAGGTCCTGATTGAACATGATGATATCTGGGGAAATACTACGGTGCTGGACAGCGCCCTGCCGGGCCAGATTTTCGCCGAGACCTATGCCTGCACGCCAGGCGAGCCTCTGATGGTAAACGTGGAAGCGGCGGAAGAGTCGCAGATTCTTTTCCTGAACGTCAGCCGGGTACTCCGCAGCTGCACCCATGCCTGTGCCTTTCACGGAAAGCTGATTCGGAACTTGCTGGCCCTTTCCGCCCAGAAAAATCTGAACCTGTCCCGGAAAATTTTTCATACGGCTTCCAAATCGATCCGCGGCCGGCTGACGGCCTATCTGTCGGATCAGGCTGTCAGGAGCGGAAGCAGCAGTTTTACCATTCCCTTTAACCGGCAGCAGCTGGCCGACTATCTGAATGTGGATCGGAGCGCCCTGTCCGCAGAGCTTGGGAAAATGCAGCGGGAGGGTCTGCTCAGAGTAAAGAAGAACCTGTTTGAGATCATGAGGAAATCCAACGGATAATACAATAATACGGCAGTATGACAATATAGCAATACAGCAATACAGAAATACAAAAATACAGAAGCGCGGGGAGCGTCCTAAGCGTCGGGCGCTCCGGCGTATCTTTTATAGGGATGCTTCAGAAAGCCTTTATAAAAAATGAATCCCAGCAGCGTGGTTAGAATCTCCGTGCAGGGGAAGGTCAGCCAGAACCAGGTCAGTCCAAACCGGGAAAACAGAAATCCCAGGGGTACAAAGAGTACTACTGTGCGCACAATGGTCAGAAGCGAGCTTTTGAGTCCCTGGCCTACTGCCTGAAAGAAGACAGGGAAGGTAAGAGACGTGACCATGGGGACAAAGCTCAGTCCGATAAAATGGAACCCAAGCTGTCCGATTTCCACGACCCGTTCATCAGAGGTAAAGACTCTCAGCATGGGCCCGGGAACCGTCTCAAAGCAGAGAACGCCCACAAGCATCAGAGCCGCGCCAAACAGGACGGCGGTGGTCAGGGTCTTTTTGCAGCGGCTGATGTTTCTGGCCGCGTAGTTAAAGCTGATGACCGGCACAATGCAGGTCTGCATGGCGCCCAGCGGGATGAAGAAAAAGGTCTGCCATTTATAGTAGAGGCCGAGGGCAGTCACCGCCTGATCGGAGAAACCGGACAGAATCAGGTTCAGGCCCAGGATGTAAAAGGTATAGGCCGACTGCATGAGAATATTCGGAATGCCCAGAAGGAAGATCTCCCGGACGCGCCGGGGATAGAGATGCCGGGCGGGCGATTTCCGGAAGCCCTTTTTCATCACGATAAGAGCCGCCACGATCTGTCCTGCCACTGTGGCGATGGCAGCGCCCGAGATGCCAAGCTCCGGCAGGCCGAACATGCCGAAGATCAGCAGCGGATCGAAGACTATATTAGTCAGGGCTCCCGCGATCTGGGCCAGCATCGGCGTCTTCATATCGCCGGAGGCCTGCAGAACCTTCGTCCAGATGCTTTCCAGAAACAGGCCGAAGCTGAACAGGCAGACGATGCGCCCGTATGCGGTGATATCTCGAATGACTTCCGGGGAGTTCGTGGACATCCTGGCATAAGCCGGCAGGAAGAACCAGCAGGCAAGGGCAAAGACAGCCCACATTCCCACCGCCAGCGGCGTGCCGACGCCCGCGAACTCGTCCGCTTCCTCCGTTTTTCCCAGGCCAAAGCGGGCAGCCATGGCCGTATTGATGCCTACGCCGGTTCCCACTGCCAGAGCGATCATCAGAAGCTGGAGCGGGTAGATGATGGAGAGGGCCGTCAGGCCCGATTCGGCGTAGCGGCCTACGAACAGGCTGTCCACGATATTATAGAGCGCCTGAATGAGCTGTGCCAGCATGACAGGCGGCGCGATTTTGAGTAATATTTTTGATATCTTCTCCTGGCCGAAGAACTGGGATTCTGAAAGTGTGCGTTCCATTTTTCTTCTGTAACTCCCTCGATGTTTATTTACGCGGGCAGCGAGCCAAGCGGATGCGTTTACGCATCCATTTGGCGAACGCCGCTATGATTATCCTATAAAAATATATTGCGGCGGGGGTGGGTTGTCAATATGGAAATTCCGCGGATACTGAGGAGTGATTGTGGAGGAAATAAATATCTGGCGGAGACCTCGTGGAAGGGAAAAGACGGAGGGAAAAGGTGGAAGAAACAAAGCAGATTTGGTATAATTCAGGGAAAGAGACTGTTTAAAAGGTACAGAATAAGCGGGGAGATAAAAATACCAGAAGAGGGTGTATGTCAATGCAGAAAACATTGGAGTATTACAACAGAAACGCTCGGGAATTCGCAGAAGGAACGTCTGGCGTGGATTTTTCCGGGATTCAGAACCGCTTTCTGTCTCATCTGCCGGAGGGAGCGCTGATTCTGGACTTCGGCTGCGGTTCCGGAAGGGATACGAGATATTTTCTGGGAAAGGGATTCCGGGTGGAGGCGGCCGACGGTTCCGAAGAGCTGTGCCGGCTGGCCAGCGTATACACGGGAATCCCGGTGAAACAGATGCTGTTTCAGGAACTGGAGGAGACGGAAAAGTATGATGGAATCTGGGCCTGTGCGTCCATTTTCATACCGTTGCTCGGGCTTTCTGAGATCAGTGTGCTAGTGGATAAGCTCGAAATACTAGGGGAAGCTTAAATCATAGATGGATTTTCCTGTTATAAATACGGTATGATTTTTTGTTCTTCGTTATTTTGATCGGGCTCTTTAATTCTACAGGTGTGGAGAAGTGGGAGTATATGAATACCAGCGGTGAAAGAGGATGCAAAAGTCCTACTTATAGCCTACTTAGGGAATAAAGTTTCCGTTTTAAAGTGTATCCAGCTATTCACATGCTATTTATGTATTAAGTTGTTTTATTATGTTGGTGACGAACAGATTTTCTTTGTGTGCCTAGAATAATGCTGCCGTGGTGGAGAGTAGTTCGAATCCTTATTCAAGGTTGGGGACAGTAATGATTACAAAAAAATTTATGATTGTAAAGTTTTAATTAGCGAGGATTCGGACTCGATTGTAATTCGATGAAAATCGTGATATAATTTTTCAACAAGTTTTCCACTAGAAAGCGTAGAAACTTTTCATCGTATAAAATCTGAATTTTTGATTGTGATTATTAATGTCTGTGATTCGATCTAAAAGTTCAAAAGATGCTATAGTCTGAGTGTATTTTCATAAAATCTTTGGTGAATTCAAAACATATCTGGATTCAGCTGGGCATGGTGGTGCATTTACAATTGCTTTAGTTGGAGGTGTATTGTATGTTTCTATGACTGTTGAAGAATAGATAGCTCAGGACGATGCGCGCAATCCTCTTGCGGGCAGAATCTCTATCAACATGCTTGATTAGATGTTGGAAGGGAAAAGCTCAGCTCAAAAGCATAGATTTAAGAAAAGTGAAGTCAATGCCATGCTATATCACGAGGATGAGAAGGACGGTTACATTTATGGTTTTATTCCGAGCTGGAGAAAAGATTTCCTGAAGGAGTTAGTATGAAATTATTTTATAAAAAATTATGGATAACGCTTGTAGAAAGAGATATGAAAAAACGGAGTTTGCAAAGAAGGCCAAGATAAGTTCCGTTTCGTTAGCCAAGCTTGGAAAAGGCGCTAACGTTACAACTAATATTTTGGTAAAAATATGCGAAGAACTGAATTGTGATATCTCAGATATTTGCGAGATTGTAAAAGATGAGGAGAGTAAGTGATTAGCATGAGGGAAATGCAAATAGTTAACAGCAAGGAGTCTATGGGATATACACGAGGATGTAATGTTTCTACAGGTTATGCTACGCATTTTAGCAGGTGAGATAAAAAGAAAAGATACTGTTTTTGAGGTATTATCTAAACTGCGAAAATAGTTATAGAACGATGGATAAAGATTAATGAAAATATAGAAATGAAAATGGAGTGAGTTTGCAAATGAATTTCCTGGGGATGTTCATGCAGAAGAAAAACTAGGAATGCATGTTACAAACGGATGCTTTTTGATATCATTCGAATGCATAAGGATGAATGAGAAACGTATGAGAAGTTATTGTGGGAGGCAGAAGTAGTGTCGGGGTCAGCTTTTGATAATAGAAAAAAATTTTTTCTTTGGCTTGAAAATAATAAGCCTGAGAAAATTGCATCTGACATCAGATGGTCGATAAGTGTTCTGAATATACTGTTACCTAAAAATGGGATTATCAGCTCTCAATTTTTTGCTATTAACAATTCTAATGAAATTAGTGATTTGATAGAAAAAATCAAAAATGACAGAGGCATAAGAATTCATTCCAGAGGACGTCAAGCGATTGCGCTCAACGCTCTTTATGCATACAAGGAGTATTTAGAGTCAAATTTCATAAATGAAATTCCCTTTTCTGGTGATATGGAAGGAGGGGTTCAAATTGTGTCCTTCACGAATAGGAGGGATTATTCGTACACCCTTCCGATATGTGTAAAATATTTTGGAGATTCATATTTTGTAAAAAACTGGTCAGCTGCATATGTGCAGACAGTGAAATGTTTTTTTGATGATTATTCAAATGAGCTCAAATCGCTTATTGGTAAAAATGTAGGCAGTGGAGGACGCATAGATATTGCAGATGAACATGGAAAGAGTGTATTGATAGCTCCAAAAGAAATAGCGGAAGGATTGTATCTAGAAACAAACTACAGTGCATCTGAAATTGTCAGAAAAATAGAGTGTTTGATGGATATCTGCAGAATTGACTATTCGAAAGTTATAATCCAGTACATATCGAAAAGGCATTTGCAGAAACTGGAGCCTTCAGTGGGAGATTATACACGAAGAACCACGAATAGAATTGATAGAGAGTTTTATACATGGCTGACAAAAATAGAAGGGCTGGCAGTTACGACTGGAAAAAGTTATGCTTCTGGGATAAACAATTGTGACATTTTTTGCCGGGAGCATAGCATTGGAACGGGAAGAATATATGGCATAAAATCTTTGGATGAAATAAAACATAATATAGATCTTCTTGTGGGTGATGCAGAATTTCAGGTTTATAATGATATTCAGCACCATAGATTTACTGCTGCGCTTGCAAAATATAAAAAGTATCTTGAGTCCATTGAAGATAGTCGAGTCAGGCAATATTTATCTGGACAGTATTCTGAAGTGGGGAATGATCTTATAGAAATCAATCAAGATGAACAAATGCGACTTGGGAAAACACTTGAACTTCCTCGTTTTGAGTATGGGTTTAAGGATGATGGGGTAGAACTATATAGATTCAGAGTTTCCTATCTAAAGGTCAATGGTATTGATTGCCCTCTTGAGGATGAACAATTACTTGCAGCAATAAAGAAAATGGGATTTGAGTTCCAAGGTAAGATCTATCTCATATCTGATAATGAAAAGAGAGGTATAGAACAGAGGATAAGAGAATTTGAAACTCAAGGTGTGAACATAATATATTATGAATCCCTGTATGATTTGAAAGCGGATGATTATTTTGAATCTAAGATTATATCCCCTGAAATGCTGAAAGCTATAATAAAAAGCTTACTACCTGACTTCAGATATAGAGGGAAATACATGGCATTAGTGCAGGGACGGCAGACTGAGTTTGAATTAGTAAGAAACGATATCTTTCGTGTGTGGGGAGAGGGCATTTTACGGACATTTAATGAACTTTCTGCAGAATTGCCGCTAATACCTATGGATAAGATCAAGGTTACACTTGCTCAGCGACCAGATTTTATCTGGAATAGTTTTGAGACGTATGCCAAGGTTAACAGTTTTAAAGCAGATGAAAATGAGATAAAAAATCTTGTCACATATATTGATAAGGAATGTGAAGAGCATGGTAGGATTTCTCTTGATGAACTTCCTTTCGATAATTTGAAAGCTGCAAATTCAGAATTTTCGGATTCAGCTTTTATTGGATGCTTTTGCAGATTCATAGAAGATAGGTTTGACCGTAATGCAAAAGTTTTAACGCGAAAAGGAACGAGCAAAGATGTATACACAGCAGTTATTGATTTTTGTCGACAACAGGAGAAATGCACATATGACTGTTTGATACAGATCGCGGAGAGGATTGCTGGTACCATAAAGCAGCCAGAAATTATTGAGGCGGCAAATGCCGTCATGGTACGGATTAATAGAAACGATTTTATCGCGGACAGTTTGATAAAGTTTGATGTTGACAGGATTGATACTGCGCTTGACCACATTGTGATGGCTGATTTTATGGGAATGAAAGAGATCACGACATTCAGCATTTTTCCTTTTTGTGGATATAGTTGGAATCTTTTTTTATTGGAAAGTTATTGTCGAAGATTTAGTAAGAAATATAGATATGATACACGTCGGGCGAATTCTTCTAATTCTGGTGCCGTGGTAGCCAAGTCATGCACATTTAACTATCATGACATTATGGTACATGCCGTGGCTCGTTCAGGAAGGAATTTGTCTGAAACTGAGGTACTTGAGTATTTGGCAGAGACCGGATATATAGAACGAAAACGCTACAGTGATATAACTTTACTTATTAATGATGCTATAGAGCTGCGAGAAAGGAAGGAATAGATTGTATTCATATACATATGACGAAGAAACAGGTGGAATCCTCTTAAATTCCACGCCTACGGTATTCTCTAAAGAGCCGAGACCAGTATATGCCCCTGAGCTTGATCTGCTTGGGTTTGATAAGTATTGGAAATATGATAAACAGTCAGATATCCCTTATATGTGGGCAGAGTCTGTACAGTACTGGTACAGAGGGAAAGTGGTAGCAAAACTTAAAGGCGGCAATCTTTTCGAGGCACCGAAAATAATCATCCCGGAGGATGAGAACGGCAATATGGTGCAGCCGGAAGAGGATGGTAGTGAATTACAACCGATTGATATAGTCGCTATGGTGAATAAAAACAAAGATATGCTGGATATTATTGAAAACACCACGGTAAAGAAAATCATTGCTATTTACGAAAAATATAAAAACAAGCTAGATGTGTTCCATGTGGCATTTTCTGGCGGCAAAGATAGTGCTGTCCTTCTTGATCTTGTGAAACGAGCACTTCCTAAGAAAAGTTTTGTGGTCATTTTTGGAGACACTGGTATGGAGTTTCCGGATACCTACACAGCAGTTAAAAAGACCAAGAAGATGTGTGATATAGATGGAACGCCGTTTTACATTGCTAGATCACAGTTTGATCCACATGAATCGTGGAAAATATTCGGGCCACCAGCGAGAGTACTTCGATGGTGTTGTAGTGTTCATAAAAGTGCTCCGCAGACACTAAAATTACGTGAGGTAACTGGTAAGGATGATTATGTAGGCATGGACTTTGTAGGCGTACGTAAACATGAAAGTGTAGCTAGAAGTGAATATCAGTATGAAAATTATGGAAAGAAACAGAAAGGACAATATAGTTTTAATGCTATTCTGGAATGGACGTCTGCGGAGGTGTGGTTATATATTTTTTCGAAGAAACTTTATGTAAATGAAGCGTATAAGAAAGGAAATTCGAGAGCCGGATGTTTGTTTTGTCCTATGGGTGGCAATAAGGGAGACTATGTACAATATAGCTCATATCCATCTGAGGTGGGGAAATATGTAGAACTCATTAAGATGATGAATGCAAGAGATAAAGGCAATGATCAAGCATTAAATACATATGTTTCATTAGGTGGTTGGAATGCTCGAAAAAACGGTAGGGATTTAACCATAAGTGAACAGAAATATAAAGATGAGGTTAAAGATGGAAAGCTGATTATTACGGTAAAAGATCCAGCGACGGACTGGCGCGAATGGATAAAAACATTGGGAGAACTTCCGTTTGAATTCTCTTTTAAAGAGATTGAAAAAGGATATATAGTTGTATGCGATGCTGCTTTATTAAAAAAATATCCTAGAGAAATAAAGAAAATTAAGCAAGTTTTTCATAAAGCAGCTTATTGCACGGGATGCCGGGTATGTGAGGCAAACTGTAGACACGGATGTATTACATTCAACCACGGATTAGAAATAAATGATTGTATTCATTGTGGACAATGCCATGAAATAGATGATGGGTGTCTACTGTTCCATTCATTAAGAGTATCAACAGGAGGAACCATGAAGGATAAAAGTATTAATTCTTTTGCAAATCACGCACCTAAGGTGGAGTGGATCAGAGAGTTTTTTGAACGTGGGAATGATTATTGGGATAATAATACGCTCAATAAGAAGAACCAGGAGCCAAAAGTTAAGCGTTTCCTTAGAGAGTCTGGTGTAATTGATAAAGATAATAAATGTACAAGTTTATATGATCTTATTGTCAGTATTGGATGGGAAAATGAGACATCATGGGGAATTTTGGTTACTAATTTCATTGAGAATCCACAGTTCGCTTGGTATGTTAATAATTTAGATGTAGGGATATATTATAATCGCGAAAAAGTAAGCGATTTGCTTATGGCTGAAGGTGTTAGTAAAACTGATGCCACATCGATTATTAATGCATTTAAAAGATTTTGTGAATTGCCAATGGGTACCTCGCTTAATTGGGGGTATGTTGAGGATAATGGCAGGCAGATAGTTTCTATTTGCAGAACTAAATGTATTATTTCAGATAATCGTGTTGTTCTCTATGCTCTTTATAAATTTGCAGAGAAGTGCAACGATTATAAAGAGTTCACATTGGCCTGGATGATGAACGACGATATTGATAGAGATGGTATCAGTCCTACTCGCCTGTTTGGGCTTGAATATGAAGAAATAAAGTCCATCCTTATGGGACTTTCAGCAAAATATTCGGAATTTATTAATGCTACGTTCACCAATGATCTAGATAAAATATCATTAACGGATAAGACGTCGCAGGATGTCCTCCGTTTGTTTGAGGAGGATTAATTATGATGGACTTTGGAAGAGGAAAATACAATCAGTTTTTTGACGTGAATGAAAAATATTTTCCATGCATTGATGATTCTGCAATAGCAGGAGGTGCCAGATGGGATAATACATATCCTCATGCAACATTTATTAAGTTGCTTCGTGCAACTGAAAATATGTTAGGTGGTAGCACGAATCGTTCTGTTTGGATTCATGGTGCTTATGGTACTGGTAAATCTCAGTGTGCATTTGCACTGAAAAAGATTCTCGAGGTACCCGAAGAGGAGCTAAAAGCATATTGGGAAAGTTATGAGCCGTTGAGAAAAGAAAGCGATCTTTTGACAAAACTTCTGGGGCACCGTGACAGAGGCATTGTCACTGTTTACCGATATGCGACGGGAGGCATTACAACACCTCAGATGTTCTTTAATGCTATTCAGGAAAGTGTTAACGAAGCTTTATTGGCAAGTGATTGTGTTACATATATGGGAGAAAATACGCTTAAGGAGAATATTATTTCGTGGCTCGAAGACCCATTTCATAAAAATATTTTTAACATGCTACTTGAAAAACCAGAATGGATGGCCAAGTTTTCACAATCAAATGCGGATGAAGTACTGAATACTTTGAAAAAATCTTCTAATGTTAAAGAACTTATGTTGAATATTTTTGAGTTTGCAGCTAAAGAGCAGATTACAGCGATGAACATTGATGCTGATAAGCTTAAGAATTGGTTGAAGGATATTATTAAGCAGAATAATATAAAGATTGTGTTTTTCTGGGATGAGTTTAGTAAATTCTTTGAAAATAACAAGTATTCATTGGATGAGTTTCAGAAAATTGTTGCACTTTGTCAGGAATGCCCATTTTATCTTGTAATTGTAACACATCAGGCGGGCAGTATTATTGATGAGCAAGATGAATCATGGAAAGTTGTTCAACAGCGTTTTGAAAAAGTAGAGATTACTTTGCCTGACAATATTGCTTTTGATCTGATTGGCCATGCATTTAAGGTAAAATCTGCTGCAAGTGAAACTTGGAATAACTGCGCGGATGCTCTAAACAGTAGGCTGAGTGATTCGAGAAACGCTGTCATGAAAGCAGCAAATATCAAGGAGCAGAAAGTTATTAAGGATATAATGCCGATTCATCCTATGGCGGCACTTGTTTTAAAAAATATTGCATCTGCTTTCGCATCTAATCAGCGGAGTATGTTTGACTTTATTAAAGTGAGAGATGATTCACAAGCTTTCCAGTGGTTTATTTCGAATTACGGACCAGATGATGACCATCCACTTCTTACCATAGATATGCTTTGGGATTTCTTTTATGAGAAAGGGAAAGATAATCTTTCGCCTGATATACGCATGATTCTTGATGTGTTTCCTCAGCAGAAAAATTTGAGGGATGATCAGCAAAAGGTATTGAAGACTATCCTTATTATGCAGGCGATTGATAAGCGTTTAGGTGGCGAACTCGAGGTTCTTAAACCTACGGAACAAAATATCAGTTATGCTTTTGAGGGGATTTCTTCAGGATTAGATTCTGCGTGCAAGCATCTCGCAAAACAGCTTTGTAAGAATGGAGTACTTGTTCAAACGCCGATTGGAAATAATAAATATGTGTATGGAGCTGCAGTACTGGCAGGCGATCAGGTAAAAATTAATGAATATAAAAAATCAATTAGAAATAGTAGTTCCACTGCGAGCCTTGTAAGTGATGGAAAACTGGGAACTTGCCTTTCCTTGAGCCCGGCTTTGAAACTTCGCTTTGCAGAGGATAATATTTCTGGACAGATTACTCCGGTGACGATAAATGATTTTACAAAAACGGTTAATAGTCTTAAAAATCGTCGGGAAAATTGGCATTTTAATGCAGTAATTGCTTTTGCAAAAGATGCTATTGAAGGAAATGCTCTAAGAGAAAAGATTAAAGCGGCAATAGGCAGTGGAGATTACAATAATATTCTTGTTATTGATGCAACAGCCAGCCCGCTTGGGGATGAAGATTTTGACTTATATGTAGAATACTCTGCTATGGCCAATTATTATCAGGGAAACAACAATCCATCTGCCCGTGATAATGCCAAGAAGGCTGAACAGGTGCTTTCTATTACTTGGAAGAACCGAATTTATAACGGAACATTTACAATCTGGAGTAAAGATTATGTTGATGGAGAGAAGGTCGTTGGAAGTGCAGGAGTTGCTGATATTCTTCAGACAGTCGTTTTGAGAAAATTCAAACATATTCCGGATTTTACTAAAGGTTTGACTGAATCTCAGTTTAAGCTTACGAATGCAGCGAAAGCAGCTGCATTGTGTGGAATCAATCAGAAGACGAGCGGTGTTGTTGCAGGTGTGGAAAAGAGTATCCTTGCAGGCGTCTGGAATGTTACCGATTATTGGAGAAAGCCTGAAACTTCTGGACAGAGTATTTCTATAATTAAGAGTTCTGTAGAAGAATTTATTAAAGAGAAATTTGATAGTGATAAGCCGGTCCCCGTCTATGAGGTATATGAGTATCTTGTTTCTAACTATGGGTACGCTCAGAGTAATCTTACAGCTTTTTTGCTGGGATTTTTGCTCAAGGAGTATAGTTCGTCTCAGTTTAGATATATAGATCAAAATGGAGCAAACGGAGAAATGACCCCAGATAAATTGGCTGAAATGCTCTCTAATTGTATCAACAAGGAAACACAGACTTATATAGTGAAGATGACTCCCGATGAACGTGCTTTTTATGAGCTCACTGAAAACGCGTGGGGGATTCCGGAACACACACTTTCTTCTCCGGTTAGAGCAGCTGCTATTGTCAAATCAAGAATGCAGAATCTGGGATTTCCTGTGTGGAGCTTGGAAAATGTTGACGGTGAGGGTGTTTATGATATAGTTGCTAAATACATTGAGCTTGTACAAAAAGAGGGGGTAGATGCACATTTAGTTGCAAATGAAATAGGAGCTAAGGCTAGAGAAAATGTAACGTTGACGGATTTATTGAAAAAATTTCTCACTCCTGAAAATTGCCGAAAAGGTATGCTGAAATTTATAGCATATTTTGATGGTGGAAAACTTCGCGATTTGGCAGATAAAATCGGTGCAAATGATGACAGACTTCTTACTGACATTGGAAGATTGTTTTGTGTAGAGTATTCGAGTCTTTGGAATCGAGATACTGGAGAAGACCAGATAAGAAAGTTGATTGTCGATTATACATATGTGGAAACTACAAATAATATTCTTCATGTGACAGCACATTCTAAAAAAGAGGCTGATAGCATATGGTGTGAAAAATTAAAATTCGTGATGTGCTCTTGTGAGGCACTTCAGGAGGAATATCCTAATCTGAAAGGAACGTTTGAGTTTCTAAGAAAAATTTATCTTCATATTGATATTTTGCCAGAACAAATGAAATCATATACCGATGAATTTTCTAAAGAAATGTTTGATGTCGAGGGATATTTTTCTAATGAAATTCCGGCGTTTGCGAAGATATATGCGCCATATTTGGAAGGTTTAACAGATGAGGACATAATGCAGCTTCGTACACCTGAACTTACGGAGATTTTCAAAAAAACGAGGACTGAGAGTAATACGATTGTAAAGAAGATTGCGGATGAATTTCGTAGAAATCAAACAAAAGCGCAGCTCTTCAAGCTCTGGAAAGACAATACGAATTCTAAAACACCAAAGGCATGGTCTGCAGTTAATCGAACGCCTATCCTTGCTATAGTACCAAAGAGAGAATATGACTCTGCTAAAAAGACATTTGATATCATTAATTGTGGAAAGGCATCAGAAAATGAATTGAAAGAAGCTATAAATTTTCTTGGCGAAACTACTATTTTTGCAGCAATGAAGAATAAGGAAAAAGTTGACGCCGCATTTAGAAGTATTCTTGGAGTTTATGGAGGAATATTAACGGACATTGATAAAGTAAGAGATGCGTTAGAAAATCTACCTGTTGATGCCTACGAATGGGGAACTCATCCATATGTTCGTGATAAGATTCGAGAGCTTGCTAAAGTAGAATATGATTCCGGTGTCAGTGATATGGCAATTGCAAAAATTAATGCAATGAGTAACGATGAGATTAAAGAGTATCTTATATCGTTTATAAAAGAGAACATGGCATTTGGGATTGAAATTATTAATGGGAGGTAAATAATTTTTATGAATATGAATGCAATCAATGATTATTTTGCCTCAAAACTTCATAAGCCATTTTTTATGGTGGTTGGAGATAAAGAATATGGAGAAATTATAAATTGTCTTAAAAGTCGTGCTATTAGTATTATATGTGTGAGTGACTGTTGTAGGAGTGAGGATAAGGTACCAGACATGGATGTTCTCAGGCAAAAGCTAGAGACTGCGGATGTATCGTGTGATTATAACGACGTTGTGTTACTTGGTCTTGGAGAATATCTTGCATTAAGTGGGGAGACACGGACAAAAGATATTCTTTCAGAACTTGTTAACTACAATCTTGGTAGTGCGCAAGTGGTGCTGCTTTTAAGATGTGTATCAACTCAAGTTAAGGAACTGGTTAAAAGTGATAAGAGGCTTCTTGAAAGCGGTAGAGTTGTATTCGGTGATGACCTAGGTACGGCGGTTAGCTTTAAGTTTTCAGCTCCTGGATTAGGGATATACGAATTGAACGGAATAAAAAATGTCCTTAAGACTCTTGAGACAGGTGTGTCAGGAGCGATTTTCGCGAGTACAGTTATAGAGTTTAAAGACTCTATTCTTCCTGTACAACGAGTAAGAGATTCGTATGAAGCAATTTCGAGGAAACTTAACATGTGTGCTATTCCAAAGGAATGCGGAATAGAGGAAATGTGGAGAAAATTACTTTCAGAGCTCCGAGATAAAGAATTTAGAATTAATGAAATTTTTTCTGACTATGGCTTTTTAGAGTATCAGGATGCAGAACTTTATGAATTCCTTTATGAAGAGGAATATAGGAGCTGGCTTTTTTATATTTACTTGAGGGTAAATGAAAAATTATATGATGGGAAATATCTGGGTTATGTATTA
Source organism: Lachnoclostridium sp. An138 (assembly GCF_002160765.1). GTDB lineage: Bacteria > Bacillota > Clostridia > Lachnospirales > Lachnospiraceae > Laedolimicola > Laedolimicola faecalis. Next base: position 142,295 of record NZ_NFLF01000008.1, read on the forward strand.
GGAAAGAGCATTGGAATAGAAAGTTTTAAATATAATGTCAAAAATGCAATAATAGACATTCCACATGAAGCGCCTACATTTCCTACGTTTTACAAAGAAAGAAAAAAGTTACTTTCTAATTATCCGGAACCAGAAATGGCCTCTTTTGTTAGTAAAAATAGGGTGAATGAGAAAGAGAGTGTTTATAAATTAACAGATAATACTTTGGTTGAAAGACAGGAAATAATTATTTGGATTGCTTGTCACGGTATTCCGGATAACCTTGCAGTGATATATCCTGATCTGGCGTTATATATGAAAAAATATTCTTTTAGTGGAAAAAATCTTGATCCAGATTTTGCGGCAAGGCTTACGACATATTTTGAAAGGTATAAGGAACTGAAGCTTAGAAATCTTATAACAGAAGACTTTTTAAATGAGGTTGATAAGCTTGCGCGAGAACGAATATATAATCGTCTTCCGAGTCGGGATGAATTAGTAAAGAAGACCTATAGTAAATCAACGCAGCTGTTTTGGATTGATGCTCTAGGGGTTGAATATTTAAGTTATATAATCGAACTTGCAAAAAGATACGGATTAAAAATTCAGGTGGAGATTGGCAGAGCGCTACTTCCTACGATCACATGTGAAAATAGTGATTTCTTTAGAAACTGGCCTGAGGACTTAAGACATTCTAAAGAAGAAGAACTTGATGATATCAAGCACAATGATAAAGGAGGATACTATTATAGCTCTAAAAATCCATATCCTATTCATCTTGCGAAAGAATTGGAAATAATTGAACGTGCCATGAATGATATTGCGACAAATTTAGGATTAGGGAAATACGAGCGTGTTGTAATCACAAGTGATCATGGCTCATCAAGACTTGCTGTACTAAGAAATAAAGAAGAAAAATATGAAACAGATACAAAGGGGGAACATTCAGGAAGGTGTTGTAAGTTCTTTCCAGATTGTGATCTTCCTTTTGCGATATCCGAAGAAGAGCGAGGCTATATAGTTCTTGCAGATTATGGAAGATTCAAAGGGAGTCGAGCTGCCAATGTAGAAGTCCATGGGGGAGCTTCTCTTGAGGAAGTAGTTGTACCGTTAATTACATTATCATTGAATGATAGTAGTATTGAGATTTCAATTGTTGATGGGGAAAAGATAAAAGCAGACCCGAAGATTGGAATTAAGATATTACTATTTGTAAATAAGGAAGTTCAAGATATATTAACGTTGAGTTATGGTAGCATGCGCTATCCATCAGAAAAAGTTGATGATAATCATTATGTTGTGAAAATTCCAGATATAAGACGGGCTGGGACTTATCCAGCAGATGTATATTTTGGAGAAGATCTTGCAGCTCATATTGAAATAAAAGCAATGGGTAAGAGCGCGTCAATGAATGATGAATTTGATGCCTTGTTTTGATAGGAGGAAAGCAAAGTGACCAACACTGAAAAAAAACTGAGAAGTTGTTTCGATGAGATGGTTGTATACAAAGATCTTAAGAAGCAAAGTAATATATTTTCTGCACTTAGCCTTCCATCGTTTATGAGAGATTGGATTTTGCGGAAATTTGAAGATGAGGATGGAGTATTTGATGTTGATCAGGTATCAAAATTTGTGCATACGTATCTTCCGAAGAAAGAAGATTGGAATGCGATAAAAAACCGTGTTATTATCGAGCGGGAAGCAGTTAGGTTTTTGGCTAAGATCTCGATTGATATTGATATCAAAACTGGGCAGGTATCATTTTCACTTTCTGATTTCGGACTTTCATACAAAGATACAGTAATCGATGAAGCTGTGTGGGATGAATGCAAAGGAGATCTTGTTAACGGGTATGAAACATGGGGAATGGTAGAAATTGGATATCAGTCTCCTGATGAATATGATCACGAATGGTCATTTGACATCAAAAAAAATAAAGACAGATCTAAGGCTGGAAAGAAAGGAAAGATAAAACTTCTTTCTTTCAAACCATTTTGTCCTTATAGGGTTGACATCGATTATTTCAAAGAGGCGCGAAAAGAATTTACAACGAAAGAATGGATAGATGTGGTCCTCGGCGCGGTCGATTATAATGCAGAAGGATACGGTGATGATGAAGAGAGAAAGCTTACGATGTTGACAAGGCTTCTACCATTTATAGAAAAAAGACTTAACTTGATTGAACTTGCTCCGAAAGGCACTGGAAAATCATATTTATTTGGGCGAGTAAGCCGATATGGCTGGTTATCTAGTGGTGGTATCATGAGTCGAGCAAAGATGTTTTATGATCAGAACAGACGTATAGAGGGGCTTGTTGCTGGACATGATTTTATTACATTGGATGAGGTTCAGACTATATCTTTTACTGATATTGATGAAATGAGAGCAGCGCTTAAAGGATACCTTGAATCTGGAGTTTATACTGTAGGCAATCACGAAGGAGCGGCACACGCTGGAATGATTCTTTGTGGAAATATAAGCAAAGAAGTAATGGAGGAAGATGGGTTTGGGAATATGTTTGAAGAGCTGCCTAAAGTTTTTCATGAGTCTGCGTTGATAGATAGATTCCACGGTTTTATAAAAGGCTGGAATATCCCGAGAATGAATGACGATCTTAAGGTTTCTGGGTGGGCTTTGAATTCTGAATATTTTTGCTCTATTATGCACGAGTTAAGAGATGATATGAGTTATAGAGCTATAGTGGATAAGCTTGTTATTGTTCCGGATGGGGCTGATACAAGGGATACTGAAGCAGTAAAACGTATCAGCACGGCATATCTGAAACTGTTGTTCCCTAATGTTCGCCAACCAGGAGACATATCCTCCAATGATTTTAGACGTTATTGTTTAGATAGGGCAAGAAAGATGAGAGATACCATCAAATATCAGCTTGGTATTTTGGATACTGAGTATAGGGGAAAGGACATTCCTGTCTTTACGGTATGCAGGGATTATGACGGAGAATATTATGGCTGATTGTTATATTTGTGGGAAAAAGGATATAAGTAAAAATGAAATTGGACTTACAGCAAAATTGATGGGGCAAAAATTTAAAAAGTCTTATTGCCTTTTCTGTCTTGCTGAACAATTAGAGGTTACGGAAGAAGAACTTCTTGATAAAATTGAAGAGTTTAAAAACGAAGGATGTAAACTTTTTGAATAAGGCAGGTGAGCTAATGATATATGCGGATAATGCTGCCACAACGAAACTTGATGAAGACGCCTTTGAGGCGATGAAAACTTATTTGGCAATAGAATACGCAAATGTTTCTCAACCATACTCGTTTGCCAAATCTGCGAAGAGTGCACTAAAACGTTCGCGGGAAGTAGTTGCTGCATGCATTGGTGCTGAGCCGGAAGAAATATATTTTACTTCTGGAGGGACTGAGAGTGATAACTGGGCAATAAAGTCTGTTTTGCATTTAAAAAACAGGAATAAACATATTGTTACTTCTCAGATTGAGCACCATGCAGTGCTGAATGCCTGTCGCTCACTAGAAGGGTTTGGAGTTAGCACTAATTTTCTCCCTGTTGACAGAGATGGTGAACTTTCCCCGAAAACTTTAGAAGGAGCTTTAAAAAAAGATGCGGCTCTTGTTTCTGTGATGTTGGCTAACAATGAAATTGGTACTATTGAGCCAATACGTGAATTGAGTGGTATTGCACATGAACACAAAGCAGTATTCCATACAGATGCTGTGCAGGCTGTTGGACATGTCCCAATTAATGTAAAAAAACTGGGAGTTGACATGCTTTCTGCCTCTGCTCACAAATTTAATGGAATGAAGGGAAGCGGATTTCTTTATGTTCGTAATGGAATTGATATTCATCCATATTTAGATGGAGGAGCACAGGAGCGTGGACAACGGGCAGGAACAGAGAATATTGCGTCAATTGTGGCAATGGCAACAGCTCTAAGGAAAAATTGTGACAGGATGGAAAATACAATTGTACAGCTTAGAAACTTGGAGAATATTTTTCTGAGTCGATTGTCTCAAGGTAGATTGGATTATGTGCGTAATGGTAGCAGTAATCACCTTCCTGGAAATATTAATATTTCTATTCGAGGAGCTGATGGAGAGATGTTGCTGCATAGGTTAGATCTGAAGGGAATTTGCATATCTACCGGTTCAGCTTGTGATTCTGTAAACACACAGGTTTCTCACGTGATTAAAGCTATCCAGGTTCCTGCACCTTACGCTGAGGGAACTATTCGGATAACATTTGGTGTAGATAATACTGAAAAAGAGGCAGTTGCAATTGCTGAAGCTATTCTGCATATTCTTGAAAGCCAATGACAGGGCTTATATGAGAGAAAAAGGGCTGGATACGATCCGAAGCCATGCCTGTGACTTTATCCGGAAACGCCTTGCTCCGGCAGAGCCTGCAAACGACGGAAAACAGACACCCATGCGGGGGCATCCGGTATTTGCGGCCCAGCATGCCACGGCCACATGCTGCAGAAGCTGTCTGGAAAAATGGCACAGGATTCCGAAAGGGCGGGAGCTGACGGAAGCAGAACAGGCATACCTGGTAGATGAAGTCATCATGAAATGGATAAAACGGGAAATGGAACAGAAAGAAGGAAGCGGACAATGAGACTGTTTATCGCAATTTTACTTTCGCCGGAGATGCAGAAGGCGCTGGTTGGCTGTATGCATGATTTAAAGAAGCAGGGAGTGGAAGGAAATTATGTGCCCGCTGCCAATCTGCATATGACGCTGGCTTTTATCGGAGAGTATGATGATCCGAAGAAAATAAAACAGGTGCTGGAGAAGGTCCCTCTTCCAAAGTTCCGTCTGTCACTCTCGGACAAAGGAAATTTCGGCAATCTTCTCTGGGCCGGAGTAAAAGGGAACCAGAAGCTCAGCGCCTATGTGAAGGAACTGCGCGCGGCACTGAAAGAAGAAGGGATTCCCTTTGAAAACGATAAATTTGTTCCTCATATCACATTGGTTCGGAAGGTTTCTGCAAAGAAGCCTTATCAGGTTCACATTCCCAAAACAGATATGATGGTCACAAAGGCTTCTCTTATGAAGTCGGAGTTTCGAAACGGTAAGACTGTCTATCAGGAGCTGTAGGAATTATGAGCGTGGAAAAATACGACAGACTTTTGCGGATCAGGACGACGGGAAGGGACGACTCACATTCCGATCAATACCATTACCCCTATGAACCGACGCCCTACCCGGTGCTGGAACGGCTGGCGGATTCCGGGTACATCCGGAAAGAAAACACCCTTTTGGATTACGGCTGTGGCAAAGGAAGGGTGGATTTTTATCTGGCCTGGCAGACAAGATGCCGCGCCATCGGGGTAGAGTATGACAGACGGATTTTTGAAAAAGCGGAGGAAAATCAGAAGACGGCGGTTTCGGCTGGCCGGACCGTTTTTGAGCTGGCCAGTGCAGAGCTCTTTCCGGTGCCGGAACGCGCAGACTGCTTTTATTTCTTCAATCCGTTTTCTGTTGAGATACTGCAGAAGGTCCTCGCCCGGATTCTGGAATCCTGGTATGAGGTGCCCAGAGAAATGCTGCTGTTTTTCTATTATCCGTCGGACGAGTACGTTTCCTGCCTGATGACGGCGGAGCAGATAACCTTTCTGGACGAGATCGACTGCAGAGATCTGTTCCAGGGAAACGAGCCGAGGGAACGGATTATGATCTTTGAACTGCAGGGGCAGCCTGCCGGCACAGAATAACGAAGCAGCACAGAGGGACAGAACAGGTGGCAGTATGAGAAACGAACTTGAAAAATTGTGTAAAATGGTCCGTTCCCTGCCTCTGACAGAAGGCAGAAATGAAACGGAGCTTTCCTGCATATCGGTGTATCTTTCCAGACAAAGAAAAGCGGATTTGCCACAGACGGACAGCTTTTATGTATATGTGGTGCTGGACGGTTCCATCCGCTTCTATACTCCATCCGGAATCCTGGATTATCTGCCGGGGCAGTATTCGGTATCCAAAATCGATACGCCTGCTTCCGGTCATGTCCTTACGTTTTCGGAACAGGGAGACTTTCTTGCGCTTGCGATAGAGCTTACACTGAACGATGTCATTTCCATCCTGCTGGATCTGGACGGGGATCTTGCAGAGAGGATTGCGGACGGCGGTCTTGACAGCAGGGTGACGGTGTCGGCTGACGCCCATGTGACAGCGTCTATCGGCAGCCAGTTCCTGCAAAGCGTCATCAACATTCAGCAGGCCGGAGAAATCTACGAGATAAACAGCTGGATCAAGGAAAATTTCCGCGACTCCTTTACGGTCGAGGAGCTGGCGGAGAAGCGGAACATGAGCGTATCCCAGTCTACAAGGGATTACCGGAAAATGTTCGGCCTGAAGCCCAAGGAAGATATCGGGAAAAGCATATCGGCCCAGACAGGTCTGTAGAAACGGGTGAATTCTCCGGAGAAACGGGCAAGCAGCTCCTTTCTGGCGCCTGCTAAAATGAAAGTGCTTCCATGAGGAAGCTTATTTCAAAATCAAAATCAAAAGCAGGACAGGAAGGATGGAAACATGATATTGACAGATGAATTATGTGACAGACTTTGTGCGGCAGCGCTTGAAAAAAGCAGGGAGATCGGCATTGATATCAGCTTTGCCGTCAGCGATGAGAACGGGCTGCCCAGAGTGTACCGGCGTTACGGAGAGGCTCTGGTTCTGAGCATTACGCTTGTGCCGGGCAAGGCTTATACGGCGGCGGTTACCCAGTGCAGGACAAAGGATGTGGCTGCGTGTTCCGTTGAGGGAGGCTTTCTGATGGCGATTCAGACAAACGATCCCAGAATTACGCTGGTGGCTGGCGGATATCCGCTGTTCGTAAATGGAAAGATTGCCGGCGGCATCGGTGTAGGAGGCGGAACGGAAGAGCAGGACTGCGCCATTGCGGAATATGTGGTTTCTGTTTTTGAAGAACTGACAAAATAGGCTCAGGCAGCTTCTGTACCTGAAAATATGATTCCGAAAACGTTGCCATCGCTTCCGTAACAGGGTATACTGTTGGTTGAGATAAAGTGCGGCTGCCATATGTTAAGAAGGCAGACTGCAGAAAAGTGGAGGATATAAGAGATGAAGATAGCAGTAACCTACGATAACGGGAACGTATTTCAGCATTTTGGAAAAACGGAATTTTTCAAGGTATATGAGGTGGAGGACAACAAAGTGGTTTCCAGCGAAGTGATTGGCTCTAACGGAGTCGGACACGGCGCCCTGGCCGGACTGCTGGCGGACCAGGCCGTGGACGTGCTCATCTGCGGCGGCATCGGCGGCGGAGCGCAGGCAGCCCTTGAGGAGGCAGGCGTGGAACTGTGCGCAGGCGCTGAGGGCGATACGGATCAGGCAGTGGAGGCTTACTTAAGAGGAGAGCTGATATCCTCCGGCGCAAACTGTGACCATCATCACCATGAAGAAGGACACAGCTGCGGAGGGCATGAGGAAGGCCATTCCTGCGGCGGATGCGGGGAAAGCTGCGGCGGCGGATGCGGCCAGCCGGCGCTCACAGGACGCAATGTGGGAAAGACCTGCCGCACTCATTACAGAGGTACGTTCAATGACGGAACGCAGTTTGATTCTTCCTATGACCGGGGAGAGCCTCTGGAATTTATCTGCGGCGCAGGCCAGATGATCCGGGGCTTTGACGCCGCAGTGGCTGATATGGAGGTCGGCCAGGTGGTGGATGTGCATCTGATGCCGGAAGAAGCTTACGGTATGCCGGACCCGAACGCCATCTTTACTCTGGAGATCGCCCAGCTTCCGGGATCTGAGAATCTGGAGGCAGGCCAGCAGGTGTACCTGTCAAACCAGTACGGGCAGCCCTTCCCGGTGAAGGTGGCAGCCAAAGACGAGACTACGATTACTTTTGACGCCAACCATGAGATGGCGGGAAAAGAACTGAACTTCCGCATTGATGAATATTACGGTGCGGCGGAGCCGCCAGTCCGGTGTGGCGTGAGCCACCTGTCCGGACTAACGAAGCCACCTATTGATAGTTACTCAGCTTGAGCAGGATCCAGACCATAGACCTCTC
>NZ_NFLF01000009.1 GCF_002160765.1 Lachnoclostridium sp. An138
TGCGATTCCGTGCGCTTATGCGGTATTAGCAGTCATTTCTAACTGTTATCCCCCTGTATGAGGCAGGTTACCCACGCGTTACTCACCCGTCCGCCACTCAGTCAAATATCTCTTCATCCCGAAAGAATCAAAGATAAGTGCTTCGTTCGACTTGCATGTGTTAGGCACGCCGCCAGCGTTCATCCTGAGCCAGGATCAAACTCTCATGTTAAAGTTTTCTCCAGGTCAGAAATCGCTTCTGGCAATCTCTTTCCCGTTTACTGTTATAAATAGGTTTTGTTCTTTGAACAATTCTCTTAAGAATTTTCAAGGATTCTTAGCACTGTTCAGTTATCAAGGTTCGCTGTGCATCTCTCAGACGCAACTTTGACATTTTATCATGTCCGTTCCTGTTTGTCAACAACTTTTTTAACTTTTTTGAAGTTTTTGTTGTTTCCTTTTCAAGAACTCGTTGTCCCTCGAGACAGCTTAGTTAATTTACCACACTGGGAAACAAATGTCAACAGTTTTTTTCATTTTTTTATTTTTTTATTTTGCAGGAAATATTGAGAACCGCCTGGCTTTACTATCAATCTCAAAGACTGAGAAATTATGATATTATTATCATTTCAAAGGATATAACTTAATCTTATTGATTTTAGCTTTAAACTTATGCAAATCACTGCTTTTAAATCGTTTTCCATGTGCCGGGTAAATATACTCTACGTTTTCGCTCAATAATACTTGCCATGAATTTTCAAACTCTTTTTTATTTTCTATCCATATCGTTATCCTGTGTAGACTTGGCACACCGTTCATAGCGGCATCTCCACAGAATATCATGTTTTTCACCCTTAAAGAAATAGAGTCTGTCGTATGTCCTGGCGTAAATAATATTTTGCCAGACAACATCCTTTCTATTTCAGCAATATTATCTTTTGTTATACTAATCAGTCTGTTTGCGTAGGTTTCATTTACTGCAGGAAAAAGATGTTTTCCTTTACCCACTATTTTCATAATGTAACAGAAGAGCAAAGCTAATCTGCTGCTGCACCCCCCATTGAAAGAATTTTGCCCTTTGGCTAAAACTGAAAATGCCTTATCGCTTATAATACAAGTAATATTTAAATGTTTATCCAATACTTCTTTCAAAAAGCCTGCGTGGTCATCATGAGCGTGTGTCAGAAAAATATATTTGACATCATCCCATGAAATTCCTTGTCGTTTCATAGATGAAGTACACTTCTGATAACTATTTTCATATCCAGTATCAATCATTACATACCCATCTTTAATTCGATAAAGATATGTATTCATAACTCTGTTCCCTACATTATATATTTTCATATATGTTCTCCTATGTTCTCCGGCAAATTCATACCTATCGCTTTTTACTTCCGTCCACGCTGTAGGTTTGGATTTTCCAGTAAATCCGACTTCTGTGCAATTCTTTTCCGCGCTCTCCCTCCCTGTCTGCCCGACAAATGGAAATTTGCCCAATAAGCAGAGATTATCTTACATATATTTCTTTTCGATTAAATCCAACACTTCTTTAAATTCCGTTTCAGTTAATAATTTGACCCAGCGCCCATAATGCATTTCTTCAAATCCGGCTTCGTACGTTTTCTCTGAATTTGGGCTATCTAATAAAAAGAGTGCTGGCACACTCTCTCCCATTATTCGCTCATATCCTGTTTCGCAAAGTACACCCTTATATACAATTTTCAAACCATCCCGCCCTTTCACCAATTACGATTTGTCTCTTTGCATTTATCATACTACCACAATTCCGAGAGCGTGGAAACAGCCTGTTTTCAGGCCGATTTCCTATCTTTCGGATATACGGGGCGGGCGGTCATTTAGGTGTAGACTTAAAGTAGTTCATCGATGGACAGCACCTTGAAAACAGAATATGGAGGACACTGGATTTAGGATCATAATAGTTCCAACCGCTGACACTCTGCAAAATATCAAAAGGCACTGACAGCTTTTGACCAATCACAATCTATGCTGTCAGCACCTCCGCTTTATGCTCTTATTTCTTTATACCTTAATTATTCATTCTTTTTCTCGTCCGGGCGCAGGATGTACAGCGTCTTCCCTTCCTTGATCGTCTCCAGCACCTGGATATCCCGGAGCTGCATTTTATCCGTCTTCAGCGGATTGCGGTCCAGAATTACCATATCGGCCAGCTTGCCCGCCTCCAGCGTGCCTTTCCGCTCCTCTTCATGATAAGCATAGGCGCCGTGGATAGTTACGCCTTTGAGCGCCTCATAGACGCCGATACACTGTTCCTGTCCGATGGGCTTCCCGCTTCTCGTAACGCGGTTTACCGCGCACCATACCGTGTGCAGCATATCCGGCTCCACCACCGGAGTATCCTGATGGAAGTTGTAAATCAGCCCCCGTTCCATGGCAGCCCGGGCCGGACTGATATGCGCGCCCCGCACAGAGCCCAGATTTTTCAGATGCACGTCTCCCCAGTACCAGGTATGCGCCACGAATATGGACGGAATCATGCCGAGCTCTTTCATTTCATCCAGCTGGTCGTCTCCCACGGTCTGGCAGTGAATCATGACAGGCCGCAGGGCCCGGATTTTCTCCGGATTTTCAGGGGTCTTTGCGGCAGCTTTTTCAAAGGCTGCCAGATACTGGCCGGAGGCCGCGTCTCCATTGCAGTGGGCCAGGAGCTGATACCCTTTCTCCACAGCCGTCTCCACCCAGCGGTCTGTCTCCTCCTGCGTGTGGGCCGGGTAGCCGCAATAAGTCTCTTCCCCCTCATAAGGCTTCCGAAGCCATGCGGAGCGTCCCTGGGGCGAGCCGTCAAGAATGAGCTTCGCTCCTCCGATTTTCAGCCTGTTATGGTACTTTTGATAATATTCCGGATACTCTTCAGCTGTCTTTTCCAGATCGTCCGCCAGCACATAAGACACCACATCCAAATGGAACACCTGCTCTTTTGCGCACTCTGCCAGCTTCTGAAAACCGGAGGCATTGGTGGAGCCATCCTGCACTGTGGTGATTCCGTATTTCAGGTAGATCTGCTGCGCCTTTTCCAACTGCCGCGCGAAATCCGCCTTCACTCTGGAGAACACCGGAATCAGAACCTTCACCATAGCCGGGACTTCCTCAATGTAGCCATTCGGCGTCCCATCTTCCTCCCGGCCGAATTTTCCGCCCTCCGGGTCCGGCGTATCCGCTGTAATCCCGCACTCCCGCAGAAGCACGCTGTTCGCCACACACATATGGCCGGAAGTATGCAGGATGCAGACAGGAATGGTGTCGGACACCCTGTCCAGGACCTCTTTCGTGGGATGCTGCTGCTCGTCCAGAAAATTATGGTCATATCCGTAGCCCACCAGAACCTCTCCTTCTGCCAGCCGCTTTTCTTTCAGCCAGTCAGAAAGCGTCACCGCCAGGTCCTTAAAGCTGGTGCATTTCCCCAGATTCGCAAAATCCGTATACTGGGCCAGCATGGCAATATGACTGTGGGGATCGATAAAGGATGGCATCAGCGTCTTTCCTTCCAGATCGATCTCTTCCGCGCCCGGCAGACACTGCCGCCGCGCCTCCGCAAGCTCTCCCACATAGCTGATTTTTCCGTCAGTGACCAGAACCGCCTCCGGCGCGTCCGTCTCTTCCCGCATGGTGACGATATCTCCGCCATAATATAATTTCTGCATGAAACCCGTTCTCCTTTCCCGTCATTCTGTCTGCGCTGTCCAAAAAGGCTGACGCAGGATCATCATCTTATGTATCAGTATACACAAATTTGGTCCAAAGACACAGTCTCTGGACCAAATTTTTAGAAAGCCGCAGTCTGCGGCTGAACCGGATTTATTTCAGCTCGGGCCAGTATTCCTTATTGGCCTCAATCATATCATCCAGGATCTCCTTTGCCACTTTCATGCTCGGCACTGTCTTGTTCAGGGTAAACGCCTGCAGCACCTTTTCATAGGAGCCTTCGATGCAGCCCTCTACCAGCAGTTTCTCGCTGTTTAACTGCTGCATCATCAGACCCTGCTGGAACAGCGGGATCTCATTCTGCGCGATAACCTCCGGTCCCTTCTTTCCGATATAGGCCGGAACCTCGACCATAGCGTCATAGGGCATGTTCGGGATCGCGCCGCGGTTCTCGGTGATAACCAGGAAACGGGCCTTCGTATCATTCTTCAGCGCAATCGCCAGATCGGCAATCCAGTCGCCGTGGCTTCCCGCGTAGAATACGCTCTCGTCGATCTCGCCGGTTGCCAGATATCTGTCGATTCCGTCAAAGAGATTTTTCTCTCTGGTCTCCATAACCTCGTTGGCGCGGGTATGGGTCGGATCGGAATGCTCTACGAATTCCTTCTGCTGCAGATAATAGTTCAGGTAGGTATTCGGCAGGGTCTCCGGGAAATTCTGCATGATCTCATAAACGCCCTTCCATACATAATACCAGCTTCCCTTTGTGTGGCGGTTTCCACCGCTGCTGCCGCTGCTGGTCAGAGCCTGCTTATCCTTTAAGTAAGCCGCCGGAAGCAGAATCTCCTGCTCCATAATGTAGTCGCGCAGCTTCGGCATCACATCCTCGCCCTTGTACTCGATGGAGGTAAACCAGCCAAAATGATTCAGTCCGTAATAATCATATACCAAATCCTTTTTATTCACCTCAAGCGCCGCAGCTACCACATCAATGATGGCAATAGGCATGTCACAGATGTTGATAATACGGGCGTTCGGACGCAGCTTTCTGCACGCCTCGGATACGATGGACGCCGGGTTGGAATAGTTCAGAATCCAGTAGGTGGGTTTCGCGTATTTCTCCACATCATCAATCACTTTGATCATGGGGAAGATGGTACGCATGCCGTATGCCATTCCGCCGCAGCCGCAGGTCTCCTGTCCCACACAGCCGTGCTTCAGCGGAATTTTTTCGTCCATCTCTCTCATGGCGTATTTTCCCACACGCATCTGGGCAAAGATGAAATCTGCGTCTGTGTATGCTTCCTTCTCATCATAGGTAACGGTAAGCTTGATTCCGCTCTTCAGATCCTCTTCCAGAATCCATTTTACCAACACGCCCAGCTTGTCCTGACGCTCTCTGTCAATATCAAAGAGACGGATCTCGTCTACTTCCAGCTCGTCCTTGCGGAGCGCGATTGATTTCACAATTCCGGGTGTAAAGGTACTTCCGCCGCCGACAATAGTAATAATCATTTATTTTTCCTCCTGACTTCTGTTTTAAATGGTTTTCAGGTAATCTTCCACTGCGTTCCGCAGCTCGGCAACCTGCAGGCCGATGATAATCTGGATATCGTCGCCCTTCTTTACAATACCGCTGTTGGGCACCTTGTTAATCAGCTCATCCTTTAAGAGAGAGGGTTCCTTCACATTTACTCTCAGGCGGGTAAAGCAGTTCTCTGTGCTGTTGATATTCTCCTTGCCGCCAAGTCCTTCTACCAGACTTGCCACATTGGCTGTAAGAGCGCTTGCCTTGGAGCTCTTACCGGTTTCCGCAGCTGTGGGAGCGATGCCTTCCGCTTCCGCAAGGGCCGCGTCCACATCCTCGCGTCCCGGAGTCTTCAGGTTGAACTTCTTAATAAGGAAAGTGAACAGTACAAAGTAAACAACAATCTGAATCACAGCAAGCACATACATCATGGGCCAGTTTGTCTTCTCCGTACCTGCGGCCAGGTTGGTCAGGAAGGAAGTGATAATATTTCCTCCGCAGAACGCAGTTACGTTAAAGATCTTCAGCAGCGCGATAAACAGGCCGGCAATCGCCGCATGCAGTACAAACAGCACCGGAGCCGCAAAGATAAACATGAAATCGATAGGCTCCGTAATACCCGCGATACAGGAAGTAATTACCAGCGGAATCAGGGTCGCGCGGACACGCTTCTTGTTTTCCGGACGGGCTGTGTGAATAAACGCCGCCACAATACCGATATATCCAAACATCTTGGTGAAGCCGATTGCCATATAATAAATGCTGTCGGACATCTGCGTCACATTCGGCATGTTCAGCTCTGTCATGGCGATGGCATAAGCTCCCGCCACAGTGGTATCGCCGAGCTGAAGGACTCCGCCCAGGTCAGAGAACTGGAACGGTGTGTAAACCAGGTGGTGAAGACCCGTCGGAATCAGCAGTCTCTCCAGGAAACCATACAGGAAGAGGCCGAAGGCTCCGCTGCCGCTGATAACATTTGCCAGCGCAGAGATTCCGGACTGAACTACCGGCCATACCAGGTTGCTCAGAGCGCCGAATACCATGGACACGAAAATCATAATCAGGAAAGAGAAGCGCACGCCGGAAAACATCTGCATGGCGCCGTTGAACCTCTTATTGTAGGTGCGGTTAAATACATACGCCGTCAGACAGCCCAGGATAATGCCGCCGAACACGCTCATATCCACGCACTGGATGCCCAGGATTTCAGTCTGACCCGTTCCCACAAGGCCGAGCATCTCATTGGGCTCTGCCAGCTGTCCCATGGTGCTCAGGAGCACGTTGGAAGTGGTCAGATACATCAGATAGGACATCAGTCCGATAATGCCTGCGTGATGCTTGTCTTTCTTCGCCATAGCCGCCGGAATACCGATGACAAACAGCACGGCCAGGTTGTTGACAATAACATAGATAGTCTGATACATCAGATTTCCAAGAATCTGAATCGGAGCCCATTTCAGGAACGGCAGAGCTCCCGAAATAGCTGAATTGGTGAGCAGCGCGCCGATTGCCAGGATCAGGCCGCCCACAGAAAGATACATCAGTGGCTGCAGCATGGCTTTGGAAAAGTTCTCCAAAGCTCCCATAATCTTTTTCTTCATAACAGTATTTCTCCTTTGAAACTTTTTTAACTCTTTAAAAGCTGTTTAAAAGCCATAAACAGCTAATAAAATATCTTGCTCAGATGTACCAGCAGGTACACCTCTTCCTGGGCGTTCAGGGTATAATCAAAATTATCCCGGATATACTCCTTTAGCCTCTCCATACACTTTCTGTTCTGCTTATGCTTTTTCAGAAGCATCTCATGAAGCCCTTCCATATCGTCGTCGGTCCACTGCACCTGCTGAAAAATGCGCTGTGCCAGAAATTTCAGATGAGTGGTCAGACGCACCGTGTCAATCTGGTCCGGGTCCAGCTCTACTCCGTAGGTATCACGGATAATATCCATGCATCCTTTGGTAAGCTTCAGAGTATTATAGGTCATCTCGCGGTTCATGGACGCGCTCGCGAGCTGCAGCGCAATATAGCCCGCCTCATAATCCGGCAGCCGCACACCGCAGCGGAGCTCGATCTGATCCAGGGCCCATCTTCCCGCTTCAAATTCCCTGGGATAGAGAAGCCGGGTCTCTGCCAGCATCAGATAAGGCAGGTCAATTCCCTGCTCATATCGTTCGATGGCAAAGCAGATGTGGTCAATCAGCGACACCAGCAGCTGATCTTTCAGCTCCAGCCCTTTCCCCCGCGCATATTTCAGAATATCTTCCGCCGCGCGGATCGCATCCGGTCCCGCATCCTTCATGAGCTGCAGAAACTTTGTCTGAAACTCACTCTGTATGTAATAGGTTTTTTCTATCTTCCGCTCATCGATGGTATCTCCGGGCTTTTTGGCAAAGCCTACTCCGGAGCCGACCAGAACGACCTCACGCCCGTCCGGCTGTACCGCCGACACAGCATTATTGTTATATACCTTTACGGCTTCCATCTCACTTAAAGTCCCCACTCGCTCAAAGATTTTACCGGCTGCATTCAATTACGGTATCAACATTCTTTTTCACCTGCTGTCCGCCAGCCAGCGTTTTAAACTGATACTGTCCGGGATTCAGAAGGATCAGCATGGTAGTCATATCGATTCCCTTCTTCTCCATAAACGCGGCGTCAAAACGAATCAGAGGCTCTCCCTTCTTCACCTGGTCTCCCTGGGAAACCAGAGCCTCAAAGCCCTCTCCCTTCAGAGCAACCGTATCAATGCCGATATGCACCATCAGCTCAAGTCCATCATCCCTTGTCATGCCAAACGCATGAAGCGTCTCCGCCAGCATGGACACTGTTCCGTCACAGGGAGCCGCAATCACACAGTCCTCCGGAACAATGGCAATTCCATCTCCCAGCGCCTTTCCGGAAAATACCGGATCGTTAACCTCCTCCAGGGGAATACAGCGTCCGTCCGTCATAGCTGTAAGCTCCAGACCTGTTTTTTCCAAATCAGGTTTTTTCTTAAAAAACTGAAACATTCTCATCCTCCCTTTTGCCTGCGCGCCTCCCTGTCCCTGGCAGTCCGGCCGAAACTGCCGCACAAAAAAGGCATGAATCCTCCTCCGTAGAGAAGAGAACTCATGCCTGATTTAACAGTAACACGCATCTCAAATTTTGTTATCATTATAGTAATTGCAGCAGTAAATGTCAAGTAAATTTTGTATCATTCTTCTTTTTGTCAGTTTTAACAATTTTATTTCCGTGTTTTTGTGCAATTTACCTTATACAATCGCAAGCACCCCGGAAACAATCAGAAGCACATACGTCAGTTTCAGGAACGTCTCCTGATCAATCCGCTTCACCAGTTTTGTCCCGGCCCAAATCCCGGCAAACAGCGGAATCATTCCCACCAGACACAAAAAGATCACCTGGGAATTGAAATAGCCGGACTGAATCTGATTTCCTGTAATATAGCAGCCGATAGTCACCCAAAGCATGGCCATAGTGGCCCGGAACTCCTCTTTCTTTTTCAGAGCGGAAGAAGCATAAATAACGAGCAGAGCTCCGCCGGACACAAACATTCCGTGAATCACGCCGGCCGCCAGAATCACGCACAGCATCCCCGCCGTTCGAAGCGGAAATCCCTTTTTCTTTACAGATACAGACGCCGCAGACGCAGGAAGCCCGTCCGCCTGTCCTGTCTCCGCTGTCTGCGGATTTGTCTGCTGATTTTCTTCAGTCTGCGGAGCTTCCGCCCCCCGCACCCGGGACAATCCGCTTTTCTTCATCAGCCTCTGTCCGAACAGCTTCCACAAGGCAATGCAGAGAATCATGACGCCATACAGTGTCAGAAGCTGCTGAATCGGGAACGCCTCAAAAATTTTCATTCCCGCAAACATTCCCACCACCATGAGAACCGCCATCTTCCCAAACTCTTTCCAGTTAATATGCCGGAAACCGGTCAGAACAATCAACAGGCAGGAAAGCTGATCAAGAACCGCCAGAACCGACTTGGCCTCGTCCACTCCAAGAAGCTGCATACTGGGCGGCATGGCCAGAAGCGTTCCCGCAAAGCCTGTGATAGCCTGAATCAGATTTGCCCCAAACAAAATCAGGAAAAACAGAATTTCTCTCCATGTCACTGTCATATCTTCTCCCTCCCGTGCGTCCCGGGCGGTCTATCGCCGCCCGCTTTTCGACAGTCTGTAAAAGCTCTGCCTTTTTGAAACACAGCAAAAAAGGCACAACCAAAATATATGCCTGCGCATATTTTCCGGTCATGCCTGATTTAACAGTAACACTCTGCGGTTAATGATAAACGGTTTCCCTGCGTTTGTCAAGAAGGCTTTTATTTTTCCTTTCCCACATACTCCCGAATCTTCTGATCCAGCTCCGGAAGAGCCTTCTTCAGCGATACCAGTTTTCCATCTTTTATAAAGCCATGGCGGGAAGAAGCCTTTGTGCAGATTTCTCCCGAATCCACATTCACGAACTCATACCCTAGTTCCAGAACCGCTCCGTTGTATTTGGTGACAAATACACGAATCTCCGCCTCATCGTCAAAACGGAAACTCTTCTTATAATCGACAGAGATGCCCGCCACGGGCGACTGAATCCCCTGCTCCTCCATTTCCCGGTAGCCCAGTCCCAGCAGGTCCATGAAGCGTACCCTCGCTTCTTCCATCCACTTTACATAATTGGAGTGATGGATGATTCCCATCTGATCTGTCTCATGATATTGCGCTCTTCTCTTGTAGACAAACATGTTTCTCGTCCTTTCCTTTTATCATACCGTACATTACAGAAGGCCAAACAAGATATTTTCCCGGTACAGCCATGTAAGTATCCGGCTGTCTGATATCATGGCAAACATTTCTTCTCCCCAGTTGGTAGGCGAAAAGACCGTAACCACAAAAAAGAAAATCCAGACCACCAGCAGACCTTCCCCAAATCCAAAGACCAGGCCAGCCAGCTTATTGATGCCGTGAAGCACCGGGAGCTTTGCCGCAAGCCCCAGCGAAAACGCAATGCCGCGCACCAGGACTCCCGCCAGCAGAAGTGTAATCAGAAACGCGAAGGTCTGCAGAATCTGTTCAGCCAGATATCCGCTCACCGCGTCTCCCAGCCCAAGCATCTGCAGCGTATCCAAAAGCTCTGCGTCGCTGGCATTGATGCTGTTCTGAAGCATGGTATAAATGCCGGTATGTTCCTTCAGGAACTCTGCCACAAGCGGCGATGCCACAGAAGTGAGAACCAGCGTAAGCACCAGGCTCACAATTCCCACCAGTTTTTTGATAAATCCCTTTCGATGTCCGTCCCAGGCAGCCAGTATCAAAAAGACCACCACTGCAGGCAGCAACCAATTCATATGTTTTTCTCCTTATTTCAGCTTGATAGTATCTGTCCGATCCGAAAACACAACGACATATCTCTGGAAGCCAGACGTTTTATACAAATCCGCAATAGCAGTGTCAAAGGCCCCCGCATATTTCAGCACTCCCTGCCCACTGTAGATCTCACACTCTGTATCTCCGTAAAGGATCAGCATATTTCCGGAGAATTTAGCCTGCGTATATTTTAAATCCGTCCGCAGAGACAGCGTCAGCCGTCCGGAAGTATCATATACATTTACCTGATATCGTCCTTCCTCTTCTTCTGTCTGCCGGCTCCTCTCCGTATTCTCCGTCTTTTCCGCATTTTCTGTATTCTCTGTACTCTTCCCGGTCTCCGTATCCTCTTCCTCTGCCGCCGTATCTTCTGCCGCCGCTTCGTCTCCAGAGCTTCCGGGGTCTTCCGTTCCCGCCTCTGCGTCTCCACTTTCGGCGTCTTCTCCGCTTTCAGCGTTTTCGGCGCTTCCAGTTTCTTCCGCGTCTTCTCCTGCGCTGTCGTTTCCCGTGTCTTCCGTATTCTCTGAAGCCGCCGCAGGCTCCTCCATCTCTTCCGGATTCTGGGATTCTTCTGTAATGATTCCTACCCGGTCCTCTCCGAAAAAGACGCTTAGTATCTCAGCATTTACCGCGACTGCGGAGGCTTCCTCCGGAATCTCCGCTCCCTCATAATAGATAATCCCCTGCTCGGAGACTGCCGCGCATACGGAGCTGCTCAGATACTCCACTCTTGGAATAATCATATCCTCATAAACCACAGAGGACACAATTTTATCTACAAAATTGGCTCCCACCGAACCAAAATTATAAAAAACGATGCAGCTTCCCGCTGTGCCCCCCTGCACCTGCAGATAAGATACAGCCAGCTTCGTTCCATCCGGGGAAACGCTGATGGAAAGAGGCTGCCCGGTTTCATCCAGGCTGCATCTGGATTCTGCCAGCATATTTCCCTGCGCGTCATAGAGATAAATCCAGGAGACATCACTGCCGTTCAGCAGCAGAGCCGTAACCCCCTGGGAAGACACGCTGACCTGCTGAATCGGGAGCAGTGTGGTAATCTGTGTCAGAAGTCCCTGCGTATTGAATACATAGACTTCATTTCCCTGCTGGTCCGCAACAGCCGCCGAATTTCCGCATATATCCAGAATCGGATACTGCATATTATAGGTCTGGCTCCAGACCGCTTCATTCCGGGAATCAACACATGAGATTCCATCCCGGCTGTATCTGAGAAGGCGTCCATTGTATTCCGCATACTGTGTATTGACCGAACTTGTCTGCTCCACGGAGGAAACCACCTCGTAATCTGTATAAGTCCGGTTTCGGGACCAGATCCAGACGCCAAGAACGATTACCGCCGCAACAACCGCGGCTGTCAGGAAACGGATTCCCAGACCCGCGCGGTGCCGAAACAGCTTTTTCTTATATTCATCCATTTCGCCGTCTCCATGGGGAGGCGTTTTGTAAAGCTGCGTAATATTTGCCATTCGCCCTTTATCCTTTGATTTTTTCCTATATGATAGCATAAATCAATCACGGAAGCAAAAGTTTTTGTCCCACCAGAATATGGTCGCTGTCTTCTATCCCATTCAGACTGCAGATGGCATCTATCTGGTCATCCCGGCCGTAAATCTTACGGCTGATCTTCAGAAGGGTGTCCCCCTGCTGCACCGTATAGGTTTCCGGCGCCGTATTCTCAGACGTATCCTCCACAGCTGTCTCAGACGCCGCTTCCTCATCCGTCACTTCTTCTGCCGGTTCCTGTACCTGCGTACTCTCTCCGGAATTTTCTTCCGCCGGTTCCTGTACCTGCGCACTCTCTCCGGAATTTTCTTCCGCTGGTCCCTTTGTCTGCGCGGTATCTCCGGATGCACTATCTGCGGTCTGGGCCGCCGTATCATCCGCCGATGCGTCTGCATCTGCACCGTCTGCCGCGTCTTCTGAATCTCCCGCACTACTTTCAGAAGTGTCCCCTGCTTCCGTCTCCGCCGCCGCAGAAGACGCTTCTACCGCCGCATCGGACAGTTCGCTTCCATCTGCTCCGTTTTCCATGCCCGCACCTGCCGCGGCCTCCTGGTTCTCCAGAGCCCGGGAAATATCGCTGAGGGCCATTTCCAGCCCCTCCATTTTTTCATAATTATTGATCAGAGTAATTCCTATCACCAGCACAACCATCACAAGAAAGGTGCTGGCCGTATAGAGAAAGGTCATGACTCGTTTCTGGCCCGACAAATCCTTCTTTTCCTGTACGATAGCCCGGAAACTCTTAATCGCCCGATCTTCAAACTGCTCCCGGTCGTCGATGCTTTCACCGTCTCCCGTGTCTATCATATAGCGCTGCATCGCCTCATTACGCTCATAAAAAATGTAGTAACCTTTCTGGCGCGTCAGCCTTCCATTTTCATAAGCAAAGAAATCCTCGTCTCCGTCTGTAGGCTCCGCCACCATCAGAACCTTGTCCACACCGCCAAAATAATTGACATGTATCTTCGCCAGCCCCGGGTCCAGATCCATGGGATAGCCGGGCACAGAAAGAAACCAGCCCAGAATATCCTGCGCCGGAAAATATTCTTTAATCGTGCTGTAAACTTCAGCCCAAACCTCATCCGTGAAAGGGATTCCCCCTTCGCTGTACTCCAGATCTTTCAGCGCAACCGCGCTCTTGATAAACAGATAGGGAATTCCTCCCATACGCTCCGAATCGCCAAGCAGCACCGCTATCCGGCTGTTCAGCGCTTCTTCTTTCGCAAACCGTTTCAGATATGTAATCACATAATCCTCTATATAGATTTTCCGGTTTTCTTCCGGCTCTCCAATCTGCCGGACATTCTTCGGCAGATCCAGCTTCCGTTCCGGGCCGGTTTCCTTTGCCTTCTCTTTATAAACGAATTCAATCATGCTTTCACCTCATCTGCCCTCCATATTTGCCGGCCATATCTGGACATGCCCCGGCTGATTATCTGAATCATAGCACAGAGGTTCCGCGTGATTTATCGTATTTCGTCGAAGGAAACGGAATTTTTTTCGACATATTTTCTTCTGTTCCGGACTCCGCAGAGAGCTTCCGGGCTTTCTGTATTCCTGCAAAGCGCTATACTTTTTCTGGTTTTAATGTTAAAATAGATTCCGGCATAAAAGCGGCAGTCTTTTTCCGCAGATCCTGCAGCCGCTCTCAAAGAAATAAAACATTAAAACATCCGAAAGAAGGAATTCCCTTTGCAATTTCATTTTAACAAAAAACAACTGATCCGATGGTTTTATTACATCATCGGTATGCTGATTCTGGCCATGGGACTGACCCTGAACGCAGAATCAAACCTCGGAAGCTCTCCGATCATCTCCATTCCCTACACCCTCTCGTTTCTCTGGCCTGTAAGTTTTGCGAATCTGACTCTGGCCCTCTATGTTCTCTTTGTAATGCTGGAATTTATTCTGAAGGGGAAAAACCGGCGCTGGACCGACATCCTGCAGATCCCGCTCAGCATTGTCTTCACTCGTTTTCTGGACCTGTTCACAGCATGGTTTGATTTTACAGATTCCAGCTTTGCTTTGCGGCTGGCTGTTCTGACGGCTGCAATTATCCTGACAGGCGCCGGAGCCGCTCTGACTGTGGATATGAACCTGATCGCCAATCCTGGAGACGGTTTCGTGCAGGCTGTGTCCATGCGGATCGGAAAAGATCTGGGTACGGCAAAAAATCTTGTGGATATCAGCTGCGTTATTGTTTCCACGCTCATTGGTTTTGCGGCCGCCGGAAGGCTGGTGGGCGTGGGCCTCGGCACTCTCATCGCCATGATTGGCGTGGGACGCGTGATTGCGCTGTTTAACCACCTGTTTCAGGAGAAACTGAAGCGGCAGGCATTTCCCGGCTGAGACATGGCGGTGCCTGCGGAAAACTTCACGCGCAAAAAGCTCCCGGCGGTCTGTTTTGTGCAGACCCGCCCGGGAGCTTTTTATTCTTACCTCTTTTTTCTCTTATATCCGCTGTCCGCCGGTTTTATTTGAGCCAGTCTTTGATCTGCTCGTATACGCCGTTTCCATCCAGCTTATACTTCTCAAGCAGCTTTACAGCGGGACCGGACTCGCAGTAGGTGTCGTATACACCGATCTTCTTCACCGGAGTCGGCAGCTTCTCGCTTAACAGATCGCATACTGCGCTGCCCAGACCGCCGATTACGGAATGCTCCTCAGCCGTTACGACCTTGCCGGTCTTCTTCGCGGAGTTCAGGATAATCTCCTCATCCAGAGGCTTGATGGTGTGGATATTGATAACCTCTGCGGACACGCCGTCAGCAGCCAGCTTCTCAGCCGCTTCCAGAGCGCTGTTGACACAGAGACCTGTAGCCACGATCGTCAGATCGGTTCCCTCTCTCAGGAGAATTCCCTTTCCAATCTCAAATTTATAAGTAGCCTCGTCATTGAATACCGGAACTGCCAGTCTTCCGAAGCGGAGATAAACCGGTCCTACATATTCTGCCGCAGCCTTTACCGCCGCTCTCGCCTCTACATCATCTGCGGGGCAGATAACGGTCATGCCGGGAATCGTGCGCATCAGAGCGATGTCTTCATTGCACTGATGGGTAGCTCCATCCTCTCCTACGGATACGCCTGCATGGGTAGCTCCAATCTTCACGTTCAGATGGGGATATCCCACCGCATTGCGCACCTGCTCGTAAGCGCGGCCTGCCGCGAACATGGCAAATGTGCTGCAGAACGGAATCTTTCCGGTGGTAGCGACGCCTGCGGCGATCGCCATCATATTGGACTCTGCGATTCCGCAGTCAAAGAAACGATCCGGGAACGCCTTTTTGAACACGCCGGTCTTTGTGGCTCCTGCCAGGTCGGCATCCAGCACTATTATATTGGGATTCTCTTCGCCAAGCTCTTTCAGAGCGTTGCCGTAGCTCTCTCTCGTTGCAATCTTCTTTACTTCTGACATAATGCTTCACCTACCTTCTCCAAATCTGCCATTGCCACTGCGTACTGTTCATCGTTGGGCGCCGATCCGTGCCATGCCGCGTTATTCTCCATAAAGGATACGCCCTTGCCCTTGACCGTCTTCATGATAATCACTGTGGGCTGTCCCTTTACCGTCTTCGCCTCTGCGAAAGCGGCTCTGAGCTCATCGAAATCATGTCCGTTCACATTGATTACATGGAAACCGAAAGCCTTGAACTTCTCGTCGATCGGATACGGAGAGTTAACCTCGTCAATGGTTCCGTCGATCTGGAGATTGTTATTATCCACGATCACGCACAGGTTGTCCAGCTTCTTCGCGCTGGCAAACATGGAAGCCTCCCATACCTCGCCTTCCTGGAGCTCGCCGTCTCCCAGCAGGGTATACACACGGTAGCTGTCGCCAAATACCTTCGCGGAAAGCGCCATACCCACAGCCGCGGAAATGCCCTGGCCCAGAGAGCCGCTGGACATGTCAAGTCCCGGTGTGTGCTGCATACAGGGATGTCCCTGCAGATGTGAACCGATCTGACGCAGCGTCGTCAGGTCTTCCTTGGGAAAGAAGCCCCGCTCAGCCAGCGCAGAATACAGTCCCGGCGCCGTATGGCCCTTGGAAAGCACGAAGCGGTCACGGTCCGGCTTCTTCGGGTCCTTCGGATCAATATTCATCTCCTCAAAATACAGATATGTAAACACATCTGCTGCCGACAGGGAACCGCCCGGATGGCCGGACTTTGCGCTGTGAACGGCAGTAACGATGTCCTTACGGACTTCGTTAGCCATCTTTTGCAGTTCTAAATTCGTCATGTTTGTCCCACCTTTTAATATTTTTTTCACTCTCCGCCACGCAGAAATACCTTCCTCCCCACGCCGGCGAAATAAGCTTCTTTTTATAGTATACCGGGAGAAATCAGGCTGGTCAAGCGGTTCTTTCCCCAAATATTTTCCGTCACCATGCCCTGGGCGTAAATCCCAGGCCCAGATAAGCAGCCGCGCTCAGAACGCTCCAAATCACAACGGCCGCCAGCACTCCCCAGAGGATTTTATACTGTCCTTTTCTTTCCGTCTCTCTTCTCTGTCCCTTGATAAAATCCATTACAGTTCTATTCTTCCCTCCAGCGCGCGCAGAAGAGTTACCTCATCGATATATTCCAGATCGCCGCCTACCGGCACGCCGCTGGCGATTCTGCTGACCTTGATGCCTGTGGGCTTAATCAGTTTGCTGATATACATCGCCGTGGTCTCGCCCTCCAGGCTGGAATTCGTCGCGATAATAACCTCATCCACATCTCCCTGCAGGCGCGTCATCAGCTCCTTCAGCCGGATATCGCCCGGTCCGATACCCAGCATTGGGGAAATGGCCCCGTGCAGCACGTGATAAACCCCATCGTATTTTCCGGTCTTCTCATAGGCCGCCAGATCCCGGGTGTTCTCCACCACCATAATCATCCGGTGGTTCCTCCTGGGATTGCTGCAGATAGGGCAGAGCTCCTGGTCTGTCATCGTAAAGCACTCCCTGCAGTAGCGCACATTTTTCTTCGCGTCAATAATAGAATCCGCCAGAGCCTGCACCTTTTCCACAGGCATATTGACAATGTGAAAGGCCAGACGCTGGGCGGTCTTGCTCCCGATCCCCGGGAGTGAGGAAAGCTGTTCAATCAGCCTGCTGAGCTGACTTCCATAGTAATCCATCAGAACGGAAAGCCTCCGCCCAGGCCCCCGGTCAGCTTCGACATCACTGCAGCGGAATCTTCCTCCTGCTGCCGCAGAGCCTGATTCACCGCAGCCATAATCAGATCCTCCAGCATCTCCACATCATCCGGGTCCACTGCGTCGGGATCAATTTTTACCTTTGTAAGCTCTTTCTTTCCGGATACAGTCACCTCTACCGCGCCGCCTCCCGCAGCCGCCGTATACTCCTTCTCCTCCAGCGCCTTCTGGCTCTCCTCCATCTGGCGCTGCATTTTCTGCGCCTGCTTCATCAGATTATTCATGTTTCCGGGCATTCCCATGCCTCCGGGGAATCCACCTCTTTTTGCCATCTTACAATCCTCCTATTCGTCTTCGTATTCGATCTCTGTATGGATCACCTGTTCTATATCGATCGCGCCCACGTCCTTATGAGGGTCCGTCTGCGCGCAGGCTACGAGGATTTCCATCTCTTTCCCCGTATCCTGCAGAATCACATTCCGTATCTCACGGAGATGCGCTTCTTCCTTTAAAAATGCCTCGCCGGTAGGCGTAGCCGCGATAATTCCCAGCTTTCCTCCTCCCAGCGCTTTCAGTCTGGCTCCCTTCAGATACGTGCGCAGAAGGGGATGGAGACGGTTCGTTACCTGATGCCAGTTTTTTACCACAGCCTCCACATCCTCCGGAAGCGCTTCCGGCGCAGGAGGCGGCGCTTCCGTCTCCACCTGTGCCGGAAAAGCCTCCCGTCTGTGTCCCTGCTGTCCGGAATTCTGATACAGATAAGCGCCGCCTGACGCGATTTCCTCCAGGCTCTCCTCCAGCTGCCGCTCCAGAATCCGGATTCGATCCAGGATTACATCCGTATTTGTCTCCATGGCAGGCCGGCAGAGCTTGATAAAAGCCACTTCCACCAGGACCCTTTTCTGGGACGCGTACCGGATCTGCCCCCCGAGCTCGGAAAAAATCCGGATATACCGCATCAGCGTATCCGTCTCAATCATCCTGGCCTCCTCCTGAAGCCGTTTCAGATTCTCCGTGGAGACGTCAAGCACATCTTCCATATTGTCTGAGGTCTTCAGCAGAAGCAGATTCCTGAGATACCAGGTGAAATCCGTCACAAACTGCGAAAGCTCCCGGCCCTGGACCACCAGTTCCTCGATCTGCTCCATGACTCCCGGCAGATCCTGGCTAAGCGTCAGGCGCAGCAGCCTGCTGTAGACTTCTGTGTCCACCGCCCCCAGCACATCCAGCACGTGGTCGTAAGTCAGCTCCTGGTCAAGATAAAAGGCGATGCACTGGTCCAGAAGACTTAACGCGTCACGCATGGAGCCATCCGCTGCCTTTGCGATATAACGCAGAGCCTTCTCTTCTGTCTGCACGCCTTCTCTTTCAGTCAGCTCCCGGAGCCGGTCCGTGATCACGTCCGCCGTAATCCGCCGGAAATCATACCTCTGGCACCGGGAAAGAATCGTCACGGGAATCTTGTGGACTTCCGTAGTCGCCAGAATAAAGATCACGTAGGACGGCGGCTCCTCCAGGGTCTTGAGAAGCGCGTTAAAGGCCCCGATGGAAAGCATATGCACCTCGTCTATGATATAGACCTTGTATTTCCCTTCTGTGGGAGAATAAGCTACCTCTTCCCGGATCTCGCGGATATTATCCACGCCGTTATTGGAGGCCGCGTCGATCTCTATCACATTCATGGAAGTGCCTGCCGCAATAGAGCGGCAGGCCGCGCAGGTTCCACAGGGATTTCCATCTACCGGGTGCTCACAGTTCACTGCCTTGGCGAAAATCTTGGCCACTGTGGTCTTTCCGGTGCCTCTGGTGCCGCAGAACAGATAGGCATGGCCGATTCTGTCTGCCTTTATCTGATTTTTCAAAGTAGTTACGATATGCTCCTGGCCCCGGACCTCGCTGAACTCGGAAGGCCGGAACTTTCGGTAAAGGGCCATATACGACATCGGTCAAATCCCCTTATCCGGAAGCCGCCGCGGAACAGGTTCCGCGGCAGTCTCCCTTTTTGCTGTCTTTTTAATCTCCAAAACTGATTCCAATCATCTTCGCCTCGGAAATGATGGAAGAATTCGGATCGATGAACTTCAGCTTGCCCGCGGATTCTTCCAGCGGAACTCTTACGCATTCATTGTTCACGATACCGATCATGTAGCCGTAATCGTCGTCCACGATGGCCTGCGCCGCTGCCGCGCCCAGTCTTGTGGAGAGCACACGGTCATAGGGGCAGGGGCTTCCGCCTCTCTGGGTATGGCCCGGAACCGTCACCCGGACCTCTGTGCCCAGGCGCTCTGTAAGCTGGGCCGCGATCTCGTAGGATACGGTCGGATACTGATAAGTCTCCATGAACTTCTTCAGTTCCTTCTTGCTCATCTCGGCCCGCTCCTTCGGGATGGCTCCTTCCGCCACCGCAAGGATGGTGAAGCCCTTCTTCTGCTTATTGCGGGCCTCTATCGCCTTGCAGATGCTGTCAATGCTGTAGGGAATCTCAGGAATCAGGATGATGTCCGCTCCGCCCGCGATTCCTGCGTACAGCGTAAGCTGTCCCACCTTATGACCCATTACTTCCACGATGAACACGCGTCCATGGGAGGCTGCCGTCGTATGGATGCAGTCAATCGCCTGGGTAGCGATGTCTACCGCGCTCTGGAAGCCGAAGGTCATATCCGTTCCCCAGATATCATTATCAATGGTTTTGGGCATATGCAGGATATTCAGGCCTTCCTCCCGCAGAAGGTTGGCTGTCTTCTGGGTTCCGTTTCCTCCCAGGATCACAAGGCAGTCCAGACGCAGCTTGTGGTATGTCTGCTTCATGGCCTCTACCTTGTCCAGTCCGTTCTCATCCGGGACTCTCATCATTTTAAACGGCTGACGAGAGCTTCCCAGAATCGTGCCGCCCTTTGTCAGGATTCCCGAAAAATCTCTGGGCGTCAGCATCCGGTAATTTCCGTAAATCAGGCCCTTATAGCCCTCCTCAAATCCATAAAGCTCCACCTCGTCCAGTGCGTTGCACACTCCCTTTACGATGCCGCGCATCGTCGCGTTCAGTGCCTGGCAGTCTCCGCCGCTGGTCAGCATTCCGATTCGTTTCATACAACATGCCTCCATCTCTTTATATTTCGTCCATGCAGTTTCTCTTCACGCACCGTATTCTTCCCCCGCCTGCATGGCATCCCGGCATCCGGCTTCTCCTTCCGTTTTCCCGGGAATTTTAATAATTGAATTTTATCATAAAAAGCCAGAGGGGGCAAGCCCGCATGTGGACTGAGAGTGGCGGGATTTTGCACTTCTGAATCATGTTCTTACGGTCTGCGCAGCATGTGCGCGGACCTGAACTGAACTGTTGCAGCAGCAAATACAGCAACAAATGTAAAAACCCGCAAGGGAATGTCTTGAAAATTTTCTCCGGATATTGTATGATAGATAGCAGTCTGGAGGAGTACCCAAGCGGCTGAAGGGTCTGGCTTCGAACACCAGTAGGTCGGTAACACGGCGCGAGGGTTCAAATCCCTCCTCCTCCGCTGAAAAAGGACGTCATTTCATGCCCTGAAGGGGGTGGAATGGCGTCCTCTTTTATGTTATCCTGAATGGAGAAGGCATACTCTTGCTGTATCAAAAATATTTTTGTATTTGGAGGGTAGCGTCGGCGTACCAAGGGACAATACGGTCAAAAATGGCTGAATTTGCGCCCCTGCTGCGTTACTTTCACTCCGCGTACGCCCTGTACGCGTCGTTCAAGTGCCTTGCAGGGACACAAATCAGCTCATTTTTGACTCTGCGGCCTCAGCCCTCGGAAATTCGCCTGTTTTCAAGGCAGACGATGGCGGCGTACTGAACGTACGCTAACTGAGGATAACGCAGAAAACAGGCGAATTTACAGGGCTGAGGCGTATTACCCCTTGTACACCGACGCTTCGCAGAATGGTAAAACTATATTCTACAAAAGACAGCCGTCAAAAGGAGCAGCTTCAAATGCTTTTCAGCCAGAACAATATTCCCTACAAACTCAAAACCAAAAGCAGCTCCCCTCTTCATGTGATGGATTCAGCCGTTCTGGGCAGTATGAAGCAGCCGCTTGAACTGAGCCACACGTTTCTTGTACCGGAAAAAGATGCTGACCGGGCCCGGATGCTGCTTCAGCATATCCAGGATAAACTCTAGTCGGCATCGCCCGTCTTCAGCCGCTCCAGATCCGCCAGCAGTTCCGCCGCAGTTCTGTTGTATACAGGATGGCGGGCGTAAGGCGCGATCTGGCAGAGAGGCTTCAGCACGAAATCTCTCTTACACATCTCAATGTGGGGTATATGAAGCTCTTCTTCATCCAGAATCAGATCGTCGTACAAAAGGATATCCAGATCCAGAGTCCGGGGACCCCAGCGGACAACGCGTTCCCTCTTCGCCTCCTGTTCAATCTCATGCAGCCGCTCCAGAAGCTCATGAGGCGTCAGCAGGGTCCGGATCTTCATAGCCCCGTTCAGGAAATCGTCCTGCTCCACCCCGCCATAGGGCGCCGTCACAAGGAAGTCCGAAACCGCCTCTACCCGGCATCCCCGGGTAGAACGCAGGCCTTCCACGCCAAGGCACAGATTGGCCTCCTTATCTCCCAGATTGGAGCCAAGAGCGATATAAACTGTATGCCAGCCCCGTTCAATCTCCACAGAGACGGTCTCCAGCGGCAGTCCCACAGGAGCCCAGGGCTTTTTGATCTCCAGGCGGATTTTCTCCAGATGTTCTGTGTTCAGAAGCAGTTCTTCCGCCAGGCGCTCCGCCGCAGTCTCCAGAAGCTGAAAGGTATTCTGTTCCATGAATTCAGTGATAAACCGGCTGACCTCCCCATAATGAATGGACTTCGCCAGGTCGTCCGCCCTCCCGGCTTCCCGGGTAGAGGTATAGAGTACAGCCGAAACCACAAACTTCTGCCCCAGCGCGTTTTCTTCGGGGAATACCCCATGTCTCGCAAATACTTCCAGATTTTTAATATGAATCTTATCCACGTTCCGGCCCCTCCTGTCCGGACACCTTGCGGCCCGCCGCCAGTATGGCCTCCGTCATGCGGATCGCCCGCAGATTTTCCTTTACGTCATGAACACGCACAAAGGCATAGCCCTTCATCACCGCCAGAACCGTCGTCACAAGGGTTCCTTCCAGCCGCTGATCTGCCGGAAGATCCAGAGTCAGTCCAATCACAGATTTTCGGGAGGCTCCCAGCAGCATGGGATAACCCAGCTCGTGAAAACGCTCCAGATAATGCAGCGTCTCCAGGTTCATCTCCAGTGTCTTCCCGAAACCGATGCCCGGGTCCAGTATGATTTTATCGTCCGGAATTCCCGCCGCCCTTGCAAGCTCCGCGCACTGGGCCGTCTCCCGCAGCATATCCGGGAAAAAATCTTCGTACTCTGTGGTGTTCTTATTGTGCATCAGACAGCAGGCTGTCCCGGTCCGGGCAATAAGCCCCGCCATCTCCGGATCGTACTTCAGTCCCCAGATGTCATTGACCAGGTCGGCTCCCGCCTCGATGGCCGCCGCAGCCACTTTTGACTTGTAGGTGTCTACCGATATGGGAAGATCCAGCTCCCGTTTTACCGCCCGAATCACAGGCACAATACGGGCAATCTCTTCCTCATCAGAAATCTGCTGATGGCCCGGCCGGGTGGATTCTCCTCCGATATCGATGATATCAGCCCCCTCTTCCGCCATGGTCCAGGCATGGGACAGCGCATCGTCCGTCTCATTCCATCTTCCTCCATCGGAAAAGGAGTCCGGCGTCACATTCAGAATTCCCATAATGTAGGTTTTATTTTTTACGTCAAATTCTCTGTTTCCTATTTTCATAATTTAATCTCCAGATTCTTTTTTGTCTCCGGCCAGTCGCATTTTTCCTGAACCGGACAGGAAAAGCAGTTCCGAGACAGCTTGTCCGCCCGGTAAAACAGAGCCGACAGCTCTGTTCCCTCCTGAGCCGTCCTGTGGCTGCGTATCAGATGAAGAACCATCTCCCGCCCGCCTTCCGAAAATCCGCAGTCCGAAAGGATTTTTTCCGCAATTTCGGCACTGGCCTTCTCATGGGGAATCCCCTTTTCATACTGCAGATGGCGTCCGATGTCATGAAGGAGCCCAGCCGCGTAAATCAGTTCCTTAAATTCGGAAAGCCTGTTCTTCCGCTCTGCAGAAGCTTCTGCCGGGATTTCTTCCCGCGGAATTTCTTCTTCCGGCAGGATTCCTTCCTCCAGAGCCAGCATGTAAGTCAGCCTGGCCACGTCCAGAAAGTGTTCCGGCGTGTGGCGGCAGAATTCCCTCGTCTCCTCATGAGCCCGGATTTTCTCCAGGCACTCCTGATAAGTCCTGTGGCGCCAGATCCGGTTCACCCGCTCCATTCCCATTGCGCCGCTTTCCGCCCTCATCCCTGTTTCACCATGGACAGAAAACGGTTCTGAAGCTCATAATTGTCCTGAAATACTCCTGTCGCTGTCATGGTCACCGTTTTGCTTCCCGGCTTTTTGATCCCCCGCATGGTCATACAGGTATGCTCCGCCTCCAGCATGACAATCACGCCCCGGGGATTCAGGTTTTCCTCCAGCGCCCGGGCAATCTGCGCGGTCATCTTTTCCTGAATCTGGGGCCTTCGCGCAAACACATCCACAGTCCGGGCGAGCTTGCTTAAGCCCACTACCTTTCCATCGGGCAGATATCCGATATGCGCTTTTCCATAAAAGGGGAGTAAATGATGTTCACAGACGGAATAAAAGGTGATATCCTTCTCAATCACCATATCGTTTCTTTCCACAGAAAACTGCTTTTTCAGATGCACGGCAGGGTCTTCGTACAGGCCGCCGTAAATCTCCTGACACATGCGGGCAATCCGGTCCGGCGTCTCCAGAAGTCCTTCCCTGCCCACGTCCTCGCCGATTCCCTCCAGCAGAAGCTGAACGCCGGCTTTGATCTTTTCATAATCCATCATAAAAAAACACACCTCCTTGATTGTGCGGCAGAACATATGCAGAACATATGCAGAACATATGACGAAATATCCCTTCACAATATGAGATGCGTTCTTATCTTATATTGCTGCAACGGGTGCGGTCTCCATATCGTAAGACTTAGCTTTTCGTTTCGGCGGCAACTCCCCATCCGCCGAACACTTGACGCATGAAAACCTATTTTGCATATTATTCTATTGTCTGGTATAATCGAATTATAGCACACTCCATGGAGTATGCAAGACAAAAGCCGGATTTTACACATATTTTTCAGGAGGAAAACATTATGCACCGACCTCTGTCACAGATGCTGGCCATTCCGGCCAGTCCCGATTCCCTGCACGACCCGGAAGAACTGCTGCGCCGCGTCCAAAATACCGGCGCTTTTCAGCTTCACTCTTCCCGGCTTGAGGATGAGACGCTCCACCTGGAAATCTCCTCAGACGGAGAGCTTTACCACGCGGAAATCTATCCCACAGAATTTATGATTCCGGAGCTTTACCGCTGCCAGCATCTGTTTCCCGATGTGGATGTGGAGGCCATCGAAAGAGCTCAGCTCGGCCTGGCAGCAGAAATGGAATTTGGGCCTGACGCCCTTGCTTCCTATCATCTGCAGCTGAAGCTTATCTGCACCCTGGTGCCGGATCTGCTTGCCGTACTGGACGACAGCTCGGAAAAGATTCTCTCCGGCCGCTGGGTCACCCTGGCCGCCCAGTCCCGGGTCGCTCCCGCGCCCCGGTATCTTTACACGGCCCAGGCCGTGTCCGGCGGAGACGACTGCGTCTGGCTCCATACCCACGGTCTGAACCGCTGCGGCTGTCCCGAACTGGAAGTCTTAAACTCCACAAAGGAAACATACCAGTCCCATTATAATGTACTGGAGACCCTGGCCAACCGGCTTCTGGACGAAGAAGAAATCCCCGGCTGCGGCGAACCTTTCTTTCTGGCTTATGTGGATCAGGAAATTCCTCTGATTGTCACCCTGATTCCCTGGGCTGACGCCGTGGAGAACTACCCGGAAGATATGACCGGCGGAAAGGCCGACCGTCAGGAGGGCCACAATGAAGATACCTGCGCCATCTTTGTCTACCCTTCCGAGGAGAGCATCGACAGGGGGCAGTATTCCTCCCTCGCCATTTACGATCAGCTCCTGCAGGACAATCCCATCTATATGATTACCACCGATGAGACGAACCGCATGCACGACCTGGCCGCAGAGCGCCTGTCCTATTTTAAGGC
Source organism: Lachnoclostridium sp. An138 (assembly GCF_002160765.1). Taxonomy (GTDB): domain Bacteria; phylum Bacillota; class Clostridia; order Lachnospirales; family Lachnospiraceae; genus Laedolimicola; species Laedolimicola faecalis. The sequence continues at coordinate 25,428 of NZ_NFLF01000009.1, forward strand.
CGCCTTCCAGGACAGCCGGAATAAGCTTCTCGGCAAATTCGGACTGCTCATTGACGAAAAATACCGCACCGAGGACAACTGCCGGGAGCATATCTGGTTTGAGATTCTGGATATCCAGGGGGACCGCTTCAAGGCCCGTCTTACTCAGGAGCCTTATTATGTAAGCGGCGTCCACGAAGGATATGAGTGCGAATTCGGCCCGGAAGACTTGACCGACTGGCTGATCTTTACGCCGGAGCGGCGGATTTCACCGGATGATGTATATCTGATGGAGCTGTGAGGCGCAGTACCGGTGAATCCTGAAAAACCACTCTGAACAGTAATATAACGGCGCGCGTCAGACAGACGCGCGCCGCAGCTATTTCCGCAGCTATTTCCACACCACTTTCATCTCCCCATTCCGTACCACCGGAACAGGGCTGTATTTCTGAATATATCTTTTTATCAGCTCCGGCACCTCTTCGTTTCCCTGCCAGAGTACCGGGCAGTCCCGCAGCATCGGATAGCCGCCGGTGCCGGTGGCCCGGTAATTGCTGACACAGAGCCGGTAGGTCCTCTTTCCAAGGGGCGCGCCGTCCGGCAGCGTGAGCCGGACCAGCCGGCTTCCCACCGGACGGCGCAGGTCAAAGGTGTAGAAAAGCCCTGCATAGAAGTCATAATTGTAATGCTCTATCTTGGGCTTTAAAAACACATCGGAGATACAGGGCTGTCCGTCCCGGAGCTCCAGATAGGAGGCGCAGCGCTCCAGGCAGCCGCGCAGCACCTCTTCCGTCACCTCCAGAACCGTCAGTGTATTGGAGAAGAGATAGGCTGCCGCTATGCCCCGCATGGTTACGGAGGCAGACAGTCCCACAGGCTCATTGCTCAGGCTGGTGCAGGAAAAATCCGCGCCCGAAGCCTCCAGCTGTACCTGATTGAACAGATCTGCCAGCCGACTGCCCCGGAGAGCGGCCTCCAGCTTTTCTTCCGGCAAAATCGCCTCTTTCAGGCTGCCCACCGGCAGGTCCAGCCAGGCCTGCACCTGCTTTTCCAGCGGCAGAAGCCGGGCATACGGCTCCGCCGGGGTCCTTGTTCCTGTGTCGAGAAACTCCGAACGGAAACTTCTTTTTTTATCCCCAGGAATCTCACCCTGAATCAGAAGAAGCCTTCCCGCGTTCGCAGGCGGCTGGACCGCCCAGGTTCCCGCAAGCTCCACTCCCTCCACCGCCATATGCTGGTGTCCGGTCAGAAGAAGATCGAAATCCAGCTCTTCCCCCAGGCGGCAGGCGATGTTTTCCCTGCTGTCGGAAAGGCACTGGCCTGTCTCCAGATCCTTTTCAAAGCCACCGTGATATATGCACACGCGCACATCGCACCGGCCCTTCAGACGCTTACAGGCTGCCTTCGCGGCTTCGAAGGGATCTGTGATTCGAAGTCCCTCCAGATTGCAGGGCGCTTCCCAGACATTCACGAAATCCGTGACCACGCCTGTAATCCCTATCCGGAGGCCGTTTTCCAGCACATGCACGGTTTCCTTCTGAATTCCCAGCTCTCCCCTTATATCCTCCACATTGGCGCAGAGGCAGACAGCGTCTGATGCTTCCAGATATTCCTTCAGCGTCTGATATCCGTAATTGAAATCGTGGTTTCCCAGCGTAAAATAATCAAGGCCCATGGCCCGGAAGGCCTCTGCCACAGGATGGAAGGGCCAGTCTTCCCGGTGCTCCAGATAATATGCGGTAAATGGCGTTCCCTGCAGGGAATCTCCTCCGTCCAGCACCAGGGTGTTTCCGTCTTTTCTTATTACGGAAGCCATATTCAGCAGGCCGGAGGCCTCCGGTCCTCCGGAAGCATAATCGACCGGGAAAATGTGTCCGTGGGTATCGGAGGTATAATAGATAGTAAGTTCTTTTCCCATAATCAGCCTCTCGCCAGCTTCACGCGGATTTTTGTAGAGATCCATTCCACAATCAGGACCAGGACGATAAGGCCTGCCAGAATCGCTCCGGCCTCATTCCAACGGTAGCTGTTCATGGCAAAGATCAGGGGCGCTCCGATGCCACCCGCTCCCACCAGGCCCAGCACAGTGGCGTCACGCAGATTAATGTCAAAGCGGTAGATGGCAGTGGACGCAAAATTCGGCATAAGCTGGGGCAGGATTCCATAGCGGATCTTCTGCCAGGACGTGCAGCCGGCCGCATCCAGTGATTCCAGCACCTTTGTATCCAGATCCTCGATGGCTTCTATATACATCTTGCTTACCATTCCCACGGAGCAGAGGGACATGGTCAGAAGTCCGGCGAAGGCGCCCGGTCCTGTCACACGGATGAACATCAGCCCATAGACAAAGGCCGGAACCGTCCGGATCGCCATGATCGCAAGCCGGCCGATAAAGGCCACCGGCGCAGGCGTCAGATTGGAGGCGGACAGAAAGGCCAGCGGAATGGAAATCACCGCACCCACCACGGTACCCAGAAAGGCGATACAGATGGTCTCCAGAAGCAGATAAGGCACTCCCTGGGTGGTCAGATTGAACAGCAGCCCCGTATCCGGGTGAAAGATTCCGGCCAGAATGTTCCAGGCAATCTTCGCGCCGTTCTGGGTGGTGCCGCTGGTTTCCACGGCTGTACCGCTCCAGATCAGAAGAGCCACGGTGATCAGCGCAATGACCAGCTCAAAGACCCAGCGTCTCGGCCTTTTGGCGTAAGCCTCTTCAATTCGTTTATTCATCCTCTCTCCTCCTCCCTATACCAGGCGTCTGCGCGCCGCTCTGCTGATGGTCTCAATGATGAATACAGTCACAAACAACACCACCAGAATCATTCCCACGCTGGAATACTCGCGCCAGCCTATCTTTTCGTTCAGAATCAGTCCCAGTCCTCCGGCTCCCACATAGCCCAGGATCGAAGCGTAGCGGACGTTTCCCTCAAAACAGAACAGGCAGTTGGACAGATAGGAGGGAAGCACCTGGGGCACAATGGAGCTGACAAAGGCCCGGGCTTTCGTGGCCCCCATGGCCTCCATGGCTTCAAAGGCCCCCATATCCACCGTCTCAATTTCCTCGTAAAGGATTTTCCCGATATAGGCAAAGGTAAAAATGGCGATGGCTGTCGTTCCTGCCAGTGTACCCAGACCGAAAATATATGTGGCAATCAGGGCCGTCACCAGCGTGGGCAGGGTGCGGATGATGGAAAGAAGCAGACGCACGGCGCTCACCACAAGACGGCTGCGGATGATATTGGTGGAAGCCAGCATGGCAAAAGGGACCACCAGCAGGGAACCGATCACTGAACCAAGCAGCGACATTTTGATGGTGTCAAAAAGCGGCTGCCAGACCTGGGACAGATACCCCCAGTCCGGCGGGAACATTTCTCCCAGAATCACGAAAAACTCCCGGATTCTGGCTGCCAGGATTCCCATATCAAAACCTGTGACCTTTACGGAAAGGGCAGTCAGAAGCACTACTGCCAGCACCCCAAGCGGCGCTCTGGACCGGTATTTCAGCACCTGCTTTCCGTTTGAAAGCTCCAGTACTCTGGGCGGAAAGATTCTGTCATACAGCTTCATACCGCAGCCTCCTCCTTTCCCTGATAAATGCCATCCAGGATCTGCTGTGTCACCTGTGAAGACGGACCGTCGTACACAATCTTTCCTTCCCGGATGCCGATGACACGGGAAGCGTACTGAAGCGCCAGCTCCACATGGTGGATATTGATGATTACCGTAATATTCATATCCCGGTTGATACGCTGAAAATCATCCATAACCTGGCGGGCCGTCACCGGGTCCAGAGAGGCCACCGGCTCGTCAGCCAGAATAATCTGGGGGTTCTGCGCAAGTGTCCGGGCCAGGGCCACCCTCTGCTGCTGCCCGCCGGAGAGCTGATCCGCGCGGACAAACGCCTTGTCCAGAATTCCCATTTGATCCAGGGCTTCCAGGGCCGCGATTTTTTCCTCCTTCCTGAAAATACCCAGGAACGCCCGCCACCAGGGAAGCTCCGGCACGAATGCCGTCAGCACGTTTTTGATCACGGTAGTCCTTGTAATCAGATTGAAGGACTGAAAAATCATTCCGATTTTCCGCCGGAAGGCGCGGAGGCTCTTTCCCTGCAGTTCCATCACATTGACGCCGTCCACCGTCAGCGTTCCTTCTGTGATATCGTGCATGCGGTTGATCGTGCGGATCAACGTGGACTTTCCGGCTCCGGAGAGCCCGATGACCGCCGCGAATTCCCCCTGCTCGATTTTCAGATTGATATCCTTCAGGGCCTCAAAGCCATTGGGATACCGTTTGCTTACATTTTGAAATTCTATCATGTCTAACCTCTCACTTAAAAAGGGAGGAAGCTTTTTTCGCCTCCTCCCCGTCAGCTTTTTCTTTTCTCCCCCGGCTTACTGAGCCGTATTCAGGGTCTGGATCATTTCCTGGGCCGCGCGCTCGGAATCATAGTCAGAGGACTGGGCGGGCAGATAACCGTTGTGGCTGTAAATGGAGATAACCTCCTTGCCTGCCTCGGTATTTCCAATGTTGATAAACGCCTCAGACAGAGCAGCCTTGAAAGCTTCGTCCATAATCGGAGAGGTCTTGCTCACGCTGATGGTATCGTTGTAAATAGCCGGAGTCACGCCGATGACAGCCGTGTCATCCCAGATGCTGTTTGTCATGGCATATTCGCCGGTCCACTCATCCTCATAATCTCTGCGGGCGTCCGCATAGGTACACAGTACGTCTACCTGTCCCGACGCAAGTCTCGCAAATGCGCTTCCGTAGGAATCAGACTGCACTGCATGAGGCAGATCCGTAATGTTCATCTCATAATTCTCCTGCAGCCACAGGGACGGATAAATGTATCCCGCGGGTGAAGAAGAGTTTGCCACGCTCCAGTTGGCGCTGCTTACGTCCTCCCAGGTGAGCTCCTCGCCTGCGTTGACCTTTGCCGCCAGCTCCTGGCCCTTCTCAGAGGGACCTGCGATAATCAGGGCGCGGTAGCTGGTAACCTGCTCGGTGGTGGGCTCTGTGGGAGCATTGTCATTCCAGTCCTTCGGATTGTCGGAGTCGATGGACAGTCCGTCACGGGTGGCGGTCAGAAGCACGTCGCAGCCGTCATCATAGAGCACATAGGTTCCTCCCGGAATCAGGCCCACGTCAGCCGTTCCGGCAGACAGTGCCTCTCCTACTGCCTCATAACTGGTTCCCACCGTAATATCTACTTCCTTTACATCATAGCCAAGCGTCGCCAGTTCGTCTGTCAGAAGCTGCTTTAGAGGCTCTGTGGCAGTAATGATCTCTTCCGGCTCTCTGGACGGCACGAACGCAATGCGAAGCGTGTCAATAGTCTTGTTCTCTGTTCCTGTCTCTTCCGCGGCAGCCGTATCCTCCGCAGCGTCTGTTCCTGCGCTTTCCGTACTCTCTGTACTCTCTGTACTTTCTGTAGATGTACCTTCCTGCGTCTCAGAACCCTGTCCGCAGCCGGCAAGCAGACCTACACACATAAGTCCCGCAAGCAGCATAGTTGCAAGCTTTTTCATTTGATACTCCTCCATGTGATTGTGTTTGTTGTGTCGTTTGCATGCAAAGTCTAATCTATATTGTAAGGGGAGAGCTCCCCCTGCAATCTCTGTTATCTGTATTTCCGGGAGCAGCAGTTTCTTTTCCCGGAAGTCTCTTTTATCTGAATTTTCTTTCTCCTGCGGCGCTGCGGTCAGGCCGTGTCCCCGATTTTCAGGTGGGCGGGAACCAGCACAGTCACAGGCTGGCTGCGTCTCTGGCTGATCCTGCCAAACAGCAGCTCCAGCGCGTTCTCCCACACATAATCCGGAAACATCTCCAGACAGGTACCTGTGGGCCATTTGCTTTCCAGGGTCTGCAGGTCCTGGTAAATAACCACCGCCACGTCTTTCGGCACCCGGACGCCCAGTTCCCGGAAGGCCTCCAGGGCTCCTTCCGCCACTTCATCACTTCCCAGCAGCATGGCTTCCGCAAGTCCATGCTCCCGGTACGCCTTCATGGTCAGCTCATAGCCGCTTTCCCGGCTGATTTCTCCCACATGAATGGTCTCCGGCCGGTACTGTCCTCTGTCCTCCAGAATTTTCCGAAGCGCCTCCAGGCGGTGCACTCCTATCCGGAAGCCGTCGCCCTCATACAGTCCTCCGATGTAACCGATTCCCGTATAGCGCTTCCGGTCCAGCAGATAGGAAACCATCTGCTGGTGACCGGCGTCGAAATCCACCTTCACCTGATCAAACTCATAGCTGTATTGATTGGAATTGATAAAGACAATGGCGAAGGAAAGGGAGCGGAGAAAATCAAGCTCTCTGTCACTGAATTCTCCGAAGGCAATCACGCCGTCCACATCACGGGCTTCGCCGAAGGACAGCCGTACAAAGGATACCTCATACTGATCCGTCATCATCTGAACGATGCAGGACAGACCTGATAATCTCACATTCGGTCTGTCCGGCCGGATGATTCTCCAGTCGGCCACTCCTATCACCAGCTTTTTCTTCTGAGCAGACAGTCTTCTCTGGCGCGGAGAGACATACCCCAGCGCATGGGCCGCCTGAAAAATTCTCATACGCACCTCCGGACTCACGGAAATGCTGTCGTCCTTATTCAATACTCTGGAGACTGTAGCCGCAGATACCTGCGCGGCCTCCGCTACTTCTTTAATCGTTGCCATCTGCCGTCCTCCCTTTTCTGACTTCATTATAACCGGTATTTTTTTGCCGTCAATATATTTTACTGAAAATTTACTAAAAAATTACCCCCTGCTTACATCGCCGGAAACCGCTGCATCCCGCTCATAGCCGGCCTGTTTTCAAATTCTTGTAATAAACAAAAGACCGCGTAGGCGCCGATAATTCCAAGCGTCTCAACGGTCTTCTCTTCCTAATTATTCTCTCTGCGTCATACAGGCTCTGTTTTCTTTTCTATTTCCTTTTCCATTTACTGCAGACCCTTTGTCAGCGGAATCAGGCACAAAAGTACAACGATTCCCACAATTCCGATTACAATTCCCAGAATCATATTGCTCCACACCATGGTCAGGCACATTCCCACACCCAGAAGCAGGGCTCCGGCGATTCCCAGGAGCACCGTTCCTATAGTCTTTCCCGACACATGGATCGGCTCCTTATTTTCCATCTTTCTCCATACCAGAACCATAATCAGCAGCACAACCGCTCCAACGACTCCCATGATAACGCCTGGGCGGAACGCATTCCACTCCGGAATCAGCGCCATGCACATTCCAAGCGCAAACAGGATTCCTCCTATGGTTCCCAGAATCATTGCCACAAAACTGCTCTTTTTCATTTTTCCCTCTTTCCTTTCCTGAAAACAATTTATTTACTTGATGATAGGAGAATAAGCCTCCGTTGTTTTCGTTGTGTTTCTCTTTTGTTTCTGAAATATTAATTCGAGAGTTAAAATGTAGAGGGACCTTTTAAATGTATCATGATATCGCATCTACGGCCTGACCGGATTCGAAAAAAGATTTTGTCAATGCGTACAGAATTTCCGAAAAAGCGCAGAAAAAGTCCCCTCGCCACAAGCTATAGCGAGGGGAAAATAAAAAGCGGGTGATGGGAATCGAACCCACGTGTCCAGCTTGGAAGGCTGGTGTTCTACCATTGAACTACACCCGCAGATAAGCTTAAATGCCCAGAACCGGAATCGAACCAGTGACACGAGGATTTTCAGTCCTCTGCTCTACCAACTGAGCTATCTGGGCAGATGCTCTCACATATTCAGTTATTATGTATCGCAACGGTAATAATTTATCATGACTGGGAAGGTTTGTCAAGCTGTTTTTTTACTTTTTCGTCCCCGTATTATAAATAAAACAAGCCGAATATAAACCGACCGCCCCGAAAAACACCTCCTGACTGCAGAAAATGCAGCGGCTGTCATTTTCTCGCCGCTGCATTTTTGCTGATTGAAATCCGGTTTTATCGAATCTGTTTTATCCGCCTTTCCGCACTCTGGGGTTTTTAATTATTTCACAGCTCTTCGCCATTGGAGGCGATGACTTTCTTATACCAGGCAAAGCTCTTCTTCCGGTAGCGGGCGAAGGTTCCGCTGCCATCGTCTGCCCTGTCCACATAGATGAAACCGTACCGCTTGCTCATCTCGCCGGTGCTGGCGCTTACGAGGTCGATGCAGCCCCAGGGCGTATAGCCCAGAAGCTCGACGCCGTCCTCTTCCACTGCGGCTTTGAATGCCTCGATGTGTGCTTTCAGGTACTCGATGCGGTAATCATCCTCCACGGTGTAGGAACCGTTCCCGTCCGGAATCAGCTCGTCCCTGGCGCCCAGGCCGTTTTCTACGATAAAGAGCGGCTTCTGGTAACGGTCATAAAGGGTGTTCATCGTGATCCGAAGACCCAGCGGATCGATCTGCCAGCCCCACTGGGAAGACTTCAGATACGGGTTCTTCGTTCCCTTGAAGGCATTTCCGATGGTCTCCCCCACGTTTTCCTGCGTGGTGATGCAGCGTGAAGAATAATAGCTGAAGCTGATATAATCCACCGTATTTTCCCGGAGGATCTTCTCATCCTCCTCTGTCAGATCGATTTTGATATTCTTTTTCTCAAACAGCTTTCTGGCGTAATTCGGATAGTATCCTCTGGCCTGTACGTCGATGAACATCATATTTTCCCGGTCTTTTCCGAGGGCAGCCCAGACGTCCTCCGGCATACAGCAGTAGGGATAATAATTTCCGGCCGCCATCATGCAGCCTACTTTATTTTCCGGATCGATTTCATGGGCGATCTTCGAGGCCCAGGCGCTTGCCACCAGCTCGTGATGGGCGCTTACATATTTGGCCCGCTCCTGGTCTTCTCCTTCCTCAAACTGAAGCCCGGCTCCCATGAACGGAAGATGGAGAATCATGTTGATCTCATTGAAGGTAATCCAGTATTTTACCAGCCCTTTATAACGGGTGAAAAGCGTCGTCACGAGTTTCTTGTAGAATTCGATCAGGCGGCGGTCTTTCCATCCCCCATAGGTCTTAATCAGATGCATGGGACAGTCAAAATGCGTGATGGTCACCAGGGGCTCGATTCCGTATTTCTTGCATTCGCGGAATACTTCTTCGTAGAACGCGATCCCTTCTTCGTTCGGCTCCTCCTCGTCCCCCTTCGGGAAGATCCGGGACCAGCCGATGCTCATACGGAAGGTCTTGAATCCCATCTCCGCGAACATGGCGATATCCTCCCGGAAATGATGATAGAAATCAATTCCTTCCAGCGCCGGGTAATAATAGCCCTCTTCTATCCCGTCCATTTTTCTGACGCCCAGCATGACGCTGCGTCTTTCCGGTCCGTGGGGGATCACATCCACATTGGCAAGGCCGCGTCCGCCCTCCGCATACGCGCCTTCACACTGATTGGCGGCTGTGGCGCCACCCCATAAAAAGTCTTTGCTTAACGGCATGATTGTTCCTCCCTGCTGCTTCCTTTGTTACTTCATCACCTTGATAATTGTCTCCTGAGGCATGATATCTCCTTCCGAGACAGCGATTACCTCTCCGCAGTCCATGGTGTTTGTAACGATTACAGGAGTTATTATATCATATCCTTCGCTCTTGATTCCCTCTAAATTCACTTTCAGGATGGGGGTTCCCACCTCTATGGCATCACCGTCTTTTACAAGAGCTTCATAATATTTTCCATTCAGGTTTACCGTGTCGAGCCCCACATGAATCAGCAGCTCTACGCCCGTATCAGAGACGATACCGATGGCATGCCTGGTGCCGAAGACAGTCTGAACGGTTCCTTTGACCGGGGACACGAAGTTTCCATCCTCCGGAACGACAGCCGCGCCTTTTCCGAGAATCTCCTCTGCAAAGGTCGGGTCGTTTACGCTTGAGAGGGGTACAAGCTTCCCTTTCACAGGAGCGCAGATGTTGGTTACGCTTCCGGACATGGCAGAAGATGTCTTTTTCTCCTCCTCTGCATTTTCAGAAGAAGCAGTCTCGGGCGCAGCGCCGGAAGCTGCCGTCTCTTCCTCGTCCTTATCCCTGTAAAGCACAAAGCTGATAATAAAAGCAATTACAAACGCGATAGCCGCGCCGATGCAGGCCAGCATCAGATCTCTTAAGCTGTCGCCGCCGATATATCCGGGCAGGGTCATCAGTCCCGGAGAGCCGCCGCCATAATTCTTAACTGTGAACAGGCCCATAAACAGGCCTCCGCAGGCGCCGCCGATGCAGGCGGAGATAAGCGGTGTCTTAAAACGCATGTTGATTCCGTAAAGGGCAGGCTCCGTAATTCCGCACACAGCCGTAATACCCGCGGAAGAAGCCACCTGACGCACCTCATCCTTCTTCGTCTTGACCGCTACTGCAAAGGTCGCCGCGCCCTGAGCGATATTGGAAGCCAGGTTTGCCGGATACACAATGGTGTCAAAGCCTGTCGTCATACGGTTGTTGATACCGATGGGAATGATTCCGTAGTGCGTACCCGTCATAACAAGCAGCGGGAACACGCCTCCCAGAATCAGCGGAACCAGCCAGCTTACATAGGTATTCAGCAGGGTTACGCCAGAGGCGATCCAGCTTGCGATGATGTAGCCGACAGGTCCGAGCACAGCCAGACCGGCCGCCCCGGCTATCAAGGCAGTAATCAGAGGCTTCGTGAAGAATTTGACCGGCTTCGGTGAGACTCTGTCCGCAATCGGCTCTACCAAAGACATGAACCATACGGTCAGAATGATCGGAATAACCGATGAGGAGTAGCTTGCGTTGTAAATCGGAATGAAAAACAGCTTGATGGCATCTCCGCCCTCCTGAGAAGCAGTCACCATATTTACAAAATTGGGATGCAGAAGCATTCCGCCCAGCATCATGGCAAGGTACGGGTTGCAGCCGAATTTCTTCGCGGCTGAGTTCGCAAGCAGAATCGGCAGGAAATAGAATGCTGCGTCTGCCATAAAGTTGATAACCTGATAGGTGCTCGCGGTGGTGTCTACCAGATGGAAAGCTACAAGCAGGGACAGAACCGCTTTGAGCATACCGGCTGCCGTGATCGCAGGCAGAACCGGCGTAAAGATTCCGGTAATGGTGTCGATCAGCCTTGCGCCGATGCTCTTCTTCTCACCGTCATTTTTCGCCGCGCCTCCGCCCTGGGCCAGATTGCATTTCTCAGCAATCGGCTTGTAGACATGGTTCACATCATTTCCGATGACAATCTGGTACTGGCCGCCGCTCACCACTACGCCCAGCACGCCCGGCGTCTTCTTCAGTGTGTCTGTCTGCGCCTTGCTCTCGTCCTTCAGATTAAACCGAAGGCGGGTAGCGCAGTGGGTCAATCCGCTGACATTTTCCTTGCCGCCCACCAGCGTCAGGATTTTGTCGCCAAGTTCCTGGTAATTCATATACACTTCCTCCTTTTATCTCTTCACGTTTCCTCTGAGCGGAAAACGGATGATACATTATTTCGTAATTACGCGCCGGATATGGATGATCAGATACATGATCTCATCATTGGTCAGAAGAATCCCGTATTCCTTCCGTATGTAATCGTAGACCTTCAGGACACAGGCATATTCTTCCCGGTACTGATTCTTAATCATAATGAAGAACGATTCGTCATTCTCATCCAGCTCCTGCCCGGAAAACACCCGTTTCACAAAGAATTTCAGGTGGGTGATAAAGCGGTCGTAATGGATGGATTCCTCGTCCAGCTCCACATGAAAATGGTAGCGGACAATATTCAGGATATGCCGGATGATCTTCATCATCTCCTGGGTGCTTCCCATATCGTTGAATTCCATCTCCGCGTTGACGATGTGGGTCGCGATGAAACCGGCCTCATCCTCCGGCAGCAGACACCCTGTTCTCTTTTCCACAATCTGCAGCGCTTCCAGGCCAATCTGGTACTCATGACTGTAAAAACGCTTGATTTCCGTCAAAAGCGCGTTATGAATCGGCAGCCCTTCCTTCATGCGCTTTATGGCAAAATGGATATGGTCACACAGATTCAGATACAGATAATTGCTCAGGGGCTTTCCAAGAGAAACTACCGCATAATCCACAATCTCATTGGCTGCCTGGATACATTCCAGCGGCATCTCCGAGAGCAGTTCTTCCATGTGGCGTCCCTGCTCTTCCCCCTGGAGGATATAGATTTTCTCTATCTTCTCCTTCTCTATGGGATCTCCCGGTTTCTTCTTAAATCCCAGCCCGCTCCCCATCACCATAATCTCCCGATCAGCGTCGTCGTGAGAGCGGACAAGATTGTTGTTAATTACCTTATCTACCTTCATTTCACTGACACCCTGCCCTCCAATACAATCCAAAACCCACCATGATAAAAAAAAGCTATACCGCACACACATTCTTTACCAAATGTGTATAAGCGGTATAGCCTGCTTTACCAGTAACAATCCATTTATACAAGTGGAGTATAACATCAACACCTGCATTTGTCAATTATAAGCAAAAAGTTTTTCCCTACAGCAGCTCCTTCTGATGAGTCGCATAGAGATATTCGTCAATCGTGTTCACGATTCTGTCCTCCAGAAGCGCCACCGGATCATTCTCCAGCTGTCCCTCGCGGACCTTTGTATACTGAATCGGCATGAACTGGCTCATGAGATTCAGCGGAACACCCAGAGTTCTCAGATTGGAAATCAGACGGTCTGCGGCCGCTTCCACAGCCGGGGTCGGCATGTAGTATCTGCAGCGGTCAGAGAAGGAATATTTCCGTTTGATACGAAGCTCCAGCTCTGTTCCCTGATAGTGCTTTCTCCAATATTTATCGTCCTTCAGCATCTCCGCTTCCAGCGTATCCGCGAAATTGCTGGGCTCGATATCTGTGCCGTAAACCAGCTCTTTCTCGATATGCTCCAGAGCGAACATGCCCTCACGCATGGCAAAGGTCAACCCCGGTCCCACTTTCAGAATGCCCACGCCGTCCTCAATCAGCTCGCGCAGCTTAATCTTGGTCTGATAGTCTGTGGAATGTCCCTCAAATACCAGGTTCGGGAAATCCTTGATGGACGCCATCAGCTCTTTCGCCTTTTCACGGTCATACTCGGTGCAGCCGCTGTCCTTTTCCTCCACGCCCGGCTGAACTACAACCGCGATTACACGATCCCAGACGTCCGCGCCCAGGCCCGCGTCTTTGAACGCTTTCTCAAAAGCTGCCACCGTATTCTTGAAATCTTCCACCTTCGTCACCTGGACGCCGGCATCTTCGCTTCCCACTGCGCCGCCCGGAATGGGCACCTCGCTTCCAATGATGTAAACCGGAGGAATCGCGTCCGGTTCCTTCTCAAGAAGCTTTTTGTAGGTCTCCTCTGCAATCTCTGCCAGATGAGCGCCGCGGCCGGCAATGATCTCGTCAGAAAGACGTGTGTCCGGATCGTCGCTCTTTACCTTCATGCTGGTGTCAATATGGATCTTTGTGAAGCCTGCCCCCACATAATGGCGGATCAGCTCCTCCGCGTCAGCCATGGCCTCCGCCTCATCCTTTCCGGCAAAGGTCAGCGGTCCCAGATGATCTCCGCCCAGGAAAAGTTTTCCTTTCTCGAAGCCCACCTTGTCTGCGATGTCCAGAACAAATTTCTTGAAATCCGCCGGCTTCATCCCCGTGTAGCCGCCGTTCTGGTCGCACTGATTCGCCGTGCTCTCGATGAGTACGCAGGAACCGTCCTCCCTTCCTCTCTTCAGAGCAGCTTCGATCACGTACTTGTTGGCGCTGCAGACAGAATAGATCCCCACATTCTTCCCCTGCTTCTGAAGCTCTACAATTTTTTTCAATGGATTCTGAAGCATGATAAACCCCTCCTGACTTTATTTTCTTCCTGTTTTTTTATTCTCATTCTGGCTGATCTTTGCCAGCCCCACAAAATGAAGCACGCTGAAATACACTCCTATGACCGCGATGCAGCCGCTGAATATCATCAGCCCCGTGCCGTATTTCTGATCGAACGCGTTCAGCATCACCAGCACCGCCAGCAGAAGATAAAGCACTGCCAGCATCAGCACCCGTCCCTTGGATTTTTCTGTCACTATGTACTGAAGCCCGGAGACACGCTTTTCAAAATCCACATCCCGGACCGGTTCCAGCTTCTTCAGAAAAGAAAGCCGGAAGGTAAGTTCTGCCAGCACCAGCATCACCGCGCCTGCAATCACTGCCTGAATTACTGTCAGAAACGTGGCTCCAAACAGGATTGCCGCCATCAGGATTACCGCAAAACGGTTTTTATAAAACAGGGCTGCCTTTTCACTCTTTTTCTCAATCAGATACCCCTGTTTCGTGACCCAGTCATAATAAATCGTGCGGCCCTGTTTGTCTGTATAAATATTTCTGCCGGACAGACGGATAGACTCCCTTGCCTGTGCCTTTTCTTCTGCCGGCTTCACTAATTTTCTGCTCATTTATCTGTCTTCCACATCTTTCACTGATATCATACAAAATTAATTGGATACTACATCCTGAATTCCATAGCGGGAAATCTGTATTACAAGCCCCTTGCTGAGCTCCACATCAATCACATCTTCCTTGATCTTTACGATCTTTCCGTAAATACCGCCGCCAAACAGGATTCTCGCTCCGATCTGAATCTTGTTCTGGAGCTCCTGCATCGACTGCCGGTTCTTCTTCATGTTCCGCGCAGAGATAACACTCAGGATGATCGCGAAAATTCCAAGCATTACAATCACGGTCACACAGCTCAACATAACAACGTTCCAATTCATAATTACATTTTTCCTCCGTATTAAGAATGTCTCAAGGACTGCCAGACTCTGGCGAATCCGGCTTCGGCCCTTGAGACACCTTTCTTTTAGTTACAAATCACGCCCTGACCGCCCCCACATGCGCACTCGTCGCGCTCACGCGCTCCAGTTCCGCACTCCGTGCTAAGACTGCTTATGTGGGGGCGGTTACAGGGCTCTGCCCTGTCCCAGCTTCAGGAAGGCAGTTGCTTACATGCAAGCATGACGCACCCTGCCTTCCTGAAGCTGGTCAGGGTGTGCTCTGTAACCTATTTTAACAGCTTTTTATTTTCTTGTATAGGGGTAAAGTGTCACGCCCTTTACAACTCTGTTTACCTCTCCGGTCGGGCAGGGATTGTCCGGCGTGATGGAAAGGGACAGGGATTTCAGAACAGCCAGCGTCTGGGCAAACAGAATATAGTCCAGGCCAAGCTGTACGTTCTCATGATTCTCTTCCAGTCCGAATACCACAGTGTAATCTACGAGAGCGGCCACTGCCTCATCTGTCTTGCTCATCACCGCCACGATCCTGTTGCCCTTGCGCTGTCCGCTCATCTCTTTGATCAGGTCAATCTCATACTGTCTTGTATAAGCGTCGTCGCTGAGATATACAACAGTCAGTGTATTGTCGTCGATGATGGACTTCGGGCCATGACGGAAGCCCAGCGGTGTGTCGTACATGGTCACAACACGTCCCGCTGTCAGCTCCAGCATCTTCAGCGCGGACTCCTGGGAGGTTCCCTTCAGGGTGTTGCTTCCCAGGTAAACAATGCGGTTGAAATCATACTCATTTACGATGGTCTGCGGAATGCTGTACTGATTGTCCAGGAAATTCTGGCCTGCGGCAGCAATCTTCCGAACCTCGGCAACTACCTTGTCCAGCTCGTTCAGGTGGAAGCACAGGTAGGTAGCCAGATACATATTGGAGAAGCTGGAGGTCATGGCAAAGCTCTGGTCATGGGTCTCCGGCGTCAGATTGATAGCGTAGCAGTGCTCTGTGCTCTCTGCGCGCTTGGACAGCGCTCCGTCCTTATTGCAGGTCACAAACAGGTGATAAAGGTTATCGCATACGCTCTCTGCCGCGTCCACAGCTCCGATGGACTCCGGTGAATTTCCGGAACGGCCGAAGCTGATCAGAAGGGTCGGCTTCGTGCGGGAAAGATATGCCTCCGGCGTCGCCACGATATCGGTGGTGCCGTAGGATTTCACCTTATAGTTCAGAAGGCCGGTCAGATGGGGGAACAGGGCATTTCCCACGAACTCGCTGGTTCCGGCTCCGGTCAGAATCACATCGAAATCCTCCTGTGTGATAACCTGGTCGATAAACTTCTGAATCTCATCCTTGTGCTCTTCGATCTGTCTGCAGGTCTTCTCCCAGGTCGCCGGCTGCTGATAAATCTCCTTTACCGTCCAGTTTGAAGATGTCTCCTGCATTTTTTCCTCTGTAATTCCAAAAATGCTGCTCATATGATCTCTTCCTTTCTCTCTGTTTTATCGTAAATAAGGCATTTAGATACCGTCTTCGTCTTCCGGCTCAGTCTGTTCCGCCTTCTTGATTTCAAATTTTGCAACCTGCTCTTTTCCCGTCTGAAGAAGGGAATCTACCAGTCCGTCCAAATCATCCATGAATTTTCTGGACATTACCACTTCCACAAGCATCGGCAGATTGGTGCCAGCCAGAATCCGGACATTCTCCTTGTCCCGTCCCAGCTGAGCCGCTGTGTTGAACGGCGTTCCGCCCATCAGGTCTGTAAAAATAATAATTCCTTCACAGTCCTTCAGTTCATCCATAGCCTTTGTAAGTTCGCCGGCCAGATCCTCTGTACTGTAGGTCGGAAGGAAATCCACATACTGGTATGCTTCCTGCTCTCCCGCAATCAAATTCACGGAGCTCGTCATACCTGAACCAAAATTTGCATGTCCTGTCACCAATAAACCAATCATACTATCTCTCCTACTCTTTGGACTGTATGCATGTCCGCATACGTTTTTATGTGCCTCTATGCCTCCAGCTCTTTCAGCTTCTTCTCAACCAAAGGCATATACACGGCCCTTGGATCAAAACACGCCTTTGCGCTCTGATAATAAACCAGCTCATTCTCTCTGCCCTGCAGATACGAATACTGCTTTGCAATCATAACCAGAATCGCACCGAGCGCAAATCCATAATATTTCTTTGAATTGATATCTTCTTCCATTACATCAATCAGATCGCTTCTCTTATCCAGCATTACGCCATACGACAACTCATTGTAATGAATAAAGGTCTCGTCATCTGTTTTCCTTATCGCTTCCAGAAGCCAGTCTGCATACTTCCGGTTTTCTTTCAGTAAAAAGGTGTGAAAATAGTTTTCCAAAAAGCTTTTTTTATCTGCCGAACCCTTGTACTGTGTATTTATCATATGCAAAAGCGTTTTTTCAAATTTCTCTGTCTCTTTCGCCACATAATAGCCGCGAAGCTTATACAGATCGCAGACGTAATTCCCCAGCAGTTTTCGGGATATTCCCATATCCGCAAGTCTTTCCAGCATATCGCTGTCTTTTTTTTGGAGTGCCGTGTTCATGCTGCCAAGCTGAAAACGCTTGATTCCCTGGAAAATCACATATCCCGCAAACACAAGCAGAATGATGGTAAATGTAATTTTGTTCAAAAAGCCACCTGATTTCGTATAATATAATAGGGAGGGGGGATTTTCATCCTCTCCCCTCCCTTTTGTCTGACGTAAATTTTACCTCAGAATTTTACTTTCTCCGCCTTATTCCTCAGGCGTGGGATACTGATACCACTCAACAAGCGGTGTGTATCCGCCCGGAAGAGCGTTTCCAGCCTCGTCCTGAACCTTGGAGTCTCCGGACCAGATACCGAAAGCACAGCCCAGGATACCAACTACCAGAATCAGAACGATACACTTAACCGGAGTCCAGCCCTTCTTAATCAGAGCATAGATTCCAAGTGTGATCAGCAGCGGGATCAGCTTCGGCAGTACGCCGTCCAGAAGGCTCTGAACATTGATCTGAGTCTCGCCAACGATCAGACGAAGTGTGGTGGAACCATAGTTTGCAATCAGAGCGCCTACTACGAAGATACCCAGGATGCTTGCTGCACGGGTAAACTCTTTCGCATTGGAGGTCAGCATGGTAACTGCCTTGGTTCCCAGTCCGTAAGACCAGTACATCAGTCCGAAACGTACAATAAACTGCACTGCGTTGAAGATAACCAGGAAGAGAATCGCGCCGACAAGGCTCTTCTGCTCCATAGCCATGTTCGCGGTCAGACCTGCCGTAATCGGAACCAGAGTCAGCCAGAACAGAGCGTCACCGATACCGCCCAGGGGGCTGGCAGCGGAGATACGTACGGAACGGATGGTCTGTGTATCAGCCTTGTTCTGCTCCAGGGAGAGAACAATACCCATTACGAATGTTACCAGGAACGGATGTGTATTCAGGAAGTCCAGGTTGTGAGCCATGGAGGCTTTCAGGTCTTCCTTGTTTGTATGTATCTTCTGAAGGCCGGGAAGCATGGACCAAAGCCAGCCGCAGGCCTGCATTCTTTCATAGTTGAAGGATGCCTGTAAGAAACAGGACAGCCAAACCATCTTATTCAGGGTCTTCTTGTCAAGCGGCTGCGCCGGAGTCAGATCCTGATACTTTTCGGGAATATTATATGCCATCCTCGTCACCTCCTGCAAAGCCTGAACCAGCGTTCTGTCTAATCTTTGTCTGAGTCGTGAAGTCATAGATAGCAATTGCTGCACCTACGAATGCACACAGAATCAGAGTAGCTCCGGATGTGGTGGAGTTTGCGCTGCAGAGCAGAGACATAGCAAATCCTGCCAGAAGGAATCCCCACATTTCTCCGGACATCATAACCTTCATCAGAATAGCAAATCCGACGAACTTCATAGCGCCGCCGGCTGCGTCCAGACCAGCCATTACCCAAGAGAAGGACTTGGAGAACTCTCTTAAGCTGTCGCCGAGAGCTGTACCGCCGTACAGACCTGCTACTGCGATTACACCGAACAGAACTCCCAGGAATCCCATCTCCAGAAGGTTGATGTTGCGGATGCCCTTTACGTTAGCTTCTTCCGCGTACTTGTCAGCCTTGGTCATCATACCGGAGAACAGTGTAAAGGTCAGGGTAACTACGTACTGTCCGAATACCGCGAACGGAACCGCAAGGCCAAGGGCCGCGCCTACTCCGTCTGCTGATGCTTCCATGTTAAGAGAAACCGCGAACACGGTCGCCATGATACCACCCATGATGGCGTTCGGCGGCTGTGCGCCTCCGATCGGCATACTACCGATCTGAACGAGCTGATAAGCTCCGCCCACTACGATACCAAGCTCCAGATTTCCGAGGATTGCTCCGATAATCGGGCAGGTAACGATGGGCTGATACAGAGATTCCAAAAAGCTGAACTGGTCAATGCCCATGATGAAGGCAACTACGAAGACCAGCAGAGCCTGGATAATTGTAATATCTCCCATGTTTTCTCCTTTCCAATAAACACATATCAGTTATTTGAATAATTTGTCGATGCTTTCTGTCGGCGTATCCGGAACCCGCTTGATCTCCAGCTCTACGCCCAGCTCCTGCAGTTTCTTAAAGCAGGCCACATCGTCATCGTCAACCGCAACCGAAGTCGCAACCTGACGCTTGCCTTCAGCCATGTGCATGTTTCCGATATTTACTTTCTTAATCGGTACTCCGCCTTCTACCAGCTTAAGCACATCCTGAGGTGTCTCACAGATAATTGCAATATGCTGATTCGCAGAAGCCTTGTGGATGATATTGATTGTTTTCTCCAGAGTGAAGAACCGCGTCTGCGCATAGGACGGCGCAGCCATGTTCATCAGTCCCTGGCGGAACTCATCCTTGGCAACCGCATCGTTTGCGACAAGCAGAAGGTTTGCGCCTACTACGCCGCACCACTGTGTCGCAACCTGACCATGAATCAGCCGATTGTCAATTCTCGTCAATCGAATATCGGGCATGTTCTAAACCCCCTTTCTTAAATATTTCAGCATAACCCGGGCAGGCAAGCCCGCTCCCTCATGCTTTTGTACAAGCGCTTCCCAAATATATCCTATGAGAGGCAGCATATATCTACAAAGGATATTATATCAAATTTATCCAAAAAGAAGTTGCACTTTTTACTTTTTCTCTTGCACTTTTGACTATGTTGTTTTCGCGCGGCAAACCACAAAAGGCAAAACATTCCAGCGCCGCTATGCGCACAAAAACAGGAGCCCCTGCTTTTCCAGTCAGAGACTCCTTCTGTTCTTCCGCGTATATTTCTGATTTCTGCAGCGTCGGTGTACAAGGGGCCATGCGCCTTGGTACACCGACGCTGCGTTTTTTCCCTGCTCAGGCTGTGTAATTCCAGGTATAGGAAAAGATATGAGCTCCTATGACAAGACCGCTTAAGGAGGGATAATTCGCATATGTCCGGAAGAATACCCGGTTTCCCACGTTGGATTCCCCGGCAATAGCCCGCCTGGCCGCCGTATAGCAGGACTCTGTCACCGAATCCAGCCCCTGCTCCAGCATCAGATCGAAACGGCCCGAGGTTACGGGCGAGAACTGTCCGGAGGCCCGGATAACACTGATGATATCATTCTGGGCAAAACGGGAATCCCGGATGCGGTTCATGACCACAGCTCCGACCGCCAGCTGTCCCTCCGCGCCCTGATTTCCCGCTTCGCAGTAAATCAGAACCGCCAGGGCCGTCACCTCTTCTTCCGTGGCATTGTAAGCGCCATACTGCACATACTCCAGCTCTGTGGTCCGCACGCCGGTCACATCACCCAGAGACGCCTGAATCTCAGCCGCTTTTGCCGCCTCGATCTGGGCCTCAATGGCGCGCTTCTCAGCAATCAGCTGCTCAAGAACCTCTTTCTGATTCTCAAGCGTATTATTTTTTCCTTCAAGATCCGCCTGAGCCTCCGCGATCTGCGTCACATGCTGGCTGATCTGGCCGGAAGTGCTGCTTGCCAGCGCCGACACCTCATCCTGCTTTTTCTCCACAGAGGCCTGAAGCTCTTCCAGAGCCTCCATTTCACCCTGAAGCTGTGCTTCCTGCTCCTCGATGGCTTCCTTCTGCGCCACGTACTGCTCGAACATCTGGCGGTCATATTCCGTGATGCTGGCTGCGTAGCCTGCCTGGTTCAAAGCCTCCGCGAAGCTTCCTGACGTCAGAAGGATTTCCAGAAAAGAGCTCTGGGGATGCTCATACATGTACTGGATGCGGGCCTTCATGTCCGCATACTGCTGTTCCTCCACAGCCTTCGCCTCTTCCAGATCCGCCTGGGTCTGTTCAATCTCCGCCTGCTTGTCCGCAATCTGGCTGTTCAGATCCGCAATCTCCTCTTCCAGAGAAGCGTACTGGCTGTTCAGATCCGCCAGATAATTTTCCATATCTTCTTTGGCCTGCTGCAGCTTCTGCTTTTTCTCCTCTGTCTCGTCAATCTCCTGCTGAGTCTTATCGATCTCCTGCTGCTGATTGTCGATCTCGTTCTGAATCTCCTGTACGTCGCTCTCATCCGGCGTCTCCGCGGCCAGGGCCCTGTAAGGCAGATGCGTATAGGACGGAAGCCCCAGCGCCAGAGCCAGGGCCGCCGCCGCGGTCCGCCGTATGATTTTCAAGCCTCGTACCTTTTTCATCGTCTCACCTGTATTCGCAAAAACTGCGGCATCCACTATTTCCATGCTCCGTCAGCCTGCTGCGGGTCTTTACTTCCAGTCGTATCTGGTCAGATGTCCTTCCAGCTTCATACCCGGAAACTGATTCTGCCGCAGGGCCTCGTAGAGCACGACCGCCACAGAATTGGACAGATTCAGGGAACGCGTCTCCCCCACCATGGGAATCCGCACTGCCCGCTCCTGGTTTTCCAGAAGCAGCTCTTCCGGGATGCCTGCGCTTTCCTTGCCGAACATGATATAACAGTCCGGCTCATACGCAGCTTCCGCATATACCCTGGGGGCCTTTGTGGTAGCCATCCAGGGATTGGCGCCGGGATTCCGGCGCAGAAAATCTTCATAATTGATATATGTGGCCACATCCAGCTGCGGCCAGTAATCCATGCCGGCCCGCTTCAGCTCTTTTTCACCCAGACGGAACCCCAGAGGCTCAATCAGATGCAGACGGGTACCCGTGGCCACACAGGTCCGTCCGATATTTCCGGTGTTCGCCGGAATCTCCGGCTCCAGAAGCACAATATTAAAAGCCATACTCAAGCTTCCTTTTCCGCTCTCAGCCGCGCCACAAAATGACTCAGGCGCCCCAGAGCCTCTTTTAACTGCTCCAGAGAGTAGGCGTAGGAAATCCGCAGGAATCCTTCTCCGCAGGCTCCGAACGCGGTTCCCGGAACCACCGCCACCTTTTCCTCTTCCAGGAAGCGGGTCGCGAACTCGTCCGAACTCATTCCGAACTCTTTGATACTCGGGAAGGTGTAAAAAGCGCCATAAGGCTCAAAACAGGAAAGGCCCATCTCCTGAAACGCATTCATCAGAAAGCGGCGTCTCTGATCGTAGGACTCCCGCATCATGGCCACATCCTCGTCTCCGTTGCGGAGAGCCTCCACAGCCGCGTACTGGCTGGTGGTCGGCGCGCACATGATCGCATACTGGTGAATCTTCGTCATCTGGGCAATGATGTCCGCAGGTCCGCAGGCATAACCCAGACGCCAGCCGGTCATGGCGTAGGCCTTGGAAAAGCCGTTGATCAGGATTGTGCGCTCCCGCATTCCCGGAAGGCTGGCAATCGACACATGATCGCCCTTATAGCTCAGTTCGGAATAGATTTCGTCCGAAAGCACAAAGATATCCTTTTCTATACAGACCTCAGCGATGGCTTCCAGATCCTCTTTCTCCATAATGGCTCCCGTCGGATTGTTCGGGAAAGGAAGCACCAGGATCTTCGTCTTATCTGTAATGGCCGCCAGCAGTTCTTCTTTCGTAAGGCGGAATTCATTTTCTTCCTTCAGCTCGATGATGACCGGAACTCCGTCCGCCAGCACCGCGCAGGGCTCATAGGACACGTAGCTGGGCTGGGGAATCAGAACCTCGTCCCCCGGATTCAGCATGGCACGAAAGGCCGCGTCGATGCCCTCGCTGCCGCCTACGGTAATCAGCACTTCCCGGAGCGGATCGTAGCTCACATGAATACGGCGCTCCAGGTAACGCACAATCTCCTCTCTCAGCTCTTTCAGTCCTGAATTGGAGGTGTAAAAAGTGCGTCCTTTTTCCAGAGAATAGATACCTTCTTCCCGGATATGCCAGGGCGTGTCAAAATCAGGCTCTCCCACACCCAGGGAGATGGCGTCCGGCATCTCGCTCACAATATCAAAAAACTTTCGGATGCCCGACGGTGGAATCGAAACTATTTTATCTGATAATGGATTTCTCACGGCGTCACCAGCATCCTTTCATCTTCTGTCGTATGTACCATAATAGAACCATGGTCCTTGTATTTTTTCAATATGAAATGAGTGGCAGTGCTCAGCACAGACTCAATCGGAGAAAGCTTGTCGGAGACAAACTGAGCCACATCGCGCATGGTCTTTCCTTCAATCATCACCATGAAGTCAAAGCCGCCGGAGATCAGATACACGCTGTCCACTTCCGGATAGTTGTAAATGCGCTCCGCCACCTTGTCAAAGCCAAGGCCTCTCTGGGGCGTCACCTTTACCTCAATCAGAGCCGTCAGCTTCTCCGCGCTGGTCTTATCCCAGTCAATCAGGGTATGATAACCGCAGATGATTCCTTCCTTTTCCATATCCGCGATCTCATTGGCTACCACCGCTTCTTCCACACCCAGCATCACCGCCAGATCCTTCAGGTTTACACGGCTGTTCTTTTCAATAAATGTAAGTATTTTCTCTCTCACAACAATTCCCTCCCATCAGTTTTTATGATAAATTTTATATAACTCATCCGTCTTCGGCCGTTCCAGATAGCTTTCCTCTCCGCCGTTCCAGATACGGCGGGCCTTTCCGTCTGTGGCCTTCCCGATGACCGCCGCCGGTATCCCGGCCGCCTCAAGCTTTCTCACCAGATCATGTCCCTGATCCGCCGCCATCAGCATGCAGCCGCTGGAAATCAGATAATAGGGATTCAGCTCAAAATATTCGCAGATCTCTATGGTCTCCTGGCGGATCGGTATGGCCTTCAGATCGATCTCCAGGCCAATCCCTGAAGCTTCAGCCACCTCCCAGAGCGCTCCATAAATGCCGCCCTCTGTCACATCATGCATGGCGCTCACCCCATGCTCCACAGCGATTCTGGAATCCGGGAGCACCGAAAGATATTGATCAAAGCCCTTCGCCGTATCCACAAAAGCCTGCGAAAAACGCTCCAGCAGCTCCTTTTCCTTTTCCTTTGCAATGATCGAAGTTCCCTCGATTCCGATCCATTTGGTCACAAGAATGTCCTGACCGGGCTTCGCGCCCGCCGTGGATACCAGCCGGTCCTCCCGGACCTTTCCCACCCCCGTGACGCTTATCACCGGCTGGGTCACAGCCCGCGTGACCTCCGTATGGCCTCCCATGACCTGAATATGAAAATGAGCGCAGGCTTCTTCCACCTGGCGCATCATTTCCCGGATATCCTCTTCCTCGATTTCTTCCGGCAGAAGCACGGTCAGCATGACGCCCACCGGCTCCGCCCCGCTGCTGGCCAGATCGTTCGCCGTGATCTGAATCGCCAGCATTCCCACATCCTTCACGGTTCCCGTGATCGGATCTGTGGAAATCACAAAAATCTCCCCGGGAGAGAGTTTTACCGCCGCGCAGTCCTCGCCTACGCCGGCTCCCAGAAGCACCTCGTCCCGCTTTGTATGAATCTGTTTAAATATGCTTCTCTTTAAGACGGTCTCCGAAACCTTGCCAATCTTCATGCCGCGCTCCCCTTCTGCACTTTTTAAGTCTTCCGCCTGCGGGGCGCAGAAACTTCCGCTCCCCGCAGAGGCTGCCGGACCTTTACTGCATCCGCTCGATGCAGGACGCCAGGGTAGCGTTCACCAGCGCCTCATCCTGGGTGGCAATGGCTGCCTGAAGTTCATTGGACAGAGACTCTTCTCCCGCTATTCCCACGGTAATCGTTCTGGGGAACATCCGGTATGTGGTCTTATTCACCTTTGTCACTTCCTGCTCTACGCCGTCAATATAGACATGTTTGTAGAGTTCCGCCACCACGCCTGTATTTCCATTTGTCGCCACGATGTAGCCGATGGGCTGGCCCGCGTCCGCCACAATCTGCGTAGTCGCAGGCGTGGTGCTCACCGTCGTGCTTGTGAAGGCAATGGTCCGGTTGGAGGCCCGCGTCTCCTCCCCGTAGATCGTAAAGGTAATCGTCTTATTCGACGTATACGCCTCAATATAAATGGGCGCATCCGTATTGTTTGTAAATTTCAGATCCTTGTAGGTTCCCGCAATCGCCGCGTCCGCCGCCGGGTCCACATAGGATACGGGCATGGAATGCCCGGAACGCTCCGTCACTTCCAGCTCCGCGCGTATCACCGCGTTGTAAAGCGTCGTGGATACCTGGCAGATGCCGCCGCCCATACTGTCCACAGTCTCTCCGTTCAGATAAGATCCCGCCATGTAATACCCGTTCGCCGTAGTAAAGGGGCTCACCGCCTCATAAGCGGAGAAGGTGTCGCCCGGATACAGCACTGTGCCGTTGATCAGCTCTGCTCCCCGGGCAATATTTCCGGAGCGGTTGCTGTTCGACGTCTTATAGCTTGTGGTATAGGTGCCGAGCTCATCCTGAACCTTGCTCAGCTCCTCTTCTGTGCCGCGGGGCTCATCGATTTCCACCGGAAGATCGACGCTTCCCTCTATGTAATCCCACTCATTTTCAATATAATTCAAAATGGCCTCCACAGAGCCGTCCACATCCAGCAGAAGGCCTTCCTCGCCCGCCACGTAGGTAAAGGTGCTGCCATTCTTCTCAAGAGAAGCGTCCACCGCTTCCTGATCAAACTGGGTACATTCGCTGTTCACATACTCTGTAACCAGATCGGAATCCAGCGTCCACTCCAGCTGATAATTTTTATTCTCATGCTCCAGATCCTTGCGGTCCTTGTAGCGCTGAATAATATTTCCGGTCTTTCCAAGCTGAACCGCTTCTTCCACCACATCCATATTCGTGCAGCTTAAGCCCAGATCTCGCAGGGTCGTCTGAAGCTGGTTGTCTCCGATGTTCAGGGTCAGAGTCTCTGTCCCCATTTCCTCTACGTAATCTTCGACCTCTGCCCGCGCTTCCGCCTCGGTCATGCCGGATACGTCAATTCCGTCAATATAGACTCCCGTATGAATCACGCTGCCGGAAGAAGTGTCCGCCGCCAGAGCCTCCGCGCCGCCGGCTGTCAGCGTAAGACCCAGAGCCAGCCCGGCCAGCCATGTCATTTTTCTCATAATATCTCCTCTTTTCCCGTTCACAGTTCACAGATATGCCGTCCTATGACAGAGCGTAGCTCAGCATCGGCACTACCATGGCAATTACCAGAATCACAATGATGATTGTGGATATGATTTTTCTTGATTTCTTGTCATAAAAATTCATCTTATTATCCTCCCGTGTGTGGAAATAATTTTATCAATCAGTCTCGAAGCTTCATTTTTCGTAAGAGTGTCCACAGACACATCTAACGCTATTTTATGATATTTTACCAGATCATTCAAGTATCCTTTTTGCGCAGGTGTCACCGGCCCCTGTTTTTTCACTTTGTATGTCAGCGGAAACGGTTCAAAAAGCTCCGGCGGACTGTCCGGAAAGTCCCGGCTCAGGCGCAGGTACAGCTCCATGGCCGCGCAGGCGTCATCCACGGCCCGGTGCGCATGCTCATGAACAATGCCGTAATGGCAGCAGAGCGCCGTCAGGCTTTTATGCTCCATGTCCGGCAGCAGCTTCCGGGCAATCTTCAGCGTATCTATTCCCGCCTTTTCAAACTCCAGTCCGAAATTCACGGCGTTTTTCTTCACAAAGCTGTAGTCAAACAGAATATTGTGGCCCAGAAGAGGCAGATCGCCACAGAACTCTGCCAGTTCTCCCACAGCAGTCCGGGTATCCTTCCCTCCCGCCGCCATCTCGTCTGTGATTCCGGTCAGTTCCTGAATTCTGGGGCTGATTCGGATGCCGGGATTCAGAAGCGTCTCATATCTCTCCAGAATCCTTCCGCCTTCTACCCTTATCGCTCCGATCTCAAGAATCCGGTCTTCCGCCGGGCTTAACCCCGTCGTCTCCAGATCCAGCGCAATATAACTGTCCGTCACTCGTCTCACCTCTTTGGTTCTTCTTCCCACCAGCTTAAGCCTGCGTCCCCGGTCAGAGGACTTCTCTTTTCGTAGTCAAAAATCAGGTATACCGGTCCCCGGTTTTCTCCGGCCTCTGCCTTTTCTCCCCGCAGCAGCGCCGCTCCTTCTCCGGTCAGCGCTTCCACATGGGTCTCTCCCGGCGCCAGCCGGCGGATTCTCCGGAGCTCTTCCTTATAGGGAGTCTCATCCGGCGCAAAGGAAGGCCGGGCCTTCGCCCGCTCTCTCAGGTAATAGTCTACCGTCAGAAGCTCCCGGTACATGTCCTTCTCCTCCGGGAAATATTCCGCCGCAAAATCCAGCAGCAGCTCGTATTTGCGGACCCGGGAGGATTTCTGGCCCGACTGCCTTTCTCCATAATAGACAGCCAGGTTTTCAAAAAACGCAAAGGCTGAAGAAAAGCGGGGAATCAGCTGCTCCAGGGTCTTCCCGAATTGAAGACTATTATAATAGATTTCCACCATTTCTTCAATCATCTTAAGCCGTAAAATATCGGAAAAAGGAAGCCATGGGGTGGAAAGTACCTCGTAGGGAGGCTGGAATCTCCACTGAAGTCCGTATTTCCGCGCGTCTTCCTGCATGGGAGCGCCTTTGAGCACCTTCAGGAAGCCCAGCTGAAGCTGTTCCGGCTTCATGGCAAAGACCCGGTCAAAGGAATGGCCGAAGCTCTCATAATTCTCAAAAGGAAGACCCGCTATCAGATCCAGATGCTGGTGAATATTTCTTCCGCTCCGGATCTGTCCCACGATTTTTTCCAGCTTATCCAGATCCGTCTTTCGGCGGACCGCTTCCAGAGTCTTTGGATTCGCGGACTGAACGCCGATCTCCAGCTGTACCAGCCCCGGCCTCATCCTTCCCAGCAGCTCCAGCTCCTCTGCGTCCAGGAGCTCTGCTTCTATCTCAAAATGAAAATTCGTGATCCCGTTGTCATGCTCCAGAATGTAGGTCCAGATGGCCATGGCATGGCTCTTCCTGCAGTTAAAGGTCCGGTCCACGAATTTCACCTGGGGCACTCTCCGGTTCAGAAAGAACTGAAGCTCCCGGCACACCTTCTCCGCGTCCCGGAAACGCACGCTCTTATCTATGGAAGAGAGGCAATAGCTGCAGGAAAAAGGACAGCCCCGGCTGGATTCATAATAAATGATCCGGTTCTCAAATCCGGCCAGATCCGCATAGGGAAAGGGCAGGCTGTTCAGATCCGGCAGCGGCGCCGGCGGATTCACGCGGATAGGACGGCCTGCGGCCGCCTGCGCTGTCTGCTGTGCTTCCCCGAGAACCGCCGCCCGGCCTTCCGGCCGGCGCTCCGCGCTTCCCTGCGGCTCCCGGAATACAAGTCCCGGGATTTCCGCAAGGTGCTCCGTATCAGCCTGTCCGGCCGCACAGCACTCTGCCAGCAGCCGGAAGGTCTCTTCCCCTTCCCCGCATAGAATTCCGTCCACAGCCGGATTTTCTCGGAGAGTTTCCTCCGCGTCGTAGGAGACTTCCGGCCCGCCCAGCCAGATGGGAACCTCCGGCATGATCTTTCTGCAGTTCTCCGCCAGCTCCCTCACATATACGATATTCCAGATATAGCAGGAAAATAACAGGACGTCCGGTTTCCGAAGATAAATCTCCCGGAGAATCTCCTCTGTGCGGTGGTTGATGGTGAATTCCGCCATCTCTATGACCGCCTTTCCCTGGAGGGCCGGAGGCTCTCCGAAACCGGGCGGCGCGGATGCGGTGCCAGGGGCAGGCTGAGCCTGCGCCTGCGCCGGAACTCTGCGGCCTGCAGTCTGCGCAAGCGCTGAAGCGCGCAGGCTGTAAACGGCCAGGTTGGAATGGATATATTTTGCGTTGATTGCTGTTAATAAAAATTTCATGGCTTTTTCATTTCCTTCTTTTCCTGCTTTATTACCCTCAATGGACAATTCTGTGCATGTTCACTTCTCTTTGATAACTCTTCCATACATATATAATATTCCAGCAAACGCAGAACATAGTCTGGAGCATGTCTGCCATCACGCTCCCATTCAGAAACTGTTCGATATGGGATCTGAAAATATTCACAAAACTCCCGCCGATTCATTCCTGTACTTTCTCTGAGTTCTCTGATCTTTTTTGCTTTATCCATCATTTTCCCTTTCACGAAAAAGAACACGTTGTGTATATATTAGCGTAAATCCTCTGAAAACACAACATGTTCTTATATTTTTATCAGCCGGCCAGGGGACGTACAGTCCGTTTACCTGCAGACTGCTGTCTGGCTTACGATATCGGAATACACTTCTACCCCCGGCGTCCGGCAGACATACAGGGTATCCTGATGCTCGCCGCCGTGAGTCAGAAGCCGCGTCAGCAGATTTTCATTTTTCAGGAAGCGCTCCGGACAGAAGCCCACATCCTCCTTCTCCGCAAACAGCGCCGCATAGAAGATGCCCGTCTCCACAAGATCCTGGAAGAAGTGGCTACCGTAGGACAGCTCCGGCATCAGTCCCAGCGCGGATGAGGAATATTCGCACATGACCTGCACCCTGTTCAGCTCTGTGAAGTGGACCGGCACGCCCAGGGAAGGCGTCGTGGTGCCGAAACGGCCGGGGCCGATCAGCATCAGATTTTCGTCTCCCAGCTTTCGGTTCAGCTCGCCAATCAGCCGGGCGATGGTGTATTTCTCCTGCTCGCTCTTTCCCGCATAGCCCCTGGCGTCCACGTAAATCACATAGTCGATGGGAAGACGCACATTTCCGCCCATGAAATTCCCCTTCGTATAGAAAATGCAGTCGTCTTTTCCGGTAATCTTCGGAAGCTCCACCGTTTTCCCAAGCCCCTTTGTCTGCAGGGGCCGGCATTGAAGCAGGTTGATGCGGAAGCTTCCGTCTCGCCGGAAGTTCGCGGTAAATTCGATATCCACCGGATAATCGTATTTCCGGGCCAGGAGAGCCAGCACGTCCCGCATCAGCCCCGGAAACGGCGTATCCTTAAGAAGTTTCCGGAAGTTCAGGGAATAGGGCGGTTTCCGGTTCCGGTAACCCAGCTCCCGCAGCCTCTGATACTCGTCATAATCCATCTGAGCGAAAATGCTCTTGTCTGTCTTGATATCCAGAGCCAGGGCGTCGTCCAGATCAATGCTCATAAACCTGTTTTCTCTGAGGTTCAGCACATCTACATAGTGCTGAGAAAACTTCCGCTCATCGCCGGCCTGTACAAGCGGCGTGCGCAGGGGATCGTCCAGGGTCACAATGCGCGCGTAGTCTCCGATAATCCGATCCACGGCCCGGGTTCCGAGACCGAATACCAGGCGCAGCATTCCCGCATTCATGTCGATATCCTTATCCCACACATAAAGGTTTGAGGAATTCCCCATGCCAGCCAGGTGGGGAAAGAAATAATCCCCGAAATAGTCTCCCGACACCCGCTGGACCAGCACTGCCATCTGCTCATCTTTCTGAGCCAGCCCGCGGCTCACACGGTACTGGAGCGCATCCTCATTCATGGTGCTGGCATAGACCGTTTTCACGGCGTCCTCAAAGGCCCGCAGCCGCTCCTCCGGAGAACCCTGGTTCGGGCAGAAGACACTCTCATATTTTCCCGCAAAGGCATTTCCGAAATTGTCCTCCAGAAGAGAGCTGGAGCGGACGATAATCGGCGACTGGCCATAGTATTCCAGCATCCGCACGAAATGATCCCGAATCATCTCCGGGAAGCTTCCCTCCAGGATTCTCTGCTTCAGTTCCGGCGCATAGGTAAAATACCCTTCCTTCGTCTTCTGCCTGGTCCGCAGGCCCCAGCAGCCGTTCTGCACGATGTAGGTGTAAAAAATGTCCGCGCCCAGATAATAGGAGTCATTAGGCTCCAGAAGGGGCTGAAAACGGGCCGCGTCCTCCGGGTCCTTCACCAGCATCCGGCGGGCCAGAAGCATACCCACGCTCTTTCCGCCGATATAACCGCTGCCAATTTCCCGGTAAGCGACCCGGACCACGTCCTCCAGTGTAAAATAATCCACACAGAGGTCGTAAATCCGGGAGTTTTTCCCCACAAGAAGCTCCAGAAGCAGGCGCTTTTTCTCCTCCCGCAGCTCTTCGCCTCCGCTGCGGGCGTCCGCGCAGCTCTTTACGATCTCCTCCCAATAATCCCGCTTTGTCTCCCGGTACACCAGATTGGAGAAAAGCTCCGCCGTCTCCGCGGAGGCCGTGATGGAGACAGCCTCCTGTTCTTTTAGAAGATGAGGCAGAAACATGGTCGGCGAATACCGCTGCCACACCTTCAGCGGATGCACATAGTAATTTCCTTCAATGTGATAGAGCTCCAGAAGCAGCTGAGTCGTCTCCCGAATCCGGGCAATCGTATCATAGGTGTGAGCGTTCCGGATCAGCGCAAAATAGGCGACAGTATTCAGCTCATACAGATACGGGCAGGTCACCTGAAAGAAGTTTCCAATCATCAGATCCGAATGCCAGGCATCCAGAAGAAAGGTCAGGCTGTCGAACACATAGAAGGCGTCCAGCCCCGCCTCTGTGATAATATCCCGGATCTGGGAAGCAAACGCCTCAAAGCCCTGTCCCGAATCCACCCTGCAGATCCGGATTCCTTCCGTATCCCGCAGGACGGGTTCATGGGAAGCAAACCGGATGTAGATCAGGTTTCTCCGATCCCGCTTTGCCTGTGCGATATAAGCTTCCGTCATATACCGGTAATCCTCGATGGAATCCACCTGCCATACCACGTTGTCTCCCATGCGGAGCATATCGATCATCTGATCAAAACCTTTGATTCCCGTACTTGCCCGTTCATGCATTCTCTTCATCCTCCTTCTGCATCCTGTTTCTCTGAATTCTGCTCCTACGAATTCTGGTCCTACGAATCCTGCTTCTGAACGAAACCGGAATCGGATCTTCTGTGTTTCCGCGGCTTCCCTGGATTTGGGGCAGGACAGATTTTCTGCCTGACGAAAGAAAACGGCGGTCCCGGCGGACGCCCCTCAGGGCATCCGCCGGAAACCGCCTCTTCGCGTTTTCCCTTTTTTATGCACTTTTCCATGCCGGCCGGGATTTTCCCGCCGCCCGGTCATTCTGCGCCGCGCTGGCGGCTGGCCGGTTGGAGCGGGGTCTCCCGCCTTGGCACACTTTCTTTACTGAATACCAGTCACCTTGTAATCCTTATCTTCTACCGCTTTCTTCAGCACATCGTCCGCCACCTCAGCGTTCAGCGTCACAACCGCCGTTCCCTTTTCATGGCTTACTACAGCTCCGCTTACCTGGGGAAGCTCCTCCAGAGCCTTCTTTACAGCCGCCTCGCAGTGACCGCACATCATACCTTCAATTGTAATCGTTTTTTCCATCGTTGTCTTCTCCTTTTTTACATTTTGTTTGATTTTTTTATCTTTACTCGCGTCATGCACCTTAAACCAGTTAAGACGCAGGGCGTTTGTTACCACGCAGAAGCTGGACAGGCTCATGGCTGCCGCGCCGAACATAGGATTGAGCTGCCAGCCGAAAATCGGAATCCAGACGCCCGCTGCCAGTGGAATGCCGATGACATTATAAAAGAATGCCCAGAACAGATTTTCATGGATATTCCGAAGAGTTGCCCGGCTTAAGCGGATGGCCGCAGGCACATCGCTTAAGCGGCTTTTCATCAACACCACATCAGCCGCGTCAATAGCAATATCAGTTCCCGCTCCGATGGCGATTCCCATGTCGGCTCTTGTCAGGGCCGGAGCATCGTTGATGCCGTCGCCTACCATGGCTACCTTGCCCTTCTCCTTCAGGGCCCGGATAACGCTTTCCTTTCCTTCCGGAAGCACGCCGGCAATGACTTCATCCACCCCGGCCTGCTTTCCGATGGCCCTGGCTGTTCTCTCGTTATCGCCGGTCAGCATCACCACATGGATTCCCATATTCTGAAGCTCACGCACTGCCTGCGGGCTGTCTTCCTTGATGACGTCCGCCACGGCGATGATGCCAAGGAGTTTTCCATCCTTTGCGAAGAACAGCGGCGTCTTTCCTTCCTCCGCCAGCTCTTCCGCCTGCCGGCGCACGGCGTCTGTGACTTCCGCCGTCTGGCTGATGTATTTCAGATTGCCTCCGGTCAGACGGCTGCCGTCCAGCTCTCCGGTCAGGCCGCCGCCCGGCACTGCCTGGAAATCCGTCACTTCCAGATCAGACTGCACACCGCGTTCCCGGCCCGTCTCAAGAATCGCGTTTGCCAGCGGATGCTCGCTCTTCTTTTCCAGGGCATAGGCCAGGGTCAGGAGCTCTTCCTCTGAGGTTTCTTCCGCCGGAAGGATGTCGGTAGTCTTCGGCTCACCGCTGGTGATGGTTCCTGTCTTATCCAGAGCAACAATCTGCATCTTTCCAGTCTCCTCCAGGGAAACCGCCGTCTTGAACATGATGCCGTTCCTGGCTCCCATTCCGTTGCCCACCATGATGGCTACCGGCGTGGCCAGTCCCAGAGCGCAGGGGCAGCTGATGACCAGTACGGAAATGGCCCGTGCCAGCGCAAAGCCTATGGTCTGACCTGCCACCAGCCACACAATCAGCGTCACCACAGCAATCGCGATAACCGCCGGGACAAAGACTCCCGATACCCGGTCTGCAATCTTCGCAATAGGCGCTTTGGTTGCAGCCGCGTCGCTGACCATCTGGATAATCTGGGAAAGGGTCGTGTCCTCGCCCACGCGGGTCGCCTCACAGCGGATAAAGCCCGAGTGGTTCAAGGTTGCCGCAGATACGGCGTCGCCCGGTTTTTTGTCTACGGGAATACTCTCCCCGGTCAGCGCCGATTCATTGACCGCGCTGCTGCCATCCAGCACAATGCCGTCCACGGGTATATTTTCCCCGGGCCGCACCACAAAAATGTCGCCTTTTCTGACCTGGTCGATGGACACCTCCACTTCTTCTCCGTCCCGGACGATCACGGCCGTCTTCGGCGCCAGCTTCATCAGCCCTTTGAGCGCGTCCGTGGTCTTCCCCTTGGAATGGGCCTCCAGCATCTTTCCGACCGTAATCAGGGTCAGAATCATAGCTGCGGACTCAAAATAGAATTCATGCATGTAAGACATGACGCCTGCCATATCGCCGTTCATCTGTGCCGCCGTCATGGCAAAAAGCGCATACAGGCTGTATCCAAAAGATGCTGCCGAACCAAGCGCCACCAGCGTATCCATATTGGGGGCCCCATGAATCAGCCCTTTGAAGCCGCTGATAGAAAACTTCTGGTTGATCACCATGACGATGCCCGTCAACAGAAGCTGGGCGATTCCGATAGCCACATAATTCTCCGCCAGCGCCTCCGGCAGCGGCCAGTTCCACATCATATGTCCCATGGACAAATACATCAGCGGAACCAGGAAACAGAGCGAGGCAATCAACCTCCGCCGAATCTTCGGCGTCTCCGTATCCTTCAGAAAATCGTCGTCCGCTCCCGCGGCGGCGGAGCCGGCTGCGGCTCTGCTGGAGCCAGCTCCGGCACCGGCGCCGGCGCCTCTGGCGCCCTTGACAGAGGCGCCGTAGCCCGCCGCCTCCACGGCGGCGATGACGGCCGCCTCGTCCGCCGTGCCTTCCACTCCCATCGAGTTTGTCAAAAGACTCACGGAACAGGAGGTCACTCCAGGCACCTTGGAGACAGCCTTTTCCACTCTCGCGCTGCAGGCCGCACAGCTCATACCTGTCACGTTATATTGTTCCATAATCTCTCCTCCTCACTCTGCGCGGATTTTCTATCTGCCGGCAGCCGGAAAATTCCTGGCGCTATGCACCGGTTCCGGCCGGCTGGCAGAACGCTTCCGCGTAGTCTGCGCAGTCTAACCATACATATCATTTCATCATTTACCGCATCAGCTTCTGCAGCACCGTCACCAGCTCGTCAATGGTCTCATCATTGCCTTCCCGGATATCGTCTGCCACGCAGGTTCGGATATGATTGGCAAGCAAAACTTTATTAAAGCTGTTCAGCGCCGCGTTGACCGCCGACACCTGTACCAGTATGTCCGGACAATAACAGTCACTCTCCACCATCTTCCGGATTCCCCGTACCTGGCCCTCAATTCGGCTCAGACGGTTAATCAGATCCTTATATTCCTTCTCTGTACGCTCCTTCGTCTTGTGGGAGCAGCAGCATTCTTTCTGTTCTTCCATACCTGTCACCTCTTTTTCCCAGAATTCCCGCTGTGGGAGCCGCTGAATACTTCTGCCTGTACGTTCCGCTGCCGAATCGGCCGGTTCAACAACATTTCACCGTATCATATTCCGCCGCTTCAAATACGCCCCAGGGGTATCTCTGTTTGAGCTCATTATATACCCCATCAGGGTATTTTGCAAGAGGAAATTTTATCAATTCCATTGTTTTCAGTACTGCCGTATAACGTTATAATTTATACAGAGATTTTTCTTTTTCACGCAACCAGCGTCTGTTTTTGTCGGCTTTTAGAATAGAAGGGGGATTTTTATATAGAAGACAGCAAAATCATCGAACTGTACTGGCTGCGGGACGAATCTGCCATTCAGGCAACCAGCCGGAAATACGGACCCTATCTTTTTAAAATCGCATACAACATTCTGACCGATACCCAGGACAGCGAGGAGAGCGTCAATGACACCTATCTCAAAGCCTGGAATTCCATGCCGCCCCACAGACCAGGGCTTCTCCCGGCCTTCCTCGGAAAAATCACCCGGGAGCTGTCCATTGACCGGCTTCGTTACCGGACTCGGAAAAAACGACGGGATTCAGGATACATGCTTGCCCTTTCCGAACTGAAGGAATGCGTATCCGGCACTGATACGACGGAACAGCAGACATCAATGCTTTTACTTGCGGAATCTATCAGCTCCTATCTCCGCAGTCTGTCTCCGGAGGCGCGGAGTCTCTTTGTAGGGCGCTATTTTTATCTGGATTCCGTTCAGGAAGCGGCCGCTTATTGCGGAATGAGTATATCAAAAGCCAAAAGCCTGCTGCACCGGACCCGCAAAGGACTGAAGGTACACCTGGAAAAGGAGGGATTTCACTTATGAAAGCGGAAACCATTCTTGACTCTCTAAATTTTCTGGATGACGAAATCATTATCGAAACCGACAGACTCCGCAAAACTCCAAGACAGGTGCGCTCCAGATGGCCCTGGTTGAAATGGGGAGCCGCCGCGGCCTGCCTTCTGGCCGCCCTGTGGATGACCTCAAAACTCTGGCCTGCCGCCCGCCTGGAGCCCTCCCCGGCTTTTCCGGACTCTTCCTCTGAGTCTGCAGACTCTGCTCCCGAAGGAAGCATTCCCGAATCCTCAAACATCTCCGATACCTCTCCCACGGAAGACGTTTCCGAGTCTTCCGGCCTTGTCCCGGAAGCAGAGCTTCCTGAGTTTTCAGATCCTTCACCGGAAGCAGAATTGCCCGATCTCCCTGTCCTGACTGTCTCAGACATCTCGGCAGGCGGCATGGGATTTGAGGGACTTATGGCCTTCGATATCTCTGAGCTGACCAACGCAAATCCCTGGACGGAAGATATTACCCTTACAACGCTGCCCGTTTACCGAAACCAGCAGGATTATGAAGAAAACTATTATCCGGTCGACGTCGACTGGGATCAGATGAATGAGCTTCTGCTGGAAACCGCGGGAAAGCTTGGCATGGATACCGGCTCTCTTAACATCGCAAAGGAATCTGGCTGGTCCAATTATTTGAAAACAGAACAAGACGGAACTGTCATCACAGCATGGTCCTCTATGGAAATTCAAATAAATTTTGAACCGGCCGTATCACTTCCTGAGCAATATCATTTTACTCACTATTCTACTTATGAAGAGCTCGCGCAGGCTGCTGAGTATTTGCTCTCTGCTTACAGCCATCTGCTCGCCCCGGACAATCCCCGCCTGAACATCAGCGGAGGCGATTATGACATTTACCTCCGTCAGAGTTATGAGCCGGAGTTTTTCGAAGCCGGGAACAGCCTGGAAGAGGATATCATAAATTATAATTTTTATCCCATCCGTTTTTCCTGCGATGACGCAGGACGGCTGATGAGCATCCGCATTTTTCAGCCCGATCTGTCAGGAAAAATCGGGGACTATCCTGTGATCACGGTTCAGGAAGCCGCTGCGCTCCTGGAAAGCGGAAACTACATTACCTCCGTCCCCTACAGCATTTCAGAAATGAAAGATGTAAAAAAGGTGGAGCTTGTGTACAAAACCGGAGATTACGAGACATATTACATGCCCTATTACCGGTTTTACGTGGAACTGCCGGAAGAGGAAGAAGCAAACGGCCTGAAGACCTACGGCTGTTATTATGTGCCTGCTGTAAATGGACGATACCTTGAGGTTGTGCCTTCAGAAAGAGGCTTTTTAACTAGTACACCTGGCTCCCTCACACCTGCAATTTTTTTCGCAAATCTATTGCCCTGCCGAAAAAACAGCCGGTTTGTCCTCAAATCCGGATTCTCCGGCAGAACAGCCTTGACGAGTCCCGAAAATTTTCTTATTCTAAAAAATATGAAAATCCGAGAGATGTAAAAGTGAGCGCGGCTGCAGAAGCGGCCGGACTCCAAAGGTATCTGAAACGCAGAACATTTGCAGGAAAGCAGCGAGGTACGGACATGAATTTATATGACATCCTGGGCCCGGTTATGGTAGGCCCTTCCAGTTCTCATACGGCAGGCGCCGTGCGAATCGGGCTGATTACACGCAGACTGCTCGGAAAAGCCCCCGCAAAAGCGGACATCGCCCTGGCAGGTTCTTTCGCCGCTACCGGCAGAGGACATGGCACGGATCGGGCCCTTGCAGCTGGTCTTTTAGGTATGCAGCCCGATGATACCCGTATTCCCGACAGCCTGCAGCTGGCGCGGGAACAGGGAATGGAAATACAGTTCCG
Organism: Lachnoclostridium sp. An138; assembly: GCF_002160765.1. Lineage (GTDB taxonomy): Bacteria > Bacillota > Clostridia > Lachnospirales > Lachnospiraceae > Laedolimicola > Laedolimicola faecalis. The sequence goes on from NZ_NFLF01000009.1 coordinate 63,275, forward strand.
GAAAATACAGCTCAAAGACGCCCATCCAAACACAGCTCTTCTTCATGTGGAAACCGAAGACGGACGGGAACTGGAGCTTCAGGCTTCTTCTCTGGGCGGCGGCCGGATCATGGTAAACAAACTGGACGGCATTGATGTAAATTTCACCGGAGAAAGTCCCACGCTTATCGTCCACAACCTGGATCAGCCTGGTCATGTGGCCGAGGTCACTTCCATGCTGTCCCACAAGTCCGTAAACATTGCTACCATGCAGCTTTACCGGAACAAGCGGGGCGGCTACGCCGTCATGGTGCTGGAAACCGACCAGCCGATTCCGGAGGACTCTGTTGCCTGGCTTGCCCATCTGGAAGGTGTTATTAAAGTAACCTATCTGAACACAGTACAGGAGGATGAACATGGCGTTTGAATCAATGGAAGAATGGCTGAGATCCAGCGCTGACAAAAACATATCCACAGCAGAGGCTGTAATTCAGGAGGATATGAGTGATCGGGGCGTATCCCGGGAGGAAACCTGGACACAGATGAGCCGTATGTGGGAAGCCATGCGCAGCTCTGAACAGGATTATGACAGAACTCTGCGCTCCCACAGCGGACTTGTAGGCGGCGCAGCCGGGCAGATGGAGGATTATCTGAATACCTGCCATCCCCTCTGCGGAGAAACCATGGGAAAGGTTATCATGCGGGCGCTCCGCCTGGGAGAATCCAATGCCTGTATGAAAAGAATCGTGGCGGCCCCCACGGCCGGAGCCTGCGGTGTCCTTCCTGCCGTTCTCGTCACCGCCGCCGAGCAGGACGGATATTCGGATGACCAGATGACCGAAGCCCTGTTTACCGCCGCCGGCATCGGCCAGATCATAGCCGCAAGAGCGTATATTGCAGGCGCCATGGGGGGGTGTCAGGCAGAGATCGGTTCGGCATCCTCTATGGCCGCCGGCGCCCTCGTCTTTCTGCGGGGCGGAAGCCCGGAACAGATGGCCGATGCTGCTGCCATTGCCCTGAAAAATCTTCTGGGACTGGTCTGCGATCCGGTCGCCGGACTGGTAGAGGTCCCCTGCGTAAAACGAAACGTCATCGGGGCTGTCAATGCCATGGCTGCCGCGGATATGGCCCTGGCCGGAATCCGCAGCACCATTCCCGCCGATCAGGTCTTTGACGCTATGAAGGAAATCGGCGATCAGATGAACAGCTCCCTGCGGGAGACTGCCGAAGGCGGACTGGCCGCCACGGCCGCCGGCCGGGCGGTCAGCGAAAGGCTGCGGGAAAATCTTTAGAAGCTTTAAAAATATTTAAAAACAGAAGGAAAAGCAGAAGGCTGTCAGGATATGGCCGTCCCAGGTCTGGCTGCCATATCCTGATAAACCAAAAAAGGCTTCCACAACCAAAGGTGGAAGTCTTTTTTCCAGCTCTTATGCAGAGCTTTATCTTTTATTTTAAATCCGCGCATTCTGCTTTGAACCCTGAACAGTGCCGTTACCTCTGCAGCCGGCTCGGCCCAGGCTGCCTCGCGGCACACAGGAGGTTCCGCTTAGGGCTGCTTCATTCCTGACCTGACCCGGTTCACAGATTCCTGTTGCGCAAGACCCAAGCGTCAGTGCTGCTTACAAAGGGCTGCACACTGTTCATAAAGTCCGGGGCAGAATATCACCCCTGCTGTAGCGGATTGCAGGTACAGGGCACCGCTAATTCCCCGGCTGCGCGGAAATTTTATGACATATTAATCTGCACGGCAGTCTCTGAGGACTGTCTTCGATAGTATACCCTTAATTTGCCTGTTTGTCAACGGCTTTCTGGCAGAGCTTCTGCCGCTTTCCGGCTCCTCAGCTCCTTAAAAAACTCTGTCAGTATCCTGCTGCACTCCTCGCCCAGCACTCCCCGTTCCACCTGAACCTGGTGGTTGAATTCCGGCATCTCCAGAAGGTTCAGGACAGAACCGGCGCAGCCGGCTTTGGGGTTCATGGCCCCGATCACCACCCGCCCCATACGGGCCTGTACAATCGCTCCGGCGCACATCTGACAGGGCTCCAGCGTAATGTACATAGTGCAGTCTTCCAACCTCCAGTCTCCGGTCTTTTTACTGGCTTTCCGAATCGCGTTCAGTTCCGCGTGGGAAAGTGTATTCTTGTCCGTATTCCGCCGGTTGTAACCCCTTGCTATGATTTTATCATTCTGCACAATGACACAGCCTATGGGCACCTCCATCAGAGCCCAGGCCTTCCTGGCCTGACGCAGGGCCTCCTTCATATATTTTTCATCTGCTGTCATTCTTGTCCTTCCTTTTCCTCTGTTTTTCAAAAGGCCAGATTCCGTTTCCCCTGACATCTTCCCCTGCCGTCTTTCCCGCCCGGCTCCGGCCGGTTATTTCAGCAGGCGGCACCAGTAACCGAAGCTTTCTTCCGGTGCCTGTGTCTGCGTCTGCGCATCCGGCCCTTTCATCACCTTGAACTCTTCAAAGCCGAACATGGAAGCAAGCATCTGCTCCTTTTCATTGTAGATGCCTGGAACTCCTATGTAATAGCTTATCTGCCTCTCCGTCTGCTTACGGAACAGAAGAAGGTGGTGATGCTGGTAAAAGCCGTGAAGCAGAAAACTGTTATTTCCAAGCCCCCATTTGTCCCGGGGAATCCTGGACAGTTCCCTGTTCCCCAGACGTATTCCAGACAAAATGTCTCCACCTCCATCCTGATAGCGTACTGCCGGAAAATGAGACACCAGGTATTCCCACTGCCTTCTTCTGGGGTCTTCTGGAACAAGCATTTCAGGCTCCGTCTGCGCTCTCTTTTTTTCCTGTTCCTGCCGCGTCCAGTCTGGCTTCAGCTGGGCCGCCTGTAGAGGTTCCGGCTCAGACTCCGTCTCCAGTTCTGTCCATGGCTTTGATATTTGCTCCGGCTCTGGCTCCGGTTCCAGCCTGGCCGCCTGTGCCATCTGAAAATTCATCCCAGCATTTCTCATCAGATCAGTCTGCTCTTCCTGCTTTGGCCGTTCCGCCACCCTTTCCGCACCGCTTTGATTATCTTTTCCTGTATTTTCCTCCACATTCCTCTGCCTGGCAGACCTCTCAAGGGGCTCAAACCTGTCTACGTCTACCGGATAGTCGTCCCACTCTGCGGCAAAGACGCGGTTTTCCCCTTCGATATAAATTCCCCGGCTCTCATCCAGGCTGAAGCCGCCCATAAGGCTGTCCGTTCTGGTTACTCCATTCCACTCCAGCGCTCCATTGCGGCTTTCCAGCTCGCCCAGATACTGTCCCTCCAGCCGTTCTCTTTTCTGCGTAAATACGTAAACCCGATAGGGCCTCTGCCGGTGGCTGTAGAATCCCTTCACGTGCACCCAGATCTTACATTCGTCTCCGCGGGCATTTACCTTGACAAACCCTGTATTTTCTCTTTTTTCTCCCTGCTCGTATCCGTAAATGTAGGAGACAAACCGTTTATAGTCAGACAAAGAATCCCTCCCTTTCTCTCATTTGCTAAGATATTCTATGCCTGACCTGTCCTCTTCATTCCAGAATCTTTTTATTCTTTTCTCTGGCATAGCGTCGGTGCACCAAGGGACAATACGGTCCCTTGTACACCGACGCTATCCTTAATTAACAAGGACGTTCCCGCTGCCGGAAACCTATTCGCTTTTGTCTTTCAGCCGGCTGCTCAGCTCGGCAAACTGTGAGAGCTCCAGCGCTTCTCCCCGTATACCGGGAGCAAGTCCCATCTCTTCCAGGACAGCCGCTGTGCATTCCTTGGGAATATGGAGCTCCGGCGCATTGTAAAGTCCGTTGACCAGCGTTTTTCTGCGCTGATTGAAGGATGCCCGGATAATCTGAAACATCAGTTTTTCATCCTGCACTTCTACTGACGGCTTTTCATGCTTTGTCAGCCGGATAACGGCTGAACCCACCCGGGGACGGGGCATAAAGCAGTTTGGCGGAACGTTGGCCACCAACTCTGGCCTGGCGTAATACTGCACGGCCAGGGACAGCGCGCCGTAATCCTTGGAACCCGGCCCCGTCTTCATACGGTCCGCCACTTCTTTCTGAACCATAATCGTAATGCTTTCCACCGGAACATGGTTTTCAAACAGACCCATGATAATCGGCGTTGTAATATAGTAGGGAAGATTCGCCACTACCTTGACGGGTTTTCCTCCGTTCTTTTCTTCCACAAGCTTTGTCAGATTCACCTTCAGCACATCTTCGTGAATCACCGTCACATTATCGTAACCGCTGAGCGTATCCTCCAGAATGGGAAGCAGAGCGTCATCTATCTCGATCGCCGCCACCTCTCTTGCAGAATATGCAAGATACTGGGTCAGCGTACCGATTCCGGGACCTATCTCGATCACAAAATCATCCTCCGTTATCCCTGCGGAACGGATGATTTTCCCCAGCACATGCTCGTCAATCAGAAAGTTCTGTCCGTATCTTTTCTGAAAGACAAACTTATATTTGTTCAGTATCTCTATGGTATTTTTGGGATTTCCCAGGCTTGGAACCGGTCTGCTCATAACTCTCTCCCCTGAAAATATAGTTTTCTGGCATTTTCATTTGTAATACGGATCACTTCCTCTGTCTCCATTCCCTTGAGCTCCGCAACCGCTTCCGCCACATAGGGAAGATTCAGAGAGGAATTGCGTTTTCCACGGTTTGGAACCGGGGCCAGGTACGGACAGTCTGTCTCCAGCAGAATCCGCTCCGGCGGCAGCATCTTCACGACCTCTTTCAGTTTTTTGGCATTCTTGAAGGTTACAACGCCGCCGACTCCGATATAGTATCCCATTTCAAGATATTCCCGGGCCGTCTCGGGCGCATAGGAAAAGCAGTGGATCACGCCCTTAAGCTTTGGCGTATGGGCCTTTTTAATCTCCTCCAGTGTGTCAGCGCATGCCTCCCGGCTGTGTACAATAATCGGAAGCTCCAACTCTTTTGCCAGATCCATCTGTCTCCGGAACCAGTATTTCTGAGTCTCATGGTTTTCCTTATCCCAGTAATAGTCCAGGCCGATTTCTCCTGCTGCCACGGTTTTTGGATGCCGGCACTGCTCCTTCAGCCATGCAAAGTTTTCCTCATTCAGCTCTCCCACCTCATCCGGATGGATTCCCACTGCCGCATAGATAAAAGGATACTCTTCTGCCAGCGCAAGCGTCGATTTCACTGACCCCAGGCTGGCGCTTACATTTACAATATATTCAATTCCCTGATTCTGACACTGAGAAAGAAGCTCGCTTCGATCGGAATCAAAGGCTTCATCGTCATAATGGGCATGGCTTTCAAATATCATCTTTCCGCCGCACTCTCTTTCCTCGTTTTCTTCTCATTATACAGAACCACTGCCCAAAAATCCAGTACCGCTTTTTGCATCGGTGTACAGAGGACAATACGCCCTGGTATGCCGGTACTATCCCTCCACCACATATCTCACATCCGCGAACCCCACGCAGTCGCCGGGCCGGAGCCTTGCCTTTTCATTGACTTCCAGGCGTCCTCCATTCAGATATGTCCCGTTTGTGGAGTTCAGGTCTGTCAGATAATAGCAGTCCTCCTCCCTGGAGATCCTTCCATGTATCCGGGAAATCCCTCTGGCCTTCAGCCATCCATCCACCGCGTCTTTTTTCTTTCCTATTAAAAAGCTGTCCTTCGTAATCCGCAGATCCGGATAGGCCGCGCTTTCACTCCGCAGAAAAAGGCCCGGCTCCCTGGCTTTGGAGAGAAACGAGGTCCCTCCTTCCGGCTTTTCCGTCCATTCCGGGGAAACCGCGTCAAAATTCCGTTCCGGTTCCCGCTCCCGGATGCAGTCTTCTTCTACCACCGTCTGCCCGTTTCCGTCATACCGGATAATCTTTCTCTCAGATTCTTCCTGCTGCCCCTGTCTGTCTTCCGGCAGTCCGTTCTCTTCCTGCCATGTCTTCAGCAGCTTTCCCAGCGACGGATTTTCTTCTCCCGCAATCCTGTAAAATTCATATCCCAGCGTAACCGCTCCCGAGTCCTGTCTGTCCAGACGGTCCAGAAAATATTCCGCCAGTTCCAGAAGCTCTCCTCCCGGGTCTTGTGTTTCAAAGGGAAAAAAGCAGAAAAAGGATGTCCATTCATCCGGATCAATATAGATAAAATCCGGCGTCAGCAAAAGCCGCTCCACATCCAGAAGGTATTCTTCACAGGAACATACCGCCTGATACATGCCGCGCAGCAGCTTTAGAAGCTCCGGAAGCTTCAGCTTTTTCCGCTCCAGTACCAGACGCAGACTCTGCCGGGAAGTAATCTCATAAAACAGAGACGCTCCCCTGTCAAATCTGCTCATTCTGCATTCCAGGAATCCCGGAATTTTGTTTTTCAGCAGCATACCCGTCTGATAATTTTCCTGGTACTCCTCCTGCTCCAGTACCAGATAATTGTGATTCAGCTCTCTTTTATATGACACATTCATACGATACCTGCTCCTATTCCTCGATTAGATTTTTCAATCGCCGGCTGTTTCGGATAAAATCCACCGGATTCAGCCGCTGCGCAGTCTCTTCTTCCCTGACATCCAGACCGCCCAGAAGGGAGGTGCTTCCTTCATAGCAGACTGTTACAGAGCTGTCTGCCACTTCCACAGAAACACCCGTCAGCCGCAGCAGAAGAAGTCTCTCATCTGCCAGACCTGCGGCCTGTCCGGTAAGCCAGTTTTCCAGATGCTCTTCTGTCTCATACTTACGCGCCGCCCCTTTTCCTGCCAGCTCCGCCGCGCAGGAAATCAGAACGCTTCTGTCATGGAGATAGAGACTGAGAATGAAAAATACAAATATAAGAAACAACAGGAAAGGAAGAAGCAGAGAAGCTTCTACGGTAAAGCTTCCGCTTTTCCATTTTGACACCGCCGTTTCTTTTGGCCTTCTCTTTCTGCTTTTTACCTTCATACCACTTTCCATAGCATCCTCCCAAACTGTGCCAGGCACAGGAAAGGTACAAAAGGAAACTGCTGCTTCCAGCCGGCCTTTCCCAGTATCAGCCCTGCTCCCAGAACCAGCGCGCACAGAATCAGTCCTGCCATCAAAAGCTGCATATTCTCTGAACCTCCCAGATAAATGCCCGTTACACAGAGCAGCAGACCGTCCCCGAATCCGATGGCGCCCCTGGTTACGGCCGCTGCCGCCAGCACAAAAACTCCAGATCCGATACCTGTCAGAAGCTCAAGACTGCTCTGATATTTCAGCAGCAGATTCACCAGAATCCCTGCGGCGGCAAAAATTCCAAGACTCGGAATGCTGACCTCATGCTGCCGCAGATCCTGCCTGGCATTCCATACCAGCAGCAGAATCACACAATATTCGCTCCACATATATCCTATCCTCCACACACCGAACAAGGCGGCAGCCCTCCTGTCTCCCAAAGACGAACCGCATGAATTCCCCGGACCAGCGAAGAGCAGTTCAGCGTCTGATGATACCGGTTTCCCTCTTCCGTCAGGAACACGATTTCGGAACCTTCTTTCCAGCAGCGTTCGCAGGGATAATATTTTGCCCCGTCCCCATTGCGGAGCTCTTCCACTTTATCCAGCTCCGTCTGCTGAACAGACAGTTTCAGATGCCGGCAGCCTAAATCCCTGTGATACACAGTTCCGTGATCTGTCACGTAGACGATTTCGCTGTCCTCTATTTCCGGAATGCCGCTTCTCCCGGCAAATCCGGTAAACCCGCGGACTGAGCGCTCCACGGAAATCTGAACCGGCCGGAACCAGAGAATCCAGGGCGGAAGCACTGCCTGAAAAGAAGCCCGCAGCGTCAGCACAGAATCCTCCTCATTCCAGACTGTTCCCAGAAAAGAGATTCCGTCCGCTCCGTCCTTTATAATTTCCGCTGCCACCCGATCCTCCAGATAGGCTTCCACTTCTCTCTGTCCGTAAAGCATGGCCATCGCCGAAGGAGCCAGACTTCCTGCATCTTCCAAAAAATAAGCCATCTGCGCCAATTCCCGTCCTGTATCTGTCAACGCACGTCCTATCTCCACACGAACCTGAACCAGGAAAAACAGCGACAAGAAGGCTGTCAGCGCAAAAAGGAACAAAGGAAATACAAGCGCAGCCTCTACTGTCAGGCTTCCTCTTTTTCTGAAAGAGGCGCACCGTGATGTTTTTTCGGCACAGGGATGGGAAAGAGAGTTGTCAGAATTGATTGTCAGAATGACAGCCCGACCATCTGCCGCTGCCTGGAGAGCTTTGAATTTAATTAGACACACCCCCGTACGAAAAAACATCACGGTACACCCCTTTCTTACCTCTTCAAAACCGTTCGTTTTTTACCATTCGTACCCTATCCAGCGCTCTGCCGTCAGCTCCTGTCCATTTGTACATACCGCCCGGAACCAGAAAGCATCTGTACACTGATCGATATAAAACCAGTGCCCGCCTGACTGTTCCCGGATTACACCCTCTATGGCATCCAGGCTTCTCATCATTTTATGTTCCCGTCCGGTCAGTGTAAGCAGGATTCCCAGATAATCCTGGTACAAAAGCCCTTCCGGGTCCTCCTGCTCATCAAACCCGGAAAGAGCCCCCGCTTCCAAAGCCCCGGACAGAGACAGCTTCCAGGTGGAATTATTCTTAAAAAACGCTGTCCTTTTTCCATTCAGCAGCATCCGTACATCCAGGACGCTCTCTGCGAAAGCCCATGCCAGAAGCAGTACCTGCTTCATGGCTTCTACCAGACCGGGAATCATTGTAGCGCCCACCAGCGCTGCCGCCAGAGCCGCACACTCTGCTACCTTTGCAGAATCAGACAGCAGATATGCATAATTCATGCCTTCCCGGATAGCCAAAAGCCTTCCGCAAACCGCTTCCAGATTGGCAATGTCTGTATCCTTTCCGGCTATGAGGTACTCCAGCTGATAATCCAGCCAGGCTCCGCTCTCCTTTCCTTCTGCCAGATACTCGGCCGCATCCGGAAAATGCTCCAGAAGATATGCCAGGAAAAACACGTCATTGCCCACACCCGGACTGTTCCGTCCCCGGGGACCTGCTCCCGAAAGAAGCACTCTTGCGGAAGGCATCGTGCTTAAATCCGCCTTTTTCCCGGACAGCTTGTCCGGCTCCTTTACCACCAGATTTAAGATGCTTCCCCGTTTCAGACTGTTTGTATTGGAAACCGGGTCCGGCGTGCTCTTCTCCTCTTCTTCCTCCCGGCGTTTTTTCAACTCTTCCAGATTCTGATTCTCACGTGCATCTGCCTGAGCATAGCTCTCTTCATTTCCGGAGGCCTGACTTCCATATTCTTCATACTGCTTCAGCTTCTGCAGAAGGGAGGCTCCCGTCTTCTGCTTCATATAAGCCACCGCCTGCTCATAATACGCAGTCCCCTTTCCGTCCGTCGCCCTGGAATAATCCCAGGTATCTACCCCGGCCGTCTCTCCTTCGGACAGATTTGCGTCCAGAAAACCGGTGATTCTCCGGTTCAGATACTCTGTATCCTCTGCTCCCCCTCCATAGCTCAGATCCAGATAAAACAATCCGTAAATATCCAGCAGCTCTCTGTGATATTCAGAAAGAACTGAGTATTCCGCCAGCTCCAGAGCCTCCTGCGTCTGACTGCGTAGCATCGCGTAACGGGCAGATTCCAGCGCGGCCTGAAAGAAAAACAGAAGCACCGCCAGCAGCATGCTCAGAAAGACTGTAATCTCTCCCCGTTTCCATATCCTGCTGCTCATAACCGCTCTTATACCAGCCTGCTCTGACTTGTGATCTTGTCAAAGATCTCATTGACCAGAGAGGTAAGCTGATTTTTAAATATGATCACGAGGGCAATCAATACCACAAGGATCAGGATCATCTCCACCGTACCGATTCCATCCTCTTCCTTCCAAAAACGTTTCCACCAATATTTCATATTCAGTTCATCCTTTCCCGCCTGTATGGTTTTTGTTTTCTCACTTTCCGCTTCTATCACATCTGCATCTTTCTGCTACATCTGCATGGACATTCCTGCAGGGATCAGTATCAGAATCATTACGACTGCCAGCATCATGACCATCGGAAATAAAAGCCTTGTTGCCGCTTCTTCCCCCTGATTCCGGGCGCAGTCCTTCCTCTGTTCAAAGGCTTCCAGAATCTCCGCGTTCAGGATCTGGCTTAACCCCTTACTTCCTTTTCGGAGATTCTGCTCCAAAAGAGCTGACAGCTTCAGATAACAGGGCAGGCGGCATCGAATCCCGAAATTTTCATATACCTTTGTCTCTGCCACACCGCTCTGCATTTCATGACAAGCAAGGGCCATTTCCTCATAGGCAAACCGGGGCTTTATCTCCCCTTTATCCCTTTTTTGCTGATACTCTTTTACAATGGTCTCCCACGCGTTCCGGGCCGCCGCTCCCGCGCCCATCAGAAGCACCAGTTTGCTTACAATCCCGGCATAATCACGCTGCATCTGACGCTCCCGCTCCTGCACCTGCTTTTTCAATTCCCGGTCCTTTGCCACATACACCAGGACTGCCGCAGACAGAGTCAGGAACAGAACTGTCAGAGCAGAAGAAGACGGTGCTTCCGTCCAGCTTACCGCAACCCCACCTATTCTCTCCGGCAGTTTTTTCATTTTCTGACTGCTGCTCTCCTGCTGAGCCGCAGCCAAAGCTTCGCTCACAGTCTCTTTCCACTGCTCCTCCTCTGTGGGAATCGGCGGATAAATCTTCACGACTGCCCGGTATATCTCTTCCTCTTCTCCGCACACGAGTCTGGCTGTCAGTTCCGTCAGGCTGCCTTCCTCTTTCAGGTTCTCCAACCGGAGGCTTCCATCCAGATTCAGCGTCTCATAAGTATCCAGTTCCCATTCCACGGTAACAGGCGTGTCTTCGATCTCCCGAATCAGATTCAAATCGCTCCGCACTTCTTCCAGAGAAGCGTTCTCCCCCAGGATATAATCTTCCATCCGGTTCACCTCCCTCTCCAGAAGATCTCTGCTTTCCTCTGCAGTCAGCGCGCGGGGCTCCACTTTCACGGACACATTTTCCTGCCCGCCTTCTTCCATACTCAGACGCAGTTCCTGAGTATAAGCCTTTTCCTTACGGGGAAGAAAATACCCTTCTGTCAGAACCCGGCTGCTCCCTGATGTCAGGACAAAGAGCAGAGCAAGGACAAAACCGGCTCCCAGGACTTTCAACATGAGCCCGGTTTTTTCCGCGTAATAAGCTTCTGCACGTTCTTTTACTTCACGTTCCGGTCCGAGAAGTTTCAGGTTTTCTTCTACCTCAGCCTGGCCCGGATATTTTCCTCCGATCCTTTTCCTGAGCCACACGCTTATCTTCCGCATATTGCCGGAAAGCCGTCTCTCTCTTTCTCCCTTTTTATCTTTCTTTTCAACCTTCTTTTCCCCGTCCTTCTCTCCGTACTCCTTCTCTTTCCTTTCCTTCTCTGTCTTTCTGCTTTTCCCGAACATCGCCTTTCCGCCTATTTTCGACACATCCCTTCTACAATCAGAAGTTAAATCTCTATCTCCAGCATCCGCCTTCCCAGATAACGCGCCGTCAGATACAGCCCAAGGCAGCCTGTCATGACACAGATTCCCGCCGCATTTCCATATACGGGGTCCAGAAAGCCCGGACAGCCAAGCCGCAGATAAAGAATCATGGCAAAAGGAATCACATTCATGATCCTCTGCTCATATCTGCGGGAAGCCAGCACGGAGGCCACCTGTCGCTCCGTATCCACGGTCTGCGTAATGGTACGGGCGGTATCCTTCATGACCGCTATCAGATCTCCGCCATTTCTCTTTCCCGTTGCAAAGATTTCCGCAAACATTTCCGCTTCCTCCATACCGCTTCGGGCCGCGAAATCCCGGATTGCTTCTTCCACGGTCTGATTTGCGTCCAGCTTCCGCTGCATGGCTGCCAGTTCCTGCACCATATCTGCGCTTTCCGGGTATACCAGCTTTAAATCTTTTCGGGCCTCCCGGACAGCATTTTCAGCAGAATATCCTGCCGCCAGCGCCGCCGCCATGCTCTGAACCGCATCTTTAAACTGAAGTTTCAGCCTCTTTCTCCGCTCTTCCGCAAGCCGCTCCCCCTTTTCACGAAAATGCTGAATTCCCACCAGCGGAAAAGCGGCAAACGCAAGCGGCGAATTATAAAAGCAGAGAGCTATGATTCCTGTTATCAGCGCCGCTTCCAGGCCATATCTGAGCTTTTCTTTCCGGCTGAAATGATACGTCCTGTAATCCATATCTTCAGCCCCCAATTCCCGCTGCTCTCATCTTTTCTTCATGGAACAGCCCGTCCCGCTTTCTGAGGCTTCCCCGAACCTTAAGTCTGTCCTCTCCCACGTCTTCCTGAAACTCAAAAAGCGTATGCAGACAGATCTCCCCTTCCCGGATTCCGTCCGTTTCCACTATCTCCAGAACTCTCCGGCTTCCGTCCCGGAGCCTGCCCAGATGCACAATCAGGTCTACCCCGGAAGAAATCTGTCTCCGGATGGCCATAAGCGGCAGTTCCATCCCCATCAACACCATAGTCTCCAGACGGCTCAGCATATCCCGCGGACTATTCGCATGTCCCGTGCTCAGAGAGCCGTCGTGTCCGGTATTCATGGCCTGAAGCATATCGATAGCCTCCGCGCCGCGAACCTCTCCTACAATAATCCGGTCTGGCCGCATCCGCAGCGCCGTGCGGATCAGATCCCGGATGGTAATCTCCCGCTCACCTTCCAGATTGGCTCCCCGCGCCTCCAGCGTGACCAGATTCCGCACCCGGTCCAGCTGCAGCTCTGCATTATCCTCTATGGTAATAACCCGGGCTGTCTCTGGTATAAATTCCGAGAGCGCATTGAGAAATGTAGTCTTTCCGGAACCGGTGCCTCCACTCACAAAAATATTGTAGCCGGCCTGGACTGCGGCCTTCAGAAACTCCACAGCTTCTTCCGTCAGCGATCCCCAGCTCACCAGCTGCGCTATCCGCACCGGCTCCTCCGGAAAACGCCGAATCGTAATCACCGGACCATTCAGGGCCACCGGGTCCAACACAATATTCACCCTGGAGCCATCCGCGAGGCGGGCGTCCGCTATGGGGCTGGCTTTGGTCACGCTCCGGTTGCAGAAGCTGACAATCTGCTGCACCACGTCTTCCAGCTGTATTCTGGTGGAAAACCTCCTCTCCCACCGGAAAATTCTGCCCTTCTTCTCTATAAAAATGTGATCCGGTCCGTTTACCATGATCTCCGTCACCTCCGGATCTTCGATCAGTTCCTGCAGAATATCGAGCCTCCGCATGGCATGGAACAGTTCCTTCTGCATCCGGAGTTTTTCTTCCAAAAGAAGATAGCTGCTCCGGCTGCAGGCCATGATTTCCTCATCAATCAGCGCCTGCACCTCTTCATCTGTCAGCTCCCTGGACAAATCCAGCCTGTCCTGAACCCGGCTCCGCAGCCTCGCGCGCAGTTTTTCCCAGTCTTCCTTCACTCTCCGCTCCACCTCCTGCTTTCCGCCTTTGCCAGAAATTCGATTCCCCCGCCTCCAGACAGACAGAGCTTCTTTGTCCGTTCCATAATATGTTCCAGCTCCAAAAGCCCTAAGGTGTCCTCATATTGTGACACTTTTGCTCTGGCCGTCTCATCCTCTTCCACAGGCGTATAGACGCAGTCACATTCTTCCAGAAGTTCAAAGAGCCCGTTCACCATGCCGCTTAAGTCAAGAATCACCACCTCATACCGGCTTTCCCGCTCCAGCGCATCCAGCAGAGCCTCCCAGTCTTCCCGGCTGATATGCCGGAGTTCCACCGGGGAACGCAGCGGCGGAATATAATCCAGATCCCCTATCTGCTGAATCACACCTTCCAGCTTGCAGGCAAAGGCTTTCTTTCCCTGTTTCAGAAAATACATCAGTTCCGACAGCGTCCAGTCGTCTTCATAGGGATACAGCGCCGCAAATCCCGAATATTCCTCCATATTCAGATACAGCGTCCGGCGTCTCTTTGCCACTTCTTTCCCAAGCGCCAGCGCAAACCCTGTCTTTCCTGTCCGCCCCACAGGGGAGTAGATTCCCAGCCTCTTCATTCCCTCCTTTCGGAGCGCCATGCCGAGAGCCTGCGGCGCTTGTTCCGCATAGATATCCAGCGCCTGCCGGAGAATCTGCGTGCAGGGCTGAAACTTGTAAATCGCCGGATATCCGTCATCTTCCCTGTATTCTTCCTCTGTCAGCAGAATCACTCTGCCCAGGCCCTTATCTTCTGAAATCTGAATCCTGTATTCTTCCGACAGAAGGAGAATGTCAACCGGATGTTCTTTTGTATAAGCCGTAAGCTCATCCCAGTCCGTAAATCCATGTACCGCAAACAGAGAGTCTTTCCGCGAATTTGCAAACTCCGCAAACTTTTTCGCGTACCCCTTTTCTCTGCCGCATACCGCCATCCGTCTCCCTTTCACCCAAGTCCTCCCATACACAGCAGCGCACCGAGCAGCAGACTTACAGATAATTCAAAGAGCAGAAAACTACTCGTTAAAAGCAGGAGTTTTGGCGTTCTCTTGTAACACTTTATTAATGATTTCAACCAGGCAACGCCCCCTTTCATGTCCCAATCATGTCCAAACTGGAATTATGGTTTGAGTCAAACCGCAGATACGGGCTGCGCCGATACCGGCATCAGCCAGATTAAGAAATTTCTTGAACGATCGTAGGTAAAGTATAGCTGTCTTTTCCGGATTTGTCCATTGTAAAATATTCACAAAATTCCGAAGGCCGCAATTCCGTAAAGCAGCCCCAGCCCGCTGATTCCAAGGCTTCCGACTGTCAAAAGCGTCAACACATTCAATCCCACAAATACAGAAATATTCTGGGAGAGCAGAAGAGCATTGATCAGCTGAATCCCTATCGCCCCGAATACCATGCGCAGCAGAAAATTCAATACCTTCATAGCTTTTGTCCTTCGTTTTTTATTATTTATATGGTCCGGACATCCAATATATTCTATTTTTAGTATAAATTCCTTCATCCTGGCCTATACTCATATTGTAGCACGGAAAAAAGGCCTTCACCACAGACGGCAGGCCTGAAAGAAAACTTATAAAAAGCGGGGGTTGCAGCATGAGTCTTTTTAAGAAAGAGCCGACACGGGGGACTTCCGGCGAATCCTTTACCCGGCGCCAGCTTCTGGAAGACCTTTATCTCACGAAAAACGCACTGGACACCGCCTACGCAAACTTCGAGGCGGTCGTAGATCCGGATCTGATCGACTGCTATACTTATGAAATCTACTCTGTGCAGAAGCGGTATAAATTCCTGCTGGAACAGGCAAAGCAGATGGATTTGCAGACGTATTTCTGATTTTCAAAATACCGTCATATAATGTTATCTGAATTCAACACATGACACTTTTCCCAACACCTATCCCCTTCCCCGGACTGCGGCGTACATCATATAAGTACGCCGCAGATATCCGACTTGCCCGTTCAGTTTCCACCTCCCCTCAATGGGAGGCCTTTTCTATCTCCCGCAGAGCTGTCACCAGAGGATCTTCTGATCCATCTGACAAAATATCCGGCGTGGTTCCGGCTTCTTCGCTGCTCGAACCATCGGGATTCAGTCCGTACATCATAGTATACTGTACCAGAATACCGGAGTTGGGAAGCTGAAGGAAAACAGGGTCCAGGCTTCCGATTCCATCTCCCCCGGTCTGCTCTCCCACAAGTTTTGCAAAGCCTGTCTCTTTGCAAAACACAGCAAAGGATTCACTGGCCGAATAAACCTGCGGTCCGACCAGAAGCCAGATTCTTCCTTCAAACGGCGCCCGGTAATTTCCCGGCGATACATGAAGTACGCTTTCCACATAATAATCCGCGGCCTCCAGCCCCTCCCGGTTCAGCTTAGGCAGCGCCGGCAGTTCTCCAATCGGATGAAGTTCCTCTTCCGAAAATACATTTTCAATATAAGGCCGGTTATTCTCACTGTCTGCCAGAAGCGCATAATTGGTACAGGATATCGATTCCTCTATAAACGGCGATACCAGGAGATTCTGCCAGTAAAGCTCACTTCCTCCGCTGTTTTCGGTCACATCAATTATCAGATCCGTATAACCTTCCAGTGAATCAAAAAACGAAAAAAGCTGTTTTTGATCCTCTTCATATTCTGCGGGAAAGCTGTCGATTTTTACATAAGCGATTCCAGAAGCCGGAAGCTGCAGCGTATGAATATTGGCTGCTTCCTCCCCGGCCGTTTCTGTTCCGGCATTTTCACCGTCACTCTCATCTTCCTGCGCCTCCAGCATCTTTTTCAGCTTCTCGTAACCTTCTTTTGTCCCGGGTGATTCGAGTACCTCTTTCCAGTGAGTCCTTTCCTCTGCCTGAGTGTCTGCCTGTCCGTCTGTCTGACTGTCACAATAGGCGGACAGATAGTCCTGATAAGCTTCCGGTTCAATGAGCCACAGATGGCCATAAGTTCCCAGAAGATATAGCGTGCTGTAGACCGCGCTGTAAAACGCCTCGTCGCTGTCTGTCTCTTCTATCATCTCCCGATAATCCCGAAAGATATCCTCTGCCGGATAATCCGGATTTTCCCGATCATGTATGCCAAGGCAAAGGTAACTGTCCTTCAATGTGCTGACCAGATAATCGAAGTCTTCCAGCCGTTGTTCCCGGGTAAGTCCCAGCGCGTTTCGAAACGCCGGATTCCAGTCTTCCGCACCACTGGCTGCGGCGCCGCAGCCGGATATCAGGCTGAAAGCCAGCGCTGCTCCAAGAATCCGTCTCCATTTTTTCCCTGTCTGTCCCATCTTCCTGTCCTCCTCTTTCTAATGAAACTGTCAGCCCTTTATTGTGTTTTCCGGCCCGGATTTCATCTTCTATAAGATTAAGAAAAATTTCTTACAGACAGCTGAAGAAAATTCTTTCAGGTTTCTTACATTTCAGCGAAATTTGTTTATTTAGAAGATTCGATTTCAAAAAAACATCCCCTTCAGGGTCCGAAGCAATAAGCCCAGACTCTGAAAGGGACATTTTATTTCTTTATTTCCTTACTTTTATATCATCCTCATGCGCAGGCTGCCTGCAGCTCCTCTGTTCTAGCAGATCTCCGCTCCCGCAGGCATGTCCTTATCCGGCATCATCAGCGCCAGATTGCCGTCCGCGTCTTCCGCGCAGAGAATCATTCCCTCAGAAAGCACTCCAGCCAGCTTGGCAGGTTTCAGATTTACTACCACCATAACCTTCTTGCCGACCATTTCCTCCGGCGTGTAATGGGCCTTGATTCCGGATACAATCTGCTTCACCTGGCTGCCGATGCGCACCTGGGAGCACAGAAGCTTCTTGGACTTCTTTACCGCCTCGCAGGCAATGATCTCTCCTACCTGGAACTGAAGCTTCTCGAAGTCTTCAAAAGTAATCTCTGCTTTCGGTTCAATATCAATAACAGCCTTTCCGCTGTCTGCTCCATCGCTTCCGGCTCCGGCAGCGCCTTCTGTATTTCCCGCAGTCCCCGCTGTACTTCCTGCTGCCTCGGCCGCTTTTTTCTCCTCTACCTTTGCCAGAACCTCATTCACATCCAGACGGGCAAACAGGATCTCCGGCTTATCTGTTACCTTTGTACCGGACTGATACAGCCCAAACATATTCATGACTTCCAGAGAACGCTTCTTTGCGCCCAGCTGAGCCAGAATTTTCTCAGCAGTCTCCGGCATGAACGGCTCCAGCAGGCAGGCTCCGATGCTGATGCTCTCTACCAGGTTATAAAGCACGGTTGCCAGCCGGTCTTTCTTGCTCTCATCCTTTGCCAGAGCCCAGGGCATGGTCTCATCGATATATTTATTGCACCGCTTGAACAGTGTGAAAATCTCTGTAATCGCGTCTGCCACGCGCAGCTCGTCCATCTTCTCAGAAGCCTTCTGAGCAGCTGCCACGGCAGTCTCCCGCAGCTCTCTGTCCACAGGTTCAATGACGCCCGCATTGTTCACCACGCCTCCAAAATACTTGTTTGACATGGAAATGGTACGGTTTACCAGGTTTCCCAGGGTATTGGCCAGCTCGGAATTGATACGCTCCACCATCAGCTCCCAGGTGATTACGCCATCATTATCAAAGGGCATTTCATGCAGCACAAAGAAGCGCACTGCGTCTACGCCAAACATATCCACCAGGTCGTCCGCGTAAAGTACATTGCCCTTGGACTTGCTCATCTTGCCGTCGCCCTGCAGCAGCCAGGGATGCCCGAACACCTGCTTCGGCAGCGGAAGATCCAGAGCCATCAGGAAAATCGGCCAGTAAATGGTATGGAAGCGGATAATATCCTTTCCGATCAGATGCAGGTCTGCCGGCCAGTTCTTCTTGAACAGATCGCTGGACTCTCCGTCACAGTCATAACCGATTCCGGTGATGTAGTTGGTCAGAGCGTCGAGCCACACGTACACCACATGCTTCGGATCAAAATCCACCGGGATTCCCCACTTAAAGGAGGTACGGGATACACAGAGATCCTGCAGGCCCGGAAGCAGAAAATTATTCATCATCTCATTTTTCCGGGACACCGGCTGAATGAATTCCGGATGGCTGTTGATATGATCTATCAGGCGGTCCGCATACTTGCTCATACGGAAGAAATACGCCTCTTCCTTCGCCGGCTGCACCTCACGGCCGCAGTCCGGACACTTACCATCCACCAGCTGTGACGGAGTCCAGAAGGATTCGCAGGGAGTACAGTACAGTCCCTCATAGGAGCCCTTGTAAATATCGCCCTGGTCATAGAGCTTCTTGAAAATCTTCTGTACCTGCTTCTCATGGTAGTCATCCGTCGTGCGGATAAATTTATCATAAGAAGTATTCATCAGATCCCAGATACGTTTGATTTCCCCAGATACCTGATCCACAAATTCCTTGGGCGTCACCCCCGCTTCCTGAGCCTTCAGCTCTATCTTCTGTCCATGCTCGTCGGTTCCTGTCTGAAAGAACACATCGTATCCCTGCATTCTCCGGAACCGCGCAATCGCGTCCGCCAGTACGATCTCATAGGTATTTCCGATATGCGGCTTGCCCGAAGTATAGGCAATCGCCGTCGTCATATAAAACTTCTCTTTTTCCATCCTTATTTCCCTTTCTTTTCTCTCAACCTGCAAATGATACTGCAAGACCTCAAAATTACACTTGTAAAATTCACGCGCCAGGCGCAAAATCAAGAAGAGTATCTGAACCGCGTCCGCTTGGCTCACTGCCTGCGGGAATAAAAAACCCGTCTTCTTTATCACTAAAGAAGACGGGATATTCCCGTGTTACCACTTCTGTTCGCCTGCCCCTCGCGGGAACCGGCCTCTGCGGGTACGGGACGGCTCTTCATAGCTCCGCGTCCTTATACCCTTCCGCTGTAACAGGCGGCCCTGTCACGTCTTATCGCAGATTCTCTGTGCTCTGCGTTCATCCGTACCGCTCGGAAACCATCTTCAGCCGCTTTGCCTTCATCCCTCTCAGCTTCCGGGAATTCTCTGTAAAAAGCGCATTCAGCCTACTCTTTTCTTCATAGCGTTTGCAGTAAATATGCGGTTTTCATATAAATGAGCGTAACACGCAAGAATAGCTTTGTCAAGCCGTTTTCTCTTTTGTTTTCTCTGCAGCTTCTTGCCCTGTCCTCCATTCGTTCCGCTCGCAGCGCTCCTCATGTGCTACTGCTCTTCTCTTCCGTATTTCTCAAAATACTCCCGGGCCTGTTCCGGCGTCAGGAAAAACCTTCGCTCCAGCTTGGAAAGAATCCGCTTTTTCGGGATATTTTCTTCCAAATTGTCCAGAATAAAGGCACAAATTCCTTTCTGAATTCCTTTCTGAATTCCTTGCTGCAGTCCCTGTTCCAGCCCTTGTTGCAGCCCTTGTTCCAACCCTTGCTGCAGTCCCTGTTCCAGCCCTTGTTGCAGTCCTTGTTCTAACCCCTGTTCCAAGCCCATGGCCCGGCCTTCTTCCAGGCCCATCTCAATCGCTTCTTTCCGGAGATATTCTCTCTCCGCCTTCTCATCATACTCTGTCAGCAGCATCTTACGCACCTCCATTTTGCTCTTCCTGAGAATATCCTCTAATATTCCCCGATTCATGCAGGCTTCGATTCCCTGTTCCACAGCGTCTTCCAGCACCATTCCCGCTCTCAGGTTCCGGCGGATTTCTTCTATGAATTCAGAATAATCCTTAAGCCTGCGGCAGCGTTCCATGATTGCCTGATTGTGTCCGTAATTAATATTAAGTACAACAGCTCTGCATTCCAGACTGGGAAGTTCGTCCTTTCCCTGGCTTTGAAAAGAGTCTGACAGCAGAAGCTGTATCTGATCAGGTTCCTCTTTTGTACCATTGTAGAATACCACATACCTGGGAAACGGCAGCGGCAGCCTTCTCCCGGTTCCGGTCAGACGGTAACCATTCTCCTCCAGATAACGCTGGTACAGTTCCGCGAAGTACAACAGCCCTCTCAAAGGCATATTTTCATTCCATGTGCTCTGATGTTCATACAGATTCACAGTCGCGCCCAGGAGAAATGACAAATCATTTTTCATGCCAAGATAAAGCACATCCTCCAGCGTATTGATTTCCAGCTCTTCTGTATCCTGGTATTCCGTCCCGTTTATCGCATTGTAAAGCTCCAGCAAATCCCTTTTATTCTGAAAGACGAAGCGGAACAGCCTGTCTTTATATTTGCGGTTTATCCTTTGTGCCGTTCTGAATTTATACCGCTTTCTTTTCACCCGGTTGGTTTCTCCTTTCATTATACGTTTTTAATATCCGGCCTGCAAGATCAGAATGCGGCAGTCATAGGCATCAACTCCTTCTTCTGTTACTGCTCACTTCGTTCACAGTAATCTCCGTTTTTATTTGAGGCTTTGGGAATAGGAAAACAGAACTGTTTTCCCGGGCAGATCGATCATCTGCAATATCAGAATACCACAGCCGGGAACTACGCACAACTGCTTTTATTTCTTTTCATCCTTCCTCTGGGGCTTCTTGCAGGCATAAGCTTCCTCTGCTATAGTATATACAGGATTTTTACACAGAAGGAAATCGAACCTAAAGGAGAACCTGTTATGTCAAAAAAGACGTTATCACCTGAGCAGAAGCGTCTGGATACGGATATCTGGATCATTGCGCTGGTTACCCTGGCCGTTTTCTGCCTTTATGCCGCAATGGGAAATCAGTTAACCCAATTTGTCCTGGACAGCGGCCGCCCCATTTTTCCCCGGCTGCTGGTGAACGCCGGTATTCAATACGGCGTCGCCGGACTCGGCATCACGATTGTCTGTATTCTCCGCAGGGAGGCATTTTCCTCCTTCGGACTCAGAAAAGAACAGGCTGGAAAAGCTGTTCTGGGAACCATACTTGTCTTTCTTCCCCTCCTCTGCTGCCGGTATCTTTCGGGGCAGATAGAAGGCTGGCAGCCCTTCAGTATCTTAATCACAGAAGATGTGCTGAACAGCGGTTTTCCCCTTTCAGTTCTGGGAATGGCAGTAATTATCCTGGTCTGGGGATTTTTTGAAGGTTTTAACTACGCAGTCATCAGCGAAAAGATAAACCGCAGATATCCTCCTGCCGGACTCTGGCTGGATATGGGCGCTGTCATCTGCGCCGCTGCCTGTCTGCTTCTTCATCCCTTCAACACTTCCTTCTGGGGAATCGTTGAGCTTATCACCACTTTCACGGCTATCTATGGAATGCTGATAGTAAAAAGGCAGACCGGAAACGCCTGGGGCTGTGTTTTCGCTTTCTGCTTTATCTGGAATGCCTTTTAAATTTCCAGTTTTCTTCCAGATATGCCGATAAAATACTTTGTTTTCTCTTTTTTTATAAACTTTTAATAATTTAACGCCAAAAAATCTGATTTTTCTCTTGACAAGCGGTGCTATAATAAAACTGTAATTAAATAACGAACACTTAACAATACCTGTTTGTTCTGCAAAGTGGAAGGCTGCTAAGCGATTCAGATTTTTGGAGGAAAAGATAAATGAATACTTTAAAAGCTGAAAAAAGAGACATGACAACAAAAGCCAAGAAACTTAGAAGAGAAGGTTATGTAACGGGCGTTATCTACGGCCGCGAGATGGCGGAATCCATTCCGCTCAAAATCGAAAAACCCGCTGTAGAGCGAATCCTTAAGACAAACGGCAAAGGAAGCCAGGTAATGCTGGAAGTAGACGGCCAGACCTATGACGCTCTGATCAAGGAAATTGATTTTGATACCCTGAAAGGGCAGCTTCTGGAAATTGACTTCCAGGCTCTGGTAAGCAATGAAAAGGTACATTCTGTAGCTGAAATTATCCTTTTAAATCATGAAGCTGTTCAGGGCGGCGTGATCCAGCAGATGCTGCAGGAAGTTTCCTACAAAGCTCTGCCCGCCGCATTAATAGATAAAATCCGGGTGGATGTAAGCAGCATGAAGGTGGGCGACACCCTGAAGGTGGAGGATCTGGACATTGCAAAGAATCCGGATATTGATCTTCAGACTCCGCTGGACGCTGTGATTGCTACTGTTATCGAGGTTCACAATGCTCCTGCGGAAGATGAGGGTGAAGAAGATACCTCAGAGGCTTAAAGCCCTGCATATCTGCTTCACAGAGTATACCGGCAGTTAAGGCCGGAGATATGGCTGAACTAAAATTTTATACCGGCATGGTTCTCAAAAGGACCATGCCGGTTTTTATTTCCCCCGTTTTTTATTTTCCACGGCTTTTCCGCTTCCAGCCTTCCGGCCTGCCTTTTGCTAATCACAGGCTCTGCCCAGCAGAATGCCGCAGACGAATGCGGCCACAGCGAAAATCAGCAGCAAAGGCAGCACATCCTCCAAGCGGAAGGTGTTTTCCGTCATCAGCCTGTAACCCCAGAAAGCTGGAAACAGCTTTCCCACAGCCTCGAAACCTGCCGGAAGCAGCTCACCCGGAAACATGATCCCGGAAAGCAGGATGGAAGGCAGGAACACAAGAATGGAAAACATTGACGTTTGCGTCTGATCCTTTACCGCCAGTCCGATGACGGACGCGGCGCTTAAGGAAATCAGGATAAACACAGCAAGGCCCGCAAAATACGCTCCTGGATTTTCCGGAATTTCAGCGCCAAAAGCAAGAGGCGCCGCCGCATAAAGAATCACGCTCATCATAAACAGGTGTATAAACGCCGAAATATTTGTTAATACAAGACCGAGACAGAACGGAACCCCATTTACCCTGTAAACCTTCCGGATTCCGCCGCTGTAGATTTCCACCAGAGAAGGCGGAAGGCCAATCAGCGCTCCCATAGATACGCCAAACACTGTCATGGACTGAATCAGCGTCTTTCCCGCATCAGGCATGACCGCCGTAAAGATGCCTCCCATCAGAACGAAAAACAAAAGCGGAACGATATAGCAGGTAATAAGCAGCGTTTTGCTCCGTATATCCATCTTCCACTGCAGCGATATTCCGTACAGAAAAGCTCCCATGTGTCATCCTCCTTTTGCGATTTTCATAAAGTGCTGTTCCAGCGTTCCCCGGTCCGTCCTGATCTCCAGAATATCCGTTCCACTCTCCCTGTACCGGGCAAGCAGCGAAAGCAAGGCGTCTCTGATATTATCCGTTTCATAAGCATCAGTTCCGCACGCCGTCCGGACAGAAATATGGTAATGTTTTCCCACTTTTTCATGCAGTTCTCCCACCGTGCCGGTAAAAGCTATCTTCCCCTCTGTCAGAATCCCTATCCGGTCGCAGAGACTTTCCACCTCAGCCATGTCGTGGCTGGCCAGCATGATGGTCTTCCCACGGGCCTTCAGCTTCCGGATCTGTGCGTGAAGGGAAAGCCTTCCTTCCACATCCAGGCCCGCCGTGGGCTCATCCAGAAAAAGAATATCCGGATTTCCGATCAGCGCCAGAGCCAGGTGAAGACGCCGTTTCTGGCCTGTGGACAGCTGATAATACTGCTTCTTTGCCAGTCCATCAATCCCCAGAGCAGCAAGCATCTCCCTGTCAGGCGCGGTTTTATTCCATCCGGCAAAAAGCTTTACCGCTTCCATAGCCCGGATATGCTCTGGCAGAGAAGCGGATTGAAGCTGAATCCCCATTCTGCCATGAACCGCAATGCTGCCAGCGTCACATTTCCTCAGTCCCTCTATACACTCCAGGGCTGTGGTCTTTCCCGCGCCGTTTACACCGAGCAGCGCGAAAATCTCTCCCTGACGCACACGAAAATCGAGACCTTTCAGCACCTCATGCGCCCCATAGCTTTTCCTTAATCCCCTGATTTCTACGGCATTTTTCATGGCGCTTCCTCCCCGAACGGATCTGTCCCCAGCCCGGAAAAATATACGTCCAGTACCTGCTCAATATATCCGTTCGCAGCCTCCTGCTTCTCCTTCCACTTCGGGTTGGTGTTCACAGTCTGTCCGAATTCCACCAGCTTTGAGAGCATGCTCATGTCACCGCCGGTAAATTCTGTAATCATATCCCAGTAGTCTTTCGCGAATTTCTGTCCTTCTTCACTGTCCGCAGGGCTGCCTGCGTTCCGAAGCTGCAGCGCCCTGTCCTGAAGCTTTATAAAACGATCCATAAACGCCTGTCCGCTGTCCTTATCAAAACGGCCTCGGATGTGATCCAGCATCTGATCGTCAAAATGCTTAATCAGCCAGTAGAATTCATTTTTCATCCGCAGATTTACAATAATATCCGCGTATTTTTTGAAATCCACAGACTGCATCTGGAGCACTTCTTCCCGCAGCGCCTCCAGCTCCCTTAAGGATTCCGACAGTTCTTCTATCTTATTTCGGACAGCAGACGCCTGATCTTCCAGGGCCTCCGC
Organism: Lachnoclostridium sp. An138; assembly: GCF_002160765.1. Taxonomy (GTDB): domain Bacteria; phylum Bacillota; class Clostridia; order Lachnospirales; family Lachnospiraceae; genus Laedolimicola; species Laedolimicola faecalis. Next base: position 87,982 of record NZ_NFLF01000009.1, read on the forward strand.
CACCTCTGCCGGAGTATCAAGAGAGATGAGCCTGTTTTTGATATCATCCAGAGAAAAGCCAAGATTCTTCAGGGACAAAATCTGATGAAGCTTTACGATATCCTTATCTGTATAGAGTCTCCGTCCACCCTCGCTCAAAGCGGACGGAGACAACAGGCCCTCTCTGTCATAATGCTGCAGTGTCCGCACAGTAACACCCATTCTTTTCGCGGCTTCCCCCACCGTCATATAGCCTTCCGGTATCGCTCTGTATTTTTCCATTTCCGTTTTACCTCCTGACTGAAAGTATAACTCATTACGCTGCGTCACAAGCAAGCCCCTTTTCAAAGCAGACGCAAAAATTTTTTCTTTGAAATCTCCGCAGACCGGGTGTTCCGCCTCAAACTGCTTTTCTCCCAGGACTTTAATTGCTGTTCTTCTCATAAGATCCTATAAGATTTTTTCAGGTGAACGCAATTGAAATTTGTCAAAAAAAGACTGGAAACGGGGCGGAAGCCTTCCACAATCCTTCTGTTTCTCTTCCTTTTTCCAGCGCTGCTGCTCTGTGCGCTTTTCCTTTTTCTCTGCACGGACGGAGAAAAGGAGCAGACAGCCGATGAAGCCTTCAAAACCTTTACCAGCAGGCTTTTCCTGTCAAACGTATCTTCCAACACACTGACGCTTCACTATACACTGGCTGACCCGGAAGCCGCAGGCATCACAGACGCTCCTGTGTCCTTCGGAGAATATTCTGCCTCCGCAAAGGAGCGCTCCGCAGCCGCTTTGGAAAACGCGCTGGATACCCTGTGTTCTTTCCCGAAGGAAGAACTGTCTGCCTCCAACCGTCTGACCTATGACATTCTCCGAGTGCAGATTCAGAGCGAGCTGGCCCTTGCCGAATATCCTTATTATGAAGAGATTTTAAGCCCTCTGCTTGGAACCCAGGCCCAGCTTCCTATTCTGCTGGCTGAGTACAGCTTTTCCTCCAGGGAAGACATCGAAACCTATCTGGCTCTTCTGGAACAGATCGATTCCTACTATGAAAGCCTGCTTGCTTACGAGAGGGAAAAGGCAGAAGCAGGCCTTTTTATGCCGGAGGAGACTGCAGAGGCTGTAATCACCCAGTGCCGGGATTTTGTCTCCGATCCCGGCAGCCATTTTCTGCTGTCTTCCTTTGAGGAACGTCTGGCCCAGGCGGATTTTCTTTCTGAAGAAGAACGGAAAACCTATGCGGAAGCCAACCGGGCCCGCGTCATCGGTCATGTGCTTCCTGCCTATGAGCTCCTGGCAGACGGTCTGGAAGAGCTCAAAACATGCGGCACAAACCCTTACGGCCTCTGCTATTATCCGGAAGGAGCCGCCTATTATGAAGCCCTCATAGACTGCACCATTGGCTCCGGGCGCAGCATGACAGAAATCCGGAATCTCATCGACGGGCAGCTTCTGTCCGATGCCCGGCTAATGGCAGATATCATTACCAGGCGGCCCGAGCTTCTGACTCACCTTTCCCGCCCGATAGAATCCCAGGCTCCGGAGGATATTCTGGCAGAACTGCAGGAAGCTATCCAGGCAGATTTTCCCGCCGTAAATTCCGCCTCCTGTACCGTCAAATACGTGGCCCCTTCATTGGAAAGCTACTTAAGCCCTGCCTTTTATCTGACGCCGCCTCTGGATCAGATGAACAGGCATGTCATCTACATCAACCAGGGCGCTGATTACGATGAGCTGACGCTTTTCACGACCCTGGCCCATGAGGGCTGGCCCGGCCATCTCTATCAGACTATGTATGAGGATTCACTGAAGCTTGATCCGGTACGAAATATTTTCTATTTCGGCGGATATGTGGAAGGCTGGGCTGCCTATGCGGAACGATACGCCTACCGCTTTACCTCTCTGGATTCTGATTCCGCGGAGCTTCTGGCCGCCAATTCTTTTCTGCTCCTGGGCCTGTACGCCAGGGCCGACACAGGCATCCACTACGAAGGCTGGAAGCCGGAGGATCTGGCCGCTTATCTCGAAGCTTTCGGAATCACCGATGAGACGGCCCTGGACTCCATCTATCAGGCCATCGTCCAGAATCCGGCCAATTATCTGAAATATTATCTGGGCGCCGTGGAGATCCTGGAATTAAAAAAAGAAGCACAGGAGACCTTCGGAGAGCATTTTGCCATAAAGGACTTTCATGAATTTATTCTTTCCATCGGACCCGCTCCCTTCTCTGTGATCCGGGATTATCTTTACGGCTGGACGGGAACAGACTGAAATACATCTGGGCGGAGTGCGCCGGATCAAAACAGGCGGGGCAGCAGACAGAACTCTTTCCGTCTGCTGCCCCGCCTATTTCATCATTCCGGCCAGCCAGATACTGGCCGCCACCCCCACCAATGTGGCCAGCAGAGCTCCGGCCAGCGTGTAGCGCGTCTTCTTTACCTTTGCCGTCATAAAGTACACACTCATCGTATAAAAAATCGTCTCCGTACATCCCATCAGAATCGATGCTGTAAGACCCAGATAGGAGTCCGTCCCGTATTCCTTAAAAATATCCAGCGCCAGCCCTGTAGCCGCCGATGCGGAAAACATCCTCACAATCGTAAGGGGAACTAATTCTGACGGAAAATGGACTAATTCTGTCATCCGTCCCAATGTTTCTGACAGAAAATCCAGAAAACCGGAGGCCCGGAGCACCCCCACTGCCACCATCAGCCCCACCAGCGTGGGCATAATCTGAAGCACTGTCTGGAACCCGTCTTTTGCTCCTTTTACAAAATCGTCATAAACCGGGCGCCGGGCCAGAAGCCCATGGGCCACCACATAGAGGATCAGAAACGGAACCAGCATATCGGATATGTAGAGAAGAATCTGAATAATCCTATTCACGTCCTGCGCCTCCCATCCATCATCTTGCAGAATACCACCGCAGCTATCGTGCTCAGCAGAGTGGCCGCAAGGGACGGCGCTATGACTGCCGCCGGATTCACGCTTCCGTACTGGCTCCGGTAGGCGATAATGCTGACAGAGATCAGCTGCAGAGACGAAATATTCAAAATCAGGAAGGTACACATCTCATTGCTGGCCACGCCTTTAGGCACAGCCTTTCTTCCGCCCACCGGATGTGTTTTCCGTTCCTCCTCCAGATCTTTTAATGATTCCATGGCCTTCAGCCCTGCCGGAGTCGCGGCCCAGCCAAGGCCGAATACATTGGCGATAATGTTGGCCGTGATGTATTCTCTGGCCTTATGTCCTTTGGGAAGTCCCGGAAACATGAAACTGATAAAGGGCTGGATCTTTTTTGTGGCCCGTCCGATGACTCCGCTTTTCTGCGCGATCTCCATCAGTCCTACCCACAGAGACATAACTCCTGTCATGGTGATACACAAAGTCACGGCTTCTTTGGCAGAATCAATGGCCGCTGAAGTAATTTCCGGCAGCCTTCCGTTAAAAGCGCCATAGACAATTCCCAGCAAAAGCATGGCGCCCCACAGATAGTTCAACATTCCTTATTTTCCTTTTCTATTGTTTTGTACAGTATATTTTCTGTGATTTTCTTCTATGTTTTGTTTTTCGTCTCACATTTTTGTCGAAATTTGCCTTTTCCATCCCCTGTTTTTTCTCTCAATTTACTTTATATGACTATGAATTCCATAATTATCAATTTTCAAAAATAATTTCTCTCCGATTAGTGAAATTTCTATTGGAATCTTGTCGTTTTTTTGTTATACTAGAGGTTATCAAGTGTTACCATCATATAAGGAGGAGAAGCAATGAAGAACACCGGAGTAGTCAGAAGGCTGGATGAACTGGGACGTATCACGCTTCCAATGGAATTACGTAAAGTATTCGGCATTGAAGAACGCGATTCTCTCGAGATCTATGTTGAAGATGACAAAATTATTTTGAAAAAGTATGCACCGACGGATATTTTCACTGGAGAACGCGAAGACCTCATTGAATATCATGGCAAATTGGTTTCAAAGAAGTCTATCGAAGAATTAGCGAAGAAAGCTGGTTTAATCTAATAAATATCCGTACAAAAACCGGCAGCCATAAGTTCCATCATGGTTACCGGTTTTTGATGCTATAGATACAGGACATAGTCTGACAGAAGTGGGAATCCTGCGGCGCAGGATTCTTTTTTACGCCTTCTCCTCTTCTGTGAGCAGAGCCTGATAGATCTCTCTGCGCGGCACTCCCCGATCCCGGGCTGCCAGCCGCATAGCTTCTTTTCTGGAATTCCCCTGGGACTCGTACATTTCCACATGCTCCCGGGGACTCATTTCTTTCCAGGCTTCCTGCTTTTCCTTCAGAATCTCTTCCGCAGCCTTCCCCTCGATCACGAGCACACACTCTCCCCTCGGTTCCTGCTCCCGATAATGGGAAAGGGCCTTCTCAAAATCTGTCCGGAAAATTGTCTCATGCTTCTTGGTCAGCTCACGACAGACAGATATTCGTCGGTTTCCGAGTGTCTCCAGAAGCTCCTCCAGAGTCCGCACCAGACGGTGGGGCGCCTCGTAAAGCACAATCGTCCGGGTCTCACTTTTCAACTCCTCCAGCACCTTACGCCGTTCCTTTTTATCCGCAGGCAGAAAGGCCTCGAAGGCAAAGCGTCTCGTACCAAGGCCGGAAAGCGTCAGCGCCGTCACACAGGCGCAGGCTCCCGGAAGGGCTGTTACCGTGATCCCGGCCTCCGCGCACATTTTCACCAGTTCCTCGCCCGGATCGGAAATTCCAGGCATTCCCGCGTCCGTGATTAAAGCGACATTTTTCCCTTCCTGCAGCCGGGATACCAGTTCCCTTCCTCTGTCGAATTTATTATATTCATGATAGCTGACCATAGGCGTATGTATCTCGAAATGATTCAGCAGCCTGATGCTGTTGCGCGTATCCTCCGCCGCGATCAGATCCACTTCCTTCAGTATCCGGACAGCCCGGAAGGTCATATCCTCCAGATTTCCGATTGGCGTCGCGCACAAATATAAGGTTCCCTGCATCTTTTACTCCTCTGTCTGTACAGGCGCAGATGGAACTTCTCCGCTCTCACCGGCAGTCCCTGAGGCCCCTGCGTTCTCCGCGGGAGACTGTTCTGTTCCTTCCGTTTCCCCGCTGCTTTCTGCTTCCGCGGCGGCCTGCGCCGCCTCCTGTTCGGCTTCCAGCTCCGCGGCTTCCCGGGCGGCCCGCGCCGCTTCTTCGGCTGCTTTTGCTTCCTCAGGAGTCAGAAGCCCCCCTTCCGTATAGGAACACTTCGCGTTCCAGAGAAGCCATTCCGTGCTGCCGTTATCATAGACCGCCTGAATCTGCTGGCGGATCTGCTCCGGACCATAGGTCTGGTGCGCGCTCAGCCAGGTGGCTGTGAAATCCTGAAGCCAGGGCCGTACCTCTGCTTTCTTCGTACCCTCCGGAATCTCTGCCAGCCTTTCCGCGGATGCCTGCATCGCTCCCGTGATGGTCTCGTAGGGCTGCAGATCCGGATGGGCCAGACCATAGACCCCGTCGTTATAATGAGAAGGATAAATCATCGGGCAGATGTAATCCAGATGCTCTGCCATAGCCTGGTAATCCTGACCCACAATCTCAGCATCCGTCTCATTGTCAATCACCGTGCCGAAAACATCGGCCGACACCTTTACATTCAATGGAGAAAGATTCTCATAAGCGTAAGCGGTAAACTCCGTAATCACATCCGTCTTGGATTTCTCCAGAGAAGTCTCTCCATAGTCGGCTTCCTCATCCGAAATCTCGGTGGGGAAACGGATATAATCAAACTGAATCTCATCAAAGCCCGCAGCAGCAGCCTGCTTTGCCACCGCCAGCAGATAATCCCACACCTCCTGCCGGTAGGGATTGACCCAGGCCAGACCATTCTTATCTACAAATACGCCGCCGTCCTTTCTCTGAATACAGAGATCCGGGCGTCTGGACGCCAGAATAGGGTCCTTAAACGCCACGATCCGGGCAATCAGATAGACATCCTCTGCTTTCAGCCTCTGTACCAGCCCCGGAAGATCCGCAATATACCGCACATCCGCTTCCAGCTCCTGCACCATGGGCTCTTCCATCTGATAGGTGACAATTCCCTCATCATTTTTAATATCAATCACCATGGCATTCAGCTCGCTGTCCCGGACAAGCTGTATGAGATTTTCCATTTTCGCATGACCGGCCATGGGACCTGTCACATAGATTCCCTTTACCGGTTCCGGCGGTTCGACTTTTTCTGTATCTTTGGCTTCCTCGTTTTCTTTTGTATCCTTGGTATCTGTGGTTTTTTCGTTTTCTTCTGTATCTTTGATTTCTTCTGTCTTTCCTGTCTCTTCAGAAGCCATGTCCGTCTTCTCCTGCCCGTCCGATCCAGACACTTCTTCCTGCTCTGTCACCGTCTGCGCCTGCTGAGCCTCCGGCACTTCACTCTCCGTCTCCCCGCAGCCGGATAACAGAAAAAGGGCCGCTGCCAGCGCCCCGATCACTGCCATCCCTTTTTTCATAGCCTGTTCTCTCCGCAATCAGTATCCATAAATCTCGTAAATTTCTTCCATATAAACGCCCGGTTCCCGGTACACGATGAGAGGCTTCTCCACCGTCATCCGGGGTCTGCCTCCCCGGCAGGCCTCCAGGAGCACCATATTGGGCTCCCGGTCCACATAAGGGTAGACCAGGCGCATCCTTTTCGGTTCCAGCTTGTACTTTCCCAGCGTCATGATAATCTCTGCCAGACGGAAAGGCCGGTGCACCAGATAGAAACGGCCCCCGGGTTTTAAGACCTTCGCCGCCTCCCTGGCCACATCCTCAAAGCTGCACAGAATTTCATGGCGCGCAATCGCTTTCGGAAGCTCGGGATTCTGAAGGCCGTGCTGATCCGTCATATAAGGCGGATTGCAGGTGACTACGTCAAAAGAGGCCGCTCCAAACAGGGAAGCCGCCTCCTTGATATCGCCCTCTACGATGGAAACGGAATCTGTAAGCTCATTCAGCTCCACGCTGCGTCTGGCCATATCGGCGCTTTCCTTCTGAATCTCAAGTCCAGTAAAATTCCGTCCCTTTGTCTTGCCCCTCAGGAGAATCGGAATAATGCCGGTGCCAGTGCCCAAATCCAGCGCCCGTTCCCCTTCTTTCACCCGGGCAAAGCCCGAAAGAAGAACCGCATCCATGCCAAAACAGAATCTTCCCGGATTCTGAATGATCCGGTACCCGTTCCGCTGCAGCTCGTCCAGCCGCTCCCCGTCTTTCAGCTCAATCATCATCCAGTTTCGATTTCCTCTCCTGCTTTTCCAGAGCCTCCAGTTTTTTCAGCTCCTTATCGGACACGCCGCCCTTTTCCTTTTTCTTCCTGGGCCGGAATTTCAGTTCCTCCACCGGGTACTCCCGAATCTCCTTCTCGTCTCCTTCCAGGGTCACGACCACCTTTACCTTCTGGCGCAGCACATTCACGCTCTGCACTTCACCCTTCAGGCCGTCTGCCGTCGTCACAGAATCCCCGTTGCCCGGGAGGCGGCTGTTCAGCTCCTCGTAGGTCTCCTGCTCATGCTTCAGACAGCACATCAGGCGGCCGCAGACGCCGGAGATCTTCGTGGGATTCAGGGACAGGTTCTGCTCCTTCGCCATCTTGATGGAAACCGGCACAAACTCGGAAAGATGCGTATGACAGCACAGGCTTCTTCCGCAGATGCCGATGCCTCCCAGAATCTTCGTCTCATCCCGGACTCCGATCTGACGCAGCTCAATTCTCGTACGGAACACACTGGCCAAATCCTTAACCAGCTCCCGGAAATCGATCCGTCCGTCCGCCGTAAAGTAAAACAGCACTTTATTGTTATCAAACGTATACTCTGCCTGAATCAGTTTCATCTCCAGGCCGTGCTTTTTGATTTTTTCCTGACAGATCCGGAACGCTTCCCTCTCCTTGACCCGGTTGGCAGCTTCCTTCGCGTCATCCTCCGCAGTCGCGATCCGGATCACCGGCTTGAGCGGCTGCACAATCTTTTTATCCTCTACCTCTTTTGTACCGACCACAACGCTTCCATACTCCACGCCTCTGGCCGTCTCCACAATCACATGCTTCCCTCTGGGAATATTCAGCTTTCCGGGCGAGAAGTAATAGATTTTCCCCGCAGTCCGGAATCTGACGCCTATGACCTTTTCCATGTTAATTCTCCTTTATCGTCAGCATGAGAAGCTCTATCGTCAGCTCAAAGCTCACATTTGCCTTCAGACGGGTTTTCGCTTTCTCCAATGCATTTAAAATATGCTCCAGGCCCTCATAGGAACTTTTCGAGGCCTGCGCGCTGATGTAATTAATTTCATCTGAAAATATCAGGCTGTCAATCTGTCTTGTAGCCTTGAACAGCAGTACGTCCCGGTACCAGAGCGCCATCAGGTCCAGATAATCTTCTATATCCGCCTTATACTCCCCTGCTCTCCGCACTGCGTCCGTGATTTCATATATTTCCATATCATTCAGATGACGCAGAAGATGCACCACCTGATCCTTCAAGTCCTGAAAATGATCCGATTCAGCCAGCCGTTTGGCTTTGCCCACGTTTCCCCTGGCGAAAGCTGTGCATACCTCCGCCTGATAATCCGGCACATGCAGTTCCTCCATCAGATATTTCCGAATCTGCTCATCCTTTACCGGCCGCAGCTTCAGAGTCACGCAGCGGGAAAGGATGGTTGGAAGAAAAGCCTCCGAATTCTCCGTAAGCAACAGAACGATTCCATAAGCGGGCGGCTCTTCTATTGTCTTCAGAAGAGCATTCTGGGCCTGTACTGTCATCTTTTCCGCTTCATCCACAATATAAATCTTCCAGGGACTGCTGTAGGGACGTATGAGGATATCACTGCACAGCTGATCCCGGATATCATCCACACCGATAGAGCCTGGCTTCTCATGCGTTACCCGGATAATGTCCGGCTGATTCCGGCTTTCCGCCTGAATACAGGAGTGGCATTTCCCACAGGGCTCCGTGCCGCCCTGTTCGCACTGAAGGGTCTGAGCAAAGGCTGACGCCAGAAGCATCTTGCCGGCCCCCTCCTCGCCATCCAGAATATAGGCGTGGGAAACCTTATTCAGACGGATTGCGTTCTGTAAATGCTCTATGATCTGTTCATGTCCGATGATTTCTGAAAATCCTGCCATATATTCTTCCCTCCCCTCGCGGATTGTCCACAGCTATGTTCAGTATAACACAGTTTTTTTATAAAAAACAGTCTTTTTCCGCTTACAGACTGGCCTGGATATAGGAATTTATTTCCTCGATGCACTCCTTCAGATCCCGGTTATAAAACCGCTTCTGGATGCCGGCCTCCTGTATCTTTTCTTCCGAAAAATCCTCGCTGTCCGCCAGAAACCGCCGGCAGAGCTCCGCATAGCGGGGCTCCTCCTGGGCTCTCTCCCGGTCAAGGGCCCGCTGCAGGCGCTCTCCGTCCTCCACCTCGATATAAAGGGGCACCACTTTATCCGCCCCATAATAATTCCTCAGAGCCCGGAAAGATTCCAGCACTCCTACTCCGATATAATCATGCTGCTCCAGATCTGTCGCTTCCGTATCCGCCGTAAAATACTTCCAGATCCCGTGAACCGTGTGATAGGCCCGAAGCTCAATCACCCTGTTCTCCGCTTCCAGCTTCGAAAGCCCATCTTCATCGGTAAAATGATACTGCACTCCCGGAGTCTCACCGACACGCATGGGACGCGTGGTATACAGAACCAGAGGCTCCAAATTCAGTTTCCTGTTCTCCAGCAGACTCTGAAAAATCGTATCCTTCCCTGTGGAGCTCTTGCCGATGATATAAAATAATTTTCCCATTTCTTCATTTCTCCTCGTATCTTTCAGAAGCTTTGGAGGCCCAGGCTTCCAGCCTGCTGCCGGGCCGCGGACGAGGACCGGCTGTCACTTCCGTTATCTCTCCCTGACTATGGGCAGCTCCCTGCCTTCCCTCAGGCCGTGCACGGCAAAACCGGCTTCCAGCCATTCCCCGATCCGGCAGACCGCCTCTTCCGTAATCCGCTCTCCCGGCACAAGCAGCGGAATCCCGGGGGGATACAGGTACACATAATCCGCCGCGATCCCTCCCGCGGCGGCCGAAAAGGAGCAAAGCTCCTTTTCTCTCTCCGCCGCCTCCGCAGCCGTCAGGACAAAGGGAAGCCGGGGAATCCCGGCTTCCCCCGGGAACCGTCCTGTCTTTTCCCTGCATCCTGCGTATTCTCTGTCCAGTTCATGGAGCGCTCTGCTCAATCTGGAAAAGCCCTCCTCTGTATCAGCGATACTGGCGATACCGACCACATAATCCGGCCCGCTCATTTCCATCTGCAGATGGTACCGCTCCAGAAGAAGTTTCGAAAGGCGGCTTCCCGAAAGTCCTGTCCTCCGGGCAGAAATCAGAAGCTTGCTCCGGTCAAAATCACAGGCGCCGGCTGCCCGTCCGTTCCCTTCCGGTTCTCTTCCTGCCGTTTCTGCCAGATAGCCGGCAGCCATATCATCCCCGGCCAGGTACAGTGTTTTCAGATCCCGGCAGCTTTCCCGGAAGGCAGAAAGCCCCTTGACATGTTTCCGGAAAAGCTCCGTTCCCTTTCGCTCCAGCAGATCCACGCAGGCATCGATGGATGCCATCAACACATAAGACGGGCTGCTGCTCTGATATACCGAAAGGAAATGCCGGATTCTCTCTCTGTCCACCAGTCTTCCCTGAATATGCAGAATCGCCGTCTGGGTCAGCGCAGGCAGCGTCTTATGTACGCTGTGAATCACCACATCCGCTCCGGCGCTCACCGCATCCTCCGGAAAATAATCTGAAAACGGAAAATGGGCCCCGTGAGCCTGATCCACGATCAGCGGGATTCCATGTCTGTGGCAGACCTCCGCGATCCCTCTCACATCCGAACAGACGCCGTCATAGGTAGGGGAGGTGATGATGACAGTCTGAACAGGATGTTCAGAGGCCCTCTCATCTCTGGCTCCATATTTCTCTGCCGCAGTATTCCGGTCTTTTTCCCCGGACTGCCGTTCCTCTTTCAGGAACTTTTCCACATCCTCCGGGCAGACCGCGCCGTTTATCCCCAGCGATGGAATCTGCTGTGGATAAAGATACTCCGCCTTCAGATTTCCCAGTTCTATGGCATGATACACGGACCTGTGGCAGTTCCGGGCCGCCAGAATCCGGCCTCCCCGGCGGGTGCAGCCTGAAATGGCGCTTAAGATCCCTGCCGTGCTTCCGCCCACCAGAAAATGAGTCTCCTCCGCTCCGTAAAGGCGCGCCGCCCGTTCCTGGGCCTTCGTCAGAATTCCATCCTCCTCCGGATGATGCAGATCATCAAAGCCGTCTATTTCCGTAATATCAAACCGGTATGGATTTTCGAACTGTCCCAGAAGCCGTTTATGCCCCGGCATGTGAAAGCCGTAATAATCTGACTCCCCATAAGCCTGAAGCTTCCGGTAAAGGGGACCTCCGAAATTCCTCTTTTCCTGTTCCGTACGCGTCATTTTCCTTTCTCTTTCTCCAAAAGGGCCGCCATATCCGGGAACGGCTGAAGACTCCGCTCCAGAATCCCCTTCATATAAGCAATCAGAATTCCATAATTTGTCATCGGCACGCCCTGGCTCTCTGCCATCTTAAGGCGGTACTGCATTTCCTGCTCATTCAGCATACAGCCTCCGCAGTGGACAATCATATGATACTCCTTTAGGTTCCGCTCAAAGCCAGTCCCGGAGGTAAAGACAAATTCCGGCTTCTTCCCCGTATAATTCTCAATCCAGCGGGGCAGTTTCACTGTTCCGATATCATCGCATTGGCGGTGATGGGTACAGCCCTCGGAAATCAGGATTTTATCCCCGTCCCGCAGCGATTCCAGCGCCCCCGCTCCCCGGACTGCCTGCGCAAGATTTCCCTTATACCGGGCAAACAAAATGGAAAAGGATGTGAGCAGAATGTCCTCCGGCGTATCCCGGTCCACAAGGCCGAACACCTGGCTGTCTGTAATTACCAGCTTCGGTTTTGTGCCAAGCTTTTTAAGAGTCTCCTTCAGTTCTTTCTCCCTCACCACCACAGATACGGCCCCACTCTCCAGCACATCCCGGATGGTCTGCTGCTGGGGCAGAATCAGGCGGCCCTTGGGCGCAGCCTTGTCAATGGGAACCACAAGCACCACCAGATCCTGCGGCTCCAGAAGGTCTCCCACCAGACGCTTCTCTTTTCCGGCCGGAACCATACGGGCCAGCCGTTCCTTCAGCTCCTGAATCCCTTCCCCTGTCCGGGCGCTGACCCGGATATGGCGCTCATCCTCCGGCTCCGCGCCGGAATTCTCTTCCCCGGCACTCTTTTCCTGTACCAGATCCCATTTATTGAAAACCACCAGATAAGGAAGCCTTCTCTTTTTCAGCTCCTCTTCCAGCCTCTCGTCCTCCGGACTCATTCCGGCAGTTCCGTCCACAATCAAAAGAGCGATGTCTGTCTTTTGCAGCACGTCCAGCCCCTTCTGCACCCGGAGGGCGCCCAATTCCCCCTCGTCATCCAGCCCCGGGGTATCAATCAGCATCACCGGCCCCAAGGGCAGAAGCTCCATGGATTTATATACAGGGTCCGTAGTCGTCCCCCGGACCGCTGACACAATCGCGATATCCTGATTCGTAACCGCGTTGATCACGCTTGATTTTCCCGCATTCCTTTTTCCAAACAGGCCGATATGCACCCGTTCAGAAGACGGCGTCTGATTCATTCCCATGCTGATACCTCCTCTGACCTTCCTCTGATGTCCATTGTTTCAACGCTATTCTACTATAAATTCCCGCAGGGGGCAAGGCAGGCCTCGAAAGCCGTCCGGAGTGGCCGGAGTGAAACTGCGGCGGCAGGAGGCTACGGCGGCAGAACTCCATTTATGCCGTTTTCTCTGCTGTTCTTTCATATCTTTTCACTTCCATTTACCCTTGACGTTTTCGTTCCCCAGTGGTATGATTAATCATACAAATTATATTTATCATACTTTTGGAGGCATTTATGAAATTCACAGACGGAAAGTACGCATGGATGGTCAAAATCGGAGAAAAGGGACAGTTTGTAATTCCAAAAGAAGCCCGAGAAATCTTTGATTTCCAGCCCGGCGCAGAGATCCTGGTATTGGGGGATGTAAAACGGGGAATCGCCATTCTTCCCATGGAACAGCAGGAACAGTATATTTCAAAAATATTTGCAGACATAGAGCAGGCAGATTCCGATCAGCAGGGAGGAACAGATGAGTAAAATCGTATTTTTCTGCATACCGGCCTACGGGCATACCAATCCCACCTTAAATGTGGTGAGGGAGCTTACTGCCCGGGGACATCAGGTATGGTACTATTCTTATGAAGCTTTTCGTGAACGGATAGAAGCTGCCGGAGCAGTATTTATTTCCTGTGACGGATATGGACCGGAACAGAGTCTTTCACCGGAAGATACCGCCCGCGTGGGCCGGGATCTGGCTTTTTCCATGCAAATTCTTGTGGACACCACCCTGGCCCTTGACGCAAAGGTTTGTTCCGATATGGCCCGCCTGAAACCCGACTGCATCGTGGCAGATTCCATGGCCGTATGGGGAAAGGCCGCCGCCATGAAGCTGGGCATCCCCTTTGTATCTTCCACTACTACCTTTGCCTTTAACCGTTATTCCTCAAAAATCATGCCTCAAAGCCCTGGACAGATGCTGAAAATGCTTCTGGCTCTCCCCAAAAGCAGCCGTCTCATCCGGCGTCTCCGGGACAAAGGCTATCCTGTCAAAAATGTCCTGGATATCCTCCAGAACGACGCTTCCACCCACACTATTGTCTATACTTCTCCCGAATTTCAGCCCTGCGCCGAAACCTTTTCAGACAGATATGCCTTTGTGGGGCCTTCCGTCCGTCCTGCGGCTGAAGAGATCCGGAAAACCCGGGATATCCTCATCTATATCTCCATGGGAACCGTAGTCAATGACCTGCTGCCCTTCTACCGGGACTGTATCGCCGCTTTCTCAGATATGGACTGCCAGGTGATTCTGTCTGTCGGCCGCCTGGTCCCCCCGGAAGCCCTGGGAACGCTGCCGGATCATATTTCCGTCTTCCAAAGCGTCGATCAGATCGCCGTACTGGAAAAGGCGGACCTGTTCCTTTCTCACTGCGGCATGAACAGTGTCAATGAAAGTCTGTATTTCGGAGTTCCGCTGGTCATGTATCCCCAGACTTCCGAACAGCAGGGCGTGGCGGAAAGAGTCTCTCAGCTGGAAGCAGGCCTGAAACTGAAAAGAGCAGACCCGGCCTCCATTTCCGAAGCCGTCCGGAAAATACTTTCCGAGCCGAAATACCGGCGGAACGCCTGCCGGATCGCCGAAAGCTTCCGGAAATGTCTCGGCGCCAAAGGAGCCGCAGACAAAATCCTGCAGGTCTGCCGGGGAGAAAGAAGCGCCGTTTCTCCTTAAGTCTTTCCTCTCTGCCCGTTCCCATTCTCATCGCTCAGAAGAGCAGGCCTCCAGATACTCAAAGCATCCTATCAGCTCCCGGTAATTATTGTAGCCCTCCCGGATATGAAGGGTCTTTCTGCAGATGCGCCTGCTCTTTCCCTTCTCGATCACGCATTTTATGATGCAGTGTCCTTTCTTCTTAATGATTTTTTGAACCTCCAGAATTCTCCAGCAGTTATTTTTATTCAGCTGGGTGTGCAGGAAAGAATTTCTCGCCAGCAGCTCCTGGCTCTGCCGGCGGGATCGCTCGCCCATCTCTATCATCTTCAGCGCGGCTGCGGAACCAAGAAAGTCGTTTACAGCCTGAGCAGCTCCCGCCGCCTCGTTCTGGATAAAGATCCGGTACAGATCCCCGTCGCAGAGCACATAGGACACCATATTTCCGCCATAATTGAACTGATTTACAAAAAGGTACACCATCGCCGCTATGACTATCAGCATAGACAACAGAAACCCTGTGGAATTGCCAAAAACAGAATCCCAGATTATGCCGCCTGTCACAGCCAGCGCAGCCGGAACCATGATAATCAGGCAGCCGTACTTCATCATCTTGCCGGAACCATTTTCATCATGAAATACCCCGCGGGTAAAGTGAATTCCATACTCCGCCAGTTTTTCCGCCTTATGAATCTCCTCCAGCAGCAGCTCGCCTTCCCGAAGGGCCTGCTCCTCTGTCAGAAACCATCTGCGCCCGAATCTTACCTTTCTTCCGTTTTCGTCCAGAATCAGCGCCCGGTAATGTTCATTCTGATACTCCTTTATATACTTACTTTCTGTGGAAATCGTATATTGCTTCTTCTGCTTCATATTCTCTGTCCCCTCAATATATTTTTTATTACAGGTATGTCCGGCGCCTGCAAAAATCAAATCCGGATCTCGATTACACAACTGATCTCGATCTCCGTCCCGTCTTCCATAATAAGCTCCTGCCTGCAGGCATCGATCCTCCGAATCCGCCCGGATGCTTCCCGGTAAGAGCCTCCCGCCTTCTTTCTGTCCGGCACAAAATATGTGATCCGCACTTCCGGCCTCTCTCCTTCGCCGGCCGGCCCGCAGGCCATCTGAAGCTTATAGTCCAGCTCCGCCCGCTCCTCTTCCGAGAGATCGGGTTTCTGTTCTGTCAGCCTGGCCTTCTCCCGGACCGCGTCCCCGTATCCGGTCAGGGCCGCGAAGGGGGAAAACTGCGCGGCCCGGTCCGTCATGGACATCTGCGGATGCCGGGAGGAAACGTGATGGGGCAGATGGATCATATCCTCATACTGCCGTTGTTCTTCCTGCTTTGTACTCATACTGCATCCTCCCTCTCCTTTTTTAGTCTTTTCAGGCCCTGTGCCCGCCTATCTGATTGTTCCGGTCCCTGGCTGTGGCTCCTTCCTCCAGATTCATGCCTTTCAGAATCGCGTTCTTGCCGAATTTCTTCTTGATATCCAGCATGGCGTGCTGAAGCTTCTTTTCCCGCTCAGCCTCCGCCCGCTCTTCTTCCTTCTGTTTCTGAAGAGCCGCGTAGTCTGTAAACAGATCCAGCTGCTCAAATCCCGTCTCCATCTTTTCTTCCGCTTCTTTTTCCGGCAGCACATGATTGGCCGATATGCTCAGCCGCCGCACCAGAAGCTCCTTATCCACAATGCGCTCAAAAAGTCCTGTCACTGCCTCTGTAAGCTGGCGGGTCGAAGAAGTATAATTTTCCAGATTCACCGTGCCGTGGGCGTGCTTCGGTATGGCTCTCCCGTACCGGTCCGTCTTAATCTCTCCCTTGTATTTTCCGCGCAGAACAGGATCTCTCAGATTGTCGATATCATACCCCACCGTCAGAACAAGCTGGTTGGTTACAAGCCCCTTTTCCACCAAATCCAGCGCCAGCATATCCGCCATCTCCCGCGCTACCAGTTCTGCCTTTTCAAATGGGTAGGGGCACTGCAGCACCTGACCGGAAATAATGCTGCTGCTCTCGGGCTTATATGCCTTGATATCCGCTATGGTACAGGGCTCCCATCCCCAGGCATGATCAATGAGCAGCTCCGCGTTGACGCCGAACATGCCATACAGCAGGTCTTCATTGTAATAATCCGAAGCCTTTCCCAGAGAACAGCGGGCGATATCTCCCATGGTATACAGTCCTTTTTCCTCCAGCTTTTTCGCGTAACCCGGTCCTACCCGCCAGAAATCTGTCAACGGCCGGTGGGACCAGAGCAGCCGCCTGTAAGACAGCTCATCCAGCTCGGCGATGCGCACGCCGTTCTCATCCGCCGGCACATGCTTGGCCCAGATATCCATCGCCACCTTGCAGATATACAAATTCGTCCCGATTCCTGCTGCCGCCGTGATCCCCGTAGTGTCCAGCACATCCAGAATCATCTTCATAGCCAGCTCCCGGGCCGTCATCCGATAGGTTTTCAGATAAGCAGCCGCGTCGATAAATACCTCGTCAATGGAATAGACATGCATGTCTTCAGGCGCAATATATTTCAGATAAACTTCATAAATCCGGGCGCTGATCTCCATGTAGCGCGCCATCTGCGGCGGCGCGACCACATAGTCCACCGCCAGCGCAGGGTCTGCCTCCAGCTCCCCGCTCTGACAGGAGGAGCCCTTCAGTACGCCGCCGGGCGCCTTCTGCCGGCGCTTCGCGTTGACCTCCCGGACCTTCTGCACCACTTCAAAGAGCCTGGCCCGCCCGGAGATGCCGTAAGCCTTCAAAGCCGGAGAAACTGCCAGACAAATGGTCTTTTCCGTTCTGCTCTTATCTGCCACCACCAGATTTGTGGTCATAGGGTCCAGCCCCCGTTCCATACACTCCACGGAGGCGTAAAAGGATTTTAAATCAATGGCTATATAGACTTTTTCAGACATGGTTTCCGCCCTCCGCGCCGGTATTTTCGAACGCATGTTTGCTTTATTCGGATTATACCACATCCAGAAAGAAAAGAACAGTCCCTGCAGAAATTTTTTCTTCTTCTCTGCAGGGCAGCCTTTCTGTTCGCCCGTGCCTCGTTTCAGCAGCGATTCGCGGGCTCATCTTTTTTCAGTTCTATTTGAAAATATGAATCACGCCCCGGTCATTGAGATTTTTCACAAGCGAAAGTGTAATCGGAAAGCCGAACAGGCCGATCAGGCCGAAAAACTGCAGGCCAAGCAGCATGGAAAGCAGCGTTACCACCGGATGGAGCCCCACCTGGTATCCCACAAGCTTCGGCTCAATGATGTTCCGGATCACAGTAATGATAACGTACAGTATCAGCAAGCCAACGCCCAGCACCCATTTTCCCATAATCAGGCAGATAATGCCCCAGGGAATCATGATGCCTCCCGTACCCAGTACCGGCAGAATATCAAAGACCGCGATGCACGCCGCGATCAGAACCGCCCCCGGCACCTTCAGAACCGTCAGCCCTATGGAGAGCTCTGCAAAGGTAATGCAGAGAATCAGGGCATAGGACACAAGACATTTCAGCAGTGTTCCGACTACATAGCCGCGCACCTCCTCAAGTCCCTGCTTCCCCCGCTCCGGAAGCTGGCGCAGAAGAAAACCCGTTACTTTTGGAAAATCAATTGCCAGAAAAAAGGTGACAATAATCGTAATCACAATATTCAGAAACAAGCCCGGCACCGACGCCGCAATGCCGGAGATATAGGAAATGATCCGCACAGACCCGTTGGTCACAAAACTGCCCAGAGAGCCCAGGGCCGAATTTACGTTGTCGCTCAGCGCCGCTACCACGGCAGGGTCCAGCTCATCCAGCCGGTTCTGGAGATCCGCGAACAATGTCTCCAGAGCAGGCTCCAGCGTATTCCTGTATAACTGCGGCAGCTCCCGGACCGTCTCCCACACAAACATCAGCACCCTAAGCCCCAGAAAGCCAAACAGAACCGCCGCCAGCAGATAGAACAGAAGCGTAAGGCCGATGGCAGGAAGAACCCGCTTTCCATTCAGGCGCTTCGCCAGAAACCGGATCGGCCGGTCCAGCAGAGCCGCGATCAGAAACGCCATCACAAAAGGCAGGACCACCGGAAGCACGTATTGAAATCCGACCAGCATCAGCAGAATCACCACTGCCCAAAAGCCGATTCGGATCAGAAACCGTTTCTGAGTTTCAATGTTCATAGGTCTCCTCCCATTTTTTCGTCCACAGGCGGAAAAACTTCGCCATCAGCGGAATATATGTCACCAGAAATATTGCCATACCTGCCCCATACACCGCTTTTCTCTTCTCCTTCGGAACCTGCATTCCCACCATCAGTCCGATGGAAAACAGGCAGAATTTCAGGAGGGCAAGTGTTTTCCAGCTGCTTTCCTTACAGTATCTGTCAGCCACATCTAACAGCTTCATGTTATCTCTGCTCCTTTCCGCACCACTGTGCAATCTCTCTAATCAGTTCCAGGGGCAGCGCCCTGTCGTAAGGAAACTGAATTGCCCCTTTGCTCGTCTTATACTCTGCAAGCCTGTCCGCAAACGCCTCCACCGCCTGGGGTCCCGGATAAAGGCCCACATGCTTTTTAAAAGCCGCAAACTGGATGAGATTGTATTTCTTCCAGTAAGTCGGCATACTCCACGAAATCTTTTCCACTGCGTCGGGCAGTGCGCCCTTTATCACCTCATTCATCCTTCTCAGGTAACCCCGGGCCTGCTCCGGCTGCCGGGAAATGTATTCCTCAATTGTCTTCGGGGCTTCCCCGCAGTAATGATCCTGATTTCTGTTCTTAAATGTGCGCCCGCACTTCGGGCATTTCCACAGCTTCTTTTCCCGGGGCGCAGCGGAATCCACGGACTCGTCCGTCCCGGCTTTCACCGTGACCGCAATCCTGTCGCCAGGCTGCTTTCCGATCTTATTCCGGATATCCTTCCGGATTCCGATGATATAGCAGACGGAACCATCCTCATTTTTTACGCCCATGTTCACGATGCTCCCGGAATATGGTTCGCCGTCAAAGGTTACTTCCGCTTTCACTCTTCCTTTCCCAAACTCTTTCCGGATATCATACGGAAACCGCACATAAGCCCCGCCCTTATCCGGCACTGGCTCTATCACTGCCTCAAATTCATAAACCCGTTCGCCCATTCTTTCTGCCTCCGGTTCTCATTTTTTCCGCAGGATTTTCTCCATAGCCTTCCCTTTTGCCAGCTCGTCCACCAGCTTGTCCAGATAACGGATATCCTGCATCAGCGGCTCCTCGATATCTTCCACCCGGACGCCGCAGACCACTCCCTTTATCTGTTTCCGGTCCGGATTCATTTCCGGCGCCTGCCTGAAAAAATCTCCATAGCTGATGTCCGATACCGCAGCCTGTTCAACCTCCTCCGGCGAATACCCGGTCAGCCAGGTGATAAGCTGATTGACCTCTTCGGCGGTTCTTCCTTTCTTCACCGCTTTATTCACCAGAAGGGGATATACTTTCCCAAAACTCATGTTGTATACTTTTTCGTATGCCATCTTCTTTCCCCTGATTCTGCTTTATTTTTAAATACTTAATCTCCCGTTCAATCCCTCTTGTCTCTTACCTCTTATCTTTCATACTTCATCGGCGTATATCGGATTCCATCCTCTACCCGTTCCCTATCTGTATCTGCAAAACCGAGTTTATTTTCTATTTTCCTTATCTCCATAATTATCCCCCGGCATCCTGCATAACAAACACCCTGTGTCCGCCTTCTGTCCTTTTGCATCGTCCTTTCTGCTGTCTGCCTTGCTTCTACAGAAACTTCCCCGTCACGCTCTCCGGCGTATTCCGAATCTCTTCCGGCGTCCCGGCCGCCACGATTCTTCCGCCCTCATCGCCGCCGCCCGGGCCCATATCGATGATATAGTCCACGTTCCGGATTACATCCAGGTCGTGTTCGATGACTATGACCGTGGCGCCGTTCTCGATCAGGGTCTGAAACACCCCGAGCAGTGTCTGTACATCCAGAGGATGAAGGCCAATCGTAGGCTCATCGAAGACAAATACGGAATCTGACTGAAGCCGCCCCATCTCGCTTGCCAGCTTCAGCCGCTGGGCCTCGCCGCCGGACAGGCTGGGCGTCTCCTCCCCCAGCGTCAGGTAGCCCAGGCCCAGGCTCTGCAGCACCTGGAGCCTCTGATGGACCAGTTTCATATCCGCGCAGACCGGGAGCGCCGTATTGATATCCATAGCCATAAGCTCCGGCAGAGAATACGCCTCTCCCGCCTTATTCCGGTATCTGACTCTGCCTGCGTCTTTCCCGTAGCGGGAACCCCGGCATTCTGGGCATGGAATGTCTACGTCCGGAAGGAACTGCACATCCAGGCTGATGACTCCCGTGCCATCACACACCGGACAGCGCAGCCTGCCTGTATTATAGGAAAAATCGCCCGCCTTATAACCCAGCTCCTTTGCCTCCGGCGTCCTGGCAAAAATTTTTCTCAGCTCATCGTGAACGTTCGCATACGTCGCCACGGTGGAACGGACGTTGATTCCGATGGGCGTGGCGTCGATGAGCTTCACCCTCTCGATGCCTTCCGCCTCCACTGCTTTCACATGTTCCGGCAGTTTCTTTCCGGCAATGACTGCTTCCAGACCGGGTACCAGGCTTTCCAGAATCAACGTCGTCTTGCCGGAGCCTGACACGCCTGTGATGACTGTGAGGCGGCCTTTGGGAATGTCCACCTCCAGCGGATGCACGGTATGAATTTCTCCTGTAGAAAGACGGATTCGTCCTTCCGCAAAAATCTCATTCCGCGCATGGTGGCTTCCCGCTTCTATCTCCGCAGTTCCGGCAAGAAACGGGCCAATCAGGGATACCGGATTCCCGGCAAGATCAGAAACCGTCCCTTCCGCAATGACCTGCCCGCCGTCCGCTCCGGCCTTCGGCCCCATTTCGATCAGCCAGTCTGCCTGAGACAGAATCTGCGTGTCGTGATCCACCAGAAGAACAGAATTTCCATCCGCCGTCAGATCCTGCATGACCCGGACAAGACCCAGGATATTGGAGGGATGCAGACCGATGGACGGCTCGTCCAGCACATACAGAACGCCCGTGGTGCGGTTCCGCACCGCCCGGGCCAGCTGCATTCTCTGACGCTCTCCGGTAGAAAGCGTGGAGGCCGCCCGGTCCAGGGCCAGGTATCCAAGCCCCAGCTCCATCAGCCGCTTTGCCACGGTCTGGAAGGATTCACAGATACTCTCCGCCATGGGACGCATTTCCTCCGGCAGCGAAGCCGGTACGCCGTCCACCCACTCCACCAGCTGAGTCAGAGTCATCCGGCAGGCCTCGTCCAGCGTAATCCCCCGGAGCCTGGGCTGCCTGGCGGCCTCTGACAGACGGCTTCCGCCGCAGTCCGGGCAGACCTCCTCCTTCAGAAATTTTTCCACCCGTTTCATGCCCTTTTCATCCTTTACTTTGGAAAGGGCGTTCTCCACGGTGTAAACCGCGTTGAAATAGGTGAAATCCAATTCTCCCGCCTGATTGGAGTTCTTCGCCTTATAGAAAATATGCTTCTTTTCCGCAGGACCGTCAAATACGATATCCCGTTCCTGTTCCGTCAGCTCCCGGAAGGGCACGTCTGTCCGGACCCCCATTTCCCGGCATACGTCCACCATCAGGGACCACATGAGGGAATTCCAGGGAGCCACCGCTCCCTCCTCGATGGTCAGAGACTCATCCGGAACCAGTGTATCCCGGTCAACTGTCCTTACGATTCCTGTGCCGCCGCAGGTCCTGCAGGCTCCCTGGCTGTTAAATGCCAGCTCCTCCGCGGAAGGGGCGTAAAAATGAACACCGCACTCCGGGCACACAAGCTCCTGGCCCGCCGCCACCGCAAGGGCCGGCTTCAGATAGTGCCCGTTTGGACAGCGGTGCTCTGCCAGCCTGGAATACATGAGCCGCAGACTGTTCAGAAGCTCCGTGCCCGTGCCAAAGGTGCTGCGGATGCCGGGCACGCCCGGTCTCTGGTG
Organism: Lachnoclostridium sp. An138; assembly: GCF_002160765.1. Taxonomy (GTDB): domain Bacteria; phylum Bacillota; class Clostridia; order Lachnospirales; family Lachnospiraceae; genus Laedolimicola; species Laedolimicola faecalis. Next base: position 110,325 of record NZ_NFLF01000009.1, read on the forward strand.
AAGAGCCAGGGCCGCAGGCACATACAGCACCTCGTCCACATCCGCTTTCGCCGCCTGAGTCATCCTTCTTCTCGTATAAGTGGAAAGGGCCTCCAGATAACGCCTGGAGCCTTCCGCATACAGGACGCCCAGCGCCAGGGACGATTTACCGGAACCGGACACTCCGGCCACGCCCACGATTTTATTTAAGGGAATATCTACATTGATATTTTTCAGATTGTGCACCCGCGCGCCGCGGATTTGTATTTTATCAACCATCTGTCATCTCCCATACTTTTTCTGTATAACCGAATTTTATCATCGTAAAACTCTGGGCTACATAATGTAGCTCCATCTCCTCCAGGTTGCGTGTACTCTTTCACAAATTTACGCACTGCTTCCATTTCATTTTCTCCCTGACCGCTTCTATCTGTCAGTATATCAGGAAAAGGCTGTAAGTTCAATTTCGTTTGGAAAAAACGAAAAGCCGTTGACAGTTCTTTTTAAATGTGTAACAATATAATTAACCAAAAAGTTAATTCAGAAGGTGATATATGAGTGAAGATAACATATGCTAACAGCAAAGTAGAAAGATACTTTAAAGACTATACTAAAATGCAAAAGAAATTACCTTTTGAATGCGTAAGAACAATAAAGAAACATATGGATCGATTAAAGGCTGCTGAATGTTTTGGCGACTTTTTAAAACTGGGCCTGGGTAAGCCGGAACAGCTTAAAGGATACGCACAAATCCGCTATTCTCTGCATGTATCTCCTAATGCCCGTTTAATCATTGAACCCAATGCAACGCAGGATACTGTTATGATTTGTACTGAAATTGAAGTGGAAGGAGTGAGTGATTACCATGGCAGTAAAGAAAACTGGTATATCCCGTGATTTTATAATTCACCCCGGGGAAACCATTGCTGATGTACTGGAAGAACGCGGTATCTCACAGACTGAGCTGGCCTTCAGGACAGGTGTCTCACCCGCTTATGTAAGCAATGTATTGGCGGGAAAAAAAGGAATATCCGCGAATTTTGCAATGGGCCTGGAGTACGCTCTGGGTGTTCCGAAATCTTTTTGGTTAAATCTCCAGGCAAATTATGAAGCTGAACTTTTGGAATTAAACGAAGAACAGACCATCACAGCGGAAGAACGAAATGCCAGAGAAGACTTGAAGGATGTTGTAAAATATTTAAGACAAAGAGGTGCAATGCCTACGAGAGAAAAAAAAGAAGATTCCATCCTTTCTCTGCGAAAAGCGCTGCAAATCAGTAATATAGCAAATTTAAAAGAACTGATTCCATCCGGTGCTTTTCGGATATCTTCCAATACAGCCACAAATCCTTATATTCTTGGTGCCTGGATTCGCTTATGCCAGATTGCTGAAAATAATAATTTTTTGTCTGCAAAATACGATAAAAATCTCACTGCAAATCTGATCGAAGAAATCAAAGAAATTATGTGTCGGAAAGACGCAAATATACAAAAAGAATTAAAACAAACCATGGGGAAATATGGTATCGATTTCTCCATCATGAAAAATTTCAGAGGCGCACCTGTACAGGGCTATATTTCCCTGAAAGATGACGGTGTCTATCAGATGGTTTTAACCATAAGGGGAGCATTTGCTGATATCTTCTGGTTTTCATTATTTCACGAAATAGGGCATCTTGTGAACGGAGACATCAAAAAATCCATAAAATTTGTGGACGACGGCTGTGATCGCGATAAAGAAGCTGCCGCTGATCTCTTTGCCAGCAACATGCTTTTATCTCCGGAAAGCTATAAAGCCTTTGTACAAAACGGAAATTTTTCTATTGAGATCATTCAAAAGTATGCCGCTTCTCAACATGTAATGCCTTACATTGTCATTGGCAGGCTTCAAAAAGAAAAGTATCTTGATTACAGCGCTTACAGCGACTACAAACTACGGTATAAGTGGGTTGATTAATTTATAATTTGCCTTATATTACACCATCTTACATGCGAAAGAGGCTGTCTTTTCCGACAGCCCCTTTTCACTGTTTCATTTCTGCATTTCTGCAATCGTTCTATCTTTCCAGCCCCTCCAGATATACAGGAAGCTCTGACAGGTTCCGCAGCACTGCGGAGGCTCCTGCTGCCAGGAACTTCTCTTCCACCTTCCGGCGCCGGTCCGCCTGTTCTTCCGGAGACAGCGCGGCATATTCCGCTTCCGTAAGTCCCATGACAGAACTGCCTTCTACAATTCCCAGAGAAAGCATGCCTGCCGCCAGGCCTTCTCTGATATCCGCCACAGTGTCTCCCACCTTGACAGCGGCAGAAACGGCCGTAACCTCCAGCTTTTTCAGATTTTCAAAAATCATGTAAGGATAGGGCCGCCCGAAATTTCCCACGGAATTGGGCGAAAACCAGCAGTCCGGGCTATAACCCTTCTGCGCCGCCGCAGGTACAACGATCTCCATCATTTCATCTGTATATCCTGTGGTGGAACCGATTTTGATTCCCTTATCCCGCAGATATTTCACCGTCTCCAGCACACAGGGCTTCGGCTCCGCAAACTGGTGCACGATCTTCAAAATGCTGTTCTCAGAAGTCTGATATACCTGCTCTACATCTTCTTCTGTGAAATCTTTTCCATGCACCCGTTTCCATTCCTCATGAATCCGCTCCATATTCATCATAGTACGGATATGATCCCGTTTCAGCATTCCCATGGGCTCCCGTACCTCATCGAAGGTGGGTGTAATTCCGTACTCCTCAAAGGCTGTGATAAAAGCCTGCACCGGAGCGAAGCAGCCGTAATCCACTGTGGTTCCGGCCCAGTCAAAGATAACTGCCTCGATTTTTCTGCTCATCCTATGCCACCTCCTGACAGTGTTCTTTTAAAAAGGCCTCCAGGGTATCGCATACCCGGTCAATGTCCTCCAGATAAATCTCACCAATGTTTCCGATCCGGAAGGTATCCGCGTCTGTCACCTTTCCCGGGTAGATGGCATAGCCTCTCTCCTTAATATAACGATACATCTCATCAAAGGAAAAATGTTTTCCCTCAGGATAGAAAAAGGTGGTAATGATGGGACCCTGATGCTCCGCGTCGATATAGGGACGGATTCCCATAGCTTCCATCCGGCGAATCAGCTCCCGGTTATTTTCCAGATAGCGTTTTGCCCGGGCCTGGATTCCGCCCTCCTCCTGAAGCTCCTCCAGAGCTTTCGCGAAGGCCAGCACCGTATGGGTCGGAGAAGTAAAACGCCATTTTCCATCTTTCTCCATGGTTACCCACTGGTCGTACAGATCAAGCGACAGGCTTCTACTCTTTCCCTCGCAGGCCGCAAGGGCGGTTCTTCTGCAGATGATATAGGAGAAGCCGGGCACGCCCTGAACGCATTTGTTCGCGCTGCTTACAAGGAAATCAATTCCGATTCCCGGTACATCGATATCCACTCCCGCGAAGGAGGACATGGCATCCACGATAAAGGTCTTTCCTGCTGCCTTCACGGCTTTTCCCACCGCAGCAATATCGTTGAGAATTCCGGAAGTGGTTTCACTGTGAATGATTCCCACATGAGTGATTTCCGGATCTTCTTTCAGCATTTCCGCTACCTTTGCGGCGTCCGGAATCCTGTCGTAGTTTTCCCGGTAAACTACCGTATTCTTTCCCATTTTCTGTGCGATTTCGGCCATACGCTCCCCGTAAGCTCCGTTGGCGCAGACCAGAATCTTCTCCTGATCTCCCACAGAGCTTCCGATTACTGACTCCACGCCGAAGGTTCCGCTACCCTGCATCAGCACTGCCGTATACTCTTCCTCTGATACGTGTGCCAGCTTCAGCAGTTCCTTCCGGATCTTCTGGGTAATCTGCTTGTAATCATCATCCCAGGTACAGTGGTCAAACATCATTTCCTTTTTCACCGTCTCCGTTGTTGTCAGCGGTCCCGGTGTCAGAAGCTTATAATCAGGCATGTTTCTATCCTCTTTCTATTATCCTTTTTTATTTCTTTCTTTGCTTTTCAGCCAATGAGCCGGCGGGCCTGAGAAAGGCCCGCCAGCCTGTTTACACTGGTTCCTTCCGTTATGTTCAGCCGTTATTTTCTGCCGTTACTTACAGCTGTTATTTGCAGCTTTCAGACAGCTCCTGATGCTTCTCCAGCAGATCCAGGATCAGCGGTTCCGGAAATACCTTCGGGTATGCGGAGCTGTTGGCTGAATCTGTAGTCTCTCCTTCATATACCGCATTGGGATAATACTTCTGGAGCTCGCTTCTTCCCTGCGTGATGATGCACGCAGCCATCTCCTGTGCCAGCGGATTCGTATCATCTCCCTTGTCCACTACAGCCACAGACTCTGTCAGAGAGAAGTTTCCTTCTGTGGGGTCTACAAAATCAATGGGAAGTCCTTCTGCCTTATCGGATACCGCCTGCTGGCGCAGACCAAATCCGATGGCTACCTCGCCTGCCCGTACCTTCTTCAGCGGAGCGGAACCGGAGGACTCAATATGCGGGCCTGCGTTTTCATAGATTCCGGACAGTACCTCTTTTGCGCCATCCTCGCCGTATTCGCTTACCAGAGCCTGAATCAGAAGCCATGCGGTAGAAGAGCTCTTGATATCTGTCACAGATACCAGATCCTTGTATTCCGGATTGGTCAGATCTTTTAAGCAGGTGGGCATATCCAGATTGTTTTCCGCCAGCACTTCCGTATTGACGATGATTGTTCCCTCCTGAGAGGTAATCGGAGCGCAGTAATCCTTCTGGTCCGCGCTGTTCAGATCCTCCTGAGCCGCGTCAATATAGAAGGTACTTAAGGTAATCAGGTCAGCTTCGATGTCTGTTCCCTCAGCCATCACCTTGCCGCCAAGTTCTGAGGTACCGAAGGTCTGGAACAGATATTTTCCCTCATAGCCGTTTTCATCCAGCGTCTTCTTCATGGCCTCTACAGCCTCGTCGTCCGCGTTGGAATAAATGACAACTTCTTCTCCCGCCGCATTGGCGCTCTGGCCGCAGCCAGTCATGGAAAAGCTTCCTGCCAGAATGGCAGCCATTAAAATTACAGAAATTTTTCTTGCTTTCATTGTTTTATTTCTCCTTTTTTTCTTTTCTCTTTATCATATATCCCAGGATTCCCTTCACCAGCAGATTGGTTCCCAGGATAAATAACGATAATACAAATACTTCATTGAATTTTGTGTAATACTGCAGCTCCTTAATCTTTGTGGTAATCACCATGGTCCTTGCACCCGCGATGAAGATAACGGCGCTGACCGTAACCATTGCGTTTACAAAGTAATAACTGAATACCTCCAGAATCGTGGATGTCATATTGGGCGTCACAATTCTTACGATGGTTTTAATCCAGGTGTCTCCCATCAGAGAGGCCGTCGTCTCCCAGGAGCTGTTCAGCTTCGACAGGGAATTGCGCATCATCAGGTACGGCGTGGAAAAGAAATGCACCACATTGCACAGGATGATAAGCGGAAAGGTATTCTGAAGCGGCGTACCTGAGAAAATGAACATGAACGCGATACCGATTACCATTCCGGGAATCGTGTTTGTCACCAGCGCTATGGCGTCAATGACTCCTTTCAGTTTTCCGTTCAGTCCGCTCCTCGCGGTGGCCAGCGCCGCTCCATATGTAATCAGAAGCCCTGCAAGCGCCGTACACACCGCCACAAAAATCGAGTTCTTGTAGACTCCAAACAGGCTGCTGTCATTCAGTACCGCCTGTACATGCTCCAGGGTAAAGCTCACCTGATAAGGCCATTCCTGCACCAGCGGCACCACAAAGATAACCGCGAAAATAGCCAGGACCGAAATGATAATCAGCGAGGAGCCTGCGGCGCATACACCGTCTCTCACGGGATTTTTCTTCAGCTCAATCTGGGAAATCCTGCTGTACCGTACATTGTACCGCTCCAGATATTTCAGAAGAGCAATGCTGAGTACGGAGGGAATCAGCATCATCATGGCAACCACGGCGCCCCTGTTGAAATTCGGGATGCTTCCCAGCATTTCATTGTAGAGAACCGTCGCAATCACCTCATACTCGCCGCCCACGGAAGCCGGAATTCCGTAATCCGTAAAGCAGAGGAAAAAGCACTGTACGAAGGAGGCTGCCAGCGTTCCCAGCAGCGGACGGATAATTGTCTGCCAGAAGGTCCGGGCCGCGCTGTCCCCCATGACCCTGGATACCACCATAAACTTCTTGTCAATAAAGCCCATCGTATTCAGAATCAGCATAAACGAGATAGGCAGCGTATAAATCACATAGCCGAACAGCAGTCCATTAAATCCATAGATATCAAAAAGCTGTCTTCCAAAAAGTTTTGTGAGCAGTCCCTGCTTTCCAAAGGAATAGATAATGGCAAATCCATAGGTAATCGTAGGAAGCAGCATGGGAAGCACTGCCAGAGTCCGTATCAGAGACTTGAAGTTTTTATTTAAATTTGTATATTGTATACTGTATGCCAGAAAAAAAGCAAGCACTGTCGCCAGTAAAGCGCTGCAGACCGAGACTGTCACGCTGTTTCCCAGCGCCGTCATAAAACCTCTCTCTGTGAGGACCTCCACATAATTCCCGACTCCGGTTCCGGCTTCCCCCACAAAAGACTCCATCAGGAGCCTGATGATGGGAACTGCCAGAAAGACCGCGAATACAGCCAGAACCAGAGCATAGATTGTCTTGATTTCTCTTTCTTTTCTTACCATGGTTCTACACCGCCTGCATACTTGTGGTCATATTCTGCTGAAACAAAGCAAAGATGTTATTCTTCTTAATCTCCAGCTGATTCAGAATGAACTCCTTGACGAAATTATTCTGAGGTCTGGTGATGATTTCCTGCGGCGCGCCGTACTGGGAGATACATCCTTTATTTACAATCAGTACCTTGTCTGACAGCGTCAGCGCTTCTTCCGGGTCGTGGGTCACAATGATAGTTGTCAGATGGAAGTCTCTTGCGATCTCTTTGATCTTTTCTTTGATGGATTCCTTAATCACACCATCCAGCGCGCTTAAGGGCTCGTCAAGAAGCAGAATCTTCGGCTTCATCACCATGGTTCTCGCCAGAGCCACCCTCTGCTTCTGTCCGCCGGAAAGCTGCTCAATCTTTTTATCCAGATGCTCCCTGAGTCCCAGCAGATCAATGAACTCATCTACTTCCTCTTTTGTGGAGATATCCGGTTTATTCTTCAGGCCGTATGTAATATTCTTGTACACATTCAGGTTGGGAAACAGTGCATAATCCTGAAATACAATGTTAAATCCCCTTTCCTCCATCGGTACATTCGTGATATCCTTTCCGTCAAAGATAATCTCTCCGCTGTCTGCCGGTGTAAGTCCCAGCACCAGGTTCAGAAGAGTGGTCTTTCCACAGTCTGAAGGTCCCAGAATGGAAACAATCTCTCCGTCCTCAATCTGCAGGTTGATATCTTCCAGAATCGTTACATTATCATAAGATTTCTTTACATGTTTCAGCTCCAGCATGTTCATTCTCCTCTCTCCGGAAAGCTTTCTGTTCCTGTTTTTCCCTTGACAACTGGTATTATAGCCATCCCCCGAAACGCATTCAATCAAGAGGAGGTGAAACCTTTATAAAGTCCCGGTTAACCAAAAAAGAGAAGATTTTGTAGAAATTCTACAAAATCTTCTCTTTATTCCGCGCCGGAGACTCCTCTCAGACAGGTCCTTTTCTTTTTTATATCATTACCCTTTTCCGTTTCATCACGAGATCCTGTTTCCTGTCCGGGTCCCGGTAGAAAATCTACAGTTTTTCAGCCTTTTCTTTCGCTCCCCCGCCTTTTACCGGGGGTTGCCCGTCCCCTCTCCCGAAAATTGTACGGAAAAAATACATCTGATTCTGGCCGTTTTTTTCCTTCTCTGCTCCATTTTCCTGCATTTTTTTCCTTTTCAGACAGGTACTCCTGCCAATTTAAGGTACCCTTAATTGACAAGGGCATACTCGCCTTGTCAATTAAGGGTATGCTTTGTCCTGCACAATCTGGCTGTTTCTGTTGAGAACCTTCACATACCGGTTATAATCTGAGGTGAGCAGTCCCATATAAATCATATCTACGATCAGCAGCTGCGTCGTCCTCGAAAAGATCGCATCCCCATAAAAAAACTGATCCTGGCTGGTGCAAAGGAGCAAATCCGCATATCGGGTAATCAGGGAATCCCTGAAATTCGTAATCACAATCGTGGACGCCCCTGCTTTTCTGGCCGCTTTCACCGCCTCTACCGTATCCCGGGAATTTTCGGAGTAGGATACGCCGATGGCCACATCTCCTTTTTTCAGATTTCCGGCACAAATTCTCTGGTGATAGGTATCATCAAAATGCCGGCAGTCCAGTCCCAGATAAAGAAGTTTTGTAAGGAGATCCTGGGCTGTCACATTGGAATTTTCCACGCTGTAGATATCGATTCTCCCTGCCTGGTTCAGCATCTCAATCACCTGGCAGAATATTTTCGGAGAAATATTTTTCAGCATCTCCCCTGCCATGTTTCCTGCTGCAGCTACAATCTTTTCAGGTATCTCCTCTGTCCTTTCCCTGCCAGTCAGAGAATAACCGTACATGGCCCGGAAGCCCTGTTCCCTGCCATTTGACTGCGCGAACTCTTCCACCACCGCATAGCGGAATTCCCTGTAACCGCCAAAACCCAGAGCTTTGATCATACGCATCACCGTGGGCTGGCTGACCTGGCAGCGCTCCGCCAGGCGGTCAAGAGGCAGTGTTTTCACTTCCTCCATATGTTCCAGAATATAATCTGCCGCTCTTTTTTCCGAAGGCCGCAAATCTCCGTAACAGGCCTCTATTTTCAGCTCTATTTTTCTTTTCATTCCGCCACACTCCCTATGATTCTCCGGTTCCTTGTTCTCAGTTATCCAGCCGGCACAGTTCTTCTGCTGCCTCTGCCCTTCCTGCTTTGACTGTCACTGCTATCCCTGCTGCCTTGATTGTCTTTGCCACCTTAACTGTTTTTTCTGCCTTTCCTGCTTTTACAGCAGTTTCTCCAGCTCTTCCATATCCTCTTCCGTCGTGGACCAGCTCGTGGCAAAGCGCACAACGGTATGTGCCTCGTCATATTTTGACCAGAAGCTTAAGGCCACATGCTCCCGAAGCCTTTTATAAGTCTCGTTTTCCAGAATCACAAACTGCTGATTGGTCGGAGATTCCAGGTAAAATGTCAGCCCCTTTTCGTGCAGAAGAGCCTTCAGCCTTTCCGCCATCTGGATCGCATTCCGGCTGATATTCAGGTACAGGTTGTCCGTAAAAAGCGCGTCGAACTGAACGCCCAGCAGCCGTCCTTTCGCCAGCATCGCTCCATGCTGCTTCACCATTGTCATAAAATGCTTCGGCGCGTTTCCCCTGGGAAATACCACAGCTTCTCCGCAGAGAGCTCCCACCTTCGTTCCGCCGATGTAAAATACATCGCAGATTTCAGCTATGTCCGGGAGTTTCATGTCCGCCTCCGGACTCATCAGTCCATAGCCAAGACGGGCCCCGTCCAGAAAGAGCGGTATCTCGTATTCATGACATACGACAGCGATATCCTCCAGTTCCTTCCGGCTGTACAGCGTACCGTACTCTGTCGGCCAGGACAGATAAACCATTCCCGGAAAGACCTCATGTTCATAGCTTTCATCCTCATAAAAATCTTTCAGATATGTCCGGATCTCTCCGGCGTCCAGCTTGCCCTGATGTTCCGGCAGCGCCAGCACCTTGTGTCCGGTATATTCGATCGCTCCGGCCTCATGGGTATTGACGTGGCCTGTCTCCGCCGCAATTACGCCCTCGTATGACTTCAATATGGAAGAAATGATCACCGCGTTCGTCTGAGTGCCTCCCGTCAGAAAATAGACCTGTGCCCCGGGACAGCCGCAGGCTTCCTGAATTTTTCTTCCTGCATTTTCACAGTAATGATCCACTCCATAACCGGGCAGCGGCTCCATATTTGTCTCCATCAGCCGCTGCAGAATTTTCGGGTGCGCCCCGGCTGAATAGTCATTTTCAAAAGAAATCATTTTATTCTCCTCCTGAATTCTTCTGCTTCATGTTCAGTATACGTTCCGCAATTCCGTATGTCAATCGCGTCCGTCTGGCATCTTTCTCTCATCTTTCGCTTATCTTTCTCTTATCTTTCTCTCATCCTTTTTTCGTCTCCATCCGCTCCCTTTCCAGAAATCTTTTCTTTCAATTTTACAAACATTTCATACTTTTACTTGATTTTTTTCTGCAACGTGCTAAAATATTCTTTGACAGTAAGTAATCCGGGCTTGTAGCTCAGTTGGGAGAGCGCTGCGTTCGCAACGCAGAGGTCGAGGGTTCGAATCCCTTCAGGTCCATCACGGAAGCATAGCTCAGCCGGGATGAGCGTTCGCCTCACACGCGAGAGGTCATGGGTTCGAGCCCCATTGCTTCCACTGATTAAAACCCTGAAAACTCAGGCTCTGCCGGGTTTTCAGGGTTTTTCTTTTTCTGTTTCTGTTTCAGAATCGTCAATATCTGTCTTAATTTCTGCAATATCTGAATGGAAATACAGCTTCCGTTTCCTTATGATTTATGAAGTAAATATTCCTTTGGATTTCCGCCCATCCGCTCCCGGAAAGCACGGGCATAGCGGCTGGCACTGCTGAAGCCTGTGAGTTCCGCGATCTGGGCGACTGTAAGATTGCCTGCGAGAAGGAGGGGCAGGCTCTGGCCTATCCGGTAATCTTCCAGATACCGGGTAATGGTCTTTCCTGTCATTTCTTTAAAAAAACGGCTGCAGCTTTCCCTGCCAAGATGTACCTGCGCAGCCAGGTCCTGAAGGGAAACAGTTTCTCCGTAATGCGCGTGGAGATAGTCGAGCAGAATCTGAAGACGACGGAGTTTTTCTCCATCGGCCGCTGTTCCTCTTCCGACTTTTTCCTGGTTATCTGAAAAGATCCGGAAAAAGAAATCCAGAAGCAGGCTCTGGATCTTCAGTTCAAAGCCAAAGGGGCGTTCCTGGAAATACGTTTCCACCCTGCGCAGAAGCTCCAGCTTCTCCTGCCCCTCTTCATCCTTCCCTTCCAGAAGGATACAGGGAATACGGGAGTTTCCGCAGAACGGACGGAAATACTTTCTTTCCATATCGCTCCCCGGAAATCCATACAGAAATTCCGGCTGAATAATAATCGTGCACAGAAGCACATGGCTGTTATCCACCGGGACCGCACTGTGCGGCACATTGGAATTGACCAGCAGCGCCTGTCCTTTCGTGAGAACCAGCGACTGCTGATATATCTGATACCGTACAGTCCCGCGGCGCACCACTATGATTTCAATGTCCTCATGCCAGTGACAGGCCATGCAGCTGCCCTGAAAGCAAAGGAGATCGTCGTGATTGACCGTCATGGGAAACGCCGCCGTGCCATGCGTGCACAGCTCTTTTAACTCATGATCTACTTTTATTGTCCGCTGTTCCATCATGGCTTCATTATAATTTTATGATTTATGATTTTCAAGGAGAAATGAAAACGATGTTTCAGAATATCAAAGAAAAAAATCTCTCAGATGAGCGGAAGGCGCAAGCGCTTTCCCGGAATCTTACGGAAGGGAATCCTTTTCGGGTCCTGCTGAAATTTTCTCTCCCCGTCATAGGCGGAAATCTGTTTCAGCTCTTTTACACACTTGCCGACTCCGTCATTGTCGGACGCACTCTGGGCGCCCCGGCTCTGGCCGCCGTGGGCTCCAGCAGTATGATTATCTATTTTGTTCTGTGCTTTATTCAGGGCTTTACAAACGGTTTCGGCATCTGTCTGGGCCAGAAGTACGGGGCCCAGGATGAAAAGGGCATGAGACAGAGCATCGCAGCCTCTGCCCTTCTCTCCATCCTTTTTACAGTGATCATCACCGCTCTCTGCTGCGGCCTCTCCCATACGATTCTGAACTGGATTCAGGTACCCCAGGATATTTACCGCCAGTCCTGGGAGTATATGTTTGTTATCCTGCTCGGCACCGGCGCTACGGTTTTTTATAACATGATTTCCAATATTCTGAGAGCCCTTGGGGACAGCAGAACGCCGCTTTACTTTCTCGTGTTCTCTTCCCTGCTGAACATTGTGCTGGATATCGTGTTTATTATGCCCTTCCAGATGGGTGTCGCCGGCGCGGCCTGGGCGACTGTACTGTCCCAGTTTCTTTCCGCTCTTGGCTGCCTGGCTGTCGCTCTCCGTTCTTATAACGTGATCCGGCTGAGAAAAGCAGATTTCTGTGAGCTCGGAAGCGCTGTAATGGAGCATCTGAAGCTCGGCTTTCCCATGGGCTTCCAAATGTCTGTCATGTGTATCGGACAGCTTGCCATGCAGGCTTCGGTCAACGGGCTTGGTTCCGCCGCTGTCGCCGGATATACGGCAGCCACAAAAGCCGACCAGGTATCCGTTCTGGTAAACAACGCCATGATGTCCGCCATTTCCAGTTACGTGGCTCAGAATTATGGAGCCGGAAAAAAGGAACGTATCCGCCAAGGCGTAAATGCCTGTCTGATTCAGACGGAACTGCTGAATATTTTGATGTGCGTCGGCATTCTGATATTCCGCAGCTTTATCGTTCTTCTGTTCCTCACGAATCCCACAGAGGAAATCATCCGGTATTCCAACGGTTATCTTCTCTGCGTGGCTCCTTTTTATCTGCTGCTTGGTCTTCTGGCGGTCTACCGCTCTTCCATTCAGAGCATGCAGAATGCAGCTGCTCCCTTTGCCGCCTGCATCATTGAGCTTGTCATGCGCATCGGCGCCACAGCCATTCTGACATCTTATATCGGCTATACCGGTGTCTGCGTTGCCAGCCCACTGGCCTGGGCAGGAGCCTGCGCCCTGTTGATACCTGTATATTATCATATGATGCGCAGCCTTCAGGCTTCAGACGTGTCATCTTCTCTTTATCAGATGCCAAAAACAGCCACGCCATCCTGAATTTTGTATTTCTTCCCGTTTTCGTAAGAAATTCTTAATTCTGATTATATTTTTTTTAGAGATTGTACACACTTTAGCCTTAATTATCTGATATATTATTAATCGTAGCAGGAACACATATCAGTATTTCATTCATAACACTCAGGGGCTTCCGTGAGGAAGCCCCACTCCCTCGAAAACAACGCGGATGCCAGAGAATCCTTTCGGATTCCAGGCAGACCGCTTTTTTTATTTCTGTCAGGTAATGGCCCGGACAATCGCCGCTGCCATTTTCTCATAGCTGTACAGCTTTACATCGTCTCTGTCGTCTACAAAACAGCATTCTATCAACATTGCCGGGGCTTTCGTATTTTTCAGAACATACAGGCCTCGATTGTATTTTACGCCGCGGTTTTTGAACCCCAGAGACTCTATCTCCCTGCATACCCGGGCCGCAAATGGAGCTGCGCTGCTGGCAGCGGAATATACGTATACTTCCGTTCCTGTCGTCTTTCCATCACCATTTGAATCATTCGCGGCACTGTTAAAATGAATACTTATATCCAGATCTACTTCGTGAGCATTACATTTTTCTACGATTTTCCTCAAAACATCTGTCTGATTTTTTCCGTTATCCACTGTGCAGTCATAAACTGTATCATTCCGCATTTTTAACAGCCGGATTACCTCATTTTTTACTTTCCTGTTCTCTGTGCTTTCATTTATCAATCCAACCGCCCCGCAGGCCGTCATTCCTGCCGGATTATGACCGGCATGCACATTAATACGCATATCTGCCTCCTTTTCATTATTCATGATTCATTTTTATTCGATACAGACCCGGCAGACTGTCTTTTACTCCTCTTTATTCCTGATCTCAGATTCCCTGATTTCAGGAAGCCCAGCCATACAGGTCAGCAGAGACAAAATTCCCGAAAGCCCGGCTGCGCTCAGTACCATAAGCCAACTTACATCGCCTATCGTCACAGCTGTCGTGCCTATCATGGCTATAGCCGTCTGCGCTGTCGTTCTGACTGCCCGGACAAGAGCTGCCTTCAGCCATTTCTTTGTTTTTTCATCCATCAGGCGAACCTCCCTCCCATCGCTCCTCTTTGTCCTTTTGTTTTATCATATTCACTTTTATCCAATTTGCGCTGTCCGGAAGAAAATTCCCACGAATAACAAAAAACCCTTACAATCACTGCAAACGCAATAATTATAAGGGTTTTCTTTTCTTCATGCCCAGAACCGGAATCGAACCAGTGACACGAGGATTTTCAGTCCTCTGCTCTACCAACTGAGCTATCTGGGCTTTTATAAAACAGGAGCACGAATACAACTGCTTCGTGCGCCCAAGTTGCGAGGACAGGATTTGAACCTGTGACCTTCGGGTTATGAGCCCGACGAGCTTCCAGACTGCTCCACCTCGCGATATTTAATTAATGTGACTTATCTCTATCAGACAAATCAGAGTGGGGGAAAGTGGATTCGAACCACTGAAAGCACAGCTAACAGATTTACAGTCTGCCCCCTTTGGCCACTCGGGAATTCCCCCAAACAAATATGAATGCGGTCCGTCAACGACTGATGCTCGTTCCATATTCCGCTCAAGCCGATGATCGGACTCGAACCGATAACCTGCTGATTACAAATCAGCTGCTCTGCCAATTGAGCCACATCGGCACTTAAACAGCTTTTGCTGTATAAATGGGACCTATAGGGCTCGAACCTATGACCCTCTGCTTGTAAGGCAGATGCTCTCCCAGCTGAGCTAAGATCCCATTTGTACCTTGTATGTACGAATACATACTGCACACTATATATCGAATTATCTTCGATAAACGACCCGAATGGGACTCGAACCCACGACCTCCGCCGTGACAGGGCGGCGCTCTAACCAACTGAGCCATCGGGCCATATCATTTGAATTATACCTTCAAAACTATATACTGTCAATCCATTTTTAAGACTTTTTTCTATCCTATGACGCTTTGCGAAAACATTGGCTGTATTCGCTCAGAAACCGGTCACTCGGAATCCGCTTCGCTTCTTCCTCGTGCCTTTTGCTTCGCAAATGTCTGTCCGCTTCGCCTGTTTCCTTCCGGAGTGCAAGCACTCCTCCTTCCACAGCCTTGCGTCCAGCCGCTTTCTTCGCTTTTTGGTCAAGCCCTCGACCTATTAGTAACAGTCAGCTCCACACGTTACCGTGCTTCCACCTCTGCC